>NZ_STFX01000031.1 GCF_005222915.1 Rhizobium sp. FKL33
CATACCGTCAATAACAAAATTCCAGGCAATCAGAGAAAAATGATAAATACCTGAAACTATTATGATATTTTCATGACGGTTGCGTGACTGCCCAAAACGGCGTCTGTATCCGTCTAAATTTGCGGCGCCGTCTCTGCTCCTCCCTGCGCTTTTCAACGGTGAAAGCCGGTTCGCCCGGTGCTATGGGAGTTCATGATCTGAAAGCGGCCCAAGCCCGCCCCAATGATGAGGAACATATGCTGGTTCTCGACAGCGCAGAGACGCGCAACGCTCTTCCCTTTCCCGCACTCATAGAGGCGCTCAGGGCAATCTTCTCCGGCGGAGGGACCGCCCCTCCCCGTCATCATCATGAGATGGAGGTTCCCGGAGAAGCCGCCGCGACGCTTCTTTTGATGCCGGCCTGGGTTGCCGGACGCTATTTCGGCGTCAAGATGGTGTCGGTGTTTCCCGGCAACGGCGGGCGCGGGCTGCCGGCCATCTTCGGCTCCTATCTTCTGTCCTCCGGTCTGACCGGTGAATTGCTGGCGGTGATGGATGGCGGCGAACTGACGGCGCGGCGGACGGCGGCGGCCTCGGCGCTCGCTTCCTCCTATCTGTCGCGCCCTGACGCCTCGACCATGCTGATGGTCGGAACCGGTCGTCTGTCGCTCAACCTGATCGAGGCGCATGCGGTTGTCCGTCCCTTGAGCCGCGTGCTCATCTGGGGCCGCGATCACGCCAAGGCTCAGGCGATCGCCCAGTACGCTGCAGGCTTTGGCGTGAGCGTCGAAACTGTCGCCGATCTCGAGGAGGCGGCCCGGCAGGCCGACATCATCTCCTGCGCCACCCTGTCGGAACAGCCGCTGATCCACGGCGACTGGCTGAAGCAGGGCGCGCATCTCGATCTCGTCGGCGCCTTCAAACCCAGCATGCGCGAAAGCGACGACCGCGCTGTCAGCCGCGCCAGCCTGTTCGTCGACACCTATGAGGGCGCGCTGTCGGAGGCCGGCGACATTCTTCAGCCGCTCAAGGCCGGCGTCATCGATCGGGACGCGCTCAAGGCGGATCTGGCTGAGCTTTGCTCGGGCCGGACAGCGGGACGGTCGAGCGCAGACGAAATCACGCTGTTCAAATCGGTGGGCGCGAGCATCGAGGATCTGGCCGGCGCGATTCTCGCGCTCGAACAGGTGCAGCGCAAGGCCGCCGAGGAATTGTGATTTCAGCCATGCCGTTCAGCCTGCCGCATTATCCGGTCTCCGACGTGCTCGACGAGATTGCCGCCGCCCTCGCCAAACAGGGCCGCGCGGTGGTCTCGGCGCCGCCGGGCGCCGGCAAGACCACGCTGGTTCCCCTCCATCTACTCGACGCGCCCTGGCGTGGCGACGGCCGGATCATCCTGCTCGAACCGCGACGGCTCGCGGCGCGGGCCGCGGCCCGGCGCATGGCTTCGCTGATCGGCGAGGAGGTCGGCGGTCTCGTCGGCTATCGCATGCGCCTCGACCAGAAGGTTTCGGCGCGCACCCGCATCGAAGTGGTGACCGAAGGCGTGTTCGCCCGAATGATCCTCGACGATCCCGAACTCTCCGGCACGGCCTGCGTGATCTTCGACGAGTTCCATGAACGCTCGCTCGACGCCGATCTCGGCCTGGCGCTGGCGCTCGACGTGCAAGGCGCGCTGCGCGAGGATCTGCGCATCCTGGTGATGTCGGCGACGCTGGATATCGAGCGGGTCGCCCGGATGATGGACGATGCGCCGATGATCGAAAGCCTGGGCCGCGGCTTTCCGATCGATATCCGCCATCAGGACCGCGATTCGTCCTTGCCGATCGAGGATGTCATGGCGCGGGTGATTACGGAGGCGCATCGTTCCGAAACGGGCTCGATCCTCGCCTTTCTGCCCGGACAGCGGGAAATCATCCGCACCACTGAACGGCTCGAGGGGCGGTTCGGCCCGGAGACCATCCTCGCGCCGCTCTATGGCGCGCTCAGTCAGAGCGAGCAGGATCTCGCCATCAAGCCTCCGCCTCCGGGCCAGCGCAAAATCGTGCTCGCCACCTCGATCGCCGAGACCTCGATCACCATCGACGGCGTGCGTATCGTGGTCGATTCCGGCCTGCAGCGGCTGCCGGTGTTCGAGCCGGCGACCCAGATTACCCGGCTGGAAACGAGGCGGGTAAGCCGGGCCTCGGCCGATCAGCGCGCCGGCCGCGCCGGCCGCACCGAGCCGGGCATCGCCATCCGGCTGTGGTTCGCCGGCCAGAATGCGGCGCTGGAGGCCTTCACGCCGCCGGAGATTCTCGCCAGCGATCTCTCCGGTCTGGCGCTCGACCTCGCCGCCTGGGGCGTCAAGGATCCCACCACGCTCGCCTTTCTCGATCCGCCGCCCGAAGCGGCCTTTACCGAAGCCAAGACGCTGCTGATGCGGCTCGGCGCACTCGATCGGCAGGGCGATCTCACAGAGACCGGACGGATGATGCGCCGGCTGGCGCTGCCGCCGCGACTGGCGGCGATGACGGCGAGCGCGGCGTCCCAGGGCCTGGGCCGCCAGGCCGCCGAACTCGCCGTGCTGATCACCGAACAGGGGCTTGGCGGCAATGCGGTCGATCTCGACGAGCGGCTGTCGCGGTTCCGCTCGGATCGTTCCGAGCGGGGGCAGGCGGCGCGGGGTCTGGCGCGGCGCATCGCCGAGGCGCTTCCGAAAATAGCGGCGTCGGATCAGCCTGTGACAGCCGGGCGGCTGTTGCTGCACGCCTTCCCAGACCGGATCGCCGCCCAGCGCGGGGCGCGCGGCCGCTATGTCATGGCCAATGGCCGCGGCGGCGAATTGGCCGACACCGACGCCCTGGCGCGGTCGGACATGCTGGTCGTCGCCGATCTGACCGGCCGCGCCGCGGCGCAGCGCATCCTGTCGGCGGCCAGCGTCAGCCGTGCGGAGATCGAGGAGGAACTGCCCGGCGCGATCGTCACGGAAAGCCAATGCGTCTTTGATATGGGCTCGCGGCAGGTGCGCGCCCGCCGCGTGACGCGGCTCGGCGCGATCGTGCTCGAAGAACAGCCCTTGCCGCGTCCCAATGGAGAAGAGGCGGCGAGAGCGCTGGCCGAGGGGATACGCGCGCTCGGGCTCGACGCCCTGCCGTTTTCGAAAGCGGCGCGACAATTGCGCGAACGCATCGGCTTTCTCTATCGCATGCTCGGCGAACCCTGGCCGGATGTGAGCGACGCGGCGCTGCTCACGGGGCTCGAGGCCTGGCTGATGCCTTTCGTGCTCGAACCGCGCGGCGTCGATTCGATCGGGGCGGACGCGCTTCATGAAGGGCTGATGAGTCTTGTGCCGCATGAGGTCAGGCGCGAACTCGACAAGGCGGCGCCGACCCATTTCGATTCGCCGGCCGGCAATCGCCATCCGATCGATTATTCGGGTGAGGAGCCGCTGCTCACCATCCGGGTGCAGGAACTGTTCGGTCTCAAGAGCCATCCGGCCATCGGCAACGGACGTATTCCTCTTGTGCTGGAATTGACCTCGCCGGCGCACCGGCCGATACAGACGACGCGAGACCTGCCGGGTTTCTGGAAGGGGTCGTGGAAGGATGTGCGCGCCGATATGCGCGGGCGCTATCCCAAACACCCCTGGCCGGAGGATCCGGCGGAGGCGGCTCCCACCGCCCGGGCCAAGCCGCGAGGCACATGAGGCGCGAAAGGATTGAGAATGGCGATCGAGGCTTTTTCCCAAGGGGACGACAGCCGCAGGCTGAGGCTGGAAACGCTGGTGCGGCTGCGCTGGCTATCGGTGGTCGGCCAGACGACGGCGGTGCTGATCGTGTCGCTGGTGCTGCAGTTTTCGTTGCCGCTCAAGATCTGCGCGGCGCTGATCGCGCTTCTGGCCATGGTCAACGCCTTCCTCCAGCTTCGCTATCCCTCGACCCAGCGGCTAGCGCCGGAGCCGGCGCTGTCGCTGCTGGCGTTCGACCTCCTGCAACTCGCCGCCCTTCTTTATGTGACGGGCGGTCTCTCCAATCCCTTTGCGCCGCTGATCTCGGTGCCGGTGATCATTTCAAGCGCCTCGCAGCCTTTGCGCTATAGTCTCGCGCTGGTGGCGGTGGCCATTCTCTGCATCACCGCGCTCGCCTTCACACCCTATCCGCTGCCCTGGTATCAGGGCGTCACCGTGCCGTTCGAGCCCTTGTTTCTCGCCGGCATGTGGTTCGCCATCGTGCTGACCACCTCTTTTGCGGCCTTCTATTCCTATCGCGTGTCGCTGGAGGCGAGCCAGCTGTCGGAAGCGCTCGCCGCCACCGAACTGGTGCTGCAGCGGGAAATGCATCTTTCGGAACTCGACGGGCTGGCGGCGGCGGCGGCGCATGAACTCGGCACGCCGCTCGCCACCATCGCGCTGGTCGCCAAGGAAATGAGCCGCGAAATCGGCGCGGGCGATCGCTTCCATGACGATGTTCAACTGTTGATCTCGCAGAGCGAACGCTGCCGCGACATCATGCAGAGACTGACGACGCTGTCCTCCGGCAGCGAGGAGCATATGCGCAATATGCCGCTGTCCTCGCTGATCGAGGAGGTGATCGCGCCGCATCGCGAATTCGGCATCGAGATCAAGGTCATCGAAGAAAGCCCGCGCGCCGAGGAGCCGCTGGGCCGGCGCAATGCAGGCGTGGTCTACGGGCTCGGCAATCTCATCGAAAACGCTGTCGATTATGCGCGGTCGGAAGTGGTGGTGCGGGTCTATCACGACAAGGATTTCGTGCGGCTGTCGATCGAGGACAATGGCGAGGGTTTCGCGCCCGATATTCTCCAGCGCATCGGCGAGCCCTATGTCACCCGGCGCTCCCCGCACGCCAAGGCGGGCGGCCTGGGCCTCGGTCTGTTCATCGCCAAGACGCTGCTCGAGCGCTCAGGCGCGGAATTGACATTCGAAAATGCCCCCGGCGCCCGCATCACCGTGATCTGGAAGCGCGAATTCATGGATCAGAAAGCATAATCCACGCCTGAGACCATTTGGCAAATCCCAAAACGCGCTATATTCGTAGAAACAATGCGCGACCGAGATTGAAAAAAGGCAAGAACAATGGACGCAGCATCCAAAACGGCTCCACAGGACGTCATCGGCGCCGACGCCTCGCTCCTGATCGTGGAAGACGATGCGCCGTTTCTGAAGCGCCTGGCGCGCGCCATGGAAACGCGCGGCTTCAAGGTCGAAACCGCCGAAACCGTCACCGAAGGCATCGCCAAAGCCAAGGCCCGGCCGCCGAAATACGCCGTGGTCGACCTCCGCCTCGCCGACGGCTCCGGGCTCGACGTGATCGAGGCGATCCGCGCCAAGCGCGACGACAGCAACATGATCGTGCTGACCGGCTATGGCAACATCGCCACGGCGGTGACGGCGGTGAAGCTCGGCGCAGTCGATTATCTCGCCAAGCCCGCCGACGCCGACGAAGTCTATGCCGCGCTGACCCGCCGCGCGGGCGAGAAGGTCGAACTGCCGGAAAATCCGATGTCGGCCGATCGCGTCCGCTGGGAGCATATCCAGCGCGTTTATGAAATGTGCGAGCGCAACGTGTCGGAAACGGCGCGCCGGCTCAACATGCATCGCCGCACGCTGCAGCGCATCCTCGCCAAGCGCGCGCCAAAGTAAGCGCGCCCTCAGGCTTCAGCCGAAATCATCCCCGATATCCTGCGGGTCGGCGAGCCCCAGCCGTTCGGCCGCCCATTCCGCCTGCATCAGCCTGTGAGACGCGATGCGGGCGATCGACAGCGTCATCGCCTTGCGCTGCGGCGGGGATAGGCGATGTTCGGGCGCCTCGCGCAGCATATGCGCGCCATAGGCGTCGGAGACGAACAGACCGCAGTCTTCCGGAAAGATCTCCGCCGGCACATCCGGCAGCGTCGCGAAAAACAGCCGGTCGCAGAAGGCGCGGTAATCGCCCCATTTGCGGTCGACGCGGAAATCCTCGATCGACGACTTGATCTCGATGATCCAGATCTCGCCCTTGGGCGTGAGCGAAACGAGATCGGCGCGGCGGCCGCTCGCCAATCCAAGCTCGGGCAAGGTCGAATGTCTCATATCCAGGAGCAAGCGTTGCATGCCGCGTCGGACCGACAGCGCGCGCTGAGACTGCCTCCCATCTCTAAGCGGATTATCTCCATGCACGGATATGATCGACATCGGCGTTTCCTCGTCCCCGTCAGGCGAAAACTCGTTCGCAATCTGCTAAATGTTGCAAAAAAACCATTCTTTCCCTATTTGCCCGCCACCATAGGGGACAGGGGTTTGGGGCCGCTTGCAAAGCCGGAATTTATCGAAAATAACACGCCCATAGAGATGGTGGGCGTGACGCCATCCTCCCTCCGAGAACCTACACAAGAGACAAAGATGCGCTTTCGCACTGCGACTACGGCTTTTGGCATGCTCCTCGCCATGGGCCTTGCTTCCTGCACCACCACGTCCGAAACCAAGACGGCCGGAAATGCGCCCGCCAAGGTCGAGACTGCGGAGATCTTCACCGATTCCTACGGCAAGACCACTGATTCGGGCTATGCCCTGCCGGCGATCCCGATCAATCGCGTCGACAAGAAATTCCACCGCCAGGTCGTCAATTACGAGACCGACCGCAAGCGCGGCACCGTGATCGTCGACACCAAGAATCGCTTCCTCTACTACGTTCTGGGCAATGGCAAGGCGATGCGCTACGGCATCGGCGTCGGCAAGCAGGGTTTCGCCTGGAAGGGCGAAGCCTATGTCGCCTGGAAGCAGGAATGGCCGACCTGGCATCCGCCGGCTGAAATGGCCGAGCGCAAGCCTGAGGTCGCCAAATATGTCGAGAAGGGCATGGAGCCCGGCATCACCAATCCGCTCGGCGCGCGCGCCATGTATCTGTTCAAC
The DNA here is from genome assembly GCF_005222915.1 of Rhizobium sp. FKL33. Taxonomy (GTDB): domain Bacteria; phylum Pseudomonadota; class Alphaproteobacteria; order Rhizobiales; family Rhizobiaceae; genus Rhizobium_E. Next base: position 6,869 of record NZ_STFX01000031.1, read on the forward strand.
GATGAAGGCCGGGACACGATGTTCCGTCTGCACGGCACGCCGGAATGGAGCTCCATCGGCACCGCCGCGTCGTCGGGCTGCATTCGCCTGATGAACCAGGACGTGATCGACCTCTATAACCGCGTCCGCCCCGGCAAGGGCACCCGCGTGGTGGTTCTATAGCAGGATATCAAGATCCATCGCCCACGATGGATCGAAGGCATTGAAAAAGCCGCGTCGGGAAACCGAGGCGGCTTTTTCTGTGATGATGCGTGCGACGCGCGGCTCAGGCCGCGCTTTTCGTCTTCAGTTCCAGTCGACGGCGATGCAGCACCGGCTCGGTATAGCCGTTCGGCTGGGCGCGACCCTTTAACACCAGATCAAGCGCCGCCTGGAAGGCGATCGAGCTGTCGAAATCAGCGGCCATCGGCCGATAGAGGGGATCGCCGGCATTTTGTCCGTCGACAACCGCCGCCATGCGCTTCATCGTTTCAGTCACCTGCGATTCGGTGATGATCCCGTGATGCAGCCAGTTGGCCATATGCTGAGCGGAGATGCGCAGCGTGGCGCGGTCTTCCATCAGGCCCACATTGTTGATGTCAGGCACCTTCGAGCAGCCGACGCCCTGATCGACCCAGCGCACGACATAACCGAGAATGCCCTGGCAATTGTTGTCGATTTCGCGCTGGATTTCCTCGGCCGTCCAGTTGGGGCGCACCGCAACCGGCACGGAGAGAATATCCGACAGGTTCGCCTTGGGGCGGGATTTCAGATCCGACTGCACCCTGGCCACATCGACCTTGTGATAATGGGTGGCGTGCAGCGTCGCCGCCGTCGGCGAGGGAACCCAGGCGGTGTTGGCGCCGGCCTTGGGATGGGCGATCTTCTGCTCCAGCATCGCCGCCATCAGATCGGGCATGGCCCACATGCCCTTGCCGATCTGGGCGCGACCCGACAGGCCGCATTCGAGGCCTGTGTCGACATTCCAGTTCTCGTATGCGGCAATCCAGGCGGCCTGCTTCATGTCGCCCTTGCGGATCATCGGACCGGCTTCCATGGAGGTGTGGATCTCGTCGCCGGTGCGATCGAGGAAGCCGGTGTTGATGAAGACGACCCGCGATCGGGCGGCGCGGATGCATTCCTTGAGGTTGACCGTCGTGCGGCGTTCCTCGTCCATGATGCCCATCTTGATCGTGTTGGGCCGCATGCCGAGCGCCTGCTCGACCCGATCGAAGATCTTCACCGCGAAGGCGACTTCCTCGGGTCCATGCATCTTCGGCTTGACCACATACATCGAGCCCGCTGGCGAGTTCATGCGACGGCCATCAGGACCGACATCGTGCAGCGCAATCAGCGCAGTGACCAGCGCATCCATGATTCCCTCGGGAACCTCATCGCCATTCTTGTCGAGAATGGCCGGATTGGTCATGAGGTGGCCGACATTGCGCACCAGCATCAGCGAACGGCCGCGCACGCGCACCGGCTCGCCTTCGGGGCCGGTGAACTCCATGTCCGGATTGAGTCGGCGGGTGAACGTCTTGCCGCCCTTGCTGACCTCTTCGCTCAGGTCGCCCTTCATCAGGCCGAGCCAGTTGCGATAGACGGTGATCTTGTCCTCTGCATCGACGGCGGCGACCGAATCCTCGCAGTCCATGATGGTGGTGATGGCCGATTCGAGCCTGACATCGGCGATATGGGCCGGATCGGAGCCGCCGATCTGGCTCTGGCTGTCGATGACGATCTCGATCAACAGGCCATTGTGCCGCAGCAGGATGCCCGGCTCGCTTGTCTTGCCCAGAGAGAAGCCCGCGAATTGCGAGGGATCCTTGAGCCCGGTGACGCCGATGTCGTTTTCGACGAACAGACCGCCATCGGCAATGCTCAGCGAGGTCGCCATGCTCCAGCTGCCGCCGGCGAGCGGCACGGCGTCATCGAGAAAGGCCTTGGCCCAGGCGATGACCTGGGTTCCGCGCACCGGATTATAACCTTTGCCCTTTTCCGCGCCGTCGGTTTCCGGAATGGCGTCGGTGCCGTAAAGCGCATCATAAAGCGAACCCCAGCGGGCATTGGCGGCGTTCAGCGCGTAACGGGCGTTCATCACCGGCACGACGAGCTGCGGCCCGGCGATGGAGGCGATTTCGGCATCGACATCGCTGGTGTCGACCTGGAAGGCTTCGCCTTCGGCAACGATATAGCCGATCTCGCGCAGAAAGGCTTCATAAGCGGCGAGATCGCTGGGCGCGCCGTTCTCCCGGTGCCAGGCGTCGATCTCAGCCTGAATGGCGTCGCGCTTGGCGAGCAGCGTGCGATTTTCAGGCGCAAGATCATGAACGATCGCGGCAAAGGCGGCGAAGAACGCGTCCACATCCACGCCGGTGCCCGGCGCCGCCTCATTGCGGATGAAATCATGGAGGTCGGCGGCCATCTTCAGGCCGTGAATGTCGATCCGGTCGGTCATGCGCATGCTCCCGCGTCAAAAACTGGCGCGGCAACAGTGCTGTAAGCGCGCGCCAGCGTCAATCGGATCGGGCGAGACAGGATTATTTCCTTTTATGGAAACAATCTCAGGTGATTTTGGGTCGACCCGACGCGGTGGCGATGAATCGCGCTTCCACCAGCTTGGGGCTGCCCTCGATCTCGGGCCGGTCGATCTCCTCGATCATCCGCACAACGGGTTCCTCCGCGCCGCTGTCGATCGCGGCCTGGATGGCGGCGGCGCGGGCCCGGTCGCGGGCGTAATCGAGCGTTGCGGCCTCATTGGTGCGCCGCTCGGTTTGACCACCGCCGGACACCATGAACACGCCCTCCTCAGGCGCGGTTACCGTCACCTGCACCGTCTGGCTGATTTCGCCGGCCACCGCGCCGATGGCGTTGGCGACGCCGGCGTCAGAAGGGATTACCGATTCGGCCGAGAGCATCTCGGCAATGGCGGGATAATAGACATGCGCCGAAGCGCCGAGACCGATCAGCGGACGGTCAAGGCTGACGGCGAAGCGGACGACGCCCGGCTTGCGCTTCAGCGCCCGGTCGACCGCTGACGACTGGGCGGGATCGACGCCTTCGACGCCATCCTCGCTGAGGGCTGCGGCGAGAATCACCTCCGAAGACTGCCGCGTCATGCGGTCGGCGATCAATTCGGCGAAGGCTTCGGCTGACTCGGCGATGGGCTTGCCGGCGCCGGTGCGGGCGCGGGCCCCGAGTTCCAGACCGAGCCGCGCGGCCTCCGCATCCCACTGACCCTGACGGCCCAGCACATGCATGGCGTCGGAGGGAGTGACGCCGGAGATATGCACGAGGCCGCGGCTGACCAGCCGGTCGAGCGAGGCGCGCTGCATGGACGAGGCCAGGAGATCGTTGAGCGCCTGCGGCTTTTCGGTGATTCGTTCATAAAGGCCAGCGTCGGCAGCCGACAGCCCGCTCGCAAACCGGTCCGGCAGGCCGGAGCGCAACGCGAAACGCCCGTCATGGCGGCCGGCATGGGTCGCCTTCAGCTGGCGGTCCAGCATCTCCTTGATCTCAGGACCATGCAGATGCGCCGCGAGACTCAGCGGCAGGATGCGGCGGGGGCCGAGCGTCAAAGCGCCCTCAAGGCCACGGGTGGAGACATGCACTTCCGAATCGCCGCCGAGGCCATAGGTGCGCATCGCCACCGCCTGCACCATGGTGCGATAACCGCCGACCACGGCGCCCTCGCCGTCCAGCCGCGGCTTGCCCTTGTCGAGGATGGCGACATCGGTGGTGGTGCCGCCGATATCGGAGACGACGGCGTCATCAAGCCCGGTGAGAAAGCGGGCGCCGACGAGACTGGCGGCAGGACCGGACAGAATGGTCTCGATCGGCCTCAACCGCGCTTCCGCCGACGAGATCAGCGCGCCGTCGCCGCGCACCACCATCAAGGGGGCTTCGACGCCGCGCGCTTTCAGAAAATCTTCAGAAGAGCCGATCAGCCGGTCGATCATCGACACCAAACGCGCATTCAGCAGCGTCGTCAGCGCCCGGCGGGGGCCTCCGAGCTTGGAGGAGAGGTCATGGCTGCAGGTGACAGGCAGATGGGTGTGATCGCGCAGGAAATCGCGCACCCGGATTTCATGCGCCGGATTCCGGACGGCGAAATAGCCGGCCACGGCGAAGGCGGTCACGTTTGAGCCGAGCGTCTCGATCGCCTCTTCGAGCGCGGCCATGTCGAGCGGCGTCTCATGGCCATGGACATTGTGGCCGCCGGGCAGGAAGATCACCGGGTCGGTTCCCAGCGCGGTCTTCAAGCCGTCACGCTCCAGGTCTTCGGGACCGAAGCCGATCATGATCAGGCCGACGCGGCCGCCCTGTCCCTCGACCAGCGCATTGGTGGCCAGCGTGGTCGACAGCGAGGCGAGCCGGATGGCGGAAACGTCGACGCCGGTTTCGGCCAGCACGCGATCGACAGCGCCGCGAATGCCCTCGGCGAGATCGTGCCGCGTCGTCAGCGCCTTGGCGCGGGCCTTCACGCCCTCGGCGGGGCTGAAGATGACGGCGTCCGTGTAAGTGCCGCCGGTGTCGATGCCGAGAAGAAATTGCGAGGTCACGCCGTTACATCCCCATAAGCAGGCGAAGGTCGCCTGAAGCCGAGTTGCGCCGAGCCTTCGATTATGGGATTTCATCCGTCAACGAAAGGTCAGGCTGCGGCAGATCCGCGGTGAATTTGAGCAAAATCAAGCGAGATAAGGTCATGCGCCCTTCCCTTCTCCGTCTTTCGCTCCTGGCGGCGTTTCTCTCCGCCGCCGCATCCTCTTACGCGCAGGACCAGAGCGAGGACGAGTTTGCGCCGAAACTACCGGAGCGCAGCATCTATGAGGCGATGCTGGAGGCCAACAAGCCGAGCGGCTGGGTGCAGTTCCGCAATTTCGCCGGCGGCCAGTATCTCTATTTCACTATGCTGCAGGTGATGCGCTGTCGGCTGTCGGAGGTCCGCTATTCGATCAATTCCACCGCGCTCGACCAGCGCTTTCCGCTCGGCCCCTGCGATCCGCAGCAACCGTTCAACGTGCCGGATGATCCGGACAACAGATATGTCTATCTCAAGCTCAAGGCCGGCGAGGCGGTGACGGTGACGGTGCAGGCGGTGTGGGACGACGGCGCAGGCAGCGAGATCATCACCTATCGTCCCTGCGACAATGTCGGCGAAAGCGCCTGCGCCCGCATCAAGGCGATCGACCGGCCCGAGGTCAAGCCGGACGCGCCGAAACCCGCATCGCAATCCCGTTGAGCGGCTGGGTGGTCAACCGTTGAACCGGCCAGGGCCTTTCGCCGGCTAACACATCGAAGCGGAAGCGCTTCATCAGCACGGCGAGCGCAATCACCGCCTCCTGCAGCGCAAAGGTCGCGCCGATGCAGACCCGCGGCCCCGCCCCGAACGGCAGATACTGAAAACGGCCGATCCGCTCGCGGTTTTCCGGCAGGAAGCGCTCGGGCATGAAATGCCGGGGCTTGTCCCAGTAGAGCACATGGCGATGCAGCGTCCAGGGCATGATCAGCACCGAGGTTCCCTTGGGCAGCGTGATGGTGCGGCCGTTTTCATCCGTCCACTGGTCGTCTTCGATGGGCGCTCGGTTGATCGACGGTGCCGGCGGATAGAGCCGCAGCGCTTCCTCGAAAGCGGCGCGCACATGCGGCATCGCCTCCAGCCAATCGACGGGATCGCGGCCTTCGGCCATCACCCGATCGATCTCCTCTTCCATCCGGATGCGGAAATGCGGGCTTTCCGACACGCAATAGAGCGTCCAGGCCAGCGCCCGGGCCGTGGTTTCGTGGCCCGCGCCGATGAAGGTGAGGATATTGTCCTCGATCTCGTCGCGCGTCAGACCCTCAGGGCCTTCGAGCCGCAACAAGAGCGTCAGGAAATCGTCGGGCACGCCGTCCGGATCGGCCTTCATCCGGGCGCGGCGGGCGTCCATCGTGTCGGAGACGATCTTGCGGAAGGCTGATAGCGCGCGTTTTCCCGGGATGCGGGTCAGGCGGGGGATCCAGGCTGGGGCTTGGAGCAGATCAAGCGGGTCGATCCGGCCCATATTGTGCAGAAGCGAATCGACACGATCGGCGAAACCCTCGGTGCCCGTGGCGATCTCGCCTGAAAACAGCGTGTCGGCGAGGATTTCATAGGTGAGTTCGGTCATGCCGACGGCGATGTTGACCGGTTCCCCCGTCCGCGCCGCCTCATCGTAGCGTTCGGCCAAGGTTTCGGAGATCCGCAGCATCTTGCCGGCGAAGCCGCGGGCATGGCGGGGCGTGAACACCGGGGCCATGGCCTTGCGCGAGCGCTTCCACACCGCGCCTTCGGCGGTCAGCAAGCCATCACGCAGGATCGGCCTGAGCACCAGCTGCCGGATCGGCTGCATGGCGTAATTGGCGGCGTTATCAACCAACACATGGCGGATGAGGCCGGGATGATTGGCGATAGTGGTGAGCCGGCCGAAGAATTTCACCTGGATGTAAGGCAGCGAATAGCTCGGCGCGCCCCAGAGCTCCAGCGGATTGCGGAACATCACCTTGATGATCTCGAGCCGCGAGGGCGGCACGGTGCGCGGGATCGGAGCCGGCGGCTCGAAGGGTTCGGGGCGGATGTCCATGATCGTCTCCTCGCCCCCATCGCTTTATCGTCAGAGGAGGCTTTCGAGTTCCGCCAGCTTGTCGTTGACCAGCCAGCCGTAATAATTTTCTTCCGGCAGTATGGGCGCAACGCCCTCGCCGCGCGAGCGGTTCCTGGCGGCGAGCCTTGCGGCGCGTTCGTCGGAATTGCCCACATTATACAGTGTCGCGATCACGCCTGGATTTTTTGAAATGTCCATTTTTGCAATCCGCCTGTAGTCGTCGATCGACATGCGGATCGAAGCGGCCATATAGGCGAGCGATTTGTCGGGATCCATGATCGCTTCATAGACGGCGTTGGCGTCGTTTTCATCGAGCTTGGGATAGCCCGAGGTCTCATGCACCATGTCGGAGAGTTCCAGCGCGGTCAAAGGGTTGATCTGGCCGAGGCCGAATGTCTGGCCGGCATAGAAGGGCTGGAAAAACACCGCCGAAAAGCGGTTGTTCGGATAATCGATCCCATCGACGCTTTTGCCGCGGAAGCTCTTTTCCCAGACGCGCTCGCGGCAGGTCCAGAGATCATAGGACCCCTTCTCATTGGCGCAGACGGAGAACTCGGCGCGGGAGACGAATTCGTCCACTTTGACGCCGTCATAGGCGAAGCGGAAGGAATTGCCGGCATACGCCGCCGCCTTCACGTAGTAAGACTGCAGCCGATCATAGGCGTCGACATTATACGTGTGCTCGCCGACGATCGCGCCGACCATATGGATCGGATCGATGCGATACTCGCGCGCCGTCGCCTTGATCTTGTCCATCAGCTTGCGATCATTGGCGAGCAGATCGCGCACTTTCTCATATTTGTCGTCGAATGTGGTGCGGCCGGCCTTGGTGCGGCGCTTGGAGGCGCCGGGAATGTCGGGCTGCTCGGCATTGCGGTTGCCCTTGGGCACCAGCGTCACGCCATCGGCCTGGGCCGGGACGACGAAGGAGAGGCCGAGGACTGTGGTCAGGGAGAGCAGCAACAGGCGCAAGGGTAAGGTCCGCAGGGTGTATGATTGAAATGTCACATGCGGATGGCCCGCAATCGTGTCAAAATCAAGTGCCGAGCGCGAGGCCCGGCTCCGATTTCTCTCAAACCCTTATCAGGCCTTAGAGAATATAGCGCGACAGATCGGCGTTTTGGGCGAGTTCGCCAACATGCTTCTGCACATAGGCTGAATCCACGGTGAGCTCGCGATTCGGCTGGTCGGGCGCTTCGAAGGACAATTCGTCGAGCACCCGCTCCATCACCGTCTGCAGACGGCGCGCGCCGATGTTTTCGACGGTCGAGTTGAGCCGCACAGCCACATCCGCCAGCGCGTCGATCGCGTCTTCGGTGAAATTGAGTTTCACCTCTTCGGTGCCCATCAGCGCGATATATTGGCGGATGAGGCTGGCTTCCGTCTCCGTCAGGATCCGGCGGAAGTCTTCCTTGGTCAGCGCCTTGAGTTCGACGCGAATCGGCAGACGGCCCTGAAGCTCCGGCAGGAGATCAGACGGCTTGGACACATGGAAGGCGCCCGAGGCGATGAACAGCACATGGTCGGTTTTGACCGGTCCATATTTGGTCGCCACCGTCGTGCCTTCGACCAGCGGCAAGAGATCGCGCTGCACGCCTTCGCGGGATACGCCCGCGCCGACCCCGCCGTCACGGGCGGCGATCTTGTCGATTTCGTCGAGGAAGACGATGCCGTCGTTTTCCACCGCCTTCACCGCTTCCCGCGCGATCTGGTCATTGTCGAGCAGTTTGTCGGATTCGTCGGCGACCAGCAGATCATAGGAGTCCTTGACCGTCGTCTTGACCTTCTTGGAGCGGCCGCCCATCGCCTTGCCGAGGATGTCGGAAAGATTGAACACGCCGACATTGGCGCCCGGCATGCCCGGCATTTCGAGCGTCGGACCGGAAGAGGAGGCGTCGGCCACCTCGACCTCGATTTCCTTGTCGTCGAGTTCGTTGTTGCGCAGCTTCTTGCGGAAGGAATCGCGCGTCGCCGGCGAGGCGGTCGCGCCCACCAATGCGTCAAGCACCCGCTCCTCGGCGTTCTGATGCGCCTTGGCCTTGACCTCGGCGCGCTTTTTCTCGCGCACCAGGCCGATGCCGACTTCGACGAGATCGCGGATGATTTGTTCGACGTCGCGGCCGACATAACCGACTTCGGTGAATTTGGTCGCTTCGACCTTGATGAAAGGCGCGCCGGCGAGCTTGGCGAGGCGACGGGAGATCTCCGTCTTGCCGACGCCGGTCGGGCCGATCATCAGGATATTCTTGGGCATGACCTCGTCGCGCAGGTCATCCGACAGCTGCTGGCGGCGCCAGCGATTGCGCAACGCGATGGCGACCGCGCGCTTGGCCTCTTTCTGGCCGATGATGTAGCGGTCCAGTTCGGAGACGATTTCCCTGGGGGTGAATGTCGTCATTGTCTTTCCGTTTCCTGTTGGGCGTCGAGATGCATCAGAAGCACGACGCCATATTCGGTGTCTCTCTGGTCGAGCCGCTGAAACCCGGCCTTTTCATACATTTTGATCGCGGCGGCGTTTTCGGCGTCGGGATCGGCGATGATCCGGCGCGCGCCCTCGGTGAACAGCATCTGGCAGAAGGCCCGCGTCATCGCCGTGCCATGGCCGAGGCCGGTGAGTTCCGCGACCCCGATAAACTGATCGATCCCCAGAGTTCCGGCCGGCTGGTCGGCATAGGGGTGGCCGTAATCCTCATGCGGATCGTAAGCCTGGAAGTAACCGGCCGGACGTCCCAGAAACTCGCCGATAAAGGGCTTCACCAGCCCGAGATCGAGAATTTCGTCGATTTCCTCCAGCGCCGTCGCCGCCTCGCCCCACCACTGGCTCACATGCGGAGCCAGAAGCCAGCCGCCGACCAATGCGAGGTCGGCGCGCTCCATGGGCCTGAAGCGATAAACCTTGTCAGGCGGCTTCAAGGGTTTCGACCACGATATTGTGGTTGGTGTAGACGCAGATGTCGCCGGCGATGGTCATGGCGCGGCGGGCGACCTCTTCGGCCGAATGTTCGCTGTCCATCAGCGCCCGCGCCGCCGCATAGGCGTAATTGCCGCCCGAACCAATGGCCATTGTCCCATGTTCCGGCTCCAGCACGTCGCCCTGGCCGGTAACGGCCAGCGTGATCGATTTGTCGGCGACCAGCATCATCGCTTCCAGCCGACGCAGATATTTGTCGGTGCGCCAATCCTTGGCGAGTTCGACGCAGGCGCGCATCAACTGGCCTGGATATTGTTCGAGCTTGGCTTCCAGCCGCTCGAGCAGGGTGAAGGCGTCGGCAGTGGCGCCGGCGAAGCCCGCGATCACATCGCCCTTGGCGAGGCGGCGCACCTTGCGGGCGTTGCTTTTCATCACGGTCTGGCCGAGCGAGACCTGGCCGTCGCCCGCCATGACCACCTGGCCGCCCTTGCGGACGGTGATGATGGTGGTGGCGTGCATGGACTGGTAGGGATTGTCTTCACGCATAACTGTCTCTTGTTTTTCTTGTCGGTTATTTTTCTTGTCTGCGGCGCGAACTTGCGCCGTCCGTCCGGCTTTATGTAATCGAGAGGCTTCGAAATACAATCCCGGCGGGTCGGCGGGCCCCGAGGCCGTTATCGGCTGGATTCTTGGTCGATGGACTGTTATGGAGCCGGCAAGGCAAACGGGTGGCGGTGAGTAGAACCATGTCCCAGCAAGAATCCCAACGCATCGGCAGCGTGTCGCGCAAGACCAACGAGACCTCGGTCTCCGTTTCGGTCAATCTCGACGGAACCGGCGCCAACACGATTTCCACCGGCGTCGGCTTTTTCGACCATATGCTCGACCAGTTGTCGCGCCATTCGCTGATCGACATGGAAATCGAGACCAAGGGCGACCTGCATGTGGACGACCATCATGCGGTCGAGGATACCGGCATCGCCATCGGGCTGGCCATTTCCAAGGCGCTGGGCGATCGTCGCGGCATCACCCGCTACGCCTCGCTCGATCTCGCCATGGACGAGACGATGACGAAGGCCGCCATCGACGTGTCGGGGCGTCCCTTCCTTGTCTGGAACGTCGCCTTCAGCGCGCCGAAGATCGGAACCTTCGACACCGAACTGGTGCGCGAATTCTTCCAGGCGCTGGCCATGAATGCGGGGATCACCCTGCATATCCAGAACATCTACGGCGCCAACAACCATCATATCGCCGAAACCTGCTTCAAATCCGTCGCCCGCGTTCTGCGCGCGGCGCTCGAAATCGATCCGCGCCAGGCGGGACGCATTCCCTCCACCAAAGGCGCTCTCTGAGGTTCCATGGCCAGTTTCTATGCCTTGACGCCGAAAACCTGCCGCGACCCGGCGGTGGAGACGCTGTTCATCCGCGACGGCTTTTCCTGGGGCGCTTTTCTGTTGCCCCTGCCCTGGATGCTCTATCGCCGGCTCTGGCTGATCACGGCCCTTTCCGTCGTGGCGCTGTTTTTCGCAAGCCTTGCGGCCGAAGAGTTCGGGCTCGACGGTCTGTCCTTGGCCTTCGGCTTGATCCTGTCGCTGTGGACCGGTTTCGAGGGCGGCCATCTCCGCGCCATGCATCTGGAAAAGAAGGGCTGGCGGATCGAGGACGTGATCAACGCCCCCGATATCGACACGGCCGAAGCCCTGTATTTCGAGGCGCTGGCTGACACGGCGCCGACCCAGCCGACGGCTCGGCCCAAGCTGCCCGAAGGGCGCGCCGGCGCGCCCGGACCCACCGTGGCGCTCGGCCTTATCGAACCCTATGGAGGACGCTGATGCGCGTCGCGATCATCGATTACGGTTCCGGAAATCTGCGTTCGGCGGTGAAAGCTTTTGAGCGCGCTTCACGTGAAACAGGCGCCGACGCCGAGATCGAGCTGACCGACAAGGCCGACCGCGTCGCCACCGCCGACCGCATCGTGCTGCCGGGCGTCGGCGCTTACGCCGATTGCCGCCGCGGCCTCGACGCCGTGCCCGGCATGGTCGACGCCCTGCGCGACAGCGTGGAACACAAGGGCAAGCCCTTTCTCGGCATCTGCGTCGGCATGCAACTGATGTCGTCGCGCGGATTGGAAAAGACCGTGACCGAAGGCCTCGGCTGGATCAAGGGCGACGTCACGCTGATGACGCCCTCCGATCCCGCCCTCAAGATCCCGCAGATCGGCTGGAACACGCTGACGCTGCATCACGAACATGCGCTGTTTGACGGCATCCCGACCGGCGAAGACGGGCTGCACGCCTATTTCGTCCATTCCTATCATCTGGCGGCCGAGCGCGACGACGACGTCGTGTCGACAACCGACTATGGTGGTCCGACGACCGCCTTCGTCGCCCGCGACAACATGGCCGGCGCGCAGTTCCATCCGGAAAAGAGCCAGACGCTCGGCCTGCGCCTGATCGGAAACTTTTTGAGCTGGAAACCCTGACATGATTCTTTTCCCGGCTATCGATCTCAAGGACGGTCAATGCGTGCGCTTGAAGCTCGGCGACATGGAGCAGGCCACCGTCTATAATCCCGACCCGGCCGCCCAGGCCCGCGCCTTCGAAGACCAGGGTTTCGAATGGCTGCATGTGGTCGATCTCAACGGCGCCTTCGCCGGCGAAAGCGTCAATGGCGGTGCCGTCGAGGCGATCCTGAAGGCGACGAATAACCCGGTGCAACTCGGCGGCGGCATCCGCACGCTCGCCCATATCGAAGCCTGGCTCGCCAAGGGTCTCTCCCGCGTTATCCTCGGCACCATCGCGGTGCGCGATCCGGCGCTGGTGAAGGAAGCCTGCCGGCTCTTTCCCGGCAAGGTCGCCGTCGGCATCGACGCCAAGGGCGGCAAGGTCGCCGTCGAAGGCTGGGCCGAGGCCTCCGAACTCGGGGTGATCGAACTGGCCCAGCGCTTCGAAGGCGCGGGCGTGGCGGCGATCATCTACACCGACATCGACCGCGACGGCATTCTCGCCGGCATCAACTGGGCTTCGACGCTGGAACTGGCCCGCGCCGTCTCCATACCGGTCATCGCCTCGGGAGGCCTCGCCTCGCTCGACGACATCAGGCGGTTGGCCCAACCGGACGCCGCCATTCTCGAAGGCGCGATCTCCGGCCGGGCGCTCTATGACGGCCGGATCGATCCGGCGGCGGCGCTGGAGATTCTCAAGGGCGCGAGAGGCGGATGACCGACAAAGCCGGCTTCTGGAGCACGCGGAAAATCGTCGTGATCTTTCTCCTGTCCGGAGCGGCCATCGTTCTGTTTGCGCTCGGGCCACTTCTGCTGGCTCTTTCTGCTGGTTTGATAGCCCAGACCGCTGGCTGCACGCTGGATGAAGGTTCTGTACATGCCTGCCTGATCGGCGGCGTCGAGTTGGGCGAAACGCTCTATACGATGTTCGTGCTGGGATGGCTGACAATGATGACGGCGCCTCTGGGCGCGATCGCCGGCCTGGTTTGGCTGATCGCGCTCGCGGGTGTCGTGATCCTGCGGCTGATAAGGAAGAAAACTTGATTTTGCATATGTCAGGCCAGAGCCGGTCCCTTGACAAAAGGGCTGTCCGGCCTTCTCTAGCGGCCATTAGATGTTTAGGGCAGGAGCAAGGCCTATGACCCTGAAAGCCCGTGTCATTCCCTGTCTCGACGTCAAGGACGGCCGTGTCGTCAAGGGCGTGTCCTTTGTCGATCTCATCGACGCCGGCGATCCGGTCGAGGCGGCGATCGCCTATGATGCGGCAGGCGCCGACGAGCTCTGCTTTCTCGACATCACCGCCTCCTCGGACAATCGCGACACGATCTTCGACGTGGTGGCGCGCACGGCCGATCACTGTTTCATGCCGGTGACGGTGGGCGGCGGCGTCCGCGCGCTCGCCGACATTCGCAAGCTGCTGCTCTGCGGCGCCGACAAGGTGTCGATCAATTCGGCGGCGGTGAAGACGCCCGACTTCGTGGCGGAAGCGGCCGACAAATTCGGCGACCAGTGCATCGTCGTCTCGCTCGACTGCAAAAAAGTCTCGGGCGAAGGCGAAGAGGATCGCTGGGAAATCTTCACCCATGGCGGCCGCAACCCGACCGGCATCGACGCGCTCGACTTCGCCACCGCCATGGTCAAGCGCGGCGCCGGCGAATTGCTGGTGACCTCGATGGACCAGGACGGCCGCAAGACCGGCTACGACATCGCGCTGACCCGCGCCATCGCCGATTCCGTGCATGTGCCGGTGATCGCCTCCGGCGGGGTCGGCACGCTCGACCATCTGGTTGAAGGGGTGCGCGACGGTCACGCCACCGCCGTGCTCGCCGCTTCGATCTTCCATTTCGGGACCTATACGGTCGGCGAAGCCAAACGCTACATGGCCGAACGCGGCGTGCCGATGCGACTCGATCGCGCCTGACGGGAGACGTGGGATGAGCAACTTCACGCTGTTGGATCTCGAAGCCATTGTAGCGCGCCGCGCGCTCGCCTCGCCCGAGGAGTCCTGGACCGCGAAGCTCTTCGTCGCCGGCCAGGGCAAGGCGGCCAAGAAGCTGGGCGAAGAGGCGGTGGAGGCGGTGATCGCAGCGATCTCAGGCGACCGAGAGAACCTCACCGACGAGGCCGCCGATCTGCTGTACCACCTGCTGGTGGTGCTGAAGATCGCCGATATTCCGCTGTCGGCGGTGATGGCGGTGCTGGAAGCCCGCACCGGCCAATCCGGCCTCACCGAAAAAGCGAGCCGGCCTGCATGAGCCCGGCGGAGAAGCAGGCGCTCGCCGCGCTCGACCATATGGCTGACGACGCCTACTCGCCCTATCGCTTCTTTACAGCCGAGGAATGGTCGCGTTTCCGCGCCGCCACGCCGCTGACGCTGACCGAGGACGAAGTGGCGCGGCTGCGCTCGCTCAACGACCCGATCGATCTCGACGAAGTCCGGCGGATTTACCTCTCGCTGTCGCGGCTTTTGTCGGCGCATGTCGAATCCTCGCAAATGCTGTTTGCCCAGCGCAAGCGCTTCCTCAATCTGGCCGGCGATCAGAAGACGCCCTTCATCATCGGCGTCGCGGGCTCGGTGGCGGTGGGCAAATCCACCACCGCCCGCATCCTGAAAGAGCTGTTGTCGCGCTGGCCGTCCAGCCCCAAGGTCGATCTCGTCACCACCGACGGATTTCTCTATCCCAATGCGCGGCTCCAGAAGGACAACCTCATGGAGCGCAAGGGATTTCCGGAAAGCTACGATATGCCGGCGCTCCTGAAATTCCTCTCGGCGATCAAGGCCGGCATGAGCCATGTGCCGGCGCCGCTCTATTCGCATCTGACCTATGACGTGCTTCCCGACCAGCATCAGGATATCGACCGGCCCGACATCCTGATCTTTGAGGGCATCAATGTGCTGCAATCGCGCGACCTGCCCGCCGATGGGCGGATCGTGCCGATGGTGTCTGATTTCTTCGACTTCTCGATCTATATCGACGCCCAGGAAGACATGATCCATCGCTGGTATGTGAACCGCTTCATGCGGCTGCGCGAGACCGCCTTCCGCAATCCGGAATCCTTCTTCCATCGTTATGCGACGATCTCGGAAGAGGCGGCGCTCGAGATCGCCGAGGGTCTCTGGGCCAATATCAATCTCAAGAATCTGCGGCAGAACATTCTGCCGACCCGGCCGCGCGCCGATCTCATCCTGCAGAAGGGCGAGAATCACCTGGTCGAGAAAGTCTCGCTTCGGCGGCTGTAGCCGGCGCTCCTCCGCCGAAGTCGCCCCGCTTCACCGCCAACAACCCGTAGAGCGCCAGCCCTGCCGGCGCGAGCACGCCGACGCCGATGCCCTGGTAATTCGGCAGATGGGCGAAATAGGGAAAGAACCACAACAGGCAGAAGATATAGCGGTTCGGCGGCCGGCCCGAGAGATAGAGCGTGACGACCGCGACGCTGAAGGGGACCGCGTCATAGCTATAGCCATAGGGCGTGGCGGTCAGCGCGAAAAGCGCGGTCAGCACCGCCTTGATCCGGAGATCGACATCCGGCTTCCGCCATATCCAGAATACGGCGCAGATGGCAAACACGGAAAACAGCGCCTGATAGGCGTATGAGGCGACGACGCCCAGTCCGATCGACCGCCCCAGGATGAAGAAAGTCATGGCGTTGGCGTGATAGAACTGCGGATAAGGGGCTTCCAGAATTCGCGCCATCAGCGGCGAGGTCACGGTGGCGAAGCCCGTCCAGACCTCAAAGCCGAAGGCAAGACCGGTCGCAGCGACGAGAGCCATCGTGGTTGTTGCGGCCGAGGCAAAGGCGCGCCAATTGCCGGTGGCGAGATAGACGACGGGGATAAGCAGGCCGAGATGCGGCTTGATGGTCAGGAGACCCGCCAACAAGCCGGAGAGAATTGGAGCGCGCGTCGTGGTCAGCAGAGCCCCGAGCAGCAGCGCCGCCGTCAAACTGCCGTTCTGTCCGAATACGCCGCTGGTGACGACGGCTGGCGAGGTCAGGATGGCGGCGAGCGCTTGCCAAGGCAAGCGAAGCGGCGTCAGCGCCAGAGCCAAGACAGCAATGGTTCCGAAAGTCCAGATGGCGTAGGCCAGCGGCAGCGGCAAGAAGCTGAGCGGCATGCCGAGCCAGAGAATGGAAGGCGGATAGCTCCATTCCTGGTTCGGGAGAAGCGGACTGAACATGGCGCGAAGACCGGCGCGATAGGCCTCGACATCGAAAAGCCAGCTGACATGGCCTTCACGCGCCAGTCGCGAGCCGGCCCAGAGATTGGTGAAATCCCAGTAGGGCAACTTCTTGGACAGAATGGAGAAACCGTTTTCGTCGAACTGCCAGAGCTGAAATTGATAGCGTATTGCGATCACCAGACCCGCAGCGACGCAGAAAAGCGCAAAGCGCGATTCATCCCGGTTTCGGCAACGCCAATCCAGGCCTGTCAGCCCCCGACTATCCATTTCCCTCACCCCGCCAGGGCGTCACCCGCCTCAAGGTAAGATTGATACGGCCTTCCCGTTTCAGAAGCGTTGACGTACCGCGATAGAGACGGTCGACGCCGTGAAAGGCCAGGCGGCTTTCGCCGCCGATCAGCACGAGATCGCCGCTGTCGAGACGAAAGGACACGGTGCGATCCTCACGGCGGAGACCGCCGACCCTGAAGAGGCAGGCGTCGCCGAGCGAAACCGACAGGACAGGCGCGGCGAGATCCTGTTCGTCGCGGTCCTGATGCAGGCCCATCTTGGCCTCAGGTCCATAATAATTGACGAGACAGGCTTCTGGCGGACCTTCAAAGCCCGACATGTCCCGCCAGAGATCGAGGAGCAAAGCGGGAATGGCAGGCCAGGGACGGCCGGTGACGGGATGAACGGGCTGATAGCGATAGCCGCGCTCCTTGTCGGTCACCCAGCCGAGCGGGCCGCAATTGGTCATGCGCACGCTCATGGGCTTGCCCGTGCGGGGCATTTCGGGGGTGAACAGCGGGGCCTCGGCGACGACCAGCCTGATCGCCTCGACGAGGTCTTCCTGCGCGCTTCGGGACAGAAAGCCGGGAATATGGCGAATGCCTTTGGGCAGAACGAGCATCAGAATCACTCTCCTTGCAGCGATGATACGCGGCTTCGATGTATGGAGGCCATAAGACGCGCCAAATCGCTCCGCCGCTTTTGATCGCCCGGAGTTGTCCGTCATTGTCTCGCTTCGCCCATGAGGGCTCGGCCGGGGCGCGAAGAACGCCTCGTTAAGTTAGTTTAATATGACGCTCGTCGCGCCCCGCATTCGGCGGTTTGTGCCTCGAACTTGACGCTCGTCGCCGCAGGTCGAGCCTGCGGGTAATCCGCCTCTAAAGCGGGCCTTACTATGACGTCCCTTGCGAGACGCCACTCTGGGGGACGCTTTCACGCCCAGGTCCCCAGTGTTCGGGGGTCGTCGTTTCTCGAAGCCCCGGAGAAAGAGGGTTCACGTCGTCCCTCTTCCCCCAGCGCCGGCCCCATCTCGCCGCGACGCCTCGCGGTGTAGCCGATGATGGGACAATTGAGAGGATAAGCGGCAGGGGATGGTGGGGGATGAAAAAATTTCGGGAGGGTGATTTTTTAAGAAAGACCCTCCCCAACCCCTCCCACAAGGGGAGGGGCTTAACCCGGGGTTGACACTGACGTCCCACAGTTCTGCCTAGCGGAGGAGAGGTGAATTGCGGCTGGAGGGTGCGGCAGCATAAGCCCCTCCCCCTTGTGGGGAGGGGTTGGGGAGGGGCTTACCTCCGCTACGTCGTCATCCTCGGCCTTGTGTCGAGGATCTGAGCCAGCGAGCAAAATCAAAGCGTTGCAGATGCTCGGGACAAGCCCGAGCATGACGGCCGAGAGGGTTTTGTTCCATATGCGGTTGACGGCGTGCGCGGCCCCTCATCTGGCTGCCGCCACCTTCTCCCCGCGCATGCGGGGAAATGTCCCGGCAGGGGGATTAGGGGCGGAGCAAGACGTCAACCGAATAGGACTCGGCCATCCGCCGTTATCTTCGGCCCTGTGCCGAGGATCCGGTCTACCGAGCAAAATCAAAGCGTTGCAGATGCTCGAGACAGGCCAGAGCAGGATGGCGGAGAGGTTTTTGCCGCGGAAAATTGCCGATGCGTCGTCCTTATGTGCATTGCACAATGCCGCCGCAATCAGTTGTATGATGGAATTATGACAGATCGTATTGCCAAATTCCTCGCCTGGGCCGCGCTGGCCGTGATCATTTTCGTGACCGTGTCGCCGATCGGGCTCAGGCCGCATGATTTCGGGCCGGTGAATTTTGATCGCGGACTGGCGTTTGCCGGTTTGAGCGCGCTGTTCGTGCTTGCTTATCCCAAAGCCTGGGCGCCGACGCTGGCTGTGCTGGTGATTGCGGCCTTCGGGATCGAAGCGCTGCAGGAGCTTTCGCCGAGCCGGCATGCGCGGCTGGACGACGCGGTGGTGAAAGCGGCGGGCGCGGTGATCGGGGCGCCGATCGGCTATGCGACGGCCTGGATGATGCAGCGCATGCGCAACGCGCGGGCGTGACGGGCGTCAATCCGAATCGATCTTGCCCCTACCCTTCTTGACTTCTGAACGACCGGCCTTGGCCTTGAGGCGGCGCTCGATCGAGCCTTTGGTGGGGCGGGTCTTGCGGCGCGGCGGCGGAGGGGGCTGGTTGGCCTCCAGGATAAGCGCCTTCAGGCGTTCGCGCGCCTCCTCGCGGTTGCGATCCTGCGAGCGATAGGCGTCGACGAAAATCACCACCTCTCCCTCCTTGGTCAGCTTGCGGCCGAAGACGCGGCGAGCATTGGCCTTGACGCGGTCGGGCAGTGACGGCGAGTTCAGGAGGTTGAGGCGGAGTTCGACGGCGGTGGCGACCTTGTTGACATTCTGCCCGCCCGGACCGGACGCGAGGACGAAGCTCTCCGTCAGCTCCCAGCCGGCGATCACGATCCGGTCATCGATGTAAAGCGGGTCGGCGGCCATGGTTCGAAGTCTCCTGGCCCCGCTTTGCCATGAGCGGCGTGCCCAGACAAGCAAAACCCGGCGGAGGGACGCCGCCGGGCCTGCCTGGTGAAAGTAATCTCGCCCGTTTCACGTGAATCCGAACCGATTATTCCGCGGCCAGACGAATGCCGGGGGCGGCGTCGCGCACCGAGCCGTCGACATGGTTTTCGAACTTGGCGAAATTGGCGACGAACATGTCGACCAGCTTCTGCGCCTGGGCGTCATAGGCGGCGCCGTCGATCCAGGTGGAGCGGGGATCGAGGATCTTGGTCGGCACGCCTTCGACCGCCACCGGCACTTCGAAACCGAAATTGGCGTCGCGGCGGAAGATGGCGTCGTTGAGTTTGCCCGAAAGCGCCGCCGTCAGCAGCGCGCGCGTCGCCTTGATCGGCATGCGCGAGCCCTGACCATAGGCGCCGCCGGTCCAGCCGGTATTGACCAGCCAGCAGGTGACACCGTGGCGGGCGATCAGCTCCTTGAGCAGATTGCCGTATTCGGTCGGGTGACGCGGCATGAAGGGCGCGCCGAAGCAGGTCGAGAAGGTCGCTTCCGGCTCGGTGACGCCCTTTTCGGTGCCGGCGACCTTGGCGGTGTAGCCCGACAGAAAGTGGTACATGGCCTGATCCGGCGTCAGACGCGCGATCGGCGGCATCACGCCGAAGGCGTCCGCGGTGAGCATGATGATGGTGCGCGGATGGCCGCCGAGACCGGTGTCCGACGCATTCGGAATGAAATGCAGCGGATAGGCGCAACGGGTGTTTTCGGTGAGCGAGGCGTCGTTGAAATCCGGAAGGCGGTTTTCATCGAGCGGCACGTTTTCCAGCACCGTGCCGAAACGTTCGGTCGTGGCGTAGATTTCCGGCTCGGCCTCGCGCGACAGGCGGATGGTCTTGGCGTAGCAACCGCCTTCGAAATTGAAGACGCCGTTTTCGCCCCAGCCATGTTCGTCGTCGCCGATCAGCGTGCGGTTGGGATCGGCCGACAGCGTGGTCTTGCCGGTGCCGGACAGGCCGAAGAACACGGCGGTGTCGCCCTCCGGACCCATATTGGCCGAGCAGTGCATGGGCATGACGCCCTTTTCCGGCAGCAGGTGATTGAGCACGGTGAAGACCGACTTCTTCATTTCGCCGGCATAGGACGTACCGCCGATCAGCACGAGACCGTTGGTCAGGTCGCAGGCGATGACGGTTTCCGAGCGGCAACCATGGCGCGCCGGATCCGCCTTGAAATCGGGCAGATCGATGATCGTCAGCTTCGGAACGAAGGCGTCGAGCGCCGCCCGCTGCGGACGGATCAGCAGATTGCGGATGAACAGCGAATGCCAGGCGAGCTGGGTGACGATCCGGGTCGGCAGGGCGTTTTCAGCATCGGCGCCGCCGATCAGATCCTGGACATAAAGCGATTTGCCGGCGCCGAAAGCCAGCATGTCGGCTTTCAGCACAGCGAAATGCTCCGGCGACATCGGCTTGTTGTTGTCCCACCAGATCTTGTCATGGGTGGAGGCGTCGTCGACGACGAACTTGTCCTTGGCGGAACGGCCGGTGTGCTGACCGGTCAGCGCCCGAAGCGCGCCATGGGCGGTGAGCACCGCTTCGCCGTTGCGCAGCGCATCCTCATAGAGTTCGGGCTCGGAATAGTTATACCGGACGGAAACGACGCCTTCAAAACCCAGCGCGCTAAGACGATTATCCGGATTGGTTGTTCCGAGCTCTTGCATGACGATGTCCTTTCCCAGTGAGACAGAGCGTTGATGGACGGGACATAGACATAAATGTTTTAAAGGCACAAGCGAAATTACCGCGAATAAACCAATAGGATCAATGCATTAATCGATTTAAAAAAATGTCATACTATTTAAATCGTTTTAAAAATGACCTAAATCGGTTCGCAGAACAGCCTGCCGAACTACACCTTCTCGTAGAAAACAGACCTTGAAAAAGGCTTTGCCACAATTTGTTCCACCTTTATACTCATGAGAGGCAGAGCCGCCACAATTGGCGCCTGCAACCGGAGACTTTCATGGCGACAATCGCGCTGGTCGACGACGACCGCAACATCCTCACCTCGGTGTCCATCGCGCTCGAAGCGGAAGGGTATAAAGTCGAGACCTATACCGACGGCGCATCGGCGCTCGACGGCCTGTTGCAGCGCCCGCCGCATCTGGCGATCTTCGACATCAAGATGCCGCGCATGGACGGCATGGAGCTGTTGCGCCGCCTCCGGCAGAAGTCGGACATTCCGGTGATCTTCCTGACCTCCAAGGACGAGGAGATCGACGAGCTGTTCGGCCTCAAGATGGGCGCGGACGATTTCATCACCAAGCCGTTTTCGCAGCGCCTGCTGGTGGAGCGCGTCAAAGCGGTGTTGCGCCGCGTGGCGAGCCGGGAAGCGGCAGCCGCCGCCGGCCCCGCAACGCCCGCCAAGCCGGGCGCCGTCCAGACCAAGTCGCTCGATCGCGGGCTTCTTTCTATGGACCAGGAGCGCCACACCTGCACCTGGAAAGGCCTGCCGGTGACGCTGACGGTGACCGAATTCCTGATCCTGCATGCGCTGGCGCTGCGCCCAGGCGTGGTGAAGAGCCGCGACGCGCTGATGGACGCCGCCTATGACGAGCAGGTCTATGTCGACGACCGCACCATCGACAGCCACATCAAGCGACTGCGCAAGAAGTTCAAGGCGGTCGACGACGATTTCGACATGATCGAAACGCTGTATGGCGTCGGCTACCGTTTCCGCGAAACCGCCGGCGCCTGAGCTTGCGGCCATGGCCGAATGCTGGCATAGCGCGGCCGAACGGCAAGGCGGCGGGAAGAGCAAGCGATGACCGCTGAGGACATCGGCAGCAAAAAGACGGATGCGCAGGCGGCGGCCAAGCCCCGCCAGCGCAAGCGGCTGCGCCTGTCGCGCCCGTTTCTCTATCTGCGCAAGCTGCTCGGGCATGCGGTCTTCTCCTCGCTCACCCGGCAGATCCTGTTCTTCAATCTGGTGGCGCTGGTGGTGCTGGTGGGGGGCATCCTCTATCTCAACCAGTTCCGCGAAGGGCTGATCGACGCCAAGGTCGAAAGCCTGCTGACCCAGGGCGAAATCATCTCGGCGGCGATCTCGGCCTCGGCCCAGGTCGACACCAATTCGATCACCATCGATCCGGAAAAGCTGCTCGAATTGCAGGCCGGGCAATCGATCACCCCGGTTCCGAACGACGAGGATCTCGAATTCCCGATCGATCCCGAGCGGGTGGCGCCGGTGTTGCGGCGGCTGATCTCGCCGACCCATACGCGGGCGCGCATCTTCGATCCGGACGCCAATCTCATCCTCGATTCGCGCTTTCTCTATTCGCGCGGCCAGGTGCTGCGCTTCGATCTCGCCCCGGTTGAGGACGAATCGCCAGTGCTCTCGGATCGATTCGCCTCCTGGATCAACCGAATGCTTCAGCCGTCGAACCTGCCGGTCTATAAAGAGAGCCCCGGCGGCGACGGCATGATCTATCCGGAGGTCAAGAACGCGCTGACCGGCGTGCGCGGCGCAGTGGTGCGCGTGACCGAAAAAGGCGAGCTGATCGTCTCCGTCGCAGTGCCGGTGCAGCGCTTCCGCGCCGTGGTCGGCGTCCTGCTGCTCTCCACCCAGGCCGGCGACATCGACCAGATCGTCCATAGCGAGCGGCTGGCCATCATGCGGGTGTTCGGCGTGGCGACCATGGTCAATGTCATCCTGTCGCTGCTGTTGTCCTCGACCATCGCCAACCCACTGCGGCGCCTGTCGGCGGCGGCGATCCGTGTCCGGCGCGGGGTGAAATCGCGCGAGGAAATCCCCGACTTCTCCTTCCGCCAGGACGAGATCGGCAATCTCTCGGCCGCCATCCGCGACATGACCAATTCGCTCTATGACCGCATCGCCGCGATCGAGAGTTTCGCCGCCGATGTCAGCCACGAGCTCAAGAACCCGCTGACCTCGCTCCGAAGCGCGGTCGAGACGCTGCCGCTCGCCAAGAGCGACGACTCCAAGAAGCGGCTGATGGACATTATCCAGCACGACGTGCGGCGGCTCGACCGTTTGATCTCGGATATTTCCGACGCCTCGCGGCTGGACGCCGAACTGGCCCGCGCCGATTCGAAACCCGTCGATCTCGTCAAGCTGCTGGAAAGCCTCGTCGACATCTCGCGCCAGGTGCGCGCCAAGGGCAAGCAGGTCGACATAGGGTTGGACGTCGATCTCAAAAGCGCCGGCAAGGGCAAGTTCAGCGTCACCGGCCATGAATTGCGGCTCGGCCAGATCATCACCAATCTCGTCGAGAACGCCCGCTCCTTCGTGCCGGACGAAGGCGGGCGCATCACCGTGAAGATGCGCAAGGCGGGCGGCGACTGCGTGATCCTGGTCGAGGACAACGGGCCGGGGATCGAGGCGGAGAATATCGACCGGATCTTCGAACGCTTCTACACCGACAGGCCCGGCGCCGAAGCTTTCGGGCAGAACTCCGGTCTCGGCCTGTCGATCAGCCGGCAGATCGCCGAGGCGCATGGCGGCACGCTGACGGCGGAGAATATTCTCGACGGGACGGGCGAGCGGATCGGCGCGCGCTTCATCCTCACACTGCCCGAAAAGGGCCAGTCATGAGCGGCGAGCTCGTCCACGCCACATCGCTGGTGGTCGGGACGACGGGAATCCTGATCGTCGGCGCTTCGGGCTCCGGCAAGAGCGCGCTCGCGCTCCGGCTGATCGAAGGCGCGGCGCTCAGGGGCCGTTTTGCCCGGCTCGTCAGCGACGATCAGACCAGGCTCACGCGGATTCACGGACGATTGATCGCAAGCGGCGCGCCCGTGATCCATGGGCTGATCGAATCGCGCGGCGCGGGTCTCCTTCAAATCGAAGCGCTCGATGAGGCGGTGATGGACATCGCGCTCGAGCCCGTCATGGTGAGCGCAGAAAACCGAATTCCTGCGGAAAACCGCCGCTGGACGAGCCCCGGCGGGCTGAGCTTGCCGCTCTTCTCGCTCGATCGCGCGATTTCGGATCCTTTTGCGGTGCTGATGCGTCTGATCGGCACAACAGCCCCGACGCGGGACGCGACATCCGCGCGGGATTGTCTCAAATCGTAATTTGGGGCTTGAACTTCCGGCTTTCCTTGCCATGATGGCGCGCTGACGGTGGACGGACGCGGGATTATTCGGTAACAGCACCGCCCTACGATCCACGATTAGGAGCTGTACCGAGTATGATCGGACTGGTGCTTGTGACGCATGGCCGCTTGGCGGAAGAATTCCGCGCAGCGCTGGAACATGTGGTCGGCCCCCAAAAAGCCCTCGCGACGATCTGCATCGGACCCGAAGACGATATGGATCTGCGCCGGCAGGACATCATGGACGCGGTCACCGGAAATGACGACGGCCATGGCGTCATCATCCTCACCGACATGTTCGGCGGCACGCCCTCCAATCTCTCGATCTCGGCCATGGCGCGCGGCAATACCGAAGTGATCGCCGGCATGAACCTGCCGATGCTGATCAAGCTCGCCGGCGTGCGCGCCGAAAACAACATGCAGAAAGCGCTGGTGGAAGCATCCGACGCCGGCCGAAAATACATCTATGTCGCCAGCCGCGTGCTGAACGGCAAATAAGGGCGATCCGGGGGGAGAATGCTCGAACGCGAAATTCTGATCATCAACAAACGCGGCCTGCATGCGCGCGCCTCGGCGAAATTCGTGCAGACCGTGGAGGGCTTCGACGCCGAGATCCGCGTCAGCAAGGACGGCATGACCGTCGGCGGGACCTCGATCATGGGCCTGATGATGCTGGCGGCGGGGCCCGGCTCCACCATCCACGTGACCGCGAGCGGCGCGCAGGCCGACGAGGCGCTGGCGACGCTCGAAGCGCTGATCGCCGACAAATTCGGCGAAGAAATGTGACGAAGCGCTAACCACGGCTTCATAAACATATAAAGATTTGTTTATGTCATTCTTGCCTTGCGGAGCGACGGGTGCTACACCACGCGCCATGCAATCCTGGGCGCGCGCCGCGTGACCCGGCCGCCCGAGCGCGGCATGTCCCTCACTCATCTGGAGACGCAAGAATGACCGCCAAGCAAGACTATCTGGTCGCCGATTACGGGCTCGCCGATTTCGGCCGCAAGGAAATCTCGATCGCCGAAACCGAAATGCCGGGCCTGATGGCCGCGCGCGCCGAATATGGCCAGAGCAAGCCGCTGAAAGGCGCCCGCATCAGCGGTTCGCTTCATATGACGATCCAGACCGCCGTGCTGATCGAAACGCTGGTGGCGCTCGGCGCCGACGTCCGCTGGGCCTCGTGCAACATCTTCTCCACCCAGGACCATGCCGCCGCCGCAATCGCCGCCGCCGGCATTCCGGTGTTCGCCGTCAAGGGGGAGACGCTGGAAGAATACTGGACCTATACCGACCAGATCTTCCAATGGGCCGATGGCGGCCTGTCCAACATGATCCTCGATGATGGCGGCGACGCCACCATGTATATCCTGCTCGGCGCCCGCGCCGAAGCCGGCGAGGACGTGCTGTCGCTGCCGGGCTCGGAAGAAGAAGAAATCCTGTTCGCCCAGATCAAGAAGCGCCTCGCCGCTTCGCCGGGCTGGTTCACCAAACAGCGTGACGCTATCAAGGGCGTGACGGAAGAAACCACCACGGGCGTGCATCGCCTGTATCAGCTGGCTGAAAAGGGCCTCCTGCCCTTCCCGGCCATCAATGTGAACGATTCCGTCACCAAGTCGAAGTTCGACAACAAATATGGCTGCAAGGAATCGCTGGTCGACGGCATTCGCCGCGGCACAGACGTGATGATGGCCGGCAAGGTGGCCGTGGTCTGCGGTTACGGCGATGTCGGCAAGGGTTCGGCCGCCTCGCTCTCCGGCGCCGGCGCCCGCGTCAAGGTTACCGAAATCGACCCGATCTGCGCGCTGCAGGCGGCGATGGACGGCTTCGAAGTCGTCAAGCTCGAAGACGTCGTCTCCACCGCCGACATCTTCATCACCGCGACCGGCAACAAGGACGTCATCCGCATCGAGCATATGCGCGAGATGAAGGACATGGCGATCGTCGGCAATATCGGCCATTTCGACAATGAAATTCAGGTCGCGGCGCTGCGCAACCTGCGCTGGACCAACATCAAGCCGCAGGTCGACATGATCGAGTTCCCGAAGGGCAACCGCATGATCCTGCTGTCGGAAGGCCGTCTGCTCAATCTCGGCAACGCCACCGGCCACCCCTCCTTCGTGATGAGCGCCTCGTTCACCAACCAGGTTCTCGGCCAGATCGAGCTGTTCAACAACAAGGGCCAGTACGAGAATCAGGTCTATGTGCTGCCCAAACACCTGGACGAGAAAGTCGCGCGTTTGCACCTCGACAAGCTCGGCGTAAGGCTCACGGAGCTTTCCGACGAGCAGGCAGGCTATATCAGCGTCGAAAAGAACGGTCCGTTCAAGGCCGAACACTACCGCTATTGATAAGACGCCGTTAACCATACAAGATCTAGAAGCCGCGCGGCGAAAATGCCGCGCGGCTTCTTTTTTGGCCAAATCTATTTGCGAGCAAACTGCAAGATAGTATTGTTTTTGAACATGATTCGAATGTCACGGTACGGCTGGTCGAGCGGCGGCGAACCGAAACGTGACGGAAACGGCGCTTTGCGGCGGGCGTTTTCCATCATGGGTCCCGAATGACTCAGGGGTCGATCCGCCACGCATGCGCGGCGGAACACACGATCCAATTGGATCGGGCTCGATGCGGAGCTCCATGACAATGACGGAACAGGGTACGGGGACTGGTCTAGATCATGATGGAATATGACAGGCTATTCGAGCGCGAGCCGGAAGCCGGGAGCAATCCCGACGCGGGCAAAAAGCGCATGCGGCTGAGCACAAGAAGCCTTCTCTATTCCGCGACCAGTCTGTTTCCGGCGGCGGCGCAAGCGGCGGATGCCCCGGGCCACGCCTTCACCAGCGGTCATGTCGTGGCGCTCTCCTCCGTCGGCGGGCTGGTCTCGGCGCTGCTGATTGGAGCCTTCACGCTTCTCCGGCGCAAGACCGCCGTCGAGAACGAGAACCGCCAGATCAAATCTGCGCTTTCCGACGCCCATGGCAAGATTTCGCGCTATGAGGCGCTGATCGCCGACAAGAACCGGCGCATCGTGATCTGGGACGGCCTGACCGGCCAGGCGGAAGTGCTCGGCGAATTGCCGATCGAAACCGGCGCGCCGCGCGACGACCGGGATTTCCTCGCCTTCGGCCGCTGGCTGAAACCGCGTTCGGCCGGCGAACTGGAACGCGCCGTCGAAGCGCTGCGCGGCGGCGCGACGAGCTTCGACATCGTGGTCGAAACCAACCGCGACGAAGTGATCGAAGCTCAGGGCCGCGTGTCCGGCGGCCGGGCTTTCGTGCGCTTCCTCGCGCTCAACAATCTGCGCGCCGAACTCGCCGAACTGCAGATCGAGCGCGAACGGCTGCAAAGCTCGATCCGCTCCTTCCAGACGCTGCTCGACGCCGTGGACATGCCGAGCTGGCAGCGCGACAAGACCGGCGCTTTGACCTGGGTGAACGAAGCCTATGGCGAAGCCGTGGCCGCCCCATCGCCCGAAGCCGCCGTGCGCGAGAGCCGCGAATTGCTGGAAACGGTGACCCGCGAGAAGATCAAGGCGACCGCCACGCATGACAATCCGTTCCGCGACAAGGTCGCGACCATCGTCAATGGCAACCGCACCTTCTACGACGTGGTGGATGTGCGCAGCCGCGAGGGCTCGGCCGGCATCGCCGTCGACGTTTCCCGCTCGGAAGCGGCGCGCGACGAACTCCGCCGCAC
Source organism: Rhizobium sp. FKL33 (assembly GCF_005222915.1). Taxonomy (GTDB): domain Bacteria; phylum Pseudomonadota; class Alphaproteobacteria; order Rhizobiales; family Rhizobiaceae; genus Rhizobium_E. The sequence continues at coordinate 34,686 of NZ_STFX01000031.1, forward strand.
CATCAAGAGCCATGCCGAGACGCTGGACATGCTGGCGACGCCGGTGGCGATCTTCGACGAGCGGCAGAAGCTGCAATATTACAATCAGGCTTTCCGCCAGCTGTGGAATCTCGACATTCCCTTCCTCGAATCGACGCCCGACCATGCCGAGCTCCTCGACCGGCTGCGGGCGGCGGGCCGCCTGCCGGAACAGCTGAACTGGAAGGCCTGGAAGGACACGATCCTGTCGGTCTACCGGGCCATCGATCCGCATACCGATCTCTGGCACATGCCGAACGGCCAGACGCTGCGCGTCTTCGCCACGGCCCGGCCGCAGGGCGGCGCGACCTGGGTGTTCGAGAACCTCACCGAACAGGTGGATCTCGAAACCCGCTACAACACGCTTCTCAAGGTGCAGGGCGAAACGATCGACCATCTCGCCGAAGGCGTGGCGGTGTTCGCCCCCGATGGACGCATCACGCTGTCGAACCCGGCCTTCCGGGCGCTGTGGAACATCACCAGCGAGGAAGCGGCGCCGGGCACGCATATCAAGGACATCGAGAAAGCCTGCCTGCCCTCCTACGACCAGGCGGACGGCTGGAAGAATTTCAGCCGCATCATCACCAGCTTCAACGACCAGCGCATGCAGGCGGCGGGCAAGATCGAGCTAAAGACCGGTCTCGTGCTCGACTATGCCGTCATTCCGCTGCCCAACGCTCAGACCATGCTGACCTTCGTCAACGTCACCGCCAGCGAACTGGCGGAACGGGCGCTGAAGGAAAAGAACGAAGCGCTGCACAAGGCCGACGAGCTCAAGAACGCTTTCGTCCAGCACGTCTCCTATGAGTTGCGCTCGCCGCTCACCAACATCATCGGCTTTACGGATCTGTTGCGCACGCAGGGCATGGATCCGCTGACGTCGCGCCAGGCCGAATATCTCGACCACATCTCCAACTCCTCCTCGGTGCTCTTGACGCTGGTCAACGACATTCTCGACCTCGCCACCGTCGATGCCGGGATCATGGAGTTGCATTACGAAGCGGTGACGGTGAATGACCTGCTCGACGAAGTGGCCCTGCAGGTGGCGCACAAGCTGCAGGAAAACCAGGTGACGCTGAAGATCACCGCCGATCACGATCTCGGCGTCGTCTATGCCGATCATCAGCGCCTCAAGCAGATCTTCATCAAGCTTCTGACCAACGCCGCCAATTTCGCCCCCGAGCGGAGCTCGATCGGACTGAAATGCTGGCGGGACGGCGAGGACTTCCTGTTCACCGTCAGCGATCCCGGCCCCGGCATGAGCGCGGAAGCGGTGGAGAAGATCTTCAACCGCTTCGAATCCAGCAACAATGGCGGACGCAAATCCGGCGCGGGCCTCGGCCTCGCCATCGTCGACAGTTTCGTCAGCCTGCATCACGGCCGCATCGCCGTCGACAGCGCGCCCGGCGCGGGAACGCGCATCACCTGCCGGATTCCGGCTGGCATGGCGACGGCGGCGCGGCTCGACAAGGTCGCTCTATGACGTCATCCATCAGCCTGTTCCTGCCCGATGAAGCCGCAACCCGGCGGCTCGGCGAAGACCTTGCCTTGACCGTGAAGCCCGGCGACTGCCTGGCGCTAACGGGCGATCTCGGCGCCGGCAAGAGCGCGCTCAGCCGCGCGCTGATCCGCGCGGTCGCCGATGACGACGAGCTGGAAGCGCCGAGCCCGACTTTCACGCTGGTGCAGAGCTACGAACTCCGCTTTCCCATCCATCACTTCGACCTCTACCGTCTCGGCGACGAGAGCGAACTGGACGAACTCGGCCTCGACGAAGCGCTCGCCGATGGCGTGGCGCTGATCGAATGGCCCGACCGCGCCGGCGCGCGCCTGCCGAAGGACGCGATCCGCATCGCCATTTCCCACGAAAGCGACGGGCGGCGGCTGACGATCGAAACCAGCAATGAGCGATTCGCCACGCGTCTCGAGCGCGTGCTGGCCATCCGGCATTTTCTCGAAGACCAGCGCGGCGAAGTGGTCCGCCGCCGCTTCCTGACCGGCGATTCCTCCTTCCGCGCCTATGAGCGGGTGACGACGCCCAGCGGCGAAGAATTGGTGCTGATGGATGCGCCCCGGCGCTCCAACGGTCCGCCGATCCGCGACGGCAAGCCCTATTCGCAGCTCGTGCATCTGGCCGAGGATGTGAAGCCCTTCGTGGCGGTGGCGCGCTATCTGCGCTCGCTCGGCGTCTCGGCGCCGGAGATCTTTGGCGCCGATATGGACGCAGGCCTGCTGCTGATCGAGGATCTCGGCTCGCAAGGCGTGCTCGACGACAAAGGCCGGCCGATCCCGGAACGCTATGTCGAAGCGGTCAAGCTGCTGGCGGATTACCACCGGCATCCGACGCCCGAACGGCTGGAGATCCAAGCCGGCGAATGGCATCAGCTGCCTGAATTTTCACGTGAAACACTGAAATTCGAAGCCGAGGTGCTGATCGACTGGCATATTCCCTGGCGGCGGGGAACTGCAGTCGACGAGTCCGAGAAATCAGACTATCTCGCCATCTGGGACCATCTGATCGATGAGCTGGCCACAGTCGAAAGGCGGCTGGCGCTGCGCGACTACCATTCGCCCAATCTTCTGTGGTTGCCGGAAAGGGCGGGTTTCCAGCGCATCGGCGTGATCGATTTCCAGGACGCCATTATCGGGCCGTCCGCTTACGACGTCGTGTCGCTCGCTCAGGACGCGCGGGTGACGGTGAAACGGCCGCTGATGGAAAAGCTGATCGAGACCTATATGGACGATCGCGCCGCCCAAGGCGGTTTCGACCGCGACAGTTTCCTCAAGGCCTTCGCCATCATGTCGGCGCAGCGCGCTTGCCGGCTGAACGGGCTCTGGGTGCGGCTCCTGAAGCGCGACGGCATGCCCCATTATATGCGGCATATGCCGCGCACGCTCTGGCATCTGTCCATGGCGCTCGAACATCCTGTCTGCGCCCCCTTGCGCGACTGGATCAGGAAGGCTGGAATCCCCGTAGCCGAATCACCCGAAGATTGAGATCATGACGATCGAAAACGCCATGGTGCTGGCGGCGGGGCTTGGAACCCGCATGCGCCCGATCACCGACACGATGCCGAAGCCGCTTGTGCCGATCGCCGGCAAGCCGCTGATCGACTATGCGCTCGATGCATTGAAAGAGGCCGGGGTGCGCCGGACCGTGGTCAATGTGCATTATCTCGCCGAGCAGATGGAGGCGCATCTCAGCGCTTATTCCGGGCTGGAGATCCTGATTTCGGATGAACGCGCCGCATTGCTGAATTCAGGCGGCGGGCTGGTCAAGGGCTTGAAATTGCTGCCCGAGGGGCTCGTCTATGTGATGAATGCCGATCTGTTCTGGGCCGGCGACGGCAAGGGCGAGACAGGCAATCTCGCTAGGCTGGCGCGCTTCTTCGACCCGGCGACCATGGACATGGCGATGCTGCTGGCGCCGACGGAAAAGGCGACCGGCCATGACGGCGGCGACGACTTCCGGCTGGTCGAGGGCGGCGAGTTGATCCGCGCCCGTGAGGCGACCGCTGAGACGGGCGGGCAAGGCGTGATCTATGCCGGCGCGATCGTGCTTAATTCCAGACTGTTCGCCGATGCGCCGGAGGGCGCCTTCAATCTCAACATCTATTTCGACCGGGCGATCAAGGCGGGCAGGCTGAAAGGCCTGCTGCTCGACGGCGACTGGGCGACCGCCGGCACGCCGGAAGCGATCGCGCCCGCCGAAGCCGTGGTGCTCCGCCATCGCGCGAGCGCGTGAGATGAGCGACCCCCGCGTCTTCACCATCCCGCCCGGCGCGCCATTTCTGAAGACGCTGGCGCGGGCGCTCGTCGAGGGACGGCTGGTCTCCTCCTTCCGGCTGACGCCGGAGGATCCGCTGTCGCTGTCTAGGGCCACGATCTATCTGCCGACGCGGCGCGCGGCCCGCGCGCTTCGGTCGGAATTCGTGGACCTGATGGCGGGCCGGGCGGCGATCCTGCCGGTCATCCGTCCGCTCGGCGAGATCGACGACGACGCCGGCTATTTCGACGAGACGCCGGATGCGGCGCTGGATCTCCTGCCGCCGATCTCGCCTGTTCGCCGGCTCATTGAATTATCTCGCCTGATTCTCGCCTGGCGAAACAAGCTGCCGGCGATGCTGCGCGACATCCATACCGATTCGCCGCTGGTGGCGCCGGCAAGCCCGGCCGACGCCATCTGGCTGGCCCGCAGCCTGGTGGAGCTGATCGACGCGATCGAGACCGAGGAAACCGGCTGGGATGGGCTCGACCGGATCGATCTCGGCGACCGCGCCATCTGGCAGCAGCTGACCGGCGAATTCCTGAAGATCGCCCGCACCTTCTGGCCGGAGCGGCTCTCCGAACTCAACCGCTCTTCCCCCGCCGCCCATCGCGCCGAGGCGATCCGGGCCGAGGCCCGCCGCTACATGCGCGAACAGACGCCGCATCCGGTGATCGTGGCGGGGTCTACCGGCTCGATCCCGGCGACCGCCGAGCTGATCGAGGCGATCCACGGGCTCGATTGCGGACGTGTCGTGCTGCCGGGTCTCGATCTCGACATGCCCGAGGCGCATTGGCGTCTGGCCGGCGCGATTGGGCCTGACGGCAAGAAGGACGGCGATCCGGCCAGCCGCAGCCATCCGCAATATGGGCTTCATCATCTGCTCGCCCGGCTGAAGACCGAGCGGCGCGACGTCGCGCCGCTGGCGCTGGAACAAGACGGACTGCGCCTGCGCGGCCGCGCCGTCAGCCAGGCTTTCACGCCAGCGGAAGCCGAAGCCAATCACCGCGCCTGGCGCGACGAGACCGGGGAGGCCGCGCTGGCCGAGGCTTTCGAAGACATGGCGCTGATCGAAGCGGCCAATGAGCGCGAAGAGGCGCTGGCCGCGGCGATCGCGCTCAAGCTGGCGCTGAACGCCACCGACGGCGCGGCCCGAACCCGGGCGGCGCTGGTGACGCCGGACCGCAATCTCGCCCGCCGCGTCGCCTCTGAACTCAAGCGCTTTGGCATCGAGGCCGACGATTCGGCGGGCGCGCCGCTGATGACCGCGCCGCAGGGAGCGCTGGCGCGGCTTGTGCTGGAAGCCACGCTTCGGCCCGGCGACCCCGCAGTGCTGATCAGCCTGCTCAAACATCCGATCATCCGGCTCGGCATGAACAGGGCGACGCTGGAAACCCACGTCAACCGGCTGGAACTGCTGACATTGCGCGGCGGCACCGCGCCCGCCAATCCCTCGGCGTTGACGCCGCGTGTCGCCGAGGCCATCGCAAAGCTGAAAGACAATCCGCACAAGACCCATTGGCAGCAGCATCTGCTGATCGAGGATCAGCTGGAGATGCTGATCACACTGTCGCGGCGGATCGAACAGGCGGTCGAGCCGCTGACCAAGATGGCGGCGCGCGACCACTTTGGTCGGCCGATCCAGCGCTATCCCCTGCCCGCCTGGGCGGAAGCGACGGGACAGACGCTCGAAGCCTTCTGTCTCGACGAGCGCGACAGTCTTGAAAGCCTGTGGTCGAGCGAAGCGGGCGTGACGCTGGCGCGGCTGCTGCGCGAATTGCAGGAAACCGGCGATGCGCTGGAGGCTGACGGGCCGCAATGGATCGACGCGCTGACGGCGCTGATCGCCGGGGTCGGCGTGAAGCCGAAGAGCAACGACCATCCGCGCGTGATGATCTGGGGCACGCTGGAAGCCCGCCTACTGGAGGTGGACACGCTGGTGCTCGGCGGTCTCAACGAAGGAATCTGGCCGGCGCAGACGGCGAACAATCCCTTCCTGTCTCGGATGATGAAGACCGAGATCGGGCTCGAACCGCCGGAGCGGCGCATCGGCCAGGCGGCGCATGATTTCGTGATGGGACTGGGCGCGCAGAAGGTGATCCTGACCCGCGCGCTGCGCCAGGGCGGCGCGCCCTCGGTCGCCTCGCGCTTTCTGCAACGCTTGCAATCGGCTGCAGGCCAAAGCGTGACCGAGGCGATGCGCCAGCGCGGCGACGAGTATCGGGCGCTGGCGGAATCGCTCGACTACGGCGACGAGCAGCCGTTCTCGCCGCGTCCCGAACCTTTTCCGCCGGCAGAGAAACAGCCGGAGCGCTATTCTTTCAGCGAGGCGGGCCGGCTGCGCCGCGATCCCTATCAGATCTATGCGCGGCGCATTCTCAAGCTCGATCCGCTGGAGCCGTTCAACCGCGAGCCGGCGGCTCTGGAGCGCGGCAATCTCTATCACGCCGTGGTCGAGCGCTTCGTCAAAGGCGGCTTTGACGCCCGCGCGCCCGGGGCCTTCGACATCATCTCAAGGCTTACAAGCGAAGTCTTTGCAGAAGCCGCTCTGCCCCCGCATGTGGAAGCCGTCTGGCGACCGCGCTTTCTGGAAGTGGCGCGAGAATTTCTGGCGCATGAGGCCGAGCGTCGGCCGCTGATCGACAAGTCCTTCGTGGAAATCCGCGGCGAGCACCATCTGCCGGGGCTGACCGTGTCGGGCCGCGCCGACCGTATCGATCTGCGCAAGGACGGTCGCGCCGACATTATCGATTACAAGACCGGGCTAGGTCCCTCGCCCAAGGAAGCGCGCACGCTGCTCGAGCCGCAGCTGGCGCTGGAGGCGGCGGTGCTGAAAGCGGGCGGCTTTGCCGACCTCAAGGCGCGTCAGGCGGAAGATCTGCTCTATGTGCGGCTCAGGCCCGGCCGGAACTTCAAGGTCGACTGCGTCAACAACGAGAAATCCACCAAAACCAAGCCGGAAGACCGGCGCTCGGCCGATGAGCTGGCCACCGAAGCGTTGTCGCAGCTCGCCAAGCTGACGGCGGCGCTGAAGACGGGCAAAGCCGGCTTCAAGTCCCGCGTCGCGCCGTTCCGCGACAGCGATCATGGCGGCGATTACGATCATCTCGCCCGGGTGGCCGAATGGTCTTCCGCCGACAGCGACGAGGAGGCCGGCGATGAGTGAGGCCGCGACGACAACGCCGCTTAGCGAAACGACGCTTCTCCAGAACGCCGCATCCTCGCCGGGCATGTCGGTCTGGGTGTCCGCCAATGCGGGATCCGGCAAGACGCATGTGCTGACCCAGCGCGTCATCCGGCTGATGCTGAACGGCACGCGGCCCTCCTCCATTCTCTGCCTGACCTACACCAAGGCGGCGGCGTCTGAAATGTCCAACCGCGTGTTCGAGAAACTGTCGCGCTGGACGGCGCTCGACGACGAGCAGCTGGCGCGCGACATCGCAGGGATGGAAGGCGAAGCGCCCAGCGCCTTCAAGCTGGCTGAAGCGCGCAAGCTCTTCGCCCGGGCGCTGGAATCGCCTGGCGGGCTGAAGATCCAGACCATTCACGCTTTCTGCGAATCGCTCTTGCACCAGTTTCCGCTGGAGGCGAATGTCGCCGGGCATTTCAGCGTGCTCGACGACAAGGCGGCGGCGAGCCTGCTGTCGGAGGCTCGGCGCTCGTTGTTGACGGCGACGCAGGCCGAGGGCGACGAAGCCCTCGCGCGGGCCTTTTATGACGCGCTCAGCATCGCCGACGAAACCGGCCTCGACCGGCTGCTGAACGACCTGATCCAGAACCGCACCGCCATCCGGCGCTTTCTCGCCGCCAGTCGCGAGCGCGGCTATGAAGCGGTTCTCGCCGAGGCGCTGGGGCTGGAACCGGGGGCGACTATTTCCTCGACGGCGGCCCGCGCCTGGCCGTTAGCCGGATTCTCGCCCGCGGATGCCATGGCCTATATCGATCTCGCCAATGACAAGGGCGGATCGAAAGCGCAGGGCTGCGCCTATGCGCTTGGGCTCGCCGCCCGCGAGGAAGACCCCGTCAAGCGGCTGATCACCCTGCGCGAGGGGCTGCTGAAGGCGACGGATGAAGCGCCCTATGCCGAAAGCACATACGCCAACAAGGACATGCGCAATCGCGACGCCGCGCTCATCGACCGGCTGATCGGCGCGACGGGGTGGCTGGCGCGGATTTGGCAGGACTACAAGACCGCGCGTCTCTATGAGGCGACGCTGTCGGCCTTGATCCTCGGCGAACGGCTGATCGAGAATTACGAGACGCTGAAGAAGGAGCGCAGCTTCCTCGATTTCGAGGACTTTATCACCCGCACTGAAGCGCTGCTGAAGAAAGAGGGCATCGGCCCCTGGGTGCATTACAAGCTCGACCAGGGCATCGACCATATTCTGGTGGACGAGGCGCAGGACACGAGCCCGACGCAATGGGAAATCATCCGCTCGCTGACCGAGGATTTCTTCGCCGGCGAAAGCGCACGTCGGCTGAACCGCACCATTTTTGTGGTCGGCGACGAGAAGCAGTCGATCTATTCTTTCCAGGGCGCGCGTCCCGAGCGCTTCGCCGAAGAGCGGAGCTTGACCAAACGCCGCGCGGAAGACGGCGAACGGGCCTTTCGTCCCATCAATCTGCATGTTTCCTTCCGCTCGACAGAGGATGTGCTGACGGCGGTGGACCGGGTGTTCGCCGACCCCGCCAATGCGCGGGGGCTGAGCGCGATGGGCGATCCTGTCGTGCATGTCTCCAACCGCATCGGCCAGGCGGGCCGGGTCGATCTCTGGGAGACGATTGCGGAGGAAACGAGCGCCGAAGAGGACGAAGACTGGCTTGCGCCCTTCGACCGCGTGGCCGAACGCTCGGCCGCAGCCGAACTCGCCCGGCGGGTGGCGGCCTCGATCGAGGCGATGGCGGGCAAGCAAACCGTGGTGGAGCGCGACGGCAGCGTGCGTCTCATTCGGCCGGGCGACATCTTGGTGCTGGTGCGCAAGCGCGACGCCTTTGCGCTGACTTTGTCGCGCGAATTGAAGAAGGGCGGCCGCGTGGCGGTGGCCGGCGCCGACCGGCTGGTGCTCTCCAGCCATATCGCCATCCAGGACCTGATGGCGCTCGGCCGCTTCCTCATTCTCACCGAGGATGATTTGTCGCTGGCGGCGCTGATCAAATCGCCGCTGATCAATCACGACGAAGACGCTCTCTATGAACTGGCGGCGGAGCGCAGCCCTGCGGAAAGCCTGTGGCAGAGACTGAACGCGCTGGCCGAGACGTCCTCGCGCTGGCGGGTGGTGCGCGACCGGCTGGATGGCTGGCGCAGGATGGCCTGTTCGCTGCGCCCGCATGATTTCTACGCCCGTCTCTTGGGTGCCGAGGGGGCGCGGCGGCTGTTCCTGGCCCGCTTCGGCGCCGAAGTCAGCGACGTGCTCGATGAATTTCTGAGCTTCGCGCTCGATCACGAACAGGCGGGACTGCCGGGGCTCGCCACCTTCCTCGCGACGATGGAGGAGGATTCCCCCGAGATCAAGCGCGAGCAGGACAAGGGCCGCGACGAAGTCCGCATCATGACCGTGCACGCCTCCAAGGGGCTGGAGGCGCCAGTGGTGTTCCTCGTCGACAGCGGCGGCAAGCCGTTCGACAAGACGCTGTTGCCGCGCATGCGCATCGTCGAGCGCAGCGAGGGCGGAACCAGCCTGCCGCTCTGGTATCCCAATCGCGATTTCCAGTGCCCCGTGATCACCGCCGACGAAGCCAGATTGGGCGCGGGCGCGGAAGAGGAATATCGCCGGCTGCTCTATGTCGGCATGACCCGGGCGTCCGACCGGCTGGTGTTGGCGAGCTATCGCAAGAAGCGGGAAAACGCCGGCACCTGGGCCGAGATCGTCCGGACCGCCCTGACGGCGGATGACAGCCATTGCCGGCCCGAAACCTTCCGGGCCGGACCGCTTGAATGGCAGGGTTGGACCTGGCGCAGGCATGCCGGCGGAGACGTCGAGGCGACGGTCGAGACCGGAAAGGCCGAGACGCGGCCGCTTGCGCCAAGAGAGCCGCCGCCGGGGCTTTATGCGCCGCTTCCGCCGCTTGCCGATCTGCCTCGGCCGCTCGCGCCGTCGGGCGCGCATGCGGTGATCGACGAGAGCGCCGGCGACGAGGTGGTGAAATCGCTGCTGTTCGACCCGAAACGCTCGGGCTCAGGCGCGCAGACACGCGGCAAGATCATGCACCGGCTGCTGCAGACGTTGCCCGAATTTGCGGAGATGGAAAGGGCTGATGCTGCGGAGCGCTATCTGTCGCGGGCCGCGCCGGATTGGAGCGAGGCGGAGCGGATGCGCATCGCCGTCCAGGCGCTCGACATTCTGGATGATCCCGATCTCACCTTCCTGCATCATGCCGACACCAAGGCCGAAGTGTCGATCATGGGCCAGATCAGCCTGAAGGGACGCGCCTTCGCCGTCTCGGGCCGGATCGACCGGATGGGGCGCGACGACAAGGGTGTGTTCATTCTCGATTACAAGACCAATCTGTCGCCGCCGGAGCGCCGGGAGGATATCCCCTTCGCCCATCGCGCCCAGCTCGCGCTCTATCGCTCGGTATTGGAATCCATTTTTCCGGGAGAAATCATCCGCTGCCTGCTGCTCTACACCGAAGGACCACAGCTTTATTCCCTGACGGAGGCCGAAGTTGAAAAAGCCCTGCTTGAAATTTCGGCCCGATGATTTAGGTCATTGAACCGATCCCGGCGCATGACCACATATGTGTCCGAACAAGCCTGGGCGGCCCGCAATGATCCGCCCCAAGAAGGAGATTTCCGATGGCCACCGTCAAAGTCGACGTGAACAATTTCCAGGAAGAAGTGCTCAACTCCGCCGAGCCTGTCGTGGTGGACTTCTGGGCCGAATGGTGCGGCCCGTGCAAGATGATCGCGCCGGCGCTCGAAGAACTCGCCTCGGAATATGCCGGCAAGGTAAAGATCGCCAAGCTGAACATCGACGACAATCCGCAGCTCGCCGCTCAGTTCGGCGTCCGCTCGATCCCGACGCTCGCGATGTTCAAGGCCGGTCAGGTCGCCGACATCAAGGTTGGCGCGTCGCCAAAGACCGCGCTCAGCGCCTGGATCTCCAGCGCCGCCTGATTTTGAAAATTCAGTGATGATGATGAAGCCCGGCCTCGCGCCGGGCTTTGTCATTCCGGCAGCGTGCCGTTGTCTTCGAGCACCGTGCCGGCGAAATAGAGCGAGCCGCCGATGAGAATGCGCGGCGGGACCGGATCTGTTTCCGTCTCGACGGCAATCTGGCTCAGCGCGGCTGCAGTGGAAGCGGCAGGCTCGGCGCGAAGACCGGCTTCGGCGGCGTCATGGGCGAGCGCGACGGGATCGAGGCCGGCGTCGGAACTTCGGATCGCCACGGTATAGACCTTGTGGGCGAGGCCTTCGAAAGCCTCGAAATAACCCTTGGGATCCTTGGTGTTGATCATGCCGGTGACGAGATAGAGCGGGCGTGGCTCGCGCTCCTCGAAGGACACCATGGCCTCGGCGACGGCGCGGCCGCCATGCGGATTGTGGCCGCCATCCAGCCAGATTTCCGCGCCCGGCGGGGCGAAGGGAATGAGATTGCCCGTCTTGAGGCGCTGCAGACGCGCCGGCCAGCTGACCGACTTCATCGCCTTGGCGACCATTTCTTCGCGGAGCGTAAAGCCGGCGCTTTTGACGGCGCGGATGGCGGCGGCGGCGTTGGCGATCTGGTGGCGGCCCGGCAGAGCCGGCAGCGGCAGATCCATCAGCCCATCCTCATCCTGATAAACGAGGCGACCATTCTCTTCGTAAGCCAGAAAATCCTGTCCATAGATGGCGGGGTCCACGCCGGCGCGTTCGGCCCGGTTGACCAGGACTTCGAGAGCGGCGGCGTCTTCCTGCTTGCCCAGCACCACGGGACGGCGGCGCTTGATGATGCCGGCCTTGGCGGCGGCGATCTGTTCGATCGTATCGCCGAGCCAGGCCTGATGATCGAGCGCGATCGGCATGATCAGCGACACAGCGGGATGATCGAAGACATTGGTGGCGTCGAATTCGCCGCCCAGGCCCACTTCGATCACGGCGGCGTCGGCCGGATGTTCGGAAAACAGGATGAAGATCACCGCCGTCAGCAATTCGAAGACGGTGATTGGCTGGCCGGCATTGACTTGCTCAGCGCGGAGAACGGCGTGCAGCAGCGCCTCGTCGGAAACCAGACGACCGCCGCCCGGCGCGCCGAGCCTGTAGCGCTCATGCCAGCGCACCAGATGCGGCGACGTGTGGACATGGCAGGCGAGGCCCGCCGCCTCGATCAGGGCGCGGCAAAAGGCGGTGGCGGAGCCTTTGCCGTTGGTGCCAGCGATGTGGATCACCGGCGGCAGCCTGTCCTGGGGTCGACCGAGATCGTCGAGAAGCCGGCGGATGCGATCCAGCGACAGATCGAAGCCGCGCGGATAGATGCCGAGCAGGCGTAGGATTTCCTGCTCAGCGCGGCTCGGTTGCGTCGCGGTCATGGCCCCTCCCCGGTCCGGATCTTATGCCGCTTCGGCGACGACGTCGGGAAGATTGAGCATCATGCGGGTCAGCCGCGCCAGCGTGTCCGGAATGTCGTGACGGCGGATGACCATGTCGACCATGCCGTGTTCGAGCAGATATTCCGAGGTCTGGAAGCCTTCCGGCAGCTTTTCGCGGATGGTCTGCTCGATGACGCGCTTGCCGGCGAAGCAGATTTCCGCGCCGGGTTCGGCAAGATGCACATCGCCGAGCATGGCGTAGGAGGCGGTGACGCCGCCGGTGGTGGGATTGGTCAGCACGACGAAATAGGGCAGACCGGCTTCCTTCAACATCTCCACCGCCACCGTGGTGCGCGGCAGTTGCATCAGCGACAGAATGCCTTCCTGCATGCGGGCTCCGCCCGAGGCCGGGAAGATCACCAGCGGGCAGCGCTCGGCAATGGCGCGCTCGAAGGCCTTGATGATGGCTTCGCCGGCGGCGAGGCCGAGCGAACCGCCCATGAAGGCGAATTCATGCACGACGCCCACCATCTTGACGCCGCGCACCTGGCCTACGCCGGCCAGGATCGTGTCTTCCTGGCTGGTCTTGGCGCGACCGTCCTTGAGGCGGTCGGCATATTTCTTGGAATCGCGGAATTTCAGCGGATCCTGCGGCACCTTGGGCTGCGGCAGCGCCTCGTAGCGACCATCGTCGAACAGGTCGACCAGACGTTCCTTAGCCGGCATCTTCATGTGATAGCCGGAATTGGGAATGACCCATTTGTTGGCTTCGAGATCCTTGTGGAAGACCATTTCGCCCGTCTCCGGGCATTTGATCCAGAGATTCTCTGGCACGTCGGCGGTGGGCCGGCCGAGCATGGAATTGATCTTCGGACGGACGAAATTGGTGATCCAGTTCATGGCTCAAACTCCTGACCGGGGGCGTTTCCGCCCCGATATGGCTGTTTTACTCGGCGGCTGCAAGACGCGCGGCGCGCACGCCGGTGGACAGGCCGTTGACGAAGGTGACGACTGCCTGGACCGTATCGGCCGTGGCGTGGCCTTCTTTGTCAAGCGAGGTCGCGACCTGGTTGATGATGGCGGTGCCGACCACGACGCCGTCGGCGGCCGCGCCGATCAGGCGGGCGTGTTCGGCGGTCTTGACGCCGAAGCCGACGCAAACCGGCAGATCGGTATGGCTCTTGATGCGGCGCACGGCGCCGGCGATCAGCGATGGATCGGGCAACGCAGACCCCGTGATGCCGTTCATCGAGACGTAGTAGACGAAGCCCGACGTATTGGTAAGCACCTTGGGCAGGCGGCGGTCGTCGGTAGTGGGCGTGGTCAGGCGGATGAAGTTGACGCCCTTGCGGATAGCCGGGATGCAGAGCTCGTCATCCATCTCGACCGGAAGATCGACGATGATCAGACCGTCGATGCCGGCGTCCACCGCGTCATCGAGGAAACGTTCGACGCCATAGATATAGATGGGATTGTAATAGCCCATCAGCACGATCGGCGTGGTCTGGTCGTTCTCGCGGAATTCGCGCGCCATCTGGATGGTCTTGGCGAGCGAATGACCGTTCTTCAGCGCCCGCTGACCGGCGAGCTGGATGGCCGGGCCATCCGCCATCGGATCGGAAAACGGCGCGCCGAGCTCGATAATGTCGGCGCCGGCGCCCGGCAGAGCCTTCATGATCTCGAGCGAGGTCTGGTAATCCGGATCACCCGCCATGAAATAGGTGACGAGCGCGGGCCGGCCTTCAGCCTTGAGGTCGGCGAATTTCTTGTCCATGCGTGCGGTCATCGCGATCAGAGCCCCATTCCCAAAATCTTGCCGACGGTAAAGATGTCCTTGTCGCCGCGGCCGCAAAGATTCATCAGAATGATCTCGTCCTTGCCCATTTTCGGCGCCCGCTTGATCACCTCGGCCAAAGCATGGCTGGGCTCGAGCGCCGGAATGATGCCTTCGGTGCGGGTCAGCATCTGGAAGGCGGCGAGCGCTTCATCGTCCATGATTGGCACATATTCGGCGCGGCCCATATCCTTGAGCCAGGAATGTTCGGGACCGATGCCGGGATAATCGAGGCCGGCGGAGATCGAGTGACCTTCCTTGATCTGGCCGTCGCCATCCTGCAGCAGATAGGTGCGGTTGCCATGCAGCACGCCCGGCGATCCGGCGGTGAGCGAGGCGCAATGTTCTTCTCCGTCCAGACCCTTGCCGCCGGCTTCGACGCCGACGATGCGGACCGACTTGTCGTCGAGGAAGGGATGGAAGAGGCCGATGGCGTTGGAGCCGCCGCCGACGGCCGCGACCAGCATGTCCGGCAGACGGCCTTCGGCGGCCAGCATCTGCTCGCGCGCCTCGCGGCCGATGACCGACTGGAATTCGCGCACCATTTCCGGATAAGGGTGCGGACCGGCGGCGGTGCCGATCATGTAATAAGTGTCGTCGACATTGGTGACCCAGTCGCGCAGCGCCTCGTTCATGGCGTCCTTCAGCGTGCCGTTGCCGGCGGTGACCGGGATCACTTCGGCGCCGAGCAGCTTCATGCGGAACACGTTGGGCGCCTGGCGCTCAACATCGGTTGCGCCCATATAGACGACGCAAGGCAGGCCGAAGCGGGCAGCGACCGTGGCCGAGGCGACCCCATGCTGGCCTGCGCCGGTTTCGGCGATGATGCGCGTCTTGCCCATGCGCTTGGCGAGCAGGATCTGGCCGATGCAATTGTTGATCTTGTGCGAACCGGTGTGGTTGAGCTCGTCGCGCTTGAAATAGATCTTGGCGCCGCCGAGTTCGGCCGTCAGGCGTTCGGCAAAATAGAGCGGGCTGGGACGGCCGATATAATGCGTGCCGAGATTGGCGAGTTCGGCCTGAAATTCGGGATCGGTCTTGGCCTTGTTCCACTCAGCCTGCAGATCGAGGATCAGCGGCATCAGGGTTTCGGCCACGAAGCGGCCGCCATAAATGCCGAAACGGCCGTCTTCGTCCGGTCCGGCGCGGTAGGAATTGGGCTTTGCGATCTCGTTCACGCGTTTTCTCCTCAGGCCGCCTGCGTCGCGCGACGCACAGCGGCGAAAAATTCGTCCATTTTCGCCAAGTCCTTGACGCCGGGCGCCGATTCCACGCCCGATGACACGTCGATCCCCCGGGGACGGGCGATGCGGATGGCCTCGCCGACATTGTCCTTCGTCAAGCCGCCGGACAGCATGTAATCCACCGAAGGATCGAGCGCTGTCAGCAACGACCAGTCGAAGCTGACGCCGTTGCCGCCGGGAAGCTCGGAGCCCTTGGGCGGCTTGGCGTCGAACAGATAGCGGTTGGCGAGACCGTCGTAGGGCTCGATCCGCGCCAGATCTTCCGACGTCGACACCGACAAGGCCTTCATGACAGGCAGACCCGTCATGGCTTTTACGGTGAGAACCCGGTCAGGGCTCTCCGTTCCATGCAATTGCAGAATGTCGGGCTTGATCATGGCGATCAGTTCGTCGAGATCGTCGTCATCGGCATTGACCGACACCGAGACGATCTTGGCGCGGCCGCGGACGCGATCGGCCAGACGGCCGGCGTCGGCGGGCTCGATATGACGCGGGCTCTTCTCGAAAAAGATGAACCCGATATGGGTCGCGCCCAGTCGGACGGCGTGATCCACAGCCTCTTCGGTCTTCAATCCGCAGATTTTGATGTCGAGTTTCATCCGGCCCAACTCGCATGAAATGGAGTAAGAGTCGAGCCGTTTTTACGCCATCTCCGCGCCGAGAATGCGGCGCACTCAGCCGAAATCATGCACATGCAGCATGGCGCCGTTGCGCTTCAGCCAGTGCCGCGCCTCGTCCATGCGCGGGCAGAGGCGGGCGCAAACAGCCCAGAAGCGATCGGAATGGTTCATCTCCTTGAGATGGGCGACTTCATGGGCGGCGAGATAGTCGAGCACGTAAGGCGGCGCCATGATGATGCGCCAGGAAAAGCTGAGCGCGCCGTCATGCGAGCAGGAGCCCCAGCGGCTCTTGGTGTCCTTGAGCGTGATGCTCTTGATCGTCGCGCCGACTGCGGCGGCGTGGGCCTGGGATCGCGCTTCGAGATCCTTGCGCGCCTCGGCCTTGAGATAATCCTTGAGCCGGCGGGCGAGGTGATCCTCGGCGCCGCCGACGCGGATCACCGCTTCACCGTCGACGTCCGCAGTCTGGGTCAGGCCCCGCAGGAGACCGGTGCGCTCGATGCGATGGGCGACGCCGCGCAGATGCAGGTACCGGCCTTCGGTCAAGGCGTTGGAGCGCGGGAACCGGGCCAGCCGCGTCATCAGCCAGCCTTCGTGGCGGGCCAGGAAATCGTCGATCTCGCGCGCCTTCAGTCCAAACGGCACCGTCAGCTTCAGCGCCTGGCCGCCCGGTTCGATGCGCAGCGTGATGCGGCGGGCGCGCCGGTCAGGTTTGACGGTGAGCGGCAGGGAGCGGCCCGCGACTTCATGGGTGCGGGTGGACGGCGCATTGGGACGCTCGGGTTTCTGCAGGAAGGAAAGCCGCGACAACATGACATGAGGTCTAGCAGATTCACGCGTCAAAACAAAAGCCGGCGCGAGGGGCGCCGGCTCGATTTATCGAGATGTTCGCGGGTTAGGCGGGAAAGCCCTGATCCGGCGTATCGACCTGGTTAAGGCGCGCCTCGCGGTCGCGCATGAAACGGTCGAACTCTTCCTGATCCCGGGCGCGGCGCAATTCGCGCATATAGGAGTCGAACTCCGCGCGCATTTCGTCGAGCTTGCGGCGCTCTTCCTCGATGCGGTCCAGTTCGGCCTTGCGCCAGTCTTCAAAGGCCATGTTGCCAGAGGCGAACTGGAAGCCCTTGTCGCGCCAGCGACCGGAACGGCAGGCGCGGGCGAAACCGTCGACACGCGCATTGGCGTCGCGCTTGAAGGCGCTGAGACGATCGCCGAACAGGATATATGCCAGCATGGCCAATCCAAGCGGCCAGAACACGACGAAGCCGAGAACCATCAGGGCGATGGTGGCCGGCGTCCATTCGGGCCGTATGAGAGGGGCGGTGCGGTACATGGTGTCGTTTCCTCACGTTTGCCTGGCCCGCAAAAGCGCGGACCATTGCAATCGATGTGGGAAAGGACGCGCCGCATTCAAGCAGATCTGCGTCGAAATCGGACAAGAGCCTGAAACGTCATGCGTTTTTCAACGCCTGCTTAAACACGCTAAACGCGAAACTCAGGCCTTGGGCTGGGACTGAGCGCCCCGGCGCGGCAGCCTGAGCTTCGGCGTGGACGATTTCGCCGGCGAATTGGAATTGACCGCTTCGGTCCTTGCGCCATGTTCGCGCATGAAGGAGACGATGCGCGGCACGATTTCCTTGCGGAAGCGCGAGCCGTTGAACACGCCGTAATGGCCGACATCGGGCTGAACATAATGGCCGCGCTTGCCGTCCGCCAGCGACGAGCAGAGCGTCTGCGCCGCATGCGTCTGTCCGACGCCGGAGATATCGTCGTTTTCGCCTTCGACAGTGAGGAGCGCGGTGCGGCGGATCTTGGAGCAATCAACGCGAGAGCCGCGATGCATCATATCGCCCTTGGGCAGGGAGTGCTTGATGAAAACGGTGTCGACGGTCTGCAGATAGAATTCTGCAGTCAGATCCATCACCGCCAGATATTCGTCGTAGAAATCGCGGTGCTTGTCGGCGGAATCGCCGTCATTCTTGACGAGATGGAAGAAGAAATCCTTATGCGCGATCATGTGGCGATCGAGATTCATCGACATGAAGCCCGACAGCTGCAGGAAGCCGGGATAGACGTTGCGCATGAAGCCCGGCTGCGGCCAAGGCACCTGCATCACGACATTGTCGGCGAACCAGCTGAGCGGCTTGTCCTGCGCGAGCTGGTTGACGGCGGTGGGATTGATGCGCGTGTCGATCGGGCCGCCCATCAGCGTCATCGAGGCGGGCGCGAAGGGATCCTTGTCTTCTTCCATCCGCGCCACGGCGGCGAGCACCGGCACCGAGGGCTGGCACACGGCGAGCACATGCGTGTCTTCGCCGAGGAACCTGATCATCTCGATGACATAATCGATATAGTCGTCGAGATCGAAGGAGCCCTCGCTCAAGGGCACCATGCGGGCGTCTTTCCAATCGGTGATGTAAATGTCGGCATGCGGAAGCAGCGCTTCCACGGTTCCGCGCAGCAGCGTCGCGTAATGGCCCGACATCGGCGCGACGATCAAGAGCTTGGGATCGCGGCCATGGCCCGATGGCAACACGCGCTGAAAATGCAGGAGATCGCAGAACGGCTTGGACAGCGCGATCTGTTCATGCACCGAAACCGGCTTGCCTGAGATCGTCGTGGTCGGGAGATCAAAGGAAGGCTTGCCGTATCGCCGGGTGGCGCGTTCGAACACTTCGAGACCGGCGGCCATCGACCGGCCGAGCGCAGTGTAAGAGAGCGGATTGAACGGATTGGCGTAGGCGATGCGCATCGATTCGGCCGTTGCCCGGGCCGGCGCCATCGCGGCATGGCCCAATTCGTAGAAATGATAGAACATGTAAAACCTGCACCTCTTCCCGGGCGGAACCGCCGGTCAACCATTCTAATTCGTGATGGACACTAACAGTTCCGGCTTAATGGACAAGAAACGCGATCGCGCCAAGTCGATCGAATTCATCACATCTGGTGACGAATTGCGGAAAACAGGCCATCCGCGTGATGACTGTCGCCGATCAGCCTTGCGCCTGGATGACCGCCTTGATGAGCCCGGATTTCTGATGCGCCCAGCGCGGCAGATCCGTGATCGCGCCTGAAAAATCGGTGCGATGGGTGATCAGTTGATCGGTGTCGATGGCGCCGCTGCGGATCGAGGCGATGACATGGTCGAAATCGGCCTTCTGGGCGTTGCGGCTGCCGATGATCGACATTTCCCGCTTGTGGAACTCCGGATCGGCGAAGCTGATATCGTCCTTGACCACGCTGACATAGACGAGAACGCCGCCATGGGCGACGAAGGGCAACGCCGCCATCATCGAGGCCGCATTGCCGGTGGCGTCGAACACCGCCTCGAAGCCTTCGCCTTCGGTGATGGTCTTGGCCTGATCGAGCGCGGACGGGCCGACCGTGATGGAGGAGGCGAGACCGAAGCGGCCATTCGCTTCCGCGAGGCGTTCCTCGCTCAGATCCATCAGCGTCACCTTGAAGCCGGCGATGCGGGCAAACAGCGCAGTTCCCAACCCAATGGGACCGGCGCCGACCACGAGCGCGCGAGCGCCCGGTTCGACCGATCCGGCCCGACGCACCGCATGGGCGCCGATGGCGAGAAACTCGACCGTGGCGGCCTGCTCCGGAGACAGGCCCTTCGCCGGATAAACATTGACAGACGGCACGATGATCTCTTCGCAAAAGGCGCCGTCGCGATGGACGCCGAGCACCTCGATCGCCATGCAGCAATTCGGTTTTCCGCGCCGGCAGGCGAAGCAGCGGCCGCAGGCGATGTAGGGATTGACGGCGACGAGATCGCCCGGCTCAAGACCGGAGCCGACAGGCGCCTCCAGCACATGGGCGGAGATCTCGTGACCCATGACGCGAGGATAGGCGAGGAAGGGATGCTTGCCTTCATAGATGTGATAATCGGTGCCGCAGATGCCGATATGGCTGACCTTGAGCCTGACGTCTTCGGCCTTGGCAGGCTGAGGCGCCGCGCGCTCCACCAATTCGAGTCGGCCGGGCTCGGCGCACAGGATCGCTTTCATGTTCTTCCCTCCCCTCGCCGCTTCCTCGCGCGGCGTCATGCGAATTGCTTTTGTCTTTTATCTACAATATACAGATTGCGCAATGGGAGGACAGTCGCCGCTCGAGGCGACAATTGCGAATGGGAGGGCGCATGGCGCGGCAGAACACGCTGTTCAAGGAAGCCTATAACAGGTGCCTGAGCGACATCGAGGAGCAGGCCAACCTGCCCTCGGAGCCGGAACTCGGCGAGAAATACGGCATCAGCCGCACCACGGTCAGGGCGATCCTGGGGCGAATGCGCGACAGCGGCCTGATCGTGTGGGACAAGCGCAACAAGATCGTGCTCCGGCCGCCCAAGGACGAGGACTTCTTTCCCGACGAAGAAACCAATTCGCTGAACGAGATCATCGAGCGCGCCTTCATGAAGCGCATCCTGACCGGCGAAGCGAGCCCGGGGACCCAGATCAGCGAGGCGGAAATCGCCCGCGAGGTGGGAGCCGGCACGACCAGCGTGCGGGAATTCCTGATCCGATTCTCGCGCTTCGGCCTGATCGAGAAGCGGCCCAACAGCCATTGGGTGCTCAAGGGTTTCACGCTGAATTTCGCGCTCGAACTCAGCGAAGTGCGGGAAATGTTCGAATTCAAATCGGCCGCCGCCTTCGCCCATCTTCCGGAGGACCACCCGGCCTGGGCCGAGCTCGATGCGATCGAAGAGGAGCATCACGCCCTGCTCGCCGTGATCGAAGACCGGTTCCTGGATTTCTCGGCGCTCGACGAGCGCTTTCACCTTCTCGTGCATCGCGCCTCGGGAAACCGGTTCGTCATCGATTTCCACGACGTGATCGCCTTCATCTTCCACTATCACTATCAGTGGAACAAGACGCATGCCCGGGCTCGCAACGAGCGGGCGCTGCGCGAACATCTCGACTATATATCCGCACTCCGGTCGCGGGATCTCGCCCGCATCGACGCCGCCTGCCGGACCCATCTCGCATCGGCGCGTGAAACGCTGATCGCCTCCGTTCCCCATTGAGACCCATCATGACAACCCCCATTCTTCAATTCGGCACCAGCCGTTTTCTGCAGGCCCATGCCGATCTGTTCGTCAGCGAAGCGCTCGAGCGCGGCGAGGCGCTGGGCCCGATCACCATCGTCCAGACGACGCGATCGGGCGAACGCAGCCGGCGGCTGACGGCGCTCGCGGCGCCCGAGGGATTTCCCGTGCGCATCCGCGGACTAAAAGACGGCGCGGTGATTGATGAGGCCAGGCGGATCACCTCCGTCAAGAAGGCGTTGTCGATCCATGAAGACTGGACCGAGACCGCACGAATTTTCTCTAAGGAAGCGCAGGCGGTTATCTGCAATACCGGCGACGCCGGCTACGACATCTCCGCCGAGACCGAGGCGCTGCCAGTCGGGATTCCCGAAAGCTTTCCCGGCAAACTGACCAAGCTACTGCTCGATCGTTTCGAAAAGTGCGGAACGCCGCTGACCATTCTCCCGGCCGAACTGATCTCGCGCAATGGCGATGCGCTGAAGGCGATCGTGACCGGGCTCGCGGCGCGCTGGAAATTGCCGCAGGCATTCCGCGACTGGCTTGAGGGCGAGGTGATCTTCTCCAACACGCTGGTCGATCGCATCGTCTCCGAGCCGATCAAGCCGGCCGGCGCCGTGGCCGAGCCCTATGCGCTCTGGGCGATCGAAACGCGGCCGGGCCAGACGCTGCCGTGCAGACATCCCGACATCGTGGCGGCTGCGGATATCTCATCCTATGAACGGCTGAAGCTGTTCATTCTCAATCTCGGACACACGGCGATGACCGAGAAGTGGCTGGCCTCAGACCTGCCCCGCGACATGGTGGTGCGGGATCTCTTGGCGCGGCCCGACTATCTCGACTTTCTCGAACGGCTCTATGCCGAGGAGATCATTCCCGGCTTTGCCCATCGCGGCATGAAGAGCGAGGCGGAAGCCTATGCCCGCCAGACGATCGAGCGCTTCCGCAATCCCTTCCTCGATCACCGGCTCTCCGATATTGCCCAGAACCACATTGAAAAGATCCGTCGACGCGCCGGTGGTTTTCTGGAATGGACCGGGGTCGACGCGCCTGCTCTCGAAAATATGATCCGAAAAGCCGACCAAAACGTTCAATAAATGCTGCGTCGCCCGTTCGGGCTGTTGAAGTTTTTCGCCGGCTCGACTCTTATCGCAGCCGCATCAGGGACATCCCTCGCCTCGGGCTTTCGGTAAGGCGCAGGGACTGTCGCATGCGGCTGCGCGTCATCCTCCCAGGGATTTGAACCCGACGCGCGAGCCGCACGACACAAGGCCCGCTGCGAGTGTCAACGCTTCGCCGCGCTCTGGTTTGGGCGCGGCAGAAATTTCGATAAGGAATAGATATGTCCGACAGCCGCCACGCCGATCATCCGGCCTCTTCGATCTTCGTCGATCGCTGGTCCCCCCGCTCCTTCACCGGCGAAGCTCTGCCGGAAGCGGCGCTGCTGACCATTCTCGAAGCCGCCCGCTGGACGCCCTCGGCCAGCAACACCCAGCCCTGGCGCTTCGTCTATGGCGTCAACGGCACGCCGGAATTCGACAAGCTCGTCTCGGTGCTGATGGGCTTCAACCAGGTCTGGGCGCCGAAGGCCGGCGCGCTGCTGCTGGTCGTCTCCAAGACGCAGACCGTCAGCGCCGACGGCGCCGTCAGCCCGCTGCGCTGGCATTCCTATGACGCCGGCGCCGCCGCACTCGCCATCGCGCTGCAGGCCGAGGCGCTCGGCTATCACGCCCATTCCATGGGCGGCGTCGAGGGCGAGAAGGCCAAGGAGGTCTTCTCCATTCCCGAAGGCTACAAGGTGGAAAGCGCCATCGCCATCGGCAAGCTCGGCCCCAAGGAGGCGCTGCCGGAGAAACTGCAGGAACGCGAAGTGAAGAGCGATCGCTTGCCCATCTCCGAATTTGCCTTCAAGGGCGAATTCAAGGCTTAAGAAAGCCTGAATGTTTCACGTGAATCACGAGAAAACGCCGGGGATAACCCGGCGTTTTCTGCTTTGCCGGAGAGCGCCGGAAGGGGAAACACCGACTTTGACTTGAACCGGCGCGCAGACCGGCTCGACAGCCAATTCATCTTTCCGGCGGCGCACGGTTCCATCGATTATGTCAGGCGCCGATCAACACCTCGACGGGTTCTCCTCTCGGAAAGCTTACGACCTTCTTCGGCAAAGACCAGTCAGTAACGGATCGCGGTTCCCCGACACCGGCGACATGCGCATATGCGAGCCGTGCGGCCAGTTGGTCGAAGGTCTTATGCCCCTCTTGCGGCCACGAGCGAGAATGTCTGGAAAGATCCGCAGACAGACCCCAATAGTCCCATGGTTTCAGCTCCAATTTGCGTAGCGCCGCCATCTGCCGATACAAGCTGCCCGCGACGAACCAGTCGCCGGCAAGACCAAGACTCGAGACCCCCAACTGCGAGGCAATCCCCGGCTCGTCCTTCAATCGGCGCCATGCCTCGTCCGCAGTCATGAACCGCTCGCCAGGCACGTCCTGGGCATCGAAAGGAATTTCCTCAAGACCGGCGAATTCGACGTCGAGCCGCTTCCACCGCCCGCCGTCGCGCCATTCGCAAAGCCAGTGATCCTCCCAGTAGCCAGGCGCAAGATAGTCGGCGAACCCGACGCACAAGCGAGCCGGCACGCCGCCGAGGCGAAATCTGCTCACGGCTAGAAGAGCGAAATCGCGGCATAGACCGCCGACTTTCCGCTGCGGCGTTTCACCGTCAAGCAGATGTCTTTTGGCGGCCTCAGACAAAAGCTCCGCCACGGAGCGAAGCTCCAGATCGGCTACCTGTTCGGGTTGGAACCCCCGCTGCCTCGATTCGGGTCCACGAGGATGCTGCATCCAGGAATTGATCCACCGGGCGATCGTCTTTGGCTGTTCGCCGGCTCGCATCAGGGTTTCACGATAGGGCCCGGGATCCGAGTAAAGGCTCTGGGACGCATAGAAGGATGTGTGCATGACTGTCTCTTTCCGGTTGAGGTCGAGACACGACAAGGAGGGCAAATTTTCAAAAATTGTCAATCGGATCCTGTCACCGATTTCCACGACGTCGAGGTAGTGGATCCGTGGATTGCGCCCGTGGGCGCCAGGGATTGTCCGACGACCAAGCGTGTGCGCCGTTCGAACTTGACAGCCGCTGAAAGAAAAACCGCCCGCAACATTCCAGTGGCGGGCGGTTTGATTTCAGTCGTCAGGGGCGCTCTTTGCCGCCTCGCCTGATCCGTGGAAGGATCAGATGTCGAGATTTGCGACGCTGAGGGCGTTTTCCTGGATGAAGTCGCGGCGCGGCTCCACCTCGTCGCCCATCAGGCGAGAGAACAGACCGTCGGCGTCTGTCGCGTCCTGCACCTTGACCTGCAGCAGCGAGCGGACATTCGGATCGAGCGTGGTTTCCCACAGCTGCTCGGCGTTCATTTCCCCGAGGCCCTTATAGCGCTGCATCGACAGCCCCTTGCGGCCGAAGGTGAAGACCGATTCGAGCAGCATGCGCGGGCCGGCGATTTCGGTCTCGCCTTCGCGGCGAACCAGCGCCGGCGGCACGCCGTAGATTTCGCCGAGACGCGACGACATCTGGTCGATCATGCGGGCGTCCTGCGAGCCGATCAGCGCCATGTCGATGACCAGCGATTCCTTGACTCCGCGGACCATGCGTTCGAAACGCAGTGAGCCGGCGTCGGACATTTCGCCCGTCCAGCCGCGTTCGGTCTCCTCAGCGATGACATCCATGCGGCGGGCGATTTCGGCGGCGACCGCTTCGGCGCGGGCGCGATCGCTCATCAGTTCGGCGTTCAGTCCGCCGGCGATCGCCGCCTGTTCGACCAGCGACCGGTTGTAACGGGAGTGCAGCCCGTCGATCAGGGTGCGGACGCGCAGCGCATCGTGAATCACGTCGCGCAGATCGGCGCCGGCGCGCACTTCGCCGCCGCCGAGGCGCAGCGACACGTCTTCGAGGCCGGCGTCGATGAGATATTCATCCAGCGCCTTTTCATCCTTCAGATAGGTGGAGGACTTGCCGCGGCTGACTTTGTAAAGCGGCGGCTGGGCGATGAAGAGATGACCGCGCTCGATCAGTTCCGGCATCTGACGGAAGAAGAAGGTGAGCAACAGGGTGCGGATATGGGCGCCGTCGACATCGGCGTCCGTCATGATGATGATCTTGTGATAGCGCAGCTTGTCGGCGTTGAACTCATCCTTGCCGATGCCGGTGCCGAGCGCGGTGATCAGCGTGCCGATTTCCTGGCTCGACAGCATCTTGTCGAAGCGCGCGCGTTCGACATTGAGGATCTTGCCGCGCAGCGGCAGGATCGCCTGATTTTCACGCGAGCGGCCTTGCTTGGCCGAGCCGCCTGCCGAATCACCCTCGACCAGGAAGAGTTCGGATTTGGACGGATCACGCTCCGAGCAGTCGGCCAGCTTGCCGGGCAGCGAGGCGATGTCGAGCGCGCCCTTGCGGCGGGTCAGTTCACGCGCCTTGCGGGCGGCTTCGCGGGCGGCTGCGGCTTCGACCACCTTGCCGACCAGGGTCTTGGATTCCGATGGATGTTCCTCGAGCCACTGGTTGAGCGCCTCGTTGACGAGATTTTCGACGACCGGGCGGACTTCGGAGGAAACGAGCTTGTCCTTGGTCTGCGACGAGAATTTAGGATCCGGCACTTTCACCGAGAGAACCGCGGTCAGGCCTTCGCGGCAATCGTCGCCTGTCAGCGAGACCTTTTCCTTCTTGAGGATGCCGGAGCTTTCGGCATAGCCGGTGATCTGACGGGTCAGCGCGCCGCGGAAGCCGGCGAGATGGGTGCCGCCATCGCGCTGGGGAATGTTGTTGGTGAAGCACAGCATGTTTTCGTGATAGCTGTCGTTCCACCACATCGCGACTTCGACGGTGATGCCGTCCTTCTCGCTGCTGATCGAAATCGGCTTGTCGACGAGCGGCTTCTTGGCGCGATCGAGATAAGCGACGAAGGCTTCGAGGCCGCCGGAATAGAGCAGTTCTTCCTGCTTTATATCGGAATGCCGCTTGTCGGTGAGCACGATGCGGACGCCGGAATTGAGGAAGGCGAGTTCGCGCAGGCGATGTTCGAGCGTCTGGTAGTCGAAGACCGTCTTGGTGAAGGTCTCCGGGCTCGGCAGGAAGGTCACCTCGGTGCCGGTCTCGTTGGGCGAGTCGCCGATCACCTTCAGCGGCGCATCGGCGACGCCATGGCTGAAGCTCATCTCGTGGATCTTGCCCTCGCGGCGGATCTTGAGTTTGAGCCAGATCGACAGCGCATTGACGACCGAGACGCCGACGCCGTGCAGACCGCCCGACACCTTGTAGGAATTCTGGTCGAACTTGCCGCCAGCATGCAGCTGGGTCATGATCACTTCGGCGGCGGACACACCCTCTTCCTGATGGATGCCGGTGGGGATGCCGCGACCATTGTCGGTGACGGTGCAGGAGCCATCGGCGTTCAGCGTCACAGTCACCAGATTGGCGTGACCGGCCAGCGCTTCGTCGATGGCGTTGTCCACCACTTCATAGACCATGTGGTGCAGACCGGAGCCATCGTCAGTGTCGCCGATATACATGCCCGGCCGCTTTCTCACCGCGTCGAGGCCCTTGAGAACCTTGATGCTATCGGCGCCGTATTCGCCGGCGGGAGCCGGTGCGTCGTCTTCGGTGGATCCGGTCATGGATGGCTTTCTCTTGGCTGTCTTGCAAAATCGTCGAAGGCGAAAAATCGGCCTTGCGAATCACTTTTCAGAAGGTGACCGACTATAGGATTTTTCGCCGAAAGGCCAAAGCTTGGCCATGGAATTAGGGCCTAAAACGGGTCGTCAACGGGCTTTTTCCCGGAGAAAAACGTGTCTGTCGATTGTTTCCGTCAGTTCGGCCATCGCCTCGGGAGAAAGACTGCGGATTTCGGCGGCCAGGCGGTTGGCGAAGGCGGTGTAGGCGGCGGGCAGGCCGGTGGTGTCGACCACGATGCGGGGATGGGATTGCGAAGCGATGCGGAAGAGATCGTCGGCTTCATCCCAGATGATGTTGAAGTAACCCGCCACCCGCTGGAGAAAATCAAAGCTCGGCCGGCCGCGATGGCCATTCTCCAGCGCCGAAAGATAGGCCGGCGTGACGCCCAGCGCCGCCGCCATCTGTTTCTGGCTGACGCCTCGTTCGCGGCGCAGCCGACGCACGGCCTCGCCGAACGGCGTCATGGCCGCTCTCCCCGGCTCCGCGACAGGCGCACATAGAGCGCACCGTCTCCGCCGTGATTGGCGGCCGCCGGCTCATAGGAGGAAATCAGCGACCGGAAATCCGGCTTGGAAAACCACATCGGCACCGCCCGTTTCAATGCGCCGTCGCTGCCCATCGAACCGCCCTTGCCGGTGATCACCAGCACATGCCTGAGACCGCGCTCATGGGCGCGGACAAGAAAGGAGTGCAGGATGGCGTGCGCCTCGGACTGGAAGAGGCCATGCAGGTCGATGCGGGCTTCCAATTCGAGCCGGCCCTTGGCGAGCTTGCGCTTGACCGGCCGCTCCAACGGATGATGCCTCTGGGCCTGTGGACGCGGCGTGGTCGGCGTCTCGGAAGGAAGCGGGGCGGCGGCAAGCGAGGGCGCCGAATGTGCTTCGCCGGATTCCTGCTCACGCATCAGCGCGTCGAAAGCCTCGATCTCGTTCATACGGCCGGGCAGCGCACGGGTGCTGCGGGCCACCTTGCCCCAGAGAATGCGGTCTTCGGTCGAGAGCTTCTTCTCAGTCGCCATAGCCGAGCTCCAGCACAGCGCGACGAGGAAGAAGAATGAAGAAATCGGCTTCGTTGCGGACATTGCCGGCAAGCGCGCCCGCCTCGTCTCCCGAACCGGTGAAGATATCGGCGCGAGCGGGGCCAACAATGGCCGTGCCGGTGTCGAGCGCGATCATCAGCCGGCGAAACGGATTGCCGCCGGTGAGATGCGCGAGACTGTCTGAGGAGAGATAGAAGAGCGACGAGAAGGTGTGGATCAACCTGTCCACCGCGATAGACCGCATGGGCTGAAGCGCAACCTTGGCGGCTGCGATGGGTCCGAGAGCGGGATCACTGACCTCGGCGTCGCGGAAGAAAATATAGGACCGATTGCTCCAGAGAATTTCATCCTGCCGATCCTCATGCGCGGCGAGCCAGGCGCGGATCGATTGCATGGAGATATCCGCCTCGGCGATCTCTCCGAGATCGATGAGGCGGCGGCCGATGCCGCTGAACGGATGGCCGGCCTTGGCGGCATAGGTGATGCGGCGGATCGCGCCATCCGGATAGCGCAGCCGCGCCGCGCCCTGGACATGGGCGAAGAAGACGTCGACGCGAGAGCGCGCCCAGGCGATTTCGAGCCCCCTGCCCTGAAGCGCGCCGCGATCGATTTCGCCGCGATCGAAAAAGGGCGCCATCGAGCCGTCTGGCTCTCGGCGGGCGAAGGCATAGGAGGCATCGAGATCTTCCGGACGGTTGTCGTCATCGAGATCGATGAGATCCTCGGGTCGGCGATAAAAGGGATGCCGAAAGAGATCGTCGGGATGGTCCGATACGTCGACCACCGGCTCGTAATAAGCGGTGACGAAGCCAGCGGCGCCATCGTTGCGCTGAATGCGAAAGGGCCGCAAATGCGTTTCGAAAAACCGGCGCGCTTCGGCCGGCGTCCGGGGCGTCACTCCTGCGGCGGCTTCGAACACTTCGGCAAGGTGTTCGGGCCGGAGACCGAGCGAGCCGATGCGATAGGGCTTGACCTCGCGACTATAGGCGAGACACCGCCGCATCGGCTCGAACAGATCCGAGGGATCGTCTTCGGCCCAGCCGGGCAGATCGGAATACGCCGCCGGGATCAGGCCGAAGCTCATTGCGGTCAGCCTTCGGACTGGGTGGAGACGAGCTTCCAGTTGGGATCGCGCGAACGGGTGTCGCGCAGGAAGGTCCAGCGATCCTTGACCTCGGAGACATCCTCGGCATTGCCGTCGACAAGGGTCCCCGCTTTGTCATAGGTCGCCGAGATCAGCTGGCTGACGATCTTCATCGTCACCGTGACTTCGGGACCTTCGAGGCCGGCGGCGACCATGTCGGCCTTGTCGATGCCGACGAAGGTGAACTTGACCTTTTCGCCGGCCTTCTCGCGCTCGGTGATCGCAGCGTTGAAGCCTTCATAGACTTCGTTCGACAGCAGGCTTTTCAGCGTCTTGCGATCGCCTTCGGCATAAGCCGTGACGATCATCTCATAAGCGGCGCGGGCGCCCTCGACAAATTGCCGCGGATCGAAAGACGGATCGGCTTCGACGATGCGGCGAAGAGCGTCATTCAGGGGCGTGCCGGGCGGTGCGAAATCATCGATGACCTGGAAGCGGTTTTCCGGCTCGGCGGCGCCGCGGCGGGGCAGCGTGATGACCTTGCCATCTTCTGCAGGCGGCTGCGGCCGCTCGGCCTCGCGGGCGGATTCACGCGGCGCGAAAGGGTCGTAGGGCGGCTTCTCATGCCCGGTGCGTTTTCCGAGAACGCTGCGGAGATTGAGAAATATCAGCGCCGCGACGATCAGGAAAAACAGGGTGATGATACTGTCTGTGCCCATGGCTGGCTTTGCCCTCGGTTCTTAAATTGCCTGCTTCGCTTCCCATATAGTCGTCCTATGAATATCATTCAAACGGAGGAAACAAGGGAATTACAATGCGCACCTCTTTGCCGCTCTTGGCGTTTCTCGCCACACCGATCCTTGAGATCGCGACTTTCATCCTCGTCGGACAACGGATCGGCGTCGGCCCCACCCTGCTTCTTGTGTTGTTCGCTGGGTTTGCGGGCGTGATGATCTTGCGGCGGCAGGGGCTCGGGGCCCTAAAAAAGCTGAACCGCAATCTCAGGCGCGAAAGCCTGTCAGGCGAGGGATTGGCCGATAATTTCCTTATCGCGATCGCCGCCGTGCTGTTGATTATTCCAGGATTTCTGACCGATATCGTGGCGCTTCTGCTGCTTCTGCCGCCGGTCCGACGACTGATCTGGCGTCGCTGGGCAAACAATATCCGGATGCGAACCTATTACACCTCCAGCCACTCGTCCGGTCCGAAACGAAGCGGCGCGCGCTCGAAAGGCGATTTCGTCGATCTCTCGCCAGAGGATTTTCGGCGTGACATCGATCCCGACGCGCCGCGGTTGGACCGGCCGGATTAAGGCCGAGGGTTGTAAGGCTACGGGCTAAATGCTAGATGGCAGGCCCCGGGGCTCAGCGCCCTATGCTTCGGTCAGAGAAGTCGAACTTCGCCGCCGGCCCGTCGCCGTGAACCCCGGACACTGGAATCTGTACGGCGAGGCCAGAGGTTTCGCCATGGCGATGAGGAAAAGATTATGTCGAACGAAAACGCGAATGGCGCCGAAGCGCAGCCCTCGATCAACATCCTGGCGCAGTATGTGAAGGATTTCTCCTTCGAAAATCCGGGCGCGCCGCGTTCGCTGCAGGCCCGCGACAAGGCCCCCTCGATCAACATCTCCGTGAACGTCAACGCCAATCCGCTGTCGGAAACCGATTTCGACGTGGTGCTGACGCTCGACGCCTCCGCCAAGGAAGGCGATAAGGTGGTGTTCCATGCCGAGCTCGCTTACGGCGGTCTGTTCCGCGTTGCGGGCTTTGCCCAGGAGCATATGCTGCCGGTGTTGTTCATCGAATGCCCGCGCCTGCTGTTCCCCTTCGCCCGCCAGATCATCGCCGACGCCACCCGCAACGGCGGCTTCCCGCCGCTGATGATCGACCCGATCGATTTCGCGGTGATGTTCCAGCAGCGCATGGCCGAAGAACAGGCCAAGGCGCGCGTGGCCGCCAACAACTGATCTTCCGATTTCTCTTGATATCGAACGCCCGGTTTTTGGCCGGGCGTTTTTTATTGGCCCGTGGGCGCGGCGCCGAGACCGTATTTCGTCCAGATCGCCTTGTCGCCCATCTTCTTGACCAGCGCCTTATGCGCCTCTGCTTCCGCTGCCGACAGGCGCGGCGCGAGCGGCATCGGCCGCTTGAGCGTCACGACATCGGATTGATCCTCGACTTCGATAGAGCGCGTCCGCTCGGGACCGGCGAGACCCAGCGCGGTCTGGCGGCCGCCGATCAGCTCGATGTAGACTTCGGCCAGCAGTTCAGAGTCGAGCAATGCGCCATGCTTTAGACGATGGGAATTGTCGACGCCGTAACGCCGGCAGAGCGCATCCAGCGTGTTGGGGCCCATCGGATGTTTGCGGCGGGCGATCTGCAGCGTATCAACGACGCGTTCGCCGGGAATAGAGGGAAGGCCGAGCCGGGCCAGTTCGGCATTGATGAAGCCCATGTCGAAATTGGCGTTGTGGGCAATCCACTGGGCGCCGTCGAAAAATTCGAGGATCTCCTCGGCGACCTTGGCGAAGATCGGCTTATCGGCCAGAAAGTCATCGGTGATGCCATGCACCGCCAGCGCATCGGGATGCACCTTGCGGCCATCTGGATTGATGTAGAGATGGATAGTGCGGCCGGTGGGAAAATGATCCCGGAGTTCGACGCCGCCAATTTCGATGATGCGGTCCTCACGCGAGTCGAGGCCGGTGGTTTCCGTATCGAAAATGATTTCCCGCATGGTCATTGATCTCCATTTTCGAGCGTGTCGAGGATGCGCCGGACCTCGACGCGAGCATGCTCCAGGCCGCGGCCGGTGTCGATGATGAAATCGGCCCGCTTGCGTTTCTCCGCATCGGGCATTTGCCGGGACAGAATGAGTGCGAATTTCTCTTCGGTCATTCCAGGTCGCTCCAGAACCCGCTCCCGCTGGATCTCGGGCGCGCAGGTCACGACCACCACTTTGTCGGCCCTCTGTTCCGCCTTGTTTTCGAACAGCAGGGGAATATCGAGCACGACAAGTCTTTCGCCGGATTCGCGATAGGCGTCGATCAGCGCCTTCTCCCTCTTCCACACCAAGGGATGGACGATGGCCTCAAGCACGCGAAAGCGATCCGGCGCCTCCGCCAGCGCCGCAGACAATTTCTGCCGGTCCACCTGGCCATCGACGACAACACCTGGAAAGGCGTCGCCCAATGGCGCAACCGCCTCGCCGCGATAGAGATCGTGAACAATGCTGTCGGCGTCGATGACGGGCACGCCTTCGGCGCGGAAGAGCTCCGCGGTCGTCGACTTGCCCATACCGATCGATCCCGTCAGGCCCAGGCGCAACATCAATGCCGCTCCAGATCGGAAATCACCAGATCGCGCAACTCATCAGTCACTTGAGGCCGTTGGCCGAACCATTTCTCAAATCCGGGCACGGCCTGGTGAAGAAGCATGCCAAGGCCGTCGCAGATCGAACGACCCTGATCCCGGGCCATGGCGAGGATCGGCGTGATCAGCGGCGCATAGACGATATCGGTGACGAGCGCGCCTTCCGCCATCGGGGCGAAATCGATGTCGATCGCTTCGGCCCCATCCATGCCGAGCGACGTGGTGTTGACGAAGAGATCGGCGCCGGAGAGACGTTCGGTCAGCGCCTCGATGGGCGCGGCGTGGATCTTTTCCCCGAAACGGTCGGCGAGTTCCTGCGCGCGCAGAAGTGTGCGGTTGAGGACATGGATCTCGGCAAAGCCCCGATCACGCAGCGCCTGAAGGATCGCCCGGCTCGCGCCGCCGGCGCCGAGCACCACGGCGCGTTGACGCTGTCCATCCCAACCTTGCGCCCGCTGATCGAGATTGGCGAGGAAGCCATAGCCGTCCGTGTTGGTCGCCTTCAGCCGGCCGTCGTCGCGATAGAGCGTGTTGGCGGCCCCCAGTTCGCGGGCCAGTTCATCAGGATCGTCGGCGAGGGCGAAGGCGCTCTCCTTATGCGGAATGGTGACATTTCCGCCTCGGTAGCCGGATTCACCGGACTTGAGAGCAGCAACGAAGTCGGCGAAATTGTCTGGCGCGACTTCAACCGACTGATAGGAGCCTTGCAGACCGAGCGTCTTCAGCCAATGGGTATGGATCATCGGCGAGCGCGAATGCTTAATCGGAAAGCCGCAGACAAAAGCCTTCCTTAACGATGTTTCACGTGAATCAGCCATCGATGGCTCCCAAACTTCTGAGACCAGGCAACAGCGTCAACATCGGCAGGCCGAGAATGGTGAAGTAGTCTCCGTCAATGCGCTCGAACAGCTGCACGCCCGGCCCTTCGAACTGGTAGGCTCCGACGCTCTGCAGGATCCCCTCTCCTGAGAGATCGAGGTAACGTGACAAAAACGCCTCTGAGATCGGCCGCATGGTCATCCGGGCGATCGAGACATCCGACCAGACCACCTTTCCGTCATTGGCCACGGCGACGCCGCAATTCAGATGATGCGTCTTGCCGGAAAAGGCCCGGATGTGGTCGGCAGCTTCGGCCATATCGCACGGCTTGTGGAAGATGCGTTCACCGAGCGACAGCGTCTGATCGGAACCGATGACATATGCATCCGGATGTTTCAACGACACATGCAGCGCCTTGGCTTCCGCAAGACCCCGCGCCACAGCATCGGGATGCGCGCCGCGGGCCAGAAGCGGTTCCTCGACAGCCCGCTCATCTATATCAGCCGTGACGGCCTCGTAGTAGAGCCCTGCCCCGGTCATCAGTGATCGCCGCGATGCGCTCTTCGACGCCAATATCAATCTGGCCATGCCAACATCTCCCTCATATCGGCTGAGGACTAGCGAAGCTTCGGGCGAAGAGCAACAATGGCGGCGGCCGTCTCTTCGATCGATTTGCGGGTGACGTCGATCAGCGGCCAGCCGTTCTTGGCGCAAAGTTGGCGGGCGTATTTGATCTCTTCGGAAATGGTGGCCCGGTCCGTATAGCTGTCCTGATAGCCGGACGTCGCGCCGAGAATGCGGTTCTCCCGCACCTGGCTGATATGGTCGACGCTGGCGACCAGGCAGACGATCAGCGGCCGCTTGGCGGCAAGCAGTTTCTCAGGCAGCTTGGCTCCGACGACCAGAGGAATATTGGCGGTCTTGATGCCGCGATTGGCGAGATAGATCGCGGTCGGCGTTTTCGACGTGCGGCTGACGCCGAGAAGAATGACGTCGGCCTCGTCGATGTTATGCGGCAACTGGCCGTCGTCATGATCCATGGTGAAATTGAGCGCTTCGATGCGGGCGAAATAGCCGGCGTTGAGCTGATGCTGCGCCCCGACCCGACGGCGATTGGGAGCGCCGAGATAGGATTGGAAGATTTCTAGGACCGGCTCGATCACCGAGACGCAGGGCACGCCCATTTCCCGACAGGCTTCATCGATGACCGCGGCAATCTCGCGATCGATGATGGTGTGAAGAACAATGCCCGGCTCTTCATCGATCGCCGAGAGCACGTCGCTCACCTGCTTGCGGCTGCGCACCAGCGGATAGACATGTTCGACCGCCAGGCAATCGCCGAACTGCGCCGCCGCCGCTCGGCCCGCCGCGATGAGCGTTTCGCCGGTCGAATCGGAGATCAGATGCAGGTGAAAGAATTTTTTCTTGTTTTCCACGCTTTTGACGCCGCCTGTTGAGCAGTGTGGACAAAGTGCCGTTTTGGTCCGGGCGGGAAAAGCTCTCTGGGAAAACCCCCGATTTGTCCACAGAGAAAGCCTGAGCGGAGAGCGGAAATCCGGGGGTGTGGAAAAGACTCATGCTTGCGGATACGTCAAAATCTGTTCCACGGTCATCCACAAGCGAGGTCTGAACCTTTCTGTCCCCAACGCGCTGGAATCCAGGGAGGAAGTGGACCTCCCGAAATTTATCCACAGAGCGATGAAATCTCCCCACCGGACTCCTGTGCGCTTGCGTCGCGGAGCGAAAAACCTGTTGAGCCCTGATAATCCTTGAATCCCACCGACTCTTAAGAAATAGCAATCTAGATCTATCTGTTATTTTATGAGGCGGGATGTGGAAAAGACGGCGCGAAAGGTGATGGAGGTTCTCTCCGGGAAGACGGTGAGCCCGCCTCCGGTATGGCTGATGCGGCAAGCCGGCCGCTACCTGCCCGAATATCGTGAGACCCGACGGCAGGCGAAGGGCTTTCTCGATCTCTGTTATTCGCCCGATCTCGCAGTCGAAGTGACGATGCAGCCGATAAGGCGCTACGGTTTCGATGCGGCGATCCTGTTTTCCGATATTCTCGTCATTCCCGACGCCATGAGACGCAATGTTCGTTTTGTCGAAGGAGAAGGGCCGCAGCTCGACCCGATTTCACTTGAGGAGATCGAGCGTCTGGAAGCTCCCGATCTTGCCCGGCATCTCGCTCCGGTTTTCGAAACGGTAAGCCGGTTGAGAACGGAGCTGCCAGACACGACTACCCTGCTCGGCTTTTGCGGAGCGCCCTGGACCATCGCCACCTACATGATTGCGGGGCATGGCACGCCGGATCAGGCCCCTGCCCGGCTCTTCGCCTACCAGCATCCCAAGGCGTTCGACCGTCTGCTCTCCGTCATCGCGGAAGCCTCCGCTGACTATCTGATCCGGCAGATCGACGCCGGCGCCGATGCGGTGCAGATCTTCGATTCCTGGGCGGGTGTGCTCGGTGACGACGAGTTCCAGCGTTATGCTGTCGGTCCGGTGCGCCGCATCGTCGATGTCGTCAGGGCGGCGCGACCTGAGACCAAGGTGATCGCCTTCGCCAAGGGGGCCGGCGCCAATCTTCGGACGTATCGCCAAGGCGTCGACGCCGATGCGATCGGTCTCGACTGGGCCCTGCCGCTGGATTTCGCAGTGGAGCTGCAGAAGGACGGCGCGGTTCAGGGCAATCTCGATCCGCTGCTGATGGTGGCGGGGGGCGAGGCGCTGGAAAACCGGGCGCGGCGGATCCTCGACAAGCTCGGCCATGGTCCGCTGATCTTCAATCTTGGCCACGGCATCACGCCGCAAGCCGATCCGGAAAATGTCACGCGCCTGCTCGAAATCATTCGCGGCGGCTGAGGAGAGAGCGATGAGCGAGGCGAAAGCAGAGCCGGGCGCCAAGGCGTGGAAACGCGCAGCCGCTGCGATTGCAGTTTTCGTCGCGCTGATCGGGGCGGTTTTCTATTTCGCGCCCGACAACGCCTATCTCTGGATCAAGGCGATGCATGTGATCGCGGTGATCTCCTGGATGGCGGGATTGCTCTATCTGCCGCGCCTGTTCATCTACCATCATCAGTCGGCGGTGGGATCGGGGACGTCCGAGACGCTGAAGGTCATGGAACGCCGGTTGTTCCGGGTGATCATGAACCCGGCGATGATGATTTCCTGGGGCCTCGGCCTCTACCTCGCCTGGGATGGATTCGGCTTCATCGGCGGCTGGCTGCATGCCAAGATCGCCGCTGTCGTGCTGATGACGGCGGCGCATGTCTATTTCGGCCGCGCGATGCGCGCATTCGGCCGTGACGAGCGCCCCGCCACCGAAAGAGCATGGCGCTTTCTCAACGAAGCGCCCGCGCTTCTGATGATCGCCATCGTTTTGTTGGTAATCGTGAAGCCATTCTGATTTGACTTGTCAAAGGGCGGCGAGTCTGGCAGAGCACTAGTCGCATGCGGAGTGACGGCGCAATTTTGCTTCAATCTGCTTGGCGGCATGCCCATCCCTCCTTCATGCCGATCCCCTGACCGCTCCGGTTCTCCTTCCCAAACGCCCCGATGGTTCCCTTCATGGCCGAGATGAAACTCCAAGACCTCAAGAACAAGACCGCCACAGATCTCTTGGCATTCGCCGAATCGGTGGGCGTCGAAAACGCCAGCGTCATGCGCAAGCAGGAACTGATGTTCGCGATCTTGAAGAATCTCGCCGCCCAGGAAGTCGAAATCATCGGCGAGGGTGTCGTGGAAGTGCTGCAGGATGGCTTCGGCTTCCTGCGCTCCGCCAACGCCAACTATCTGCCGGGCCCTGACGATATCTACATCTCGCCTTCGCAGATCCGCCGTTTCTCGCTGAAGACCGGCGACACGGTGGAAGGACCGATCCGCAGCCCCAAGGAAGGCGAACGCTATTTCGCGCTTCTGAAGGTCAACACCATTAATTTCGACGATCCGGAAAAGATCCGTCACAAGGTTCATTTCGACAATCTGACGCCGCTCTATCCGAATGAGCGGTTCAAGATGGAACTGGACATTCCGACCAACAAGGACATGTCGCCGCGGGTGATCGATCTCGTCGCGCCGCTCGGCAAAGGCCAGCGCGGACTCATCGTCGCGCCGCCGCGCACGGGTAAGACGGTTCTGCTCCAGAACATCGCCCATTCTATCACCGCCAACCATCCGGAATGCTACCTGATCGTTCTGCTGATCGACGAGCGGCCGGAAGAAGTGACCGACATGCAGCGCTCCGTGCGCGGCGAAGTCGTGTCCTCGACCTTTGACGAGCCCGCCGTGCGTCACGTGCAGGTCGCTGAAATGGTGATCGAAAAGGCCAAGCGGCTCGTCGAGCATGGCCGCGACGTGGTTATTTTGCTGGATTCGATCACCCGTCTCGGCCGCGCCTACAACACCGTTGTGCCCTCTTCGGGCAAGGTTCTGACCGGCGGTGTGGACGCCAACGCATTGCAGCGCCCGAAGCGCTTCTTCGGCGCGGCGCGCAATATCGAGGAAGGCGGTTCGCTGACGATCATCGCGACGGCGCTGATCGACACCGGCAGCCGCATGGATGAAGTGATCTTCGAAGAATTCAAGGGCACCGGCAACTCCGAAATCGTGCTGGACCGCAAGGTGGCCGACAAGCGCATCTTCCCGGCCATGGATATTCTCAAGTCCGGTACCCGCAAGGAAGACCTGCTGGTTCCGCGTCAGGATCTGCAGAAGGTCTTTGTGCTTCGCCGGATTCTGGCGCCGATGGGCACGACCGACGCGATCGAGTTCCTCATCGACAAGCTCAAGCAGACCAAAAACAACGGCGACTTCTTCGATTCGATGAACACCTGATCATCAGCGAGGAAGCTCCGGGCTGCTTTGGCTTGAGCGGAATAACAAAATACAGTATGGCAACCGCCGGGCCTTCCCGGCGGTTTTCGTTTGCGCCCGACTTCTCTGGATAAGATTTACATGACGTCGTCCCAGGACACGATATTCGCGCTCTCCACAGGGTCGCTTCCGAGCGGCGTTGCAGTGGTGCGCGTCAGCGGGGCGGCTGTGAGCACAGTAAGACGCCATCTCCATCTCGGTGACTGCGAGCCGCGCGCAGCCTTGCTGAAGTCTGTACGACGGCCTACGGGCGACCTGATCGACCGAGCACTGGTGATCTC
The DNA here is from genome assembly GCF_005222915.1 of Rhizobium sp. FKL33. GTDB lineage: Bacteria > Pseudomonadota > Alphaproteobacteria > Rhizobiales > Rhizobiaceae > Rhizobium_E. The sequence continues at coordinate 72,922 of NZ_STFX01000031.1, forward strand.
CTTCACCGGACCCAATTCGTTCACCGGAGAGGATTGCCTCGAGCTTCATCTCCATGGCGGCCGCGCGGTGGTGCGCGCGGTGCTGGATGAGCTCGCTGTTGTGCCGGGCTGCCGACATGCCGAGCCGGGCGAGTTCACTCGCCGCGCTTTCGACAACAATCGGCTGGACCTCACTGAAGCGGAGGGTCTCGCAGATCTGATATCGGCCAATACCGAGATGCAGCGGCGGCTCGCGATGTCGCAAGCGCGGGGCGATCAGGGGCGGCTCTATCGGGACTGGATGGATCGATTGACGCGTGCGCGAGCACTGATCGAAGCCGAGTTGGATTTTCCGGAAGAAGAGGACATTCCCGGGGCTGTGAGTGATCGTGTCTGGTCCGACGTGAAACAGATCGGATCCGAAATAAAATCATACCTTGCGAAGGGGCGATACGCCGAAATGGTGAGGGACGGTTTCAACGTCACCATCATTGGGCGGCCTAATGCCGGAAAATCAAGCCTTCTCAATAGTTTAGTCAAGCGACCTGTGGCGATCGTCACCGATATTCCCGGAACCACCCGGGATCTGATCACCGTTGATCTCGATCTTCAGGGATATCTCATTCGACTTACAGACACGGCGGGGCTGCGCGACACAGAAGAAGTTGTCGAAGCGGAAGGCATAAAGAGAGCGCGCGATGCGGCGCGCCATGCAGACCTGATTCTGAGCCTGCGTGATGAGAGTGACCTTGAGCCTTTCGAAATGGTCGATTCGGAAGTGGAACATATTTTTGTCACGACAAAAGCGGATCGTGGCGAAAATTCCGAATCCTCGAGCCTATCCATTTCCACAGTTTCGGGTCACGGCCTGGACGAGCTGATCGACGCCATTCTCAAACACGTCATTGGCTTGTTCGACAATGGCGGGTTGGATCTTGCCCCTACACGATCTCGCCATCGCAGCTTGCTCTCTTCCGCTTTGGATCACATCGATTATGCAGAAGTGGCGAGTGGCGATCCTTTGGAAATTCGTTCGGAGAGGTTGCGCCTGGCGGCTCGAGAGCTGGGCCGCATTACCGGCTTCGTTGATCCGGATGATCTCCTAGGGGTCATCTTTGCGGAATTCTGCATTGGAAAATAGGCGCTGATTCTCGTAATACGAGTCTCACGTTTCACGTGAAACACTGACGCGCAACTGATTCGGAAGCGCAATGAACGGAGTATCACATGCATCGCCGGTTTGATGTCATCGTGGTCGGTGGCGGACATGCAGGTGTCGAGGCGGCTTCCGCAGCAGCGAGGTTGGGCGCGAACACCGCTCTGGTGACTCACAAATTCGCGACGATTGGCGCGATGTCCTGCAACCCCGCCATCGGTGGTCTGGGGAAAGGTCATTTGGTTCGCGAGGTTGATGCGCTTGACGGCCTTATGGGTCGGGTTGCCGATAAAGGTGGAATTCAGTTTCGTTTGCTCAATCGAAAGAAAGGCCCGGCGGTTCGCGGACCACGCACCCAGGCGGATCGACGACTTTACCGTGAGGCTATGCAGGCGGAGATCGTGAATCACGATTATCTTGAGGTTATCGAGGGCGACGTCGTTGATCTTCTCCATAATGAGCACGGTGTTACTGCAGTCTGTCTCGGCAATGGCGATGTGATCTCCTGCGGCGCTGTGGTGTTTACCACGGGAACATTCTTGCGGGGTCTGATCCATATTGGCGACCGCAAGATTCCGGCCGGGCGTGTGGGGGAGCAACCCTCGATCGGATTGTCTTCGACGCTCGGAAAACTGGGTCTGAAACTCGGACGCTTGAAGACGGGAACGCCGGCCCGTCTCGACGGGAGGACGATTGATTGGTCTGGCCTGGACCGCCAGGGTCCGGATGAAGACCCCTCGCCCTTCTCCTTTATGACGGATGCGATCACCAATCCGCAGATTGATTGCGGTGTCACCCGCACGACGCCCGAGTCGCACAAAATCATCCAGGACAATATTCATCTCTCGGCCATGTATTCCGGACAGATTGAAGGGGTGGGCCCGCGATACTGCCCTTCGATCGAGGATAAGATCGTCCGCTTCGGCGAACGTGATGGTCACCAGATCTTCCTGGAGCCGGAAGGCCTCGATGACCCTACGGTCTATCCGAACGGAATTTCGACCTCGCTGCCGGAACATGTGCAGGACGCATTCATTCACAGCATTCCGGGTCTTGAGCGGGTCTCCATCCTTCAGCCGGGTTATGCGATCGAATATGACCATGTCGATCCGCGTGAGCTTGATCCAAGTCTCGAAGTCAAGGCGTTGCGCGGCTTGTATCTGGCGGGACAGATCAATGGCACGACAGGATATGAGGAGGCTGCAGCCCAGGGTCTGGTCGCCGGTTTGAACGCTGCGCGCCGGGCTGGCGGACAGGAACCGTTCATCTTTAGCCGCACCGAATCCTATATCGGCGTAATGATCGATGATCTCACCTCCCGGGGTGTGAGTGAACCCTACCGGATGTTTACGTCCCGCGCTGAATTCCGTTTGTCGCTTCGGGCGGACAATGCCGATCAGCGGCTAACGCCAGTCGGTTTGGAGTTCGGCTTGGTCGGCAGCGCAAGACGCGAGCGCTTCAGTCGCTATATAGAGGATCTTGGCGCTGTTCGCACACAGCTGAAGAATCATGCGCTGACACCGAATGAAGCCGCCAAACATGGGCTTCGCATCAATCAGGATGGTCAACGTCGGAGTGCTTACGAGCTGCTCTCCTATCCGGATATGACACTCGACCGTCTGTCGCTGGTCTGGCCGGATTTGAAAGCTGTTCCGAAGTTGAGCCGCGAAGCGATCGAAATCGAGGCGGCCTATGCTGTGTATCTCGAACGTCAGGCTTCCGAGGCGGCTGAGACGCGGCGCGAAGAGGAGCGCCTTATTCCTGACGACCTGGACTTCTCGGATCTTCCAGGTCTTTCCGCAGAGTTGAAGTCCAAGCTGGCGCGTTTCAAGCCACGCAATATCGCTCAGGCTGCAAAGATTGATGGAATGACGCCCGCTGCGATCACCTTGTTGCTGACTACGATCAAAAAACGTGACGCATTTCGGAAGGCTGGTTGACCATTGGTTGCAATGCAAAAGAGTCTCCGCGACAAACTAATCGGCATGGGTGTTTCACGTGAAACGCTGGACCGTTTGGAGACGTTCGCGGATGTTTTCAACAAGTGGGCGTCGGTCATCAATCTCGTTGCCCCCTCCACAAAGTCTGATTTGTGGGAGCGACATATCCTCGATAGTGCTCAGCTGATGATGTTGCAGCCGAATCCGGGGCAGTGGGTCGATCTTGGCAGTGGTGGCGGCTTTCCGGGTATCGTGACTGCCATCTTCCTGGCGGAGCGCGGTGACGGCCAAGTCCATATGGTCGAGAGCAATAACAAGAAGGCGGCTTTTCTGCGCGCTGCTCTGGCGGCAACCGGCGGACGAGGCGCCGTTCATGCCGTCCGGATCGAGACGGCGCCCGACCTGATTGCCTCCTGCGATTACCTGTCAGCCCGGGCTCTGGCCGAACTCGATTTGCTCTGCGCCTATGCTGAGCCTTGGGCGCTACGCAATCCTGAACTCGTCTGCTATCTGCACAAAGGCCGGGATTACCGTGCCGAGGTGGAAAAATCGCATAGGCGATGGTCGTATGATCTGGTAAAACACACCAGCATTGTGGAGCCGGATTCCGTGGTCCTTGAAATTCGGCGGCTCCAGAAGATTTCTTGACCTCATTTTGGTGGGCCGAATGAACAAGCCGAAGCACCGCATCATAACCATCGCCAACCAGAAGGGCGGCGTCGGCAAGACGACGACCGCCATCAATCTGGCGACCGCGCTCGCGGCGATCGGCGAGAATGTCCTGATCGTCGATCTTGATCCGCAGGGCAATGCCAGCACCGGGTTGGGCATCGACCGGAAAAGCCGCCTTCTGTCGACCTATGATCTTTTGATTGGTGATCATGGCGTCACTGAAGTGGCTATGCCCACCGTTGTTCCCAACCTGGCGATTGCGCCCTCGACCATGGATCTGCTCGGCGTCGAGATGGAAATCGGCCAGCAGCCCGATCGTGTTTATCGTCTTCGCCAGGCATTGAGCAGCCCGGAAGCCGCCAAGTTCGATTATATCCTGATCGACTGCCCGCCATCTTTCAATCTTTTGACAATGAACGCGCTTGCCGCCGCTCAGTCCGTCCTGGTCCCGCTGCAGTGCGAGTTTTTCGCACTTGAAGGCTTGAGTCAGCTCCTGGAGACGGTTGACCAGGTGCGTCGATCGGTCAATCCGGAACTGGATATTCAAGGCATTGTTCTGACGATGTTCGACTCGCGCAACAATCTTGCGCAGCAGGTCGTTTCGGATGTGCGCGAACATCTCGGCGAGAAAGTCTATCATACGCTGATCCCGCGCAATGTCCGGGTCTCGGAAGCGCCTTCTTATGGGAAGCCGGCAATCCTCTATGATTTGAAATGCGCCGGCAGCCAGGCCTATCTGCAGCTGGCGTCCGAGGTTATCCAACGGGAGCGGCAACATAGCCGCGCGGCATAACATTTCGTTGTCGAAATAGTCTGGTGTTGACATGAACGAAGATCCTTCAAAGCGTCGTCTGGGGCGCGGCCTTGCCGCATTGATCGGTGAGATGGACCAGCCTTTGTCGGTGCAGCAGGGAAAACCTTCGATTGGACCGGATCGCCGAGTTCCGATTGAAATGGTGATCCGCAACCCACGCAATCCCAGAAAGAACTTTCTCGAAGAGGAACTTCAGGATCTTGCTTCGTCCATCCGCCAGCATGGCATCGTGCAGCCGGTCGTGGTGCGCACGATGCCCGACGGAAAATTCGAGATCATTGCCGGCGAACGCCGGTGGCGCGCCGCTCAACTCGCGGGCCTCGTCGAGATCCCGGTTATCATTCGCGATGTCGATGATCGTACGGCGTTGGAATTGGCCATCGTCGAAAATGTGCAGCGATCGGACCTCAATCCAATCGAAGAGGCGATGGGTTATGATCAGCTGATCGCCGAACACGGTTATACGCAGAATGATCTCGGCGAAATCATCGGCAAGAGCAGGTCGCATGTCGCCAATAGCCTGCGGCTTCTGAAGCTTCCGGATCCGGTTCGTGACATGCTTTATGACGGGCGGCTGTCTGCTGGCCACGCTCGCGCCTTGATCCCGACATCCGATCCGGTCGCGCTGGCGCGCACGATCGTGGCCAAGGGGCTGTCTGTGCGCGACGCTGAGCGGATCGCCCAGAACGACATCAAGGGACTGACCGGCGGCGCCGAGCGTTCAAAAGCTGCGGAACCGGACGCCGACACCGTGGCGCTGGAACGCAGCCTCTCCGACAAGCTCGGGCTTGAGGTGAAGGTTGCCCACAAGGGTGAAGGTGGCCGCGTGACCATCGCCTATAAGACGCTCGACCAGCTCGAAGAGCTCTGCCGTTTGCTGGAAAGAAGCTGAATCCGGCTAATTAATTTCGCGCCTGCTTTCCACGACCCGCGATCAGGGTGGTGGCGAGCAGCGTTTGCAGAGCGATTGTGTCTTCGAGACTGTTGCGACGCCGGCATTGCAGAATGGCGAAATGCAGCCGATTGAGTTCCCGGGCGATGAGTTCGCCCGTCCAGGCTCGCAGCGCAGCTTCAATAACGGGCTTCCTGCGGAAATGCAGATGGCGGCCATGCGTTGCAATGGCGTCGGCGGCGCTGGAGCGCCTCTCCTCCATGTCGGCGCGCATGACATCGAGCAGCTGCAATTGCCGCATGACACCCTGAATCACCAGAAAAACCGGCGTCTTCGATGCGATAACTTTCTGAGTGGCGTGCAGGAAGCCGTCGCGGTCCCCCTTCAACACAGCGTCGACGGCATCGTCGGTGGAGATGGCGCTGGCGTCGCCGATTACCGCGGTCACGTCTTCTGCTTCAATGGTCTGGCTGCCGAGAGCGTAGAGCGCCAGTTTGCGGATCTCCCCACGGGATGCGAGCCGATCGCCGCCAAGCGATTCTCCGAGGAGAGTGCGAGCGTCGGCCGTTATCTTCAGGCCATAGGTTCCGAGTTCCTCGTCAATCAGGCCATTCAATGCGCGCGCATCGTCGGCATAGCAAGGGATCGCCATGGCTCCGGACGCCGTTTCGGCGGATTTGCGAAGATTGGCACCTTTTTTGAGGTCGCCAGCTTCGATGATGATCCAGGCCGCCAGATCCTTATCTGCACCGAGATTGGTCACGGCATCGGCAAGGCCCTTGTCTGCTCCGGCGCCTTTGATCCAGATGAGTTTTTCGCCGCCAAACAGCCCCGTGGAACGCGCTTCGTCATAAAGGCGGCCGGGATCGCCGGAAAGGTCAGACGCCTCAAGACGCATGAAGGAGAAGGCATCCTTGAGATCCACCTTCGTGGCGGCCGCAAGTGCTTCTGCGCGTTCGGAGACGAGTCCTCTGTGGGGGCCATAAATCAAAAAGAGGCGGTGGTCGCCCAGCCGCCGCTTCAGGAAAGCATCGAATTCATGCGCCTTTATTTCGGCCATGTCACCGGCCGAGCCAGGCTGCAAGATCGGCGCGAATAAGTTCGGCCAATTCGCGAGCGGCGCGGTTTTCCGCATCGCGGGTGGCGCGAATCTTCGCATATTCCTGGGTGTTGAAATCGACGAGCGCCACGGACGAGCGATGACCGGTCTTCAGCACTTCACCGGTCGCCTTTTTGGTCAGTGTGAAATCGGCCTTGAGAACGATGCGGCCGGCGCGGTCCTGATCCGCCGAACTGTCGACGAGCACGCCGACATTGCGGGTCTTCACCTTGATGTCGACTTCATATTCCGGATTGGCCGGTTCACCGGCGCCGCCCGCGACGAGGAAGATCAGATTGTTGCGGACCTCGAGTTCGATCCGGTCGTCGGCTTCCGAAAACTCGATCGACTTGAGCGCCGCATCGACGCCAGACCCCGTGGCGTAGAGCGGACGCACCTGGCATCCGCCGGAGACCAGGAGAAGCCCGAGACCGGCGGCGCCGAGGATGCGCTTGATGGGCGCTGCGAATTTGCGATCAGACGACGACATTGACGATCCTTTGCGGCACCACGATGATTTTCTTCGGCGTCTTGCCCTCGAGGGCGGCTTTCACCGCGTCGAGCGCCAGCACGGCCTGTTCGATCGAAGTTTGATCCGCATCGCGGGCGATTGTCAAATCGGCGCGCTTCTTGCCGTTGATCTGCACCGGCAGGGTGATCTCGTTTTCAGCGACGAGATCCTTGTCGAAGACGGGCCAGTCGGCTTCCGCAACGAGACCATTCTTGCCGAGCACCGTCCAGCATTCCTCGGCGAGGTGCGGCGTCATCGGCGCGATCAGATGCACGAGAATTTCGGCGGCTTCACGAACGGCTGCGATATAGGCCGCGTCCGCCTTGCCCGAGGCGACTGTGGTCAGCGGCTGGGCCAGAGCATTGACGAATTCGTAGATGCGGGCGACGGCCTTGTTGAAGCCGAGGCGCTCGTAGTCGCCTTCCACGGCCTTCAACGTCTTATGCGCGATTTGAGAAATCGCCAACGCATCGCCTTGCTTAGCCGGAGTCGCCTCGACTGTGTTCAGCTGTTCGGCGGCTTCCGAGAGCAGGCGCCAGACGCGCTGCACGAAACGATGCGCGCCTTCGACGCCGCCTTCGGTCCAGATTACGTCGCGATCCGGCGGAGAGTCCGAAAGCACGAAGAAGCGGGCGGTGTCGGCGCCATAGGAAGCGATGATGTCGTCGGGGTCGACGACATTCTTCTTGGACTTCGACATCTTCTCGATCGAGCCGATGGCGACTTCGTCGCCGCCGTCGAGCAGATAGGCCTTGCGAGCGCCTTCGACTTCCTCGATGCGGATCTGAGCGGGCTCGATCCATTCGCGCTGGGCGCCCTCGCCGCGGCTATAGGTTTCATGCACCACCATGCCCTGCGTAAACAGGCCCTTGAAGGGTTCGTCGAGACCCACATGGCCGGTTTCGCGCATCGCGCGGGTGAAGAAGCGGGAATAGAGCAGGTGCAGGATCGCATGCTCGATGCCGCCGATATACTGATCGACCGGCAGCCAGGCGTCTGCGGCAGCGGGATCCGTCGGCGCATCTTCCCAGGGCGCGGTGAAGCGCGTGTAATACCACGACGAATCGACGAACGTGTCCATCGTGTCGGTTTCCCGACGCGCATCATGGCCGCATTGCGGGCAGGCGACATGCCGCCAGGTCGCATGACGGTCGAGCGGGTTGCCGGGCGTGTCGAAGGTGACGTCGTCGGGCAGTTGCACCGGCAGGTCCTTCTTCGGCACGGGCACGACGCCGCAGACTTCGCAATGGATCACCGGAATCGGGCAACCCCAATAGCGCTGGCGAGAAACGCCCCAGTCGCGCAGGCGGAAATTCACCTTGCGTTCGGCCTGCGGCGCGCCATGCAGTTCGGTCGCAGCCAAGCGGTTGGCCACTTCGTCGAAGGCTTTCTCGGTGGTCATGCCGTCGAGGAAGCGCGAGTTGATCATCACGCCGTCGCCGATATAGGCTTCGTCGGTGACGTGGAACTCATCCTTATTGGCGTCGTCCGGCATCACCACCGGCGTCACCGGCAGGCCGTATTTGTTGGCGAAGTCGAGGTCGCGCTGGTCGCCCGAGGGGCAGCCGAAAATCGCGCCCGTGCCATAATCCATCAGCACGAAATTGGCGATGTAGACGGGGATTTCCCAAGTTGCGTCGAAGGGATGGCGAACACGCAGGCCCGTATCCAGGCCCTTCTTCTCTGCTGTTTCGAGCGCAGCCAGCGATGTGCCGGCGCGGCGGCAGTCTTCGCAGAATTCCGCAATGGCCGCATCCTTGGCGGCAGCCGCCTTGGCGACCGGATGATCGGCGGAGATCGCCAGGAAGGAGGCGCCGAACAACGTGTCCGGACGGGTGGTGTAGACGGTGATGTCCTTGAGATCGGCAAAGCCGTCATGCGGCACGACGTCCCAGCGAACGGTCAGGCCTTCCGAGCGGCCGATCCAGTTCTTCTGCATCAGCCGGACCTTTTCCGGCCAGTTTTCGAGCGTGTCGAGCTTGTCGAGCAGATCCTGGGCGAAGTCGGTGATCTTGAAGAACCACTGGGTCAGTTCGCGCTGTTCCACCAGCGCGCCGGAGCGCCAGCCGCGGCCGTCGATGACCTGCTCATTGGCGAGCACGGTCATGTCGACCGGATCCCAGTTGACCTTGGAATTCTTGCGATAGACCAGGCCCTTTTCCATCATGTCGAGGAAGAGATGTTGCTGGCGCTTGTAATAGGCGACGTCGCAGGTGGCGAATTCGCGCGACCAATCCAGCGAAAGACCCATGCTTTTCAGCTGCTTGCGCATCGTCGCGATGTTTTCGTAGGTCCAGTCCTTGGGATGGACCTTGTTTTTCATCGCCGCGTTTTCGGCCGGCATGCCGAAGGCGTCCCAACCCATGGGATGCAGGACATTGTAGCCGCGGGCGCGCTTGAAGCGGGCGACCACATCGCCCATCGCATAGTTGCGCACATGGCCCATATGGATACGGCCAGACGGATAGGGGAACATCTCGAGGACGTAATACTTCTCGCGCGGGTCGTTGTTGTCGGTTTCGAAGACTTTCTCTTCGTTCCAGCGTTGCTGCCAGCGGGGTTCGACCTCGCGCGGATTGTAACGTTCTGACGCCATTTTTCTTGTCCGGGACCCTGAATTCTCGATCAAATCGGGGGTGACCTTCATCACGAAAGCGGGGGCGCGTCAAGTTTTTAGGCGGCTGGAAACGCCTCGCGCTCTTGGCAAAAGCAGGCTCCGAAGGCTAGGTAGGCGCAAAGCAGAAGGAGCCGTTCATGTCGACCGTGGAACGCTATCACGAGATCCTCGCCCGCATCGCCAAGGCCGCCGATGAGGCCGGCAAAGCCGCGCCGCAGCTGGTTGCGGTGACCAAGACATTTTCAGGCGACGAGATCCGGCCGGTGATCGAGGCGGGCCATCGCGTCTTCGGCGAAAACCGGGTGCAGGAAGCGGAGGCGAAATGGCCGGCGCTGAGATCAGAGTTTGCCGGCATCGAATTGCGGTTGATCGGGCCGCTGCAGTCCAACAAGGCCGAGTATGCCGTGGCCCTGTTCGACGTTATCGAAACCGTCGATCGTGAAAAGATCGCCCGGGCGCTGAAGGCGGAGATGGACAAGCAGGGCCGCAGCCCGCGCCTCTATGTGCAGATCAATACCGGGCGCGAGCCGCAAAAGGCGGGCGTCGCCCCGGATGACGCGCCCGCTTTCCTGTCGCTGTGCCGCAACGAGCTGGGTCTGGCCATTGAGGGGCTGATGTGCATTCCACCGGCGGATGAAAATCCCGGGCCGCATTTCGCGCTGCTTGCGAAACTGGCCCGGGAAAACGGCGTCGACAAGATGTCGATGGGCATGTCGGGTGATTTCGAGATCGCCACGGCCATGGGGGCGACGAGCGTCCGCGTGGGCTCGGCGATCTTCGGCTCACGCTGAGACGGGAACCGGGCGCGGCTGGGTCGCGACGACCGTCAGGAACAGGAGCATGGAGGAGAGCGCCAGAAGGCTGCCGACGATGGCCAGCCCCTCCCCCTCACCTTGAACCGCCAGCGCAATTCCGGGCGCAAGCGTCAAGACGGCGAGATTGGCGACGACCACCTGGATAACGCCGAGCCGCCGTATGCCCGATCCCGAGGTGATGGCGTAATAGGCGCCGAACAGCGCCAGGAGCACGCCGCCGACCAGATTGAGATGGGCGTGCGCCGGCGCCAGCGTGTGATCCTGCGCGATGCCCATATAAATGCCCAAGCCCATACCGATGGTGAGATAGAGCGCGGATGCGATCCAGCAGCTGCGAGAAAGTGTGTTCATGATGTCCTCCAGGGCGCGTTTGCCTCTCCGGCATTGCGCTTTGTCAATTCAACCGATTGTATCGCGCCGCATCTAACCCTTTGGTCGGATTGTCCCCATCCGCTTCTTCACGATAATTGCACATAAGGCGGTTTCGATCGGGAGGCGGAAACGATGACGGGCGGATACAGGGACGTTTATGCGGCATGGCAGCGAGATCCGCTGTTCTTTTGGAAACAGGCCGCGGAGAAGATCGACTGGTTCCGGGCGCCGACCAAGATATTCGACGAAAGCTTGGGCGTCTATGGTCGCTGGTATGCCGACGGTGTGACCAACACCTGCTACAACTGTCTCGACCGCCATGTCGAGGACGGACGCGGCGACCAGTTGGCGCTGATCCATGACAGCCCTATGACCAACTCCGTCACCCGTTACAGCTATTCCGACGCGCTGGCCGAGGTAAAGGCGATTGCCGGCGTTCTCAGCAGCCTCGGCGTCGGAAAGGGCGATCGCGTCGTCATCTATATGCCGATGATCCCGGAAGCGGTGTTTTCCATGCTGGCCTGCGCGCGTCTCGGGGCGGTGCATTCGGTGGTGTTCGGCGGGTTTGCGGCGCATGAGCTGATGCATCGGATCGAAGATTCCGAGGCCAGACTGGTGATCACGGCGAGCTGTGGCCTGGAGCCCGGCCGCGTCGTGCCCTATAAGCCGATGGTCGATCAGGCGATTGCGGATGGCAAGGTCAAGCCCGACCACGTGCTGGTGTTCCAGCGGCCGCAGGCGCATGCCGATATGATCGCCGGCAGGGATGTGGATTTCGCCGAAGCAGTCAAGGACGCCAAGGCGTCAGGGCGCGACCAGATCGCCTGCGAGCCGGTTCTCGCCACCGATCCGCTCTATATTCTCTACACATCCGGCACGACGGGCCAGCCGAAAGGCGTGGTGCGCGACAATGGCGGCCATATGGCGGCGCTCGCCTGGTCGATGGAGAACATCTATGGCGTCAAGGCCGGCGAGGTGTTCTGGTCGGCGTCCGATATCGGCTGGGTGGTCGGCCACTCCTATATCGTCTATGCGCCGCTGATCAACGGATCGACGACGATCGTCTTCGAAGGCAAGCCGGTGGGAACGCCGGATGCCGGCACATTCTGGCGGGTCGTCGCCGAACATGGCGTGAGCGCGCTGTTCACCGCGCCGACCGCGTTCCGCGCCATCCGCAAGGAAGATCCGGAGGCGGAGTTCGTTGGCGCTTATCCGATGCCGACGCTCCGAGCGCTGTTTCTCGCCGGCGAGCGCGCCGATCCCGAAACGATCAAATGGGCGGAACGGCATCTCGGCGTGCCGGTGATCGATCATTGGTGGCAGACGGAAACCGGCTGGGCGATCGCCGCCAATCCCTTCGGCCTCGATCTCCTGCCGGTCAGGCACGGTTCGCCGGCGCTGCCGATGCCGGGCTATCAGGTCGATGTGGTCGACGACGCCGGCCATCCGGTGGCAAACGGCGTTCTCGGCAACATCGTCATCAAGCTGCCCCTGCCGCCCGGCTGCCTCGCGTCCTTCTGGAACGCCGACGAGCGCTTCCGCAAGAGCTGCCTCGAAGAATTTCCGGGCTATTACAAGACGGCCGACGCCGGTTATCGCGACGAAGACGGCTATCTCTTCATCATGGCCCGCACCGACGACATCATCAACTGCGCCGGTCACCGCCTGTCGACGGGGCAGATGGAAGAAGTCTGCGCGACGCATCCGGATGTCGCCGAATGCGCCGTAATCGGCGTCGCAGACGAGCTCAAGGGGCAAATCCCTTGCGGCTTCCTGGTGCTCAAGAACAATGTTTCACGTGAAGCCTGCGCGATCGAAAAGGAAGTCGTCAATCTCGTGCGCCAGGAAATCGGACCGGTGGCCGCCTTCAAGATGGTCATCCCGGTGACGCGGCTGCCCAAGACGCGTTCGGGAAAGATCCTGCGCGGCACGATGCAGAAGATCGCCGACCGCCAGCCGTGGAAAATGCCCGCCACCATCGACGATCCCGCCATTCTCGGCGAGATCGAGGCGGCGCTGAGGGCGCATGGTCATTAAGACCGGGCGGCGCTCTTCATCACCCCGATCAACCAGTCGGCGAAAAGCCGGGCTTCCGCCGGCAGCCAGCTGGGCATGACCAGATGATAGGCCTCGTCTTCGAGGATCGAGATATCGGAGAGGACGACGAGGTCTCCTTGCGCTATCTCGCGCGCGAAGACGTCCACCGGGCAGAGCGCGACGCCATGGCCGGCGATGACGGCCGTCGCCAGAAGATTGAAATCCTGGAATATCGGTCCCGTCATGGATGGCGCCGGCTGAACTCCGGCCTTGCGACACCAGTTCAGCCAATGAAGGGGATCTTCGTCATGAAGAAGGGTCGCTCTGGCGATCTCCGAGGGAGAGCCGAGCGCGCCTGAGCGGGCGAGGTAATGAGGGCTTGCGACCGGTTTGTTGATCCGCGACAGCAGCCGTCGACTCGTCAGTCCGGGATCTTTCGCCTCCTTCAGCGCGATCGCCAGATCGGCGTCGAGGTCGGCAAGCGTGTCCCGCGCATGCGCGTAGACCACGCGGATGGCGATATCCGGATGAGCCGCCTGAAAGTCCGGCAGCGACGGGATGAGCCAGCGGCTGGCGATGGAGGGAAGCGAAGCGATCGTCAGGGCGCCGGGTTGATGCGCCCGGCGCAAACTCCGGCAGCGGGTCTCGATCTGCCTCAGACAATCGGTCAGGGTCTCGCCGAGCGCCCTGCCCTCTTCCGTCAACGCCAGACCGCGCCCCTCGCGGCGGAAGAGCTCCAAGCCTAGCCAGGATTCCAGCTGGCGGATCTGATGGGAAACGGCGGCATGGGTGACGCCCAGCTCCCGGCTGGCCAGCGTCAGGCTGGAATGCCGGGCTGCGGCTTCGTAAGCGATCAACGAATTGGCGGGCGGCAGCTTCATGTCAAAAAATCTAACAATTCAGACGCGATTTCTCAATCGTTATTCCCTGCAAAACTCGGTATTTTTAGGGCACCACTTGTTAGAAAATTGGAGACATCAATGTTCAAGCGCAGCCTGAGTGATATCGAGCGGACGCCCTTCTTCGTGGATTGGGGCAACGGCACCAGTCACCGCCTGCTCACCGAACAGGACGGCATGGGCTTCACCGTATGTCATACGGTGGTCAAGGCTGGGAGCCAGTCGCTGCTCGAATACCGCAACCATCTCGAAGCCTGCTACTGCATCGCCGGCGAGGGAGAGGTCGAGGACATGAGCGGCAATGTCTTTCCGATCAAGCCCGGCGACATCTATGTGCTCGATGAACATGATCGCCATTATCTGAGGGGCGGCGCGTCGACAGACCTCATTCTGGTCAGCGTCTTCAACCCGCCGCTCAAGGGAACCGAACGTCATCGCCTGAATGGTGAACAGGGCTCGGCCTACTGACATCCGAACAGCAAAAAGCCCGGCGGTCGAGGCCGCCGGGCTTTTGATTGGGATGGCTGCGCCGGTCGATCAGTACTGATCGTCGTCGTCGTCCGAGCGGTTCGCCGATAGCGACTTGAGCTTGGCGAAGACGGCGTCGGCGTCGATTTCCTTGAAATCGTCGTGATCGGCGACGCGTTCGGTCTCGCGGGCCGATTCAAGCGTGGCGCCCTGTTCTTCCTCGGTCTGGAAGGGACGGTTGCGGGCGGCCTTGTCGACTTCCATGTCCAGATCGATCTGCGAGCAGAGGCCCAGCGTCACCGGATCCATCGGGGTCAGGTTGGTCGAATTCCAGTGGGTGCGTTCGCGGATCTGCTGGATGGTGTTCTTGGTGGTGCCGACCAGGCGCGAAATCTGCGCATCCTTGAGTTCCGGATGGTTGCGGACCAGCCAGAGAATGGCGTTGGGGCGATCCTGGCGCTTGGAGACCGGCGTATAGCGCGGACCCTTGCGCTTGGACTCGGGAACACGAACCTTGGGTTCGGAGAGCTTCAGCTTGTGGTTCGGATTGGCTTCGGCGCGGGCGATTTCTTCACGCGACAGCTGGCCCGTCGAAATCGGGTCGAGACCCTTGATGCCTTGGGCGGCTTCGCCATCGGCAATGGCCTTGATTTCGAGCGGATGCAGCTTGCAAAACTGTGCGATCTGATCGAACGACAGCGCCGTGTTGTCTACCAGCCAGATCGCCGTCGCCTTCGGCATGAGCAGCTGTTGAGCCATGGATACAATCCTTCTGAGCCGCCTGCGCCGGGGTCGCAGGCCGTTTGTGCTAATCACAATGTCCGGGGATGGACGGGCTTATAGCTCAAGCGTCGCGAAATTGCAATTGTTTGAGAATCCGTTGACCAAAGTCTCATTGCCGCGGCCGTTTCCGGTGCTATGTTATTGTCATCCAACCGCAAAGGAGTTGCGGGTCCGAGCGAACGAATTGGGAGGAGCCAATGTCCGCCAAAGTCTATCCGGTGCTGAAGCCGGCGAAAACGCGCGCGCTGATCGACGATGAGAAGTATCAGAAATGGTATGAGGAAAGCGTCGAGAACCCCGACAAGTTCTGGGGCAAGCATGGCAAGCGCATCGACTGGTTCAAGCCCTATACGAAGGTCAAGAACACCTCGTTCAAAGGCCGCGTGCCGATCAAGTGGTTCGAAGACGGCCAGACCAACGTCTCCTATAACTGCATCGACCGTCACCTGAAGACGCATGGCGAACGCACCGCCATCATCTGGGAAGGCGACAATCCCTATATCGACAAGAAGATCACCTATAACGAGCTCTACGAGCAGGTCTGCCGCATGGCCAATGTGCTGAAGAAGCACGGGGTCAAGAAGGGCGATCGCGTCACCATCTATATGCCGATGATCCCTGAAGCGGCCTATGCGATGCTCGCCTGCGCCCGCATCGGCGCGATCCACTCGGTGGTGTTCGGCGGTTTTTCGCCGGAAGCGCTGGCCGGCCGCATCGTCGACTGCGAATCCACTTTCGTCATCACCTGCGATGAAGGCGTGCGTGGCGGCAAGCCGGTGCCGCTCAAGGAAAACACCGATATCGCTATCGATATTGCGGCGAAAAACTACGTGATCGTCAACAAGGTGCTGGTCGTGCGCCGCACCGGCGGCAAGATCGGCTGGGCGCCGGGTCGCGATCTCTGGCATCACCAGGAAGTCGCCACCGTCAAGGCCGAGTGCCCGCCGGTGAAGATGCGCGCCGAAGACCCGCTGTTCATTCTTTATACGTCGGGCTCCACCGGCAAGCCGAAGGGCGTGATGCACACGACCGGCGGCTATCTGGTCTATGCCTCGATGACGCATGAATATGTGTTCGATTATCACGACGGCGACATCTACTGGTGCACGGCGGATGTCGGCTGGGTGACGGGCCATTCCTATATCGTCTATGGGCCGCTCGCCAATTGCGCTACGACGCTGATGTTCGAAGGCGTGCCGAATTTCCCCGACCAGGGCCGCTTCTGGGAAGTGATCGACAAGCACAAGGTCAACATCTTCTACACAGCCCCCACCGCCATCCGCTCGCTGATGGGCGCCGGCGACGACTATGTGAAGCGGTCCTCGCGTTCGACGCTTCGTCTCCTGGGTTCGGTCGGCGAACCGATCAATCCCGAAGCCTGGGAATGGTATTACAATGTCGTCGGCGAAGGAAAATGCCCAATCGTCGACACCTGGTGGCAGACCGAGACGGGCGGCATCCTGATTTCGCCGCTGCCGGGCGCGACCGACCTCAAGCCGGGTTCGGCGACGCGACCCTTCTTCGGCATCAAGCCTGAACTGGTCGACAACGAGGGCAATCCGATCGAGGGCGCAGCGGACGGCAATCTCTGCATCACCGACAGCTGGCCGGGCCAGGCCCGTTCCGTCTATGGCGATCACGACCGCTTCATCCAGACCTATTTCGCCACCTACAAAGGCAAGTATTTCACCGGCGACGGCTGCCGCCGCGACGAGGATGGCTACTACTGGATCACCGGCCGCGTCGACGACGTGCTCAATGTCTCGGGGCACCGGCTCGGCACCGCGGAAGTAGAATCGGCGCTGGTCTCGCACCATCTGGTGTCGGAAGCCGCGGTGGTCGGTTATCCGCACGACATCAAGGGGCAGGGCATCTATTGCTATGTGACGCTGATGTCCGGCGTCGAAGGCAATGACGCGCTGCGCGCCGAGTTGGTCAAGCATGTGCGCACCGAGATCGGCCCGATCGCCACGCCCGACAAGATACAGTTCGCGCCGGGCCTGCCCAAGACCCGCTCGGGCAAGATCATGCGTCGGATTCTCCGCAAGATCGCCGAAGACGATTTCGGCGCGTTGGGCGACACATCGACGCTCGCCGATCCCGGCGTGGTCGACGAATTGATCGCCAATCGCCAGAACAGGCAGATGAAAAAGGCGTCCTGACATC
The DNA here is from genome assembly GCF_005222915.1 of Rhizobium sp. FKL33. Classification (GTDB taxonomy): domain Bacteria; phylum Pseudomonadota; class Alphaproteobacteria; order Rhizobiales; family Rhizobiaceae; genus Rhizobium_E. The sequence goes on from NZ_STFX01000031.1 coordinate 90,142, forward strand.
AAGCAGGGCCGGCGCGCGCAGCGCCGGCCCTTTCAACATCCTTGCCGGCTAACGATCTCTTCGACCTGTTCAATGGAATGACAGACATTCTCGCAGGGTATGCCGTCATTATCGCCATCCGCTCGCCGATAGCCGGAACACCAGAGAGCGACCGCGTCCTCGCAAGAAGACATCTGCTTGCAACTCAGTCTCACAGTTTGAACAAAGGACTGCGGATTGTGCGGCGTCGCGGCAAGCGGTTGCGGGATCAGAGACAGAATGAAAAACAGCGGCATGATGGTGCTCCTGTCTGAGCCTTATCCGCCAAAAGCGAAAAATCCACCAACGCGCTGCAACCTCAGCAAGAGGTTTTTTCTTTTCTGCCGCCATCGTAAGGCCGCGCCAGACCGGCGGCGAGCAGAAGATCGGATGCGTCGCTTGTTTCGCCAAAGCTGAGGCGCGCCACCACACGGCCGAAATATTTGTCGGCGTCGATATCCGACAAGGCCAGATCCCCTGCCGCAAGACGTTGTTCGAGAAGGTCGCGGGCGGCGCGGGCTCTTTCCCGCTCTGCTGGGCAGCGGCTTTTGAGTTCCGGCGTGTCGATGCCGCGCAGCCGCACCATCACCGAAATGGTCTGTTGCGGCCAGGGACGAGCGTTGACCAACACCGTGTCGCCATCGATCACCGACACGAGTTCGGCGGCCACCGGACCATCAACGTGATAGCGGCGGCTGGCTTCCGCCCAGCTCTGTTCACCGCTCGCCCCCAAGAGAGCGAGCGCCAGAACGGATGAAGAAGCGATGCGTCGAAGCGACTTGACCATGAAAAGGAAAATATTCCGAATTCACGGCGCGATCAATAGGAATTATTTCAGGTTAAAAATCGATGGCCCGACCGTTGATTTCCCAGTCTCCGAAGCGAGCGGGATCGGCGCCGCCACGACCTCCCACTTCGGGAGGACGCTCCTGCGCTTCGGCGGCCTTGCGGCGCGCTTCGGCTTCCTCGAGGGCCCGGAGCGCGGCTGGCGACAGCGGCTTGCGGCCGGATTCGTCATTGTCGTTGTCGGCGTCGGTCATGGCGTCACCCAGATTGATTTTTGCGGCTTCACATCCCATGTCATTGCATGACGGTCGAATTCAAGACCCGCATCAAGGAGAAACGGATGAATTACGTCAAGACTGCCATGTTGCTCGCCTTCATGACGGCCTTGTTCATGGGCGTCGGTTTCATGATCGGCGGGCGCGGCGGTATGATGATCGCCTTGCTCGTCGCTGCCGGCATGAACCTGTTTTCGTGGTGGAATTCCGGAAACATGGTGCTGTCGTCCTATAACGCCCAGGAGGTGGACGAACACAGCGCGCCGGAATTCTACCGGATGATCCGCGACCTCGCCGCCCGCGCCAATCTGCCGATGCCGCGCGTCTATATCATCAACTCCGACCAGCCGAACGCGTTCGCCACCGGTCGCGCGCCCGACGCTGCGGCAGTGGCGGCCTCCACAGGCTTGCTTCAGCGGTTGACGCCGGAAGAAGTCGCGGGCGTGATGGCGCATGAGCTGGCGCATATCGAAAATCGCGACACGTTGATCATGACCGTGACTGCGACGCTGGCCGGGGCGATTTCCATGCTCGGAAATTTCGCCTTTCTGTTTGGCGGCAATCGCGACGAGCGCAGCAATCCCTTCGGCTTCATCGGCGTGCTCGCCACGATGATCATCGCCCCCTTCGCCGCGATGCTGGTGCAGATGGCGATCAGCCGCACCCGCGAATACGCTGCTGACCGGCGCGGGGCCGAAATCTGCGGCAATCCGCTGTGGCTCGCGTCCGCTCTCGACAAGATCGCGACGGCGGCCCATCACATTCCCAATCCGCGCGCCGAAGCCAATCCCGCCACCGCGCATATGTTCATCATCAATCCCTTGTCGGGCGAGCGGATGGACAATCTGTTTTCCACCCACCCCAACACCGAAAACCGCATCGCCGCCCTGCAGGACCTGGCGCGCGGCATGCGGGCAGCGCCCGAGCGTGCGCGTCCTGCCTCGCCGCAGCCTGCGCCGGTCGCTCAGCCGCCACAAGAGCGCGCAAGCCCCTGGGGGGCCTCGACGGACGCGCCCGCGCCTGATAGTTCCGGTCGCAAAGGCCGCTCCGTGCCCAACATCACCTGGGGGCGCGGCGACCGCAAACCTCCCGAAGGACCTTATTCTTGACCAAGACACCCGGCCGCCCTCCCCGCAAGACATCCGACAGACGAGAGGCGGCCGATATCTCGGCCAAACCAGGCTACGCCGCCCGCGCCGCGGCCGCCAAGATGATGGCGGCGATCGTCGACCAGAAGACGCCGATGGATGGCGTCATCGACGACGATCACGGCAACCCGGCCTTCCGGGCTCTCTCTGGCGCAGACAAGGCGCTGGTGCGCGCCATCCTAAACTCCGCGCTTCGTCACCTCAACTGGATCAACGCCATTCTCGACGGCTATCTGCAGACGCCGTTGCCGGATGGCGCGCGGCACTTGCGGCATGTGCTGGCGGTCGCCGCCGCGCAGATCCTGTTTCTCGACGTTCCCGATCATTCCGCCGTCGATCTCGCGGTCGAGCAGGCGCGCCTCGATCCGCGATCGACGCGTTTCGCCAATCTCGTCAATGCGCTTCTGCGTCGGCTGGGCCGCGAGAAGGACGAGGCGCTGGCTCGCGTCCGCGCCGACGTGCCGATCTTTCCGGACTGGTTCCAGAAACGGCTCGTTGCGGCCTATGGCGAGGAGGTCGCGCGCAGGATAGGCGACAATTTCATTACGCTGCCGCCGATAGACCTGACCGTAAAGAGCGATCCCCAAGGCTGGGCCGACAAGCTTGGCGGCGCCGTGCTGCCGACTGGCAGCGTCCGGCTGAACGAACTCCATGGCGCCGTGACGGAACTCGAAGGCTTCGAGGAGGGCGCCTGGTGGGTGCAGGACGCCGCCGCCGCCATTCCGGCCAGGCTGATGGGGGACATATCGGGCAAGCGCGTGGCCGATCTCTGCGCCGCCCCCGGCGGCAAGACCGCGCAATTGGTTCTCGCCGGCGGCAAGGTGACGGCCGTCGAACAATCCGCGAGCCGGATGAAACGGCTGAAAGGCAATCTCGCCCGTCTCGGCTTCGAAGCGGAGTTCGTGGTCGCGAAACTCGAGGACTTGAAGCCGGAGAAACCCTTCGACGCCATTCTTCTCGATGCGCCCTGCTCATCGACCGGCACCATCCGGCGCCATCCCGATGTCGTCTGGACCAAGAGCCTGGACGATGTCGCCAAGCTTGCTTCCGTCCAGCGCCGATTGCTCGACGCCTCGTTCGCCATGGTCAAGCCGGGCGGGCGTCTCGTCTTCGCCAATTGTTCGCTCGATCCCCTGGAAGGCGAGGAATTGATTGCGGCCTTTCTCGCGGAGACGCCGTCCGCTCGGATGCGCCTACTAAATCCCGAAGAATTTTCGACTATTCCCCCCGAAATCATGCGTAACGGGCAGATCCGCACCACGCCTGACATGATGAACGGCGTCGACGGCTTCTATGCGGCCGTCATCGAAAGGGTTGAATAACCGATCTTGCCGATGGCGGCGCGGTTCGGCGCTCTGTAATCATTCGAATCAGGCCGGAATCGTCCAAAAACTGGAACGAGGTCTTTACATCGCGCCATATTAGGAAAATTGTATTGGCTGAATGCTGGATCACCATCCGTTTGAAAGACATGGGAAACCGCCTCGGCCATGAGTGAGCGCATGCGACGGGCTTTGAGGCGTTTGACCGCCTGGCGGATTGGCGCGGTTCCCACTCTGCGCCGGCCGCCGGATCGTTTGCTGGTGGCGCCGACAGATTTGCGCGCCGCCGATCCCTTCGTCGCCGAGGAGATTGCCGAGGGACGCTTTCCGCTGGCGGGGCGGCTGCTGGTCAGCGAGGGGCGTTCGCCCTTTCTTCTTGAATTGCCGTCGAAGGAGTTCGCCAACCGCCTGCATGGATTTTCCTGGCTCCGCCATGTCCGCGCCTCCAGAAACGACGCGCATGCGGCGATCGCGCGGCGCCTGACGGATGAATGGCTCGCGGCGCATGGCCGCCAGATGTCGGGCTTCGTCTGGGAGCCGGGGCTTGCGGCGCAGCGGCTGATCGCCTGGCTGTCGCATTCCACGGTGCTGCTCAAGAACACCGACATGGCTTTCTACAAACGCTTCCTGCGGTCGATCTCCGATCACATCCGCTATCTCGAAGCGATGACGCCGTCCAGCGCCGACGGTCTGCCACGTCTGATCGCCCGCATTGCGCTCGCCATGGCCTCGCTTGCCACACCGACCTCGCCGAAACGCGTGGTGAAGGCGGCTGAGCTTCTCGACGCGGAACTGGAGCGGCAGATCCTTGCCGATGGGGGACACATCTCGCGCAATCCGCGCGCCGGCTTGGAAATCCTGCTCGATCTGCTGCCGCTGAGGCAGACCTATGTCAATCTCGGCCATGATCTGCCGGTGCGGCTGGTGCCGACCATCGACCGGATGTTTCCGGCGCTGCGCTTCTTCCGGCATCAGGGCGGGGAATTGGCGCTGTTCAACGGCGCGACCTCGACGCTGGCCCGTGAATTGATGTCGGCGCTGCGCTATGACGAAACGGCGGGCGCGCCGTTCAAGGCGCTGCCGCATATGGGATATCAGCGGCTGTCTGCGGGCAGCGCGGTGGTGCTGATGGATGTCGGCCTGCCGGTTTCGCCCGATATGTCGCGCGAGGCGCATGCCGGCTGTCTCTCGTTCGAACTGTCGTCGGGAAAATACCGCTTCATCATCAATTCCGGCTCGCCGCATTTCGCCGGCGAGCATTATCGCCAACTGGCGCGGGCCACGGCGGCGCATTCGACGCTGACGCTGAACGACACGTCCTCTGCCCGCATGGTCAAAAGGAAGAGCGAGGGCGCGCCTTTTCTTGAAGGCCTGAGTGAGGTGAAGCTCCGCCGTCACGACGGCGAGGAAGGCGGCCAGGCGGTGGCTGCGGCGCATGACGGCTATGTCGGCCTTTTCGGGCTGGTGCATGAGCGCACGATCAGCATCAACTCCACCGGCGCGCTGCTGCGCGGCAAGGATCGCCTGAGAAACGCCGACGGGTCCGATGTCGGCGAAGACCGGCTCGACAAGGTGTCGATCCGTTTTCACATCCATCCGCAGATCGAGATCAGGCGCATCGATGAAAACGAAGTCCGGCTCGTCGCGCCGGACGGCGAACAATGGACTTTCGTGTGCATGGACGCCGAGGTGCTGATCGAGGACGACGTGTTCTTCGCCGATCCCAGCGGCGTTCGCGCCAGCCGTATGCTGGAGCTTTCCTATACGGCCGGTCTTCTGCCGGAAATCCAATGGGTCCTGACCCATCGCGGGCCGGGCTGAGCCTCTTATGACCGGACAGGCTCGAAAGCGGGTTTAAACCGCGCGCCGCCTGTGCTAACGGCGCGGCAGACATCGCTTTCAGGGGGCTCATGGCATGGCCGTGCAATCGAAACGAATTCCCGCGCCGGATCTGGTCGCTGTGAAGACCGCGCTCATCTCGGTCTCGGACAAATCAGGCGTGGTGGAGCTGGCCCGCGAACTGGTCGCGCTCGGGGTCGCCATTCTGTCGACCGGCGGCACGTTCAAGGCGCTGTCGGACGCCGGCCTGGCCGTCACCGACGTCTCCCAGGTCACCGGCTTTCCGGAAATCATGGATGGCCGCGTCAAGACGCTGCATCCGAATGTGCATGGCGGCCTTCTCGCCATCCGCGACGACGCCGATCACCGGAAGGCTATGGCGGATCATGGGATTTCCGCGATCGATCTGTCGATCATCAATCTCTATCCTTTCGAAGAGGTCCGGGCCAAGGGCGCCGACTATCCGGAAAGCGTCGAGAATATCGACATCGGCGGCCCGGCGATGATCCGCGCTTCGGCCAAGAACCACGCCTATGTCACCGTCATCACCGATCCGGCCGATTACGCCACGCTGATCGGGCATCTGAAGTCCGAGGGCGGAACGCCCCACCGCTTCCGCCAGCTGATGGCGCAGAAGGCTTACGCCCGCACCGCGGCCTACGACACCGCCATCGCCAACTGGATGGCCGAGGATCTCGGCGTCGAGGCGCCGCGCTACCGCACTGTCGGCGGCGTGCTGCGCGAAGAAATGCGCTACGGCGAGAACCCGCATCAGAAGGCGGCCTTCTATGTCACCGGCGAAAACCGGCCGGGCGTGGCCACCGCCGCGCTCCTGCAGGGCAAGCAGCTTTCCTACAACAATATCAACGACACCGACGCGGCGTTCGAGCTGGTGGCGGAATTCGCGCCCGAAAAGGGTCCGGCCTGCGCCATCATCAAGCACGCCAATCCTTGCGGCGTCGCGACCGGCGGCTCGCTCAGGGAAGCCTATCTCAAGGCGCTCGCCTGTGATTCGACCTCGGCCTTCGGCGGCATCATCGCCTTGAACTCGCTGCTCGACGCCGAAACGGCCCAGGAAATCGTCAAGCTGTTCACTGAAGTGATCATCGCACCTGAGGTTTCCGACGAAGCCAAGGCGATCATCGCGACCAAGCCCAATCTCCGGCTCCTGACCACCGGCGCGCTGCCGGATCCGCGTCATCCGGGTCTCACGGCCAAGACCGTGTCCGGCGGCCTGCTCGTGCAGGCGCGGGACGCAGGCGTGATCGACGATGTGACGCTGAAGGTCGTGACCAAGCGCGCGCCCACAGCCCAGGAGATCGAGGACCTGAAATTTGCCTATACGGTGGCCAAGCATGTGAAGTCGAATGCGGTGGTCTACGCCAAGGACGGGCAGACCGCCGGCATCGGCGCCGGCCAGATGAGCCGGGTCGATTCCGCCCGCATCGCCGCGATCAAGGCCGAGGATGCTGCCAAAGCAGCCGGCTGGGCTGAACCGAAGACCCGCGGCTCGGCTGCGGCATCGGAGGCCTTCCTGCCCTTCGCGGACGGGCTTCTGTCGATGATAGCCGCCGGAGCTACCTCGGTCATTCAGCCGGGCGGCTCGATGCGTGACCAGGAGGTGATCGACGCGGCGGACGCTCATGGCGTCGCCATGGTGTTTACCGGCATGCGCCACTTCCGCCACTGAGGCCAAAGCCTATCTTTGAACCCGCCTTTCTTACCGGAAAGGCGGGTTTCTCACGCCTTGTTTCTGGCGGGATAGGGCGTGGCGATCAGCAATACGAGGCCGACGACGAAGAACACGATCAGCGAGGCCATGCCGACCCGGGCCGAGCCGCTCGCCCAGATCATCAGGCTGTTGAGGCCGGTGGCCATGAAGGTGGTCGCCCGGCCCGACAGCGCGTAAAGGCCGAAATAGCGGCCGGCCTCCTCCGCATCGACGCTGCGCGACATAAAGGAGCGCGACGAGGCCTGGACAGGCCCGAAAGCCAGACCGATCAGCAGGCCGAACAGGATGTAGATTTTTTCGCCCTGGGTGCTGAACAGGCCCGCCGTGTCGCCTGGAACCAGCGGGATCAGGCCGAACAATGTGAAGTCGCGGGTGGTGGAGATATCGCCGATCGTGGCGATCAGCAGGAGGATCAGGCAGAGAATGACGACATTCTTGGAGCCGAAGGCGCCGTCGAGATGGCCTGCGGCCCAGCAGCCGAAAATCGCCACCACCGCCAGCATGATGCCGTAGATGCCCACTTCCGTGGTTTCCCAGCCGAACATCGCCGCGCCATAGGCGCCGCCGAGGATCAGCAGGCCGTTGACGCCGTCCTGATAGATCATCCGGGCGATCAGGAAGCGCAGGAGTGGCTTACGCTCGCCAAGCGACAGGATCGCGCTGCGCAATTCGCGCAGCCCCTGGCCCACTGCGCGGCCGATCGGGACGCTCTTGCGGATATCGGACGTGAACAGGAACATCGGTAGAATGAAGATGAGATACCAGATCGCCGAGAGCGGTCCTGTGACGCGCGCATCCTCGCCCTGGGCCGGGTCGAGACTGAAGATCGGGTCGAGGCCGATGAGGGTCTTGCCCGTCTGCGGCGAGCCGGCCATGAACAGCAGCACGGCAAACAGCGACACCAGCCCGCCGGCATAGCCGAGGCCCCAGGCGATGTTCGATATTTTGCCGGCATTGGCGTTGTCCACCAGCCGCGGCATCATGGAATCGTTGAAGACGATCGAGAACTCCGCCGCGATCGAGGCGAGCACGATCAACAGGCCGATGAACAGAACGGAGCTGCCGGGGGCGGCCTGCCACAGCAGCAACAGCGACAGGATCTTGACCACGGCGAAGGCGCCGATCCAGCGCTTCTTGTAGCCGCTCGCATCCGCGATCGCTCCCATCACCGGCGCGAGCAGCGCGATGATGATAGAGGAGACGACGTTGATATTGCTCCAATATTGCTGGCCCTGATCGGGATCGGCGACCATGCGCGAGACGAAATAGGGGCTGAAGATGAAGGTGATCACCACGGTAAAGAAGGGCTGCGCCGCCCAATCGAACATCATCCATCCAAAAATGGCCGCCCGGCTCGGCTTTTCGGCCGTCGTCTCCGCAGTCTTCATCACATTCCCGTCGCGCTTTCTAATCTGGCGTTTCACCGTGGCATGGCCTTGAGTCCCGTTCAAGCGCGGCATTGCGATTGTCCGGATCATAAAAGGTTGACAATTTCTTGCACTGCGGCAATCAAGGCTTGGAAAAGGCGGGGTAGAGTGATGGACAATGACGCGCCGGCGGAAATCGTCGCCATTTCCAGCCAGGTGGTCCGGGGGTCGGTCGGCAATCGCGCCGTCGTTTTCAGCCTGGAGGCCATGGGCCATCCGGTGCTGTCGCTGCCGACGGTGATCCTTCCCTGGCATCCCGGGCATGGGCCCTCGACCCGAATTCCACTGCCCGACGACGGTTTTGCCAACATTCTGGATGACATTGTGGCGTCCCAGTATGCCGGCGCCGTCCGCGCGGTCATCACGGGCTATTTCGCCACGCCCGGCCAGGCGCAGGCCGCAGCGATTTTCATCAGCCGGCTCAAGGCGCTCAATCCGGGCCTTCTCTATCTCTGCGATCCTGTGATGGGCGACGATGGCGGTCTCTATGTATCCTCGGCGACCGCCGGCGCCGTGCGCGATCAGCTGCTTCCGCTGGCCGACATCGCCACGCCCAATCGCTTCGAACTCGGCTGGCTGGCGGGGGCGCCGCTCGACAGCAATGCGCAGGCGCTGGACGCCGCGCTGGCGCTCGGGCCGCGGCGCGTGCTGGTGACGTCAGCGGTGGCGATGATGGCCGGCGGCACGGGAAATCTGCTTCTCACGGAACGCCATGCGCTGCTCGCCGAGCATCGGATGGTCGACAACGCCCCCAAGGGCCTGGGCGACCTCACCGCCGCCCTGTTCCTGTCCCGCATCATCAAGGGCGACAGCGACGAACGCGCCCTGCAGATGGCCACCGCGTCGGTGTTCGAGGTTCTGGCGCGAGCGGTCAAGCGCGGCTCTGACGAGCTCATGCTGGCCGAGGATCATCACAGTTTTTCGACGCCGATGGCGATGGTGCAGATGCGTCATCTCCTGCATCCCTCGCGTAAACGCACATCATGAAAGGAATAGACGTGACCGGTTTTCCTTCGCAATTGCTGGAGGGCTACAGCGCCTTCATGAGCGGCCGCTATTCCGGCGAATCCGACCGCTACCGCAAACTGGCTGAAAAGGGCCAGACGCCGACCACCATGGTCATCGCCTGTTGCGATTCCCGCGCGGCTCCGGAGACGATCTTCGATTCCGGACCCGGCGAACTGTTCGTTGTCCGAAACGTCGCCAATCTCGTGCCGCCCTATGCGCCGGACGAGAACTATCACGGCACGTCTGCGGCGCTCGAATTCGCCGTCCAGTCGCTCAAGATCCGCGACATCGTCGTCATGGGACATGGTCGCTGCGGCGGCATCCACGCGGCGCTGAATTACGGCGGCGAGCCGCTGTCTCCCGGCGACTTCATCGGCAAATGGATGGGACTGTTGCGGCCGACTGCGGAAGAAGTGCAGCACTACACGTTCATGACGCCCGCCGAACGTCAGCGCACGCTCGAGCGTGTCTCGATCCGCAACTCGATCGCCAATCTCAGGACCTTCCCTTGCGTCTCGATTCTGGAGGGCAGGCAGAAGCTCCGCCTGCACGGCGCCTGGTTCGATATTTCGACGGGGGAATTGTGGGTGATGAATCCGGAGACCGGCGATTTCATCCGGCCCGATCTCGAGGCGATCGAGAAGAAAGACGACGCCGAGCAGACGTCTTGAGTATTTTGGCGACGGCGGCGGGTCCAGCCCCTCGCCGTCGCCTTTTCTTGTCGGTCTCTACTGACCGTCGATCTGCGCGCCCATAATGGCGATCGCCTGCTGATAGACGGTCGCGGCGTTCCAGCCCTGGATGGCGGCGAAATTCGGCTCGCCCGGCTGATAGCCGGCGCCGGCGCTCCAGCCATGGCCGCGCAGGAAGTTGGCGGTCGAGGCGAGCGCGTCGGCGCGGGAGCCGACGAGATTGATATGGCCGTCGCCATCGCCGTCGACGCCGTAGGTCACGACATTCTTGGGCAGGAACTGGGTCTGGCCGATTTCGCCATGGGCGGCGCCGCGCGCGTTGATCTGCAGATCGCCGCGTTCCACCAGCTTCAGAGCGGCGTAGAGCTGTTCGGTGAAGTAAGCCGACCGGCGGCAGTCGAAGGCCAGCGTCGAGACAGCCGACAGCGTGTGCTCATTGCCGAGATAGGAGCCGAAACCGGTTTCCATGCCCCAGATGGCGATCAGCGGGCCGGCGGGAACGCCAAAGCGGGATTCGAGATGGTTGAACAGAGCTGCGTTGGCGGAGCGCATCTTCTTGCCGCGTGAGACGATGGTGGTCGCGCCGCGCTTGCGCATGAATTCGTCGAGGCTCAGCTTGAAGCTCTTCTGGCCGCGGTCGGCGCGGATGGTCGCCCGGCTGTAGGAGACCGACGAGAAGACCTTGTCGAGCGTACGACCGCTGATCCCCTGGTTCGCCGCTTCCGTCTTGAAATTAGCGACCCAGGCTTCGAAGCCCTTGGACGTGTTGCCGCAGGCTGCGGCATGCGCCGCCGGAGCGGCAAGAAGAGAAGCCGCGACAGCCATGCCTGCGGCCAGTTGCTTGGAAATCGAAATCATCAGCGCCTCACCCAGCGGAACGGCGCGACAGGCGCCGATTCGGTCTAAATTAGTTACAAGTCTCCCGGCTCCATCATCAAGACGAAACCCCGCGAGAATGACGTTTCCCGCGGGGTCCATACTTCGATTCCGGGTCACATATTCGTGAGACTTTGCTTATGCCGCCTTTAGCAAGCCACGGTTAATAAGTAGTTCCGCGATCTGCACCGCGTTGAGGGCCGCGCCCTTGCGCAGGTTGTCGGAAACCACCCACATGTTCAGGCCGTTCTCGACGGTCGCGTCCTCGCGGATGCGCGAGATGTAAGTCGCGTCTTCGCCGGCGCATTCGTACGGCGTCACATAACCGCCGTTCTCATGCTTGTCGATGACGAGGCAACCCGGCGCTTCGCGCAGGATTTCGCGGGCCTCGTCGGCGGTGATCTCGTTTTCGAATTCGATATTCACCGATTCCGAATGGCCGATGAACACCGGCACGCGCACGGCGGTGCAGGTGACCTTGATCGCCGGATCGAGCATCTTCTTGGTCTCGGCCAGCACCTTCCATTCTTCCTTGGTGTAGCCGTCCTCCATGAAGACGTCGATATGCGGAATGACGTTGAAGGCGATGCGCTTGGTGAACTTCTTGTTCTCGATGGGGTCGGCCACGAAGACGGCGCGGGTCTGGTTGAACAATTCGTCCATGCCGTCCTTGCCGGCGCCGGAAACGGACTGGTAGGTCGAAACCACGACGCGCTTGATCTTGGCGCGGTCATGCAGGGGCTTCAACGCCACGACCAGCTGGGCGGTCGAGCAATTCGGGTTGGCGATGATGTTCTTCTTGCGGAAGCCGGCCACAGCGTCCGGGTTCACTTCCGGCACGATCAGCGGCACCTCGGAATCGTAGCGCCAGGCCGAGGAGTTGTCGATGACGACGCAGCCCTGCTGGCCGATCTTCGGAGACCACTTCTTGGAAACGTCGCCGCCAGCCGACATCAGGCAGATATCGGTGCCCGAGAAATCATAATTCTCGAGATTCTTCACCACCAGCGTTTTGTCGCCGAAGGAAACTTCGGTGCCGAGCGAGCGGCTGGAAGCCAGCGCCACGACTTCATCGGCGGGGAAATTGCGCTCGGCCAGAATGTTGAGCATTTCGCGACCGACATTGCCGGTGGCGCCTGCGACTACGACTTTGAAACCCATTGTGATCGTCTCTTTCTTTTCTCTCCGCCGGTTGCTGGATCGGAACCGGACCGCAAGACATCGCGTCAGGTTCCCGCTCCCGGCCTAAAGCCGGGGAGAGAGCGGCGGGCCAGGAACGTCAGACGGTTTTCGTCTTCGTTTTGGTGGCCCTGGTTTTGCAAACAGGAGAAAAAAGCGACCGTCCGCCGGATCGTTGATCCGGACGGCGCATCAGGAGCGAGGCTCGAGCATGGCCAGACATGGGCGGTTCCCTTTCGGCGCTCACCTCTACCGGCTTTTGGTCCGGAGTCAAGACGGCAAGGTTGTTTGGCGTCGCGATAGTGCGGTTGCAGCGCATTTCGCATTGCACCTAATACTTTCGTCATAATCCCAAAGCCCATCTGCCCGCCCGTGCGACATCATGGCATCCTTCCCTATACGCCGGCAGTCGATGAAGGCCTTGGAGGAAAGGCGCTGTCCGGCATGTTCTGACTGGAGGATCTCACATGGCGGATATCGCAGCGACCCACAGCCGCGGCCGGCCGATGTCGCGAGAGGAGAAGAAGGTGATCTTCGCCTCCTCTCTCGGCACCGTGTTCGAATGGTACGACTTCTATCTCTACGGCTCGCTGGGAGCCTATATCGGGATGGCGTTCTTCAATTCCTATCCCGAGGCTACGCGCAACATCTTCGTCCTGCTCGCTTTCGCGGCGGGCTTCCTGGTGCGTCCGTTCGGCGCGCTTGTGTTCGGACGGTTGGGCGACATCGTCGGCCGCAAATACACCTTCCTGATCACCATCCTGATCATGGGCGTTTCCACCTTCATCGTCGGTCTTCTGCCCGGTTCGGCGCAGATCGGCATCGCCGCGCCCATCATTCTCATCATTCTGCGCCTGTTGCAGGGCCTGGCGCTCGGCGGCGAATATGGCGGCGCCGCGACCTATGTCGCTGAACATGCGCCCGACGATCGCCGCGGCTTCTACACGTCCTGGATCCAGACCACCGCGACGCTCGGTCTCTTCCTGTCGCTGCTCGTCATTCTCGCCGTGCAGTCGATCCTGGGACGCGACGCTTTCGCCGAATGGGGCTGGCGCATTCCCTTCCTGATCTCTGTCGCTCTGCTCGGCGTCTCCGTGTGGATCCGCGTTCAGATGAACGAATCCCCCGCCTTCAAGAAGATGAAGGAAGAGGGAAAGACGTCGAAGGCGCCGATCTCCGAAGCCTTCGGCCAGTGGAAGAACGCCAAGATCGCGCTGCTCGCGCTGTTCGGCGCCGTCGCCGGTCAGGCCGTGGTCTGGTATTCGGGCCAGTTCTACGCGCTGTTCTTCCTGCAGAACGTGCTGAAGATCGACCTGCAGGACGCCAATGTCATGGTCGCGATCTCGCTTGCCATCGGCACGCTGTTCTTCGTGGTGTTCGGCTGGCTGTCCGACAAGATCGGCCGCAAGCCGGTGATCATGCTGGGCCTGGCGCTCGCCGCGCTCACCTACTTCCCGCTGTTCAAGGCGTTGACCTGGGCCGGCAACCCGGCTCTCGCCAAGGCGCAGTCGGAAATCCGCGCCACGGTGACGGCCGATCCGGCGGACTGCAATTTCCAGTTCAACCCCACCGGCACGGCGAAATTCACCACATCCTGCGATATCGCCACCGCCTTCCTGACCAAGAACTCGATCCCCTACGACATCGTGCCCGCGCCTGCCGGGACTCCCGCGACCGTCAAGATCAAGGACGCGGTCGTTCCGAGCTATGACGCCGTCAAGGCCGGCGATCAGGCCAAGGGGCTGGACGCAACCTTCCAGAAGGCGGCATTCTTCGCTCTCAAGGACGCCGGCTATCCGCTGGTCCGCGGCGCGGCCTTCGTGCCCGAGCCCAAGATCGCCGCTTTCGTGGCGGCCAATCCGGAACTGAACCTGGATGAGGCGGCCATTCGCGCGCTGACGCCGGAAACCATGTCGGCGGCCAAGATCATCCGCGAGAAATACGCAACAGCCAAAGATCTCGAAGGCGTGACCGAAATGGCGGTCTACAAGGTGCCGGCCGGCGGCGAATTCAAGATCGTCGCCAATCCGGACGAAGTGAACTGGGTGCAGTGCATCGCCATCCTGACCGTTCTCGTGATCTATGTGACCATGGTCTATGGCCCGATCGCCGCCATGCTGGTGGAAATGTTCCCGACCCGCATCCGCTACACCGGCATGTCGCTGCCCTATCACATCGGCAACGGCTGGTTCGGCGGCCTGCTTCCGGCCATCGTCTTTGCGATGTCGGCGGCCAAGGGCGACATCTATTACGGCCTCTGGTACCCGATCGTGATCGCTGTGATGAGCCTGATCATCGGCATGATCTTCCTCAAGGAAACCAAGAACAACGACGTGCACACGCTCTGAGGCTTGCTCCGAGACAACAAAAATGGGGGCCCGGCAATCGCCGGGCCCTTCTTCTTATTTCATGACGTTCGTCTGGATCCACATATTCATCGTCCCCGGTCAGGCCACCACCCGCGGGCGTGAAAGATGCAGGCGACGGCGAAGGCGAACCAGGCGCCGAGCAGAAATCCGGCCGTTGAATCAGACGGATAATGCGCGCCGACGAAAACTCGCGTCGAGGCGAGCGCAACCCCAAGAGCAATCCAGACCAGCCAGTAGCGCGGATAGAGAATGGCGAGCGCAGTGAAGAAGGCGCCGGCCGTGGTTCCGTGACCCGAGGGAAAGCCCTGATAGAAGAATTGCATCTCGAACGGCCGAAAATCGAAGGGGCCGGTCTCGTCAAAAAGGGCGGGACGCGCCCGGCCGATAGCGTTCTTGAGAAGCGTGGCGGTAAGGCCGGAGGTTGCGACGCTGACGAAAACGAACGCTGCAGCCGAGGTGAGGCGACGGGTGAAATCCCTCACCGCGCCGCCATCCATGTCGCGATAGCTGACATAGACGGTGACGATCAGCGCCGCGCTCGACCAGAGGATCCAGCCGGACTTGGCGTAATCGGTCATCATCCGGCTCGGATGGCTGAGCCAGACCGGCCAGCGGCCCATCTGGCCGCCAGCCCAGGCGTCGAGCTGCAAGCCGACGATGACGGAGACCGCGAAAATCAGCGGCAGCGCGACATGGGGCCGCAACAGCCCCGTCGCCCTGAGTTCCGCCAGTGAAAAGCCTATCCGGGGCGTCGTCGTCATCGTCATGCAGCAGTAAACTCCCTCGGGGCGTTACGCCGCGAGGGTGAGATATTCCTCGAGGATCGCGTCACCCATTTCCACGGTTCCGACCTTCTTGCAGCCCTCGGCCATGATGTCGCCGGTGCGGATGCCCTTTTCCAGCACATTGGCGATGGCCTTTTCGAGCGCATCGGCTTCCTTGATCATAGCGAAGGAATATCTCAGGCACATGGCGAAGGAGGCGATCATGGCGATCGGATTGGCGATGCCCTGGCCGGCGATATCGGGCGCGGAGCCGTGCACGGGCTCATACATCGCCTTGCGCTTGCCGGTCTTCGGATCCGGCGCGCCGAGCGAGGCCGACGGCAGCATGCCCAGCGAACCCGTGAGCATCGAGGCGATGTCGGAGAGCATGTCGCCGAACAGGTTGTCGGTGACGATGACGTCGAACTGCTTCGGCCAGCGGACGAGCTGCATGCCGCCGGCGTCGGCCAGCATATGCTCGAGCGTCACGTCGGAATATTTCGCCTTGTGCGTGGCGGTCACGACTTCGTTCCAGAGCACGCCCGACTTCATGACGTTGCGCTTTTCCATCGAGCAGACCTTGTTGCCGCGAGTGCGGGCGAGCTCGAAGGCGACCGAGGAAATGCGTTCGATTTCAAACGTGTCATAGACCTGGGTGTCGATGCCGCGCTTCTGGCCGTTGCCAAGGTCGATGATTTCCTTGGGGCTACCGAAATAGACGCCGCCGGTCAGTTCGCGGACGATGAGAATGTCGAGGCCTTCGACGATCTCCGGCTTCAGCGAGGAGGCGTTGGCAAGCGCTGGATAGCAGATCGCCGGACGCAGATTGGCGAACAGCGCCAGATCCTTGCGCAGGCGCAAGAGACCGGCTTCCGGGCGCACGTCATAGGGAACGGAATCCCACTTGGGGCCGCCGACCGCGCCGAACAGCACAGCGTCCGCAGCCTGGGCCTTTTCCATGTCTTCTTCGGAAATCGCCGCGCCATGGGCGTCATAAGCCGATCCGCCGACCAGGCCTTCGTCGGTGACGAAACCGGCGTTGAACTTTTCGTTCATCGCTGTGATGAACTTGCGGACTTCCGCCATGGTTTCCTGGCCGATGCCATCGCCGGGGAGAAGGAAAAGCTTGCGTTCGGACATGTGCCGCCACTTTCGGTTCTGAGTTGAAACTGCGGCCTCCATATCCCTGCATTTGCGGCTTTTCAAGCCGTTCCAGCAGCCTTGCGGTTCGCTCGCCGAACCCATATAGTTGCGTCGTGCAACTATATGGGTTTCTAATGAGCATTGAGACAGAAGCAATTCGGCGCGCGTCACGGCGGCTGGTCCGGGAACTCGGTTTTCTCGGCGCCGGACTTGCGGGCACGACGCTGGCGCCGTCCGCAGTGCATGCGCTGGTGGAACTGGCGCGCAACGACCTCTCCGCCAAGGATATCGCGCAGCTTCTCCTGCTCGACAAATCGAGCGTCAGCCGTCTCCTGGCCAAGCTGTCGGATGAAGACCTGCTGCGGGAAGAAAGCGATGCGGAGGACGGGCGCAGAAAGAAGCTGGCGCTGACCCGAAAAGGCAGGACGCTCGCCGCCTTTATAGATGACTATGCCGACAGCCAGGTGACGCGGGCGCTCGCCAAACTCGATGCTCCCAACCGGATGCTGGTTCGGCGGGGTTTGGAAGCCTATGCTTCTGGGCTCGAAAGCGCGCGCCTCGACATCGCGCCGTCTCGTCCACAGCTGGAGATCGTGTCGGGATACCGGCCCGGCGCCATTGGGGCTGTTGTCGCTCTTCACGCGCGTTACTATGCTCGCCATTGGCGGTTCGGCGCCGCCTTCGAGGCGAAAGTCGCTGCAGGACTGGCCGACTTCGTCGGTCGTCTCGACAGGCCGAACAATGAAATGTGGCTGGCGGTGATGGGAGACGACATCGTCGGGTCGGCGGCTGTTGATGGCGAAGATCTCGGCGACGGCAAGGCCCATCTGCGCTGGGTGATCGTCGACGAGGTTTTGCAGGGGCAAGGCGTCGGACGCCGGCTTCTGGAGCGCGCGCTTGCCT
The DNA here is from genome assembly GCF_005222915.1 of Rhizobium sp. FKL33. Taxonomy (GTDB): domain Bacteria; phylum Pseudomonadota; class Alphaproteobacteria; order Rhizobiales; family Rhizobiaceae; genus Rhizobium_E. The sequence goes on from NZ_STFX01000031.1 coordinate 107,623, forward strand.
TTGCGGATGCCCGGGCGTTTCGGGAAACGCATCTCTGGACATTCGCCGGGCTCGATGCGGCGCGCGCGCTTTATGAGCGAGCGGGATTTTCGCTCAGCGAGGAGTGGCGCGGAGACCAATGGGGAACAGAGGTAACCGAGCAGCGTTTCCTGCGCCTGCGCCCAACCCCGCCAATCTGACGCCGCAAGCTTGCCAGTCGGTCAAACTCCAATTACATACGGAACTGCTCTAACGGGGTGCTGGGATCGGTAACGATCGTCGGCTGAGAGGTCTTAAGACCAACCCGAAGAACCTGATCCGGTTAGCACCGGCGGAGGGATTAGACGGCACGATATCTCAGCGCCCTATTCCCGTTTGTTGAAACATGAAGGAGGCGCTGATGCGCAACGCGACCCTGTATTCTCTGGCGGCTCTGGCCGCTTTTTCCCTCGCTCACCCCGTCCTGTCGGCCGAGAAGACGCTGACGATCTACACCTATGAGAGCTTCACCTCGGAATGGGGCCCCGGCCCCAAGGTGAAGGCGGCGTTCGAAAAGACCTGCGCCTGCAAGGTGGACTATGTCAGCCTCGGCGACGGCGTGGCGCTCCTGACGCGGCTGAAGGCCGAGGGCGACAAGACCAAGGCCGACATCGTGCTCGGCCTCGACAACAATCTGGTGCAGGAAGCGCGCGACACCGGCATGTTCGCCGACCATGGCGTCGACACTTCCGGCGTCTCGATCCCCGGCGGGTTCAGCGATCCCGTCTTCGTGCCCTATGACTACGGCCATTTCGCCGTGATCTACGACACCGAGACGCTGAAAAGCCCGCCGAAGAGCCTGAAGGAGCTGGTCGAGGGCAATCCCGAAGAGAAGATCGTTATCGAGGACCCCCGGACGTCCACGCCCGGCCTCGGCCTGCTGGTCTGGATGAAAGCCGTCTATGGCGACAAGGCGGGCGAAGCCTGGGCCAAGTTCAAGCCACGGGTATTGACCGTGACGCCGGGCTGGTCGGAAGCCTATGGCCTGTTCACCAAGGGCGAAGCGCCGATGGTGCTGTCCTACACCACCTCGCCCGCCTATCACATGATCGCCGAAAGCCAGAACCGCTATCAGGCCGCAGCCTTTTCCGAAGGTCATCCGATCCAGGTGGAGGTTGCGGGCGTCGTGAAGACGACCAAGGACAAGGCGCTTGCCCAGTCCTTCCTCACTTTCATGATCTCGCCGGCTTTCCAGGACATCATTCCCGAAAACAACTGGATGCTGCCGGCCGCCAAGACCTCGGCGCCGCTGAACCCGGTGTTCGGCAAACTCGTCAATCCCGAGAAGACGCTGGTGATCGCGCCGGAAGAGGTCGCCGCCAACCGCAAGGCCTGGATCGATGAATGGCTGGCCGCCATGAGCGTAAAGTAAGCCGGCTCATGATCCGCTCGCGCGAGGACAGGGTTTGGATATCGGTGGGGTTTCTCAGCCTCGCCGGCATTCTCCTGTTCGTCGCGCTGGCGGCGGCGGCGCTCCTGGCTGCCGCCCCCGAGGCGTCCTATCCGCCCCTTCCCTATCTCGCGCATCTGACGGCGTTCACGCTCTGGCAGGCGTTTCTATCGACGCTGCTGTCGGTCGTCTTCGCCGTCCCGGTGGCGCTGGCGCTGGCGCGGCGGCGGGCTTTTCCGGGGCGTGGTCTTGTCGCTGCGCTGCTGGTCCTGCCGCTCGGACTTCCCGTTCTGCCGGCTGTGTTCGGTCTGATCGAAATCTGGGGGCGGCAGGGCCTCGCCAATGACGTCCTGGTCTGGTTCGGGGCTCCCCGCCTGTCTATCTACGGTCTCTCCGGCATTCTCATCGCGCATGTTTTTTTCAACCTGCCGCTCGCGGTGCGTTTTCTGCTGACCAGTCTCGACGCCGTGCCGAGGGATGAATGGCGACTTGCCGCCAGCCTCGGCTTTTCCCGTCTCTCCCTCTTCCGCTTCGTCGAGGGTCCTGCGCTCCTGCGGGCCCTGCCCGGCGCCGCCGGATTGATCTTCATGCTGTGCATGACGAGTTTCACCATCATCCTGACGCTCGGTGGCGGGCCGGCGACCTCGACGCTGGAAGTGGCGATCTATCAGGCGCTCAAATTCGATTTCGACCCGGCCCGCGCCCTGGCGCTCACAGGGCTGCAGATCGCGCTGACCGCTCTGGTGTTTCAGGCGCTGCGTCTGGCGCCTGATGTGGACGAGGCGAGATCCACGCTGTCATCCCGCCCTTTCCGGCCCGACGCTGCGGGACTTGCGGCGCGCGGCAACGATGCTGTCATCATCCTGCTCTTCACGCTGTTCGTGGCGGGACCGCTCTTGGCCGCAACGATCGCCGGGCTGAGGGCGGATCTTCTCCGTCTCGTCTCCGATCCTTTCTTTCAGCGCGCGTTGGCGATCAGTCTCGGCATAGCCCTGTCGGCAGGACTTCTCTCCACGCTGCTCGGCTATACGCTGCTCGAGGCGCGGCGGCGCTTTCCTTCGGGCTCGCTGGCCCGGCGGAGCCTCGGCCTCACCGATTTCATCCTGCTGTCGCCGCCCTTGGCGTTGGGGGCGGGCTGGTTCGTGCTGACGCTCAGGCTGGATTGGCTTGGCGTCGGCGCGCCGTTTGCCGTGATCGTCATCAACGCGCTGATGGCGATGCCTTTCGTCGCCCGTGCGCTCGGCCCCGCCCTCGATAGCCACGCCCGCCGCACTGAAAGGCTGGCCCTGAGCCTCGGCGTGACAGGTTGGAACCGGCTGCGGTTGATCGACTGGCCGGCGTTGAAAACGCCTATCCTCACTGCTCTCGGTTTCGCCATGGCTCTGTCCCTCGGCGATCTCGGCGCCATTGCGCTGTTCGGCGACGAGACTTTCATCACCCTGCCCGCACTGCTCTACGCCAAGCTCGGCAGTTACCGCGGCACGGATGCGGCCGGTCTTTCCCTAATTCTCGGTCTCGTCTGCCTGGCCCTGATGGCGCCGGCGCTCAGGAATTCGAACTCGGGAGCAGCAGGCCATGCCTGATTTCGACGTCGCATCGCTCGACCTTCGCGTGGAAGATCTCGGCATCGCCTTCGGGGCGCGGGAATTTCGCTATCGCCTGCATCTTCAGGGAGCCGGCTTGGTCGCCGTCACCGGGCCGTCGGGCGCGGGAAAGTCGACGCTCTTTCACCTGCTGGCCGGGTTCGAAGCCCCGACCAGTGGCCGCGTCCTGTTCGGCGGGCGCGACATCACCCATGAGCCGCCCGGACGCCGGCCGCTGACCTATGTGTTCCAGGAGCACAATCTCTTCGCCCACCTGACCTTGTTCGACAATGTCGGGCTCGGCATCAACCCTGCCCTGCGGCTCGATGCGGCGGCGCGCGCCCAGGTGTCGAAAGCGCTGGAGGCCGTCGGGCTCGCCGGGTTCGAAAAGCGCAAGCCCGCCGATCTCTCCGGCGGCGAAAAGCAGCGCGTCGCTTTCGCCCGGGCGCTGTTGAGAAAGCGGCCGCTGCTGCTGCTCGACGAACCCTTCGCCAGTCTCGACGAGACGCTGCGCCAGGATATGGGCGCTTTGGTGCAGTCCATGCAACAATCTGCGCCGGTGATCGTTATGATGATCACACATGACCGGAGCGAGATCATGCGCATCGCAGATCGGGTCGTGGAGGTCCGGGACGGCGCCGTGACCTTCACTGGCTCGACAGGGGATTGGAAATAGACCGTCGAAATCACGGATAAAGCTGGTTCCAGCCTCAAAATCGACTGATTTCGTTAAGAATTTGACGGTCCCGGCGTCACAGATTGTGCTATGCAACACGCCGTGAAATCGGCTAATGGTGCCCCGTCCGGTTGAATACGGGCAAGATGAGGACAGCGCTCTGACAGTCGGAAGCAGGAGAATGAGCGGCGATCGGCGGCCTGGCGGACGCATTTTGCGTGTGCGCCGGGACAATCTTTTGCGCGCCTGCGCCCTGGCTTCCACCGTCTTTCTCGTCACGGGCTGCCAGTCCATTCTGGAACAGAGCTACGAGCCGAATATCGCGCCCTCGACCTCGCCGCAGATCGTCGACGAGGTGCAGAAGAACGACCCCCGCGCGGAATTGGGCGCGCGCGAGCATCCGCGCATCGTCGCCTCTTATGGCGGCGAATATCACGATCTCAAGACCGAGCAACTGGTGGCGCGCATCACCGGCGCGCTGACCGTGGTGTCGGAAAACCCGGCCCAGTCCTACCGCATCACCATTCTCAATTCCCCCGCGATCAACGCCTTCGCCCTACCCGGCGGTTACGTCTATGTCACGCGCGGGCTTCTCGCGCTCGCCACCGACGCATCCGAAGTCGCGGCCGTGCTCAGCCATGAAATGGCGCATGTGACCGCCAATCACGGCATCGAGCGCCAGCAGCGCGAAGAGGCGGCGGTTATCGCCAGCCGCGTGGTCAGCGAAGTCCTGTCGTCGGAAATCGCCGGCAAGCAGGCGCTGGCGCGGTCGAAGCTTCGGCTTGCCGCCTTCTCGCGCAACCAGGAACTCCAGGCCGATGTCATCGGCGTACGCATGCTCGGCGAAGCGGGTTACGACCCCTATGCCGCGGCGCGCTTCCTCGACGCCATGGGCGCATTCCAGAAATTCAACGCCGGCGCCGATGGCGCGGGCTCGGGTCTGGACTTTCTGTCCAGCCACCCGTCGACGCCGCAGCGCGTGGAACTGGCGCGCATGCATGCCCGGCAATTCGGCATGGAAGGCAAAGCCGGCGACCGCGGCCGCGACTACTTCCTCGCCGGCATCGACGGGCTGCTCTATGGCGACAGCCCGCAAGAGGGCTATGTCCGCGGTCAATCCTTTCTGCATGGCAATCTCGGCATCCGCTTCGACACGCCGCCTGGCTTCCGCATCGACAACAAGGTCGACGCCGTCATGGCGACGGGTCCGGGCGATGTGGCCATCCGCTTCGATCTTGTCGACGACAATTCCGGCGGCAGTCTTGCGGCCTATATTTCCAGCGGCTGGGTGACGGGGCTGCTACCCGAAACGGTGCGGGCGGCGAGCGTCAACGGCATGCCGGCGGCTGTGGCCCGCGCATCGGCTGAGCGCTGGGATTTCGACGTGACCGTGGTGCGAAACGGCCCCAAGATCTATCGCTTCCTGACCGCCGTGCCCAAGGGCCAGGACGCGCTGCTGAAATCGACGGCCGAAAAACTGCGCGCGACATTCCGCCGCATGAGCACCTCGGAGATCGCCTCGCTGAAGCCGCTGCGCATTCGCGTGATCGAAGCAAAGGCGGGCGATACCGCCGCCTCGATCGCGCAGCGCATGCTCGGCACAGACCGCAAGCTCGACCTGTTCCTGCTTCTGAACGGGTTGACGCCGCAGGCGCGGATCGCGGCGGGCGACAAGCTGAAGATCGTCGCCGAATAGCTGCTGCGTCGCTCTCACTGATTACGCAATGCCTGAAAATGCAAAACCCGGAGCTTGCGGCTCCGGGCTTGGCACAAAGGGATGAAAAAGCAGGATCAGGCTGCTTCTTCCTGTTCGTCGTCTTCGGTGATCTTGCCGGAACGGCGCGGGCTCTTGGCGAGATTGGTCTCGACGAGGCGCACGGCTTCTGTTTCGGACATCTTGTTGACGGCGGCGATTTCGCGCGCCATGCGATCGAGAGCCTGTTCATAAAGCTGGCGCTCGGAATAGGACTGTTCCGGCTGATTTTCGGCGCGATAGAGGTCGCGAACGACTTCGGCGATGGAAATCAGGTCGCCGGAATTGATCTTGGCGTCATATTCCTGCGCACGGCGCGACCACATGGTGCGCTTCACCCGCGCCTTGCCCTGCACGACCTTGAGCGCGCGATCGACGAAATCGGTCTCGGACAGCTTGCGCATGCCGATGCTGACGGCTTTCGCCACCGGAACCTTCAGGCGCATCTTGTCCTTTTCGAAATCGATCACAAAGAGCTCGAGCTTCATGCCGGCGACTTCCTGCTCTTCGATCGTGACAATCTGACCGACGCCATGCGCGGGATAAACGATCGACTCACCGGTTTTGAAACCGTGACGGGCTGAAGTCTTCTTGATCTGGGTTGTCATGCTTTTCACAAACTCCCTAAAATGCTTCCGGTTGCCCGGGTGCGGCCCAGGGGCCGGGGGAGGCGACGCTTCGCCTGATAGTCTGACCGCGACATTTAAATTGCAGGCAAGCCCTTGATGCGGAGCGGATGAAATCAGTCCACCGAATGGTGCAGGTTTCAAGAGCGCCGCATGGAGGGATCGTAGCTTTCGTGATGTTTGGGCAAGTTACGCCCTTCGGGATCAGTGGGAGAGTGTCTACCACAAAAAACGGTGGAAATCAATAATTTGCTTTGACCTGCCGCAAGGACGCTCCACGGCGCTTCGCATCGTGGTTAAGCAGGAGAATCACGTCTGGAGGCGAACCCCGTTGGACGCCCTCCATGAAAGCGCCCCGCCCCTCTGCTCCCAGCAGCCGCCTGTCGAACCCAGGCGGCGGCTGCGCTTTCCATTCCTCAGTCGCCGGAGCCGGGCTTTTCAGAGAAGTACTTTTCGAACTTGCCTTCGACGCCGTCCATTTCCTTGGCCTCGGGAAGAGCGTCGCGCTTCTGAGTGATATTCGGCCAGATGGTTGCGTATTCAGCGTTTAATTTCAGCCACTTATCCAGACCGCTTTCGGTGTCCGGCTTGATGGCTTCGGCAGGACATTCCGGTTCGCAGACGCCGCAATCGATGCATTCGTCTGGATGGATGACCAGGAAATTTTCACCCTCGTAGAAACAGTCGACCGGGCACACTTCCACGCAGTCCGTGTACTTGCACTTGATGCAGTTGTCGGTCACGACATAAGTCATTCCAGGGCTCCAGATAAGGACGGGTCGACGGGCGTGGCATGCCCGATAAATTGTTTGTCCACTAGCTTTTTTGCCCCTGCTTTGCAAGGCGAAGTCAGGGAAAACGAGGTCTGCGGGCGGTGCATATCTGCCTTGCGTGAGGCTTGCCGAACGCAAACCTCATTCGTCGAAATCGTAACGACCCTTCAGACGTTCCATCTGGCGTCGTTCTTTCTTCTCCGGTCGGCCCGCGCCCGGTTCGCGCGTCGCCTGTTCGAATTTTGTCAGGCGTTCGCGCGGCGGAGTTTCGTCGTCATAGAGGAGCCGCGCTTCCTCGTAAGGGCCGCGGCGGTCTCCCGCCGCCTTGACGACGACGACGACGTGCTTTTCAGCCGTCGCCACCTCCAGCCGGTCGCCGATCTTCACATCGGCGCTCGGACGTCTGACCTTGTCGCCGTTGACGGCGACATGGCCCGCCTCGATCCAGCCTTGCGCCAGCGTGCGCGATTTGGCGATTCTCGTGAAGAACAGCCATTTGTCGATCCGCTGGCGTTGGCTGGCCTGGGCGTCGTTCATACCTTACTTCTTCAGCTGTTCCTTCAGCGCGGCGAGCTTGGCGAAAGGAGAATCCGGATCGATCGGCTTTTCCTTGCGGGGCTTTGCCTCGAAGCGCTGCGGCTGGCCGCGATTGCCCTTGTCCTGGCGAGGGGCGGCGTCCTGGCGCTCCTGACGATCCGGCCTATCCTGACGGGGACGGTCGTTGCGGTCGTTGCGCGGCGGACGATCCTGCTCCTTGCGGTCACCACGGCGGCCTTCGCCGCGGTTCTGGGCGTTCTGCGGACGACGATCGTCGCCCTGACGCTCGGGCCGGCGTCCGCCTTCGCGGGGAGCCTGGTCACGGCGGGGGCCTGCATTGCGCTGCGGCGCATCGCTGCGGCCGCCTGGACGCCAGAGAAGAACCCGCTTTTCTTCCTGCGGCTCTTCAGGCGCGGCGTCCTGAGCCGGAGCCGCGGTCGCCTCGGTCGGCGCCTCTTCGGTCACGGCGGGAGCCGCGGCCTGTTCGGCTGCTTCGGAGGCTTCTGCGGCGGCGGAGTCGTCTTCGGTCTTCGGCTCATCCGCAGGCGCTTCGGCTGACGCCGCGGCCGGCTGGGCCGGCGCCGGCGCGGTCGACGCCAGGTAAGCGCCGGCTTCTTCTGCGGTCACGCTGTCGGCGCGATAGCCGAGGCCCTTGAGGATCTCCTCGATGTCGTCGGCGGTGGCGCCGAGGATCGACAGCATGGCGGGCGTCGTCAGGAAGCGACGCCCGTCATAGGCGCCGTCCGGACGCGTCGGCGAACCGGGCTTCCACTGCAGAAGCGGACGAATGAGATCGGCGAGACGCTCGAGAATGTCGATGCGGACCGCGCGCTTGCCGAGGAAACGGAAGCCCGCGAGCCGGTAGAAATTGCGCTCGAAGCTGTGATCGGTGACGATCGAGGTGCGGCCTGCGGCCAGCGCCGGAATGAGATCGCCATAGCCCGGCAGGCCGAGCGCGTCGTTCTTGAGCGCCCAGAGCAGGGTGATGAGCTCGGCCGGAGCGGGCTTCAACAGCGCCGGCATGAAGACGTGATAGGCGCCGAAGCGGATGCCGTATTTGCGCAGCGAGGCGCGGCCGTCCTGGTCAAGCGCCTTGACGTCGTCGGCGACGTCGCGGCGGAACAGAACGCCGAGGCTCTCAGCCAACTGATAGGCTATGCCCTTGGCGATGCCCTGGAGATCCTCGGCGCGGACGAGGTCGTCGAGCGGCTTGAGGACGGTGGCGATGTGATGATTCACGAAACGCTCGATGCGAGCCTGAACGTGATCGCGGGCATGGCCCTGCAGCAATTCGTCGGCCAGCAGCACGATGCGCGGACGCATCACGTGATCCGACGCCGTCAGGCGCGCCACCGGCTCGCCGAGCCAACGGACCAGCCCGTCATTGGCGATCGCCAGGTCGCTGTTTCCAGCCGCGTGCAGCCGGGCGGCGCGCGCCTCGAACTCCAGACCGAGCGCCTTGCCGACCGCGCTTTCGACAGCTTTCAAATCCTGGCCGTCCGTCCCGCCCGCAAGCGTAAAGCGGAAACCCGACAACTGTCCCACATGATGCCCTTCGACGAAGACATCGCCATTCACACTGATTTCCGCTTCGAGCATAGCATTCTCTCTTAACCGCTTCATGAGCACAGATGTCCTGCGGTCTACGAAGCGTTTGGTCAACCTTTCATGCAGCGCGTCCGAGAGACGATCTTCGATTTCGCGCGTTTTTTCCTGCCAGTGCGCCGGATCGGCCAGCCAGCCGGGCCGGTTGGACACATAGGTCCAAGTCCTGATTTGCGCAATACGGGCCGAGAGCGTGTCGATCTCGCCATCCGTCCTGTCCGCCCGGCGCACCTGCTCGGCAATGAAATCCTCCTTCACCGCGCCGAGCCGGACGATGTCCTTGTAGATGGCGGCGACGAGATCGGAATGCTGCAGCGAGGTGATCCGCCTGTAATCAGGCAGGGCGCAAATCTCCCAGAGCTTTTCCACCCTTTCCCGCGATGTGGCAAGCTCCAAAATGTCCGGATACCGCGCCAGATGCTCAAGCGCCTGCATGTCGACCGACGGCAGCGCCTTGGTCAGGCCCTGCACCCGGGGTGCCAAGTCCAGGCTCTTGCGCAGATTGTCGACCGAGGAGAAATCGAGGGTCTTGGTGCGCCATTGCATCACCTTGACGGGATCGAATTCGTGGCTCTCGATGCGCTGGACCATTTCGTCGTCGAGCGGGCGGGTCTGGCCGGTGACCCCGAAAGTCCCGTCGCGCATGTGGCGTCCGGCGCGTCCGGCGATCTGGCCCATCTCTCCGGGCGTCAGATTGCGATACTGAAAACCGTCATATTTGCGGTCCTGGGCAAAGGCGACATGGTCGACGTCGAGATTGAGGCCCATGCCGATGGCGTCGGTCGCAACGATGTATTCGACATCGCCTTCCTGATAGAGCGCGACCTGGGCGTTGCGGGTGCGGGGGCTCAAGGCCCCGATCACCACGGCCGCGCCGCCGCGCTGGCGTTTGACCAGTTCGGCGATGGCGTAGACCTCGTCGGCCGAAAAAGCGACGATGGCCGAGCGGCGCGGCAGGCGAGTGATCTTCTTCTGACCGGCATAGAAGAGCTGCGACAGGCGAGGCCGCTCGACCACGGTCAGACCCGGCAGGATCTGGGTGAGAATCGGCTTCATGGTCGCAGCGCCCAGAAGCAGGGTCTCCTCCCGACCACGCAGATGCAGGATGCGGTCGGTGAAGACATGGCCGCGTTCGAGATCGGCGGCGAGCTGCACCTCATCGATGGCGACGAAAGAGGCGCGGGTCTCGCTCGGCATGGCTTCGACGGTGCAGACGGAATAGCGGGCCCCGGGGGGCGAGATTTTTTCTTCACCGGTGATCAGCGCGACATTGGCGACGCCGACTTTCTCGGCGACACGGCCATAGACCTCCCGGGCGAGCAGGCGCAGCGGTAAGCCGATCACGCCGGAGGCGTGCGCCACCATTCGCTCGATGGCGTAATGGGTCTTGCCGGTGTTCGTGGGGCCGAGAACCGCAGTGACGCCGCGGCCGCTCAAGATCAGGGGATCGGAAGTCAATGTGTCCAGTCCAGATGAAGGAGTCGGCGTAAAGCCGGCGGCTTTCCTTGCCCTCTAAAAGCGGCAATTGCAAGAAAAAGGGCGGGAGAAGGGAGATTTCATCTCGTCAAAGCAGTAGGGCGCAAGCTTCGGAACAGCTTGGGAACGAATCGGAGACGAATCGCAGACTCGACGTTGTTCACGACGCGTTCCCTACTAGATATTGAGGATTCCCGCGCACGCTTTCGATAGGTTGAATCGGGCGGAGAATCGCATGAGTTGCAGCCGAAAGTGGAGGATTTCGCCCCTTCCGGCGGTCAACGACCTCCGGAAATCATGGTGAATCAAACCTTTCGTCGGTCCGTCCTCCTGTGCCGGTCCGGCGCGCAGAAAACCCTGAACCTAGGTGGTACGAATCACCGACGAATCAGGCGTTGCAATCGGTTGCTTACCTGTCCACCACCATATCTTGTAGCGCAACGGTCCGTTAACCAGATTATTCATGCCTTTTGCCTGCGCCGTTTTCCTGGCGAAAATTCGTATCCACCGCCGGAACAAACCGCTTCATCGCTCGTTCTTTCCGTCAGTTCGATTGCGCATATGGGGTAGCGACATGCTTGGAACCATTCTTCTTATCATTCTGGTCCTGCTTCTCATCGGGTCTGTGCCCACCTGGGGTCACAGCAGAGGATGGGGATACGGTCCTTCCGGCGGAATCGGGCTGGTTCTCGTCATAGTTCTCATACTCGTCCTGATGGGCAGAGTCTGATCATTCGGAGAAGGAGCGTAGCGATGAAGAAAGTTATCCTGTCCATGGCCATGATCGGCGCCTTGGCGTCCTGCACCGCCACTGAGCGAGGCGCGGGCGTCGGCGCCGCCACCGGCGCCGTGATCGGCGGCGTGGCCACCGGCAATGTCCGCGGCGCTGCCGTGGGCGCGGTGGTAGGCGGCGCGGCCGGCGCGCTGATCGGCAGCGCAAGCCGCGAAGGATATTGCGTCTATCGCGACCGTTATGGCCGCCGCTACGAAGCGCGCTGCTGAAGCTGAGGCGGCGCCTGAACGGGATCGGAACGAATCGCCGACGAATCAGGCTTGATCGAACGTTCTCGAGACGTTCACCGCAAGATGTTGTATTTTATGCAAATTTTAACCATGGAGGCCGCCCATCGGGCGGCCTCCATTTTTTGTCTCACACCATATACTGACCGCCATTGGCGGAAATCGTCGATCCCGTGATAAAGCCGGCGTCGTCGGAGGCGAGGAAGACCACGCAGCGGGCGATCTCCTCGGGTTCGCCGAGGCGGCCCACCGGGATTTGCGGAATGATGCGCTCGTTAAGCACTTTCTCCGGCACGGCGCGCACCATCTCGGTGCCGATATAGCCCGGGCAGATGACGTTGACGGTGATTCCCTTGGCGGCGCCTTCCTGGGCGAGCGCCTTGGTGAAGCCGATGTCGCCCGCCTTGGCGGCGGAATAGTTGGCCTGACCCATCTGGCCTTTCTGGCCGTTGATCGAGGAAATGCTGATGATGCGGCCGAAGGAGCGATCGCGCATGCCCGTCCAGACCGGATGGGTCATGTTGAACAGGCCGGAGAGATTGGTGGAGATCACCGCGTTCCACTGTTCCGGGGTCATCTTGTGGAACATGGCGTCGCGGGTGATGCCGGCATTGTTGACGAGGATCTCGACCGGGCCCAGTTCCGCCTCGACCTGAGCGATGCCGGCGGCGCAGGCCTCATAGCTCGACACATCCCATTTGAAGGCGGGGATGCCGGTTTCGGCGGTGAAAGCCTTGGCCGCCTCGTCATTGCCGGCGTAATTGGCGGCGACCTTATAGCCGGCGTTCTTCAGCGCGATCGAGATGGCGGCGCCGATGCCGCGCGTTCCACCGGTAACGAGTGCTACTCTGCTCATGAATTCCCTCCCTGGATGGCGTTTTTGCCGACAGTGTTTTGGAGGGAGCGGCCGGAAAACGGGCCGCCCCCCAATGCAATCAAAGCGCCTCGAAGCACATGGCGATGCCCATGCCGCCGCCAATGCAGAGGGTGGCGAGGCCCTTCTTGGCCGAGCGGCGCTTCATTTCGAACAACAGCGTATTGAGCACGCGCGCGCCGGATGCGCCGATCGGATGGCCGATGGCGATCGCGCCGCCATTGACGTTGACGATCGACGGATCCCAGCCAAGATCCTTGTTGACCGCGCAGGCCTGGGCAGCAAATGCTTCGTTGGCTTCGACGAGGTCGAGGTCGCCCACCGACCAGCCGGCCTTTTCGAGCGCCTTGCGCGAGGCCGGGATCGGGCCGGTGCCCATGATCTTGGGATCGACGCCGGCGGTCGCCCAGGAAACGATGCGGGCGAGCGGCGTGATGCCGCGACGGGCGGCCTCGGCTTCCGTCATCAGCAGGGCGGCGGCGGCGCCGTCATTGAGACCGGAGGCGTTGCCGGCGGTCACGGTGCCTTCCTTGTCAAAGGCCGGACGGAGCTTGGCGAGCGCGTCGATGGTCGCGCCGGCGCGGATATATTCGTCGGCGTCGACGATCGTGTCGCCTTTGCGGCCCTGGATGACGAAGGGCACGATTTCATCCTTGAAACGGCCCGCAGTCTGGGCGGCTTCGGCCTTGTTCTGCGAAGCGACGGCGAAGGCGTCCTGCTCGTCGCGGGACAGCTGCCACTGGCGGGCCACGTTTTCGGCGGTGATGCCCATGTGATAGCCATGGAAGGCGTCGGTCAGGCCGTCCTTGATCATCGTGTCGATCAGCTTGACGTCGCCCATCTTCACGCCGCCGCGCAGATGCTGGCAGTGCGGGGCCATCGACATGGATTCCATGCCGCCGGCCACGATGATCGACGCGTCACCGGAAGCGATCTGCTGCATGCCGAGCGCGACGGCGCGCAGGCCGGAGCCGCAAAGCTGGTTGACGCCGAGCGCTGTGGCTTCGATGGGCACGCCGGCCTTCACGGCGGCCTGGCGGGCCGGGTTCTGGCCTTCGCCGGCTGGAAGCACCTGGCCCAGGATCACTTCGTTGACTTCGGAAGCCTCGACGCCCGCGCGTTCGAGCACGCCCTTGATGACGGCCACGCCGAGTTCATGGGCGGGGACATTGGCGAAGCTGCCGTTGAAAGAGCCGACGGCGGTGCGCGCCGCGCTTGCGATGACGATCGAAGGGCTGCTCATGATTGTTTCCTCCTTGATGGGTTGTCCTGACACTCGCAAACGCAAAAGGGGCTGTCAATGACGCGAAAGACCTACATGCCGCATTGCGGCACTTTGTTCATCTTCTCGTCATAGTTGATTTAGTTGACCCGCATGCGCCTGCCGTCTGCTGAGCGACGCCTGCTTTCGCCCGCTCACGCCGCAACGCACAAAAGCATTGTGCCCACAGGGCTTTTCGGCTTAGACTGGCCAAAAGCGCCTGAGAAATCGAGTGGAGGAGGCGTTTTTGCAAAAGAAAAGACGGTCAGGAGGAACGAATGGCCAAACATGATGGGCAGATCGTCATCAAAAAATACGCGAACCGGCGCCTCTACAACACCGGCACCAGCACCTATGTGACGCTCGACGATCTGGCGCAGATGGTCAAGAAGGGGGAGGACTTCACCGTCCAGGACGCAAAGAGCGGCGACGACATCACGCATTCGGTGCTGACGCAGATCATCTTCGAACAGGAGTCCAAGAACGGCAATACGCTGCTGCCGATCTCTTTCCTTCGCCAGCTTATCTCTTATTACGGCGATCAGATGCAGATGTTCGTGCCGTCTTATCTCGAACAGTCAATGCATGCCTTCAGCAGCCAGCAGAGCCAGATCCGCGATCACCTCGCCAAGTCGCTCGGCGATACGCCGCTCGCCAAGAATTTGCAGATTCCGATTCAGCTCATGGAAGAGCAGGTCAAGCGCAACACGGAGATTTTCCGTCAGGCGATGGAAGTGTTCACGCCTTTCGCCCCGAACGCCCAGGCCAAGACCGAGCCCAAAGGCAAGGCCGACGCCAAGGACATCGAAGATCTGAAGGAGCAGTTGCGCGCGCTCCAGGCCAAGATCGAGAATATGTGAGTTTTAGTTTGGGCGGCGGTCATTCGCCGCCCTGATCACAGGTCGTCACAGACCGATCGACACATCCCGGCCTGTCGACGAGATCGAAATGGTAAATCCTGCCGCGACATCGATGAAGCAGATCGCCATCAGCAGGAAGAACACATGCGTGGCCGCAGCCGGCGCCAGCAGAAACTCCACCAGAAACACCACGAAAAGCAGCATGGACAGAAGGTGATCCAGAACCGCTGATCTGCGTCGCGTCGCCTTGATGATCTCGAAGAACAGCACGAACAGCGCCACGAGGATCAACAGGTCTCCCAGGCTCATCGTCCAGGTCGCCCCCGACATCATGTCCAGGCTGAAGATCGAATTGTCCAGCGCCGCCACGCCGCCCGAGCCCAGCGCGCCGAACATGGCGAGATTGTAGAGAATGAAAGGAATGATCATCAGGGGGATGACGGCCATGTCGCGCTCCGCTTGTTTCTTGGCGCGACAATAAAGGCTTTCGGCGCGAAACGGAATCCGGGAAACGCCTTGGGCCGCCGATTTCAAACGATGAAGCGTTGGCGGCCGTTTTCGAAAGCCCTGAAAAGCAAAGGGCCGGCTTTCGCCGGCCCTTGAAATTTTGCGCAGGAGCGCGCCTGAAATCAGGCGTTTTCCTTCGGCGTCAGAACCTGGCGACCGCGATACATGCCGGTCTTCAGGTCGATGTGGTGCGGACGGCGAAGCTCGCCCGAGTTCTTGTCTTCCACATAGGTGGACGCCTTCAGGCCGTCAGCGGAACGGCGCATACCGCGGCGGGACGGGCTGGTTTTTCTCTTAGGAACTGCCATTTTCTTAACTCCAATCTCACCCGGACATCGTTTCGTTCAGCCAGGAAGGCCGCGCGCATCAGCGATCTTTTCCGGAAAATTTGGCGGGCTTATACATGCGCCAGAGGGCTTTGACCAGTCCCCCCGGATATTTTTTCTCAACCCTGCCGATTCCCGTCGTCAGGCTTCGTCTTCGGGGACGATCCATGTTTCGAGCGCTGCGGCCGCCGCCCATTCGCGAAATGCCGGGTGATCGACGACAGCCTGCATATAGGCGCGCGACTGCGGCTTTTCCGTGAGCATATAGGCGTCGAAGCGATTGACGACGGGCGCGAACATCGCATCGACAGCGCTGAAGTCGCCGAACAGGAACGGGCCCCCGCTTCTTGCGAGCGCATCCGACCAGATCTTTTCGATGCGCGCCACATCGGCCAGCAAATCCTCGCCGACCGCCATGGCCTTGCGCGGACGGCGCAGATTCATCGGGCAGGCGTTGCGCAGCGCGCGGAAGCCCGTGGCCATTTCGAGACTATAGGCGCGTGCAAGGGCGCGATCGCGAATGTGTTCGGGCCAGAGGCGCTTGTCCGGAAAGAGGTCGGCGACATAGTCGATGATCGCCAGCGATTCCCAGACCTTGAAGTCGTCATGCACCAGAAGCGGCACGCGCCCTGTCTCCGACACCGCCTTGATGGATGGATTGCCGGCCGGGAAATCGAAGGGAATGACTTCGTCTTTGAAATCGACGCCCGCCGCCTTCAGGGCGAGCCAGGGCCTGAGCGACCAGGACGAATAATTCTTGTTGCCGACATAGAGTTTGAGCTGCGCCATCGGGATCCTCCGTTGCCGCGAGATTACCCAATGCAAACGGCGTCAACCAATGAATTCAGGAGAGATCAGTCATAAAGGCATTTGATGTATTCGCCCGAGCCCTTGGCGCGGCGCTCGATCAGCGCGGCCAGCCGCTTCATGCCGCGGCCGGGTTTGGAGGCGTTGCGGGTGATCGGATTGGGCAGCGCCACGGCGAGAAGAGCGGCCTGCCGGCGCGTCAGTTTCTTGGCGGACGTGTTGAAATGATGCTTTGCGGCAGCCTCGACGCCATAGACGCCGGGACCCCATTCGGCGATGTTGAGATAGATCTCCATCAGCCGGCGCTTCGACCAGACGAAATCCGCTCCGACCGCGAGCGGCAGCTCCAACCCCTTGCGGATGAAGGAGCGACCGTTCCACAGGAATAGATTTTTGGCGGTCTGCATGGGGATGGTGGACGCGCCGCGGGTCTGCTTTCCGGCGAGCGCATCGTCGACCACGCCGTTCATCTGCACCCAGTCGACGCCGGAATGACTGCAATATTGCCCGTCTTCCGACATCATCACCGATTGGACGAGGACGGGCGCGATCTCCTCGAACTCCACCCAGCGGCGATCATAGCCCTGGAAGGTGACGAGATCCCAGAGCATCAGCGTCGATACCGGCCGCACCAAGTCGATCTTGTAGAACAGGATCAGGAGATAGGGGAGGACCAGCAAACCCAGAAGCGCAAGTCCGGCTTTTCGAAGATGAGCGCGCATCGGTCTTTCGCTTTCGTCGAGACGAGGCGTCGCATTCGCGGGCGTCCCCTGCCCTGCGTCCACAACCGCATTCGCCTCCGTCATGGCGTCCAAGATCGTCCGGTTCCTTTTGCCCTTCGCCACGTCTTCATAAACCGGGCGACGCAGCCTGACCAGACCACCGGCGCCGCTTTGTCGCGCCATCCCCGTGAACTGCGCGGTTGCAAGGCCTGCGCCGGCATGCGAAAGAGCCGGCATGCAGGACGAACTCTTCTTGACCACCCTTCAAGATCACGCCCGCGACGTCGAGACGTTGCTGGGGGCGCTTCTGTCGTCTGAGCCGCTGCCGGGAGAAGTCGCTCGGCCGCAGCGATTGCTCGCCGCCATGCGGCACGGCGTTCTTGCGGGCGGCAAGCGCATGCGCCCGGCGCTGGTGATCGAAAGCGCGCGGCTGTTTGACGGCGATTGCGATGCGGCCCTTCGCGTGGCGGCGTCTCTGGAATGCGTGCATTGCTATTCGCTGATCCATGACGATCTGCCGGCCATGGACGACGACGATCTCCGCCGCGGCCAGCCCACGGTGCATAAAGCGTTCGATGAAGCGGCCGCGATCCTGGCGGGCGACAGCCTGCTGACCTACGCCTTCGACGTGCTCGCCTCTCCGGATACCGATCTGCCGGCAGCCATCAAGATGGATCTGGTGCTGAGACTGGCGCGCGCCTCGGGACCGGGCGGCATGGCCGGCGGCCAGGCGCTCGATCTCGAAGCCGAAACCAAGGCGCTGATCGAGACCGAAATCCGCCAGCTGCAGGCGATGAAAACAGGCGCGCTCATCCGCTTCGCCTGCGAGGCCGGGCCGGTTCTGGCGGGCGCCCCGGACGCGGACATCGAGCGGCTGACGCATTTCGGCCGCATCATCGGTCTTGCCTTCCAGCTTCGGGACGACGTGCTGGATCTCGTCTCCGACAGCGCCACCCTCGGCAAGGCCGCCGGCAAGGATGCGGCGCGCAACAAGGGCACGCTGCCGGCCCTTTACGGAGTCGACTGGACAGAGCGGACCTTGAAGGATCTCGTCGACGAAGCGCATGCCGCGCTCGCGCCCTATGGCGTCCGCGCCGAAATGCTGTCGCGCCTCGCCACCTATGTCGCCACGCGGGAAAAGTAAGTCATGAGCAAATTCTGGTCGCCTCTGGTCGCCGACCTCAAGCCCTATGTCGCGGGCGAACAGCCGCGCATCGCCAATCTCATCAAGCTCAACACCAATGAAAATCCCTATGGCCCCTCGCCCAAGGCGCTGGAGGCCATCAAGGAGGCCGCAGACGACCGCATGCGGCTTTACCCCGATCCGTCCTCGCTCACGCTGCGCCAGGCGATTGCGACGCGGCATGGGGTGGAGGTCGACGAGGTGTTCGTCGGCAATGGATCCGACGAAGTGCTCGCGCATGTGTTCCAGGCGTTGCTCAAGCATGATGCGCCGCTTCTGTTTCCCGATATCAGCTACAGCTTCTATCCGGTCTATGCGGGATTGTTTGGCATCGACACGGTTCAGGTCCCGCTCGATGAGACGTTTCGCATCCGCATCGCCGATTACGACCGGCCGTGCGGCGCGATCATCATTCCCAATCCCAACGCGCCGACGGGCATCGCTCTGTCGCTTGAGGAGATCGAGGCTCTTGCCCGGTCGCATCCCGACCAGCCGGTGGTGATCGATGAGGCCTATGTGGATTTCGGCGCAGACAGCGCAATCGGCCTCACCCGCCGCTATCCCAATCTTTTGGTCGTGCACACGTTATCGAAATCCCGTTCGCTGGCCGGCCTTCGCGTCGGTTTCGCGATCGGCCAGCGCCCGCTGATCGATGCGCTGGAGCGCGTGAAGGACTCCTTCAACTCCTATCCGATCGACCGGCTGGCGGAAGTCGGCGCGACAGCGGCGATCGAGGATGAAACCTGGTTTCAGGAGACGACTCGGAAGGTGATTGCGTCGCGGAGCCGGGTGACGGACGCGCTTGTCGCGCGGGGCTTCGAGGTATTGCCCTCATCCGCCAATTTCGTCTTCGCCCGCCATCGCGATCATGAGGGCGCCGAGCTTGCCGCAGGACTGCGCGCCGAAGCCGTGCTGGTGCGTCATTTCGCCAAGCCGCGCATCGGCGATTTTCTCCGGATCAGCATCGGGACAGATGCGGAATGCGACCGTCTGGTCGAGGCGCTCGATCTTCTTCTGAACACGTGATCGAGCCAGCCGTCAGTCCCGTCAGGGGCGGATGACGCAGACGCCGTTTTCCATCGAGCATTCATTCCCGCCGGGCAGCGCCTCGACATCGATCATCAGGGGCTCGGCCGGAATTCCACTCGTTTGGATGTAAGCCACGGAAGAGCCGACCGAACCGAGCGACCAGGACCCGACGCCGGGGATGGTTACGATGTTCACATCGCCGGAATAACGGTCGAATTCCCGCCAGTCGCGCCCATGGTGGTGGCGATGATTGCGGTGGTCGAAGTCGGAACGGTCTCCGGCGAAACTCGGCAGGGAGATTGCGGCGAAGACCGCGGCGAGAAAGATCGGACGCAACACAGGAGCAAACCTTTCGCTAGGGGTGGCGGGAATACGCCGGTTAATGAAAGGTTAACATTGCGACTGCGGGGAAATCAACGTCGACCCGCGCAAATCTTCGCTCGCAGAGACAAAGGCTTAATACTAATCCGGCAGTCTCCGGACGGCGTAAAATGCAATAATCGATTAAAACGGAAATTGGCCTTTGGCAGGGCTTGCGGCGTTGTCATGACGGGACTAAACACGATTTTGACGCATTGCACACAGGCCTATGTGCAACACAAACCCTCGTGCGCCCCGGCTCCGGCGCATTTCGATTGCCCTCTCAGGAGGTTTCCATGGCGAATACGGTGAAAAACCGTCCTCTCTCCCCGCATTTGCAGATCTACAAACCGATTCCCACGATGATGGCGTCGATCACGCACCGAATCACCGGCGGCGCCTTGTTCTTCGGAACACTGCTCGTGGCCTGGTGGCTCATCGCGGCTGCATCCGGCGAGGATCATTTCAATCTCGTCAACGCGGTGTTCGGCTCGATCATCGGCCAACTCGTGCTGTTCGGCTATACCTGGGCGCTGGTTCATCACCTGCTCGGCGGTCTCAAGCACATCATGTGGGATCTCGGACATGGCTTCGAGAAGCACTTCTCGACCCGTCTCGCCATCGCACACTTCATCGCCTCGCCCGTGATCACGGTCCTTTTGTGGATCGTCGGTTACGCGGTTCGCTGAAAGGAGCCGACATCATGGATATGCGCACCCCTCTCGGCAAAGTCCGCGGTCTCGGTTCCGCCAAGGAAGGCACCGAACATTTCTGGCTGCAGCGCCTGACGGCCGTAGCCAATGTTCCGCTGGTTCTGTTCTTCATCGGCTTCGTCATCACCCATTCGGCGTCGTCCTATTCGGAATTGCGCGCCGCGATCGCCCATCCGGTCGTCGCCGTGCTGATTGGCCTGTTCATCGTGTCCTCGCTCACCCATATGCGTCTCGGCATGCAAGTGATCATCGAGGACTATGTGCATGGCGAAGTAACCAAGCTGGCGCTTCTGATGCTCAACACCTTCTTCACGGTCCTGGTCGGCGGTCTCTGTCTTTTCGCCGTGCTCAAGATCGGATTTGCAGGATAAAAACAATGGCTGCATCTTCCTCTCCCGCACTCGCCGGCAAGGCCTATGAGTTCGTCGACCACGCCTATGACGTCGTGGTGGTCGGCGCCGGCGGCGCCGGTCTCCGCGCCACGCTCGGCATGGCCGAACAGGGCTTCAAGACCGCCTGCATCACCAAGGTCTTTCCGACCCGTTCGCACACGGTGGCGGCGCAGGGCGGCATCGCCGCTTCGCTGCAGAACATGACGCCGGACAGCTGGCAATGGCATCTCTACGACACCGTCAAGGGCTCTGACTGGCTCGGCGATGTCGACGCCATGCAGTATCTCGCCATGGAAGCCCCCAAGGCCGTTTATGAGCTCGAACATTACGGCGTGCCCTTCTCGCGCACCGAAGACGGCCGCATCTATCAGCGTCCGTTCGGCGGCCACATGCAGAATTACGGCGAAGGCCCGCCGGTGCAGCGCACCTGCGCCGCGGCCGACCGCACCGGTCACGCCATCCTGCACACGCTCTATGGCCAGTCGCTGAAGAACAACGCAGAATTCTTCGTCGAATATTTCGCGCTCGATCTGATCATGGAAGCCGACGGCCGCTGCACCGGCGTGGTCGCCTGGAACCTCGATGACGGCACGATCCACCGCTTCGCCGCCAAGATGGTGGTGCTGGCGACCGGCGGCTATGGCCGCGCCTATTTCTCGGCCACCTCCGCGCATACCTGCACCGGCGACGGCGGCGGCATGATCGCCCGCGCCGGCCTGCCGCTGCAGGACATGGAATTCGTGCAGTTCCACCCGACCGGCATCTACGGCGCCGGCTGCCTGATCACCGAAGGCGCGCGCGGCGAAGGCGGCTATCTCGTCAATTCCGAAGGCGAGCGCTTCATGGAGCGTTATGCGCCGACCGCCAAGGATCTGGCGTCGCGCGACGTCGTTTCGCGCTGCATGACGATGGAAATTCGCGAAGGCCGCGGCGTCGGCAAGAGCAAGGATCATATCTTCCTGCATCTCGATCACCTCGATCCCGCCGTTCTCGCCGAGCGCCTGCCGGGTATTTCCGAATCGGCCAAGATCTTCGCCGGCGTCGACGTGACCCGAGAGCCGATCCCGGTTCTGCCGACCGTTCACTACAATATGGGCGGCGTGCCGACCAATTATTGGGGCGAAGTGCTCAACGCCGACAGCGACAATCCCGAACGCATCGCGCCCGGCCTGATGGCTGTGGGCGAAGCCGGCTGCGCCTCGGTGCATGGCGCCAACCGTCTCGGCTCCAACTCGCTGATCGACCTCGTGGTGTTCGGCCGCGCCGCTGCAATCCGCGCCGGTCAGGTGATCGACCGCGCATCGGCGATCCCCGCTCTCAACAAGGCGGCCTGCGACAAGATCATGGAGCGCTTCGACAAGACGCGCTACGCCTCGGGCTCCACGCCGACCGCCGTGCTGCGTGAAAAGATGCAGCGCGCCATGCAGGAAGACGCCGCGGTGTTCCGCACCCAGGAATCGCTCGAAAGCGGCTGCCGCCGCATGAGCGCGATCTGGAAGGAACTGCCCGACGTCAAGGTCACCGACCGCTCGCTGATCTGGAACTCGGATCTCGTCGAGACGTTGGAACTGGACAATCTCATGGCCAACGCCATCGTGACCGTCTATGGCGCGGAAGCCCGCAAGGAAAGCCGCGGCGCGCATGCCCGCGAGGACTTCTCCAGCCGCGACGACGTCAACTGGCGCAAGCACACGCTGGCTTGGGTCGGGGAAAGCGGTGACGTCAAGCTCGACTACCGGCCGGTGCATACCGACCTGATCGCCGACGGCATCGATCTCGCCAAGATCGCGCCCAAGGCGCGCGTCTATTAATCCGGGGATGGTGGATCATGGTTGAACTCGCACTGCCCAAGAATTCGCAGGTGACGGAAGGCAAGGTCTGGCCGAAGCCGGCCGGCGCCAAGAATGTCCGTGAGTATCGCGTCTATCGCTGGTCGCCCGACGACGGCAAGAATCCGTCGATCGACACCTATTACGTCGATGTCGACGACTGCGGTCCGATGGTGCTCGACGCGCTGCTCTACATCAAGAACAAGATCGACCCGACACTGACCTTCCGCCGCTCCTGTCGCGAAGGCATTTGCGGCTCCTGCGCGATGAATATCGACGGGACCAACACACTCGCCTGCACCAAGGGCACGGACGACATCAAGGGCACGGTGAAGATCTATCCGCTGCCGCATATGCCTGTCGTGAAGGATCTGGTGCCGGATCTCAACAACTTCTACGCCCAGCACCGCTCCATCGAGCCCTGGCTGAAGACGGTGTCTCCGACGCCGGCCAAGGAATGGAAGCAGAGCCATGACGACCGTCAGAAGCTCGACGGTCTCTATGAATGCATTCTCTGCGCCTGCTGCTCGACCTCCTGTCCGAGCTACTGGTGGAACGGCGACCGCTATCTCGGTCCGGCTGTTCTGCTGCAGGCCTATCGCTGGCTGATCGACTCGAGAGACGAAGCCAAGGGCGAACGTCTCGACAATCTCGAAGATCCGTTCCGGCTCTATCGCTGCCACACGATCATGAATTGCGCCCAGGCGTGCCCCAAGGGTCTGAACCCCGCCAAGGCGATCGCCGAAATCAAAAAGATGATGGTCGAACGCCGCAGCTGACGGCGGGCCACGGCGCCGGGCGAAAAGCCCGGCGTTTTTGCATGCGGGCGCGGAACTTCCGTTCATTTCGGCAGTTTCGCGGCAATGGCGGTAAAGCAGGGCCAAAATTTTCGCCCGGCAACCTTAGCGCTTGATTAACCATGGCGTCCTACGGTAATTCCGCCACATTTCACGCATGGTCATACAGGACGGTTTCTAGGAGTCTGGGATGCGAATTACACCCGTCGTCGGCATGATGGTTTCCATGGCGATGCTTGCCGGTTGCGCGAGCGACAGGATGGACGACATCGACACCGGCGTTCGTCCGCAACCTCTGGAGGCTCAGCCGATCGGTCAGGTCCAGTCGGGTCAATTGCCCGATCCGACCACGTCCACCTCTCAATTTCCTGAGAAACCGACCGTCGCCCCCGGTCTCGAGGGGCAGCAGGTCGCATCAGCCAATCCCGCCGGCGCGGCGCCCGCTACGGCCCTGGACGTCAAGAAGGAAACGATGGTCGGCGGCTGGAAGGTCAATTCCGCCGGCGCCGGCTGCGACATGTTCCTGACCTTGACCAATCTCGGCTCGGGATCGCGCGGCGGCACCCGCGGCTGCGTCGGCCCGCTCGCCGGCATGGGATCCTGGGAGGTTTCGGGCAAGCAGGTGATGCTGCGCGACCGCGCCGGCAACACCATCGCCACGCTCTACAAGTCGGCGGAAAACCGCTATGACGGCACGGTCAATGGCGGCCAGCTTGTCAGCCTGAGCCGCTGAGGTCCAACATTTTATGAAAGCGCCTCCGGATTATGCCGCCAGCGTCGTCGAACGGCTGGAGGCGATGGCAGCGGCCGGCGAAATCACCCGCGATGCGCAGCAGATCGCCATCGCAAAGCGCCTGGACGGCATTCTCGAAGCGCTGAAATCGCAGAAGCCGGCGGCGAAGAGTTCGGCGCTCGGCTGGCTGTTCGCCTCCAAGCGCCGTTCGAAAGAACCGGTGCGCGGGCTTTATGTCCATGGCAGCGTCGGCCGGGGCAAGACCATGATGATGGACCTGATGTTTGCGCTGGCGCCCATCGAACGCAAGCGCCGCGCCCATTTCCATGAATTCATGGCGGATGCGCATGCGCGGATTCACGAGCATCGCCAGAAGCTGAAGCGCGGCGAAACGAAACAGGCCGATCCTGTGCCGCCCGTTGCAGAAGCCATTGCCAAAGAAGCGACGCTGTTCTGCTTCGACGAATTCACCGTCACCGACATCGCCGACGCCATGATCCTGTCGCGGCTCTTCACCGAGTTGTTCGCGCGAGGCTGCGTGCTGGTGGCGACGTCCAATGTCGAGCCGGACAATCTCTACAAGGACGGGCTGAACCGCCAGCTGTTCCTCCCCTTCGTCGATCTTCTCAAGCAGTATGTCGATGTCGTCTCGCTGGACACCCCGACCGACTACCGCATGGAGAAGAACCGCAGCCTGCCCGTCTGGCTGACGCCTCTCGGCGATGAGGCCGACGCCAGGATCGAATCCGCCTGGCGGTCGATGACCGACGGCGCAAAGAGCAGTCCGGCGGAGATCGAACGGCCGGGCAGAACGATCCGGGTGCCGCAAGCCGCGGGCGACGCCGCACGCTTCACCTTCGCCGATCTCTGCGAGGCGCCCCTCGGCGCCACCGATTATCTCGCGCTCGTCGAACGCTACAGAACGGTGTTCGTGGAGCGCGTGCCGGTGCTCACGGTCGAAAAGCAGAATGAAGCCAAGAGGTTCATCAATCTGGTCGACACGCTTTACGACAATCACGTCCGGCTGGTGGCCTCGGCGGCCGTGATGCCGGAGGAGCTTCTGCCGGTCCGGCGAGGAACGGTCGGTTTCGAATTCGACCGCACCGTGTCCCGTCTCTTCGAGATGCGCAGCCGCGACTATCTGGAATCGTGCGAACAATAGGCGGTCAACTATTTCAGCCGTGCGACAAACTTTGACGTTTACGTAAGAAAATATAGTTCTAACCGATTGAATTTGCTTACGTCAAAATAATGTGTTGATATTTTAACCTTTTGGGTTTACTCCGATGCGCCATCCAGGGCCCTGATTGCGAAGCGCCCTGCGTCCAACAACCTGAAGGAAAGATTTCCCATGGCGCGTAAGAAAATCGCACTCATCGGTTCTGGCATGATCGGCGGCACGCTGGCGCATCTCGCGGGCATGAAAGAGCTCGGCGACGTCGTGCTGTTCGACATTGCCGACGGCATTCCGCAGGGCAAGGGTCTCGACATTGCCGAGTCCTCGCCGGTGGACGGCTTCGACGCGCATTATCAGGGCGCGAGCGACTATTCGGCCATCGAAGGCGCCGATGTCTGCATCGTCACCGCCGGCGTGCCGCGCAAGCCGGGCATGAGCCGCGACGATCTTCTCGGCATCAACCTCAAGGTCATGGAACAGGTCGGCGCCGGCATCAAGAAATATGCCCCGAACGCCTTTGTCATCTGCATCACCAATCCGCTCGACGCCATGGTCTGGGCGCTGCAGAAGTTCTCCGGCCTGCCGAAGAACATGGTGGTCGGCATGGCCGGCGTGCTCGACTCCGCCCGCTTCCGCTACTTCCTGGCGCAGGAATTTAACGTTTCGGTCGAAGACGTGACCGGCTTCGTGCTCGGCGGCCATGGCGACACGATGGTGCCGCTCGCCCGCTACTCCACCGTCGGCGGCATTCCGCTTCCGGATCTGGTCAACATGGGCTGGGTCTCCAAGGAGCGCCTCGAGGAAATCATCCAGCGCACCCGTGACGGCGGCGCTGAAATCGTCGGCCTGCTTAAGACCGGCTCGGCCTACTACGCGCCGGCTGCTTCGGCCATCGTGATGGCGGAGTCCTTCCTCAAGGACAAGAAGCGCGTCCTGCCCTGCGCCGCCTATCTCAACGGCCAGTATGGCGTGAAGGACATGTATGTCGGCGTTCCCACGGTCATCGGCCAGGGCGGTGTCGAGCGCATCATCGAGATCGATCTGAACGGCGCCGAAAAGGCCGCCTTCGACAAGTCGGTCGCTTCCGTCGCCGGCCTCTGCGAAGCCTGCGTCAACATCGCGCCGTCGCTGAAGTAATCCGTTTCCTGACAGGATTTCCCAATGAACATTCATGAATATCAGGCAAAAGCCCTTCTGAAGGGCTATGGCGCGCCGGTCGCCCAGGGCGTGGCGATCCTTTCGGCCGATGAGGCCGAAGCCGCCGCCAAGCAGCTTCCCGGTCCGCTCTACGTGGTGAAGAGCCAGATCCACGCCGGCGGCCGCGGCAAGGGCAAGTTCAAGGAACTCGGCCCCGACGCCAAGGGCGGCGTGCGACTCGCGAAATCGATCGAGGAAGCCGTCTCTCACGCCAAGGACATGCTCGGCAACACGCTGGTGACCGCCCAGACCGGCGAAGCCGGCAAGCAGGTCAACCGCCTCTATATCGAGGACGGCGCCGACATCGCTCGCGAACTCTATTGCTCGCTGCTCGTCGACCGTTCGGTCGGCCGCGTGGCCTTCGTCGTCTCGACCGAAGGCGGCATGGACATCGAGGCGGTCGCCCATGACACGCCCGAAAAGATCCACACGATCGCGATCGACCCGGAAACCGGCGTCACCGCCGACGACGTGGCCAAGATCGTTTCCGCGCTCGAACTCGACGGCGCAGCCGCCGAAGACGCCAAGTCGCTGTTCCCGATCCTCTACAAGGCCTTCAGTGAGAAGGACATGTCGCTGCTCGAGATCAACCCGCTGATCGTCATGACCGATGGCCATCTGCGCGTTCTCGACGCCAAGGTGTCGTTCGACGGCAACGCGCTGTTCCGCCATGACGACGTCAAGGCGCTGCGCGACGAGACCGAGGAAGACGCCAAGGAAATCGAAGCGTCGAAGTGGGATCTCGCTTACGTCGCTCTCGACGGCAATATCGGCTGCATGGTCAACGGCGCTGGTCTGGCCATGGCGACCATGGACATCATCAAGCTCTACGGCAAGGAGCCGGCGAACTTCTGCGACGTCGGCGGCGGCGCCGGCAAGGAGAAGGTGGCGGCGGCCTTCAAGATCATTACCGCTGACCCCAAGGTCGAGGGCATCCTCGTCAACATCTTCGGCGGCATCATGAAGTGCGACGTCATCGCCGAAGGCGTGGTCGCGGCCGTGCAGGAAGTGGGCCTCAAGGTTCCGCTCGTTGTGCGTCTCGAAGGCACCAATGTCGAGCTTGGCAAGAAGATCCTGAACGAATCGGGCCTGGCGATCACCGCTGCCGACGATCTGGACGACGCCGCCAAGAAGATCGTCGCGGCGATCAACGGCTAATCGGAAGGACCGGAACACTATGTCGATTCTCGTCAACAAGAACACCAAGGTCCTGGTTCAGGGCCTGACCGGCAAGACCGGCACCTTCCACACCGAACAGGCGCTTGCCTATTACGGCACGCAGATGGTCGGCGGCATTCATCCCAAGAAGGGCGGCGAAACCTGGACTGGCTCCAAGGGCGAAAGCCTGCCGATCTTCGCTTCCGTCGCCGAAGGCCGCGACAAGACCGGCGCCGATGCGACCGTGATCTATGTCCCCCCGGCTGGCGCCGCGGACGCGATCATCGAAGCGATCGACGCCGAAATCCCGTTCATCACCTGCATCACCGAGGGCATCCCGGTCATGGACATGGTGCGGGTCAAGGCCAAGCTCGACAAATCAAAATCGCGCCTGCTCGGCCCTAACTGCCCGGGCATCCTGACGCCGGAAGAATGCAAGATCGGCATCATGCCGGGCTCGATCTTCCGCAAGGGTTCGGTCGGCATCGTGTCGCGCTCGGGAACGCTGACCTATGAAGCGGTGTTCCAGACTTCGAACGAAGGCCTGGGCCAGACGACCGCCGTCGGTATCGGCGGCGATCCGGTCAAGGGCACCGAATTCATCGACGTGCTGGAAATGTTCCTCGCCGACGACGCGACGACCTCGATCATCATGATCGGCGAAATCGGCGGCTCCGCCGAAGAAGACGCCGCGCAGTTCCTGATCGACGAAGCCAAGAAGGGCCGCAAGAAGCCGATGGCCGGCTTCATCGCGGGCCGCACGGCGCCGAAGGGCCGCACCATGGGCCATGCCGGCGCCGTGGTTTCCGGCGGCAAGGGCGACGCTGAATCCAAGATCGCCGCCATGGAAGCGGCCGGCATCAAGGTGTCGCCTTCGCCGGCGCGCCTTGGAAAAACCTTGGTCGAAGTGCTCAAGGGCTGATGACAGGAAGGCGGAGGTCAATCCTCCGCCTTTGCAAACCGGGCCGGCAAACCGGCCCTGACGACAGATCAGGAGGCGGAGCCCGCTCCGCATTGGAAACATGGCAAGGCAAGAGGCCAATCAGAATTTCCTGGCGACATCCTTCCTGGACGGCGCCAACGCCCACTATATCGAGCAGCTTTACGCCCGCTTCCAGGAAAACCCTGACTCGGTGACGCCCGAATGGCAGGAATTCTTCCGCGCGCTTCAGGACAATCCGGGCGATGTTTCCAAGGCAGCCAAAGGCGCGTCCTGGCAGAAGAAGAGCTGGCCGCTCGCCGCCAATGGCGAACTCGTCAACGCGCTCGACGGCGACTGGCCTGCGGTCGAAAAGGCCGTGACGAAGAAGATCGAGGCGAAGGCCGCCGCGACGCCGGGCGCAGCGTCTGCGAACCCGGCCGACATCGAGCGCGCTGCGCGCGATTCCGTGCGCGCCATCATGATGATCCGCGCCTATCGCATGCGCGGCCATCTGCACGCCAAGCTCGATCCGCTCGGGATCGCCGCCCCCGTCGAAGACTTCAACGAGTTGTCGCCGTCCAATTACGGCTTCGGCCCCGAGGACCTCGACCGCAAGATTTTCATCGACAACGTGCTCGGCCTCGAATACGCGACCGTGCGCCAGATGATCGATATCCTTGAGCGCACCTATTGCTCGACGCTCGGCGTAGAATTTATGCATATCTCCGATCCCGAGGCGAAGGCCTGGATCCAGGAGCGTATCGAAGGCCCGGACAAGGGCGTCGATTTTACCCCGACCGGCAAGAAGGCCATCCTCTCCAAGCTGATCGAGGCTGAGGGCTTCGAGCAGTTTATCGACGTGAAATACAAAGGCACCAAGCGCTTCGGTCTCGACGGCGGCGAATCGCTGATCCCGGCGCTCGAGCAGATCATCAAGCGCGGCGGCCAGAGCGGGCTCAAGGAAGTGGTGCTCGGCATGGCCCATCGCGGCCGCTTGAACGTGTTGACCAATGTGATGCACAAGCCGCATCGCGCCGTGTTCCACGAATTCAAGGGCGGCTCCTACGCGCCCGACGACGTGGAAGGCTCGGGCGACGTGAAGTACCATCTCGGCGCCTCGTCCGACCGCGAATTCGACGGAAACAAGGTCCACCTTTCGCTGACCGCCAATCCGTCGCATCTGGAAATCGTCGACCCGGTGGTGATGGGCAAGGCCCGCGCCAAGCAGGACCAACTGGCCCAGACCTGGGACGGCGACATCATCCCGCTCAAGGAGCGCGCCAAGGTTCTGCCGCTGCTTCTCCACGGCGATGCGGCATTTGCGGGCCAGGGCGTCATCGCCGAAATTCTCGGTCTTTCCGGTCTTCGCGGTCACCGCGTCGCCGGCACCATGCACTTCATCATCAACAACCAGATCGGCTTCACCACCAATCCGGCCTTCTCGCGCTCGTCGCCCTATCCGTCCGACGTCGCCAAGATGATCGAAGCGCCGATCTTCCACGTCAACGGCGATGATCCGGAAGCCGTCGTCTACGCCGCCAAGGTGGCGACCGAATTCCGGATGAAGTTCCACAAGCCCGTCGTCATCGATATGTTCTGCTATCGCCGCTTCGGTCACAACGAAGGCGACGAGCCCTCCTTCACCCAGCCGAAGATGTACAAGGTCATCCGCGGCCACAAGACCGTCGTGCAGCTCTACGCCGAACGTCTGATTGCCGAGGGTCTGATCACCCAGGGTGAACTCGAAAAGATGCGGGCCGACTGGCGCGCTCATCTCGAGCAGGAATTCGAAGCCGGCCAGGCCTACAAGCCGAACA
This sequence comes from Rhizobium sp. FKL33, assembly GCF_005222915.1. GTDB lineage: Bacteria > Pseudomonadota > Alphaproteobacteria > Rhizobiales > Rhizobiaceae > Rhizobium_E. The sequence continues at coordinate 137,744 of NZ_STFX01000031.1, forward strand.
AGGCCGACTGGCTCGATGGCCTTTGGTCCGGTCTGCGCACCGCCGACAATGCCGACGAGCAGCGTCGCGGCAAGACCGCCGTGCCGATGAAGTCGCTCAAGGAAATTGGCAAGAAGCTCTCGACCATTCCGGAAGGTTTCAAGGCGCACAAGACCATCCAGCGCTTCATGGAAAACCGCGCCAACATGATCGAGACGGGAGAGGGGATCGACTGGGCGATGGGCGAAGCGCTCGCCTTCGGTTCGCTCTGCCTCGATGGCCACAAGATCCGCCTTTCCGGCCAGGATTGCGAGCGCGGCACCTTCTCACAGCGCCATTCGGTGCTTTACGATCAGGAGACGGAAGAGCGCTACATTCCGCTCGCCAACCTGTCGCCGAGCCAGGCTAAATACGAAGTCATCAACTCGATGCTGTCGGAAGAGGCGGTTCTCGGTTTCGAATACGGCTACTCGCTGGCGCGTCCGAACGCGCTGACGCTGTGGGAAGCCCAGTTCGGCGACTTCGCCAACGGCGCTCAGGTGGTGTTCGACCAGTTCATCTCCTCGGGTGAACGCAAGTGGCTGCGCATGTCCGGTCTCGTCTGCCTTCTGCCGCATGGCTATGAAGGTCAGGGCCCGGAACATTCGTCGGCTCGCCTCGAGCGCTTCCTGCAGCTCTGCGCCGAAGACAACATGCAGGTCGCGAACGTCACGACGCCGGCGAACTATTTCCATATCCTGCGCCGGCAGATGAAGCGCGATTTCCGCAAGCCGCTTATCCTCATGACGCCGAAGTCGCTGCTGCGCCACAAGCGCGCCGTGTCTTCGCTGTCGGAAATGGCCGGCGAAAGCTCTTTCCATCGCCTGCTCTGGGATGATGCCGAGGTCATCAAGGACGGCCCGATCAAGCTGCAGAAGGACGCCAAGATCCGCCGCGTGGTGATGTGCACCGGCAAGGTCTATTTCGATCTTCTGGAAGAGCGCGAAAAGCGCGGCATCGACGACATCTATCTCCTGCGCGTCGAGCAGCTCTATCCGTTCCCGGCCAAGGCGCTGATCAACGAACTCAGCCGCTTCCGCCACGCCGAAATGGTGTGGTGCCAGGAAGAGCCGAAGAACATGGGCGCCTGGGCGTTCATCGACCCCTATCTGGAATGGGTGCTGGCCCATATCGACGCCAAGTATCAGCGCGTGCGCTATACCGGCCGTCCGGCGGCGGCCTCTCCGGCGACGGGTCTGATGTCCAAGCATCTCGCCCAGCTTGCCGCCTTCCTCGAAGACGCGCTCGGAAGCTGATTTTCAGCTTCCGTTCCGCGCTACACGACATTCGATCCTTGACGATCACATAAACGGAAAAACGACATGGCCACCGAAATCCGCGTCCCGACACTCGGCGAATCCGTCAGCGAAGCCACGATTGGAACTTGGTTCAAGAAGGTGGGCGACGCCGTCGCCGCCGACGAAATCCTCTGTGAGCTCGAAACCGACAAGGTGACGGTGGAAGTGCCGGCTCCGGCGGCCGGCGTGCTTGCTGAAATCACCGCGCAGGCGGGCGACACGGTGGCTCCGGGCGGCCTGCTCGGCCAGATCGCCGCAGGCGCTGGCGCTTCTGCGCCCGCCGCGGCTCCGGCTGCTGCCCCGGCCCCCGCCGCCGCTCCGGTCGCCGCAGCTCCTGCCCCGGCTGCAGCGCCCGCTGCCGCTGCGTCCAGCATGCCGCCGGCTCCGGCCGCCGCCAAGCTGATGGCCGACAACAATGTCGCTGCCAGCTCCGTCGATGGCTCGGGCAAGCGCGGCCAGGTGCTGAAGGAAGACGTGCTGGCTGCGATCGCCAAGCCGGCCGCCGCGGCTCCTGCCCCGGTTCCGGCGGCCGCTCGCGCGCCGTCTTCCGCTCAGGATCAGGTCCGTGAAGAACGCGTCAAGATGACCCGCCTGCGCCAGACCATCGCCAAGCGCCTCAAGGATGCGCAGAACACCGCCGCCATGCTCACCACCTATAACGAGGTGGACATGACCGCGGTGATGAGCCTGCGCAACAAGTACAAGGACATCTTCGAGAAGAAGCATGGCGTGAAGCTCGGCTTCATGGGCTTCTTCACCAAGGCCGTGACGCATGCGCTCAAGGAAATCCCGGCCGTCAACGCCGAGATCGACGGCACCGATATCATCTACAAGAACTACGCCCATATCGGCGTGGCCGTCGGCACCGACAAGGGTCTCGTCGTTCCGATCGTCCGCGACGCCGACCAGATGTCGATCGCCGAGATCGAGAAGGATATCGGCCGTCTCGGCAAGGCGGCCCGCGATGGCCAACTGTCGATGGCCGACATGCAGGGCGGCACCTTCACCATCTCCAACGGCGGCGTCTACGGCTCGCTGATGTCCTCGCCGATCCTGAACGCGCCGCAGTCGGGCATTCTCGGCATGCACAAGATCCAGGAGCGTCCGGTGGCGATCGGCGGCCAGGTCGTCATCCGCCCGATGATGTATCTCGCGCTGTCCTACGACCACCGCATCGTCGACGGCAAGGAAGCCGTCACCTTCCTGGTGCGGGTCAAGGAAAGCCTGGAAGATCCGGAACGTCTGGTCCTCGATCTCTGATCTGAACTTGCCGGGCGCGCGATTACAGCGTGCCCGGATGCTTTCCGGAGACGGCCCGCATGGAAAACCTGACCCTTCTCACTTTCCCGGGGCTCGTCGCGCTCAGCGTCGCGCTGCTGGTTTTCCATGTCATGCTGCAGGGCAATCTCGCCACGCGGGAACTCGGATCGCAATGGAACGCCGGCCCCCGTGACGAGGGCAGGAAGCCGCAGGGCAAATTCGCTGGCCGCGCCGAGCGCGCCTTGCGAAATTTCCAGGAAACTTATCCGGCCTTTATCGGTCTTGCGCTGGCGCTCGCCATCGCCGAGCCGCACTCCTGGCTCGGCCTTATCGGCGCCTTCATCTGGTTTGCCGGGCGCATCGTCTATATTCCGCTCTATCTGTTTGGCGTATCCTATATCCGCTCGCTCGTCTGGCTCGTGGCCATGGCCGGGCTCGGCTGCATGGCTGTTGCGCTGCTGTTCTGATCGGAGACGCCTGTTGATGTCGCATTATCTCATCGAACTTCTGTCCCTGATGGCGATATTCTCCTTCGCCATCGTGTCGCCGGGCGCCGATCTCGCCATGGTCATCCGCCAGTCGGTAACCCATGGCCGTCGCGCCGCGATCATCACAAGCGTCGGCATCGGCGTGTCGCTGATGTTTCACGTGACCTATACGATCCTGGGTCTTGGTCTGGTGATTTCCCAGTCGATCCTGCTGTTCAACATAATCAAATGGTGCGGCGTCGCCTATCTGATCTATATCGGCGTTCAGTCGCTGAGGGCGGGCGCCAGCGAGATTGGACCTGGTCCAGCCGCAGTCGGCGCCGGGGCCCGCGAACAATCCGCCGTCAAGGCGTTCGTTCTCGGCTTCATGGCCAATGCGCTCAACCCCAAACCGGTGTTCTTCTTCCTGTCGGTGTTTTCCGCCGTCGTGCACCATGACACGCCGTCGATGGTGAAGTTCGGTTACGGCCTGGTCATGGCCTCCTGCCTGATCGCCTGGTTCGTCGGCGTCTCCTATTTCATGACCACACCGGCCATGCGCGCCGCCTTCGGCCGCATGAGCAAATGGATCAACCGTGCGAGCGGCGTCGTCTTCATCGGCTTCGGCCTGAAGCTCGCGACCGAAAAGGCGGGATGAGATGCGACGGGCGCTCGCCGGATTGTCTGTCTTGCTGTGCGCTGGCCCTTCGCTGGCCTCGCCCAGCGCCTGCACGCAGGAACGGGCGGTCTATGCCGACGCCGACAAGATCTTCGAGCTCCGCTTCCTGCCGGTCGATAGCCAGGCGGCGTCGGCCACCCATCGTTTCGAGATTGTCAGGCCCGGCAAGCGGCCCGCGCTCGACGGCTATGTGATGGCGACGGAACCGGTGATGCGATCGAGCGGCATGGTGTTCAACCAATGCCCCGAAGGCGACGTGACCGGCGAAGATCTCGCCAAATGCACCGTGTGGGAAGGGGTCATCTATGGCGAAGCCGCCGGCCGCCTGAATCTGCTGCCGCCTGAGGGACAGCCTGCCGCCGCAGAAATCCTGCTCTCCGGCTTCGGACCGGCGCTCGTCCAGTCCTCCGCCTGGGACAACGCCAAGGACCGGATCGCTCCCTGGGACGTGTTCACCCTCAAGGGATGCGGCGCATGACCGAAAAACCCGTTCTCCTCGTCACCGGCGGCAGCCGAGGCATCGGCGCCGCCATCTGCCGCAAGGCTGCGGCCCAGGGCTGGGCGGTGATGATCAATTACGCCAGCAATGAAACGGCCGCCCGCGCGCTCGCCGACGAGATTGAGGCGCAAGGCGGCGAGGCGCGCATCGTTCAGGGCGACACGTCGACGGAAGAGGGCGTCGCCGCGATCTTTTCGGCGGTGGATCGGGAATTCGGTCGGCTTGATGGCCTGGTCAACAATGCCGGCGTCGTCGATATTCCGCAGAACGTCGTCGATTACAGCCGCGCCCGGCTCGACCGGATGTTCGCGATCAATGTCATCGGCAAGATCCGCTGCGCCAGCGAGGCGGTCAAGCGCATGTCGACGGACCAAAGCGGCCGGGGCGGCGCCATCGTCAACATCTCCTCCATGGCCGCCATCATCGGCAGCGCCGGCCAATATGTCGATTACGCCGCCTCCAAGGCCGCCATCGACACGTTCACCCTCGGCCTCGCCCGCGAAGTCGCCACCGAAGGCGTGCGCGTCAACGCTATCCGTCCGGGGGTCATCGACACGGATATCCACGCCTCCGGCGGCCTGCCAGATCGCGCCGCCCAGATGGCCTCCCTTATCCCCATGCAGCGCGCCGGCACCGCCGATGAAGTGGCTGACGCCGCGCTCTATCTTCTGTCCGAACAGGCGTCCTATGTCACGGGCGCCATGCTGAATGTCAGCGGCGGCCGCTGACCGCCCCATAGAAGGAAAAGACCATGTCCTATGATGTCATCGTGATCGGCACCGGCCCCGGCGGCTATGTCTGCGCGGTCAAGGCTGCCCAGCTCGGCCTCAAGACGGCCGTCATCGAAAAGCGCGCCACCTATGGCGGCACCTGCCTTAATATCGGCTGCATCCCCTCCAAGGCGCTTCTGCACGCCTCCGAACAGTTCGCCCATGTCTCGCATGGCATGGACAGCCTCGGCATCGAAATCGCCGGGGCCTCGCTCAACCTGCCGAAGATGATGGGTCACAAGGACGGCGTGGTGAAGGCCAATGTCGACGGCGTCGCCTACCTGTTCAAAAAGAACAAGGTCGACGCCTTCCAGGGAACCGGCAAGATCGTCGGCGTCGGCAAGGTCTCTGTCACCAATGACGCCGGCGAAACGCAGGTGTTGGACGCCAAGAACATCGTCATCGCAACCGGCTCGGATGTCGCGGGCATTCCGGGCGTCGCCGTCGAGATCGACGAGACCGTGATCGTCTCCTCGACCGGCGCGATCGCGCTCGACAAAGTGCCGGAAAAGCTGGTTGTGGTCGGCGGCGGTGTGATCGGCCTCGAACTCGGCTCGGTCTGGGGCCGCCTCGGCGCCAAGGTGACCGTCGTCGAATATCTCGACACGATCCTCGGCGGCATGGATGGCGAAGTCTCCAAGCAATTCCAGCGCATTCTCGCCAAGCAGGGCTTCGACTTCAAGCTCGGCGCCAAGGTCACCGGCGTCACCCGCACCGAGACCGGCGCCCAGGTGACCTTCTCCCCGGTCAAGGGCGGCGATGCAGAGACCATCGACGCCGACGTGGTGCTGATCGCCACAGGCCGCAAGCCCTTCACGGCCGGCCTCGGCCTCGAGGAAGCCGGCGTGGCGCTCGACAATCGCGGCCGCATCGAAATCGACGGCCACTACCGCACCAATGTCGCCGGCATCTACGCTATCGGCGATGTGGTCAAGGGTCCGATGCTCGCGCACAAGGCCGAAGACGAGGGCGTGGCGCTCGCCGAAATTCTTGCCGGCCAGCACGGCCATGTGAATTACGACGTTATCCCGGGCGTCGTCTATACGCAGCCGGAAGTCGCCTCCGTCGGCAAGACCGAGGAAGAGCTGAAGGCGCTGGGCGTCGCCTACAAGGTCGGCAAGTTCCCCTTCACCGCCAACGGCCGCGCCCGCGCCATGGAAGCGACGGAAGGCTTCGTCAAGTTCCTCGCCGATGCGCAGACCGATCGCGTGCTGGGCTGCCACATTGTGGGCTTCGGCGCCGGCGAAATGATCCACGAGGCCGCGGTGCTGATGGAATTCGGCGGTTCGTCGGAAGATCTCGGCCGCACTTGCCACGCGCATCCGACCATGTCGGAAGCCGTCAAGGAAGCCGCGCTGGCGACCTTCTTCAAGCCGATCCACATGTGATCCGGGTCGGAACGTAAAGTTTCGTAAACCATGCGATTGCGCCTTGCGAAAGCGGGCGCAATCTGCGTTTCTAGGGCCAGAAACCCATTATCATTTTTTGATAAAAGGCAAGAAAATGAAGCCCTTGAGCTATAGCGTCCCCCAGCGCGCCCTTCACTGGCTGACCGTGCTGCTGATTTTCTTCAATCTTCTTCTGCCAGGCCAGATCGAGCGGGTGACGGACCTGCTCGGCGGCGGCAAGACGCCGACGCCGGAGGAGTGGACCTCCGCCAATCTCCACATCTATAGCGGTTTCGCCATTCTCGCTTTCACCGCTCTTCGCCTCATCCTGCGCTTCATTCAGGGCGTCCCGGCCGCGCCGGCCGAGGAGCCGGCCTTTTTCCAGCTGGTCGCCAAGCTTGCGCATGCGCTGATTTACGCGCTCCTGATCGCCATGCCGCTCGCCGGCATCGCCAAATTCTACGGCCATATCGGCATTGCCGGCTTCATCCATGGCGGGCCGATGAAGCTTGCGCTCTGGTTCCTGGTCATCGCCCATATCGGCGCGGTGTTCGTGCACAAGTTCTACTGGAAGACCAATATTCTGGACCGGATGACCAAGGGCGTCTGATACCAAGTGTCGATGATAGGGACCTATAGGACCGGCTCGATCGGATGTTCTGGCTAGGAGAGGTCCGCAGCGCGATGCTCACGCATCGGGCAAGGACATCGACAACGCCAGAACGCCAGAGAAGCCGGCCGAAGGTGACCTCAGGCTGGTCTCCGGCGTCGTTGCGCCGCTTGCCCGATGCGTGAGCATCGCGCTGCGCGACGCGCCTAGCCGGCGACCAGCCTGAGGTCATCCTATAGGTCCCTACCATCGACACTTGGTATGAGCCGCGTTTCCGCGTCGATCCGTCCCATGGCGGCCAACCCGCAGCCATGGGATGAATGCTCCCGATCGAGGGAGCTTGGGGTCATGGAGCATCGTCCGGAAATTGATCCGTTGCCAGGCGCCGACTGGCGGGACCGGTTCGAGGCTGCCATTCCGAACGCGGACATTCGTCCGCTCGAGGCAGCGAGGCAGATGCTCGATCATCCGCCGCTCTGGGTGAGCAGGCTGATGGTGCTCCGCAATCAGATTGTGAAGCGTCTGGGCCTTCGGCCGGTCGCGATGGTCGCGGGAGCGCGCGCCGGAGGTTTTCCGGTAATCGAAGATGGACCAAATCGCGCCGTTCTGGGCTTTGACGATCGCCATCTCGATTTCAGGATCGTCGTCGATATTGTCCGGTCGAACCATGGCGGGGTGCTCTGCGTCACCACGCTGGTCAAGCGAAACAATCTCCTTGGTTATATCTATCTTGCCGCCGTCTCGCCGTTTCACCGGCGCATAGTGCCCGTGACGATGGCAGCTGTCGGACGCGATCCCCACCGCGTCTTGTGAGAGGCGTTTTCCGTTAAAATCAGAAGATCGGCGTGGCTCTATAGCCCTTTTTCCGCAGCAGTTCGACGAGCCCCTCGTCGCCGATCAGGTGCAGGGCGCCGACCGCCATGAACACATTGCCCTTGTCGAGGATCGGCGCGCCGCGATCGGCCATATGGTGGTTGCGGATGGTGATCAGCTTTTCCTCGAAGGCGGCCATGTCGCGGGCGTCTTCCGGATTTTTCTCTGGCGCAAAATAGAGGGAGACGGGCAGCACCAGACCCATGCGGCTGGTCAGATAGAGATCGATCGTCGTCTCCATCACATTGGCGGTGTATTCGGGATAGCGAACCGCAGAGACGAGCGAGCGGACATGGAAATCGTTGGGCAGGCTCGCCATGGCCTCGATCTGTTCGGCCAGCGTTTCCACCCCTTTCACCGATTTGCCGGCGGCTTTGGCCTCCTGGGCGAGTTTCATGTCGAGAAACGGCTTGCCCGAAGATTTGCGCGCCAGTTCGCAGGGCGACAGCGCCACCATCGAGGTGAGGATATAGGGCTTCATCTTGACGACGGCGGCGAAGGGAATGCCGCGGGTCTTCAGCCCGGCCTCCAGCACCTTCTCGTCCTCGGGCGTCAGAAAATCCTTGATGCTCTGTTTGCCGGAGAACATCATCAGGTCCGGCTTGGCCATCAGGGCGACGGCTGCGCGTTGCTGGTCGAGTATTTCGTCGGATTCGACGATCAGCGTCCCCGCATTGTCGAAGGCGCTGCGGGCGGCGTCGGGCAGGTCGGTGACGCGAGGATCGGTCAGATGCATCGTGCCGAGCAGCCAGTTGGGCTGCTGGCCCGGCTTTTCGAGCTTCCAGAAGCGGGCGGAGCCGTTCTTCACCTTCTCGCCCTGGATGAGGAGCTGGGCGTAAGCGGCGGGATTGCTGTTCTCCAGACCGGCCAACAGATCCTTGCCGCCGCAGGCCTGGTCCTCTGCATAAGCGGGTAGGGCGGATAAAAGCGTGGCGATCAGGCTCGCCAGGAGCAGGAGCGGAAAGAGCGCGAGGCCGATCGCGATCCGGCGCGTGAAGCGATCCTCTTTCTCAGAGGCGGCATCGGTGTCGAGCAGGCGTGCGTTCAGCATGGCGATCCTTGGGTCTTCAGTCGAAGAGAGATTAGGCGTCGCCGCTCACCAGCGGCTTAACCGAAATGGTTAACCGGCGCGCGGATGGGCGCGATCGAAGACATCCAGGAGGCGGGCGGCGTCGACGCCGGTATAGATCTGGGTGGTCGAGAGGCTCGCATGGCCCAGCAATTCCTGGATGGCTCTGAGATCGCCGCCGGCGGAGAGCAGATGGGTGGCGAAGGAATGGCGCAATTTGTGCGGCGTCGCCGTCTCCGGCAGGCCGAGCGCCGAGCGCATCTTGCGCACTTCCTTCTGGATAATGCCCTGCTGCAGCGGCCCGCCGCGCGCGCCGAGAAAGATCGGGCTTTCGGCTCCGATCGCATAGGGGCAAAGCTTCAGATAGGCCTCCACGGCCTCGCGCGTGGCCGCCAGCAGCGGCGTAATGCGCGTCTTGCCGCCTTTGCCGGTGATGCGCAGCGTCTGCACGCCGCTCGCGAAATCGCCGCGCTTCAGCGACAGCGCTTCCGAGATGCGCAAGCCCGAGCCGTAGAGCAGGCTTAGCACGGCGGCGTTGCGCGCCGCGATCCAGGGCTCGTCGGCCAGCTGTCCGTCGTCCGAGCTGACCAGCAGCGCCTGTTCGGCCGACAGGGGCTTGGGAAGGCTCTTGCCCTGCTTCGGCGCGCGCACCGCGCGGGCGCCGGCGGCGTTGACCAGACCCTTCTTTTCGAGATGACGCAGCAGCGAGCGAAGACCGGCGAGATTGCGGCCGAGCGAGCGGGCGCCGGTCCCATCTTTGCGGCGGGCGGCGAGAAAAGCGCGGAAATCGGAGGGCCTGAGATCGGCGATGTCCTTGAGCCGCGCAGGGCTGCCGCGATGGCGGGCGAGAAACAGCAGGAATTGCCTGGTGTCGCGCTCATAGGCTTCCACCGTCAGCGCAGAGAGCCGCCGCTCCTCCGCAAGTGCGGAAAGCCAGGCCGCGCGCTCGGCCAGCAATGTCTCGTCCGCTATGATCAGGATGTCGTTCACCTGAGCCTCCTTGAAGAGGTCAGTTGTGCGGCGAAATGGTTAGCGGATCATGAAAATCGCCAGACCGTGGTCTTCTTGACCTCGGAATCTTCCAAAGCGCGCGTCACCGGCACCTCATAGGTGGCCAAAGCCTGCATTCTCTCGCGCGGGCAATAGGCGCGGCCGGGATCGCCGACGATCACCTCTGTTCCCTGTTGTCGCAGTGTTTCGAACCAGGGGATGAGCGCCTCGGCGAAACTCTTGTCGTAAAAGACGTCGCCGGCGAGCAGGACATCGGCCTCAAGCGGTTGGCCGACAATATTCTCGCCGGAAAAAGCGAGGTCGACGCCGTTGAGATCGCTGTTGAGCGCGATTGCGGTCTCAGTCCAGGGATCGATGTCGACAGCGGTGACGGCGCTCGCGCCCGCCTTCACCGCTGCAATCGCCACCAGGCCGGAGCCGGAGGCGAAATCGACGACGCGCTTGCCCGCCACGCAGTCGGGGTGATCGAGAATGTAGCGCGCCAGGCCCTGGCCGCCTGCCCAGGCGAAGGCCCAGAAAGGCGGCGGCAGGCCGATTGCTTCCAGTTCTTCCTCGGTCTTCAGCCAGAGATCATGCGCCTCATCGGCCAGCCGCAGCCGGATCTCCGGCGTATGCGGCGGCGCCATTACGCCGGTATTGGCGAGAATGAAGGCGCGCGGCTCGGTTTTCATGGCGAGAGCGGCGGATTGTCCAGGCCGCCCAACCGGCAAACCAGCCGATATTCCTCTTCGGTGACCGGCTGAACCGAAAGGCGCGAGAGCTTCACCAGCGCCATATTGGCGAGCTCAGGCGTGTTCTTGACCTTTTCCAGCGTCACCGGCACGGGCATGTCGCAGACGGCGCGGACGTCGACGCATTCCCAGGTGGGGACATCAGCCGTCGAATCAGGATGGGCGAGCGCTGAGACCTCGCAAATGCCGACCACGGCCAGACCTTCATTGGAATGGTAGAAGAAGCCTTTGTCGCCCAGTTTCATCGCTCGCATATTGTTGCGGGCGGCGTAATTGCGCACGCCGTCCCATTCCTGGCCCTTGGCTCCGATGGCTTTCAGATTGTCCCAGGAAAACTTGAACGGCTCGGACTTGAACAGCCAATAGGCCATGATCAGGCCTCCGGATTGTTGAAGACCCAGTTCCACGGCCGGATGTCGACCGAGGCGAACAGGCCCGCCTTGGCATAGGGATCGGCGGCGGAGATCGCCTGCGCTTCTTCCAAAGTTTCAGCCTTGACCACGACCAGGCTTCCATTCGGCTTGTTGTCGCCGTCCAGGAAGGGGCCGGCGAAAGTGAGCACGCCCGAAGCATTGATCTCGTTCAGCCAGGCGACGTGTTCGGGGCGGGTGTCCATGCGCAGTTGCAGCGCGCCGGGCTTGTCCTGGCAGAGAAAGGCGAAGAGCATGGGTTTATCCTTTCATTCGGTGGTGATCGGGCGCGTCATCAGCGCATTCATGGCCGAGGCCACGTCGAGATTGCCTTCTATGATCGAAGCGACGGCGTTTGTCACCGGCATATCGACGCCGCGCTCAGTGGCGAGCCGGGCGGCTACGGCTGCCGCGGCGGCGCCTTCCACCAGTTCGCCCTGGGGAAGCACGGCGCGGCCGCTGCGGCCGGTTTCGATGCCGAAACGCAGATTGCGCGATTGATGCGAGGTGGCGGTCAGCACGAGATCGCCGAGGCCGGACAGGCCGCGCACGGTGTGGGCGTCGCCGCCGAAGGCTGCGGCGAAACGCGACATTTCGGCCAGCCCCCGCGAAATCAGCGCCGCCCGCGCCGAATCGCCGAGGCCAGCGCCTTCGATGATGCCGCAGGCGATCGCCAGCACATTCTTGAGCGCGCCGCCCAGTTGGACGCCGATGCGATCGGCGGATGCGTAAAGCCGGAACGTCGGACCTGAGATCAGCCGCGCATGCGCGTCCGCCTCGTCGAGCGTCGCAGAGGCCACGACCATGGCGGTCGGCAGACCCTTGGCGATGTCGGCGGCAAAGCCCGGGCCCGAGAGCACAGAAATGCGCCGGCCCGGCAATTCACGCTCAAGCAGATCGGTCAGCAATTCGCCCGTCTCACGATCGATGCCCTTGGCGCAGGTGATCACAGCCATGTCTGGCCGCAGGTAGCGCCCGAGCGCCTGCGCCGCGGCGCGCTGCGCCTGGCTCGGCATGACGAAGAGCGCGACGTCAGCCTGATCGAGGCATGTGGGGTCGGCGGAAAAGGAGAGGCTGTCGGGCAGGCGCAAGCCGGGCAGATTGCGCGCGTTCACGCGCGTCCGGCTGAGATCGTCGGATTGCGCCGCGTCGCGGCAGAGCAACGTCACGTCGGCATTGCCCGAAAGGGTCGCGGCGGCGGCGAGCGCCGTGCCGAATGCGCCGGAGCCGACGACGACGAGCCGCTTGGTCATGCCTTGGCGCCTCGTTTGCCCGAGCCGAGCTTGCTCGCCGCGTTCTCATCGAGCGGCCAGCGCGAACGCGGTGAGACCGTCATGGGATCGGCGGGCAGATCGAGCGCCATGCGCTCGAGACCGGCCCAGGCGATCATGGCGGCGTTATCCGTGCAGAGGCTGAGCGGCGGGGCGATGAAGCGGAAGCCGTGTTGGTCTGACAGTTCGGTCAACACCCCGCGCAGCGCCTTGTTGGCGGCGACGCCGCCGGCCACCACCAGCGCCGGCTCGATCGCTTCGCCGGCGAAACGTTCCTTGAAGCGCGTCAGGCCGCGGCCGAGGCGATCGCGCATGGTGCGGCAGACGGCGTTCTGGAACGAGGCGCAGATATCGGCGACGTCCTGATCCGTAACCGGCTGGGCCGCTTCCGCCGCCTGACGCACAGCGGTCTTGAGGCCCGAAAAGGAAAAGTCCAGCCGCGCCTCGCCGACCAGCGGGCGGGGGAATGCGAAGCGTTGCGCATCGCCTGTCTGAGCGGCCTTTTCGACCGCCGGGCCGCCGGGATAAGGCAGGCCGAGCAGTTTCGCCGTCTTGTCGAAAGCTTCGCCGAGCGCATCGTCAATGGTCGTGCCCCAGCGCTCATAGTCGCCGACGCCTTTGACCAGGATCAGCTGGGTGTGGCCGCCGGAGACCAGGAGCAGCAGATAGGGGAAGGCGAGCCCGTCTGTGAGCCGCGCCGTCAGCGCATGGCCTTCCAGATGATTGACGGCATAGAGTGGTTTGCCGGTCGCCATCGATATCGCCTTGCCGGTCATCAGCCCGACAATCAGCCCGCCGATCAGGCCGGGCCCAGCGGTGGCCGCGACCGCATCGATGTCGGAGAGCGACATATTGCTGCGGGCGAGCGCTTCGCGGATCAGGCTGTCGAGCGCCTCGACATGGGCGCGGGCGGCGATCTCGGGCACGACGCCGCCATAGGCCGCGTGCTCGTCGAGCTGCGACAGCACCACATCGGCCAGAATCCGTCCCGAACCGTCTTGCCCGCGCTCGACCACGGAGGCTGCGGTTTCATCGCAGCTTGTCTCGATGCCGAGAACGCGGAGCACAGCCATCATGGACCCTAAGAATGATTGCGGATGCGGTGAAAGATGATTACTTGGGAGCCGATTACAAGGAAATGCCGCAAATGCAAACAAAAGCTTTCAGGATCGGCACCCGCGGCAGCCCGCTGGCGCTGGCCCAGGCGCATGAAACCCGCGACCGGCTGATGGCAGCCCATGGACTGGCGGAAAGCGATTTCGAGATCGTCGTGCTCTCCACCAAGGGCGACCGCGTCACCGACCGTCCGCTGTCGGAAATCGGCGGCAAGGGGCTGTTCACCGCCGAACTCGAAGAGCAGTTGTCGTGCGGCGAGCTCGATTTCGCCGTTCATTCTTCAAAGGATATGGCGACAAAGCTTCCGGTTGGACTGGAAATCGCTGCCTATCTGCCGCGCGAGGATGTGCGCGACGCCTTCGTGGGACGCGCGGCGGCGACGCTGATGGATCTTCCGGAGGGCGCCATGGTCGGCACCGCGTCCCTGCGTCGTCAGGCGCTGGTGCGGATGCTGAGGCCGGACCTCCAGGTCAAGATTTTTCGCGGGCTCGTCGACACAAGGCTGAGAAAACTCGCCGAAGGCGACGCCGACGCCACGCTTCTTGCTTTCGCCGGTCTGAAGCGGCTGGGGAAACCGGAGGTCGTCACCGAGCTTCTCGATCCGCAGCTGTTTCCACCAGCGCCGGCGCAAGGGGCGATCTGCATTGAAGCGCGAGCCGGCGACGAGAGGATTTCCGAATTGTTGGCGCCGATCAACGACCGCGCCACGTTTGCAGCGGTCACCTGCGAGCGCGCCTTTCTCGAAGTGCTCGACGGCTCCTGTCGCACGCCGATCGCGGGACTGGCGACGGTGGAGGGGGAGAGACTGTCTTTTGCCGGCATGATTCTTTCGCCCGATGGCGCGCGTTGTCATCGTATTGCGCTGGAGGGCTCCGTCGACCATTTCGCGGAATTGGGACGCAAGGCAGGCGAGGCAATTGTCTTAGAGGCCGGTCCCGACTTCTTCGCTTTGTGGAGCTGAGCGATGCGCGTTCTTGTTATCCGTCCTAGGGAACAGGGGGTGGCGACCGCCGAGAAGATCGCCGCTCTTGGACATGAGGCGGTCGTCTTCCCGCTGTTCGAGCCGTTTCATGATCTTGCGGCCGCGCGCGACGCGCTGTCCGCGCCGCATAACGTGCTGGCAGTCACGTCGGCCGAGGCGCTGCGTTGTTTCGGCAAGCTGGGAGCGGAGATCGAGCGTCATATCGATACGCCGCTTTTCGCGGTCGGTAAAACTACTGCGCGTCATGCCCGGGATCTCGGCTTCAAGATGGTGGTCGCCACCCAGGGCGGTGGGGCTGTGTTGGCGGCGGAAATTGCCGGTCGCTACGCCACTCAAGGCGCATCGGTCCTCTATCTCAGCGCCATCAATCGATCGCCGGATTTCGAAGCGACGCTTCAGGAGCACGGTTTTGCCTGCCGCACGGCGGAGGTCTATGGCATGGATGCGATCGACTATTCTCTGGCGGATCAGCAGAAAATGCTGGTGAACCATCCAGTCGACGCTGCCTTTATTTTTTCGAAGGACAATGCCCGCGCCTTTTTCGAACTGGAAGTTTTTCGGCAGAGTAGGGAATCGTTAAAGAAGACGCTGTTCTTCTGCCTCAGCCGCAATATAGCCGCAGCGGTGCCGGAGGAGTTCGCCGGCAGCGTGGTGACGAGTCTTAGTCCCGACGAGGACGAACTGATCGACCTCCTCTAGCGTTTCATCTCGCCGAAAGTCGCATCGGGACTTGCGGGGCCTGCGGTCGGCGCTAAGGTCAGGAAAAAGGATTGAAGGAAAAAGCCATGGAAACGGAAAAGCCTCGCCATTCCAGGACCAATGTCGATCCCAGGACGATCGATCTGACCGCAGAGCCCGTTCAAGCGGCGGAAGAAGCTGGAAAGCCGGAGACGAGCGAAGAGCCCGCGGCCGCCGCTGTCGCGCCGGAAACGCCGGAGATTATCGAATCTGCAGCAGGGCCAAAGGACGAGCCCTCAAACACGGGTCCTGCCCCAGCGGCTGCCGCTTCCCGTTCTGCTGCCGGCGGCGGGAGCGGCCTGTCCCTCATCGCAGCGAGCCTGATCGGCGGCGTGGTGGCGCTGGCCGGCGCGGCTGGCCTGCAATATTGGGGCGTGCTCGCCGCATTGGGCGGCAACGAGAAGATCGAACAGTCGGTCAATCTGGTGTCTTCCGATGTCGAAGCGCTGAAATCCTCCGTGGCGGCGCTGGCCAGCGCCAAGCCGGAAGTCGACCTCACCCCCGTCAACGACAAGATCGCCGCCATCGAAACGCGCCTTCAGGATGTGCCCAAGGCAAATGGCCTGTCCGTCGACGCCGACCAGCGCATCTCGGCGCTTGTCCAGCAAATCACCGAACTCAAGGCCGGTCTCGACGACGCGCGGAAGGTCGAGGAAACAGCCCGCGCCGAACTCGTCATGCGTATCGAAGCGTTGGAGAAGAAGGCCGCCGAACCCGGCGACGATGTGGCTGTCGCCGTCGCCATCGCCTCGGCCGGTCTGAAGGCGGCGATCGATCGAGGCGGGCCGTTCTCGGCTGAACTCGACACGCTGGCCTCTGTCGCGCCAGACATGCCGGCGGTTGCGGCGCTTCGGCCCTTCGCCGACACGGGCGCGCCGGCGCGCTCCAAGCTGATCGCGTCTTTCCCGGCGACCGCCGATCTCGTGGTGGAAGCCCTCAAGCCCGAAGATCCCAATCAGAGCATCACCGACCGGCTGCTGGAAAGCGCGTTTTCGGCCATCAAGGTTCGGCCTGTCGGCGATGTCCAGGGCGACCAGCCCGCCGATATCCTGGCCCGTGTCGAGGACCGGCTGGCCAATGGCGATCTCAAGGCCGCCGCCGCCGAATGGGACAAACTCCCCGAAGAAGGTCAGAAGGCCGGCGCGTCCTTCCGCCAGGCGCTCGACGCCCGCATCAAGGTGGAGGATCTCGTGGCGCAGACGCTCACCAACGCCGTGCGCAACACCGACAGCAAGGGCTGAAGAAAGGTTTTGAGATGATCCGTATCCTTGTCTTCATCGCTGTCGTTCTCGCGGTCGGCTATGGCTTTTCGTGGCTCGCCGATCGTCCGGGCGATCTCTTCATCATCTGGCAGGGCCAGCGCATCGAAATGACGCTGATGACTGCAGCCGTGCTGGTGTCGGTTCTGATCGCCTCGGTCATGCTCGTCTGGTGGCTGATACGGGCGATCTGGACCTCGCCGCATTCGGTGACGCGCTATTTCCGCGCCCGCAAGCGCGACCGCGGCTACCAAGCCCTGTCGACCGGGCTGATCGCAGTGGGCTCGGGCGATGCGCCGCTGGCGCGCCGCATGCTCGATCGCACCAAGGGCCTCATCCGCGCCGACAGCGAACCGCTCATTCATCTTCTCGAAGCCCAGGCTTTGCTGATCGAAGGCAAGACCGAGGACGCGCGCAAGAAGTTCGAAGCGATGGCCGAAGATCCCGAAACGCGCGAACTCGGCCTGCGCGGCCTCTATCTCGAAGCCCAGCGCCTCGGTGCGCATGAAGCGGCGCGCCATTACGCCGAAAAGGCTGTTGAAAAGGCCCCGCATCTGCCCTGGGCGGCGGAAGCCACGCTGGAATATCGCACCCAGGCCGGCCGCTTCGACGACGCGATCCGGCTTCTGGAAACGCAGCGGGTGCTGAACGGCATGGACCGCAAGACGCATGACCGCAAGAAGGCCGTGCTGCTGGCCGGCCGGGCGCTCTCGCGCCTCGACGGCGATCCCAAGGGCGCGCGCGAAGACGCCGTTCACGCGCTGAAGCTCTCGCCTGATCTCGTGGCTGCGAGCCTCGTCGCCGCCAAGGCCTATCTGCGTGAGGACAATCAGCGCAAGGCGATGGGCGTGCTGGAACAGGCCTGGAAGCTGACGCCGCATGCGCAGGTGGCCAGCGCCTATGTCGAAGCGGGCGGCGGCTCTGCGGCAGACAAGCTGCGCCGGGCCCAGCGCTTGGAGAGCATGCAGTCGCACGCTTACGAATCGCTCTATGCGGTCGCCTCAGCCGCGCTCGGCGCGCGTGAATTCGCGCTCGCCCGCGCCAAGGCGGAGGCTGCGGCGCGGATCGACGACCGTGAAAGCGCTTTCCTGCTGATGGCCGACATCGAGGAAGCCGAAACCGGGGATCAGGGCCGCGTTCGGCATTGGCTGGCCCAGGCGCTCAGGGCGCCGCGCGACCCGGAATGGGTTGCGGATGGCCAGGCGTCGGATGTATGGCTGCCGTTGTCGCCGGTCACCGGCAAGCTCGACGCTTTCGAATGGAAGAGCCTGCATCGCGCCCGCCCCGGCGCGATCGAGGACGGCAACCGCGCCGCCGAAGCTTTTAGCCGCCTGCCGGATCGCCGCGACGCCGCGACGCAGACGGCCGAGCCAGCGCCGGCCGCAACCCCTGAACCAGTCGGCGCCGCGCCGGTCGAACCCGTTGTGGCTCCTGCCGCGTCCGTTGCCCCGGCGCCCGCGCCGGCCCAGACTGCCTCGCGCAAAGCGCCGCCGCCGGCCGAGGAGCCCGTGCAGCCGTTCTTCGGGCGGCCGCCCGATGATCCCGGCGTCAAGCAACCGAAAGCCGCCGACGGCGCGCGTCTGTTCTGATCGGGAGGCTGCCGGGATGTTCGAGAAACTGATGGGTTTTCTCCATGCGTTGAGCGGCGAGACGCCGAAAGTGGAGCCGGATAGCCCGGCTGTCGCGGTGATCGCGCTCGCTCTCAGCGTCATCCAGGCTGACGGCGTGGTCAAAACAGCCGAGGAGCAGATGCTCGAAAAGGTGATCCGCGACTACTTCAATCTCAGCGGTCCCGAATTTCGTGAATTGCTGGCGACGGCGCGTCAGCAGGAAGAGGAGGCGGTCGACTTCTTCCGCTTCACGTCCCGGATCAACAAGGAACTCGATGAGCGCCAGAAGCTCGAATTCATCGGCATGCTCTGGCAGATCGTCCATGCCGACCACGAGCGCAACGAACTCGAGGATCACCTGATCTGGCGGATCGCCGAACTGATCGGCGTCTCGGGCCGCGACAGGGTGACCAAACGCATGGAAGTCGAGCGTCGCCTCGACGAAAGCGGGGAGACCTCCTGACAGCATGCTGCGTCACCCTGCAAAGACCAAGAAGGTGGATGACCGCCCGGTTCTGATCGTGCTGCACCAGGAGCGCTCCACGCCCGGCCGCGCCGGGCAGATGCTGGAAGAAAAGGGGTATCGGCTCGATATCCGTCGTCCCGCGCTCGGCCAGAAACTGCCCGACACCTTGCGCAATCACGCCGGCGCCGTCGTGTTCGGCGGCCCGCAGAGCGCCAATGACGATCTCGATTATGTGAAGGCCGAGATCGATTGGATCAGGGTTCCTCTGTCGGAAAACAAGCCCTATCTCGGCATCTGCCTGGGCGCGCAGATGCTGGTCAAGCATCTCGGCGGCAGGGTCGAAAGCCACATCGAAGGCAAGACCGAGATCGGATGGTATCCGATTTCCGCCACCGAGGAAGGCCAGAAGCTCATGGACTGGCCGTCAATGGTCTATCACTTCCATCGCGAAGGCTTCGACCTGCCCTCAGGGGCGGTGCGGCTGGCTGAGGGCGACACCTATGAAAACCAGGCGATCCGTTATGGCGAAAACGCCTGGGGCGTGCAGTTCCATGGCGAATTGACGCGCATGATGATGCATCGCTGGGTGGTGCATGGCGCCCATCGCTTCGAATTGCCCAACGCCCAGACGGGCGACAAGCATCTCGAAGGCCGCTTCCTGCATGATCAGGCGTTGAGGCTCTGGATGTCGAACATGCTGGACCTCGTCTTCGGCCACCGCCTGATCGCTTCGCAGAGCGCCAGCGGCTGATCAGTCCCGAACGGGCGCGTCCAGCGTGTCGATCTTGCGCAATTGCGGGAAGAGCCAGGCCCAGCCGACCGAGACCATCAGCGCGCCGATGCCGCCGATCACCACCGCCGGCACGGCGCCGAAGCCCCAGGCCATGACGCCGGCGCGCGCCTCGCCCAATTCGTTGGAGGCGCCGATGAACACCGAGTTGACGGCGTTGACCCGGCCGCGCACTTCGTCCGGCGTCCACAGCGCCAGCAGCGTCTCGCGCACATAGACCGAGATCATGTCGCCCGCACCCATCACCACCAGCGCCGCAATCGACAGCCATGCGGTCTGCGACAGGCCGAACACCAGCGTGCCGAGCCCGAACACCGCAACCCCGATGAACATGGTGACCCCGGCGCTTTTCTTGATGGGGAAGCTCGCGAGATAGATCGCCATGACGATCGCGCCGATGCCCGGGGCTGCGCGCAGGAGGCCGAGGCCGAAGGGGCCGAGAACGAGGATGTCGGAGGCGAAGACCGGCATCAGCGCCACCGCGCCGCCGAGCAGCACGACGAAGAGATCGAGCGAAATGGCGCCCAGCACGACCTTCTCCTGCCTGATGAAGCCGAAGCCCGCGACGATATAGGCCCAGCTTTTGTCTTCCGACGCCGTCTTCTGGCTCGGCTTCGGCACCAGGAAGATCAGGATGGCGCCCGCGGCCATGAAGGCGAAGGCGACGCCATAAGCGACCACAGGGCCGACGCCGTAGAGCAGCCCGCCCGCCATGGGGCCGACGATCGAGGCGGTCTGCCAGGACGAGGCGTTCCAGGCGAAGGAATTGGCGAGATCCTTCTCCGGCACCAGATTGGGCGCGAGAGACTGCACCGCCGGGCCCATGAAGGCGCGTTCGATGCCGAAGATGGTGAGGATGGCGAAGACCAGAGCAGGCGCGAAAGCGTCGGCGACCGTGAGCGCGAGCAGCGCGGCGGCGCAGCCGGCGCTGACCGCCAGGCAGATCGCCACGATGGCGCGCCTGTTATAGCGGTCGGCGACCGAGCCGGTGACCAGGATCAAGAGAAGCGAGGGTAGAAACTGCACCAGACCGATCAGCCCGAGAAACAGCGTGCTCTTGGTCACTTCATACATCTGCCAGCCGACGGCCACGGAAATGATCTGGATCGCGAAGGCGGCAAGAAAGCGGGCGAAAAAGAACAGGGTGTAGGACCGATGCCGGAACGCGGCAAAGCGGTCTTCCGCTGCGGCAAGTGACATTGGGAGTATTTCCTCGACTGATCCGGCCTCTGGAATGCGGGCCATTAAGGATGAATGACTCGGCGCGCAAGGCCGCCCTTGCCGGATAAAGACCGGTTCATTACATGTCTGTCAACGCTTAATCGGAGCAGACCATGCTGGCCATTCTCAATACGATCCTGTTTGCGCTGAACATCTATATCTGGATTCTCATCGCGTCTGCGATCTTCTCCTGGCTCTACGCCTTCAACGTCATCAATTCGCGCAACCAGTTCGTTGGCATGATCGGGCAGGCGCTGTCCGCCTTGACCGAGCCGGTGCTGCGGCCGATCCGCCGCTTCATGCCCAATCTCGGCGGCGTCGACATTTCGCCGATCGTGGTCTTCATCCTGATCTACTTCATCCAGCAGATCATTATTCTTTATCTCTACCCGATGGCGGTCGGCTACTAAGTGGCGGCTGAGCCCTTCCTGCGCCTCGCCGTGCGGCTCACGCCAAGCGGCGGGCGCGACGCCGTCGAGGGTTTCGAGACGGATGCGGCCGGCGAGCGCTGGCTGAAGGCGCGCGTGCGCGCCGTCCCCGAAGACGGCAAGGCCAACAAGGCGCTGATCGAACTGCTGGCCAAGACGCTGAAGCTGCCGAAATCGGCGTTTTCCTTCATCACGGGCGAAACATCGCGCAAAAAAATCCTCCGGATCGAGGCCGACTCGGAGGATGTGATGACGAAACTCGGTGGTTCCTGAGGCTTACTTGGCCTTTTCGGCCTTGGCGCGCTCGATGGCCTCGACGATCAGTTCCTTGGCGCGCGCAGAGCCTTCCCAACCGAACAGCTTGACCCACTTGCCGGGCTCGAGATCCTTGTAGTGCTGGAAGAAGTGCTCGATCTGCTTGACGGTGATTTCCGGCAGGTCGGTGTATTCATGCACCTTCTCATAGCGGAGCGTCAGCTTGGGCGAGGGGACCGCGATGATCTTTTCGTCCTTGCCGGAATTGTCTTCCATCATCAGGACGCCGATCGGGCGGACATTGATGACGCAGCCCGGCACCAGCGGACGGGTCGAGGCGATCAGCACGTCGATCGGGTCGCCGTCGTCGGACAGGGTGTGCGGCACGAAGCCGTAATTGCCCGGATAGGTCATCGGCGTGTAGAGGAAGCGGTCGACCACCAGCGTGCCAGCCTCCTTGTCCATCTCATACTTGATCGGATGGCCGCCCACGGGCACTTCCACGATCACATTGATGTCTTCCGGGGGATTTTTGCCGATGGATACTGCGTCGATGCGCATAAGTGCCTCCGCTGGGTGGAAAAATTCCGCATTGCGATAGACGAAAAAGCCGGAGAAGACAACAAGACCATAGGACAAAAGGCCCGAGTATTTCTCGCTGGCGGGACATGATGGTTGTTGTAACATGACGTCTTGCCGCGGTCGGCCGGCGGCGAGAGGGGCGGGAGAGGACGATGAGCAGATTTTTCGGACGGATGGTGAGCGTAGGGGGCTTGCTGATCCTGTGGGCGCTGCAGTCCGCGCAGGCAAGCGCTGAGGAGAGCGTCTATACGGATCTCGATCTCGACGCTTGCGTCTCGGTCAACCCATCCGCCGAAGAGGAACCCGGCGGTTTCGCCTCGCTCCGCTGCGAGGGCTATCGGGGAACGCCGGTCTACTTCAAGGAATTCGATCTGCGCCAGAGCGTCTATTACGGGCCGGTGTCCCAGAAGATCATCGACGAGGCGGGTGAAACCTTTTCGGCCTTCAATCACGTCGGCAAGAAGATCGAATGGCGGCTCGGCGCCGATGGGCGACCGACAGCCACGATCCTGCGCTGGTTCATCGAAAACACCAATCCCGACACCGGCTCGGTCGACAAGGCGCTGACGGGGCAGGTGCTCGTGGTTTCCAAGGCTGCGACCGACGACGATCCCATGGGCTGCGTAGCCGGTTATGTCGATGCCCTCGCCAATCCCGGCCCCAATGACCTGGCCCGGCAGGTGGCGGACGAGATCGCGCCTGGTTTCGCCTGCGGCGTCGACCGGCCGACATATCATGGCAAGCGCGGCGAAAAGGCCGGCGAGCCGTCCTACAGCTTTCCCCAGCCCTGATCCCTCGCG
Organism: Rhizobium sp. FKL33; assembly: GCF_005222915.1. GTDB lineage: Bacteria > Pseudomonadota > Alphaproteobacteria > Rhizobiales > Rhizobiaceae > Rhizobium_E. The sequence continues at coordinate 160,345 of NZ_STFX01000031.1, forward strand.
GTCAAGTAAGTCAGTTCGGCCAGATGAAGCCCAGCTTCTTGAGCGAGGCGTCGCCGAAATCTTCCATGCCTTCGGCCACATCGAGCCCGCCGCTGGCGCGGAAGAAGGTAACGGCGTGCTCGCTGTCTTCCAGGCACCATGCGGCCAGGCCGCGCATGCCCAGCCCCTTCAGAAGGGCGCGGGCTTCGCGGAACATGTAGCTGCCGAGGCCGGTGCCCTGAAATTCCGGCAGGATGTAGAGTTCGTAGATTTCGCCGTCCTGCTTGAGGGCGGGGGCGCGGTTGACGCCGATCGTCGTATAGCCGGCGATGGTTCCGCCGATATCGAGCACCAGCAGCGTCGACGGCCCCTGGGCGGCGCGGCGCCACCAGTCTTCCTTGCGGCGCTCCAGCATCTGGATCAGCGCTTTGTGGGGGATCAGGCCGCTATAGGAATGCAGCCAGGAACGGCGGTGGGTTTCGGACACGTCGCGCGCATCGGAAGCGTCCGCTCGCCGCAATTCGATCGACAACGTCTTCATAACGCTTCACCCATATGCCGGCCCCGGATCATCCGGGCCTACTCCAAACACCACCAGCGCGTCGTGCGACGCAGTGCGTAAAAGTTAACGCGGAATTAAGCTGCGCCGCAAGTCGTCATTGGTCATTCCACATAGAAAAGCCCGACCGCTCGGAAGCGGCCGGGCCAAATGGTTAATTCGGAAAAGCCCTGTCTCAGGCTGCGCCGGCGGCCTTGGCCTTTTCCATGCGCTTGCGGTCGTTGGCGTCGAGATACATCTTGCGCAGGCGGATGGACTTCGGCGTCACTTCGACCAGTTCGTCGTCCTGGATCCAGGACAGCGCGCGGTCGAGCGTCATGCGGATCGGCGGGGTCAGCTTGACGGCTTCATCCTTACCGGCGGCGCGGATGTTGGTCAGCTGCTTGCCCTTGAGCACGTTGACTTCCAGGTCGTTGTCGCGGCTGTGGATGCCGATGATCATGCCCATATAGACCTTCTCGCCCGGATCGATGATCATCGGACCGCGGTCTTCCAGGTTGAACAGGGCGTAAGCCACGGCTTCGCCGGCTGCGTTGGCGAGGAGCACGCCATTGATGCGGCCGCCGATCTGGCCCTTGAAGGGCTGGTAGTCGTGGAACAGGCGGTTCATGATCGCCGTGCCGCGCGTGTCGGTCAGGAGTTCCGACTGGTAGCCGATCAGGCCGCGGGTCGGGGCGTAGAAGCGCAGACGGACGCGATTGCCGCCCGAGGGACGCAGTTCGACCATTTCGCCCTTACGCTCGGACATCTTCTGCACGACGACGCCGGAATGTTCTTCATCGACGTCGATGACGACTTCTTCGATCGGCTCGAGCAGGGCGCCGCTTTCATCCTTGTGCATCACCACGCGCGGACGCGAGACGGCGAGTTCGAAGCCTTCGCGGCGCATGGTTTCGATGAGAACCGCGAGCTGCAATTCGCCGCGGCCCGACACGTAGAACGAATCCTTGCCTTCGGCCTCTTCGATCTTCAGGGCGACATTGCCCTCGGCTTCTTTGAACAGGCGGTCGCGGATGACGCGGCTCGTGACCTTGTCGCCTTCGGTGCCGGCAAGCGGGCTGTCATTGACGAGGAAGGACATGGTGACGGTCGGCGGGTCGATCGGCTGGGCGGTCAGCGCTTCTGTGACCGAGGGGTCGCAGAAGGTGTCGGCGACGGTGCCCTTGGAGAGGCCCGCGATCGCGACGATGTCGCCGGCATGGGCTTCTTCGATCGGCTGACGCTCGATGCCGCGGAACGCGAGGATCTTGGAGATGCGGCCGGTTTCGATGAGCTTGCCGTCCTGGCCGAGAACCTTCACCGCCTGGTTCGGCTTGATCGAGCCGGAATGGATGCGGCCGGTGATGATGCGGCCCAGGAAGGGGTTGGCTTCGAGGATGGTGCCGATCATGCGGAACGCACCGTCTTCCTCGCCGACGCTCGGCTCGGGGACGTGACGCAGCACGAGGTCGAGAAGCGGCGCGAGGCCTTCGTCCTTCGGGCCTTCCGGATTGACGTTCATCCAGCCGTCGCGGCCCGAACCGTAGAGGATCGGGAAGTCGAGCTGTTCGTCGGTGGCGTCGAGATTGGCGAAGAGATCGAAGACTTCGTTGATGACTTCCTCATGGCGGCCATCCGGACGGTCGATCTTGTTGATCGCGACGATCGGGCGGAGGCCGACCTTCAGCGCCTTGGAGACGACGAACTTGGTCTGCGGCATCGGGCCTTCGGAGCTATCGACCAGAACGATCGCGCCGTCCACCATCGAGAGGATGCGCTCGACTTCGCCGCCGAAGTCGGCGTGGCCTGGGGTGTCGACGATGTTGATGCGGACGCCCTTCCACTCGATCGAGGTCGCCTTGGCGAGAATGGTGATGCCGCGCTCTTTTTCCAGATCGTTGGAGTCCATCATGCGCTCGACCGTGCGCTGGTTTTCACGGAAAGAGCCGGACTGCTTCAGAAGTTCGTCGACAAGCGTCGTCTTCCCATGGTCAACGTGTGCGATAATCGCGATATTGCGCATTTTCATGATGTGGATCTCTGAGTTCGGGGGCGCGGCAACGGGACGCGGCGCCAATTGTTTGGCGGCCTCATACCCTTTTTTTTGCAAATGCGAAAGGGGGAGGTCGGATAAAGTCGAAACGCGGTGAATCCCGGCGATTTTCCCACGATGAAAAGAGCTCCCTGCGCCGATGGCGCAGGGAGCCGGGATGACGAGGTCGATCTCAGGCGAAGCGCGTCGGATCGAGCGTGATCTTCCAGAGTTCCTTGTCGGCGCGGTCCATCAGTCGCACGGTCAGCTGTTCGGTCTGGCCGTCGATGTCGACGAGGCCGAAGAACTGCATTCCGGCCGATGGCGGCAGGTTCTGGCCCTGGTCAGCCGTCGGAGCGGAGACGAACTTCACCTCCGGACCAAAGGTCATGTCGAGATCGTTCGGGCCGAACGTGCCGGCATGAAGCGGACCGGAGACGAATTCCCAGAAAGGCTCGAAGTCCTTGAAGGCGGCGCGCGACGGGTCGTAGTGATGGGCGGCGGTGTAGTGCACGTCGGCGGTTAGCCAGACCGTGTTGGTCACGCCGGCGCTCTTGATGAAGCGCAGGAGTTCGGCGAATTCGAGTTCGCGACCGAGCGGAGCGCCGTTGTCGGCGTTGGCCACGGCTTCCTGGCCTTTCTTCTCCTTGAAGTTATCCCAGACGACGAGGCCGATCGGCATGTCGCAGGCGAGAACCTTCCAGGTGGCCTTGGAGGCGGCGAGCTCCAGCTTCAGCCAGGCCATCTGCTCGGCGCCGATGATGCGCGCCTTGTCCGACAGCGTGGTTTCCTTGTCGTCGCCGTTCGGGCCGCGATAGGAGCGCAGGTCGATGAAGAACACGTCGAGCAGCGGGCCATAGGCGATCTTGCGATAGACGCGGCCGGGTTCGGCCGGCGTGTAGCGGATCGGCGTCATTTCATGGAAGGCGCGACCGGCGCGTGCGGCCAGAACGTGGACGGATTTTTCGGTGTAGCGGTCGTCGCCCATCAGGTTCTTGGAATCCGACCAGTTGTTGACCACTTCGTGATCGTCCCACTGGAAGAAGGTCGGACAGACGGCGTTCATGGCGCGGACATGCTCGTCCATGAGATTGTATTTCCATTGGCCACGGTATTCGGCCAGCGTCTCGGCGACCTTGCGCTTTTCGTCGATCAGAACCTTGTTGATCCATTTCGGCGCGCCCTTCACCTCGACCTCGTCCTTCATCGGGCCGTCGGCATAGATCGTATCGCCGGAATGGATGAAGAAGTCTGGTGTGTGCTTGGCCATGGTGGCGTAGGTCAGCATGCCCGTTTCGTCGATGCCCCAACCCTGACCGGCTGTGTCGCCCGACCAGGCGAAGCGGATATTGCGGCGGGAGGTGGGGGCGGTGCGGAAGCGGCCGATGAGCGGCTCGGACGTCAGGTTGATGTCCTGCAGGTCAGCGGCGACGAAGCGGTAGAAGATGTCCTGGTCGGACGGCAGGCTCTCGATCAGTCGCTTGGCGGTGAAGTCGCTTTCCGGGCCGACATCGAGCGGCGCCAGACGCTGCGCATCCTTGAAGCTCTCGACGGTCGAGACCTCCATCTGGATGCGGCTCGGACGATCGGCGCGCGTCCAGATCATGCCGGAATTGACGTCGACATCGCCGGACTGGACGCCATGGGTGAAGACGGGGCGCTGGGCGGCGCGGACATAGGCGGGCAAAGCAAGGCCGGAAGCCGCGACCAGACCGGTCGCGCCGACGCCGCGCATCAGCGTGCGGCGGGTGACGGATTTCAAAATGCCTGACATTGATCTCTCCTGTTTGAAATTTGGCGCGGGACGCCGGGCGTCCGGCGCGCCACACAAACAGGTTTTGATGTCAGCGGGGCAAAGCCCCGATGACGTTTCTCTGACAGTGTGCCATGCGCCGCAGAATCAGGCCGCGAGACCCTTCTTGCGCAGCATCGCCTCCGGGCTCGGCAGCTTGCCGCGAAAATCGATGTAGGCGACTTCCGGATCGACAGAGCCGCCCGAGGCGTAGATATGCTCGCGAAGCTTGGCGGCTGTCTTGGGATCGAAGGCGTCGCCGGTTTCCTCGAAGGCCTCGAAGGCGTCGGCGTCGAGCACTTCCGACCACATGTAGGAATAGTAGCCGGCCGAATAGCCGTCGCCGGAGAAGACATGCTGGAAATGCGGCGTGCGGTGGCGCATGACGATGGAGGAGGGCATGCCGATCTCGGCCAGAACTTCACGCTCCACGGCCATGGGGTCGTCAGCAGGCGCGCGCGTGTGGAAGGCCATGTCGACCAGCGCCGACGATGTGAATTCGACGGTGGCGAAGCCGGCGTTGAAGGTGCGGGCGGCCAAGACCTTGTCGAGCAGCGCCTGCGGCATCGGCTCGCCCGTCTCGTAATGCACCGCATAGGTCTTCAGGATATCGGGAACCGTCAGCCAGTGCTCATAGAGCTGCGACGGCAATTCGACGAAATCGCGCGACACGCCGGTGCCGGAGACGGAGGGGTAGGTCACATTGGACAGCATGCCATGCAAGGCGTGCCCGAATTCGTGGAACAGCGTGCGGGCGTCGTCGAGCGAAAGCAACGCCGGCTTGCCTTCGGCGGGCTTGGCGAAATTGCAGACATTGTAGATGATCGGCAGTTCGCCCTGGGCGCCGTTCTTGAGCGTCAGACGATGCTGGCTCTGGAAGGAACTCATCCAGGCGCCGGAGCGCTTGGAAGGACGGGCGAAATAGTCGCCGAGGAACAGCGCCTTCAAGGAGCCGTCGGCATTGCGGATTTCATAGACCCGGACATCCGGATGATAGCCGGCGACATCGGCCCTGCGGACCGCCTTGATCGCGAACAGGCGTTCGGCGACGGCGAAGCAGGCGTCGATGATCTTTTCGAGCTGGAGATAGGGCTTCAACTCGCTTTCGGAGAAATTGAAGGTGCGGGCGCGCAGTTTCTCGGCATAGTGGCGCCAGTCCCAGGGCTCGACGGCGTGGTTCTTGCCTTCTTCGGCGATGAGACGGGCGAGGTCGCCCTCCTCCTCCAGCGCCTTGGCGCGGGCCTTTTCCCAGACCTGCATCAACAGGCCGTTCACATGATCGGCCGTCTTGGCCATGGTGTTGTCGAGCTTCAGCGCCGCGTAATGCGGGTAGCCCAGCAGCCCGGCCTTTTCGGCGCGCAGCGCCAGCGTCTCGGCGATGATCTGGCGGTTGTCGGTCGCGCCGCCATTTTCGCCGCGGGCGATCCAGGCGCGGAAGGCTGTCTCGCGCAGATCGCGATTGTCGGAGAACGTCAGGAAGGGTTCGATGATCGAACGCGACAGGGTGACGGCGTATTTGCCCTTCTCGCCGCGGCTTTCGGCGGCGGCGGCCATGGCGTCGCGCAGGAAGTCCGGCAGGCCCGCCAGGTCCTCCGCGCTCTCCAGCGGCAGATGCCAGTCCTTCTCGTCGGCCAGCACGTTCTGGCCGAAATTCGTGCCGAGCGTCGAGAGCCGTTCGTTGATTTCGGCAAGGCGCTTCTGCTGCTCCTTGGGGAGTTTCGCGCCCGATTTAACAAAGCCTTTCCAGTGCCGTTCCAGCACGCGGATTTCCTCGAGCGTCAGGCCGAGTTCGTCTTTCTTCGACCAGAGCGTATCGATACGGGCGAACAACGCCTCGTTCTGACCGATCTTGGAATAATGCCGCGACATGACCGGGGAGATCTCGCGCTCGAGCGCCTGGATCACGTCATTGGTGTCGGCGCCGGCCTTGTTCCAGAACAGAGCCGAGACACGGGAGAGCTCGTCGCCGGCGATTTCCAGAGCGATGACGGTGTTGGCGAATGTCGGCGCTTCCAGATTGTTGGCGATGGCGTCGATCTCCGCCTCATGGGCGGCGAGCGCCTGGGTGAAGGCGGCGGCGAAATCCTCGTCCTTGACGGTCTCGAAGCGCGGCAGGCCGTGGGCGCCGCTCCAGGTGAAAATGGCTGGGTTCACTGTGTCGCTCATACCGTCCAATCCTCGCAAATCACTGACGTCTTTTCCCACATATAGGCGCAGTTTTGGCCAAATGGCGATGGGCGGAAAAGAACGGCGAGAAAATCGCCACGCTTGAAACTATCCCGCCCTGATAATAAGTAGAGCTTACTAAATCGCGGAGCTCGCATGACCCAAAGGGACAGTCTCGGATATCTCATGGCGGAGGCGGCCCGGCTGTTGCGCGCGGCCATCGAACGCGAACTCGCCGACGCCGGGCTTGGGCTCACCTCCTCCGAAGCGCGGGCGCTCGCCCATGTCGCCGAACGCGGCGGAGCGCGCCAAGCCGAGATCGCCGAAGCCATGGGCGTCGAGCCGATGACGGTCTGCGCCTATCTCGACCGGCTGGAAAAGGCCGGCTACGTGGAACGGACGCCCGATCCGCGCGACCGTCGCGCCAAGAATGTCCGTACGACCGAGCAGGCGGAGACGGTTCTGGCCGCCGTCCGGTCGCGGGCCGGCGATCTCTATGATCAGCTGTTTTCGGAATTCGACGCGGCTGACAGGGATCGCTTTCTCGATGGCCTCACGCTTCTCCGCAACACTCTCCGGCGTCGGCTCGATGCGCCGCAGGCTAATTGCGACAAGGCTGAGAAAGCGTGAGCCCCGCCCGCATGTCGAGCCTCAGGACCAGCCTGATCGGCGCGCTCTTGATCGCGCTCGGGCCAGTGTCGATGGCGCTCTACACGCCCGCCATGCCTGAACTGGTCAAGGCTTTCGGCACCACCGAGTCGATGATCAAGCTGTCGCTGTCGGTCTATTTCATCGGTTTCGCCTGTGCGCAATTGCTGTCGGGGCCTGCGTCCGACGCCTTTGGGCGACGCAAGGCGAGCCTGTTCTTCCTTGCCATCTATCTCGCCGGCAGCATCGCTGCGGCCATCGCGCCTTCGGTCGAGGCGCTGCTGGTTGCGCGTCTCGTGCAGGGCGTGGGCGCCTCCGTCGGCGTCACCGTGTCGCGCGCCATCGTGCGCGATCAGTTTACCGGCGCGGAAGCCAGCCGCCTGCTCAATATGATCGGCATCATGCTGGCGGTGGGACCGGCGGTAGGGCCGACGCTCGGCGGGCTGGCGCTGGCGCTGTTCGACTGGCGGGCCGTATTTCTGCTGATGGTGATCTTCGGCGCAGCGAGCGCCGCCGTCGTCTTCTTCCTGATGGCGGAAACGACTCGGCCGGACCCGGCGCTCATCCGTCCCGTGCGGCTCGCGAAAGCCTATGGAACGCTGGCGGGCGATCTCCGGGTCCTGTCGTCCGCGCTGGTGCTCGCCGGCGTCGTCGGAGCGCTCTATGCGCAATCGACCATGCTGCCCTTCATCCTGATCAACCGGGTGGGGCTGACGCCGGTCGCCTTCGGTCTGGGCATGCTGATGCAGACCGGCTCCTATTTCGCCGGCAGCGTGGCTTTGCGGCTGGTCTCGCCGCGATTGCCGCCCGGCTGGGCGGTGCGCATCGGGCTCGTTCTCACCGTTGCGGGTGGAGCGGCGATCTTCCTGTCGACCCGTCTCATGGAGCCCAGCTTCCTGTCGATCATGCTGCCGGTGGCGTTCTGTTCCTTCGGGATGGCTTTCGTAATCCCCGACATCACCACGGCGGGCCTGACACCCTATCCGCATTTCGCCGGCACGACCGCCGCGCTGATGGGCTTCATCCAGATGGGATCGGGGTTCCTGGGCGGGGCCACCGCGGCGTGGATCGGCGATCCACTCGCGGCTTTCGGCTGGATCATTCCGACCATGGAGATCGTGGCGCTCCTCGCCTATCTCGTCTTCACAGCCGCCTGGGCAAGAGCCAGACAATAGAAAACGCCCGCCGCTCGGGGGAGCAGCGGGCGGTGATGACTCACGTGAAACAGGGCTCAGCCCTTGAGGTTGCGCTTGCCGAGCGTGCGCAGGCGCAGCGCGTTGAGCTTGATGAAGCCGGCGGCGTCCTTCTGGTCGTAAGCGCCCTGGTCGTCTTCAAAGGTGACGAGCTGGTCGGAATAGAGCGACTTCGACGATTCACGGCCGATGACCATGACATTGCCCTTGTAAAGCTTCAGCGTCACTTCGCCTTCGACATGCTCCTGGCTCTTGTCGATCAGGGCCTGCAGCATTTCGCGCTCGGGCGAGAACCAGAAGCCGTAATAAATGAGCTCGGCGTAACGCGGCATGATCTCGTCCTTGAGATGGGCCGCGCCGCGGTCGAGCGTGATCGATTCGATGGCGCGGTGCGCCGAAAGCAGGATCGTGCCGCCGGGGGTTTCATAGACGCCGCGGCTCTTCATGCCGACAAAGCGGTTTTCGACCAGATCGAGGCGGCCGATGCCGTTGTCGCGGCCATAGTTGTTCAGCTCGGCGAGCAGCGTCGCCGGGCTCATTTCCACGCCGTTGATCGAGCAGGCGTCGCCCTTGCGGAAGCCGATCTTGATGATCGTGGCCTTGTCGGGCGCGGCTTCCGGCGAAATGGTGCGCATATGCACATATTCGGGGGCTTCCTGGCTCGGATCTTCGAGAACCTTGCCTTCGGAAGAGGAGTGCAGGAGGTTGGCGTCGACGGAGAAGGGGGCTTCGCCCTTCTTATCCTTGGCCACCGGGATCTGGTGCTGTTCGGCGAATTCCAGGAGGTCGGTGCGGCTTTTGAACGACCAGTCGCGCCAGGGCGCGATGATCTTGATGTCGGGGTTCAGCGCATAGGCGGAGAGTTCGAAGCGGACCTGGTCGTTGCCTTTGCCGGTCGCGCCATGGGCGATGGCGTCGGCGCCGGTCTTCTTGGCGATCTCGATCAGATGCTTGGAGATCAGCGGGCGGGCGATGGAGGTGCCGAGCAGATAGACGCCTTCATAGACGGCATTGGCGCGGAACATCGGGAAGACGAAGTCGCGGACGAATTCCTCGCGGACATCCTCGATGAAGATTTCCTTGATGCCCAGCATCTCGGCCTTCTTGCGGGCCGGCTCCAGCTCTTCGCCCTGGCCGAGATCGGCGGTGAAGGTCACGACTTCGGCGCCGAGTTCGGTCTGCAGCCATTTCAGGATGATCGAGGTGTCGAGGCCGCCGGAATAGGCGAGAACGACTTTCTTCACGTCTTTGGGAAGCGCCATGGCAAAAATCCATCAGGGTTTCGAGATATCGGGGGTCTTTTAGCCCTATTGGCGGCAGTTTCAAGCCCGGGGGCGGCGGCGAGTGGGCTCAGACGCGGCGAAAAGCGAACAAAACCGCCGGTATGGAAGGGCGGGTGGCGGCGGCCGCCGCTTTCGGCTACGAAAAAGGGAACAGGCGCGAGCCCCAGCCATTATCCGGGTTCTGCGCAAGGACAAGCCAAGGGAGGCCCTTCATGAGCGACAACGCGCTTCACCCCGTCTTCAAATCAGGCGCCACCGCCGTCGTCACCGGCGCGGCTTCCGGCATCGGGCTCGCCGCCGCCAAGCGTTTCGCCGAACTCGACATGAATGTCGTGCTGGCCGATCTCGGCGGTGACCGGTTGGTCGAGGCGGAAAAGACGGTGATCGCGATCTCGCCGCGCGGCCAGGATGCGGTGGCGGCGATCCCCACCGATGTGTCGAGCCTGCCCGAGATCGAGATCCTGTCGGAAGATGCGGAAGCCCGCTTCGGCAAGGTGCATGTGGTCATGAACAATGCCGGCATCCAGCCCGGCAGCGCGCTGTTCGGCCCGCTCGAGAATTGGGAAAAAGTGTTCCACGTGAATCTCTGGGGCGTGATCCATGGCAGCCGCGTCTTCGGCCGGAAAATGCTGGCGCATGGCGAAGCCGGGCTGATCATCAACACCGGCTCCAAGCAGGGCATCACCACGCCGCCGGGCGATCCTGCCTACAACACCGCCAAAGCCGGCGTGAAGGCTTTCACGGAGGCGCTCGCGCATGACCTGCGCAATGTCGAGGGTGGCGCGCTGTCGGCCCATCTCCTCATTCCGGGCTTCGTTTTCACCAGTCTCACCGCCAATGGCCGCAGCGAAAAGCCTGCCGCCGCCTGGACGCCGGAACAGACCGTCGATTTCATGATGGACAGCTTGACGCGCGGCGATTTCTATATTCTCTGCCCCGACAATGATGTGCCGCGCGAACTCGATGAAAAGCGCATCTTCTGGGCCGCGCATGACATCATCGACAACCGCCCGCCGCTCAGCCGCTGGCATCCCGATTATGCCGACAAGTTCAAGGCGTTTCTCGCCGGAGAGTGATCCCTGTCATGATGGAGTTCCTGCCCAGCCTCGCCACGCTTCTGACCTTTACCGGCATGTGCTGGGTGCTGGCGATCACGCCGGGGCCTGACATGACGATTTCGATCAGCCGGGCGCTGTCGGACGGCAAGGCGGGCGGGATCATGGTGGTGCTGGGCACCTCCAGCGGCATTGTCATTCATACGCTGCTGGTGGCCTTCGGCGTCTCTGCGCTGATCGTGGCGTCGCCGACAGCCTTCCTGATCCTGAAGACGGGCGGGGCCGGCTATCTGGTGTGGCTGGCCTTCCAGGCGGTCCGGCATGGCTCCAGCCTGTCGGTCAAGAAGGCCGAGGGGCCTGCCAAATCAGGCCTCGCCAATTTCCTGTCGGGCTTCATGGTCAACCTCATGAATCCCAAGGTCATCATCTTCTTCATGACCTTCCTGCCGCAATTCGTCACCGCAAACGATCCGCATGTGACGGGCAAGCTGATCTTTCTCGGCTTCTGGTTCATCCTGGTCGGCATGCCGGTCAACCTGATCATCGTGCTGACGGCCGAAAAGCTGGCCGGCTGGCTCGCCGCCAACCGCAAGGTTTTGCGCGGCATCGACTACACTTTCGCCGGCGTCTTTTCACTGTTCGCCGTCAAGATCTTCATGACCCAGGCGCGCTGAGCCCGGATCTTTCAGACCCCTTGCTTACATTCCTGCAGACGGCGTTCGAGAAAGCCGCGTTCAGCAGCGTTCTGCGATAGATCGCGTGCGATGGAAAAGGCGAGCGCCGCTTCCGACAGTTTACCTGTCCGCATCAAGAGATCCGCATGGGCGGCGTGAAACGGCTGATAGCCGCCGAGCAGGCGTCCCAGCGGTTCCAGAGCCGTGAGGGCCTGTTCAGGGCTTTTTGCGAAGGACAGGGCGACAATGCGATTGAGTTCGAAGATCGGATTGCTGAAGCGGCCTGCCAAAAAGTCGTAGAGCGCCAGAATCTGTGGCCAGTCGGTCTGGGCGAAGCTCGGCGCTTCCGCATGCAGGGCCGCGATCGCCGCCTGCAACTGGTAAGGCCCCGGCGTTCCCCGCTTCAGCGCCTCTTCGATGACGCGCCGGCCTTCGTCGATCTCGTCCAGGCGCCATAGCCGCCGATCCTGATGTTCCAGCGTAGCGAGCGATCCATTCGCAGACAGCCGGGCGTCGCGGCGGGCGTGATGCAGCAGCATCAGAGCGAGGAGGCCTTCGACCTCGCTTTCAGCCGGCGCCAGCGATGTCAGTAGCCGGGCGATCCGGATCGCCTCTGCGCAAAGGTCGGCGCGCAGCAGATGCTCGCCGGAGGAGGCGTAGCCCTCGTTGAACATCAGGTAGACGACGGCCAGCACATTCTCCAGCCGTTCACGCCAGTCCTCAGGTCCGGGAACCTGATAGGCGATGCCGGCTTTGGCGATCTTGTGGCGGGCGCGGACCAATCTTTGCGCCATGGCGTCTATCGTATCGAGAAAGGCGTCGGCCACCTCCTCCGTCTTGAGGCTGCAGATCGACCTGAGCGTGAGCGCGACGCTGGTTTTCCGGTCGAGGGCGGGATGGCAGCAGGTGAAGATCAGCGCCAGCCGTTCGTCGCGGAAGAAATCTCGCTCCTCTTCCTCCTCCGTACGGGGTTCGGCGAGCATGTCGTAGAGCCGGCCGATATCGGACGATTTACGGCTGAAATTTTGGGCGCGACGCAGGCGGTCGAGCGCCTTTCGCCGCGCCGCGCGCATCAGCCAGCCTGTGGGCGAATGGGGAAGGCCGACCCGTCGCCAATGCAGGAGCGCGGCTTCGACCGCGTCCTGCAGGCTGTCTTCGGCCAGCTGGAAGTTTCGCAAGACGCTGACGAGGCCCGACAGAAGGCGACCGCCATCCCGACGCATCACCGCATCCAGCGTGGAAGCGACGTGGTCCTTATCATCGCCTTGCGCTACAGCCGTCATCCCGCGTCGAAAATCATCAGTGGTCGCACTTCGACGGCGCCGCTTGCGGCATGCGGGATCATCGCGGCGAATTTCACCGCCTCGTCGAGATCCTTGCAATCGAGAATATAGAAGCCGCCGAGCTGTTCCTTGGTTTCGGCGAAAGGGCCGTCCATGGTTTCTGTCTTGCCGCCGCGCACCCGCACCGTCGTCGCCGTCATCGGCGGCTGCAGGGCGTCGCCGCCGACATATACGCCCGCCTCCGCATAGGCCTTGTTGCAGGCGTCGTATCCGGCCATCATCTTTCCAAATTCGGGCGTGTTGGGACGCTCGTCGGTTTCCGGATTGGTGTAGATCAGCGCGATATATTTCATATGGATCTCCTGTTTTCCGTCGCGGCCGCGGCGCGATCATCATGCGGCGAGACAAGGACGAACAGACTTTTGCGGATCGACATCGTCCCGAGAAGATTTTTGAAAAAACCGGAATACGCACGCTTACGCCCCCCGCCAGGCCTCTCGCCGGAGAGCCAGCATCTTAAAATCACGGAAAAAAGAAAAGAGCGCATGCCAAAATAGAAACGCGACCCGTTTCCGGATCGCGTCAAATTTTTCGTCTGGCTGCAGAGTTTATCAGTCGTCTTCGCCGTGATTGGCGATCATCATCGCTTCGAAGGCGAGGCGCTCGGTCTTGCGCATGCGCTCGGATTCCGACTTCAGCTGGCCGCAGGCGGCGAGAATGTCCCGGCCGCGCGGGGTGCGGATCGGGCTTGCATAGCCGGCCTGGTTGATGAAATCGGCGAAGGCCTCGATCGTTTCCCAGTCCGAGCATTCGTATTTCGAACCCGGCCAGGGATTGAAGGGAATGAGATTGATCTTCGCCGGCACGCCCTTGAGCAGCTTGATCAGGTTCTTGGCGTCTTCCAGGCTGTCGTTCACGCCTTTGAGCATCACATATTCGAAGGTAATGCGGCGAGCGTTGGAGAGACCGGGATAGGCGCGGCAGGCCTCCATCAGCTCCTTGAGCGGATATTTCTTGTTGATCGGCACGAGCTTGTCGCGCAGCTCATCATTCGTGGCGTGCAGCGAAATCGCCAGCATGACGCCCGTCTCCGAACCGGTGCGGTAGATTTCAGGCACGACGCCCGAGGTCGAGAGCGTGATGCGGCGCTTGGACAGCGACAGGCCGTCGCCATCGGAGGCGACGAGCAAAGCGCGCTTCACGTTTTCGAAATTGTAGAGCGGCTCGCCCATGCCCATCATGACGATATTGGTGACCTTGCGGCCCTCGGCCGGCACGATCGCGCCCTGCGGCGCTTCACGATCCGGGAAATCGCCGAGCCGGTCGCGGGCGAGCAGCAGCTGCGAGATGATTTCTTCAGATGTCAGGTTGCGCACCAGACGCTGCGTGCCGGTGTGACAGAAATCGCAAGTCAGCGAACAGCCGACCTGCGAGGAAATGCAGAGCGTGCCGCGGCCCTCTTCGGGAATATAGACGGTTTCGACCTCGACGGGGCGGCCCGCGCCGCGCGGCGGAAAGCGCAGGAGCCATTTGCGCGTGCCGTCGTTGGAAATCTGTTCTTCGACGATTTCGGGGCGCGCAATGGTGAAATGCGTCTTCAGAAGCTGGCGCAAGTCCTTCGACACATTGAGCATGTGGTCGAAATCGGAAATGCCGCGAATATAGAGCCAGTGCCAGACCTGCTGCACGCGCATCTTCGCCTGGCGCTGCGGCACGCCTTTCTCGACCAGCGCCTCGGCCAGTTCCTCGCGGGTGAGGCCGATCAGCGTCGGGCGGTTTTCGAACGAGAGCGCGTCCGGCAAAACAGTGGTCGGAGCCGACGGGCTCACGGCGGTCATCATATCCATGGCAGAATTCCCTGAGCGGCCCGCCCGGCGTCGTCCGGAAGAGGATCGCGGCGCGGCCTTGCCCTCATATCGGGCGTTTGGCGAGCGCCATATCACGGAAAGACGGGAAAGTCACCCCGTCAGGCGGGTGGTAATTGCAGACGCCTTGGCATGGTAAAGGCCGGACGCAGGGCGTCCGGCCTCATCATCTTGCTCGAAAATCGTATTACTGGCAGTTTTCGATCTTCTTGAGCGCCGCCGAGATGCCGGCGAGCGAGAAGACATATCCCGTCTTTGTGCCCTTGCGGGACACGGCGCCCATTGTCATCGATTTGCCGGAGCGCATGGCCTGCACCAGCGCCGGCTCTTCGGCGGCGTTTTCCAACCAGGCGGATTTGCCCTTGGTGAACATGGTGAAAGACCGGTCGTCGATCTTCACGTTGACCTTGGAGCCGGCCTGCAGTTCATAGCCGAGCATGGCCTGCGGCTCATAGGAGATGTTCTGGCCGGGACGCTGCGTCACCAGGAAAAAGATGTCTCCATGGTCGACATTGGCGGGCGTCAGCTGCTTGGGATCCGGCACGGTCAGCACGTAGCAAACCTTGCCGCTGCCGCCCTGATAGAAATAAGCGCCCCACGCCTTGAACTGCTCGATGCGCGTCGGCGCCTGGGCGTAAGCGGACGTGGCGATGGCCGTGACGGCCAGAAGGGCGGCAGTCAGTGTTTTCGCAAACATGATTTCCTTCCGATAGACTCAGGGACCGGCGCGACGCGCGCGCCCTCTTTGCGGTCATTATGCCTTTATTCAGGTTACCAAACTCTCAACGACTGTCGCGCATCGAAACAGAAGCGCCGCGGGCGCGATGTCGTCCACAAGTCATGGGGCGAGCCGAAACGCGACCCGCCTCTCGCGACTGAGAGCAGGAATTGGGCGAGATTGGGGCGATTTTCCTGCGCCACTCATCCTTTCTCAGGGGATGGCGTGAGATGTTCATGGCTCAGCGCCGCATCGGCCCGGTCGAAATGCTCGGGTTTCAGCGAACTGCGCACGGCCGCGATCGCCGCGGCGAGCACCGCGATATCGTCGCTGAAGCCGACGACGGCCAGAAGATCGGGAATCGTGTCGAAGGGCAGGATGAAATAAGCGAGCGCGCCGAGCAGGATCGCTTTCACGCGCCGGGGCGTGGTGGGATCGATGGCGCAGTAGTAGCTCGCCACGACATCGCGTGCGAAAGGCAGCCGGGAAAACGCCTTTTTCAGCACGGGCCAGAAGCGCGCGCGCACCTTTGCTTCGCGCTTTTCCGTCTCCGCCTCTTCTCCGGGCAGCAGAATTTCACCGATTTTGATGTCGTCCATAGCAGATCCTCGACCCTTTCAACTCATGATATGGGAGAGAAGTTTCGCCATTCAATGCCGGCGGGCGACCTTGTCCATGAAGGAGGCGAGCTTGGTGTCGAGCTCGGTCAGCCCCTTGGCGGAATGGGTTGTCAGTCTGACATCGACATTCCGGTAGACATTGCTCCATTCGGGATGGTGGTCGATCTTTTCGGCGTAAACGGCGCATTCCGCCATGAAGCCGAAGGCAGCGGCGAAATCGGCGAAGCGGAACTGCCGGGATATGGCGTCGCCGGTCTCGGCCAGCGTCCAGCCGTTGAGTTCTTGTAGAGCCCCGTCGATCTCGCTACGGGTAAGTCTATCGCGCGGCATGTCTCGCCTCCTCATCGCATCGGATCGCCATGGATCATCGCAAGATTCTGTTCGTCTGTCTCGGCAATATCTGCCGTTCCCCCCTCGGAGAAGGCATTCTTCGCCATCAGGCCGAGGCGCGGGGATTGTCGCGCCTCGTCTCGACCGATTCGGCCGGCACCGGCGGCTGGCATCAGGGCGAAGCGCCCGATCGACGCTCGATTGCGGTCGGCCGCCAACATGGCGTGGACATATCCACGCTGCGGGCGCGAAAATTGAAGACCAGTGATTTCACCGGTTTCGACATGATCTTCGCCATGGACCGCAGCAATCTGCGCGATATCGTCCGCGTCGCCCCGCATGATTCGAGCGCCGACATCCATCTGTTCATGGATTTCGTCAGCGGTGAACAGCGTGATGTGCCCGATCCCTATTACGGCGACGAGCGGGATTTTCAGGACGTCTATGCGATGCTTGACGCGGGTTGCGCCAAGCTTCTTGATTTCCTTCATCCCGATAGCCGCCCCGCTGGGGCGAGCTGAGGCCTGGTTACGGCCTGAGCTCCAGCGTCGCTCCCGGCGATTTCAGCCGGGGAATATCGAGCGGATAGGCTTCCTCGACCACATAGGGCCCGCCGCCGACCGAATCGCGCGAGGACATCACGACGAAGCGGGTGACGGTGAAAGGTCCGGCCGCGAAATTGCCGCGCCCGTTCATGTAATGAACGACATCGTCCACCCGGGCGTTCTTCAGTCGCGCCAAAGTGACATGCGGGGTGAATTTGCGGGGTTCGGGCGGCAGCCCGATGCGCTGGCAGACGCGTTCGATTTCGGCCTGCAGGGCGTTGAGCTGAGCCGAAGGCTGCACGCCGGCCCAGATGCTATGGGGTTTCTTGGAGCCGAACAGCCCGGTGCCGACCAGCGACACGTCGAACTGGGTGCGGTGGACGCGATCAAGACCGTTGATCAGGTCATCGGCGGTACGATGATCGACGTCGCCGATGAAGCGCAGGGTGATATGAAAATTCTCCCTGTCGATCCAACGCGCTCCGGGAAGTCCACCCCGCAATAGTGACAGGCTCAAAGCTGCGCTTTGCGGGATTTCGAGGGCGGTGAACAATCTCGGCATGACGAGCTCCTCGAATCGCTTCTCTGACTTCAAGCGAATCATTAATTCGCGGCCAGCGCAATTGATGTTTCCACTTTATCCCGCAGCGCATAAAAATTTCATGAACCGAGGCTTTTGAGAAACATCTCTGCTACCGGGAGAAACTTGTCCGCCATCACGTCCGTTCCCTTGCCATTCGGATGCATGCGATCCTCGAGTTGCAGGGAAGCGTCGAGGGCCACCCCATCGAGCACGAAGGGATAGAGCGCCACGCCATATTTCTTGGCGAGTTCCGGATAGATGGGGTTGAAGGCGGCCGCGAAATCCTTGCCGAGATTGGGCGGCGCGATCATGCCCATCATCACCACCGGGATCTTGCGCTCCTTCAGGCGCGCCAGAATGGCGTCGAGATTTTTGCGGGTCTCTTCTGGCGGCAGGCCGCGCAGCGCGTCGTTCGCTCCGAGTTCGAGAATGACGCCGTCGGTTCCGTCTGGCACCGACCAGTCCAACCGGGCGAGGCCGTCGGCCGTGGTGTCGCCGGAGACGCCGGCATTGGTGATCGTCACGTCGAAGCCTTTGTCCTTCAGTCTCTTTTCCAAGCGGGCGGGAAAGGCCTCGTCCGGCGGCAGCTGATAGCCCGCCATCAGCGAATCGCCGAGGCCGACCAGATTGATCGGTTCGGCGCGCGCCGCCGTACCTAATCCCGAGAGTATCGCGGCGAGGCCGGCCAGAGATAACAAAGTCTTGAACGCGGCTTTAAATCTCATCGGGCGTCTCCTACCTTGCTATGCGGAAAAAGAGGCGGCTTGCGCCTCGTCAAAAAGATATAGGACCGGCGCCCCGTGGTTGAAACCATCATCGAGCTGAAAAACGCGGATCTGACTTTGGGGGAGGGGGCGAGCGCGGTGCATGTGCTGAAGGATCTCAGTCTCAGCATAGAAGCCGGAACGTCCAACGGGGTCACCGGGCCCTCCGGTTCCGGCAAGTCGACGCTTCTGATGGTGCTGGCCGGACTTGAGAGCCTCGACGCCGGCGAACTGATCATTGCCGGAGAAGCCCTGCACAAAGCCAGCGAAGATCGGTTGGCCGCCTTTCGCGGCCGCAATATCGGCATCGTCTTCCAGTCCTTCCATCTCATCCCCAATATGACGGCGATCGAGAATGTCGCGGTTCCGCTCGAACTCGCCGGCAACCGCGACGCCTTCGCGATCGCCCAACGCGAATTGGAGGCTGTCGGGCTCGGGGCGCGGCTTCACCACTATCCGGGTCAGCTGTCGGGCGGCGAGCAGCAGCGCGTGGCGCTGGCCCGGGCGCTCGCCCCTTCGCCGAAGCTGCTGATCGCCGACGAGCCGACCGGCAATCTCGATGTCGAGACCGGGCGCCAGATCGCCGATCTGCTGTTCGCCAAGCAGGCCGAGCGCGGCATGACCCTGTTGCTCGTCACCCATGATCCCTCGCTCGCGGCCCGCTGCCAGCGGCAGATCCGCATCCGTTCCGGCCAGATTCTGGATCAGGCCGCATGACGGGCGCGGCATCGCTTCTCAAGGACTGGTCGCTCGCCTGGCGCTTCGCCATTCGTGAAATGCGCGGGGGCCTGAGCGGCTTCAGGATCTTCATTCTCTGCATTCTCCTGGGCACGGCGGCGATCGCCGGCGTCAATTCCGTCGCGGCCTCGATGTCGGAGGCGCTCGAAGGGCGTGGACGCGAGATTCTCGCAGGCGATATCCGTTTCGAACTCAAGCAACGCGAAGCGAATACGGCCGAGCGCGCCTATCTCGACAGTCTCGGCGAGGTCGCGGTCGCCTCCAATATGCGCTCCATGGTGCGCAGCGAGGACAAGACGCGGCAGACGCTGTCCGAACTCAAGGCGGTGGATGGGCTCTACCCGCTCTACGGAAAATTCGTCGCCGATCCCGATCGGCCTCTGGCAGAGTTGCTCGCCGCGCGCGAGGGCGTCTATGGCGCGCTCGCCCAGCCGATGCTGCTCGATCGTCTGGGCTCGAAGGTCGGCGACAGGGTGCTGATCGGCGACATGACCGTCGAGATCCGCGGCCGCATCGTCTCCGAACCGGATCAATTGTCGGACGGATTTGCGCTTGCGCCCCGGCTCCTGATCGCGCGCGAGGCGCTGGTGAAGAGCGGCCTGATGCAGACCGGCAGTCTCGTCGACAACAATTACCGCATCAAGCTGGCGGAAGGGTCAAAGCCCAATGGCCAGATCCGGCGCGAGGCGCAGGCGAAATTCCCCGAAGCCGGCTGGGCGATCCGGGGTTCGGGCAATGCGGCGCCGGCCTTGTCCAACAATATCGAGCGTTTTTCCGAATTTCTGACGCTGGTCGGGCTTGCCGCGCTGGCCGCCGGCGGCGTCGGCGTCGCCAATGCCGTCACCGCCTATCTCGATTCCAAACGCGGCGTGATCGCCTGCTTCAAGAGTCTCGGCGCGCCGGGCCGGCTGATCGTCATGGTCTACATGATCCAGATCCTGCTGATCGCGGTTCTCGCCATCATCGGCGGGCTTGCGGTCGGGGCGGCGATCACACCGGTGGCCGGGTATTTCCTCCAGGATTATATGCCCGTGCCGGAAGGGCTGACGCTTTATCCTCGCGCGCTTGGTCTGGCCGCTCTGTTCGGCCTGCTGATCACGCTCGCCTTTTCGGTGCTGCCGCTCGGCCGCAGCCGCCTCATCAGGGCGACGGAATTGTTCCGCAGCCAGAGCGAGACCGGCTGGCGGCGCGTGCCCGTGCGGTACTATATCGCTGCGGGTCTGGTGTTTCTGGCGGTCGGGGCTCTGGCTGTGCTTTCGGCCGACCAACGCTTCCTGGCCTTCGTCTTCGTCGCCTCGACTGCCGGCGCTTTTCTCGTGCTCCGGCTGGTCGCCTATGGCGTCGCGGCGCTGGCCCGACGGGTGCGCAAGGTTCAGTCGGCGACGCTCAGGCTGGCGATCGGCAATATTCATCGCCCCGGCGCGCTGACGGCGTCGGTTATCCTGTCGCTCGGGCTCGGGCTGACGCTTCTGTCGGCGCTCGCGCTGATCGAGGGAAATCTGCGCGGCAGCCTCGCCGGCGCGATGGCGGAGAAAGCGCCCAATTTCTTCTTCGTCGACATTCAGAGCCGCGATATCGACGGTTTCAAATCCGTGCTGGACAAGGCCGCCCCGGGCGGCGAGGTCAGGAGCGTGCCGATGTTGCGCGGCCGCATCCTCGCTTTCAACGGCGAGGATGTGCAGAAGCGCAACGTGCCGCAAGAGGCGCGCTGGGTGCTGCAGGGCGATCGCGGCATCACCTATTCGGAGACGGTGCCGGAGAATTCCCGCGTCGAGGAAGGCGCCTGGTGGGACAAGGATTACAGCGGCGAACCTCTGGTGTCTTTCGCCAGCGAAGAAGGTCATCAGTTGGGTCTCAAGATCGGCGATACGGTGACCGTCAATGTTCTCGGCCGCAACATCACCGCGAAAATCGCCAATTTCCGTGCGGTGGAATGGCGCTCCATGTCGATCAATTTCGTGATGGTCTTTTCGCCCAACACCTTCAAGGGCGCGCCGCATGCCTGGCTCGCGACCCTGACCGACCACGCCGCCACGCCCGCCGTCGAGCAAGGGGTGATGCGCTCGGTCACCAACGCCTATCCCGGAATCACCTCGATCCGCGTCAAGGACGCGCTCGACATCGCCTCCGATCTCGTCGGCCAATTGGCCACCGCGGTGCGCGCCGCTTCCTCCATCGCCTTGGTTGTGTCGGTGTTGGTGCTGTCCGGCGCGATCGCCGCCGGCAACCGGGCCCGCATTCATGATGCAGTGGTGCTGAAGACGCTCGGCGCCCGGCGCTCGATGCTGATGCGCGCCTATTTCTACGAATATGCGCTGCTTGGTCTGTCGGCCTCGGTGTTCGCGCTGGCCGCGGCTTCCGTAGCCTCCTGGTATGTGGTCACGGAAATCATGGAACTGCCGTTCCGCTTCCTGCCGGGGGCGGCGCTCTGGACGCTGGCCGTGGCGCTGATCGTGACCGCCGGCACCGGTTTTCTCGGCACCTGGCGGGTCTTGGGACAGAAGGCGGCGCCGGTCCTGCGCGAACTTTGACGGAGTGACGGCGGCTTCTTCCGCGCCGCCTTTACCATGGGTTGAAGAAGCTTGCGCATTTGTCATGCATTCGGGCTTGCCAGCGGCAGCGCCGGGTCCCATATTCATGCCATGCTTGCTGGAGCTCCGCGAGCTGCGCCGGCGTTCCTCTTGATCGAGGCGACCAGGCGGATCAACATCGGAGCTTTGTTAGAGGAAACCATGGCTGACTTGAGAGACTTTCAAACCCGAATGAGCAATCCCGCCGCGGCGCGCGCGGATGCCGATATCGACCAGGGTCTGCGCTCTTATATGCTCCGCGTCTATAACCTGATGGCGCTGGGCGTGGCGCTGACGGCGGTCGTCGCCTATGCCTTCTCCGCAATGGCGGTGTCTGGCGGACAGCTGACCGCTTTCGGTCAGGCGATCTATATGAGCCCGCTGAAATATGTGGTGATGTTCGCGCCGTTGGCTCTGGTGTTCTTCCTGTCCTTCCGGATTGAACGGATGAGCCTCGCTACCGCGCAGATGACCTTCTGGGCCTATGCTGCGCTGGTCGGCGCGTCGCTGTCGTCGATCTTCCTCGTCTATACCGACGCCTCGATCGTGCAGACCTTCGCCGTGACCGCGGCCTCGTTCGGCGCGCTGTCGCTTTACGGCTACACCACCAAGCGCAGCCTGTCTGGCATGGGCTCGTTCCTGATGATGGGCCTGTTCGGCCTGATCATCGCCACGGTGGTCAATATCTTCCTGAAGTCCTCCGCTCTCGATTTCGCCGTTTCCGTCATGGGCGTGCTGATCTTCGCCGGCCTGACCGCCTGGGACACGCAGCGGATCAAGGAAATGTACTGGGAAGCCGATGGCGTCGAAGTCGCCGGCAAGAAGGCCGTCATGGGCGCTCTCAACCTCTACATGGACTTCATCAACCTCTTCCTTTTCCTGTTGCGCTTCCTGGGCAACCGCGAGTAAGACCCGAAGAGGTCATGACATCGAAGGGCGGCAGTCATGCCGCCCTTTTCTTTTGCGAGGCAGCCATGAAGATCAGCCTGCGCGACGCCATCGTCGCCGATATTCCCGCCATCACCGCGATCTATCGCGAGTCGGTGCTCAACGGCATCGGCACCTATGAGCTCGAGCCCCCCTCCGAAGCCGAAATGCTGGCTCGCTTCGAAACGGTCACCGGCCAGAATTTTCCCTATCTCGTGGCGGTCAACGCATCAGGCAATATCGTCGGCTACGCCTATGGCTCGCCCTTCCGCACCCGTCCGGCCTATCGCTATCTCGTCGAGGATTCGATCTATGTGGCCGCCGATGGTCGCGGCCTTGGCGTCGGCTCGACATTGCTCGACGCTCTGATGAGCCGCTGCGCCGAACTCGGATTGCGCCAGATGATCGCCGTGATCGGCGGAGGCAATCCCGCTTCGGTGGCGCTGCATGAAAAAGCCGGCTTCAAGCATGTCGGCCGCATGCCTGCTTCCGGCTTCAAGTTTGGCCAGTGGGTCGACACGGTGCTGATGCAGCTGGAACTCGGCGAAGGCGCAACCACGCTTCCCTCGGCCGAGCCGAACCTGCGTCAGCCCTGATCTTCCGGCTTACTGTTCGGAAAGCTTGATGTCCGGGTTATAGTCCTTGCCCGGAACATCCTTCACCACGGCCTGACCGGCCATCATCTGGCCGGTAGCGTTGTTGAAGGTGAGCGACGGCGACCCATGCAGGTCCCAGCCCTTGTTGAGCGCGTCGGTGACGCGGTGGCAGAAGGAGGAGTCGTCGGGGCCGGTGAGGAAACGATAGACTTTCAAGGATCTCTCCGTGCGATGAGGTCCGCCCGCGCCTTCAGCGCCAGCGCCTGTTCATAATGGAGTCGTTCGACCATGCGGCCGCCGATGTCAAGCGCGTTGAGCCGGTCAGCGCCCGGCGCGCTGAAGCCGGCAATGATCTCCTCTGCCTCTGCAATTTCCGCAGGCGAAGGGCGGTAGCGGGCATTGGCCGCCGGGATCTGGGCCGGATGGATCAGCATCTTGCCGTCAAAACCCATCGCTCTTCCCGTCGCGCATTCCCGGTCGAAGCGCTTGAGATCGCGGAATTCGTTGCACACCGCGTCGATCACCCTGAGCCCGTAGGCGCGGCCCGCCAGCACCACCTGCATCAGCCAGGGTGTGACAAAGGTCCTGTCTGGATCGGGCAGAACGCCGGTCTCCTTGCGGAGATCGTTGAGCCCGACCACCAGCGCATCCAGCCTGCCGCCCGCCGTGCGCCCTGTCTCTGCGATCGCGCCGGCGTTGAGGATCGAGAGCGGCGTTTCCATCATCGCCCAGATGCGGATGGTCTCGGGCGCGTCGTTGTCTGCGAGATGGGCCGCGACATCGAGAATGTCCGAGGGCGAACGCACTTTCGGGATCAGAACGGCGTCGGGGCTGGTCTCCAGAACCAGCGCCAGATCCTTCGCTGCATGGCGGGAGGCGAGATCGTTGATGCGGATGATCCGCTCGACGCCATCGATGGCCGGAGCCTTGAAGAAGGCGCGGATCTTGTCGCGCGCGGCGTCCTTCTCGCTTTCGGCGACGGCGTCTTCGAGGTCGAGAATCACTCCGTCCATGGTGAGCGACGGTAATTTGGCGATGGCGCGCTCGTTTGAGCCGGGTAGGCAGAGGATCGAGCGGGATGGCCGCGAGGGGCGAAAAACCTGTGTCATCCGGCATTTATGGCCAATTGGCTGCTTCTGATCAAGAATATCTCGGCGCCGTGCGACGCTCTGACCCTTGCAAAAGACCGCTTTCTCGCCCACATTGGATCGTGAAGGAGTGGTGATTACCATGAAAAGCGTTCGTTCTTTCTTCCTGACCCTGGCCGGCCTGACCATGGTCGCCGTCGCCGCCGTGTTTACCGCATCGATCGGCCTTGCCATGATCGGCGCTCTCGCGGTGCTGGCTTTTGGTCATTGGCTCTCGGCGATGATCGATTCCGGCGCGACGCAACAGCCGGCGCGCGCCTATGCGCGCTACCGCGCGCGCCAGCGCGAAGAGAGTATGCGCGTCTGGAATGACGGCAAGGGCACCATTATCGACATGTGACGGCGCGGCCGGGCGAGAACCCAGGCCGATCGAAGGCGGACATGCGTTCCGCCTTTTTTGTATCCTCCATCCGCCGCACAAACTATTCTTCAGACGCCCAGAGCCTGACATGCAATTCACCGGAACCGACAGCTATATCGCCGACAAGGACCTGATGGTCGCGGTCAACGCCGCCATCCGTCTGGAGCGGCCATTGCTGGTCAAGGGCGAGCCGGGAACCGGCAAGACCGAACTGGCGCGCCAGATCGCCCAAAGCCTCGGCCTGAAATTCATCGAATGGAACGTCAAGTCGACGACCAAGGCGCAGCAGGGTCTCTACGACTATGACGCCGTTTCGCGGCTGCGCGACAGCCAGCTCGGCGACGCGAGAGTCCAAGACATCCGCAACTATATCCGCAAGGGCAAACTCTGGGAGGCGTTCGAGGCCTCCGAGCGCGTGGTGCTGTTGATCGACGAGATCGACAAGGCCGATATCGAATTCCCCAACGACCTCCTGCAGGAGCTCGACCGGATGGAGTTCCACGTCTACGAGACGAATGAGACGATAAAGGCGCAGCATCGTCCGATCGTGATCATCACGTCGAACAACGAGAAGGAACTGCCGGACGCCTTCCTGCGCCGTTGCTTCTTCCATTTCATTCGCTTTCCCGACGCCGAGACGCTGGCCCGCATCGTCGAGGTGCATTATCCCGGCATCAAGCAGCGTCTCCTGCACTCAGCCCTGACCCGCTTTTTCGAGATCCGCGAAACGCCGGGGCTCAAGAAGAAGCCGTCGACATCCGAAGCGCTCGACTGGATCCGCCTGCTGGTCTCCGAAGACGTCGATCCCGAAACGCTGGCGGCCAATCCCGCCAATGCTCTGCCGCGCTTGCATGGCGCGCTCCTCAAGAACGAGCAGGATGTGCATCTCTTCGAACGGCTCGCCTTCATGGCGCGGCGCGAGATGCGCTAGGGCGAGAGGCCCTGAGCAAGCCTTTCGCCCGTGAAGCGACCTGCTTTCGTCACATTGAAAATTAACGTCGCCCGGTATATGACAGATCAAACCGTGGTGATTTGCCGGCCGGCTTGCAGCCACGTTAAACAATTTGCTAAATAGGGCCACCGCGCAAAGGGGCGAGGGGACCGGCGAATTGTATTTCGACGCCGGCGTTAAGGAGTGCCCCGATGCCCATCAAGATTCCTGATCAACTGCCCGCTTTCCAGACTCTCGTTCAGGAAGGCGTGCCTGTGATGACCGATTCGGTCGCCATCCGGCAGGACATCCGTCCGCTGCAGATCGGTCTTCTCAACCTGATGCCCAACAAGATCAAGACCGAGATCCAGATCGCCCGTCTGGTCGGCGCGTCGCCCCTGCAGGTCGAGCTGTCGCTGGTCCGCATTGGCGGACACAAGTCCAAGAACACGTCCGAGGATCATCTCCTGTCCTTCTACAAGACCTGGGACGAGGTGAAGGACCGCAAGTTCGACGGATTCATCATCACTGGCGCGCCGGTGGAACTGCTGGACTACGAGGACGTCACCTATTGGGACGAGATGAAGGCGATCTTCGACTGGACGGAAACCAATGTCCATTCGACGCTGAACATCTGCTGGGGGGCGATGGCCGCCATCTATCACTTCCACAAGGTGCCGAAATATACGCTCACGGAAAAGGCCTTCGGCGTTTACCGCCACCGCAATCTCAATCCGGCCTCGCCCTATCTCCTCGGCTTCTCCGACGATTTCGCAGTGCCGGTGTCGCGCTGGACGGAAGTGCTGCGCAAGGACATGGATCCTAAATCCGGCCTCGAAGTGCTGATGACCTCGCATGAGACAGGCGTCTGCATGGTGGCCGAAAAGCGCGGCAACCGGCTCTATATGTTCAATCACGTCGAATATGATTCCACCTCGCTGGCGGATGAATATTTCCGCGATCAGGCGGCGGGCGTGCCGATCAAGCTGCCGGAGAACTATTTCCCGGACAATGATCCATCTAAGCAGCCGCTCAATCGTTGGCGGAGCCATGCGCATCTCCTGTTCGGCAATTGGATCAACCAAGTCTATCAGACGACGGAATATGATCTCAACAACGTCGGAATAGCTGCCAAATTGAAGGAGGAGGCGTAACGCTGGATGGTCGGTAGGAGCGATTATTGGCGAAAAGACAGCTACGATCAGATGGACAAGGTTGTCGATAATCTTGCCAAAGGCGCTTTCGCAGACCTTTATTCCGATTATATCCAATATCTTAAATTGAGACGTCAGGGGTTGAGGAAACAATCCCTGGCGTTCGCCGAAAAGTTCATCTCTTCCTATGAAGACGATCCATTCGAAATCCGGCAAAAAGTCTGCTGGGAATTGTTCGAGTGCACCGAGCCCTATTGGGACTCGTGGCCCGGAGGGCGTGGTTGGTTGTTTCCAGGCAATATCGAGAGAAAGTTGATTTCTCCGATGTTCGAGGAGTGGCGACAAAGAGAGCCTAAGAACGCCAATGTTTGGCTCTACCCACTCGGCGGATATCTGGAATGGCGAACTGATGTCGCATTCATGTTGGAGCCGCACAATCCGCGATGCCAGTTCGCGGAACTTACGCGCGTTGGAGCCGCAATAGGTTTCGCCGTGCACGAGCTCGATCACTTGGGATACATTCTCGCTTCCACTACCGAATTTTCCGAGCTGATTGCCGCATTGACGGCGGTGACGGAAGCCATCGGCGTCGATTTGAGCGTTGCTGCTCATGAAACTCTGGTTTGGCTACGTGCCTTGCGTGAGGTACAGGCTGAAGTGGATGATGATTTGAGGCCCGCGATGAGGTCGCGTGGGATCATTCGGCCGGAAAGTACGTCATTCTATGCACCTCTCCGGTGGTATCGTGACGCACCGCGTCTTTGGAGCCGCTGACATGTTCCTGCCCTTCTTCCTCGAACTCAAATCGGCGCAGGTCCCGGTCACGCTCCGGGAGTATTTGACGCTGATCGAGGCGATGAAGGAGGGCGTGGCCGATTTCGACGTCGAAGCCTTCTATTATCTCGCCCGCGCCGCGCTGGTGAAGGATGAACGCTTTATCGACCGTTTCGACCGTGTGTTCGCCCATGTCTTTCGCGGCGTCGTCGGTCAGGGAGACGCCTCAGGCGAGGCGAGCGGCCCTGTCGATCTGCCGGAGGAATGGCTGCGGCGGCTCGCCGACCGGCATCTGTCGGAAGAGGAGAAGGCGCTGGTCGAAAGCCTCGGCGGCTTCGACACGCTCATGGAGACGCTCAGGCAGCGACTCTCCGAGCAGAAGGAGCGGCATCAGGGCGGCAATAAATGGATCGGAACCGGCGGAACATCGCCTTTCGGCGCCGGTGGCTACAATCCCGAAGGTGTGCGCATCGCCCAGAAGGAAAGCCGGCATCGCAAGGCGGTCAAGGTCTGGGACGAACGGCATTTCCGCAATCTCGACGACACGGTCGAGCTCGGCACGCGCAACATCAAGGTGGCGCTGAAGCGCCTGCGGCGCTGGGTACGGGATGGCGCCGCCGAAGAGCTTGATCTCGACGGCACCATTCGCTCTACCGCCGAACATGGCTGGCTCGACATCCAGACCCGGCCGGAGCGGCGCAACCGGGTGAAGCTGTTGATGTTCTTCGATATCGGCGGCTCGATGGACGATCACGTGAAGGTTGCCGAAGAACTGTTCTCGGCGGCGCGTTCGGAATTCCGGCAGCTCGAATATTTCTACTTCCATAACTGCCTTTATGAGGGCGTGTGGAAGGACAATCTGCGCCGGCGGGCCACGGTCATCCCCACCGACGAGGTGCTGCGCACCTATGGTCCCGACTACAAAGTGGTGTTCGTCGGCGACGCCGCCATGAGCCCCTATGAGATCAGCATGGCCGGCGGTTCGGTGGAACATTGGAACCGCGAGCCGGGCGCCGTCTGGCTCGACCGGGTGACGGGTCATTTCCGCAAATGGGCCTGGCTCAACCCGCTGCCGGAAAGCCAGTGGGGCTATACGCAGTCGATCGCCATGATCCGGCAATTGTTCGCCGGCAAAATGTATCCGCTGACGCTGGGCGGACTTGAGGCTGCGGCAAAAGAACTGTCGCGTTGAGAACCTGTCGATCTTGACTTCGGGCCTTACAAGGCCGAACTGACACTCCTGCGTATAAGGGGCGAAAGCCTCACGCCGGCGAGAGCGCCGGCGCCGGAACGAAGGAGCGTCGCGATGACCGAAGCCGCCAAGACCACCATTGATCAGTCCGAAGTCGATCGCTTTTCCGCCATGGCGGCGGAATGGTGGAGCCCGACCGGCAAGTTCCGGCCGCTGCACAAGTTCAACCCGGTCCGCATCGAGTATATTCGCGACAGGGTGTCGGCGCATTTCGGCCGCGATCCCAAGGCGCATCTGCCGCTCAATGGGCTTCGTGTGCTCGATATCGGCTGCGGCGGCGGACTGCTGTCCGAGCCGGTGGCGCGGATGGGCGCCAGGGTCGTCGGCGCGGATGCGTCTGAAAAGAATATCGGCATTGCCCGCACTCATGCCGAACAATCCGGCGTCACCGTCGATTATCGCGCCGTCACCGCCGAACAGTTGGCGGCCGAGGGCGAACAATTCGACGTCGTTCTCAACATGGAAGTGGTCGAGCATGTCGCCGACGTCGCTTTCTTCATGGAAACCTGCGCGTCGCTGGTCAAACCCGGCGGGCTGATGTTCGTCGCCACGATCAACCGCACGCTGAAGGCGGCGGCGCTCGCGATCGTCGGCGCCGAATATGTGCTGCGCTGGCTGCCGCGCGGCACCCATCAATATGAGAAGCTGGTGCGCCCCGAAGAAATCGAAGCACCGCTCGGTTTGGGCGGCATGACGGTGACCGAGCGCACCGGCGTGTTCTTCAATCCGCTCCAGAACCAGTGGAACCTGTCCAAGGACATGGACGTGAATTACATGCTGCTGGCGGAAAAGAAGGCCTACTGAGCCGCTTATCCAAACTCATTCGGTAAAACAACGGCCCCGAAACGGATGTTCCGGGGCCTTTTCATTGGCGATGTCTCGGATCTCAAACCGTCTCGTAGGACCCGTGGCAGTGCTTGTATTTCTTGCCCGATCCGCAGGGGCAGGGTTCGTTGCGGCCGACTTCGCCCCAGGTCGAGGGATCGTTGGGGTCGCGACGGATCTCGGTCGCCCGGAAGCCGCCTTCGCTGAAATCGTCTTCGCCGGTCGAGGCGTCGATGTGATGGCCTTCCATCGGCGGCAGATCGGGCTCCGGCGCGCTCTGTGCGAGTTCGACCCGCATCAGCTGGCTCACCACGGTGTTGCGCATATTGGCGAGCAGAGCCTGGAAGAGTTCGAAGGCCTCCTGCTTATATTCCTGCAGCGGATCGCGCTGGGCGTAGCCGCGGAAGCCGACAACCGAGCGCAGATGCTCCAGATTGACGATATGCTCGCGCCAGAGATGATCCATGGTCTGCAGCACGATCGACCGTTCGATATAGGTCATGAGATCGGCGCCGAAACGTTCCGCTTTGTCCTTCATGACCGCATCGGCGGCTTCCTTGACGCGCTGGACGATGTCGTCTTCGGCAATGCCTTCTTCCGCCGCCCAGGCGTCGACGGGAAGGTCGAGCCCGAGCGTGTCGCGGATTTCCTGGCGAAGGGCTGCGACATCCCACTGTTCGGCATAGGCGCGTTCGGGAATGTGCTTCTTGGTGACCACCTCGATCACCTCGTCGCGCATGTCATCGATCGTCTCGGTGACGCTCGAAGCTTCCATCAGTTCGAGGCGCTGCTCATAGATCACCTTGCGCTGGTCGTTGAGCACGTCGTCATATTTGAGGAGATTCTTGCGGATGTCGAAGTTGCGGGCTTCGACCTTCTTCTGGGCGCGTTCGAGCGCCTTGTTGATCCACGGATGGATGATCGCTTCGCCTTCCTTGAGGCCGAGCTTCACCAGCATCGTGTCCATGCGCTCGGAGCCGAAGATGCGCATCAGATCGTCCTGCAGCGACAGGAAGAATTTCGAGCGGCCCGGGTCGCCCTGACGGCCGGAGCGGCCGCGCAGCTGGTTGTCGATGCGTCGGCTTTCATGGCGCTCGGTGGCGAGCACGTAAAGGCCGCCTGCGGCGAGCGCCTTTTCCTTGAGAACCTTGATCTCGTCGCGAATCGCCTGTTCCTGCGCGTCGCGTTCAGGCCCTTCCGGAACCTCGGCGAGTTCGCGGGCGATACGCATGTCGACATTGCCGCCGAGCTGGATGTCGGTGCCGCGGCCGGCCATGTTGGTGGCGATGGTCACGGCGCCGGGCACGCCGGCCTGGGCGACGATGAAGGCTTCCTGCTCGTGATAGCGGGCGTTCAGGACCTGGAAGTCCTTGACGCCTTCGCGGCGGAGCAGTTCGGCGAGCAGTTCCGACTTCTCGATCGAGGTCGTGCCGACCAGAACGGGCTGGCCCTTGGCCTGCGATTCCTTGATGTCGGCGATGATCGCCTTGTATTTCTCCTCGACGGTCCGGTAGACCTCGTCGTCCTCGTCGATGCGCTGGATCGGCACATTGGTCGGCACTTCGACGACTTCGAGATTGTAGATGTTGCCGAATTCTTCCGCTTCCGTGTTGGCCGTGCCGGTCATGCCGGCGAGCTTGGAATACATGCGGAAATAGTTCTGGAAGGTGATCGAGGCCAGCGTCTGGTTCTCGGGCTGGATCTGCACCTTTTCCTTGGCTTCGAGCGCCTGGTGCAGGCCTTCCGAATAACGGCGGCCCGGCATCATGCGGCCGGTGAATTCGTCGATGATCACCACTTCGCCGTTGCGGACGATGTAATCCTTGTCGCGCTGGAACAGCTTGTGGGCCTTCAGCGCATTGTTGATGTGGTGGACGATCGCAACATTCTCGACGTCATAGAGCGACTCGCCCTTGAGATGACCGGCGGCGCGCAGGAGGTTTTCCAGCTTTTCAGTGCCGCCTTCGGAGAAGTTCACCGAACGCTGCTTCTCGTCGATCTCGTAATCTTCTTCCGACAGCTGAGGAATGAAGGCGTCGATGGTGTTGTAGAGTTCCGAGCGGTCATCGAGCGGACCGGAGATGATCAGCGGCGTGCGCGCTTCGTCGATGAGGATCGAGTCCACTTCGTCGACGATCGCGAAATTGTGTCCGCGCTGGACCATCTGGCCCTTCTCGAACTTCATGTTGTCGCGCAGATAATCGAAGCCGAGTTCGTTGTTGGTCGCATAGGTCACGTCGCAGGCGTAGGCCGCGCGGCGCTGCTCGTCGTCCAGGCCGTGGACGATGACGCCGGTGGTCAGGCCGAGAAAGCCGTAGACCCGGCCCATCTGGGCGGCGTCGCGCTGGGCGAGGTAGTCGTTGACCGTCACCACATGCACGCCCTTGCCGGAGAGCGCGTTGAGATAGACGGGCAGGGTCGCCACCAGCGTCTTGCCTTCGCCAGTCTTCATTTCGGCGATGCCGCGCTCATGCAGGATCATGCCGCCTGTCAGCTGCACGTCGAAGGGGCGCATGCCGAGGACGCGGCGCGCTGCTTCGCGGGCCACGGCGAAGGCGGGGGCGAGAATGTCGTCCAGCGTCTTGCCGCCGGCGATCTGCTGCCGGAACTCCGCCGTCTTCGCCTTGAGCGCCTCGTCGGAAAGCGCCTTGATCTCGGCTTCCAGCGCGTTTACGGCGGCGACGCGGACTTTGTAGGAGCGGATGCGGCGATCGTTGGAGGAGCCGAACAATTTACGGGCGAGCCCGCCGAGACTGACCATGCCTATGGTCCTTTCTGAACTGTCTTCTTTGTGCGGAGGTTTCGGCGTCTCAAGAATTAAGCCGTAAAAACGTTCCGCTGCGCCGCATTCTTCTTCAGCGCAAACCCGCGAGACAGATAAGAGGGGGCTTGTGGTCTGTCAACGGCAAGCGCTGGCGCGCCCGCTTTTCCGATTGCCTTTTGGCTCGAAAAATGCAAATCCCGGGCCCTGTTTTTCCCTTTGTGCCAGAATGGTGAGAAGATGTTTCGCAAAGGCCTGCTAGCCGCTACTGCTTTGACCGCCCTGCTGATCGCCTCCAACGGGGCGTTCGCCGAGGATGCGGCGAACCCGGTGATCGCCACCGTCGACGGCGTCGACATCACCAAAGCGGATCTCGATCTCGCCGAGGCCAATATCGATCCGCAGCTGGCCCAATTGCCCGCCGAGCAGAAGCGGCTCGCCGCGCTGTCCTCGCTGATCGACGCCAAGCTGATCGCCGGCAAGGCCAAGGGCGAGAAGCTCGACGAGACGCCCGAATTCAAGGAGCGCGTCGCCTTCATCGTCGATCGCGAACTTCACAACGCCTATTTCAAGAAGCATGTCGTCGACGCCGTGAAGGAAGAAGACGTCAAGGCTCGCTACGACACTGAAATCAAATCGCTTCCGAAGCAGGAAGAAGTCCACGCCCGCCATATCCTGGTGAAGACCGAGGACGAGGCGAAGGCTGTGATCAAGGCGCTCGGCGAAGGCAAGGATTTCGCTGAACTCGCCAAGGAAAAGTCGACCGATCCGAACAAGTCCGACGGCGGCGACCTCGGTTATTTCCGCAAGGGCCAGATGGTGCCGGAATTCGAAACCGCCGCTTTCGCCATGCAGAAGGGCGAAGTCTCCAAGACCCCGGTCAAGACCCAGTTCGGCTGGCACGTGATCAAGGTGGAAGACAAGCGCATCGCCCCGCCGCCGCCTTTCGATCAGGTCAAGGACCAGGTTCGTCAGATCATCATGCGCGACAAATATCTCGAGCTGATCAAGACGTCCAAGGACGCCGCCAAAATCGAGGTCAAGGACCCGGCGCTGGCCAAGGGTTACGCCGAAGCCAACAAGCCGGCCAAGTAAATCAGATGAGAAAAGGCGCCTTCCTGGGCGCCTTTCGCCATCCGGCCTTCAAATCCAGACCCTAGACTGGGAAAAGTCCCTGCAAAGAGAGGTCCCCATGTCGCACGCCGTTTCGCCCCTCGCGCCCAAGTCCTATGCCGATATGCCCGTCATCGAGGGCGTCCGTATGGCCACCGCCGAAGCCGGCATCAAATACAAGAACCGCACCGACGTGCTGATGATGGCGTTCGACGAGCCCGCCACTGTCGCCGGCGTCTTCACCCGTTCCAAATGCCCTTCGGCGCCGGTGGATTTCTGCCGCGCCAATCTGCCGCATGGCAAGGCCAAGGCGCTGATCGTCAATTCCGGCAACGCCAACGCTTTCACGGGCAAAAAGGGCAAGGCGGCCACTGCGCTCACCGCGCAATCGACCGCCGCCGCGCTCGGCGCTGAGGAAAACGAGATCTATTTGGCCTCGACCGGCGTGATCGGCGAGCCGCTCAACGCCGACAAGATCGCCGCCGTTCTGCCGGATCTCGCGTCGCGCCTGACGGGGGACTTCTGGTTCGAGGCCGCCAAGGCGATCATGACCACCGACACCTATCCGAAGGTGGCGACCCGCAGCGCCAGGATCGGCGATGCGACTGTGACCATCAACGGCATCGCCAAGGGCGCCGGCATGATCGCGCCCGACATGGCGACGATGCTGTCCTTCGTCGTGACCGACGCGGATCTTCCGGCCGATGTGCTGCAGGCGCTTCTTTCCAGGGGCGTCGGCCCAAGCTTCAATTCGGTGACCGTCGACAGCGACACCTCGACCTCCGACACGCTGATGCTGTTTGCAACGCGCGCCGCCGGCAAGCGGGGCCAGGCGTCCGTGACCTCTGCGACCGATCCCGATCTCGCCGATTTTGCCGCGGCGCTCGACAGCCTGCTTCTCGACCTTGCCCATCAGGTGGTCTGCGACGGCGAAGGCGCGCGCAAGATGGTCGAAGTCACTGTGTCCGGCGCGGTCAGCGACGAGAGCGCCAAGAAGGTCGCGCTGTCGATCGCCAATTCGCCGCTCGTCAAGACCGCTGTCGCTGGCGAAGACGCCAATTGGGGCCGCGTCGTCATGGCGGTCGGCAAGTCGGGCGAGCCCGCCGATCGCGATCTGCTCGAAATCAGCTTCGGCGACATCCGCGTCGCGGTGGAAGGTGAACGGGACCCGGACTACTCCGAAGAGGCGGCGTCCGCCGTCATGAAGAAGGACAAGATCCCGGTGCGCGTGAACCTCGGCCTCGGCTCGGGCAAAGCCACTGTCTGGACCTGCGACCTGACCAAGGAATATGTTGAGATCAATGGCGACTATCGCAGCTGACGGGAAGACCCTGCCTTTGGTGCGACGGCTCGAGGCCGTGGGCTTCCGCGCATGGCCCGCCAAATCCGTCTCTTTCGACGGCAGCTGGCAGCTGCGCATCACGCCCGGTCATCCCTCCAAGCGCCTGAACAGTCTGGTGCCGCTCGATCCGTTCGACAGCCGCGACATGACGGAGCGGTTGCGACAGGCGGAAGCGCGGTTTCTGGCTGAAGGCGTGACGCCGACGGTGCGGCAATCGCCGCTCTGCCCGCCGGCGCTTCTCGACGTGCTGGCTTCAGAAGGCTGGACGCGGGGATCGGAAACCCATGTGATGGGGGCCGATCTCGACGCCCTCGATCTCAATCACGGCATGGATCACCTGCCGAGCCATGATATCCGCCGCTTCTCCGAAGCCTGCGTGGCGATCGACGACGGTCGGGAGGCGGACGCCGAGGTGATCGGCTCGATCATCGAGGCGATCGAACCGACGGCAGGGCTTTTCCTACTTGAAGACGCCCAGGGGCCGAGCGCGGTGGCGATCTGCGTGCAGGACAATGATCTTGCCGGCTTGCAACAGGTCGTGGTGCGCCGGGATCTGCGTCGTCAGGGTCTGGGACGGGAACTCGTCGCCGGCGCCCTGCGTTGGGCGCGCCTGCGCGGCGCGCGCAAGGCCTGGCTGCAGGTTATCGCCGCCAATCACGGCGCGGTCGCTCTCTATGAGACTATGGGCTTCAGCGTGATTTACGACTACGCCTATTGGCGCAAGGAGAGCGCGGCATGAGCGAGGCCGGAAAACGGATCATGCTCGTGGCCGCCTGCGCGCTGATCGACGCCGACGGACGGGTGCTGCTCGCCCAGCGGCCGGAAGGCAAGTCGCTCGCCGGTCTCTGGGAATTTCCGGGCGGCAAGGTGGAGCCCGGCGAAACGCCCGAGGAAACGCTGGTGCGCGAATTGCGCGAGGAATTGGGCGTCGAGACCAAGGTCCCGTGCCTTGCGCCGCTCACCTTCGCCAGCCACAGCTATGACGATTTCCATCTGCTGATGCCGCTCTATGTCTGCCGCCGTTACGAAGGCATCGCCCGCGGTCTGGAGGGCCAGGCGGTCAAATGGGTGCGCGCCAAGGATCTGCGCGACTATCCCATGCCGCCGGCGGACGATCCGCTTGTGCCATTTCTGGTCGATCTTCTGCCATAACGGCCTGTGGAATAACCATCTGTTAAGACTCTGTTTAGCAAGCGCTGGCATTATCGATCCGGTAACCAAATCGGACCTATGACAGGCTTGAGTGAACATGGACGACGATTTCTTGAGAGAGTCCCGTGAAGGGGATTTTGTCGACGAGCGCCGCAATCGCATCGGAGCCGTCAATGTCGCATTGCTGTTCGGCACCGCTGCTATCGCACTGTCGCTGATCCTGACCCCGATCGTGTCGCAGAAGAGCGACGAGATGCAGGCCGGCGCGACGCTCGGCTATGACGACATCAAGACGGGCTCGATCCCCACCGGCGACGGCAAGGTCAAGCGCTACACGATCCGCCGGTCGGTGCTGCAGGACAATCCCGGCGACGTCTGCATCATCGATCAGAACGGCCTGCGCAACGGCTGCTGATCCGCCTTCACCGGATTTGAGACGCAGCGGCCCGGCTCGAAGCCGGGTTTTTGATTCAGGGTTCCTTGTCGTCCGCCGCTTGCGCCGCCTGGCGGATCGCATCTTCCAGCCGCATCTTGGCGGAGCCGGGACGCAGCGGTTTCTGCTGGCTGTCATGCGGCGCCCAGCCGGACAGGAAGATCAGCGAGAATGTCGCGCGGATGCGGCCGTCCGGATCGGAATATTTCTCCTGGTAACGGCGCGCCGCCTCGATGAAATAGCGGCGCGACACGGGCGCGCGAGACCGAGCCGCCAGGCTGCTGGTCATGCCCATCGCCCGGAGGTCCGCCATCAGCGCCAACAGGGAATCATAGCGGACTGTGTAATTTTCGACATCCGCCACCGGCAAGCTGAAGCCGGCCCGCTGCAGAAGCGCGCCCAGCGCGCGGACTTCGCCGAAGGGGACGACGCGGGGGCTTGCGCCGCCATGAAGCGCGATGTCCGTTTCGATCAAGACATCGTTGAGCTCCGAAAGCGTGCCGACGCCGGGGATCGCCGCCATGAAAAAACCATCCGGCTTCAGCGCCCGGCGGATGCGGATCAGGCTGCCGGGGAGATCGTTGACGAGTTGCAGACAGAGCGGCGCAATCACCAGATTGACGCTTTCGGCTTGGATCGGAACATCCTCGAAACTGTTCGCAATCACCGAGGGATGCGCCTCGGGAGCGACCTCCACGGTTTTCAGCATCCCGATCTTGCCGGTGGCGAGGCACGCGCCCGCTGCCGCTCCTGTTCCGCCGAACAGTTCGATCGCCTCGTCGAAGCGGCGTTCTATCGCCGACAGCCTGAGCGACAGTTCCTCTGCGGCGAGATCGAGCAGAAAGCCT
This sequence comes from Rhizobium sp. FKL33, assembly GCF_005222915.1. Taxonomy (GTDB): domain Bacteria; phylum Pseudomonadota; class Alphaproteobacteria; order Rhizobiales; family Rhizobiaceae; genus Rhizobium_E. The sequence continues at coordinate 197,338 of NZ_STFX01000031.1, forward strand.
GCCTTGGGATCGAAAGCGCGGGCTGCGCGACGCCGGCGCTTTACAGCGAGATCGGGATCAATCAGTATTTCCATCGTCAGCTACTCTCGTGGATTGGCGGCACAGTCACCAAACGCCGGGCGAAGTCAAGCGATGTGGAGGGTGTCAGGCTCCTGGCGCGATCTCGGTCGCGCCGCGAAGGAAGCCGGCGGATGGTTGAGCCGTTCCGCCGCCGATCTTTTCTTTCCGCCGACATGCCCGGCCTGCGGGCGGTTGACGATGAGCGGCGGGGCGCTGTGCGCCGGCTGCTGGTCGCAAGTCCGCTTCATCGAAAAACCCTATTGCGACATTCTCGGCAGTCCCTTCAGCCATGATCTCGGCGATGGCGCGGTGTCGGCGGACGCCATCGCCCATCCACCCGATTTCGGCCGACTGCGCTCTGCCTGCCTGTTCGATGGCCCGGCGCGCGACTTGGTGCATGGGCTGAAATATCGCGACCAGACCGAGCTCGCGCCGATGATGGCGTTATGGATGGCCCGGGCCGGGGCGGAGCTCATCGCCGCCTCGGATGTCTTGCTGCCCGTGCCGCTGCATCGCCGGCGCATGCTGGAGCGCCGCTTCAATCAGGCGGCCGAACTGACGCGCGCCTTGTCTGGCGTCGCCGGCTTGCCCATGCTGCCGGACGCCGTCATGCGCATCCGCAACACCCGCCATCAGGTCGGGCTCACGCGGCTCGGCCGCGACGCCAATGTGCGCGGCGCCTTTCGGCTGAGGGACGGCGGCGCAAGCCAGATCTTCGGCCGCCGGATCCTGATCGTCGACGATGTCTACACGACCGGCGCCACGGTCTCCGCCATCGCCCGGCTGCTTGCGCGCAGCGGGGCGTCCGAGGTCAATGTTTTGACCTTTGCAAGGGCCTTGCCGGACACTATATGACGGACAGAAGACGTTTTTCTACGGCGAACGGAGACAGGCATGGCGTCCGTGGTGATCTATACGAGACAGGGTTGCGGCTATTGCAGCGCGGCTAAAGCGTTGCTGGGCGGCAAGGGCGTGAATTTCCAGGAGCATGACGCCACCGGCAAGCCCGAAATCCGTGAGGAGATGATGGCGAAATCCGGCCGCAACACATTCCCGCAGATCTTCATCGACGGCCAGCATGTCGGCGGCTGTGACGACCTGCATGCACTCGACCGCGCCGGCAAGCTCGACCCCCTGCTGGCGGCCTGATCCATGGTGAAAATCGCCGCGATCCAGATGTGTTCGGGCGTCGACCCGGAAAAGAACGCGCTGCGCATGGAGGCGCTCGTCCGCGAGGCCCATGCCGGCGGCGCGGTCTATATCCAGACGCCGGAAATGACCGGCGCTCTGCAGCGGGATCGCAAGGGCCTCGCCGCCATTCTCAGGCCGGAAGAGAGTGATCTGATCGTCGCTCGCGCCAAGGCGGTCGCAGCGGAACTCGGCGTTTACCTGCATGTCGGCTCGACCGCGATTGCGCTTGAAGACGGCAAGACCGCCAATCGCGGCTTTCTGTTCGGACCCGATGGCGACCTCGTTTGCCGCTACGACAAGATCCATATGTTCGACGTCGATCTCGACAATGGCGAGAGCTGGCGCGAAAGCGCCGTTTATCGCCCGGGGTCGGAGGCGCGCGTGGCGCGTCTGCCGTTCGGCGCGCTCGGCTTCGCCATCTGCTACGATGTCCGCTTTCCCCAGTTGTTCCGCGCCGAGGCTCTGGCCGGCGCTGAAATCGTCAGCCTGCCGGCCGCTTTCACCCGTCAGACCGGCGAAGCGCATTGGGAAGTGCTGATCCGCGCCCGCGCCATCGAAAACGGCGTGTTCATGATCGCCGCAGCGCAAGCCGGCCTGCATGAAGACGGCCGCGAAACCTACGGCAATTCGATGATCGTCGATCCCTGGGGCCGTATACTCGCCCGCGCGCCTTCGGTCGGCGAAGCGGTGATCATGGCCGATATCGATGTCGCGGAAACCGCCGCAGCCCGCGCCAAGATCCCCAACCTCAGGAATGCCCGGGATTTCGAGTTGGCCGAAGTCCGGCTCTGACCCCAATCATGGATAAGTGAGATCGTGATCCGCTATTCCCTCCATTGCGACAAGGCGCATGAATTCGAAGGCTGGTTCGCCTCGAGCGCCGATTTCGATCGCCAGGCTGAGGCCGGCTTCGTGTCCTGCCCTGTCTGCAACTCGCTGTCGGTCTCCAAGACGCTGATGGCGCCGAGCGTCTCGACAAGCCGTCGCAAGGAAGAAACCATGGCGCTTGCGCTCGATGTCACGCGCCGCGAGGCGATGCAGAAGCTGCGCGAAATCGTGAATGAGGTGCGGACCAATTCCGAGGATGTCGGCGAGCGCTTTCCCGAGGAGGCCCGCAAGATCCACTATGGCGAAACCGAAGCGCGCGGCATTATCGGCCAGGCCTCGCCGGTCGAGGTCAAGGCGCTTCTCGAAGAGGGCGTCGAGATCGCGCCGCTGCCCGTTTTGCCCGACGACGCGAACTGAGCGACCTGCATTCGGGCTCCAGCCCGAGCCCGCGATCGTCAACAAAGTCCGATCGTCCCCGAACCCTTTCTTAACCAAGACCCATGTACAAGCGGAGACTGTTCCTTTTCGCGCGTATGAGTTCGGGTATTGCGTATCATGGCCCTTCTGCAGGCCCCAGCCAAGGACGTTCCGTCGGGTCGCGTGAGCCAGTTGAAGGCGCGCGCGGCGAAGGTCTGGACGCGGCTGCGCGCATCCGACGCCGAAAGTCGCGCCGGCCGCATGGCGCTGATCGCCTTTCTCATCCGAATTCTGTCGGCCGGCATCGCCTTCGTGTCGCAGATCATTCTCGCCCGCATCATGGGCGAGCACGAATATGGTCTGTTCGTCTTCGTCTGGGTGCTGGTGATCCTGATCGGCAATCTCTCCTGCTTCGGCTTTCATTCGGCGCAGATCCGCTTCCTGCCGCAATTCGAGGCCGAGCGCGACCATGACCGCGCCCGCGGTCTGACCACCGCCGCCCGCATCTTCGCGCTCGTGTCCTCAAGTATCGTGGCGTTGATCGGCTATATCGCGCTTTCCCTGTTCGGAGACCGGCTCGAGCCCTACTATGTCGCGCCGCTGTTCATCGCTCTGTTCATCCTGCCGATGATTGCGCTGGGCGACACGATGGAAGGCACGGCGCGCGCCAATTCCTGGGCCGTGGTGGCGCTCAGCCCCACCTATCTCATTCGCCCGACGCTCATCCTCGTCTTCATGCTCCTGGCCGTCTGGGCCGGCGAGCCGCGCACCGCTCAAACCGCGCTGGTCGCCAGTCTCGCAGCCACCTACGCCACCACGATCGGACAGTTCTTCAATATCAACTGGCGGCTCAACAGGCGCTATGAGCGCGGCGCCTCGGTGGTGGAATTCGGCTCCTGGCTGCGTGTGGCGCTGCCGATTTTCCTGATCGAAGGCTTCAGCTTCCTGCTCACCAATTCCGATACGGTGGTGACGGGCCTGTTTCTCGATCCTGCCGAAGTCGGCGTCTATTTCGCGGCGTCGAAGACCATCGTCCTCGTGCAGTTCGTGTTCTTCTCGGTGAAGGCCGCAAGCGCGCCGCAATTTTCCGCCCTGCATGCCCGTGGCGCGACACACGAACTGGCGGAATTCGCCGGCCGCACGGTGCGCTGGGCCTTCTGGCCGTCGCTTGCCGTCGGTCTGGCGCTGCTTGCAGCCGGCAAGCTGTTGCTGTCGATGTTCGGGGCCGGCTTTGTGGCCGGCTATGACGTGATGGTCATCCTGTTCTTCGGCATCATGACGAAAGCGCTGGTGGGGCCGGGCGAAGTGCTCCTGACCATGTCCGGGCATCAGGCGCTGTGCGTGAAGCTCTATGTCGCGGCGCTGGCGGTCAATATCGGCCTCAATGTCGTGCTTCTGCCGCTGTTCGGCATCGAAGGCGCGGCCTTTGCGGCTGCAGGCGCGATGGCTGCGGAAGCGCTGCTGCTGCATGTGGCCGTGCGCCGCAAACTTGGAATTATCCTCTTCGCATTTGCCCGGCCGATCGCCGGGACCAAGACTTTGGGAGAAGCCTGACCATGGCGTTGACGCCCGCTCATCAGGACGATGGATTGCAAACCTCGCTGCATCTTGCCGAGGGTCGGCTGGCCGGCGATCTCGATCGTCCGACTGCGCTGATCACGCTTGAGACGGGCAAGCCCGGCCGGACGCTGTCGATTTATCACACCCAGTCGGGCTACGACCTGCAGAACGAGCTCGACTTCCTGTCCAACCGCGCGCTCGAACCGAACGTCTTTTTCTCCAGCCGCTTTCTCGCGCCGGCCATGCCGCGTCTCGAAGATAGGGAAGTGCGGCTCGCGCTGATCCGCGACGACTATGAAGGGCGAAGCCGCCTGCGCTATCTGATGCCCTTTTCGGTCGAAAAACCCGGCTTCTCGCTGGGCGCGCCGATCCTGCGCGTCTGGGCCAACAATTTCGGCCCGCTCGGCACGCCGCTGGTCGACGCCGAAGGCGCGGCCGAGACCCTCGACCATCTTCTGACGGCGCTCGCCGAACCTCGGGCCAAGCTGCCGCAGGTGTTGGTGATACCGGATGTTCGCGTGCGCGGTCCCTTCACCCAGTTGATGAAAGCCATCGCTCTGTCGCGCAATCTTCCGGTCGACGTTGTGGGTCTCAGCGAGCGGCCCATGCTCGAAAGCCTCGAAGATGGCGAGACCTATCTGCGCGCGTCGATCAAGGCGTCGCATTTGCGCGAGATGCGCCGGCAATGGGGACTGCTCGAACAGGCGGGCGCCGTCACCTATGCCGTCGCCCGCCAGCCTCGCGACATCCGCATGCGCATGGAAGAGTTCCTGCTTCTCGAAGCCTCGGGCTGGAAGGGCCGCAAGCGCACCGCCATGCTGTCGGACCGCTATCGCGCCGCCATGGCTCGCGAGGCGGTCAACAACCTCGCCGAAGTCGACCAGGCGCGCATCCACACCATCGATCTCGACGGCAAGGCCATCGCGTCGCTGATCGTGCTGATGATGAATGGCGAGGCCTATGCCTGGAAGACCGCCTTCGACGAAAACTATGCCCGCTTTTCGCCGGGCAAGCTGCTGATGGCTCAGGTCACCGAATGGCATCTCGACGACGCCAACATCACCCGCACGGATTCGCTCGCAGCGCCGGATCACCCGGTCATGAGCCGTTTCTGGCGGGAACGCGAGACGATGGGCACGCTGATCGTTGGCTTGACGCCGCATGCCGACCGTGACGTGCGCCAGGCAGGCTCGCAGCTGCATCTCTATCAGAACACCAAGAGTGTGGCGAAGATGATCCGCGAAAAGATCCGCGCCTTCGCCGGGCGTTCCTGATCAGGGCGTCGACTTGATGTGGCGGCCGAAGTCCGGCGCCGCCGTATCCTGGCCCGCCTCGATGATCGATCGGCGCACCGCGCGGGTGCGGGTGAAGAGATCGAACAGCTTGTCGCCTTCGCCCCAGCGGATCGCCCGCTGCAGATAAGCCAGATCCTCGGAGAATCGCGCCAGCATTTCCAGGATCGCGTCCTTGTTGTGCAGGCAGACGTCGCGCCACATGGTGGGGTCTGACGACGCCAGACGCGTGAAATCGCGGAAACCCGACGCCGAATATTTGATGACTTCTGATTCCGTGACCGTTTCCAGATCCGCCGCGGTGCCCACAATGTTGTAGGCGATGATATGCGGGAGATGCGAGACGATCGCCAGCACCTTGTCGTGATGGGCCGGGTCCATTTCCTCTACCTTCGACCCCAGCGTTTCCCAGAAATGACGAAGCCGGGCGATCGGTTCCGCTTGGCTGCCCTCGACCGGCGTCAGAATGCACCAGCGACCTTCGAACAGATCGGCAAAGCCGGCGTCCGGGCCTGAATGCTCTGTGCCGGCGATCGGATGGCCGGGGATGAAATGCACGCCTTCGGGCACATGCGGCAACATCTGGCTGATCACCGATGCCTTCGTGGAGCCGACATCGGTCAGGATCGCGCCCGGCTTGAGGGAAGCGGCAATCTCTTCGGCCACCGCGCCGGATGCGCCGACAGGCACGGAGACGATGACGAGATCGGCGTCGCGCACACAGTCGCGGGCCTCTTCGCAATAGAGCGTGCCCAGACCAAGTTCCTCGGCCCGCGCCAGCGTCTCGCGGCTGCGGGAGGAAATCGCCACCTCGCGCGCCAGGCCCTTGAGCTTGACGGCGCGAGCGATGGAGGAGCCGATCAGGCCGATGCCGATCAGCGCGATCTTGTCGAATTGAAGTGTGCTCATGGTCAGAAGACGCGCCCCGAAAGATTTCGCTCACGCCATAGACCGCGCGCCGGCGTTTGTCGAGATTGGGCTTTACTCCGCCTTGCGCGCCGTCGGCACGCCTTGCGGCGACAGAACCGGCACGAAAACGCGGCGCGACGCGCGGGCATGAACGGGGAGGCCCTGATAGAGCCGTTTCTGCGCTTCACACAGGATCACGCCGGAGAACACCGGCAGGAGCCGCCGCCCAAGCGGTTCGAGCCCGGACAGGAGCCGGAGCATCGCCCGGCTGCGATAGGGCGGGAAGAACAGGGCGCCGGCGGAAGCGCCGGGGGTGAAGTTGGCTTCGCGCAGCAGCGTCACCAACTGTCCGCCCGAATAGGGGCGTCCGGCGCCGAAGGGCGTGTGTTCGAGACGCGCCCAGACGCCGCGGCGATTGGGGACCACCACCACCAGACGCCCGCCGGGGGCCAGAACCCGCCAGACTTCTTTCAGCATCTCGCGCGGATTTTCGGCGAATTCCAGCGAATGCACCAGGAGAACGCGATCCATCGAAGCGTCGGGCAGCGGCAATTCCTCGTCGAACACCAGCGCGGTGGCCGAAAACCCGTCTGACGGCCAGTTCACCGCGCCCTGGCCAGCGGGCATGAAGGCGAAGGCGCGTTCGGCGTCCTGCTTGAGGTGATCGAGATAGGGCGGCGCATAGCCCAGCCCGAGCAGGCGCTCGTCGGGCAGACGAGGCCAGAGCCCTCTCAGGCTCGCTGTGATCGAGGCCTCCGCCAGCCGGCCGAGCGGCGAGTGATAAAATTGCCGGAGGTCCACGATGTCGGTGTTCATGGCGCAAATGTAACGAGGGCGGGTTGGACTTCAAGCCTCGATCGCCTAAATCTTGCCGACGACAGCACAGGAGAGACCCATGGCGACGCTCGAGATCGAACTGTTCACCGCCCGCAGCGACAATTTCGGCGTCCTTCTGCACGATCCGGCGTCCGGGCGCACAGCGTCGATCGACGCGCCCGAGGAGGCGGCGATCCTCGCTGCTTTGGAGCGGCGCGGCTGGACGCTGACCGACATCTTCACCACCCATCACCATCCCGATCACGTCGAAGCCAACCTCGCTCTCAAGGCCCGGTTCGGCGCAACGATCACCGGACCCAAGAACGAAGCGGCGCGGATTCCGGGCATCGACAAGGCTGTCGGCGACGGCGACAGTTTCGATTTCGCCGGCCATCGCGTCGAGGTGATCGAGACGCCCGGTCACACCGCCGGCCATGTCTGCTATCATCTGCCGCAGGACAAACTGCTGTTTTCTGCAGACACGCTGTTCGCGCTCGGCTGTGGGCGGCTGTTCGAGCGGCCGGCCGAGGTGATGTGGCCTTCGCTTCTCAAGCTCCGCGCGCTGTCGGCCGACACCACCGTTTATTTCGGCCATGAATATACACTGTCCAACGCCCGTTTCGCCGTGACCGTCGACCCCGAGAACGCGGCGTTGAAGGCGCGAATCCAGGCGATCGAAACACTGCGCGCCGAGGGCCGCCCGACTGCCCCCACCCTGCTTGCCGACGAAATCGCCACCAATCCGTTCCTGCGCGCCGATGATCCCGCCATTCGCGCCCATCTCGGAATGGAGAGTGCGGAGGATTGGCAGGTCTTCGCCGAAATCCGCGCCCGCAAGGATCGGTTCTGAGCATGCGACGGCTGACGAGCGAGGCCGAGATCGCGGAGGCCGTGGCCGAACTCGTCGCGCTCGATCCGCGCTTCGCCTCGGTCGTGGAGCGGGCGGGAGTGATCCCGCTCCGGTTTCGGCCGGCGGGTTATGCCGCGCTCGCCTCGATCATCGTCTCGCAGATGGTGTCGCGCGCGTCCGCCGAGGCGATATGGGCGCGGTTGGAGACCGCGCTTGGCAATGTGGAGTCGGGGCGGTTGTTGTCGTTTGCCGAGACCGATCTCAGGGCTGTCGGCCTATCGGGTGCGAAAATCACGGCGCTGCGCGCTGTCGCCGAGGCTTGCCGCGCTGGCCTCGATCTCGAAGCCATCGCAGGCTTTCCCGCAGAAGAGGCGATCAGCGCGCTCACCGCCATTCGCGGCGTCGGACCCTGGACGGCGGAAGTGTATCTCCTGTTTTCGGGCGGCCATGCCGATATCTTTCCAGCGGGCGACGTGGCTTTACAGACCGCAGCGGCGCGCGCCCTGGGGCTCGCGGCAACGCCGCAGCAGCGGCAATTGCGGCAGATAGCCGAGGCGTGGCGGCCGCTGCGCTCAGCGGCGGCGCGGCTTCTCTGGGCGTTTTATGCGACAGAGCGACGCGGCGCGGGCGTGTTGGCCGGTTGATGGGCGCTTTCTTAAAAAACCGTTTCTTTTCAGGCTTCACAATCCTGTTGCAATGCGCCTAGTATGAAGGGGCAGGGAATTCGAATCGGTCAGGGAGTCCATCTTGACGATTGCAGTATCACCCCAGTCGCTTCCGGCGTTGGTCCTTAATGCGGACTATCGGCCCTTGAGTTATTACCCCTTGTCGCTGTGGTCCTGGCAGGACGCGATCAAGGCCGTATTTCTTGACCGTGTGAACATCATCGCCGAATATGAGCACTCGGTGTCCTCGCCCAGCTATTCCATGAAGCTGCCGAGCGTCGTCTGTCTCAAATCCTATGTGCAGCCGTCACGCTATCCGGCCTTCACACGCTTCAATGTCTTCCTGCGTGACAAGTTCGAATGCCAGTATTGCGGATGTGAGGACGATCTCACCTTCGACCATGTGACGCCGCGAGCGCTTGGCGGTCAGACGACGTGGGAAAATGTCGTCACGGCCTGTGCGCCCTGCAATTTGCGCAAGGGTTCGAAACTGCCGCGTCAGGCCGGCATGTTCCCGATGCAGAAGCCTTACCGGCCGACGGTGCAGGACCTGCACAACAACGGCCGGCTGTTTCCGCCCAACTATCTGCATGAGAGCTGGCTCGATTATCTCTACTGGGACACCGAACTGCAGCCTTGAGAAACGGCCCCTCGCGGGCCTTTTTTCATGCCTTGCGGAGCAATCCCCGGATGCCGATGGCCGCGAGCGCGAGGCTCGCAATCACGTTCCAGCCCGCGAACGACAGGCCGAGCACGCGCAGCGTCGCATCCGTGCAGGACGGGCCGTGCTGCTTGTTGATGTCGTCGAGCAGGCTGCCGGCGTTCTGCGACACCGCATTGACCGAGGTCGAGCAGCTCGCGGGACCTTCCCAGAAGCGCCATTCGACGCCCGAATGATAGACGCCGAGGCCTGCGCCGATCAGCATGGCGAGCACGATGAGCGCGATCAGCGCTTTCGTCACAATGGGCGGCAGACGCAGCCAGGCGGCCAAGATCGCGATCAGCCCGAGCGGCACGCCGATATAGTAGGGATCGCGCTGCAACAGGCAGAGCGCGCAGGGTACATAGCCGCCGATATGCTCGAAACCGAGCGCGCTCAGGATGACCACGGCCATGCTGAGCGTGAGGAGCAGGGCGACGCCCAGATTGGGTCTGTCCGCGATCATGGAAGCCTCAATGTTTCAGCGCGAGATAGAGGAAATAGGCGAGGATCAGCGCCACGGCGACGGAGCCCACGATCATGTTGAGCCTGCGCTCGATGAAGTCGCGGATCGGGCTGCCGAAACGTGCAAACAGCCAGGACAGCAGCATGAACTTGCCGCCGCGCGCCGCCACCGCCGCCAGGAAGAACACCAGCAGATTGACCTGCAGCACGCCCGACAGAATGGTCACCACCTTGAGCGGCGGCAGATGCGCCACCCCTGAGGTCACCAGGAACAGCATCACCAGTTCCATCGACACCGCCGATTTCAGCGTCTCGAAATCGTCGAGCTTGCCGTAGAATTCCAGGATCGGCCTGGCGATGGCCTCGAAGGCGTAATAGCCGATCATCCAGCCGGCGACGCCGCCCAGGATGGAGCCGAGCGCGGCAATCAACCCGTAGCGCCAGACCTTGCGCGGATTGGCGATCGCCATGGGCAGGAACAACACTTCCGCCGGCACCAGAAAGATCGAGCTTTCGACGAAGGAGATGATGAAGAGCCAGAGCTCGGCGGAAGGACGTTCGGCGAGCCGCATGGTCCAGTCGTAAAGTCGTCGCAGCATCATCGGCCCCGTTCACGCAATTGCATCGTCTTTAGGCCTGCGGAGGCAAATTTGCAAATTTCCTTCGCGCGCCGCCTGCACACATCGTCGTGAAAATGCAGGCGCCGCTCGCCGGTGAAATCGCGCCATGATCTTCAAAAAAACCGGTTGACCGCAGCCTTCGCCTTCGTATAGTCCCGCGCAGTCTTCCAGTGATTTTCCTCACTGACTTGCCCCATTGGCGGAATTGGTAGACGCGCTCGACTCAAAATCGAGTTCCGAAAGGAGTGCTGGTTCGAGTCCGGCATGGGGCACCACAAATCCGAACACAATCTCAATTTGCCGCGCCCGCTCAGGCGGACGCCTCTGTGCGCCCTTCGCGTCCCAACAGCGCAATCAACCCGCCGCCAATGATCAGCAACGCCCCCACAAGCGTGGTCAAATAGGGAATTTCGCCGAAGAACAGGAAGCCCCAGAGCGGTGCCCAGAGCATGCCGGTATATTCGAAAGAGCCGACGATGCTGGCTTTGGCGACGCGGTAGGCCTGGGTGAGCAGCGTCACGCCGATCGCCGCGATGACGCCGCAGGAGGCGATGGCAAGGAAATCGGCGAGCGTCGGCCATGACCAGGACCGCACCAGGAAATCGAGCGAGGGATGGCCGAGTTCCTCGACGCCGATCAGATGGGTGATCGCGGCGATGATCAGCGCGCCGATCAGATAGACGCCGTTCTGGTAGCTCGCCATTACCGAAGCGGTCTCCTTGTCGCCGAGGCGTCGGGCCATCAGCATGGACAGCGCATAGGTGGCGGCCGAGAACAGCGACAGGAGCGCGGCCGGCTCAAAGACGCCGAGCCCAGGCCTGAGCATCACCAGCACGCCGGCAAAGCCGATCAGGGCGGCCACGATCTTGCGCGGCGTGATGGTTTCGCCGAGCAGGGGCGCCGCAAGCGCCAGCATGAACAGCGGCACGGTGAAATAGAGCGCCACCGCGTCGGCCAGCGGCAGGGCGGGAAAGGCCATGTAATAGCTGGTGTAGGCCAGCAGCATGATGGCCGAGCGCACGGCGAGCGAACGCGCATTGGGGGACAGAAGCGGCTTGAGACTGCGGTGCTCCCACCAGACGAAGGCGAGCAGGATGGGGGCCGAGACGAGGCAGCGGATCGACACGACTTCGGTCAGCGCATAAGAGCCGGACACGGATTTGATCACTGCGTCCTGCAATGAGAAGACAAGCACGCCAAGGCATAGCATGGCGACACCGAAGGCGGTTCTGTTCTGCATGGCGAATCCCGGATTGCGAGGTCAGATTAACGTCCGCAAAATCAGCGCCAAGTCCGGATCGCGACATCCTCGAAAAATACCGTGCGACGCCTGCGGACGCGCCGCTTGAGCCTCTATTTCCACGCAGTGCGGAATATGCTATTGCAGCGCACCAACACGCGGGGTTTGTGTGCATGTTCCTGCCAGATTGCGGCGGTTATGACGAGCTGATGGCCCGTTTCCGCTGGGAGATTCCGGAAAAATTCAATATGGGCCGCGCGGTCGCCGATATCTGGGCGGCGCGGGAGCCTTCGCGGCTGGCGCTCGAGCACTATGAACTCGACGGCCGGCATCGCCGCATGAGCTATGGCGAACTCGCCGATCTCTCCAACCGCTTTGCCGCCTCTCTCGTGGCGCTGGGCATCCAGCCCGGCGATCGTGTCGCGATCCTCCTGCCGCAATGTTTCGAAACCGTCATCGCCCATCTCGGCATCTACAAGATGGGCGGGGTGGCGCTGCCGCTCGCACTGCTGTTCGGCGCCGATGCGCTCGATTTCCGGCTGAAGGATTCCGGCGCTGCGGCCATCGTCACAAATCCCTATGGGCACAGCAAGCTAGAACCTCTGCTCTCCGGCCTGCCGTCGCTTCGTCGTGTGGTGGTCACCGAACCGGCAGGCGGTTCTGCTCTGGCGTTTCAGGCGCTGATCGAGGCCGAAGCCGGTGGCTTTGCGCCCCCCGATACCAGCAAGGACGACCCGGCCTTGATGATCTACACATCGGGGACCACTGGTCCGCCCAAGGGAGCGCTGCACGCTCATCGCGTGCTGGCCGGTCATGTGCCCGGCGTGCAGGCGGCGCAGGAGATGATGCCGCAGCCGGGCGACAAATTCTGGACGCCGTCTGACTGGGCCTGGGCGGGCGGGCTTCTCAATTGCCTGCTGCCGGGATTGATGCTCGGCGTGCCCGTCGTGTCCTCGCCGGCGCAGAAATTCGACGCGGATCTCGCTTATCGAATCATGGCCGATCTCGGCGTCACCAACGCCTTCATTCCGCCGACCGCGCTCAGGCTGATGGCGGCGATCGACAATCCGCGTCAGCGCTATGCGCTGAAATTGCGCGCCATCGGCTCTGCGGGTGAAACGCTGGGCCGAGAGACCTATGAATGGGCGAAACGGACCCTCGGGATCACCGTGAACGAATTCTACGGCCAGACCGAATGCAACATCGTGCTCGGCTCCATCGTCGGTTTCGGCGTCAGCCGGGCCGGCGCGATCGGCAAGACCATGCCGGGCCATACGGTCGCCGTGATCGACGAGCTCGGTCGCGTGCTGCCTTCAGGCAAGGCGGGACAGATCGCGGTTCGGCGGCCCGATCCGGTGATGTTCCTCGGCTACTGGAACAATCCCGAGGCGACGGAGAAGAAATTCATCGGCGACTGGATGCTGACCGGCGACCAGGGGGTGATGGATGCGGACGGTTATGTCGATTTCTTCGGCCGCGACGACGACGTCATCACCTCCTCGGGCTATCGCATCGGGCCTGCGGAAATCGAGGATTGCCTGATATCGCATCCGGCTGTCCGTCTCGCGGCTGCCGTCGGCAAGCCGGACGCGTTGCGCACCGAAATCGTCAAGGCCTATGTGGTGCTCGCCGATGGCGTGATCGGCGACGACGCCCTGAAAAAGGATATTTCCGATTGGGTGCGCCATCGCCTGTCGATGCATGAATATCCGCGCGAAGTCGACTTCATCGACGCGCTGCCGCTCACCACGACCGGCAAGGTGATCCGCCGCGAGTTGCGCGACCGCGCCGCGCGGGAAGCCGCGGGCGACATACGGCGACGCAACAGCGCCTGACGCCAAAGATCTCCGGGGTGAGATCAGAGCGGCGGAATGCGGCCGAGCGGGATCATGCTGAGCGAGATGTGGCCGCGATCGACGCGGATCGTCACCTTCACATCGTCCTTGCCCTTGGCGAGGCCCTTGAGGAGCGCTGAGACGGCGGAAATGGAGTCGCTGGCGTCGGGGAAAATCTCGCTCAATTTCCTTTTCCAGGCGTCGATGTCGTCGAGCTTGGCGCGGAATTTTCCGTTCAGATAGCCGTCTTCGTCGATGTCGAAATCGCCCGAGAGTTCGCCGAACAGGCCGTCAGTGGTCTCGATCTTGAAGCTGGTGATGGTGCCGCTCGATGCGCGCAGCCTCAGCGGCTTGCCGGCCAGAACCTCGGCCTGATCATCCAGTCGCATTTCCAGGCTGGTCGAGATTTCCGGCAGCAGCGCCTCGCCGGTTTCGGACGACACCGTCAGTTTGCGGGCCAGAACGGCGAGTTCGAGATTGCGATCGACGCGGCGCAGATGCGCCTGTCCCTCTTCCGCGCCGACATCGAGATCGACAGGCAATTGCGCCAGCCGAAGCCCGCTCTTGATGTCCGTCCCGGTCAGCGACAGCGATGTCAGACCATCGAGGCCGGCGCTGGCGCCCGCCCGCAACATCTTCCAGGTCGCCTGAGCAGTCGAGCCATCCGGCGCGGTCACGGCACCCGGGCTGTCGATTTCCGCAATGGCGCTGTTCGGCGCATAGATGCGGGCGGCGATGCGGGCGGCGCCGGCGCTGGCCGACAGGCCCTTCGTCGTCGTCAGGCCCGACCGAGCGCAGGTCGCGCCGATGAGAAAGGGAAAGCCGTCGACTTGAGGAGCGTCGCAGACGAGTTCGGACAGGCCCAAAGTCGCTGGATTGGCGATGCTCGCATCGAGTTCCGTTTCGATTTTGCTTGCAACGAAGAACCAGCCGGCCGAATAAAGGACCACGACCAGCACCACCGCGACGCCGAGCCGCCTGATCTTGCGGGAGGCGGATGAGGGCGCGCTGGTTCTGTCTTGCATGAATTTACTCTCGGATCAGTCTATCGCGAATGTCTATGAAGACCTTGCCTGCCGATATGGACGAATTTTGGGTGTTTGGCTACGGGTCGCTGATGTGGAATCCGGGCTTCGACCATGAGGAGCGGCGGCTGGCGGTGATTCGCGGCTATCATCGCGCGCTCTGCATCCATTCCTGGGTTCATCGTGGCACGGAGGAAAAGCCAGGCCTGGTGCTGGGGCTGGATCGCGGGGGAGCCTGCAAGGGCGCGGCTTTCCGGGTTCGCGCTGACCGCCGCGACGAGGTTCTGGCCTATCTTCGCGCCCGTGAACTCGTCACCAATGTTTATCTCGAGCGTGTCGCGCCCGTGACGCTCGATTGCGGCGCCCGACGTTTGGCCGTAACCTATGTCGTTGATCGCCGGCATCGGCAATATGCGGCGGGGCTGAGCGTCGAACGGGCGACCGAGATCGTGGCGTCCGCCCGCGGCGCGTCCGGAGCCAATATCGATTACGTTCTCAACACGCTTGCGCATCTGCGCGAACTCGGCATTCGCGATCACTGGATGGAGGCGGTGGGCAAAGGCCTCCGGAGCGATCAGCCGGCCGCCTGAGCGTCCTTGATGGCCTTCAGCCGCGACCGGGTGATGGCCGTGAGCTTCAGATGCGGATTGGCTTCCACCGTCTCCATCAGCAACCGATCGCTTTCGACTTCCATTTCAGTGGCGAGATGCTGAAAGAAAGCCTGCGCGGACATGCCCGGCTCGATCGGCTTCATGATGCGGATCTTGATGTGTCCCGGCTGGCGCAGAAAGCCGTGGCGCGGCCAGAACAGCCCGGCATGCGCGACCATCGGCACGACCGGGACCTGAAGGTCGCTGTAAAGGCGGGCGACGCCATATTTGTAGTCCGGCTCCGCGCCCGGCGCCTTGCGGGTGCCCTCGGGATAGATGATCAGCTGCCTGTTCTTGGCGAGTTCCTCGCGGGCGCGGGCGATCATGTTGGGGATGGCCCGGCTTTTGTCCGAGCGCTTGATCGGGATCATGTCCTGCTTGGCGGCGTACCACCCGAACAGCGGTATCCAGAGCAGTTCACGCTTCAGGATATAGACCGGATCGTCGACCATCGGCACGATGGCGATCACGTCCCAGAAGGACTGATGCTTGGCCGCGATGATGCAGCCGCCTTCGGGAATGTTCTCGCGGCCCTCGATCTCATAGGTGAGCGGAATGATCGTCTTGGCGAGCCAGAGATTGAGCCGCGCCCAGTTCTTCGGGATCACATAGGCTGTCTTGCGCGGCAGGAAGAAATAGATGGGCGAGAAGATGATCATCTGAACGATGAAGCTCACATAAAAGGCGAGCTGAAACAGGGCCGAACGCAGATAGATCATGGAAAAGTCCCGGATGCCGAACTGCCGCATTCCTTAGCCGATGCCCGGCGGGATGCAAAGCCGGATATGTTCAGAGGATGACGCCGGCGTAATCGCGACCGACGACCAGGATGTATTTAACATATTCTGAAGCCAGCGCGCGCAGCATCAGGGGATTGGCGGCGATGTCCGACAGCGTCAGCCGCTTCTCCACGGGATAGGGGAGGAAGTCGGTGTCGCGGTCCAGGCGGCGGATTTCAGCCAGGCTACGCGGCATATGGTAATTGTTGGTCACGAGGATCACGCGCTTGTAGCCATGGGCGCGGATCCATTGCACAGTCTCCGAGGCGTTGCCCTCGGTGTTGCGCGCGTCATAGCCGATATCGACGCAGCATTGGAAAAGCTCGTCGCGGCTCTTGGTGAAGGAGCGGATATGGCCGACCGACGTGGCCGGATTGACGCCCGAAATCAGCAAACGCTTTCCGGCCCCCTGCGCGAGCAGTTGCACGGCCTGATCGATGCGTTGATAGCCGCCGGTCAGCGCAACGATTGCGTCCGCCCTGGGATTGTCGATAGGTCCGAGCGCTGCGACCTGCGTGTAGAAGACCACGAAACCGACGCCGAAGGCGGCGATCGAGGCGAGCACGATGAAACCGACCGTCCGCAGGAACAGGCGTACGACGAGGGAAGCCAGACCGCGCGTGGGCGGCTGGATTATGGCGTCCTGCTCTGGCTCGGCGTCATGAGTCATCGGGCACGAGGAATAGCCAAAGTTTGAGGCCCAATATAGGCATTTCAGGTTGTATTGATCATTCCTGATGTATATCGAGGCGACCAGGGTCGGAGCGGATGTGATCGATCTCGTCGATCGTCCGCATCACCGTGAACCGCGCCGTCAGCGTGGTCAGCGCGGCGATCACCAGCATGGTCAGGAAGATGCCGACATAACCGGTCCAGTCGATGGTGAAGGCGCCGAACAGCGCCGTCGCCTGATCGCTTTCGGGTGTGGCGATGCTGCTCGACTGCCACCAGCCGGCGGCGGCGAAGGAGCCGGCCGCGAGAAAGGCGCCCGCGAGCGAGCCTTTCAGGGAAATCAGCAGGAAATGCTTCTGGAATTCCTGCGCCACGAAACTCGATTCGGCCCCGACGAAATGCAGGACCTCCACGATGTGCCGGTTGCCGGCGAGCGCGCCGCGGGTGGCGAAGATGACCGTCAGCACCATGGCGAAGAAGACGAGGCCCAGCACCGCCGAGCCAATGACTACAGTCGTGCGCGCCATCGACACCAGTCGGTCGACCCAGGTGCGATGGTCGTCGAGATAGGCCTGCGGGATCTTCTTCTGCAGCGCCTCGCGCATGGCGGCGAAATCTGGCGGGTTCCGTTCGTCGATGGTGATCACCACCAGCCGCGGCACCGGCAGTTCGTCGATGTCGAGGCCCGCACCCAGCCAGGGTTCGAGCAGCCGCGACGTGGCGGCCTTGTCGAGCACCGTGCCGGTCTTGGTGCCGATAAAGGACAGAGCGAGATCGCGCGCCTCCTCAAGCGCCTTCTCCATGTCGAGCGAATCATCCGGCTTGATCTGGATGGTGATCTCGCGGGAAATCTGGCTCGCCCAGGAATCGGCGGTGGCGCGGATCATGCCCACGGCGCCGATGGTCAGGCAGGCCAGGAAGGACATGATGACGATGACCGCCAGTAGCGCCTTGCTCTGGACGCTGCGTTGCGGAACGATCGCCGCCGTCGGGCGAAGGGCGATCTCGCGGCGGGGCTTCTGTGCGGCGTCATTCATAGAGATCGAGCCGCCCGGAGGTGAGAATCATGCGGCGCGCCTCGATCTGGTCCATCAGCGCGAGGTCATGGGTGGCGATGACCACGGCGGTGCCGATGCGGTTGAGCTCCATGAAAAGCTTGAGAATTCGCTTGGCCATCGGCGGATCGACATTGCCGGTGGGCTCGTCGGCGAGCAGCAGCTCCGGCTGGTCGATGAGCGCACGGGCGATCGCCGCGCGCTGCTTTTCTCCACCCGAGAGCACAGGCGGCAGGACATTGATGCGGTCGCCCAGTCCCACCCATTTCAAAAGTTCCACGACATCGGAACGGTAGCTCGCTTCGTCCTTGCCGCGCACGCGCAAGGGGAGCGCCACATTCTCATAGGTGGTGAGATGATCGAGCAGGCGGAAATCCTGAAAGACGATGCCGATGCGTCGGCGCAGAAGCGGCAATTCGCTCTGCGGAATGGTCGAGGCTTCGCGGCCGAAGACGCGGATCAGCCCCCGCGTGGGCCTGAGCGACATGAACAACAGGCGAAGCAGGCTGGTCTTGCCGGCGCCGGATGGTCCTGTGAGGAACTGAAACGAGCGTTTGGGAATATCGAAGGTGAGATCCTTGAGGATCTCCGGCCCCATACCATAGCGCAGGCCAACATTTTCGAAATGAATCAACGTTTTGTCCAGTTGGTCCGAGGAGAAGGGCTCGCGCGCCGTTAGCGAAGCATTAACCATACCAGTTTACTTCTCATGAAGGTGAAGTTCAATGCCGGCGACGCGTCGGCTGGCAAACCGATGGGGAAGGCCATGCAGGCGAACAACAACAAGGCCTGGCGAACCGTGGCGGATATCGACGTGCTGCCGCCCGACCGCGCGTCGAAGTCCCGGGCAGCCTCGACCCCGCGGCGTCTCGATGTCGAGGATGCGGTGTTCGAAGTGCTTGCCGGTCCCGGTCGGACGCGCAGCAACGACAACCGGCCGAAATATTCCGGGACTTCGCAGTTCTCCCCTGCAGCCTCCGTCCTGGCCGCCATGTTCCGCATGGGCGGGGCGCTGTCGGCCTCCCTGGAGAGCTGGCTGCTGCGGCTCTCCCCCCAGGCTTTCACCTGCCTTCTGTCCGCGGCGGTGGTTGCGATCTTCGGCATGTTCGGCGGCTTCGGCGCCCTGAGCGGCCAGACGGCAGATTTGCGCGCCGGCCCCTATCTCGTCTCCAATCTCAGGATTTCCACCCGCGATCTCGACGGCATGCGGGTCGCCGAAGTCGAAGGCGAACTCGTCAATGACGGGGCCGCCGTGCTGGTAACCCCTGTGCTGGAACTGGTCGGCGGCCCCAACCGCACCCGTCTCGGCAAGATCTCCATCGACGCCGACCGCATCGCGCCGTCGATCCGGTTTCCGTTTTCAGGACGGTTCCAGATCGCAGGTTCGAAAGCCGAGGATCTTACGATTCTGATCGCCTTGCGTTGAACCGCGATGCAGGGTCGTGGTAACGGACCCTATTGGAACCACAATCGGAGCATCACCATGCATGTCATTCGCGGCAAGACGATCGAGCCGCTCTTCACCGCGGAAATGATTGCCGAGCGCAACACGGCGCTCGCACAGCAAATCGCCGCCGGTCCCACCAAGGATCTGCTGGTGATTTCGGTGCTCAAGGGCTCCTTCATTTTCGCCGCCGATCTGATCCGCGCGCTGCACACCGCCGGCCTTGCGCCGGAAGTGGAGTTCATCACGTTGTCGAGCTACGGCGCCGGCACCGTCTCGCAGGGCGTCCGCATCATCAAGGACATCGACAGCGACGTGAAGGATCGGGATATCCTGCTGATCGACGACATCCTCGAATCCGGCCGCACGCTGACCTTCGCCAAGGAACTGATGTATGAGCGCGGCGCCCGCACCGTGACCATCGCCGTACTGCTCGACAAGCACGACAAGCGCCAGACCTCGCTGGAAGCCGATTATGTCGGCTTTTCCTGCCCGGATCATTTCGTCGTCGGCTATGGCATGGATGTCGCCTACGCCTTCCGCGAACTGCCCTTCGTCGGCGTCGTCACCGGCGAAGCCTGACATTGTCTGCCTAAAGGCGGCCGGTCGCGGCGTAAACCTTTGGGCAAGCATAAGCGGCATTAGCCGGCGGGCTCCCGTCCGCGTTTACCTTTCCCAAAGGGCCGGTGGTGTTCACTGGCCCTCGCGTTAAAACGAGGTAAACATCATGGCTCGCATTCTCATTACCGAAGACGAAGATTCACTCCGCCGTTTCGTGGCGCGAGCGCTTCGCCTCGACGGTCACGAGACTGTCGAGGCGGCCGACGGCGCCGAAGGGCTGGAAGCCCTGGGCGAGGGGTCTTTCGACCTGCTTCTGTCGGATATCCGCATGCCGGTGATGGATGGCATCGAGCTCGCCCACAAGGCGTCGGCCAATCATCCCGATCTCAAGATCCTGCTGATGACCGGTTACGCCGAGCAGCGCGAACGCGCCGACGACCTCATGGAAAAGATCGTCGACGTCGTCTCCAAGCCTTTTTCGCTGCCGGATATCCGCACGGCCGTCGCCCGCGCTCTGACCACGCAGAAGGCGGCCTGAAGACGCACGCCGAACGCCTTTTGCACAGGCTGGCGCGTTTTTCCTCTTCGCAAAGCCGCTCTCACTTGAGATCGAGCAGTCGCTCCAGATAATCGCGCTCGATGATGCTCGCGGGGCCCTCTCCGAGCCGCTTTCGGATTTCTTCGAGGATCTCACGCGCCCGCTGGATGTCGATCTGGTCGGGCACCTTGACCTGTTCGTCCATGTCGCTGCCCATCTGGCCTGGGCGGCGGCCAAGCGGGTCTGCGCCATCCGCCTGCTGGCCCGGCATGCCCATGCCCTGCCCCTGACCTTCCCCGGCTTGACGCAATTGCTGCATCATTTCGCCGGCGCCCTTGCGCAGCGCCTCGAGCGCGCGGCCTTGCGCGTCGGCAGAGCGCTGTCCCTGCGACTTGCCGAGCGCATCGGCTGAGTCGCCCATTTCCTTTCCGGCCTCGCCAAAGCCCGGCATCGGTTTCATGCCGAGTTCGGAGAGCTTCTTCTCCATGCCCTTCAGATCTTTCTGAAGCTCGGACTGACGCTCCCGGAGCGCCTTGAGCGCTTCGCGCAGCTGTTCGGCCGTCATCTTCTCGTCGGGCGATTGTTCCTTGCCGTTTTCGTCTCCCGCCTGCGGCTGACCGTCTTCGCCGGGCGGGTTCATTTCCTGGAACGGGTCTTCATCGTTGCCGAGACCCTGATCGTCGCGCGGATCGCCGCGCTGCATGCGGTCGCGCAGCGCCTGTTCCAGCCGATGGGTCTCCTCCATCAGCTTCTGCTGCTTCTGCATCAGCTCGCCCAGCCGATCGATCTGGTCGCGCATCGGATTGTCGCCCTGCTGACGCTGGTTCTGGGGTCGCGCGGTCTGCAGATTGTTCAGCATGCGCTGCATTTCCGACAGAAGCTTCTGCGCTTCCTCGCGCGAACCGGAGCGGGCGAGATTTTCCAGCTGGTTCAGCATCTTGTCGATGTCCTGCGCCCGCAGCATCTTTTGCGGCTGGTTGGCCATCTGGTTGTTTTCGGGATTGCCCATGCGCTTGGCGAGTTCGCTGAGATAATTCTTCATCGCCTCGCGCAATTCCTTCATCAACGCCTCGATCTCCTTGTCGGAGGCGTTGCGCGACAGCGCTTCCGACAATTTCTGTTGCGCGTCTCTCAGGCGTTTTTCAGCATTGGAGAGATCCCCGTCCTCGATATAGCGGGCGACATCCCAGAAATAGGCGGCGGTCTCTTCGAGGCCCGGGACTGTCTTGGCGAGTTTCAGCCGGTTCCGGGTCGATTCGAGCATCAGGTAATGCGACAGATTGGGGATCGTCTCGTCGGCGCGGAATCCGGCGATTTCGGAAAGCTGCAGCGCCCTGGGGACCTTGTTGACGTCGAGCGCGAAGACCTGCCGCTGTTCGGCGATCGAACCCGCCAGCGCCTGGGTGAAGATGCGCTGCGGCATCAGGATCGTCTTGGTTTCGCTGCGGCTCTCATGTCCTGCGGCGTCGCGGGCGATCAGGGTGATCGCGACTTTTTTGCCCGACAGCGGATGTTCGGTCAGGTCGCGGCTCGCTGTCGCCTTCACGCTCTTGGCGTTGCCGGGCACATCGAGCCGGAAAACCGGGAGTTCGAACAGTGCGATCGCCTTGGGGTCCTGATCGACCGGCTTGATCTCGGCGCGCGCCTCGGTAATCCCGTAATCGTCCTCGGCGGCAAACGAAATCTCCAGCGCGCCGTTGACGGCGCGGTCCGGCTGCTTGTCGAAGCGGATCTTCGGAGGCGTATCCGCGGTGATCCTGAAGGCAAACCGCGTCGCGCCCAGCGCAAAGGCGCCGTCGCGCGCCAGCTTGACGGTATAGCTGACGCTTTCGAGGGCGCCCTCTGCCGGCTTGGCCGCATCTTTTGCCGCGGCCGGCTTGTCCGGGGTCAGAGCCACGCTCTTGTCGGAACCGGCAGGCGTGAAGCTCGCCTGTTCTCCGGCGGCGGGACCGCTGACGCGAACCGTCAGCACCGAAAATTGCGGCGCGACGACGGCTTCGTCCGCCTTCGGGGCCGGCGTTTTTGCGCCGCGCTGCGCCGTCAGATAGATCGGCGCCGCGCCCGTATAGGCAGGCGGCGTCAGCCAGGCGTCGATGCGGCTTGCGGCGGCGATGTCCTCGGGGGAGGAAAAGGTGAAGGCGTCTGAGACCCGGCCGCCGAGATTGGACAGCGAAAAACTCCAGGCGATCACCAGACCCAGCACGGCGAGCGCGCGCAGAGCATAGGGATCGCGCCGGGCGATATCGGGGGAGGGGCCGCCGCTGTCGATTGCGCCGATCCTGCGCGCCATGCGCTCCTGATGGGCCTTCCACAGCGCGAGCGCGAAGGGGTCCGATGTCGCGGGCGCTTCGTCCTGCACACGAATCGCCTGATGGCCGAGGCCGCTCTTCTGCTCGAGGCGGCTGTCGATTTCATCCGTCGTCGGCCAGCGGAAGCGACCGAGCGAGAGGAGGGAGACGGAAAAACCAAAGGCGAAGATCACCAGCGCGGCGATCTTGAGGGCGGACGGCATCGGTCGCCAGAGGCCGAACCAGCTCGCGATCAAGAACAGACTGATGACGCCGAGAACGGGCAGCAACGCGATCACGCCGCGTTCCGCCACGATCACGGAAGTCGCCAGCCTGCGCATCCAGGCGATCCGCCGTCTCAGGCGGCTCATGTCTGGGGGCGGCGCGTGGTTGTCCGTCGCTGTCATCCGGAGCCTTTGATGCGTTGTGACCGAAGCAGGAGCATAGCATCCTTTTCGGCAAAGGCGAGGCAAGGCCCGCTTTTGCCAGATCACAAAGACTTTAGGCGGCGCTTAATAAGGCCTCAGCCTTCCAGCCAGTCCGGCAAGCTGTCGGCCCCGATCATGTCGTCATAAGCGGGCCGAGGCCTGATGACATGGAAGGCGGCGTCCTTGACCAGCACTTCGGGAATGAGCGGGCGCGAATTGTACATGCCGGCCTGCACCGCGCCATAGGCGCCGGCCGAGCCGACAGCGAGGAGGTCGCCCGGCTTAGGTTCGGCCATTTCGCGATCCAGCGCCAGATAGTCACCGGTCTCGCAAACGGGGCCGACGACATCGGCGCGGATGCGCGGCGCGCTGGCGGCCGTGATCTCGACCGGCATGATCTCGTGCCAGGCCTCGTAGAGCGTGGGGCGGATCAGGTCGTTCATCGCCGCGTCGACGATGACGAAGGTCTTGTCGCCACCATCCTTCACATAGATCACTTCGGTGACGAGAATGCCGGCATTGCCGACGATCAGCCGGCCCGGCTCGGTGACGATCTTGCAGCCCAGGCCGCGCAGCTGGTTCTTGACCACCTTGGAATAGGCTTCGGGATTGGGCGGCGGGTTGTTGTCGAGCTTGTAGGGAATGCCGAGGCCGCCGCCGATATCGACATGCTCGATATGATGGCCGTCGGCGCGCAGCGTCTCGACCAGTTCGGCCAGCAACCGGAAGGCGTCGTCGAAGGGCTGGAGATCGGTGATCTGGCTGCCGATATGCATGTCGATGCCGGTCACCTCGATGCCGGCAAGCGTCGCAGCATGGGCGTAGACGGCGCGGGCGCGGTCATAGGAGATGCCGAACTTGTTTTCCTTTTTGCCCGTCGAGATCTTCGAATGGGTCTTGGCGTCGACGTCGGGATTGATGCGGAACGACACCGGCGCGCGCTTGCCCTTGGCGATGGCGCAGGCGTTCAGCGCTTCGAGTTCCGGCTCGCTTTCGACGTTGAAGCAATAGATGCCGGCGTCCAGGGCGAAATCCATCTCGCGCTTCTTCTTGCCGACGCCCGAAAACATGATGCGGTCGGCGGGAATGCCGGCGGCGAGCGCGCGGCGCAATTCGCCTTCAGACACCACATCGATGCCGGCGCCCATGCGGCCGATCGTCTTCAGCACCGCCTGGTTGGAATTGGCCTTCATCGCGTAGCAGACGAGCGAATCCACATCCGCAAAGGCTTCCTTGAACACCCGCACATGGCGCTCGAGGGTGGCGGTGGAATAGAGATAGAACGGCGTGCCGACGGCGGCGGCGATCTCGGGAACGGAGACATTCTCGGCGTAGAGAACGCCGTCCTTGTAGTCGAAATGGTTCACGGCGGAGAATCCGATCAGAGCAGGGGGTCGAGGATGAAGGGTCGGTCTTCGATCTTGGCTTTTTCGCCGGGTTTGGGCTTCTGCACAGGCTCGGTCTGACCGGGCGTTTCGAGATCGCCCTTGCGGCCGCAGCCGGACAGCGCCAGCCCGGCTGAAATCAACAGGGCAATCGAAAGAAAGCGGACTGAAAGGGTCTTCGACATCGCGGATCCTTGAAACTGACTGCCGTCCTGATTAGCGAAAAAACCGGCGGCGCGCATCTCTATAATCGTGATGCGCGCGCACGCTGGCGTGATGGTTCAGACCCGTTCGCGCCAAAGGGCGATCTGGCGGCGCACCTGGTCGGGCGCAGTGCCGCCATAGCTCTTGCGCGCGGCGACCGAGGCTTCGACGGTGACGACCTTGTAGACGTCCTCCGTCACGCCGGGATGGATAGCCTGCAATTCATCGAGCGAGAGATCGGATAGATCGCAGGCTTTGCTTTCCGCCAGAGCCACGGCGCGGCCGGTGACGTGATGGGCTTCGCGGAAAGGCAGGCCGACGGCCCGCACCAGCCAGTCGGCGAGGTCGGTGGCGGTGGAGAAGCCGGCGCCGGCGGCAGCCTTCATCTTGGTCACGTTCACCGTCATGTCGGCGACCATGCCGGTCATGGCGGCCAGCGCCAGCTCCAGGCTTTCGGCGGCGTCGAACACCTGTTCCTTGTCTTCCTGCATGTCCTTGGAATAAGCGAGCGGCAGGCCCTTCATCACCGTGAGAAGCGCGATCAGCGAACCGTTGATGCGGCCGGTCTTGGCCCGCACCAGTTCGGCGGCGTCGGGGTTCTTCTTTTGCGGCATGATCGAGGAGCCGGTCGAAAAGGCGTCCGACAGCCGGATGAAGCCGAATTGCGGCGTAGTCCATATGACGATTTCCTCGGCGAAACGCGACAGATGCGTGGCCGAGATGGCGGCGAGCGACAGGAATTCCAGCGCGAAATCGCGATCCGACACGGTGTCGATCGAATTGCGGGTCGGTTCCCGGAAGCCAAGCGCTTGCGCCGTCATGTGACGGTCGATCGGGTAGGGCGTTCCAGCCAGCGCGGCGGCGCCCAGCGGAGATTCGTCGAGCCGGGCGATGGCGTCGCGGACGCGCGAGCGATCGCGGCCGATCATCTCCACATAGGCCATGCAGTGATGGCCGAAGGTGACCGGCTGGGCGGTCTGCAGATGCGTGAAGCCCGGCATCACGGTGTCGGCATGCGCTTCGGCCTTGTCGAGAAAAGCCTTGATCAGGCCGGTCATCAGCGCTTCGGTCTTGATCAGTTCCGCCTTGACCCAGAGGCGGAAATCCACCGCCACCTGGTCGTTGCGCGAACGGCCGGTGTGCAGGCGGCCGGCGGCCGGGCCGATCAGTTCGGCCAGCCGCGATTCCACATTCATGTGGATGTCTTCAAGTTTGCGTGAGAAGACAAATTGTCCGCTTTCAATCTCGCCCTTGATCTGATTAAGCCCGACGATGATCTGGTCGCGATCGGCGTCCGTGATGATCTTTTGCGCCGCCAGCATGGTCGCATGGGCAATCGAGCCGGCGATGTCCTGGGCGTAGAGTTTCTTGTCGAAGCCGATCGAGGCGTTGATTTCCTCCATGATGGACGCCGGGCCCGCCGCGAAACGGCCGCCCCACATCTGGTTGGAGGAAGAATTCGAATTGCTCTCGGACATGACGCGCCTTGCCGTTTTTCAAGAGATGGACCCGATGAAGGACAAGAAGCCGACCCTCTTTCCCTCCACCAAACTCGTGGCGATCGCCGCCCTCGCGGGTCTCGTCGCCGGTGGTATCGCCGTTTACATGAAGGAAGCCTGCAATGGCAATGGCGCATCCGCCGCCGCGGCCAGCCAATGCGCTCCGGCGAAGGCGGTGGCCGCGCGTCTGCAACCGCTCGCCAAGGGTCAGGTCGCGGCCTTCATTCCGGCGAGCGACCCCACGCCGCTGTCTCTTCCCGTGCTGAAGGATGAGGCCGGCAAGGACGTGTCGATCGATAGCTACCGGCCCAAGGTTCAGCTCGTCAATCTCTGGGCGACCTGGTGCTTCCCCTGCCGCGAGGAAATGCCTGCCCTCAATGGTTTACAGAAATCCATGGGCGGCGACCGATTCCAGGTGACGACGATCAATCTCGACAATGGCGATGCGGCCAAACCTTTGGCCTTCCTCAAGGAAAACAACATCGACGCGCTGCCGCTGCATCACGACGCCAGCCTGTCGAGCTTCAACGCGCTCAAGAAGCTCGGCGTCGCCATGGGCCTGCCGGCCACGGTGCTGATCGACGGCCGGGGCTGCATGCTCGGCGCGATGAACGGCCCTGCCGCCTGGGACAGCGACGACGCCAAGGCCCTGATCAAGGGCGCCCTCGGCGAGGGCGCCTGAGCGGCGTCAACTCCAGACGAAGTCGCCTGTCGTCAGGTCGTCATAATCGACGCCGGTCAGCTGAATCACCATGTCGGTCGTCGCGTCGCCGTTGACATCGACATAGAGCTTGTCGCCGGTTTCGGAGAAATAGGCCTGCGAGTTGCTGGTGGCGCTGAATGATGTGGCGTTGCCGAGATAGTTGAAAGTCCCTGTCAGCAAGCCGGAGAAGACCAGATCGTCTGTGGCGGTGGTGAAGTCGGCGATCACGTCGGTTTTCGTCGACGTCGACTGGCTGGCGCTGGTGAAGATGAACTGATCCGTGCCGGTGCCGCCATAGACCGTGTTGAGGCCGAGACCCATGGTGATGGAGTCGTCGCCGGTGCCGAGTTCGATCTTGGAATAGTCGGAGGTGTCTTCGTCGAGCACGATGATGTTGGTATCAGCGCCCGCGACGATGTTTTCCACATTGGCGATCGTCGCTGTGCCTGACCCGGCGAAGGTCACGTAGTCGGTGCCGCCGGCGAGATCGATATAGCCGCCGGTATACTTCCCACTCAGCGTAATGGAATCGTCTTCAGAGGCGCTGATCACTGTTTCCACTGCGGTCAACGTGGCTGTTACGCCATCGGTGAATGTCACCGAATCGAGACCTACGCCGAGATTGATCGTACCGCCGGTCATGTCACCTTCCAGCCGCACGGTGTCGTTGACATTGCCGCCCGTGATAGTTTCGGCAAATTCGATCGTCAGCGTGTTCACGGCATTGTCGAGCGTGACAGAATCGTTGCCGCTGCCGAGTTCCAGCATGACGCCCTGCGCCGCGCCCGAGAAATAGATCATGTCGTTGCCCGCGCCGGCGGTGACGGTTTCTACGCCGGTCAGCGTGATCGTGTTGCTCCCGGAACCGAGTTGCAGCGTATCCACCGCAGATCCGAGGTTGAAATAGCCGGAATAGCTCGATGATCCCGCGTAGATGCTGTCGCTTTGGGCGCCGCCAATCACTGTCTCGGCGCCAATGATGGTCGCGGTGTTGCCGGCGGCGCTGTAGAGCGTCAGGGTATCGCTGCCGTCACCCAAGTTGACAGATGCGCCCGACAGGGCAGACTCAAAAACGATGATATCCT
Source organism: Rhizobium sp. FKL33 (assembly GCF_005222915.1). Lineage (GTDB taxonomy): Bacteria > Pseudomonadota > Alphaproteobacteria > Rhizobiales > Rhizobiaceae > Rhizobium_E. The sequence continues at coordinate 225,102 of NZ_STFX01000031.1, forward strand.
CTAGCGATCCGCCACTGACGGATTCGATATTGGCGAGGGTGGCCGTCACCCCAACATTAGACCATGTCAGGACGTCGTTGCCGGCGTCTAAGTCGATGTTGGCGATGGCGCTGCCCACAGTGATCGTTACTTTATCGATGTTGCTGGAGCCGTAAATGCTTTCGATCTGGCCCACCGACAGTGTGCCCCCCTGGTCGAAATACAGTTCGTCCTGGCCGTCGCCCAAAACGATCGAACCGCTTGTCCAGGCGCCGGACAGAAAGATGCTGTCTCCCTGGCTTCCGCCGCTGACGGTCTCGATGTTCTTGATGGTGATTGTGTTATCGAAATTGGCCAGGGTGACTTGGTCTGTTCCCGCGCTGAGGTCGAGGATGGCGCCGGTGACCTGATCGGTGAAGTAAATGACGTCGGAACCCGTGCCCCCAGTCACGGATTCGACCCCGATGATGGTCATTGTCGCGCCGGTGGCGTCGATTTTCACCGTGTCTGTTCCGGCGCCGAGATCGAGCGTTCCGCCGGCATAGGACCCGGTCAGGACGACTAGATCGTTCGCCGATCCGCCGGACACCGATTCCACGTTCTTCATGCTGATGGTGCTGCCGCCGGAATAGAGATAGACGGTGTCCGAACCGCCGGCGAGATCGATCTGGACAGCCCCGTTAGCGCCGAGATAGATGGCGTCCGAGCCTGAGCCGCCGGTGATGGTTTCGGCGTTCAACACAGTCAGCGAAGAGCCGGCGTCGTAAAGGGTTAGCTGATCCGATCCACCCGCCAAGTTATAATAGCCGCCGGTCACCGCGTTTCCGAGCGTCACCTTATCGTTGCCGCTGCCGCCATTGACTGTTTCCACATTGGAGAGGGTGACGGTTGTGTTTGCGGTTCCAAAATTGACCGTATCATCACCAGAGTCGAGATTGATGCTGAAGCCGGTGACTTCCCCTGCAAGCGTTAAGACGTCGGATTTGGTCTTTCCGACAATTGTTTCTACATTCGTCACGGTGAGCGTGTTGGTGAAATCCCCGAGCAAGAGCGTGTCGAGAGAATCGCCAAGGTCAACTTGCGCGCCGGTTACTTGTGTAGAGAATGTGACATTGTCAGACCCGCCGCCGCCAATGACCGACTCGACCTCGCTGATTTTGATCGTCGCGCCGGTGGCGTCGATCTTCACAGTGTCTGTCCCTGAACCGAGATTTAGGGTCGCCTCAGTGGATGACTCTGTCAGGACGACCATGTCGTTCCCGGATCCGCCCGACACCGTTTCTACGTTTTTGATGCTGATGGTGCTGCCGCCAGAATAGAGATAGACAATGTCAGATCCGCCGGCGAGGTCGATCTGGGCGGAGCCGTTGTCGCCGAGATAGATCGTGTCCACGCCTGATGCGCCATTGATGGTTTCGGTGTTCATCACAGTGAGCGTGGGTTTCGCGCCAGAAAGGGTCAGTTGATCCAACCCCGCCCCCAGGTCGTAGTATCCGTTGGTTACTTCTGTTCCAAGGGTCACAATATCGCTGCCGCCGCCGCCGTTGACTGTTTCCACATTGGAGAGGGTTACGGTGGTGTTGGCGCTTCCAAAATTGATCGTGTCATATCCCGAACCAAGATCGATCGTGAAGCCGGTGACGTCTCCTGCGAGCGTCAACACGTCGTTGGTGTTGCCGCCCACGATCGTTTCTGTATTCGTCGCGGTGAGGGTATTGAAGTAATTTCCGAGCGTGAGTTTATCGAGAGAATCGCCCAGGTCGACCTGCGCACCGGTGATCTGCTTAGAAAAGATAACGATGTCGGAGCCGCCGCCGCCAATGACCGATTCGACTCCGATGAGCGTCATTGTCGAGCCAGTGGCGTCGATTCTCATCGTGTCTGTTCCCGAACCGAGATCGAACGTGCCCCCGGCAGAGGACTGGATCAGAACGACCATATCGTCCCCTGCTCCGCCTGACACAGTTTCCACGTTCTGGATGCTGATGGTGCTGCCGCCAGAATAGAGATTGACGGTGTCCGTGCCGCCGGCGAGGTCGATCTGGACGGACCCGCTGGCGCCGAGATAAATGGTGTCCGTGTTCGAGCTGCCGATGATGGTTTCGGCGTTCAGAACCGTGAGCGTCGAGTTCGCAACCGTGAGGGTGAGCTGGTCAGATTCTCCTCCCATATCGTAATAGCCGCCCGTCACCTGACTTCCGACCGTCACCATGTCACTGCCGCTGCCGCCATTGACCGTTTCTACCCTATAGAGTGTGACGGTGGTGTCCGCGCTTCCGAAATTGACAGTGTCAAATCCCGCGCCCAAGTCGATGTTGAAGCCGGTGACGTCTCCGTCGAGCGTCAAGACGTCATTGGTGTTGCCGCCCAAGATCGATTCCGTGTTAGTCACGGTGAGCGTGTTGAAGAAGTTGGCCAGCGACAGCGTGTCCGTCGAATCGCCGAGGTCGACCTCAGCACCTGTGACCTGCTTGCTAAAAATGACGCTGTCGGAGGCAGTGCTTCCGGTTACGGTTTCCACCGATACCACCGTAATGGTAGCGCCTGAGGAATCGAAGATAACCTGGTCGAGGCCATCGCCGAGATTCATTTCCATGCCGGTCACGCTTGCGCCAAGAGTTATGACGTCGGAAACGCTCGATCCGGCGACCGACTCGACGTTGCTGATGGTGATGGTGTTCGCATCCGACGCCGAGGTCGCGCCGAGGGTCAGCACATCCTTGTCGCTGCCGCCGCTGATGGTCGCGCCGGTTGTGCTGTCAACCGTGTCCTCAGGGCTGCCCAGATCGATTTCACCGACGAATGCCGAGACGAGCGTGATCGTCTGGGTGTTTTCGTCGCCGACGATCGTTTCGGCGTTGCTGACGGAGGCGGTCGCCCGACCTATGATAATCAGGGCGTCGCTGCCGGCGCCGAGGTCGACGTCCATGACTTTCGATGTGTTGTTGACTGTGGTGATATCGGATTCGGCCGAACCGACGATCACTTCGGCGTTGCCAATGGTCAGGGTGGTGTCAGACGTCACCTGAGACAGGTCGATACGGTCCGAGCCGCTGCCGTCGCCGAGATCGATCGTTCCCGTGGTGTAATCGCCGGAGACATAGACCCTGTCGGCGGATCTACCGCCAACGATCGTCTCGACATTCACCATCGTCACCGTGTTGGCGAAACTGGCGAGCGTGACAATATCCAGCCCTGAGCCCAAGGTGACGAGTCCGCCGGTGACTTGGGTTTCGAATGTTACGCTGTTGTTGACGCTCGAGTCTTCCGCATTGACGTTTTCAACGTTGGACAATTCTATGGTCGCGCCCGTTTCGGAAAAATCCACCGTGTCTTCGCCGTCTCCGAGATCGATCGACAGGCCGCTCACGTTTGAAACAAGGTAGATCGTGTCGTCGCCTGCGTTGCCGATGATGGACTCGACATTTTCAACCGTCACCGTGTTGCCGGTCGACGCGGTCACCAGAGTGTCGACGCCGGCGTCGAGATCGACGCTGAATTCCCCATTCGTGGGCTGGGCGCCGAGAAAGACATAATCCGCCTGACTGCCGCCAAGAATGGTCTCTGTATTGGCGATCGTCAAAGAGTTTGCGGCGTCCGCCAGGGTGATCTGGTCATCGCCGTCGCCGAGATCGATCGTAGCCCGGGTCAGTTTGCCGGACACGGTGATCTCGTCGTCTTCCGAGCCGCCGATGACCGTTTCGATCGCAACGATCGTGATCGTATTGTCGAAATCCGCGAGCGTCAGCCGGTCATTGCCCGTGTAGAGATCGTATTTGCCGCCGGTCAACTGATCGAGCACCGTCACGTCGTCGGATTTCGTGTGCGCAGTGCCGCCGATGGTCTCAACGCCTTGAACGGAAACGGTGTTGTTGAACTTGCCCAGTTTCAGTGTATCGCCTTCGCCGCCGAGATCGATCGTCAAGCCTTTCGCTTGCGTGCCGAGCGTGACGACGTCCTTGGCGTCCTCGGCGCCGATAATGGTTTCGACATTGCGCAGGGAGATGGTCGAGCCGTCTTCGAACAGGGTGATCTTGTCGTCCCCCGCCTTCAGGTCGACCATCGTCACCGTCTTGTCCATCATATAGACGATGTCTGTGCTGGTGCCGCCATAGATGGTTTCGATGCTGAACAGCGAAACCGTGTTGCGGTAACTGTCGAGCGTCAAGACATCTTTCCCGGTGTCGAGGTCGATTTCGACGCCTTTGGCGGCTCCGCTCCAGACAATGTTGTCGACGCCGCTGCCGCCTACCACGGATTCTGCATTGGCGACGGTGATGGTGTTGGCGCTGCCCTTGAGGACCAGTTCGTCCGACGAGCCGGATCCGAGATCGTAGGACAGGCGTGTGGCTGATGTACTGAGGACAATGTAGTCGTTCGAGCTGCTCGCCGTGAGGGTCTCGACGCCCGCGATCGTCACGGTCGCGGCCTCGTCGAAGAAGAGCTTGTCTTTGCCCGAGCCCAGGTCGATGCGCCCGCCATCCACCTCAGTGGCGATGTAGACGATATCGTTCTTTGTTCCGCCCGTCACCGTCTCCGTGTTGGACACGGTGATCAGGTTGCCGTTGAAGTTGTCGAGATCGACATAGTCCTTTTCGCCGTCGCCGAGATTGATGACGACGCCATCGGCGAGCTGATCGAAAACGATCTTCTGAAGGCCGTCGCCGCCGTTGATCGTTTCGGTGTTGTAGACCGTGACTGTCGCGCTGTTGTCCTGCAACAGGAGTTTGTCGTCGCCGCCCGCGAGATTGATCGAGCCTTGAGTCAAGTCGGATTCGTAGCGAATGACGTCGCCGCCGCTTGAGCCGAGGATCGATTCGACATTACTGACATAGACGGTATTGCCGGCGCTTTTCAGAATTAGCGTGTCTCGACCGGACCCGAGATCGACGCTGTCGCCTGCAACCGAAGCCGTGACGACAATGGTGTCTGCAGACGAAGTGCCCGTGACGGTGCTGAGGTCTGACACGGTTTTTGTCGTCGTGCTGGCCATGCTCTGGCTCCTTCTCTCGATCGGAAACAACGCCCCACTATTGGCAATACCTGCCCAAAACGCCGGCAGGGGAACATGCGCCCTGATGTAAGGGGCTAAGCTTTAGTGGGGCTGATCGGTCCAGTTTCACATTTTGCAATGCATTCCGCCCATTGAAACACCTCTTCTCTTCCGTTAAGAGACCCGACGATTTCGCCGGGAAAAGGCGGAAGCCGCAAAATTTGGCGTGGCCGACCCGGCGCGCGAGATATGGAAAAGACTGGCATGGCGCGCATCGTGATGAAATTCGGCGGAACCTCCGTCGCGGATCTTGAACGCATCCACAACGTGGCGCGTCACGTCAAACGCGAGGTCGACGCGGGTCACGAAGTCGCCGTCGTCGTCTCCGCCATGTCCGGCAAGACCAACGAACTCGTCGGCTGGGTGCAGAACACGCCAAAAGTCGCCAAGGCGGATTCGCCTTTCTACGACGCGCGCGAGTATGACGCCGTCGTCGCTTCCGGCGAGCAGGTCACCTCGGGTCTTCTCGCGATCGCCCTGCAGTCGCTCGGCGTCAACGCCCGCTCCTGGCAGGGCTGGCAGATTCCGATCCGCACCGACAATGCCCATGGCGCGGCCCGAATCCTCGATATCGACGGCGCGGAGCTTATCCGCCGCATGCAGGACGGTCAGGTCGCCGTCGTCGCCGGTTTCCAGGGTCTCGGCCCCGACAACCGCATCGCCACGCTTGGCCGCGGCGGCTCCGACACGTCTGCGGTCGCCATCGCCGCCGCCGTTAAGGCGGATCGCTGCGATATCTACACCGATGTCGACGGCGTTTACACGACCGACCCGCGCATCGAACCCAAAGCGCGCCGCCTGAAGAAGGTGGTGTTCGAGGAAATGCTGGAAATGGCGTCGCTCGGCTCCAAGGTCCTGCAGGTCCGTTCCGTCGAACTCGCCATGGTTCACAAGGTCCGCACCTTCGTGCGCTCGTCTTTCGAAGACCCCGATGCGCCGGGCATGGGCGATCTTCTCAACCCGCCCGGAACGCTGATTTGTGATGAGGAAGAAATCGTGGAACAGGAAGTCGTAACTGGCATCGCCTTCGCCAAGGATGAAGCGCAGATTTCGCTCCGCCGTCTGGCCGACCGGCCGGGCGTGTCGGCCGCGATTTTCGGACCGCTCGCCGAAGCCCATATCAATGTCGACATGATCGTACAGAACATCTCTGAAGACGGCTCGCGCACCGACATGACCTTCACCGTGCCGACCGGCGATCTCGACAAGGCGTTGAAGGTGCTCGACGAGCAGAAGGACAAGGTCGGCTTCGACGTGATCCAGAGCGAATCGGGTCTTGTCAAAGTCTCGGTCATCGGCATCGGCATGCGCAGCCATGCGGGCGTCGCCGCCCAGGCTTTCTCCGCGCTCGCCGCCAAGGGCATCAATATCAAGGCGATCACGACGTCTGAAATCAAGATTTCAATCTTGATCGACGGAGCCTATGGAGAACTCGCGGTTCGCACTTTGCATTCGGCCTACGGACTGGATAAGAAGTAAGGCGATATGGGAAGCCGCAACAGAGCGATGATGTAACAATCTGCGGCGGCTTCTCTTCCTGATAGAGCAGTTCGGAAGGGCGCCTTCGTGATCAGAGACATGGCAGCTGGACCGCGTATCCTGCTCAGGCGCCTCCGGGAGCTTTCGGCGGAGCCGCTGGAGCCTCAGGACCGCCTCGACAGGATCGTCATGCAGATCGCCCGCAACATGGTTGCGGAGGTGTGCTCGGTCTATGTGCTGCGCGCCGACGGCGTGCTCGAACTCTACGCCACCGAAGGTCTGAACAAGGAATCGGTCCACCTTGCCCAGTTGAAGATGGGCGAGGGTCTGGTCGGCACGATCGCGGCCTCCGCTCAGCCTCTGAATCTATCCGACGCGCAGAGCCATCCGGCTTACGCCTATCTGCCTGAGACCGGCGAAGAACTGTTTCACTCCTTCCTCGGCGTGCCGATCCTGCGCGCCGGCCGCGCGCTGGGCGTTCTGGTCGTCCAGAACCGGGCGCAGCGCCATTATTCCGACGACGAGGTCGAGGCGCTCGAAACCGTGGCCATGGTCATGGCCGAGATGGTGGCGTCGGGAGAGCTGAAAAAACTCACCAAGCCCGGCCAGGAACTGGACCTCTCGCGCCCCGTGACGATCGAAGGCGACGCCTATGGCGACGGCATCGGTCTCGGCTATGTCGTGCTGCACGATCCGCGCGTGGTCGTCACCAATCTGCTCAATGAAGACGTCGATCTCGAACTGAACCGACTCGGCGAAGCCTTGGGGTCGCTGCGGATCAGCATCGACGACATGCTGTCGCGCCGCGAAGTGTCGATGGAGGGCGAACATCGCGCCGTGCTCGAAGCCTATCGCATGTTTGCGCATGATCGGGGCTGGGTGCGCAAGCTCGAGGAAGCGATCCGCAACGGCCTGACGGCGGAAGCCGCCGTCGAGCGGGTGCAGAGCGAAACCCGCGCCCGGATGATGCGGCTGACCGACCCCTATCTGCGCGAGCGGATGCATGATTTCGACGACCTCGCCAACCGTCTTCTGAGGCAGTTGGCCGGCTATGGCGCGCATGCAGCGGCGGCGGCCTTTCCGAACGACGCCATCATCGTCGCGCGCGCCATGGGCGCAGCAGAACTTCTCGATTATCCCCGCGCCAATGTTCGTGGCCTCGTGCTCGAGGAAGGCGCGGTGACCAGCCATGTCGTCATCGTCGCCAAGGCCATGGGCATTCCGGTGGTCGGTCAGGCCGAAGGCGCGGTGTCGCTCGCGGAAAAGGGCGACGCCATCATCATCGACGGCGAAGACGGCAAGGTGCATTTGCGTCCCGCCCAGGATGTCCAGAAAGCTTACGAAGAAAAGGTCCGTTTCCGGGCGCGCCGGCAGGAGCAGTTCCGGGCGTTGCGCGCGGTCGAATCCGCCACCCGCGACGGCTGCCGCATCAGCCTCAATATGAATGCCGGCCTGTTGGTCGATCTTCCGCAACTGTCTGAAGCCGGCGCTGAAGGCATTGGCCTGTTCCGAACCGAGTTGCAGTTCATGATCGCTTCCACCATGCCCAAAGGCGAGGAGCAGGAGGCCTTCTACCGCAATGTGATCAAGCAGGCGGGGGGGCGGCCCGTCACGTTCCGCACGCTCGATATCGGTTCGGATAAGGTGGTCCCCTATTTCCAGGCGATCAAGGAAGAAAACCCGGCGCTCGGCTGGCGCGCCGTGCGTCTTGCGCTGGATCGCCCGGGCCTGCTTCGCACTCAGTTGCGGGCGCTTCTGAAGGCTGCGGGCGGCGTCGAACTCAAAATCATGATCCCGATGGTTACCGAAGTGCAGGAATTGCGCGCCGTGCGTGCGCTTCTTCAGAAAGAGGTCCAGCATCTTTCCAAGTTCGGCCATCTCCTGCCGCGCAAGCTGCAGTTTGGGGCTATGCTGGAAGTGCCGTCTTTGCTGTGGCAGCTCGATGAACTCATGATGGAGACCGATTTCATTTCGGTCGGTTCCAATGATCTCTTCCAGTTCGCCATGGCTGTCGATCGTGGCAACGCCCGTGTGTCCGACCGGTTCGACATTCTGGAGCGTCCGTTTCTCAGGATCCTGCGCGACATCGTCCGGGCCGGCGTTCGTAACAACACGCCGGTGACGCTTTGCGGCGAAATGGCAGGCAAACCGCTGTCGGCCATGGCTTTGCTGGGCTTGGGTTTCCGGTCGATCTCCATGTCGCCGGCCTCCATCGGGCCGGTGAAGGCCATGCTGCTTGGGCTCGATGCAGGGGCGTTGGGGCGGATGATGGACGAGGCGCTCGACGAGAAAACGCCGAAGGCGCCGATGCGTGAACTGCTGAAGCGCTTCGCCGAAGACCACAATATTCCGCTCTGACGGTAAAGATCCTTGGCCACGCTTCCCCTCGACAAGATGAAAGAACTCGAACGCCGTTATGCGGAGGTCGAGGCGCGCATGGGCGAAGGCCCTGCGGCGGACGTCTATATCAAGCTCGCCGGCGAGTATTCGGAGTTGCAGCCCATCGTGGCCAAGATCTCCACCTATATGAAGGCTGAAGAAGAGCTGCGCGGGCTGCGCGCGATCCTGAACGACAGCGGCATGGATCGCGACATGCGCGATCTCGCCGAACTCGAGCTGCCCGATCTGCAGGACAGGATCGAGCAGCTTGAGAAGGATCTTCTCATCGCGCTCCTGCCCAAGGACGCCGCCGACGAGAAGAACGCCATTCTCGAAATCCGCGCTGGCACCGGCGGCAACGAGGCGGCGCTGTTCGCCGGCGATCTTTTCCGCATGTATGAGCGCTATGCCTCCGCCCATGGCTGGAAGGTCGAAGTCCTCTCCGAAAGCGAAGGTGAAGCCGGAGGCTACAAGGAAATCATCGCCGAAATCTCCGGGCGGGGCGTTTTCTCCAAGCTGAAATTCGAATCCGGGGTGCATCGCGTGCAGCGCGTTCCGGCGACCGAATCGCAGGGGCGTATTCACACGTCAGCCGCCACGGTCGCCGTTTTGCCCGAGGCCGAGGAAATCGACATCGAGATCCGCCAGGAGGATATTCGCATCGACACGATGCGCGCGTCGGGCGCGGGCGGGCAGCATGTCAACACCACCGATTCCGCCGTGCGCGTCACCCATATCCCGACCGGCATCGTCGTCACCAGTTCGGAAAAATCGCAGCACCAGAACCGTGCCAAAGCCATGCAGGTGCTGCGATCCCGGTTGCTCGACATGGAGCGCCAGCGCGCCGACAGCGCGCGGTCGGCGGATCGCCGCAGCCAGGTGGGCTCGGGCGACAGGTCTGAACGCATCCGCACCTATAATTTCCCGCAGGGACGGCTGACCGATCACCGCATCAATCTGACCCTCTATTCGCTTGACCGGGTGATGCAGGGCGAAATCGGCGACGTTATCGACGCGCTGATCGCGGATTTCCAGGCCTCGGAACTCGCCCGTCTGGGAGAAGGCGGCGCTCCGTGACCACCACGCTCGGCGAGATCATGGCCCGTTTTCGCCGCGCTCTCCAGGACGGCGGCGTCGAAGACGCGGCCGCCGAAACCCGCATTATCATCGGCGGCATGCTGGATCTCGATCGGGCTGCGATGGTGGCGAGACCCGAACGTCCTGTCAGCAACGAAGACGAGGCTCGGCTCGACGCTATGCTGAAGCGCAGGCTTGCCGGCGAGCCGCCGCACCGCATTCTCGGTCGGCGCGAATTTTTCGGCCGCGAATTTCGCCTGAGCGATGCGACGCTCGAGCCGCGGCCGGACACCGAGATCCTTGTGGAGGCCGTGCTGGAGCGCCTGCAGACCCGGCGCGATGAGCCGCTCTCGATCGTCGACCTCGGCACGGGCACCGGCGCCATCCTGCTGTCTCTTCTCGCCGAATTGCCCCTCGCCAAAGGGGTTGCCGTCGATCTTTCCGATGAGGCGCTGGCCACGGCGCGCGACAACGCCGAGGCATTGGGTCTGCTCGACCGTTTCGAGATGCGCCAAGGCTCCTGGTTCGAGCCGCTCGAGGGGCTTCACTTCGACGTCATCGTCTCCAACCCGCCCTATATTCCCTCTTCGGTCATTCCTACACTGGATGTCGAAGTGCGGGAACACGATCCGATGCTGGCGCTGGATGGCGGCGAGGATGGTCTCGACGCCTATCGGGCGATCGCGGCCGGCGCCGGCGCGCAACTTGCGGCCTCCGGTTTCGTGGCGGTGGAAACAGGCTTCGATCAGAGAGAGAGCGTCGAAAATATCTTCCGCGTCCAAGGATTTATCTTGCTGGAGGCGCGTCGTGACTATGGCGGCAATGACAGGGTGCAGGTTTTTTCCAGGCCTTGATCAGTCTCGCCGGCCTTCCCCAAGGGAATATTGAGTTTCACCCTAAGAAAGTGCTTGGAATCCTTCGGAAAGCGGTCTAGGGTCGCCTTATGCACCGGGCGGCATCAGCTGGATCAGCGATTCGATAAAAGATTGCCGGGCTTTGGGGTTTCTCAAAACAAACGTCCTGACATATCGGGTCCGGTGCTGGGCTCTGGATTTTTGGAATAGATTCCGGGATCAGCGGCGTCCGTGGACGTGATCGCGACAGCGAGGCGCGAAGGCTGCGCTCTCAACGCCGATGCGGCGCGTCCGAGCGCAATGGAAACAGACATTTCGGGTGAATGATTTATGAGGCCTGGACAGCAGAAGCAGCGCAGCCGCGGCCGCAGCAGCGGCGGCAACAACAATAACAACAATAACAATAACAACAACAATAACCGCAAGGGCCAGAACCCGCTCACCAGAACCTATGACAGTTCCGGCCCAGACGTGAAGGTTCGCGGCACGGCGCAGACGATTGCCGAGAAATACATGACTCTCGCGCGCGACGCGGCGAGTTCCGGCGACCGCGTCATGGCGGAAAACTATCTCCAGCACGCTGAGCACTACAACCGCATCATCGCGGCGGCTCAGGCCATGTATCAGGAGCGCTATCAGCGCGATGATCGTTTCGAGCAGGGCCAGGAGCGTCAGGATTATTCCGAGCGCGACGAGGACGAAGGAGATTCCCAGGCGGAATCGGCTGCTCCGGTCGAGGCCGCGCACCAGCCTCAACCTCATGCGCAGCCTCAGGTCCAGCCGCAATCTCAGCCTCAGCCGCAACCGAGGCAGTCTTCGCGCCATTCGCATCCCAAGCCGCAACCTCAGCCGCAGCCGGTCATCGACGAAAGCACGCCGCAGCCGGTGATCGAAGGCGTTCCCGCCGAGGTGCAGATTGAGACCGAAGCCGCCCAGCAGGATGCAACGCCGGCGACCGAAAAGGCGCCGCGCCGTCGTAGCGCCAGCCGCCCCCGCCGGACCCCGCGCGCCGCCGCCAATGCCGAGAGCGGCGAGGCTGCTCCAGAGCCTGTTTCGGCCGAGTAAACGCAAGCTGTACAAACAGAAAGCCGCGCCCGATCCAGTCGGGCGCGGCTTTTTTCATGGAGTGTCGTCGGATCAGGCCGCAAGCGCTTCCTGGTCGTGGAACATCTTGGCGAGGTTCAGGAAGCAGATCATGCCGTTTTCGCGGGCGATGATGCCGTCGGTATAGGCCTTGTCGAAGGAGGTGGTGATTTCCGGAGCCGGCTGAACTTCGGAGCTCTTGATGGTCAGGATGTCGGAAACGCGATCCACCAGCATGCCGATGATCATGTTGCGCACTTCGGTCACGACGATGGCGCTGCGCTCATTGGCGGCTGCGCTCGGCAGGCCGAGCTTGCGGGCGAGGTCGATGATCGGGATCACGGTGCCGCGCAGGTTCATCACGCCGATCACATCCTTGGGGGAGTGCGGGATCGGCGTCGACGGCGCCCAGCCGCGAATTTCGCGGATGGTCGTGGTCTTCACGCAGAACTCCTGATCGTGCAGGCGGAAAGCGATGATCTCGATCGTGTCGGATTCGAAGATCGCGGTGGACTGCGGTGTCGCCATGCTCAAAACTCCTCCCAGCTGTCTGCGGACTGGGCAATAGCGGCATTGCCGTGAGTGGCGAATGCCCGGTTGACTCTTTGCGGCTTAGCCCGCTGCGGCGTCGCCGTGGCGGCCGGGGCCGCTGGCGGCAAAGAGGCCCGCTGCTGCGTGGCGCCGGTTTTGAAAGTCGCGAGCAACGCGTTGAGCGCGCTCACTTCCCTGGCAAGACCGTGGCTCGCTGCGGTGGATTCCTCGACCATGGCGGCGTTTTTCTGGGTGCCTTGATCCATGGTTATCACGGCTTCGTTAATTTCCTTTAAACCAGTCGCCTGTTCGCGCGCCGATTCAACGATCGCAAGAATATTCCGGTCGATATCCTGCACCTGACCGACGATTTCGGTCAGCACCTCGCCCGTTTGTCCCACCAAGCCGACGCCGCCCTTGACCTGTTCCGAGGAGGTGTTGATCAGCGTCTTGATCTCCTTGGCGGCATTGGCGGAGCGTTGCGCGAGTTCGCGGACTTCCTGGGCCACGACGGCGAAGCCCTTGCCCGCTTCGCCGGCGCGGGCGGCTTCCACCCCCGCATTCAACGCCAGCAGGTTGGTCTGAAATGCGATATCGTCGATCACGCCGATGATGCTGGAGATCTCCCGGGACGATGTCTCGATCGCGCCCATCGCCTTGATCGCCTGCTGGACGACGGAACCGGATTTCTCAGCGTTCTCCTTGGTGCGGCTCACCAGTCTACTGGCCTCTTCGGCGCGCTTGCTGGAATCGGCGACCGTGGTGGTGATCTGTTCGAGGGCGGCGGCGGTTTCTTCCACAGAGGCCGCCTGTTGTTCTGTGCGGCGGGAGAGATCGTCGGCCGCCGCGCGAATCTCGTTTGCGCCTGCGCCGATGGCGTGAGCGTTGTTGCTGATGTCGTCCATGGCTCTGCGCAAGCGGTCGATGGAGTTGTTGAAATCCGCCTGCACTTTCGCGAGGTTTTCCGGGAATTCCACCGTCAGCGACTGGTCGAGATTGCCCTCTGCGAGTTCACGCAGGCCTTTCGCCAGCGCTTCGACGGCATTGACGCGCATCGTCACGTCGGTGGCGAACTTCACCACCTTCACCACCCGTCCATAGGGATCGAGGATAGGGTTGTAGCTCGCCTGGATATAGACCGTGCGCCCGCCCTTGCCGATCCGCTTGAATTCATCTGCCTTGAATTTGCCGGCCGCAAGATCGCTCCAGAAATGCCGGTAATCGTCCGATCGCACATAGTCCGCGTCGCAAAACATCGAGTGATGTTTTCCGGCGATCTCCGACAGTGAATAGCCGAGCGTCGCCAAGAAATTCTCGTTGGCGGTAATGACGTCTCCCGACGGCGTGAACTCAATCACCGCCTGGATGCGGGATATGCTGTCGAGTTTGCCGGCGTCCTCGATCGCTTGATGTTTGCGCTCGGTGATATCGGTGGCGATCTTGACCACCTTGCGGACCTTGCCCCCTGAAATGACCGGATTGTACGACGCAGCGATCCAGACTTCGCGTTTGTCCTTGCCAAAGCGCAGATATTCGCGAGCGTCGAATTCGCCGCGCCGGAGCTTGTTCCAGAATTCGGCATATGCTGGGCTGGCCGCTTCAGCGGGATCGACGAACATTCGGTGATGCTTGCCCTTGATTTCGTCGAGCCTGTAGCCCACCGCCCGACAGAAATTCTCATTGGCGGTCAGGATTTCGCCCTCAACCGAGAATTCGATAATGGCTTGAGATTTATGGAACGCGGCCAAAACTGTTCCGGCGTCGCCGCCAAGATTGAACGATATCATTGTTTATTCGCCTTTTTGCGCCGAGGTTTCTCGGCTGAACTCCAGTGATGTGGAACGAAGCTGGGGCTTTCGGGTCAAAACCGAGAGAAACAGCAATGCGATAATCGAGGCATCCGGCCTAGATGCGAACGAAACGGCGACCCGTTCGGCCCCCGCGCTATTTCATCCACCTTGCACTATGAGATTTAAGAAAAAAATTTAATAAAAGATTATTGTTTGCTAATGGAGGTCGGATTTTGAGTAAAACTGATCAAAAAAACTTCAGGCGCCGCAAATTTTTGCAATAAGAGATTGAAAAAAATCCCGGGTAAAATCCCCGGGATTGAAAGTTGAACCGTCGATCTCAGTAGACCACGACACGCGTGCGGTGACGATAGCGGCGCGGGCAATCGTCGATATAGCGACGGCCCCACTGGTCGCGATAGTAGCACTGGCCCGGTTGTGCCGCCACGGCTCCAAGTACGCCGCCGATCGCCGCGCCCACAGCCGCGCCGCGCACGTCGTTCGACACGATGCCGCCGATTACGGCGCCGGACGCCGCGCCGACGGCTGCGCCTTTTTCAGTTTGGGTGCAGCCGGCCACCGTCAGGCCCGCCACCACAATTGCGATTGCTTTATACATGAGTGCCTCCGAAAGTTTGCCGGCCATCCGGCAACATCAAGCTTTACAGCCGGAACGAACGCCCGTTTCGCGAATCCGGCGTGGTATCGCTAGAAGCTAAAAAAGCTCAAATTGCGACTTCGTTCCAGCCGTCTGCGCAAATATTTCTATCTTCTTTCGAACCGGGCAGGCTGTTCCCGAAGGCACTGTCTCATTCATGCGCCACTTTGCGCATTCGCGCGGCGGGGTTGCGATGATGTTGCTTGATGAACGACAGGAAGCTGGCACACTCGCCGGAGGGTCCAACCCTTGGGAGGAAGTAAATGACAAAGGTAACCTTGACGGTGAACGGGCGGCGCGTGTCCGCTGAGTGCGACGACCGCACCCTTCTCGTGAATTTCATACGCGACAAGCTGGCTCTCACTGGCACGCATGTCGGCTGCGACACCACCCAATGCGGCGCCTGCGTCGTGCATATGGACGGCAAGTCGGTCAAGAGCTGTTCCATCCTGGCCGTCCAGGCAAATGGTTCGGAGATCATCACGATCGAAGGCGTCGCCGCCGATGGCGAATTGCATCCGGTGCAGGCAGCGTTCAAGGAAAACCACGGCCTGCAATGCGGCTTCTGCACGCCGGGGATGGTGATGACCTCGATCGACATGATCCGCCGTCATGGCGGTCAACTCGACGAAGCCACCGTGCGGCATGAGCTCGAAGGCAATATCTGTCGCTGCACCGGCTACCACAACATCGTCAAATCGGTGTTGTCGGCGGCCGCCGACATGAACGCCAAGCAAGCCGCCGAATAAGATTCAGTCTCTCGGGAGGAGAAACCGATGGGTATCGAAGGAATTGGCGCGCGCGTGGCGCGCAAGGAAGACAAGCGCTTCCTCACCGGCAAGGGCCGTTATACCGACGACATGAGCGTGCCGGGCATGAAATACGCCATCTTCGTGCGCAGTCCGCATGCGCATGCGAAGATCGCCGGCATCGACATTTCCGCCGCCAAAGACATGCCGGGCGTGATCGGTGTGCTGACTGGCAAACAATTGCAGGAGGACGGCATCGGCAATCTCATCTGCGGGTGGATGATCCATTCCAAGGATGGCTCGCCGATGAAGATGGGCGCATGGCGGCCGATCGCTTATGATACGGTCCGCTATGTCGGCGACGCCGTCGCCGTGGTGGTTGCAGACAGCGTGGCCGAAGCGCGCGACGCCGCCGAACAGGTGGTGGTCGATTACGATGTGCTCGACGCCGTCGTCTCGCCACTCGACGCGCTTCAGAGCCGCGCTCCGCAGATCCATCCGGAAGCGCCGGGCAATCTGATCTTCGACTGGGAGATCGGCGACAGTTCGGCGACTGACGCGGCCATCGCCCGCGCCGCCCATGTCACCGAAATCGAGATCCACAACAACCGGCTGTCGCCCAATCCGATGGAGCCGCGCGCCGCCCTCGGCATCTATGACGAGGCCGAGGACCATTTCACCTGCTACACCACCTCGCAGAATCCGCATGTGGCGCGGCTGGTGATGAGCGCCTTCTACAATGTCGCGCCGGAAAACAAGCTGCGCGTCATCGCCCCCGATGTCGGCGGCGGCTTTGGCTCGAAGATCTATATCTATCCCGAGGAGATCGTCTGTCTCTGGGCCTCCAAGAAGACCGGCGTGCCGGTGAAATGGACGTCGGATCGCACCGAAGCCTTCCTCACCGACGCGCATGGCCGCGACCATGTCTCCAAGGTCAAGATGGCGTTTGACGCTGACAACAATGTCATCGGCCTCAAGGTCGACACAGTCGCCAATCTCGGCGCCTATATGTCGCTGTTCTCCTCGGCGGTGCCGACCTATCTTTATGCGACGTTGCTGTCGGGCCAGTACGCCATTCCGGCGATCCACTGCAATGTGCGGACGGTCTACACCAACACCGCGCCCGTCGACGCCTATCGCGGCGCGGGACGCCCCGAGGCGACCTATCTGCTCGAACGGACGATGGAAACGGCGGCGCGCGAACTCGGCGTCTCGCCCGCCGAACTGCGCAAGCAGAACTTCATCCGCAGCTTCCCCTATCAGACGCCTGTCATCATGAACTACGACGCCGGCGACTATGAGGCGTCGCTCGTCGCCGCCATGCAGGCGGCGGACTGGGACGGGTTTGCCGCCCGCAAGGCGGAGGCCAAAGGGCGCGGCAAGCTGCGCGGCATCGGCATGAGCTGTTACATCGAGGCCTGCGGCATCGCGCCCTCGCAGGCGGTGGGTTCGCTCGGCGCCGGCGTCGGCCTGTGGGAATCGGCGGAAGTGCGGGTCAATGCGGTGGGCACGATCGAGGTGCTGACCGGTTCTCACAGTCATGGCCAGGGCCATGAGACCACTTTTGCGCAGCTGGTCGCCGATCGTCTCGGCGTGCCGATCGCCAGCGTCAACATCGTCCATGGCGACACCGACAAGGTGCAGATGGGCATGGGCACCTATGGCTCGCGCTCCGGCGCCGTCGGCATGTCGGCGATCGTCAAAGCGCTCGACAAGGTCGAGGCCAAGGCCAAGAAGATCGCCGCGCATCTGATGGAGGCCGACGAGGCCGATATCCAGATCGAGAACGGCGAGCTGGTGGTCGCCGGCACCGACAAGAAGCTGCCCTGGTTCCAGGTGGCGCTCGCGGCCTATACCGCGCATAATCTGCCGTCCGGCATGGAGCCGGGCTTGAAAGAAAGCGCCTTCTACGATCCGTCCAACTTCACCTTCCCGGCCGGCTGCTACATCGCCGAGGTCGAGGTCGATCCGGAAACCGGCAAGACCGAGATCTGCCAGTTCGTGGCCGCCGACGATTTCGGCAACATCATCAATCCGATGATCGTCGAGGGCCAGGTGCATGGCGGCATCGCCCAGGGCGTGGGCCAGGCGCTGCTCGAAGGCGTCATCTATGATGAGACCGGCCAGTTGCTGACGGCGAGCTACATGGATTACGCCATGCCGCGCGCCGACGACCTGCCGTCCTTCAAAGTGTCGCATCAGAACACGCCCTGCCCGGGCAATCCTCTGGGCATCAAGGGTTGCGGGGAGGCCGGCGCCATCGGCTCGCCGCCGGCGCTGATCAACGCCATCACCGACGCCATCGGCAATAACGCCCTCACCATGCCCGCCACGCCTGAAAAGGTGTGGTCGCTCGCCAACGCCTGACCCGGGGAGGAACCACGATGTACAACACGTCCTATCACCGCGCCTCTTCCGTCGATGACGCCGCGGCCAAGTTCGGCTCTGGCGAAGACGCCAAATATCTCGCCGGCGGCATGACGCTGATCGCCACCATGAAACAGCGGCTGGCCTCGCCGTCCGATCTCGTCGATCTCCGCCATGCGCCGGAGCTCAAGGGCATTTCGGTCAATGGCTCGTCGGTGCGCATCGGCGCCGGCGTCACCCATTTCGAGGTGGCGACGTCGTCGGCGTTGCGCGCCGTCTGCCCGGCGATCACGCAGCTCGCCGGGATGATCGGCGACCCGCATGTGCGCCATATGGGCACGATCGGCGGATCGGTGGCCAATAACGATCCGGCGGCGGATTATCCTTCCGCCGTTCTGGCGCTCGGCGCGACTGTTGTCACCAACAAGCGTCGCGTCGCCGCCGATGATTATTTCCGCGGCATGTTCGAGACGGCGCTGTCGGCTGGCGAACTCATCGTCGCGTTCGAATTCGACGCGCCGGCCACGGCCGGCTATTCGAAGTTCGCCAATCCCGCCTCGCGCTACGCCATGGCCGGCGTGTTCGTGGCGAAATCGGCGTCGGGCGCCGTGCGCGTGGCGGTGACGGGAGCAGGCTCGAACGGCGTCTTCCGTCATGCCGGCCTTGAGGCGGCGCTCGCCGCCAACTGGTCGGCGGATGCGGTGGTGAATGTCGAGGTCGACGAAGGCATGATGATGGCCGATATTCACGGCTCATCCGCCTATCGCGCCAATCTCGTCCGCGTGATGGCGAAGCGCGCGGTCATTGCCGCCGGTTGATATCAGACTGGGTCAAAACAGGACGCCGCGACCGGCGAATTTCCAGTCGCGGCGATTTGTCATTTAACAAGTGTTTATTGTTTTATTCGTAAGTATTTGACCATGTGGAGTCTGACGATGATGTCGGACATGAGCCCGCTCGGCTGCATGATGCGCGCTGGGTCAGGGAGTGTTTTCAGGATATTTCGATGACCTCCTCTTTCCAAGAGACTGCCGCGCCCAAAATCGACCGCCGTCTGGAATTCATGCAGTTCGCTCAAGCCGAGAAGGCGCAAGTCAGCGCCCTTCGCGAAGTGATCGAGCGGGAACTGCCAAAGGCGCTCGACAAGTTTTACGGAAAGGTCGGCAGCACTCCCGAAACGCGTCGCTTCTTTTCTTCCGATCAGCATATGGCGGCCGCCAAGGGCGCGCAGGTCGGTCACTGGACCAGCATCATCAAGGGCGACTTCACCGAAAACTATGCCGCTAATGTCCGCCGGATCGGCATGGCGCATGCCCGCATCGGGCTCGAGCCGCAATGGTATATCGGCGGCTATGCGATCATCCTCGACCATCTCTTGAAGGAAGCGGTGAAGGCGCATGCGCCGAAGAGCGGCCTGTTCGGCAAGAAGGGCGCGGACGCAGAGGAACTCGGCGCTATGCTCGGCAGCCTCGCCAAGGCGGTTTTCCTCGACATGGATCTGGCGATCTCGGTCTATGTCGAAGAGAAGGAAGCAGCGCTGAAGGCGTCGCAGCAACAGGCGCTGAAGGAAGCGGAGCATGTGTCCGAGGTGCTGGGCCAGGCGATCGCCGCGCTCGGCGAGAAGCGGCTCGATCATCGCATCGGCTCCGAACTGCCGCCGGCCTATGCCGCCATGGGCAAGGCCTTCAACGCCGCCATGGAAGAACTCGCCGGCACCATCCATCGCATCGAGACATCGGCCGCCCATATCCAGACCGAGGCAAGCGACATTCACGCCTCCGCCGATCATCTCGCCAAGCGCACCGAACAGCAGGCGGCTTCGGTCGAGGAGACGGCCGCCGCTCTCCAGCAGATCACCGCCACCGTATCCGATTCGGCCAAGCGCGCCGGTTTGGCCAATGATCTCGCCGGCCGCGCCAAGGCCGGCGCACAGCAGTCCGGTCAGATCGTCGATCAGGCGGTGGCGGCGATGAGCGGCATCGAGAACTCCTCCAAGGAGATCTCCAACATCATCGGCGTGATCGACGAGATCGCGTTCCAGACCAACCTGCTGGCTCTGAACGCAGGCGTCGAAGCGGCGCGCGCCGGCGACGCCGGCAAGGGCTTCGCGGTCGTGGCGCAGGAAGTGCGCGAGCTTGCGCAGCGCTCCGCCAAGGCGGCGAAGGAAATCAAGAGCCTGATCACCAATTCCGGCGAGCAGGTGAAGAACGGCGTCGCTCTGGTGGCCGAAACCGGCGAGGCGCTCAGCCGCATCGTGCACGAAGTCACCGAGATCAGCCAGCACATCCACGCCATCCATGAGGCGGCGCGCGATCAGACCAATGCGCTGTCGGACATCAATTCTTCGGTGACCGTCATCGATCAGGGCACGCAGCAGAACGCCGCCATGGTGGAGCAGGCCAACGCGGCAAGCACGCACCTCGCGGACGAGGCCGTGCGAATCAATGGCATGCTCGGCGAATTCCGCACCGGGCGCGTCAAGGAGACGACGAGGGCCCGGACTGCGCCGAAGCCGGCAGCCGCGCCGAAACCCGCCGCGCTCGCTTCCCAGCCGTCCCCGGTCAAATACGCGCCGCCCAGCCGGCCGCGCAGCGCGCCCGTCTCTTTGGGCGCCACGGCGCTCGCCCAGGACAATTGGGAAGAGTTCTGAGCCAAGGTCTCAAGAAAGGCCTCAATTTTCGCTCTGCGAGCCGTCTTGACGTAAGTCAAGGCGGCTTTGTTTTTAGGGCTTTAAGAGCTATTTTAGCGGATATGGATGATGATGCGATCTAACGACGCGGAGCTCATGATTCGCTTGGGCAGGGGTTGACGTTTGGAATGATTCCAAACACAAAAGACCTTATGAGTCTGGAGATGATTATGGAATTCGAAGCCTTCTTCAAGGAAGCGCTGGATGGGCTGCACCAGGAAGGCCGCTACCGCGTTTTCGCCGATCTCGAGCGTCGCGCGGGACAATTCCCCAAGGCCATCCGTCACACGGAAAACGGCCCGCAGGAAGTGACGGTCTGGTGTTCTAACGACTATCTCGGCATGGGCCAGCATCCCAAAGTCATCGCGGCGATGAAGGAAGCCATCGATTCCTGCGGCGCCGGCGCTGGCGGCACCCGCAACATCTCCGGCACGAATCACTACCATGTCCTGCTCGAGCAGGAGCTCGCGGATCTGCATGGCAAGGAAGCGGCGCTGCTGTTCAATTCCGGCTATATGTCCAACTGGACCACGCTCTCGACGCTCTGTTCGAAGATCCCGGGAATGATCGTATTCTCGGACGCCGGCAACCACGCATCCATGATCGAAGGCATCCGTCACGCCAAGTGTCAGCGGGTGATTTTCAAGCACAACGACCTCGCCGATCTCCGCGCCCATCTCGAAGCCGCCGATCCCCAGGCGCCCAAGCTGATCGCCTTCGAATCGGTCTATTCGATGGATGGCGACATCGCGCCGATCAAGGAGATCTGCGATCTGGCTGACGAGTTCGGCGCCATGACCTATCTCGACGAAGTGCATGCCGTCGGCCTCTACGGTCCCCGCGGCGGCGGCATTGCCGAACGCGACGGCCAGATGCATCGCCTGACGGTGATCGAAGGCACGCTCGGCAAGGCGTTCGGCGTCATGGGCGGTTACATCACCGGCTCGCATGCGCTGTGTGATTTCGTGCGCTCCTTCGCCTCCGGCTTCATCTTCACCACCTCGCTGCCGCCGGCCATCGCCGCCGGCGCGCTCGCCTCGATCCAGCATCTGAAGGCCAGCCCCTTCGAGCGCGCCCGCCACCAGGACCGCGTGCGCAAGCTGCGCGCCGCCCTCGACGCCAGCGGCATTCCGCATCTTTCCAATCCCAGCCATATCGTGCCGGTGATGGTGAAGGACGCGGCCAAATGCAAATGGATCTCGGACCTGCTGCTCGACAATTTCGGCATCTATGTCCAGCCGATCAATTATCCGACGGTGCCGAAGAAGACCGAGCGCCTGCGCATCACGCCGGCGCCCTATCACACCGATGGCGATATCGATCATCTGGTCGGTTCGCTGCATTCGCTCTGGGCGCGTTGCGCGCTGGCCCGCGCCGTCGCCTGATCATATCCACGGCTTGAAATCATCATGCGGATCATCGAGAGATGGTCCGCATGTTTCGTTTCAGGGGGAGTGTTTTCATGGGCATGGACCAGCGATTGGACCAGACGATCGATCGCGCCATCGGCGAGGGGGGCATCACGGGAAGCGTGGTGCTGGTCAGCCGCGATGGCGAGCTGGTTTATAGCCGGGCGGCGGGATTTGCCGATCGCGAGGCGGAGCGGCCCGTCAGCATGGACACGATCTTTCGCCTGGCCTCGGTCACCAAGCCCTTCGTCGCCGCCACCGTGCTCGCCATGGCCGAACGCGGTCTGCTGTCGCTTCAGGATCTCGTGCGCGATCATCTGTCCTGGTTTCAGCCGAAGCTGGCTGATGGCCGGATCGGCGACATCACGCTTCATCATCTGCTGACGCACACCGCTGGCCTTGCCTATGACCCTGCTCTTGAACGGCTGCCCGCCGATCTCGCCGTCAATTGCGGCCTGGCCGACACCGATCTCGGCTACGAGGCCAATTTCTCGCGCGTGAACGCCATTCCCCTGCGTTTCGAGCCCGGAAGCCAATGGCTCTATTCCTACGCCACCGACATTCTCGGCGCCGTGATCGCCAAAGTGCGCGGTTCGACGCTGGAAGAGGCTGTCCGGACCTATGTTGCCGATCCGCTCGGTCTCTCGGACTGCCGGTTTCACGTCACCGATCCGGAGCGGCTGGCGGTCGCCTATGCGGATGGACATCCTCACGCCGTCCGCATGCCTGATCCCTATAGTCCGCCCGAGACGGAAGGCTGGACGCTGACGTTCTCGCCGCGCCGCATCTTCAACGCCAAGGCGTTTCAATCGGGCGGCGCCGGCATGGCCGGGACCGCGCCGGAGGTGATGACGTTCCTCGACACTTTGGCCAGCGGCGGCGGCGACATTCTCTCGTCCGAGACGGCTCGCATGGCGCTCTCCAATCAGATCGGCGACCTCGAGGCCGAGCCGGGCCGGAAATTCAGCTATGTCGGCGCGCTGGTGACGGATCGCCACCTTGCGATGACGCCGCAATCGGTGGGCACCGTGCGATGGGGCGGCGTCTATGGGCTCAACTGGTTCATAGATCCCGTCAGCCGCATCACGGGCCTGTCGGTCACCAACAATGCGCTCGAAGGCTGCACGGGCCGCTATCCCGACGAGATCGTCCAGGCGATCTACGGCTGAGCTCAGGCTGCCTTGCGGGCGATGAGGTCGCTCGCGCGCCGGCGCGCCTCATGATCGGCGGCAAAGACGTCCTCGATCGTCGCGGCGGCCGACCAGTCGAGCATCGCCTCCATCGTGGCTTCTGCGATGTCGGCCATATCGAGAAAGCCGATGCGCCCGTCGCAGAAGGCGTGGAAGGCAGTTTCTTCGGCTGCGTTCATGGTGAGCGCCTGGACGCCGCCGCGCGTGAGCGCCAGACGCGCGAGCCGCAGCGCCGGAAAACGGACCTCGTCCGGCGCTTCGAAATCCAACCGCGCCAGTTTGGCGAAGTCCAATCGCTCGACATTGAGGGCAGGGCGGTCGGGGTAAGCCAGCGCATAGCCGATCGCGGCGCGCATATCAGGCGCGCCGAGTTGGGCGATAATCGATCCATCGCGATAGCCGACCATGGAATGGATGATCGATTGCGGATGCACGATCACCTCGATCTCATGCGGTTCGAGATTGAAGAGATGCTTGGCCTCGATCACCTCCAGCGCTTTGTTGAACATGCTGGCGCTGCCAATGGAGATTTTGAGCCCCATTGACCAGTTGGGATGGGCGCGGGCCACCTCGGCGCTGACGCCGGCCATCTGTTCGCGGCTCCATGTGCGGAAAGGGCCGCCCGACGCGGTCAGGATCACCCGCTCCACCGCATGGCGGCGTTCGGGATCGAGCGACTGGAAGATGGCGCTGTGCTCGCTGTCGACCGGCAGCAAGTGTCCACCGCCCGCCTTGACGGCGGTGACGAACAGGTCGCCTGCCGAGACCAGGCATTCCTTGTTGGCGAGCGCGATGTCTGCGCCGCGGCGGGCCGCGACAAGGGTCGGCGCGAGACCGGCCGTGCCGACGATCGCAGCCATGACCATGGAAGAGGGCATGTCTGCGGCTTCGAGCAAGCCGCTCTTGCCGGCAGCCACGGCGATCCCGGAGCCCGCCAAGGCGTCCTTGAGATCCTGATAGCGCGCCTCGTCGGCGGTTACGGCGAGCTTCGCCCGATGCGTTCGCGCCTGCTCGGCAAGCAGCGCGATATTGCCGGCGCCGGTGAGCGCCGCCACCTCGAAACCGTCCAAGTCTCCCATTTGCGCCAGCACGTCCAGCGTGTTGACGCCTATGGAGCCCGTGGCTCCGAGGATGGTGATGCTTCTCGTCATGCCGGCCGCTTCGATCACTGAAAAAGATCCCCGTCTCTATAGCGAGCATGGGGCGGGAGCAAGACAGGCAGCCTGCGGATTTGACGCGTCAGCCGTTGCGCAAGGCTGCGATCATCCGTGGCGTTACATGACCATCGCGGGTCAACGCCTTGATGTCAGCCAGGGTGACGCTGTTTGTGGTCAGCGCTTTGGCGATCCTTCGGCAGAGGATGGTGGGCAACTTATCTTTGGTCGTGCGAACATAGATCGCGATATCGGTCTTTGTCTGGACGTTCCAGTACCGGACCTGATTTTCGCAATAGCGCGTCCACCCCGCAATATTTTCAGGGTGTTTATTTGCGTGGGCGCGGGCCCTGGAAAGGTCCTCGTCGTTGTTGATGCAGGACGATAGACCGACCGCCATCAGAATTAGGAGTATGAACCGCATGTGATATCCCTGCTAGAAATTCGATTGAAGCTGTTTGGCGACAATGAGCGGGCGCCCCACTCAACCTTCCCGCATTGCTGCCAGCATGGCCGGCGTATAGCGCCCATCCCGCAGCAGTGAGACAACATCGGCCCCCGTTAACTGTCCATTTCTGACAGCGCGCGCCATCCGCCCGCAGACCGTTTCGGGCAGTTTATCGACGCTCGTCCTAAGAAAAACGGCTTGGTTAGTCTTCAGGGTAATGCTCCAGAGCTTGGTTCTTTTCACGCATCTGCTTTCAGCGCGTGCAATCAGCTGGGGGTCAGTGGAGCCATCCTGGATAATCTTGCCGAACCGCGCGTCATTGTCCGCACATGCGGTGAGACTGCAGGCTAACGCAATCATGGTGACAGTCGCTGTGATACGCATGGCCCCTCCCTAAAACAGAGATGTCCTACAAGATGAGGGCGGGAAATCGCAAATGTTTTCTTGTTCAGGTTTATATTCAAGTATTGCCTAAACAAATCTTGCGCTTATCGCCGTTGTGTATGGTGGTTTCGTTCGGCCCGGGTGCTCGAGTCTCGCTTCGTGCAAGACAAACAAAAACGGCGCCCCGAAGGACGCCGTTCCAATAGTCTCTGTAGATCGGCTTATTCGCCGGCGTTTTCCGCAGCAGCCTTTTCAGCAGCGGCGGCAGCTTCGGCAGCGGCCTTTTCAGCGGCGAGAGCCTGGGCGGCGGCAACCTTTTCGGCTTCGACGCGGGCCTTTTCAGCCTGAACGGCCTGGCGCTCGTTGTCGTTGAGCTTGCGGGCGCGGGCGCCGGTGTTTTCGACGATACGGGCAGCCTTGCCGCGCAGGTCGCGCAGGTAGTAGAGCTTGGCGCGACGGACCTTGCCGCGACGGACGACTTCAACGCCTTCGACGAGCGGCGAGAAAACCGGGAACACGCGCTCGACGCCTTCGCCGTAGGAGATCTTGCGAACGGTGAAGCTTTCGTTCAGGCCCGAGCCCGAGCGAGCAATGCAGACGCCTTCATAGGCCTGCACGCGGGTGCGCGTGCCTTCGACAACGCGAACGTTCACGCGGACGGTGTCGCCCGGGGAGAAGTCGGGGAGCGTGCGCTTGGCGGCGATCTTGGCGGCCTGTTCGGCTTCCAGCTGCTGGATGATGTTCATAGTCAACCTCGTTTGTGGTTTGACAGCCAGAGCGCTCACGATCAGCCTTTGGTCGAAACCTCCGGCGCTTGCCCTTTCGGACGGGAGCGGATACGTCTGCCTTTCATTGCTGGTTGATGGGCTTTTGCCCATTCCGGTCGCGCACATACTGCATAACCGGGCGTTTGTCACCCCTTGCCGGCGAAAAAGTCAAGGTTTGGCGCCTGCGCCGACGCCATCAGATCCGGAGCGCCACAATGTCTTTCGCCATGCTCGTCCTCATGTTCGCCGCGGGTTTTCTCTCCGCCGCCGTCAATGCGGTGGCGGGCGGCGGCACATTCCTCACTTTCGGCGTGCTGACCCTGGCGGGGCTGCCGCCGGTGGCGGCCAATGCGACATCCTCGATTATCCAGTTTCCGGGCTACATCACCTCGACGCTCGCCTATTTCAGGGATTTCCGCCGTCTCTGGCGGAGCGCGCTCGCGCTCGGCATCGTGTCGCTGGTCGGCAGCCTGTTCGGCGCTCTGTTCCTGATGTCGCTGAGTGACGCGGATTTTCGCGGCATGGTGCCCTGGCTGCTGCTTGCGGCGACCATCGTCTTCGCCGCCGGCCCCTGGCTGCGCCCCAAGCATGTCGGCGAACGGCATGCGCCGAGCGCCCTCGGTCTCGCTGTGCAGACGGCCACGTCCTTTTACGGCGGCTTCTTCGGGGCGGGCATGGGCATCATGATGCTGGCGTCGCTGGGGCTCGCCATGGGCGGCGATTATCACCGGCTGAACGCGATCAAGAACTTCCTCGCCATCGTCATCGCACTCGTCGCCATCATCGTCTTTTCGGCGGCGGATGCAGTGGCCTGGACGCATGCGGCGATCATGCTGCCCGCCGCCGCGCTCGGCGGGTATGCCGGCGTCCATTTCGCCAAACGCGCGCCGCAGGCGCTGCTGCGCTGGATGGTGGTCGCCTGCGGACTGGGTTTGTCGATCTATTACTTCGTCACGGGTTGAGCCGGCAGGAGATCGGGCCGGCGTTCGGCGGTCAGCTTCAGCGCCTGTTCGCGCCGCCAGGCCTCGATCCTGGCGTGATTGCCCGAGGTGAGGATCTCCGGGATATCGACGCTTTCGAAGCTCTGGGGCCTGGTGTAATGCGGATGCTCGAGAAGCCCGTTCTCGAAGCTTTCATGGGTCCCGGACAGCGGATTGCCCATCACGCCGGGCAGAACCCGGATCACGGCGTCCAGCAGGATCATCGCCGCCGGCTCGCCGCCGGAGAGAATATAGTCGCCGATCGACACTTCCTCGAGATTGCGGCTGTCGATCACCCGCTGGTCCACGCCCTCGAAGCGGCCGCAGACGATGACGACGCCGTCGCCGGCCGCGAGGTCCCGCACCTTCGACTGGGTGAGCGGTCGTCCGCGCGGGCTCATCAGCAGGCGCGGGCGGTTGTCCGCCGCCACGGAATCGATCGCCTTGGCCAGGATATCGGCGCGCAGCACCATGCCGGCGCCGCCGCCTGCGGGTGTGTCGTCGACGCTGCGATGCTTGTCTGTCGCGAAGTCGCGGATCTGGATCGTCTCCAGCGACCAGTCGCCGCGCGTCAGCGCCTTGCCGGACAGGGATTCGCCGAGATAGCCGGGAAACATCTCCGGATAGAGCGTCAGGATCGAAGCGTGAAACGTCATCCGCGGTCCCCGTCGCGCGGTTCATCCTCGCCGTCGGGATTGACGAGGCCGGCGGCGATCGGGTCGATCAGCAGCAAGCCGGCGTCGAGATCGATTTCCAGAACGGCGGCTTCGGAGAAGGGGATCAGTTGCGAGCGTTTGCCCTCTTGCGTGAGCTCGAGAATGTCGCCGGCGCCGAAATCGAAGATGCCGCTGACAATGCCATAGGCGTTGCCCTCGGCGTCGCGAGCCTCCAATCCTTCGAGATCGGCATAGAAGAATTCGTCCTCGTCGAGATCCTCGTCATCGAGCGCATCGCGTTCGACGAAGAGCTCGACGCCGCGCAGCGCTTCGGCCTGGTCGCGATCGTTCACGCCGCGGAAACGGATCACCACCATTTCCTTGTGCGGCCTGATATCGAGGATTTCGAAGGGTTTTCCGTGCTTGTCGTAGACCGTGCCATATTCGGCGATGGCGACGGGTTCCTCGGTGAAAGATTTGACCCGCACTTCGCCGCGCAGGCCCTGCGCCGCGCCGATGACGCCCATCAACACAGGATTTTCGAGTTTCTTGTTGCCCAGGGCCATGGTCACCTCGCTTGGGATCGCGGTTTTCGCCGCTTTCGGCGCTGTCTGCTATTAGCGCCGAAGCGCCCGCAAAGAAAAGCCCCCGCGCGGGTCCGCGCGAGGGCTTTCGAATGTCGCAGGAGCCGGATTATTCAGCGGCGGCTTCGGCAGCCTTGGCGGCCTTTTCCTTGGCGCGCTCGATGGCCTTCTTGCCGGGCTGGGCCTTTTCCGGGTTGTTGCGGGCTTCGCGCTTGCCGAGGCCGGCGTCGGCGATGAAGCGCAGCACGCGGTCGGTCGGCTGGGCACCGTTGTCGAGCCAATGCTTGATGCGGTCGTTGTTCAGAACGATGCGGTTGGCGTCGTCCTTGCCGAGCATCGGGTTCCAGGAGCCGAGCTTCTCGATGAAGCGGCCGTCACGGGGCGAGCGGGCGTCGGCGACGACGACGTGGTAGTAAGGACGCTTCTTGGAGCCGCCGCGGGCCAGACGAATTTTCAGGGACATGTTTTTCTCCTTGGATGTCTCTAGATGGTGGTTCCGCTGCCCTCAGGAAGCGGCAGTCTCTTTGCCGCCGAGATCGGCGGCGATGGCCTCATGATGCCGGATGACTTCCTTGATGATGAAATTCAGGAATTTCTCGGCAAAATCAGGGTCCAGATCGGCGTCCTTGGCGAGCTGCCGCAGGCGGTTGATCTGGTATTCCTCGCGCGCCGGATCGGCCGGCGGCAGATTGTAGGTCGCTTTCAGCACGCCGACCGCCTTTGTGCAGCGGAAGCGCTCGGCGAGCATGTGAACGAGCGCGGCGTCGACATTGTCGATCGACTGGCGATATTGGGCGAGTTGGCGCTTTGCATCGGCTTCGGTCATATTTCTGCGCCTCACTTCTTCTTCGGCAGGCCGGGAAGGCCGGGGAAACCGCCGCCCAGGCCAGGAAGCTTTCCGCCGCCGAGGCCCGGCATGCCGCCCGGCTTCAGGCCTGCGGCTTCCGCCTGCTTGGCGAGCGCCTCGAGCTGCTTGGGGTCGAGCTTGGAAAGATCGGGCATGCCGCCCATTCCACCCATGCCGCCGAGGCCCATCTTGTTAGCGAGGCCGCCCATCATCTGCTTCATCATGCCGCCGCCTTTGCCGCCGCCCATGGCCTTCATCATGTCGGCCATGCCGCGATGCATCTTGAGCAGCTTGTTGATTTCGGCGGCGTCGGTGCCAGAGCCGGCGGCGATGCGCTTCTTGCGCGAATGCTTGAGGATATCGGGATTGGCGCGTTCGGCCTTGGTCATCGAGGAGATGATGGCGATCTGGCGCTTGATGGACCTGTCGTCGAAGCCGGCGCCCGCCAGCTTGTCCTTCATGCCGGCCATGCCGGGCATCAGGCCCATGATGCCGCCCATGCCGCCCATTTTCTGCATCTGTTTGAGCTGTTCGGCCAGATCGTTGAGGTCGAACTTGCCCTTGGCCATTTTCTCGGCCATGGCCTTGGCTTTTTCGGCGTCGATCGTCTCGGCGGCCTTTTCGACCAGCGAGACGATGTCGCCCATGCCGAGGATGCGGTCGGCGATGCGGCGCGGATGAAATTCATCCAGATCCGTCATCTTTTCGCCGGCGCCGATCAGCTTGACCGGCTTGCCGGTGACGGCGCGCATCGACAGAGCTGCGCCGCCGCGGCCGTCGCCGTCCATGCGGGTCAGCACGAGGCCGGTGATGCCGACGCGTTCGTCGAAATTTCGGGCGAGATTGACGGCGTCCTGACCGGTCAGAGCGTCGGCCACGAGCAGGATTTCATGCGGATTGGACTTCCGCTTGATCTCCGCCATCTCCACCATCAGCGGCTCGTCGATATGCGTGCGACCGGCGGTGTCGAGAATGACGACGTCATGGCCGCCGAGCTTGGCGGCCTGAACGGCGCGAGCGGCGATGTCGACGGGAGACTGACCGGCGATGATCGGGAGCGTGTCGATATTGGTCTGGACACCCAGCTGGCGGAGCTGTTCCTGCGCGGCCGGACGGCGCGTGTCGAGCGAGGCCATCAGGACCTTCTTGCGCTCGCGATTGGTCAGGCGCAGCGCAATCTTGCCGGTGGTGGTGGTCTTGCCGGAGCCCTGCAGGCCGACCATCATGATGACGACGGGCGCCGCCGCGTTGAGATCGACTGTCTCACTTTCGGCGCCCAGCATCTCCACGAGTTCGTCATGGACGATCTTGACGACCATCTGGCCTGGCTTGATCGACTTGAGCACGGTCGCGCCAACAGCCTTTTCGCGGACGCGCTCTGTGAAGGACCGCACGACGTCCAGCGCCACGTCGGCTTCCAGAAGCGCGCGGCGCACTTCGCGGAGCGCAGCGTTGACATCGGCTTCCGACAGAGCGCCGCGGCCCGTCAGTCCGTTCAATATGCCGCCTAGGCGTTCCTGAAGGCTCTCAAACATCCAACCATCCTTTTGTCCGAACTCTGTTGTCCGGAACATCGGCATCCCCAGGCGCTCTGACAAGAGATCAAGCAAAAAAGCACCCGAGGGCGCATCGCGCTGTCGGGTGTTGACCTCCGGACTCGATCGTCAAACGACGGTCCGGTCGGCTGCTCAGATCGTCAAAGACCTGTGAGATTGCGCGGCTTAAACATCAGCGGGCCGGAAAAGTCAAGCCTTGTAGCCGATAGATCAGAATTCGTAGCCGAACAGGTCGATCACGAGGCGGTCGCGTCGGGCGACGAGGTCGCGCAATTCGTCGTCGTAATAGTCACGGTAGGTGGTGAGGGTGCGGGTCGATGCGTTCTTCGGCTGCGGCGCATGCTTCTTCAGGATCGCCTCGGCGTTCTTCTTGAAGCCGCAACGGTCGATGTTGTCGAGCACGAAAGTCGAAAAATCCTCGGTCAACGTTTCACTCTTGAATACGCGGTCATAAATAGCCCAGCGCTTCTGGTGGGCAATAGCGCGGTCCATGTTCCAGAGATAGGCTCGGTTCAGCGCAAGCGCAGGATGTGGCGTCGTCACGCGCAAGAAGCGGTAGGAATAAAAGCCGAGAAATGGATTGACCGACGAATGGGCATAGGGGTTTTCCGTCTCGATCGTCTTGAAGAAGTCGGGATCGTTGAAGGACTGCAACCACAACCGAAAGGACTCCTTGGGATTGGAGCGGTCAAAAAACCGCCTCAGGCCTTCCTCGCCAAGTGAATTCTGGATGGCGCGGTAATAAACGACATTGGTCTGCTGGATCGAGTAGGACCACATCGACACATACCAGTCCCAGGGATTGCGGACGGTGGCGAAGGCGTATTTTCCCTGCTTCCAGAAAAATGGCCGCCCCTTGGTCAGCGGCGCGTGACGAAATGCGCGCACAGGCTTGCCCGGAACGAGGCGGTTTAGAAGCGCCACGACGTAGCTGCTGCCGGTCTTGTACATGTCCAGATAGATGAACTTCTCGTACTCGATCATGGTCTTCTCGTCGTCGTGCCCCGGTTACGCTCGTTTAGTGATGCGGTGAGCAAAGGTCAAACGGTAGCGCCTGTGAGATGGAACTGGGGTGCTGGGGGAGCCCGCGCCTTGTAAGGTTTAGCCGAGCCTCTATCTTAAAAAATCTGCATAGCGAGGCGAGCCCATGACGAACTACGGACGGCGCGAGAAGAACCCCTATTACGATGGGCCGCGAAGCGATCATTTCGACGGCGTCAGGTTCTTCAATCCCCATGGCGTCGAACCGCTTGGCCTGGCGGCCCTGCTCCGGTGGCAATGGGGGGAAAAGCGCGCCCGCTGGCCCGACGCCTATCCCAGCCCCTTCGCCGGCGCAAAGCCCGCCTGGCGCATCGAGGGCGACGATCTCCGGGTAACCATGGCGGGTCACGCCAGCCTGCTGATCCAGACCCAGGGCCATAACATCCTGACCGATCCGGTGTTTTCGATGCGCGCGAGCCCGCTCACTTTTGCCGGACCCAAGCGTCACAATCCGCCGGGCATTCGTCTGGACGATCTGCCGAAGATCGATCTGGTGCTGGTGACGCACAATCACTACGACCATCTGGATATCGCCAGCCTCAAGACGATCGTGGCGGCGCATCATCCTGAGATCATCACGCCGCTCGGAAATGACGCCATCATCCGCAAGGCCATTCCGAACGCCCGGATCATCGCCACCGATTGGGGCGATCAGACGGATTTCGGTCCCTTCATCATCCATACGGAACCCTGTCACCACTGGTCGGCGCGAGGAACGCGCGATCGCCGCATGGCGCTCTGGGCAGCCTTCGTGATCTCGACGCCAGCCGGCGCGATCTATCACATCGGCGACACAGGCTTTCACGACGGGATCAATTATCGCACCGCGGCGGAAAAGCATGGCGGCTTTCGTCTCGCCATCCTGCCGATCGGCGCCTATGAGCCGCGCTGGTTCATGAAGGGGCAGCATCAGAATCCGGCCGAGGCGGTCGAGGGCATGCGGCTCGCCCGCGCCCAATACGCCGTTGGCCATCACTGGGGTACGTTCCAACTCACCAATGAGGCCGTGGAGGCTCCGCTTGACGCCCTGGCCGCAGCGCTCGACGCCGCCGGCCTCGAGCGGGAGCGTTTCCGGCCATTGCGCGCGGGCGAAAGCGTCGACATTCCCCTGAAATAGGCGAAAACTCTGGTCTTTTGACTGCGCTTCCGCCATATAGGGCGAAATTGTAGAGGATGCGGCTGACGCCATGACCATAGATGCGCCTTTCGCCAAGATGAACGGACTGGGGAACAAGATCCTGGTGGCGGACATGCGCGGCCGCAAGGATCGCGTCACGCCCGAGGCGGCCATTGCGCTCGCCGCCGATCCCGCGACGTCCTTCGACCAGATCATGGCGATCCATGATCCGAAGGCCGAGGGCACATTCGCCTGGATCAGCATCATCAATTGCGACGGCACCGAAGCGCAGGCCTGCGGCAACGGCATGCGCTGCGTGGTGCAGGCGCTGGCCGCGGAAACCGGGTTGAAGAGCTTTACCTTCCACACCCGCGCCGGCGTCTTGACCGGCGAGGAGCGCGACGACGGTCTGCTGTCCGTCGACATGGGCAAGCCGCAATTCGAGTGGAACAAGATCCCGCTGTCGGAAGAATTTCACGACACAAGCCGGATCGAATTACAGATCGGGCCCATCGACGCGCCGGTCCTGCACTCGCCCTCCGTCGCCTCCATGGGCAATCCGCATGCGGTGTTCTGGGTGGATCGCGACGTCTGGGACTATGATCTCGGCAAGTTCGGGCCGCTGCTCGAGCATCATCCGATGTTTCCCGAGCGCGCCAATATTTCAATCGCCCGCGTCACCTCGCGCCATTCTCTCGACCTGCGCACCTGGGAGCGCGGCGCGGGCCTGACGCTCGCTTGCGGTTCTGCCGCCTGCGCCTCCGCCGTCTCAGCCGCGCGCACCGGTCGCACCGAACGCCAGGTTGACGTGACCATGCCGAGCGGCGGCATATTGTCGATCGACTGGCGCGCCAACGATCACGTCGTCATGACCGGTCCCGCCGAATGGGAATGGTCGGGCATGCTCGATCCCATGACCGGCGCCTTCGCCCGCGATCAGGAGGCTGCGGCCCAGTGACCGGCGTCGACGTCATCACTTTCGGCTGTCGCCTGAACACCTATGAGTCGGAAGTCATCAAGGCCGAGGCTTCAAAGGCCGGTCTCGACAATGCATTGATTTTCAACACCTGCGCGGTGACGGGCGAGGCCGTGCGTCAGGCCCGTCAGGCGATCCGCCGCGCCCGCCGCGACAATCCTCAGGCCCGGATCATCGTCACCGGCTGCGGGGCGCAGACCGAAGGCGCGACATTCGCCCAAATGCCCGAGGTCGACGCCGTGCTGGGCAATGAGGAAAAGCTGAAGGCGGAGAGCTTCGCCCGGCTGCCCGATTTCGGCGTATCGGCGTCAGAGAAATTGCAGGTCAACGACATCATGAGCGTGCGCGCCACCGCACCGCAAATGGTGGATGTCATCGACGGACATGTCCGCGCCTTCATTCAGGTGCAAAACGGCTGCGATCACCGCTGCACCTTCTGCATCATTCCCTATGGTCGCGGCAATTCGCGCTCGGTGCCGATGGGCGCGGTGGTCGAGCAGGCGAGACGACTGGCCGAGAACGGCTATCGCGAGATCGTGCTGACCGGCGTCGACGCCACGAGCTATGGCGCAGACTTGCCCGGCGCGCCGACGCTCGGGCAACTGGCGAAATCGATCCTCAGAAACGTGCCCGAGATCCTGCGGCTGCGCCTGTCGTCGATCGACAGCGTCGAGGCCGACGCGCATCTCTGGGATCTGATCGCCGAAGAGCCGCGCTTCATGCCGCATCTGCATCTGTCGCTGCAGCATGGCGACAATCTCATTCTCAAGCGCATGAAGCGGCGTCACAGCCGGGAAGACGCGATCGCCTTTGTGCGCCGCGCCCGTGAACTCAGGCCGGAGATCAGCTTCGGCGCCGATATCATCGCCGGTTTTCCGACCGAGACCGAGGAGATGTTCGACAATTCGGCGCGTCTTGCAGAGGAATGCGGCATCGCAAAATTGCATGTCTTTCCCTATTCGCCGCGCGAGGGGACGCCCGCGGCGCGCATGCCGGCGCTCGACCGCAGGCTGGTCAAGGAACGCGCCGCGCGCCTGCGCGAGGCCGGCGAGCGGCTGCATCGCGCCCATCTCGACCGCATGGTCGGCAGCCGCCAGACCATTCTCGTCGAGAATACCGGTCTCGCTCATACGGAAAACTTCACGCTTTGCGAGGGATTGGGGCTCGCGCCCCGCAGCCTTGCCACGGTCACCGTCACGGGCCATAACGGCAAGCACCTCGTCGCAGACAGAATTCAGGAGGCGGCAGCCTGAAAAGGCCAGCCGGATCAGCCATGGCGCTCGGTTTCATCAAGAAGATGTTCAGCTTCGGCAAGGACGAAGCCGAGGACAAGGCGAAGCCCGCCGAGGTCGAAGCTGAGGCTGTGGTCGCCGACCCGGCTGCAGAAACCGAGTCGGCGCCCGCGGAAGAGGTTGTCGAAGAAGCCTCGGAGGCTGCGCTCGATGATGGAGAGGTTCAACCTCATCTCGACGAGATCGGATCCAGACCGGTCGCCCCAGCAGACGAGGTGGCCTTGGATGAGCCGGCTGTTTCCGAACCCGCTCTCCCCGAAGGCTTCACTGTTGCAGGCGCGCGCGATGCGGAAGTAGAGATTTCTGAGCAGGCTAAGAAACTCAGCTGGATCGAGCGGCTGCGCCAGGGTCTCGCCCGCACCTCGGCCCAGCTTGGCGCGCAGATTTCGGCGCTGTTCACCAAGCGCAAGCTCGACGAGGACACGCTCGAAGAGCTGGAAGACCTGTTGATCCGCGCCGATCTCGGCGTCGAAACCGCGCTGCGCATCACCGACACGCTGTCGTCGGAACGCTATGGCAAGGATGTCTCGGGCGAGGATGTGTCCCGCATCATGGCCGGCGAAATCGTCAAGGTGCTGAAGCCGGTGGCGAAGCCGCTCGAACTCGATCTCAGCCATAAGCCGCATGTGATCCTGGTCGTCGGCGTCAACGGCACCGGCAAGACTACGACGATCGGCAAGCTCGCGGCGAAACTGAGCCGCGCCGGGCTGAAAGTCATGCTCGCCGCCGGCGACACCTTCCGCGCCGCAGCCATCGAGCAGCTGCATATCTGGGCCAGCCGCACCGGTTGCGAAATCGTTTCGACCAAGCTCGGCGCCGATGCGGCGGGGCTGGCTTACGACGCCTATGAAAAGGCCAAGACGTCAGGCCAGGACGTGCTGATCATCGACACCGCCGGCCGGCTGCAGAACAAGACCGAGCTGATGGCGGAACTCGAAAAAATCGTCCGTGTGCTCGGCAAGCTCGATCCGGATGCGCCGCACACCGTGCTGCAGACGCTCGACGCCACCACCGGCCAGAACGCCCTCAACCAGGTCGAGATCTTCCGCAATGTCGCGGGCGTCTCGGGCCTGATCATGACCAAGCTTGACGGCACGGCGCGCGGCGGCATTCTCGTCGCCATCGCCGCAAAGCATAAACTGCCGGTCTATTTCATCGGCGTCGGCGAGGGCGTCGACGATCTCGAACCCTTCGATGCCGAAGATTTCGCCGAAGCCATCGCCGGCCTACAGACGCAGAAACAATAAGCAGGCGTACAGCCGCAACAGGAGACGCGCCCATGGCCGCCGAAACCGACAGCAAGACGACCGCGGGGAAGGAAAATCCCGTCATCAAGCTCGCGCTCGAACTCGGGCCGCTTCTGGTGTTCTTCTTCGCCAATTCCTATGGAGAGCGGCTGGCGAAAGCCTATCCGCCGCTTGCGAGCCTCGGCGGGCCGATCTTCATCGCCACCGCTTTGTTCATGGCGGCCACGGTGATCTCGCTGGTCGTCTCCAAGATCGTCATGGGCAAGCTGCCGATGATGCCGCTCGTGTCAGGCGTCGTGGTGCTGGCCTTCGGCGGATTGTCGATCTGGCTGCAGAACGAGACCTTCATCAAGATGAAGCCGACGATCATCAACACACTGTTTGGCGTGGTGCTCCTGGGCGGCCTGTTGTTCGGCCGTTCGCTGCTCGGTTACGTCTTCAACTCGGCCTTCCAGCTCGACGATGAAGGCTGGACCAAGCTCACCTGGCGCTGGGGTTTCTTCTTCCTGTTTCTCGCGGTGCTCAACGAAGTGGTCTGGCGCGGCGCGGACGCCTATTATCTGCCGGATTTGAAGGCGGCGGACGATTTCTGGGTCACCTTCAAGGTCTGGGGCACCATGCCGATCACCTTCCTCTTCACGCTCAGCCAGATGCCGCTGATCATGAAGCACCAGCTGGACGGCAAGGATGGCTGAGGCTGCGAACTCCCGTCGCCATCTTGTTTATGGGCTCGGCCTGATCGCGTTGATCATCCTCGTTCAGGTGATCATCGAACGGTTGATGGGCCGCGTCTGGCTCTGCGAATGCGGGGTGGTGAAACTGTGGGAAGGCGAGGTGCATTCCTCCGGCAATTCCCAGCAGATTTCCGACTGGTACACGCCGAGCCACATCATCCATGGTTTCCTGTTCTATGGGCTCGGATTTCTCGTCCTGCGTCGCGCGCCGATGTCGCTCCGGCTTGGGTTGGCGGGCCTGATCGAGGCGGGATGGGAGCTTCTGGAGAACTCACCCATCATCATCGAACGCTATCGCTCGGCAACCATGGCTTATGACTATGTCGGCGATTCCATCCTCAATTCCGGCATGGACACGGTCTGGATGACGCTCGGCTTTCTCGCCGCCTGGAAACTGCCGGTGAAGGTGACGATTGCGCTGGCCATCGCAGCCGAAATCGCCACGGCCTTCATCATCCGTGACAATCTCACGCTCAATGTCATCATGCTGATCTACCCGATCGAGGCGATCAAGGTCTGGCAGGGCGGGCTATAGGCCTGTTTCCGTCAGACCGAGGTCGTTGAGCCCGGATGCAGGCCCAGAAGGTAAACCGCGGCGAGCACGCCGGCCAAAGCCGCGAGCGTCAGGACGAAGAAAATCATGCCGCGCGAGGCGCGACGTTCGGTCTTTTGAGGGGGCTCGATCTTGGTCATGCCGAGACAATGCCGGATCGAAGGGAATGTTCCGCGCGTTGTGGCCGACGGGGACTGGCGATAGAATCAACCCGAAGATAAACCACGTCACGGTTTTGCCCGAAACGCACTGGATTCCTCAGCCTGGAAACGGGATGTTGCGCCGATGAAGATGATCGCTGTTGGACTGTTCCTGCTTGCCATTGTCAGCCCTCCCGCGCTCGCGGAAGACGCCGTGACCGCAGATCCCTCCACGCCCTCACAGCCGCAGGGCAATCCCTGTTCCGCCTATGGCGAGGGGTATATTGCGGTCGATGGTGGCAAAACCTGCATAAGGGTCGGCGGACGCATCCGTTACGACATCGGCGTGGGCGAAGACGAGACGCCGCGTAAGGATTGATCGATCAGGCCGTCTCGCCGTTGCGCCGGGCCAGAAAACGTTCTTCCAGCATCTTCTTGTGCGCGCGATAGGCTTCGGCCATCGCGACATGCCGCTTCTGCTGCTGCTCGGCGGTGTCCACCGCCTGGCCATGCGCCTTGAGATGCGCGATCGTCGCCGACAGCCTCGAGGCGAGCCTTTCGCTTTCGGCGATGTTCTGGTTCACTTGTTCATAAGCGTCGTTTTGACTGGCCATCATGGCGCTCCCTGGTTGCCTTCGATTAGAAGACTCGCATGGGTTCGGAGTCAATGCGTTTATTAGGGATTGGTTAACTTTTGCGGCGACGACGAAGTCATGCGCAGCGCAACCGCGTCAAGCAGCCTGAGCGAAACGACCATATGAGAAGTGCGGGCTTTATAGGTCAAAAAATGCTCGCTCTGCAGATGGTTTTCATAGGCAGCCTGATTTGCATAAACTTCCAATAGACGAAACTGGCACGGCGCTTCTCGCAAGCTCACTGCCTCTAGCCGCAAGACTCCGGGCTCCCGCTCGAGCGACAGGTCGATTTCCTCGCCAAGAAACCGCTTGTGGTCATCCAGGAAATCCGGTCCGACCTCTATCTCCGCCATGCGGATAACGCGGTTATCCGACATAGTCAGCAACCTCCCCTTTCCGCCAACTCATCTGGCTCCAGTCGGTCATCCCATCTAAATGTGAAGAATGGT
The DNA here is from genome assembly GCF_005222915.1 of Rhizobium sp. FKL33. Taxonomy (GTDB): domain Bacteria; phylum Pseudomonadota; class Alphaproteobacteria; order Rhizobiales; family Rhizobiaceae; genus Rhizobium_E. Next base: position 263,949 of record NZ_STFX01000031.1, read on the forward strand.
GATTCCGACGCGATTCGAACGCGTGACCCTCAGATTAGGAATCTGATGCTCTATCCTGCTGAGCTACGGAACCACTGATCCTTCCATACAAAAAGAGGCGGGCTTCGCCAAGAAAATCTTTTGTGTCGCCTCAGGCGTCGTTGTAGGTGATGCGGATGCCGCCATTGTCGGCAACGGCGACCGTGAGGTCCCGATAATGCGGGATTGCCGAGCCTTCCTTATGCGGATGGGCATGCGTGGCGGTGACAACCAGCAGATCGGCGCCGGAGGCGCGGGCGGCTTCGATGCCGGCGGGGGCGTCTTCGAACACCAGACAATCCTTGATGTCGACGCCAAGCCGCTCCGCGCCGAGTAGGAAGCAGTCGGGCGCGGGCTTGCCGCGCTTGACGTCCTCGGCGGTGACCCAATGCCTGGGCCGCTTAATGCCGGCGGCGTCGAGCCTCGCAGTGGCGAGTTCGACGGTCGCCGAGGTGACGATCGCCCAGCGATCCTCGGGAAGCGCGTTCAGGAAATCCACCACGCCATCGATCGGCACGACGCCGTCGACATCCTCGATCTCGGCTCTTTCGACCCAGGCGACTTCGGCTTCCAGATCGATATTGGGAAGCCCCTGTTTGCGGATCGTGTCGGCGGCGCGAACCCCGTGAATGGTCGGCAGGAACGTCTCGACATCGAGACCGTGCCGGCGCGCCCAGGTCGACCAGACGCGCTCGGCCGCCGCGATCGAGCTCAGAAGCGTGCCGTCCATATCGAACAACAGGGCGGCATAGGTCTTTTCACGATAGGGCATGGCGGATCCGGCAGGTGGGAGAAAACGAACGGTTCGGCCTAACGCCGGGGCGACAAAAGTCAAGTCCGGCGCGGGGCGTTCCGGTTCGCTTCAGGCGCTGCGCAGGATATTCACCTCTGTCGCGGCCGCCACGAAGGCTTCGCGGGCGTAAAAGGCCGGCACATGGCCTTCGAGCGCATTGAGGCAGGCGGTGCGGGCCTTGGAATAGGCCTTGCCGGTCTTGGACGGCCATTTGTGCAGCAGGCATTGAGCGGCGTCGTGCAGATTGGAGATCACGCGGATCTCGCGGGTCGGGCTGAAAACCACTTCCACGCTTTTCGACCAGTTGATCATCGCTCCACTCTCCATGCTGCTGCGACACAAAATGCCGACAGCGGGCTGTTCGTTCCTCTCGCCGGCGTGAATTTTCATGCGCTGATTCCATGATGCGCTGATGTCGGCCCACTGTTTCTTGAGCGCCTGTCGCACGGGAAAGTTCTTTGCTCTTCAAACGAAACCACGCCCGAGGCGCGGAACATTCGCGATGGATTGCAATTGTCGGGAGATGACGCCAGACGCCGCGGAGGGATGAGAAATGACCGATACGAAGGCCGCCATGTTGACCGAAACGCAGGCTCCCGAGGATGAAGCCGAACGCGGGCGCGACGCCGCGGCGCCGCATGACATTCCGCCGCTCGGCTTGAAGGATGTCGCTTGGCGCGTGTTCTACGCCATTTTCGAGGATCGCATCTCGCTGATCGCGGCGGGCGTGACCTTCTTTCTGCTGCTCGCCTTCTTTCCCTCCATGGCGCTTCTCGCCACGATCTACGGTTTCTTCTCCGATCCCAGCGCCATTGCCGGCCAGGTGGGATTTCTGGCCGATTTCCTGCCGCCTGGCGGCATGGCGCTGATCACGGATCAGCTCGAGAGCCTGTCGTCCCAGAAGAATTCGACGCTCAGCTTTGCTTTCGCCTCCAGCTTCGCGCTGGCGCTCTGGAGTTCGTCGAGCGGGATCAAGGCGCTGTTCGACGCCATGAACGTCGCTTATAGCGAAACCGAAAGCCGCAGCATCCTGAGGCTCAATGCGGTGGCGCTCGCCTTCACGCTGCTGGCCGTGCTGCTGGCGGCGCTGCTGATCGTGGCAGTCGGCGTCATTCCCGCCGTGCTCGCTTTTCTTCGTCTCGACAGTTGGCTCGAAACGCTGGCCAGAGTGCTGCGCTGGCCCCTGGCGCTCGCGGTGATGATCGGCATGATCATGCTGGTCTATCGTTTCGGGCCAAGCCGCGAGCCCGCCAAATTGCGATGGATCACCTGGGGCGCGGGCGTCGCCGCCATTCTCTGGACGATCGCGACGTTCGGCTTTTCGTACTATCTCTCGCATTTCGCCGATTATAACGCGACCTATGGCGCGCTGGGCACGCTGATCGGCGTGATGATCTGGGTGTGGATCTCGGTGATGATTCTGATCCTCGGCGCGGAAATCAACGCCGAACTCGAACATCAGACGCTGCGCGATTCGACGACGGGAAGGCCCAGACCCATGGGCGATCGGGGCGCCTACGTCGCCGATACGGTCGGCCGCAAGGCGGAAAACCTGTGAGCCGGAATCCGCTAATTCAACGGGATGCGGGCCGGTCCTTGGGAACCTTACGCATTCCCGCGTGTTCATCACGTGTGATCAACAGGAGGCATCCCATCATGAACAACCTGATCTGGCTCGTCGGCGCCGTCGTTATCGTCCTTGCGATTTTGTCGTTTCTCGGCCTCCGCTGAGGCGAATTTCGCTGTCCGACGAACGTTTGGGCAGCGCTCGCAGCAAAAGCGCCTTCATGAAAGCGGCTTTCCCGGAGCCGCTTTTTTGTTGTCTGTTCGTCGGCAGACATGAAAAACCCGGCCAGTGCGGCCGGGTCTGGTAGGCTTTGGCTTATACCGGGATCAGTGGGTGTTCGGCCGTCCGTTGGCGCCGAATGTCTCCCGAACGCTTTCCCGGGCCGCGCCCTGAACGTTGGAAGCGACTTCGGCGACCTTCTGATAGGTGTCGGCCGCCACGCGTTCGCCTTCATCCAGGACATCGGATGTCTTGCGCGCCAGCGTGTCTCGCGCCTTGTCGCCGACATTGCCGACCGTCTCGCCTTCGATTTTCGTATGCGGCAGGGCTGCGCCGATCGCCGCGCCGATCGCAAAAGCCAGCGCGCCGCCGACCAGCGGCTGGTCGCGGAACTGGCGGGTCAGCATGTCGCTCATGCGCGCCGTCTGATCCTGCAGCCCGTGATAGGTGGCGTTGGAGCCGTTTCTGATCGACGAACCCAGGTCGGACACGCGTTGGCGGGTTTCGCGCCAGGCGCCGGCGGTCCAGCCGGACGCTTCGTCGAGCAGGCGGCCGGCCTCGTCGCGGATATCCGAGATCTGCTGGCCGGCGGTGTCGGCAAAACCGCGATAGGTCTTGCCGGTTTCATCGACGAAATGACCTGCCCGGCGACCCGTGGCGTCGGTCAGCGCGCGGAAACGTTGGCCGGCGTCGTCGGTGAAATGGCTGTAGCTGGAGCCGTTTTCTTCGAAGGCGGGACCGACGCGGCGCACCGAACCGGTGATCGGCGCAAGCGGATAGAAGGCTTCGTCGATGCTGTCGTCATGGGCTCGCGCGCCGTCTCGCTCAGAGGAGGCGGGCATCGCCTGATTCGCCATCATCCATGCCAGGCTCACGCCCATAAGCGCCACCGGCATGGGATTGCTTTTCACGGAGCGGCCGAGATTGGAAACGAATTCGGCGCTGCCGCTCGTCTTCATATAGCCCAGCACTTCGTCGATCATCTGTCCGGGCGACAGGCGCTCCTGGATGGCGTCGAGCTTTTCTTCGATTCGACGGCGGTCGCCGTCGATGTCACGTTCGATGTCTGCGGGGTCGCGGTCTGATAGAGCCATCAGAGTCTCTCCTTCACGATCTTGGCGTCGCGCTGAAGCGACGATGAGGTGCGGTCGAGCGAAAGGTCCGAGCCGCGCAGCGTATTGAGGCCGCTCGCCATCAGTCGCCAGGCGACAAGCGCCACCACGACGCCGACGATGACGGCCGACAGGGAATTGGCGTTCGGTTCGGTCATGCCCTGCGCAACGAAGAAGGCGCCGAGGCCGGTGACCAGCGCCGAAAGCAGCACGCCGACGGCGCCGATCGCAAAGACCGCGCCGATCGCCAGCATTTCGACCCCGCCCATGGCGTGCGAAATCTTTTCTGAGGTCTCCGCCTTAGCGAGCGCTATTTCCTTCCTGAAAAGGCTGGAAATATCGCTGACAAGGCCAGACACGAGTTCGGTCAGCGGTCGATTGTCAGTATTGGACATTGGCGCGGTCTCCCGGGAATGGCGTGCTGGCGACGGTGGTGTCGGCGAGCGCGGCGGAATTGTCGCGTCGGTCGAGACCAGGGGTCGGCATGTGTGACTGGCTCTGGGTTTCCCGGTCGCGCCGTCGAGCGGAGGCGGTCACGAAGCGGCTGGCAGCCAGGCCGGCGACCGCGGCGATACCAAGAAAGGCCAGTGGCTGCCGGCGGCCGTAATCCTCGGCCATCGCAGCGATTTCACCCATGTCGCGGCCTTCGATGTCGGATGCGAAGCTGCGGATGCTGGAGCCGATGTCGCCGGCATAACGGCCCATGGCGGCGCCGTCGCCGTTCTGCATGTCCCGGCCGGTGCGCTCGAGCGCGTCGCCGAGGCTCGACAATTGCTGGGCCAGAAAGTTTTTCTGTTCGTTGGCTGCTTCGGCGGCCTTGTCGGTCGCCTCATCGATCTTGGAGGCGGCGGCTTCGCGAACGGCGCCGAGATCTTCCGTCGCCTGGCGCTTGATGTCGCCCAGGCTGGGGGCGGATGCGGCGTCGGACGGTTTTGCCTGCTCGCCGACCAGGGAGCCCTGGCCGGTTTGCTGCCGCGACGCGGGGTCGCGGGTCATGTCGTTCTCGCTCATGGATCTCTCCCGGATACAGTCGACCCGTCCTGATTGACGGGCGCTGGTCTGTAACTTGCGGAAGAGGCTGTAAGTTCCTGCCGTCAGCTCAAGCTGTGTTGTTCAGCCTGCGTTTCGCTCGCGAAGGCTCTTTTCGATACGCCTCAGGCCGAGAGACAAGCCGATGGTCAGCACCAGATAAATATAGGCGACGATCGAATAGGTTTCGAAGAAGCGGAACGAGCCGGAGGCGTAGACCTTGCCCATCTGGGTGATGTCGGCGACGCCGAGCACGGAGACGAGCGAGGAATCCTTGACCATGGCCACGAAATCGTTGGAGAGCGGCGGAAAGATAACCTTCAGCGCCTGGGGAAAGATCACCAGCCGGAAGCGCTGGCTGCGCGACAGGCCGAGCGCCTTGGCGGCCTCGATCTGGCCCTTGTCCACCGATTGGATGCCGGCGCGGAAGATCTCGGCGATGAAGGCGGAATAGGCGATCATCAGGGCGATGATCGCGCGCCACATCAGCGAAACGTCGCGCACCATCATCGGCTCGATCAGACCGGCGCTCGTCAGCGGCGCGGTCAACCAGTTCCAGGCGGCAACAAAGCCCGGCGCGCCGACGAATGCGATGTAGAACAACAGCACCAGCACCGGCACGCCGCGGATGAGCTCGATATAGAAGCGGGATATCTGCCGGAGCGCCTTGGAATCGGACAGACCGAGCAGCGCCACGCCGAGGCCGAGCAGCGTGGCCAGCGTAAAGCCCGCCAGCGTCACGAAGATCGTGATGCCCAGTCCCTTGGAGACGGTGGTGAAGACTTGCGCATAGAGATCATTGGCGACGATCACGCCACCAATGCCAACGCCAATGAAGGCGAGCGCGACCAACCACCATGGGAAATCGGTCGCGCCCGCCTGTTCGTTCGTGGGGGCTGCCGCCATCGGGGATGACTTACTGGCCCATCTTGTAGTCGAGGAACCACTTCTTGTTGAGCGCGTCCATCGTACCGTCGGCCTTCATCGCGGCGATCGCGGCGTTGACCGGGGCGACGAGATCGGAGCCCTTGGGGAAGATGAAGCCGAAATCCTCGGTGCCGAGCGGTTCGCCGACGATCTTCAGGGCGCCGTTGGAGGCGTCGACATAGCCCTTGCCGGCGGTGCTGTCGGTGAGCACGAGATCGACGTCGCCGGCTTTCAGGGCCTGAACGGTGGCGCCGAAGGTTTCGAACAGCTTGATGCGCGGGTTCTGCTCGTTGCCGTCAAGCACTTCGTAGACGGCGGTGTAGAACGGGCTGGTGCCCGGCTGTGCGCCGACGAGGCCGCTTTCCAGCGTCTTGAAGCTCTTGGCGTCGGTGAAGCGGGTTTCGTCGCCGCGCACCAGCATCAGCTGCTGCGAGCGCATATAGGGTTCGGAGAAGTCCACCTTCTGCTTGCGGTCTTCCTTGATGGTGATGCCGGTCATGCCGACATTGTACTGGCCGTCCGACACGGCCTGGATCATCGCATCCCAGGAGGTGTTCTGATATTCGACCTTGAAGTTCAGGCGCTTGGCGATCTCGTCCATGGCGTCATATTCCCAGCCGATCTGCTTGCCGGTCTTGGGGTCGACGAATTGCAGCGGCGGATAGGCGTTTTCGGTGACCACGATCACCTTGCGGCCGCCGAGATCGGGCAGTTCAGCCGCGTGCGAGGCAAACGGGGCGGCGATCAGGGCGGCAAGACCGATAAGGAAACTGCGACGCAGCGTCATGGGAAACTCCGAAATTTGTGGCGGCAAACCCTGTCACAAAAGAGCCATTCTTGGCAAGGAGACGTTAGCTCTCAGTAAAGCCCATCGGCAAGAAAGTCGTCGAGATAGGCGTCGAGGCTTCTTGGCCCGGAAAGCGCCTGCCGCATCCAGGCCTTGCGCTCATGTTCGAGGACGATCGCCTCCCAGACGCAGGCCGCGAAGGGGCCATCCACCCGGGCGAAATCCAGTGGATGGGCGCTCGTCGACCGCGACAGAATCCGGCAGCCGATGCCGCTTTCGATCCACCAGTCGAACAGCAGCCAGTTGTTGGCCGAGGCCTCGCCGTTATGCAGGATCACCGAGCCGACGCCGAAATGCGGCGTCGCGTCCATCTCGGCCTGCAGCGTTCGGCAATAGGCTTTGGCCGCTTCGACGATGTCGGGACGGGCTGCGTAAGGCGGGTCGTTGACATGAGCGCTGATCAGCGTCAGCTTGAAGCGTTTGTCCGCGAGCGAAAAAACGCCCGCAGATCGGAAGCGCCGCTCCGCGTAGACAGGCTCACGCGACAGCGGCAACGCTTCGGTCATGTCGAAGCGGGGCCGGTCAGGCGGGTGATATGGCCCATCTTGCGGCCCGGCCTTGGTTCGGTCTTGCCATAGAGATGGATATAGACGCTCTTCTGGCGCGCCCACTCTTCCACGCCATGGATGTCGTCGCCGATCAGGTTCTGCATCACGCAATCGCTGTGACGGGCGGGGTCGCCGAGCGGCAGGCCGGCGACGGCGCGGATATGCTGCTCGAATTGCGAGATGACGCAGGCCGCTTCCGTCCAGTGTCCGGAATTGTGCACGCGCGGCGCAATCTCGTTGGCGATCAGCGCGCCGCCCTGGCCGACGAAGAATTCGATGCCGATGACGCCGACATACTCAAGGCCCGCCAGCAGCCGTTCGGCGGCGTCGCGCACCTGGGCTGCGACATGGGCGTCGATGGCGGCGGGCAAAGTGGATGTGTGCAGGATGCCGTTGCGATGGACATTCTCCGCCGGGTCGAAACAGACGACGACGCCTTCAGCATCGCGGGCGGCGATCACCGAAATCTCGCGTTCGAAAGCGATGAAGCTTTCCAGGATCAGGGTCGCGCCGCCGAGCCTGTCGAAGGCGCCCTCAGGGCTGTCGCCTGGGCGAAAAAGGATCTGGCCCTTGCCGTCATAACCCAGCCGGCGCGTCTTGAGCACGCCTTTGCCGCCGAATTCCGCCAAAGCGGTTTCGAGATCGGCCTGGCTGTTGACTGCGCGGAAATCAGCGGTGGGGATGCCGACGGAATTGAGATAGCGCTTTTCGGTCAGCCGGTCCTGGGCGACTTCGAGCGCGAACGGCGGCGGATAGACCGGGACGCTGTCGGCCAGCCGCCGTGCGGCGCCGACCGGCACATTCTCGAATTCGTAGGTAACGACGTCGCAGCGCGCGGCAAGCTCAGCCAGCGCGGCCTCGTCGTCATAGGCGGCGACGATCTGGCCATTGGCGAGCTGCGCCGCCGGGCAATCGGGCGTGGGCTCGAGAATGAGGGTGCGGAAATTCAGCCGGCTCGCGGCCATGGCCAGCATGCGGCCCAACTGGCCGCCGCCGATGATGCCGATCGTCTTCGCGCTCATCTCAGAGATCCACCGGATGTTCCGCCACCGAGGCGCTTTGCTCTTCGCGCCAGGTGTCGAGCCTGTCGGCCAGGTCGTCGTCATAAAGCGCCAGCACGGCCGCGGCGAGAAGGGCTGCGTTGACCGCGCCCGCGCGGCCGATCGCCAGCGTTCCCACGGGAATGCCGGCCGGCATCTGCACGATCGACAACAGGCTATCCTGTCCCGAAAGCGCCTTGGATTGCACCGGCACGCCGAAGACCGGCAGCGGCGTCATGGCCGCGGCCATGCCGGGCAGATGCGCCGCGCCGCCGGCGCCGGCGATGATGACCTTGAAGCCTTCGTCGCGGGCGGTCTTGGCGAAATTCACCAGTCGGTCCGGCGTGCGATGGGCGGAGATGATTCGCGCTTCATAGGGAATTTCGAGCGCATCGAGCGTGTCGGCGGCGTTTTTCATGGTCTCCCAGTCGGACTGGCTTCCCATGATGATGGCGACGGGCGGCTTGGAGAGCGTCATGAACGGGCTTTCGTCAGGCGATGATGTCGGGGATGATCTGGTCTTCGACTTGGCTGAGCTTGTCCTTGATCGCCAGCTTCTTCTTCTTCATGCGCTGGATCCGAAGCGCGTCGCAGCCGGTTGCGATCATCGCGTTGATCGCCACGTCGTAATCCTCGTGCTCCTGCCGCAGTCTCGCCGCATTCAATCTAAGCTCAGCCTGCTCCTGATCGGCCATTCGGTCCCGTCCCCATTCTCTTTGTCTTCGGCGGCAAGCGCCTGTAGTCCTGCCACTTGGCAGATTTCGCTCCTAACACGAATCATCCGCTAACGGGAAGTTTTCCTTTCCGATGAAATGGGCTTCGACAAACGGGGTGTTACGTGGCAGACTCCTCGTGTTGCAGCCTGAAACATCCGGCGGAGGATGGCCGGGTGTGGGCCGAACCAAAAGGAAACTGCCCATGACTATAGAAGCTCATATTCAGACGCTCGAAAAAAAGCATGGAGCCCTTGAAGCCGAACTGCATTCCGCAATGCTGCATCCCGCCACAGGCGACACGACCATCAGCAAGATCAAGAGAGAGAAGCTGAAAATCAAGGACGAGATCGAACGGCTGCGTAAACAGACACGTCACTGATCCGACCATCCCCCCAAACTCAAAAGGGTCGCCTTCCCGTTTCCGCAAGTCCGTATTCGCGTCAATTCGGGAGCCGCGCAAGGCGGCCCATTCCAGGACAGGTCACGCCTGCGCCACGGCGCTCAGATCAAGTGGACCAGAACTGATCCAGCCAGAAGCCGATTTTCTGAAAGCCCTGCGGGTTGATCGCATAGATCCGCTTCGTGCCCTGGCTCTCCACAGTCACCATGTGACAATCCAGCAAAGCCTTGAGATGCTGCGACACCGCCGGTCGGCTGACCGGCAGCAGCGCCGCCAATTCATTGACAGTACGCGGCGCTCTCCGCAATTCCTCCAGGAGGAAGCGGCGATTGGAATCTGAAATTGCTGCGAAAGGATCTGCGCTCATTGGCGAAAAGCTAAGCCAGACTTCGAGCGCTCACAAGTCTTTTTTGTGCATCGCATTTAAAATTTCTGCATTGCATTCAAAGGTTAGCGAGAGCGGACAGCACGGCGGCGGCGCCGTCGTAGCACAGCTTTGTTCCCGCGAGCACCAGCATGCCGTACATGAAGGGATAGAAGACCTCGACGCGCATCCGCCGGACGATCGCGCCGCCCGCAAGCGTCGCCAGAGGCGCGATCGGAAACAGGCTGGCTGAAATGGCCAGATTGGTGAAATCCAGCTGGCCCAGCGCCTGGTAGGGCGCGAGTTTGATCACGTTCACGATGGCGAAGAAGCGCACCGCGGCGCCGGTATAATCGCGCGGCGGCAGCTTCAGCGGCAGGCCGTAGACCTGAAACGGCGCGCCGCCGGCATGGGCGACGAAACTACCATAGCCCGACAGAGCGCCCCAAACGCCGGCGCGCCGCCAGTCATGCGCACGAGGCGGCGTCTCCTCGCGCCGACGCGGGCCATAGCGGTTGATGAAGAAGCGCGCGGCGAAGGTGACCGCGATCACGCCGATGATCAGCCGCATGACATAGGAGGGTACGATCGCCCAGGTCGCCCAGCCGATGGCGATGCCCACCAGCGCGCCGGGCAGCATGATCTTCACCAGACCCGGCGCATTGTGCTTGCGCCAGATCCACAGCGACGCGCCGTCCATGACGATCAGGATCGGCAAGAGGATGGCGGCGGCCTGGGCTGGCGGCACGGCCATGGACAGGATCGGCACGCCCAATAGGCCGAGCGCATCGCCCAACCCGCCTTTGCTCAGCCCCACCAGCAGAACGGCGGGAATGGCAATGAAATAGAAGCTGGCATCCATGGGCATGTTGATCGTTTTCATTCCCGGGGTTATGGCAGAAGCCGAGGCTCTCGGCCGCGTCGCGCCGCAAAAGAGCAGAACGAGAACAGGAAGTCCATGTCGACCGTCGAAAACCGCTGCCGCCTCGTCTTGATCGCGCCTGAAATCGCCGACCCGCAGGAGGCTGCGGGTGTGATGGCCGATGCGCTCAAGGGTGGCGACGTCGCCTCCGTGATCATTCCGCAATATGGGCTGGATGACGGCGCGTTTCAGAAACTCGCCGAAGCCGTGGTTGAGGTGGTGCAGGACGCCGGCGCCGCCGCGCTGATCGCCGGCGACAGCCGCGTCGCCGGTCGCGTCAAGGCGGATGGGCTGCATATCGAGGGCAACCCGGAGGCGCTGGCCGAGGCGATCGAGAAACACGCGCCGAAGATGATCGTCGGCGGCGGCAACGCCCAGGATCGCCACAAGGCGCTGGAGATCGGCGAGGCGCAGCCGGATTACATCTTCTTCGGCAAGGCGGCTGGCGACATCAAGCCGGAAGCGCATCCCAAGAATGTCGCGCTCGGCGAATGGTGGTCCTCCATGGTCGAGATCCCCTGCATCGTCATGGGCGGGACCGATCCGGCGTCCGTGCTGGCGATCGCCGAGAGCGGCGCGGAATTCGCCGCGCTTCGGCTGGCGGTGTTCGGCGAACCCGGCCGCGCTGCGCAGGTCGTGCAGGAAGTGAATGCGCTTCTTGACGAAAAAGCGCCACGCTTTCAGGGTTGAACGGTTCGCATGACAGCGACGAGATCTTTTCTGGCGGGACTTCTGGGACTGGCGGCGCTCTGCGCCATGGCCGGAGGCGCCGGGGCTGCCTCTTCCGACGTGATGAAGCGCATGCTGGGCGGCGGCGAGGAAAGCCGCGCCATCAAGCGCGACCGTCTTGCGCCAACCGGCAATGCAGAGGCCTTGCCGACGCTGACCTCGCCGCAGAATAACGACGTCGCTCCCTCGGGCGGCTTGAACCTGCTCGCGCGCATGGGCGCCTCCCTTCCCGATCTGCCGCCCGAAAAGCCGTTTCAGGGCAAGGTCGACGAAGCCTATGGCGCCTATCAGCGCGGCTATTATCTCGAAGCCATGGATCTCGCGCTCCCCAAGGCGCAGAAGGGCGAGCCGGCGGCGCAGACGCTGGTCGCCGAACTGCTCGACAATGGTTTCGGCGTGCGGCGCAATCGCCAGGACGCGGTGTTCTGGTACGAGCAGGCCGCAAAAGCCGGCGATCCCAACGCCCAGTTCAAATACGCCTTGATGCTGATGAACGGCGATCTCGTGGCTCGCGACAAGAAAAAGGCCGACGAGTTCATGTGGAAGGCGGCCCGCGGCGGCAATGCGCAGGCGCAGTTCAACGTCGCCCAACTGCTCGTCGCCGCCAAGCCGGGGCCGGAAGGGCTCAACGACGCTTTGCCCTGGTACGAGAAAGCCGCCGCCAAGGCGGTGCCCGACGCCGAATATGCGCTGGCGCAGCTCTATATGAGCCTGCCGGTCGACGCCGAAAAGAAGGCTGAAGCCCGCGACTGGCTGCTGAAGGCGGCGAAATCCGGATTCGACACCGCTCTCTACGACCTCGCCGTCTGGAACATCAACGGCGTCGGCGGTCCGCGCGATTATGAGATCGGCTTTCAGTGGATGAAGCGCGCCGCCAATCGCGGCCATGTTCTGGCGCAGAACAAGCTCGCCCATCTCTATGTCAACGCCATCGGCACGCGGCCCGACCCGGTCGAGGCGGCAAAATGGTATGTGTTGTCGCGGCGGGCGGGGCTCGCCGATCTCGATCTCGAGGACTTCTTCCTCGGCATCGAGGACGAGCAGCAGAAGGAAGCCATTCACCGCGCCAACCAGTTTCGCCCTCGCTGACGGCGGCCCGCGCCTCTTAACCTTGACGATGGCGCGCGGGAGCCATGCGCCACAAGAGACTTGAAAAAAGCCGGGTTTTGTGGTCTTGAGGCCGCCAATCTCATCGGCGCGCCCCTGAGCCGCAGCCGATTGCTCGTTGCACGGCCCCGTCTGCGGGGCCGCTTCACTTTGAAGGAACTCCCCCATGGCCCGTTCGGCGCTCTTGAATGTGATGGTCCAGGCCGCTCTGAAGGCCGGCAAGTCCCTCTCCCGCGATTTCGGCGAGGTGCAGAACCTCCAGGTGTCGCTGAAGGGCCCCGGCAATTATGTGAGCCAGGCCGATCGCAAGGCCGAGAAGATCGTTCGCGAGGAACTGCTCAAGGCGCGTCCGACTTACGGCTTCCTCGGCGAAGAGAGCGAAGAAATCAAGGGCACCGACGGCTCGCATCGCTGGATCGTCGATCCGCTCGACGGCACCACCAACTTCCTGCACGGCATCCCGCAATTCGCGGTGTCGATCGGGCTGGAGCGCAGCGGCGAAATGGTCGCCGGCGTCATCTACAATCCGGCCAGCGACGAGCTTTTCACCGCCGAACGCGGCGGCGGCGCCTATGTCAATGATCGTCGCCTGCGCGTCTCGGCCCGCAAGAGCCTGTCGGATTCCGTCATCGGCTGCGGCATGCCGCATCTCGGCCATGGCATGCATGGCCGCTATCTCATCCAGCTTCGCCATGTCATGGGCGAAGCCGCCGGCCTGCGCAGCCTGGGCGCGGCGTCTCTGGACCTTGCTTTCGTGGCTGCCGGCCGCATGGACGGCTTCTGGGAAGAGGGCCTGTCTCCCTGGGATATGGCGGCGGGCATCGTGCTCATCCGTGAAGCCGGCGGCTTCACCTCCGACATGAATGGCGACACGGATATTTTCGGCAGCGGCACGATCGTCGCCGGCAACGAGCATATCCATAAGGCGCTGCGCGACGTGGCGAACCGCCCCGTGCCGAAGGCCTAACCTGATCATCTGTCATAAATGATTGCACGCGCCGTGATCCCGGCCTAGACTTCGCGTCGAAGTTTGGGAGGATTTCATGGATTGCGACGTCTTGGTGATCGGCGGCGGGCTTGCGGGTCTCGTTTCAGCCGTTGAGGCCGCCGACCGGGGGCTCAAGGTCATCGTCCTCGATCAGGAGGGCGAACAGAATTTGGGCGGCCAGGCCTTCTGGTCGCTCGGGGGCCTGTTTTTCATCGATAGTCTCGAGCAGCGTCGCATGCGCATCCGCGACACGTTCGAACTGGCGCGGCAGGACTGGTTCGGTTCCGCCGGTTTCGACCGTCCCGAAGATCTCTGGCCGCGGCTCTGGGCGGAAGCCTATCTCGATTTCGCAAGCGGTGAAAAGCGCGCCTGGCTTTATCAGCAGGGCATGCGCTGGTTTCCCGTCGTCGGCTGGGCCGAGCGCGGCGGATCGCTCGCCGATGGCCACGGCAATTCGGTTCCGCGCTTTCACGTCACCTGGGGCACCGGCCCCGGTGTGCTCGCCCCCTTCATCCGTCGCGCTCGCGAGCAGGAAAAGACAGGGCGTCTCACGTTTCGCTTTCGCCATCAAGTCGATGGCCTCGTCGTCGCCAATGGCGCGGTCACGGGCGCGCGCGGCAGCGTGCTGGCGGACGATCCCGTGCTCCGAGGCCAAAGAAGCAGCCGCGACATCGTCGGCGATTTCGAGATCTCGGCAGGCGCAACGATCGTCGCCTCGGGCGGCATCGGCGGCAACCACGATCTCGTTCGGCGCAACTGGCCGGTCGAACGGCTGGGTCAGCCGCCGCGCTTCATGGTTTCAGGCGTGCCCGCCCATGTCGATGGCCGCATGATCGATATCGCCCAGGGGGCAGGGGCTGACGTCATCAATCCCGACCGGATGTGGCATTACACCGAAGGCCTGCGCAACTGGGATCCGATCTGGCCCAATCACGGCATCCGCATCCTGCCGGGGCCGTCGTCACTGTGGTTCGACGCGCTCGGCCGGCGTTTTCCTGCTCCGTACATGCCCGGCTTCGATACGCTCGGCACGCTGAAGGCGATTCTCGCCACCGGGCATGACCATTCCTGGTTCATCCTCACCAAAGCGATCATCAAGAAGGAATTCGCGCTGTCGGGCAGCGAGCAGAATCCCGATCTCACCGGCAAGGATATCCCGCTCTTGCTGAAGCGGCTCGGCAAGGAGCCGCCCGGACCGGTGCAGGCCTTCATGGACAAGGGCGCGGATTTCGTGGTGCGCAACACTCTTGAGGATCTCGTCGCCGGCATGAACGCGCTCACGGAAGAGCCGCTGCTCAATGCGGCGCAGATCCGCCAGCAGATCGAGGCCCGCGACCGTGAAATCGACAACCGGTTCAACAAGGATGCGCAGGTGACCGCCATTCGCGGCGCGCGCGCCTATCTCGGCGACAAACTCATGCGGACGGCGAAGCCGCATCGCATTCTCGACCCCGCAGCAGGTCCCTTGATCGCGGTGAAGCTCAATATCCTTACCCGCAAGACGCTGGGCGGGCTGCACACGGATCTCAAGGCCCGGGCGCTCGACGCCGAGGGCCGGGACATCCCGGGCCTCTATGCGGTGGGCGAGGCCGCCGGTTTCGGCGGCGGCGGCATGCATGGCTATAATGCGCTCGAAGGCACATTCCTCGGCGGCTGCCTGTTTTCAGGCCGGGTCGCCGGCCGAAGCGTCGGGGCGTAGAGCCCCGTCGCGTTATTCGCCGGCCGAGGCCACCAGCCTCGGCTCTTCCGTGGGCGCGTCCTGCTCCACGCCGAATTGCAGCCGGGCCAGACGGGAGTAAATGCCGCCCAATGCGGAGAGCGAGGCATGTGTGCCTTCTTCCACCACGCGGCCCTGGTCCATGACCAGAATGCGGTCGGCTTTCAGCACTGTCGCCAAACGATGTGCGATGACGATGGTGGTGCGGCCGGACATCAGACCGTCCAGCGCCGTCTGCACCAGCTTTTCGCTTTCGGCGTCGAGCGCCGAGGTGGCCTCGTCGAGCAGCAGGATCGGCGCGTCGCGCAGGATGGCGCGGGCGATGGCGATGCGCTGGCGCTGGCCGCCCGACAGCATGACGCCGCGCTCGCCGACCTCGGTGTCATAGCCGTTTTCCAGTCTGAGAATGAATTCTTCCGCCTGGGCGGCGCGGGCGGCGGCCTCCACCTGCGCCCGGCTCGCTTTGGGCGCGCCGAAGGCGATGTTGTCGAAGATCGAGGCGGCGAAGATCGTCACATCCTGCGGCACGATGGCGATGCGGTCGCGCAGTTCGAGCGGATCGACCGAACGGGCGTCGACCCCGTCGATCAGGATACTGCCGGCGGTCGGGTCGTAATAGCGCAAGATGAGCGAGAAGAGCGTGCTCTTGCCGGCGCCGGAGGGACCGACAACGGCCACGCGTTCGCCGGGGGCGACGGTCAGGCTCAAGCCCTTGAGGGCCGAGGTTCCCGGTCGGCTCGGATAGGAGAAGTCGACCTGGTCGAAGGCGACGCCGCCGCGCGCCGGGCTCGGCAAGGCGGCAGGCGAGGGCGGGGCGGCGATGCCAGGCTCTTCCGCCAACAACTCCATCAGGCGCGAGGCGGCGCCCGAAGCCTGCGACAATTCGCTCCAGACTTCGGAGAGAGCGCCGAGCGCGCCGGCGGCCATCACCGAATAGAGCAGGAACTGGCTGAGCGTGCCTGCCGTGATCGTGCCGGCGAGCACGCCTTGGGCGCCATACCACAGCACCGCGACCACGCTTCCGAACACCATGGTGATGGCGAAGCCGGTCAGGAAGGCGCGCTGGCGTGTCGACAGCCTGGCTGCCTCAAAGGCCTGCTCGGCGGCGTCGGCGAAGCGGTCCCGCGCAATGCCGCCGGCGTTGAAGGCCTGCACGGTGCGGATCGCGCCGATGGCTTCGGAGGCATAGGCGGAGGCGCCGGCCAGCCTGTCCTGCGCCTCGCGCGAACGCTTGCGCACCGAGCGGCCGAAACCCACCAGCGGGAAGACGATCAGCGGAATGGCGATCAGCACCAGCGCAGACAGCTTCGGGCTGGTGTAGATCATCATGGCGATCGCGCCGAGACAGAGGATCAGGTTGCGCAGCGCGAGCGAGGCGGTGGCGCCCACGGCCGATTTGATCTGCACGGTGTCCGCTGTCAACCGCGAGACGATTTCGCCGGACTGGTTGGCGTCGAAGAAGGAAGGCGACAGTTTGACGATATGGGCGAAGACGTCGCGCCGGAGGTCGGCGACGATCCGCTCGCCGATGGTGATGACGAAGTAGTAGCGCAGCGCCGAGGCGAGAGCCAGAACCACGGCCAGCCCCATCAGCATCGAGAAATAGGTATTGATGAAGCTGGAATCGGAGTGGGTGAAACCGTTGTCGATCATCCGGCGCACAGCGAGCGGTAGGATCAGCGTCGTGGTCGCCGCCAGCACCAGCGCGAAGAGCGCGCCGGCCGCGAGCCCCTTGTAGCGGCCGATATAGGGCGCGAGGCGCGCCAGCGGTTTCAGGTTCGCGCGCGAGGTTGTCTCTGTTTTTCGGGCCACCCGGCCTACTCCGCTGTGTGAGGCCGGCTGCAGGGCATCCTTGCGGAGATTCCCGGGCGCAGGCACTTGTTATCCTCAATCGCTTCATGTATAGGCCTCGCCATCAAGCGAAGCCGTGGTCCACAGGCGACTGCGGCTTCATTTATTCGTTTGGCTCGGCAGCCGCAAGTCATGCGGCAAAAGACCACTCTGACGGCAGGACAGTGTCATGAAAGCTTCAATTCATCCCGACTACCACATGATCAAGGTGGTCATGACCGACGGCACCGAATACGAAACCCGCTCGACCTGGGGTTCGGAAGGTCAGGTCATGAACCTCGAAATCGATTCCAAGTCGCATCCGGCCTGGACCGGCGGCAATCAGCAGCTGATGGACCGCGGCGGCCGCGTGTCCAAGTTCAACAAGCGCTTCTCCGGCCTCGGCATCTGATCGACGCTCGAAAGAATTTTTGCGAAAAAGCCCGGCCTGCCCGGGCTTTTTTGTTGCCTGAAATCCGGTTCGATCGGCCGGATTTCGAGTAATCGACCGTCATTTCTTCTGTGAGAGCGCTTTTTCGATCGCGGGCAGCAGTTCACCGCGCACCGACGCATCGTCGAAGGGGCCGACATGTTTGTAGAGAATCGTCCCGTCCGGCCCGACCAGAAATGATTCCGGAATGCCGTAGACGCCCCAGTCAATCGCGGCCGCGCCTTTGGGGTCGACGCCGATCGCCGAGAAGGGATTGCCGAGCTCGCCCAGAAAGGCCAGCGCCGCGTCGTTCTTGTCCTTGTAGTTGATCCCCACCACATTCAGCCGCTCGTCGGTCGACAGGCCGAGAATGACGGGATGCTCCTGCCGGCAGGGCACGCACCAGGACGCCCAGACATTGACGAGGGTCAGTTTGCCGCGGATCGCCTCCGAGGTCAGCGGCGGAACCGGCTTGCCATTCTTCACCGCGCCGTCGAGCGGCTTCAGCGCAAGGGTCGGGGCGGGCTTGCCGATCAGCGCCGAGGGGATGACCGACGTGTCGCGCCCCGAGGTCAGCTGCATCAGGAAGACGCCGGCCAGCGCCAGAAACAACAGAAGCGGTAGGAGCGCGATCAGGACGCGGCGTCCCTTGCCCGGGGTCTGCTCGGGCGTATCGGTCACGACGGGTCGCTCCCGGCGGCGGATCTGCGCCGGATGCCCTGGGCTTCCAGCCGCTTGAGATCGGCCTGAAGCTTGCGGCTGTCGAGCCAGGTGGCGGCGATCACCCCCAGGAGAACCAGAGCGGCTGCGCCCCAGGACGCATAGACGTAAAAGGCATGCGTCATGATGCGCCTCCCGCCTGGGCAGTGCGCGCGGCGTGGCGGCGCATCACGGAGATGCGCCGGCGCCAGATCTCGTTGCGCATGGCCGTCAGATGCAGGGTGAAGAACAGCAGCGTGAAGCCGATCGCCATGATCAACAGCGGCCGCAGAAATTCGGGATCGATGGTCGGGCCGTCGAGCCGCATGACGCTGGCCGGCTGATGCAGCGTATTCCACCATTCCACCGAGAATTTGATGATCGGGATGTTGACGAAGCCGACCAGGATCATGATCGCGCTGACGCGGGCGGCGCGGCCGGGATCGTCCATGGCGCGGTTGAAGGCGATCAGGCCGAGATACATCAGGAACAGGATGAAGACAGAAGTCAGCCGCGCGTCCCACACCCACCAGGTTCCCCACATCGGCTTGCCCCAGAGCGAGCCGGTGACCAGCGCGAGAAAAGTGAAGGCGGCGCCGAGCGGCGCTGCGGTCTTGGCCGAGACGTCGGCCAGCGGATGCCGCCAGACCAGCGTGCCCAGCGCCGAAGCCGCCATCACCGTATAGCACATCATCGACAGCCAGGCTGCGGGAACATGGATATACATGATCCGGACCGTCTCGCCCTGCTGATAGTCACCCTCTGTGGTGAAGCTGAGATAGACGCCTGCGATCAGACAGAGCGCCGAGATCGCCGCCAGCCAGGGAATGATCCGCGTGGCCAGCGCGATGAAGCGCGTCGGATTGGCGAGCGCCGTGAGCTTGGAGATGGTGAGGCTTGTTTCTGTCATGGGGGGAGTCTTACCGCCAAAGGCGGCGGCCCGCAATTGATCCTCGTCAAACCTGGAGCGGAATTGGCCTCACATCTTGGTCATCATTCAGCCGATGCGCGCAGCGCGAAAGCGGCCGCCAGCGGGCCGATCACCGCGAAGAACAGGCTGAGCGCGATGAGCGCCAGAAAGGGCGGCAGGAAGGGGGCGGGGTCCTCGACCGCCGCATAGACGGCGGAGACGCCGAAGATCAGCACCGGGATGGTCAGCGGCAGGACGAGGATCGAGACGATCAGCCCGCCGCGCGGCAGGGCTACCGCCACCGCCGCGCCCGCTGCCCCGATAAAGGTGATCGCGGGCGAACCGGCGAGCAGCGTCAAGGCGAGCGCCCCCATTGCCGTCTCGTTCATATTCATGAAGAGGCTCAGAAGCGGCGAGGCGGCAACCAGCGGCAGGACGGCGGAGACCCAATGCGCCAGGCATTTGATAAGCACGATCAGCGTCAGCGGCGTTTCCTGCATCATCAGGAGATCGAGCGAACCATCGTCGCGATCGGCCTGAAACAGCCGGTCCAACCCGAGCAGCGAAGCGAGCAGCGCCCCCACCCAGAGGATCGCCGGCCCGATTCGTGAAAGAAGATTGAGATCGGGGCCGACGCCGAACGGGATCACGGCGACCACGGTCATAAAGAACAATATGCCGATCATCACGCCGCCGCCGGCGCGAAAGCCCAGTCGGAGATCGCGGAGGAAAAGCGCGGTCATGCAGCCTCGCCCAGATAGTCGAAGCCGGTCATCACGAGTTCCTGTGCATTCTCCAGGCCGAGCGGTTGGTGGGTGGCGGCGATGATCAGCCCCCCCTGATCGAGATGGCTTTTCATCAGCCGGGCGAACAGGGATTCGGACTGGCTGTCGAGCGCCGCCGTCGGCTCGTCGAGCAGCCAGACGGGCCGCCAGGCTGTCAGGAGTTTGGCCATGGCCATGCGGCGCTGCTGGCCCGCCGAGAGATAGCCGAAGGGGAGATGCAGAAGGCCGATGAGGCCGAGCGCGTCGGCCGCCTCGTCGATCTCCATGCCGGATCCGTTTCGGTAGTCGCCGAAGAAGGATTTCCAGAATTGGAGATTTTCTTCAACCGTCAGTTCCCTTTTCATGGCGTTGCGATGGCCGAGATAGTGGCAGGCCTCGGCGGCGCGGGGGGCGGTTGCGCCGTCATCGAGCGTCAGCGTCACAGATCCCTCCTCGAGGGGCAGGAGACCGGCCACGGTGCGAATCAGCGTCGATTTCCCCGTGCCGTTTTTCCCCTTCAGGATCAGGCATTCGCCGGAGGCCAGTTCGAAAGAAACAGCTGAAAAAAGCCTTTCCCCGCCACGGTTTGCCGCGATTTCGCGGGCTTCCAAACGCATTGTTCACCTCTCCGGCACTTTCTTCTGCGACGCAAAAAAACTTCAGCTTCGACCTTCGTCAGTATGGAACCTTGTTTAGAAATTATCTATAACGTCCGCAATCGCGCCAGCAGCCGGCGTGAAGGTCATCCTTGCGCCGAACCAAGAGTTGAAAAACAATTCTTCGTGCGGACAGCGGAAATGGTTGCACCCGCATCCCATCATGCGCTTTCGGGCGCCGGGCGTTCGCACGTCAGTTCAGCTGAACAGACGAGACGGGTTTTCCATGTCGCATTCCCTCGATAGTTTCAATTGCCGCTCTACGCTGACCGTGAACGGCAAGGACTATGTCTACTACAGCCTGCCGAAGGCCGAAGCCAACGGCCTGGCCGGTGTTTCCAAGCTTCCCTATTCGATGAAGGTCCTTCTCGAAAACCTGCTCCGCAACGAAGATGATCGTTCGGTCACCAAGGCCGACATCCAGGCGGTCGCCGCCTGGCTCGTCAACAAGGGCCTCACCGAATATGAGATCGCCTATCGCCCGGCCCGCGTGCTGATGCAGGACTTCACCGGCGTTCCCGCCGTCGTCGACCTCGCAGCCATGCGCGACGGCATCAAGGCGCTCGGCGGCGATCCGGAAAAGATCAACCCGCTCGTTCCCGTCGATCTGGTCATCGACCACTCCGTCATCGTCGACGAGTTCGGCACGCCGCAGGCGTTCAACCGCAATGTCGAGCTCGAATATGAGCGCAACGGCGAGCGTTACCGCTTCCTGAAGTGGGGCCAGCAGGCGTTCAAGAATTTCCGCGTCGTTCCCCCGGGCACCGGCATCTGTCACCAGGTGAATTTCGAATATCTCGGCCAGACCGTCTGGACGAAGGATGAAGACGGCGAAACCGTCGCTTACCCCGACACCTGCGTCGGCACCGACAGCCACACGACCATGATCAACGGTCTCGGCGTGCTCGGCTGGGGCGTGGGCGGCATCGAAGCCGAAGCCGCCATGCTCGGCCAGCCTGTCTCTATGCTGCTGCCTGAAGTCATCGGCTTCAAGCTGACCGGCACGCTCAAGGAAGGCGTCACCGCCACCGACCTCGTGCTGACCGTCGTGCAGATGCTGCGCAAGAAGGGCGTCGTGTCGAAGTTCGTCGAATTCTTCGGCCCCGGCCTCGACACGCTGCCGGTCGCCGACCGCGCCACCATCGGCAATATGGGTCCGGAATACGGCGCGACCTGCGGCTTCTTCCCGGTTGATTCGGCCACGGTCGGCTATCTCGACATGTCCGGCCGCGCCAAGGACCGCATCGCGCTCGTGGAAGCCTATTCCAAGGCGCAGGGCATGTGGCGTGACGGCGACGGCGCCGACCTCGTCTTCACCGACACGCTCGAACTCGACCTCGGCGACGTCGTGCCGTCCATGGCCGGCCCGAAGCGTCCGGAAGGCCGCCTGCCGCTCGAGACCATCGCGCCGAACTTCGCGACCGCGCTCGAGGGCGACTACAAGAAGCCGGGCCAGTTGACCAACCGCTATGCGGTCGAAGGCACGGATTTCGATCTCGGCCATGGCGACGTGGCGATCGCCGCCATCACCTCCTGCACCAACACGTCCAACCCGAGCGTGCTGATCGCCGCCGGCCTTCTCGCCCGCAACGCGGTCGCCAAGGGCCTGAAGTCCGCGCCCTGGGTCAAGACGTCGCTGGCGCCGGGATCGCAGGTCGTCGCGGAATATCTGGAAAAGGCCGGTCTGCAGGTGTCGCTCGACGCGCTCGGCTTCAACCTGGTTGGCTTCGGCTGCACCACCTGCATCGGCAATTCCGGCCCGCTGCCGGCGCCGATCTCCAAGACCATCAACGAGAAGGGCCTGATCACCGCCGGCGTGCTCTCGGGCAACCGCAACTTTGAAGGCCGCATTTCGCCTGACGTCCAGGCCAACTATCTCGCCTCGCCGCCTCTCGTCGTTGCTTACGCGCTGGCCGGCACAGTGCAGAAGGACCTCACCAAGGAGCCGCTCGGCCACGACCAGGACGGCAACCCGGTCTTCCTCAAGGACATCTGGCCGACCTCTGCCGAAGTGCAGGAGTTCATCCAGAAATACGTCACGCGCGAATTGTTCGAGAGCAAGTATGCCGACGTGTTCAAGGGCGACGCCAACTGGCAGGCCGTGCAGGTTCCGGATGGTCAGACCTATGCCTGGGACGACGACTCCACCTATGTGCAGAACCCGCCTTACTTCGTCGGCATGAAGAAGGAAGCCGGCGGCGTGACCGACATCAAGGGCGCGCGCGTCCTGGGTCTGTTCGGCGACAAGATCACCACCGACCACATCTCTCCGGCCGGTTCGATCAAGGCTGCCTCGCCGGCCGGCGCCTATCTGCTCGGCCATGGCGTCGCCGTTGCCGACTTCAACCAGTACGGCACGCGTCGCGGCAATCATGAAGTGATGATGCGCGGCACCTTCGCCAATATCCGCATCCGCAACCACATGCTGGGCGCGAACGGCAAGGAAGGCGGCTATACGATCCACTATCCTTCCAAGGAAGAGATGTCGATCTACGACGCCGCGATGAAGTACAAGGACGAAGGCGTGCCGCTGGTGATCTTCGCCGGCGTCGAATATGGCAACGGCTCCTCGCGCGACTGGGCAGCCAAGGGCACCAACCTGCTCGGCGTGCGCGCCGTGATCGCCCAGTCCTTCGAGCGCATCCATCGCTCGAACCTGGTCGGCATGGGCGTCGTTCCCTTCGTGTTCGAGGACGGCCAGACCTGGGCGACCCTCGGCCTCAAGGGCGACGAAGTGGTGACGATCGAAGGCCTGGCCGAGATCAAGCCGCGCCAGAAGACGGTGGCCAAGGTCACCTATGGCGACGGCACGGTGAAGGACATCCCGATCATCTGCCGCATCGATACGCTCGACGAGATCGACTACTTCCACAATGGCGGCATCCTGCAGACGGTGCTGCGCGACCTCGCCGCCTGATCAGGGCGACGCGTGTGATATCGAGCCGCCGGGAGCAATCCCGGCGGTTTTTTCATGGGGTGAGATCAAAGCAGGCGGGGGTCTGATCGACGCCGTTGATCCTGAGGCAGATGGAATGTTCGCCGGCGTAATATCGTCTGGTGGTGATCGGACGGAAGGCGTGGCTGCGGCGGAACAGCCTCTCTTCGCCGGGCGCCAGCGTCAGCGAGCCCCCCTTGAACACTTTCGCCGCCGTCACGCCCCGCGCCTTGCGAAAATGGATGACGTAGTCGACCGTCAGCATCTGCGCATGATCCGCCAATGACGTAATCCCGGCTTCGAAGACCAGTGTGTCGGGCATGACGATTCTGGACAGGGAGAGGCGCAACGGGCTGGTCGAGACGGCAGGCGCATTGCGACCGAAAATCTCCAGCGCTCCGGGATCGCCCTTCTTGATCAGCGTCCGCAGGCCGTGTTTGAGCAGGGACAGACGCTCAGGGGGCGCATCCTTGGCCCAGTCGCGGGCCAGATCCAACGTCAGGCGCGGATGATCCTTGGAGATATCGTTGAGATGATTGGCGACGGAGCGGCGCACATAATCCGACGGATCGTCGCGTAGCCGGGTCAGGAGCAGCAGCATCGGACTGGGGTCCGCCATCAGCGCCGGCAGTTGCATCGCCCAGGGCAGGCGCGGACGAGATCCTTCCGACACCAACCGCCGGACATGCGGGTTGGGATCGTCGACCCAGTCTTCCATGATCCTGAGACCGCGCGCGAGATCATGCTTCAGGCAATAGCGGATGCCGAACTCGCTGGTCAGGCGTTTGGTCATGTCGCGCATCAACGCCATCGCGCCGTCGAAATCGTCCAGCCCATGCTGGCCGACCAGCAAAGTGAGCGGCATGATCGCCCAACCGCGCAGGCCCTTGGCGTCCGATCCCCTGTCGTTGTCCTCGCCTTCATCGGGATGCAGCATGGCGCGGAGCAGGGGAAAGCGGCGCTCGGGTTCTCTTGGCAGACGGTCATTTAGGGCGTCGGCAACCAGTTGCGCGCGCGCCTTCAGTTCGAGGTCCGGCAGCCGCGTCATCACAGCGTCTGTGAAAGACGCCGCGTCGATCTCCGGCGCGACGCGCTGCAGGTGGAAGGCGGTCCAGTCCACGAGGTCGCGCGAGAACAGATTTTTGAGCGGTTCCATGACCCGTCACTGTCCCGGATAGACGGCGAGGGACTCAAAGTGGCGCATGGTCGTGTCCTGAAGATCCATCAGCGCGAAATAGGCGGCGCAATCGGGTGACGTCATGGCCGTGTTCATCATCGTCTCCGCGTCTTCCTTGCTGCGCCAATGGACCAGATCCAGATAGACGCCTTCGGGCCCGCGCAACAATTCTCTTTTCAGGAAACCGGGCGCGCCATTCAGGAACACATGTTGAAATCGGTCAGACGCGGCGACGAAGTCCGCTTCTTCAATTTCCTGCTTCAGCCGGAAGCTGGCCATCTCGATATTTCTCGTCGTCATCGCATGTCTCCTCTGTCGATGAGCATGGTCTATGGAATAATACGCCATTTAATGGCATGTTTCTTTCATGCGCTCTTCTGACCTCTCCCGCCTTGAACGGCTCGACGCCATCGCCGCCCTGCTCAAGGACGACGCCGCACTGACGGCGAATGGCTTGGCGGAGCGACTTGGCGTCAGTCTCAGGACGATCAGCCGCGACCTGGCTCTCTTGCGTGACAGGGGCGTTCCGGTGGAGGCCGATCGGGGGCGCGGCGGCGGGCTGCGTCTGCCGCGTCAGTGGGGCGTCGGGCGGCTGAGCCTCACCTATCGCGAAGCGGTGGAGTTGCTGGTCAGTCTCGCCATCGCCGAGCAATTGCCGTCGCCCTGGCTGATCGCCAATCTCGCCGCGATCAGGCGCAAGCTGGTCGCCTCCTTCGCGCCGTCGCTCAAGGACAAGATCGCCGGGCTGCGAAGCCGGATTCTGATCGGCGGTTCGGCCTCCGCAGCCGTTTTGGAAAGCTTCTCGCCGCTCGGCCCCGAGATCAGCGAAGCATTGCTGACGGGTTTTCTCGAACAGCGACGGGTGCGCCTCTTTTATCGCGACGTCGCGGGACGGCTGACCGAGCGCGAAGTCGAGCCGCAATGGCTGCTCCTCAATACGCCCGTCTGGTACGTCATGGGCTGGGACCACAAGCGGCAGGCCGTTCGCAGTTTCCGCTGCGACCGCATCCTCGAAGCGCATTTGACGGACGTCCCGTTTACGCTTCGCCCGGCGCGGGAGTTCGATGAGGCGATCGCCGATATCCGCGCCATCCGTCCCTGATCCATCACTTTCAGTGATGCCACCTTCAGCAAAAGTCGCTTTCGTTCATCGCGAGTTTCGCTAAGGTCCGGCCAAAAGGACCTCCGCCCATGTCGATCGCTGACACGCTTCCCCATCTCGCCCTTGCCTGGATGGCCTATTTCATCGCCGTGATCAGCCCCGGCCCGGCGACGCTGGCCTTGATCTCGACCTCGATCACGCGCGGCCGCGCCGCCGGCATGGCCTTTGCGCTGGGGGTGATGACCGGATCGCTGACCTGGGCCTGCGCTTCGGCGATCGGGCTCGCGGCGGTGATGGCCAGCTATGCCGAGGTCTTGATCGTGCTGAAGATCGCCGGCGGCCTCTATCTGCTCTATCTCGCCTGGAAATCGTTCCGCTCGGCGATGACGTCGGGTGATCTGGCCGAGGCGGCGAAAGATGGCGGCAAGGACAGCTTGCGCCGCCTCTATCTCAAGGGGCTTGGCCTGCATCTCACCAATCCCAAGGCGGTGCTGGCCTGGATCTCGCTGATCTCGCTCGGTCTGCCCATGGGCGCGCCGGCCTCGATGATCGCGCTTTACATCGCCGGATGTTTCCTGATCGGTCTCGTGTCGCTCAACGGCATGGCGGCGCTGTTTTCGCTTCGGCCGGTCGTGGCGCTCTATCGCAGGGGTCGTCGGGGAATTGACGGCGTCATGGGCGCCTTCTTCGCCTTTGCCGGCGTCAAGCTGCTGACGGCGCGACTCTGACAGAGAAAAGGCGCAGAACCTGCTGCGCCTCTCCTGATTGGTCGTCTCAGGCGCCCTTGAGCGGCGATATCGAGATTTCGACGCGGCGGTTCTGGGCGCGTCCCTCGGGCGAGGCGTTCGAGGCAACCGGCCGGCTCGGGCCATAGCCCATGGCGGCGATGCGGCGGGTGTCGATGCCCTGGCCGCCGAGATAATTGGCGACGGAGACGGCGCGGCGCTCGGAGAGTTCCTGATTGTGCCCGAGGCTGCCGGTCGAATCGGTGTGGCCGGCGATGTCGATCAGCGTCTTGTTGAACTTGCGCAGCACGATCGCCACGGAATTGAGCGTCGGATAGAATTCCGAGCGCACCGCGTCCTGATCGGTGTCGAAGGTCACGTTCGAGGGCATGTTGAGGATGATGCGGTCGCCGGCGCGGGTCACCGAGATGCCGGTGCCCTGCAGCTGGGTGCGCAGTTCGGCTTCCTGGTTGTCCATGTAATTGCCGACCGCGCCGCCCGCCAGCGCGCCAAGACCTGCGCCGATCAGCGCCGCATTGCGCCGACCCGGGCCGTCATTGCCTATCGCCAGACCCGCGAGCGCGCCCAGACCGGCCCCGATCGCCGCCCCGCCGGCGGTGTTGGAAATCTTCTTTTCCCCCGTATAGGGATCGGTCGTCGTGCAGGCCGAGAGATAGGTTGCGCAAAGCGCAAGCAGCATAAACTTCTTCATCACCGGAATGTTCCCTTCATGGCGTGGATACGCCACAATAGAACAAATACGGCAAAATGAAGAGCGCCCGCGATGAGGCGGTCGCAGGAATTTTGAAACGATAGGGCTGAAATTACTCGGCAGCCTGGTTTTTTCGACCGAAACGCTTCTCGATATAGTCGATCACCAGCGCCTCGAAATCTGCGGCGATCTGGGGTCCGCGCAGGGTCAGCGCCTTCTGGCCGTCGATGAACACCGGGGCCGCCGGGTTTTCGCCCGTGCCGGGCAGCGAGATGCCGATATCGGCATGCTTGCTCTCGCCGGGGCCGTTGACGATGCAGCCCATGACCGCGACGTTGAGCGCCTCGACGCCGGGATATTTCTCGCGCCAGACCGGCATGTTCTTGCGCAGGTCGGTCTCGATCTTCTGGGCGAGTTCCTGAAACACCGTGGAGGTGGTGCGGCCGCAGCCCGGACAGGCGGCGACGACGGGCAGGAACTGGCGGAAGCCCATGACCTGCAGCAATTCCTGCGCCACGATCACTTCGCGGGTGCGGTCGCCGTTCGGTTCGGGCGTCAGCGAGACGCGGATCGTGTCGCCGATGCCATGCTGCAGCACATAGCCCATGGCGGCGGACGACGCGACGATGCCCTTCGAGCCCATGCCGGCTTCTGTCAGGCCGAGATGAAGCGCATGGTCGCAGCGTTCAGCCAGCATCTGGTAGCAAGCGATGAGATCCTGCACCTGGCTGACCTTGGCCGAGAGAATGATGCGGTTTCTGGCCAGGCCGATCTCTTCGGCCAATTGCGCCGACAGCAGCGCCGATTGCACGATCGCCTCGCGCGTCACCTGGCGGGCCGAAAGCGGAAAGCCCCTTTCCTGGTTCTCATCCATCAGCCGCGTCAGCAGTTCCTGGTCGAGCGAGCCCCAGTTGACGCCGATGCGGACAGGCTTGTCATAGCGGATCGCCATTTCGACGATGTCGGCGAACTGCTTGTCCTTCTTGTCCTTGAAGCCGACATTGCCGGGATTGATGCGGTATTTCGCCAGCGCCTCGGCGCAAGCGGGATGATCGGCGAGCAGCTTGTGGCCGATATAGTGGAAATCGCCGACCAGCGGCACATCCATGCCGAGCCGCAGCAGGCGCTCGCGGATCTTCGGCACCGCGGCTGCGCTCTCGTCGCGATCCACCGTAATGCGGACGATTTCGGAGCCGGCGCGGTGGAGCGCCGCGACCTGGGCCACTGTCGCATCGACATCGGCCGTATCCGTATTGGTCATCGACTGCACGACGACGGGGGCCCCGCCGCCGACGATCACGCCGCCGACATCGACGGCGACGGAGGCGCGGCGCGGTTTCGGATCGAAATCGGTGGGAAGCGACATGGCTTTTTCCAGCAAGTGAGGTCGTTGGCTGTCAGGTGGCAAAGAGGCGGGCCAATGTCAAGGAAAGCGCCGCTTCATGGCGAGGTTTTGACGGGCGCGGCCTCCGGATCGAAGCTGTATTGGAAATCGCAATGGCTCGCGCCTTCCATCACCGTCTGGGTGCGCTTCAGGGTGATGCGCGGGTCATAGCCGGTGCAGAAGGTGCCGTCGCGATTGCAGGACAGGAGATGGCCGATGTCGCCGAGACCCATGGCGCGATAGGTCTCGGCGTAGCGACAGCGATCGACGCGGTAATGGAATTCACTGTCGGTCGCCTTGGTCACTTCGATCGTCAGCGCGTCGTCCTGGGTCCAGAGGCTCTGAAGATCCTGGAAGGTTCTGAGACTCGTGCCGCCCGGCGTCTTGGCGGCAAAGGCGGCGCCGGCGGCGATGGCCGCCTTGCGGATCGCCGAATCGATGATCGCCTTGGCCTTTTCCTCGCCGATCTCCGCCTTCATTTCCTCATAGACCGGCTTGATGATGCCGGCCTCGATGGTGCGGCGGGCGAGAATGCCGATTTCGCCTTGGGTGGCGGGATTGTTCTGATCGCTCATGGCGGCCTCCTGTTTGCCCGAAGATAGTGCGGCGCAAGCGAGAAGAAAACCTTGCGGCGTCATCAGACTTTTTGCCAGTTGCCATCCCGCGCGGTTCGGGCGAACACTGCGGCGTCAATTCAGGGAGGTTTGCATGTTCAAGGCTTTGGTGGTCCGCAAGGCGGAAGACGGCGCGGTGTCGCAGGCTGTCGAGGAATTGGACGACGCTGCGCTTCCCGATGGCGACGTCACGGTGAAGGTCGAGTATTCGACGCTGAACTACAAGGACGGGCTCTGCATGCATGGCAAGGGCGGGCTGGTGCGCGCTTTCCCACATGTGCCGGGCGTCGATTTTTCCGGCGTGGTCGAGAAATCGGCGGATCCTCGCTATCAGCCAGGCGATCGGGTGGTGCTGACCGGCTGGCGGGTCGGCGAGGTCTGGTGGGGCGGCTACGCGACGCGGGCGAGGGTCAAGGCCGACTGGCTGGTGAAACTGCCCGACGAGATCTCGACGCGCCAGGCCATGGCCATCGGCACCGCGGGTCTCACCTCGATGCTGGCGATCATCGCGCTCGAAAGAGCAGGCCTTGCGCCTGAACAGGGCGAGGTGGTGGTGACCGGCGCGGCCGGCGGCGTCGGTTCCGTCGCCGTGGCGATCCTGGCTGAACTCGGCTATCAGGTGGCCGCCGTCACGGGCCGTCCCGAGACGGAGGACTATCTGCGCGGCTTGGGCGCCAGTGCGATCATACCGCGCGCCGAGCTTGCCGAGGCCAACAGCAAGCCGCTGGAATCGGAACGGTTCGCCGCCGGCATCGATGCGGTGGGCGGCGATATGCTGATGCGGGTGCTCAAACAGGTCAAGTATAACGGCTCCGTGGCCGCGATCGGGCTGGCTGCGGGCGCCGCCGTGCCCTCTTTCACCGTCATTCCCTTCCTGCTCCGCGGCGTCAATCTGCTCGGCATCGATTCGGTCATGCGGCCGTACGGCCAGCGCGTCGAGGCCTGGGCGCGGCTCGCCTCCGACCTGCCGGTGGATCGGCTCGAGGCCATGGTGAGCGAACACAGCCTTTCTGAGATGCCGGCGCTGGGCGCAGCCATCCTGAAAGGTGGCGTCAAGGGCCGCGTCGTGGTCAATCCGCAATTGTGAAGGTGCGCCGCGTCGCCACGGGCAGAAGGAGGGAACCCTTGCCGATTTCAGACGGCGAGGGTGGAGACTTCCTTGGCGGAAGACAGGACGATCAGCGTTTCGGTGCGCATCAGACCCTCGATCGACTTGAGTTCCTGGGCGAGGAACCGTTCGAGTTCGCGGGTGTTCTTGAGTCGCACCTTTAAGAGGTAATTCCATGCGCCGGTGACGTGATGGCACTCCAGAACTGCGCCGCTCTCTGCAACCTTTTTTAGAAACCGCTCTTCGACTTCGGGATCGTTCCAGCCGACGAAAACAAAGGCCAGAAGATCGAGCCCGACTTTCTCCGGATTGACGGCCGCATGGAAGCCGGAAATAATTTCGTTGCGGATCAATCGCTTGATGCGATCGTTCACGGTCGAGGGCGCCAGCTTGAGCTCTTGGCCGATCTCCGCGAGCGACAGCCTGTCATTCTTCTGGAGCAGGGCGAGCAGGCTGCGATCCGTTTCGTCCAATATACTCATATGCAACCTCCGGATTTTTTATAAGAGCGAAACTTTTTAATCGGAAATCCCGGTAGCCGAAAGGGCATTTTTTGCCTTTCGTGAAAGAACCGGGTTTTCCTGCAACGTAACACTGTCGTTGCGAATTTGTTCCCGACACCCGCACAAAAAGCCGAGCGGGACACCGCCTTCCGCTCAAGCGAATTTGATTGGGGCGTGACGGCCCTTTCCGCTATAGGATCGCGAGGCAAGGGGCGGGTAGACGCGCCCGATCGAAAGGCAAATTCATTGCGCAGGCTTGCATACGTTCTTCTCGCCATGGGCGCGTCCGGTCTTGCCGTGTTTGGCCTTCAGTGCCGCGCCGGCGAAACGGCGACGTCCAAGCCTGTCGGCGTGGTTGAACTCTTTACTTCGCAAGGCTGTTCCTCCTGCCCCAAGGCCGACGCCGCATTTGCGCGGCTGGCAGATCGGCGCGACATCATCGCGATTTCCTATCACGTCGACTACTGGAACTATCTGGGCTGGCAGGACACGTTGTCGGCGCGCGAAAACACCGAGCGGCAATATGGCTACAGCAAGAGTTTCGGCGCGAGCAATGTGTTTACGCCGCAGATCGTGTTGAATGGCGTGCGCACGGCCAAGACCAGCGGGCTCGCCAATGTCATGTCCGATCTCGACGCTCTGGCGCGGGGCGGCCAGGCCGTCAGCGTTCCCGTCTCCGCCCGGCTCACGCCGGAGGCGATGACCATCGCCATCGGCTCGGGCTCGGGCAAGGCCAATGTGGTGGTCGCCTATTTCAAGCGCAGCACCACGGTCGCGATCGAAAGCGGCGAAAACACCGGCAAGACCCTGCATTACCGCAATGCGGTCACCAAGCTCGAGACGGTCGGCGTGTGGGACGGCAAGCCGATGACGCTGAAGCTCCCCGCCTCGGTCGGCTCCAAACCGGGTTATGACGGCTGCGCCATTCTGCTTCAGGCGCATGACG
This sequence comes from Rhizobium sp. FKL33, assembly GCF_005222915.1. Lineage (GTDB taxonomy): Bacteria > Pseudomonadota > Alphaproteobacteria > Rhizobiales > Rhizobiaceae > Rhizobium_E. Next base: position 295,487 of record NZ_STFX01000031.1, read on the forward strand.
CCGACGGCAATCCTGGCCGCATTTTCGGAGCCGCCGCCCTGTAGCCCCGGTCTGCCGCCAACCAATTTGGCTTGCAATTCCGGCTCGTTCAGGCACATTGTCGTCAATCCGTCATATGCGCGAGCGCGGGGCGGATCTAGTCGCAAGGCATTTCGGCGCAAGGGTTTCCATGGCGGATCACACCGAGCAGCAGGGCTCTTCCGAGCGCAACGGTCCGGCGGTCATCGACCTCAAGGACTATCGCGAAGCGCGCGATCCCGCGCCGGTCACCTTCCATCGTCTCGAACTCAGTCAAATTCTGCGCATCTACGGCCGTATGGTCGGCGAGGGCGAGTGGAAGGACTACGCGATCGACTTCTTCCGCGACAAGGCGGTGTTCTCGATCTACAAGCGTTCGGGCGATGCGCCGCTCTATCAGGTCGAGAAAGTTCCGAGGCTCGCCTCCAAACAGGGGGCTTTCGCGATTGTGAACACGCAGGGGCGCATCTTGAAGCGCGGCCATGAACTGGCCCAGGTGCTGAAATTCTTCGACAAGGTCCAGAAGCTGCGCGACTGAAATTCGTGCGCCCACGCCCTCCCCATCCGGTTCGTTTTCGTCTAAAGCGGTCGCCATGACCACTTTCGCCATTCTGCTCGGCGGTCGTCTCGTCGCGACCCCACGGCTACAATCGCAACTTTTCGGCGCGCGTGTCATCGCCGCCGATGGCGGGATGGCGCATGCCGAGACGCTTGAGGTTGAGCCCGAACTCTGGCTCGGCGATTTCGATTCCGCCTCCGACACGCTTCTCGCCCGCTTTCCCGACACGCCGCGCGAGACGCATCCGCCCGACAAGGCGCTGACGGACGGGGAACTGGCGGTCGAACGGGCCATTGCGCTCGGCGCTCGGCGTCTTATCCTTTTGGGGGCGATGGGCGGGACGCGCACCGATCATGGCGTCGGCCATCTCCTGCATGCGGTCGCCCTCGCCGAACGCGGCGTCGACGTCATGCTCACGTCCGGAGACGAAGAGGGCTATCCGTTGCTGGCGGGGGCGATCCATCTCGACCTTCCCTCGGGCAGCCTGTTCTCGATCATGGGCTTTTCCGATCTGAGCGGCCTCACCATCGAAAACGCCCGCTATCCGCTTGACGATTTCCACCTTCCCTTCGGCTCCTCGCGCACATTGTCCAATGTCGCAGAAGGACCGATCACCCTGAGGCTCGGCGCTGGCCGGGCCGTGACGCTTGCGCGTCCCTATGACATGACCGGAGTGTGACCCTTGGCCCCGCCCATTCTCAAGCTCGACGACATCCACCTCAGTTTCGGCGGCGCGCCGCTCCTGAACGGCGTCAGCTTCCAGCTCGAACCCGGTGAGCGCGTCTGCCTCGTCGGCCGCAACGGTTCCGGCAAATCGACGCTGCTTAAAATGGCCGCCGGCCTCGTCGAGCCGCAGTCGGGCGAGGTGTTCCGGCATCCTGCCTCGACCGTTCGCTATCTGCATCAGGCGCCGGATTTCGAAGGCTACGCCACGATCGAAGCCTATGCAGCGGCGGGCCTCGGCCCGTCCGACGATCCCTATCGCGTCACCTATCTCTTGGAGCATCTCGGCCTCGACGGCGCGTCGAGCCCCGCCAATCTCTCGGGCGGCGAAGCGCGCCGCGCCGCGCTCGCCCGCGTCATGGCGCCCGAGCCCGACATTCTCCTGCTCGACGAGCCGACCAACCATCTCGACCTGCCGACCATCGAATGGCTGGAAGGCGAGCTGATGAAGACCAAGAGCGCGCTGATCCTGATCTCGCACGACCGGCGCTTTCTCGAAAAGGTCTCCACCGCCACCATCTGGCTCGATCGCGGCGTCGCCCGCCGGCTCGATCGCGGCTTCGGGCATTTCGAAGCCTGGCGCGACAAGGTGCTCGAAGAAGAAGAGATGGAGCAGCACAAGCTCGGCAAGGCCATCGAGCGCGAAGAACACTGGCTGCGCTATGGCGTGACCGCCCGACGCAAGCGCAACATGCGCCGTCTCGGAGAATTGCAGGACATGCGCCAGCGTCATCGCACCCATAAGGGCGCGGTGGGCTCGGTGCAGGCGACCGTCGCGGAAGGACGCGAAAGCGGCAAACTGGTCATCGAGGCGGACAAGATCACCAAGACCTATGGCGACCGCACCATCGTCGCGCCGTTTTCGCTGCGCGTCCATCGCGGCGATTGCATCGGTCTCGTCGGGCCGAACGGCGCGGGCAAGACCACACTGCTCAAGATGCTCACCGGACAGCTCGAACCGGATTCGGGACTCATCAAGCTCGGCACCAACCTCGATATAGCCACGCTTGACCAGAAGCGCGAAGATCTCGATCTCAGCGACACGCTGGCGAACTACCTGACCGATGGCCGCGGCGAGAACCTGCTGGTCAATGGCGTGCAGCGGCACGTCACCGGCTATATGAAGGAGTTCCTGTTCCAGCCGGAGCAGGCGCGGACGCCGATCCTCAATCTGTCGGGCGGTGAGCGCGCCAGGTTGATGATGGCGCGCATCCTGGCCCGGCCCTCCAACCTGCTGATCCTCGACGAACCGACCAACGATCTCGACATCGAGACGCTGGATCTCCTGCAGGAAGTCGTCTCGGGCTATCAGGGCACCGTCATCCTCGTCAGCCACGACCGCGACTTCCTCGACCGCACTGTCACCTCGACCATCGCGCCCGCCGATCCCGAACATCCCGATGGCCGCTGGATCGAATATGCCGGCGGTTATTCCGACATGCTGACGCAGCGCAAGGGTCAGGCGGACGAGCGCCGCAAGGTCGAGAAGGAAAAAGCGGCCCAGGCGAAAGCCGACGCCCCGGCCACCGTCTCCGACGTAGGCAAGAACAAGGGCAAACTGTCGTTCAAGCAGAAATTCGCCATTGAGAATCTGCCCAAGCAGATGGCGGCGAAGGAAGTCGAAATCGCCGGCTTCGAGAAGAAGATGGCCGATCCCAACCTCTTCACCCGCGATCCCGACGGTTTCTCCAAGATCGCCGCCCAGCTCGAAAAGGCTCGCGACGAGCTGGCGCGCATGGAGGAAGAGTGGCTGGAGCTCGAAATCCTCCGCGAAGAGCTTGAAGGCTGACAGCACCTCTTCGGCTGAGGCGCGACGCGCCCCGACCGAGAAAATGCGCCGGGCCTGTTTTCATTGCCGGCCCGGATGTGCCATTTCACGAGGATGGCAAGAGATTCGCTGGACGACCTGTTCGGAGACAGGCCGCGGCCGAAAGTGGCGGCGGTCATGGCCCCGTTGCCGGCCCCCAAACCCTATTCCTACGCCGTGCCTGAGGGCATGCATGTCGAGCCCGGCTCGATCGTGCAGATCCCGCTTGGGCCGCGTCAGGTGTTCGGCGTCGTCTGGGACGGCGAACCCGCCGACCAGATCGACCCCAAGAAACTCAAGCCGATCACTGCCGTTTTCGATTGCCCGCCGCTGACGAAAGACATGCGGCAGTTCATCGACTGGGTCGCGAGCTATACGATATCGCCGCCCGGTCTGGTGGCGCGGATGGCGCTGCGCGCGCCGGCCGCCTTCGACCCTGAACCCATGGTGGAAGGGTTGCGGCTGACGGACAGCCGGCCCGAACGCATGACCCCGGCGCGCGGCCGCGTCATCGCGCTGGCCGCCGAGGGGCCGGCCTGGACGCGATCGGGGCTTGCGCATGCCGCCGGCGTTTCCACCTCCGTCATCGACGGTCTGACCACGCAAGGCGTGTTCGAGCCGATCTTTCTGCCGCCGCCGCCCGTGACCGCCGAACCGGAAGCCGATTACGCCCAGGCGCAACTGGAGGCCGATCAGCGCGAGGGCGCGGACCAGCTGATTGAGGCGGTGCGCCGCGGCGAATTCAACGTCACGCTGATCGACGGCGTCACCGGATCGGGCAAGACCGAAGTCTATTTCGAAGCGATCGCCGAGGCCATCCGGCAGGGCAAGCAAGCGCTGATCCTGCTGCCGGAAATCGCGCTCACGCCCGCTTTTCTCGAACGGTTCCAGGATCGTTTCGGCGCCAAGCCCGCCGAATGGCATTCCGATCTGCCGCCGCGCATGCGCGAGCGCGTCTGGCGTCAGGCCGCCGAGGGCCGGGTGAAGGTGGTGGCCGGGGCGCGCTCGGCGCTCTTCCTGCCATTCGAGGATCTCGGCCTGATCATCGTCGATGAAGAGCATGATCCGGCTTACAAGCAGGAAGACCGCGTCTTCTATAATGCCCGCGACATGGCGGTGGTGCGCGGCCGCATCGGCGGTTTTCCCGTCGTGCTGGCGTCGGCGACGCCGTCGGTCGAAAGCCGGGTCAACGCCGATCAGGGTCGTTACCAGAAAGTTCATCTTCCCGGCCGTTTCGGCGGCGCGGCGCTGCCGGATCTCCATCTCGTCGATATGCGGCGGCATCCGCCGGCGCGCGGCGGCTTCCTGTCGCCGATCATGCTGAAAGGCATGGCCAAGACTTTGGAGCGCGGCGAGCAATCGCTCCTCTTTCTCAATCGTCGCGGCTATGCGCCGCTGACGCTCTGCCGGGTCTGCGGCCATCGCTTCCAATGCCCCAATTGTTCGGCCTGGCTGGTTGAGCACCGCTTTCGCGGCGTGCTTCAGTGTCACCATTGCGGCCATAACGAGAAGAGCCCGGACGCCTGCCCGGAATGCGGCGCGCTCGATCATCTCGCCGCCTGCGGACCGGGCGTCGAGCGCATCGCCGAAGAGGTGGAGAAAAGCTTTCCCGAAAGCCGCATCATCGTGCTCTCCTCCGACATGGCCGGCGGGGTGAAACGGCTGAGGTTGGAGCTCGAGGCGATCGCCAAGGGCGAAGCCGACATCGTCATCGGCACGCAGCTGGTCGCCAAGGGCCATAACTTTCCGAAAATGACCCTGGTCGGCATCGTCGACGCCGATCTCGGTCTCGCCAATGGCGATCCGCGCGCCGCCGAGCGCACCTTCCAGCTTCTGTCGCAGGTCACCGGCCGCGCCGGCCGCAGCGGACTTCAGAGCCGGGGCCTGATCCAGACCTATCAGCCCGGCCATCCGGTGATGCAGGCCATCGTATCGGGCGATTCCGAAGCCTTTTACGAACGCGAGATCCTGGAACGGGAAAAGGCGCTGATGCCGCCCTTCGGGCGGCTCGCCTCGATCATCGTCTCGGCCGACAGCCGCAATGACGCCGAAGCGCATGCGCGCGGGCTGAGGCAGGCCGCGCCGCAGATGTCGGGCCTGAGCGTGCTGGGCCCGGCGGAAGCGCCGTTGGCGCTGGTGCGTGGCCGTCATCGGTTCCGCCTGCTGGTCCATGGCCGCCGCGGCGCCGATATGCAGGCCTTCGTGCGCTTGATGGTGGAGAAGGGCCCGAAGGAGCGCGGCTCCGTGCAGGTGCAACTCGATATCGATCCGCAGAGCTTCCTCTGACTCTCGGTTTTCTCTGCGCGAAAGTCACAGCAATCTCGTTTCGCCCCGATTCTCAGCGCCGGCCGCCTGTGCCATAAGGGGCGAAGCAGCAGAGAGGCGTAAATGGAATTCTCCCTTCCCGAATTTCCCGCGACCCCCATCGGGCAGGCGGCTTTCGTGTCCGCCGCGCTCGCGGTCGTGTTCGGGCTGCTCTATCTCTGCATTCCCCAGAGCATGGGCCGTCTCACCGGTCTGCAATCGGCGCGCAACGGCGCGATCGGCGAATTGCGTCCGGCTGGCGGCTTCCTCGCCGGTTTCGCCATCGCCACCCTCCTGCTCGATCAGCCGGTTCTTTATGCCGCGCTGGGACTGGCCCTCGGCCTCGGCGCCTTCGGCAGGCTCCTGTCGCTGATGTCCGATCAGGCTGTGGGTCTGGTGAATATCGTCATGCTCATTGTGCAGGCTCTGATGGCCGGAGCCTTGGCGACGCGGCTTCCGGAAGCCTTCGCGGAGGCCGGAGCCTTTCTGTGGCCGACCGAGTTTCTGGCGCAACTCTCCGCCTATGCCTATGCGGGCATGGCCGGCGTCGGTCTCGTCATCATGTTCATGCCCAGGGTGAGCGCGCACATAGCCGGTCTCGCTTTCCTCAGAGAGGCCGGTCATGGTCCGATCCGCTCCGCGGGCGGTGTTATTCTCGCAATCGGGCTTCTGGGCATCTATGTCGCAGGATTGACGGAAAGCCTTTACGTCGCCCAGCTGTTTCTCGCCATGGGAATGGTCGCGGCGCTCGGCCTCTCTCTGGTCGGAAGGGTCGCCGCATTGGCGATAAACAGAGGTAACTATCTGTATTCATTGATATTCCTGACTTTTTCTCTCTTGGAGGCCGCCGCATTCGCCTCCGGCTTCGCGGGAATGATTTGAGGCCGGTCCGGGCCTTGAAAGGGAAAAAAATTCCAACCCCGACGCCAAACGCTCCGCAATTTGGCAAATAAATGCGATTCTGCCGCGATTGCCCGCAACATCCTGTGTTGCGAGTCCTGTGGAGCTATGCTAGATGGCTTGCGAGTTTTTGGGGAGTTGGGCTCGCACGCCCAGGGAAATTCCGAAAATAATGCAACATTTTCAGGGTCTTGGATTCGGTGCGCCGTGTCCGGGATCCTGAGAGGAAATAGGGAAACTCAGCGCGTGGCAGAGTCATCGCAAATCGTTTCTGGCGTGGCAGAACGTTATGCCTCGTCCCTCTTCGAACTGGCGCTGGAACAGAATGCGGCGGGCGATGTTTCCGCTGCGCTGGATCGTTTCCAGGCGCTTCTGGATGAGTCGGAAGATCTCCGCCGTCTCGTGACGAGCCCGGTGTTCGGGGCCGACGAGCAGGTGCGGGCAATCTCCGCCATCCTCGACAAGGCCGGCATCGGCGGCCTCGCGGCCAACCTGATCAAGGTTGCGGCGTCCAATCGGCGCCTGTTCGCGGTGCCCGGCATGATCCGCGCCTATCGCGCCATTTACGCCCGCCATCGCGGCGAGGTGACCGCCGACGTGACGTCGGCCCATGCTCTGTCTCAGGAGCAGGAACAGGAATTGAAGGCGGCGTTGAAGAGCGTCACCGGAAAAGACGTGGCGATCAACATTGCCGTGGACCCCTCTCTTCTTGGCGGCCTGATCGTCAAGCTTGGTTCGCGTCAGATCGACACCTCGCTTCGCACCAAACTTTCTACCCTTAAGCTTTCACTGAAAGAGGTTGGCTGATGGATATCCGCGCCGCGGAAATTTCCGCAATTCTCAAGGACCAGATCAAGAATTTCGGCAAGGAGGCTGAAGTCTCCGAAGTGGGTCAGGTGCTGTCCGTCGGTGACGGCATCGCCCGCGTTTATGGTCTGGACAATGTTCAGGCCGGCGAAATGGTCGAATTCCCCGGTGGAATTCGCGGTATGGCCCTCAACCTCGAATCCGACAATGTCGGCGTGGTTATCTTCGGCTCCGACCGTGACATCAAGGAAGGCGACACCGTCAAGCGCACCGGCGCCATCGTCGACGTGCCGGTCGGTCCGGAACTACTCGGCCGCGTCGTAGACGCGCTCGGCAACCCGATCGACGGCAAGGGCCCGATCAATGCGTCGCGCCGTTCGCGCGTCGACATCAAGGCTCCGGGCATCATTCCGCGCAAGTCGGTGCATGAGCCGATGTCGACCGGCCTCAAGGCCATCGACGCGCTCATCCCGGTCGGTCGCGGCCAGCGCGAACTCGTGATCGGCGACCGCCAGACTGGCAAGACCGCCATCATTCTCGACACCTTCCTGAACCAGAAGCCGATCCACGACAACGGCCCGGACAACGACAAGCTGTTCTGCGTCTACGTCGCAGTCGGCCAGAAGCGTTCGACCGTCGCCCAGTTCGTGAAGGTCCTCGAAGAGCGCGGCGCTCTGAAATATTCGATCGTGATCGCGGCGACCGCCTCCGATCCGGCCCCGATGCAGTATCTCGCTCCGTTCGCGGGCTGCGCCATGGGCGAATACTTCCGCGACAACGGCCAGCACGCCCTGATCGCTTATGACGACCTGTCCAAGCAGGCCGTGTCCTATCGCCAGATGTCGCTCTTGCTGCGCCGCCCGCCGGGCCGCGAAGCCTATCCGGGCGACGTTTTCTACCTGCATTCGCGCCTGCTCGAGCGCGCCGCCAAGCTCTCCGACGAGCGCGGTGCCGGCTCGCTGACCGCTCTGCCGGTCATCGAAACCCAGGGCAACGACGTGTCTGCCTTCATTCCGACCAACGTGATCTCGATCACCGACGGCCAGATCTTCCTCGAAACCGACCTGTTCTATCAGGGCATCCGTCCGGCCGTGAACGTCGGCCTGTCGGTGTCGCGCGTCGGTTCCTCGGCCCAGATCAAGGCGATGAAGCAGGTTGCCGGCTCGATCAAGGGCGAACTCGCCCAGTATCGCGAAATGGCCGCCTTCGCACAGTTCGGTTCGGACCTCGACGCCGCCACGCAGCGCCTGCTCAACCGCGGCGCCCGCCTGACGGAGCTGCTCAAGCAGCCGCAGTTCTCGCCGCTCAAGACGGAAGAGCAGGTCGCGGTGATCTTCGCCGGCGTCAACGGTTACCTCGACAAGCTCACCGTGGCTCAGGTCGGCAAGTTCGAGCAGGGTCTGCTCGGCTACCTCCGCACCGAAGGCAAGGCGATCCTCGACGCGATCCGCACCGACAAGCAGATCACCGACGACACCAAGGGCAAGCTGAAGGCCGCTCTCGACAGCTTCTCCAAGACGTTCGCCTGATCGGACAAGCTGGGACGGAGAACCAATGGCTTCCCTCAAGGACCTGAAAAACCGGATCGCTTCCGTTAAAGCGACGCAGAAGATCACCAAGGCGATGAAAATGGTCGCCGCGGCGAAGCTTCGGCGCGCCCAGGAAGCGGCCGAGGCCGCTCGGCCCTACTCGCAGCGCATGGGCGCCGTCATGGCGAACATCGTGACTGCAGTGGGCGGGGACGCCGACGCGCCGCGCCTGATGACGGGCACCGGGTCTGACAAGACTCACCTTCTCGTCGTCTGCACCGCCGAACGCGGCCTGTGCGGCGGCTTCAATTCGCAGATCGCGCGTTTTGCGCGCGATCACGCCCGCCGCCTTTTGAACGAAGGCAAGACGGTGAAGATCGTGACCGTCGGCAAGAAGGGCAATGACATCCTGCGCCGCGAATTCGCGAGCCTGATCATCGACCGCGTCGAACTTCGCGACGTCAAGAAGGTCGGCTACGAGAACGCCGAGGCCATCAGCCGCAAGGTGATCGGCCTGTTCGACAAGGGCGAATTCGACGTCTGCACGCTGTTCTATTCCGAGTTCAAGTCGGTGATCTCGCAGATCCCGACCGCTCTGCAGCTCATCCCGGCCGTCGCGCCGGTCGTGGCTGACAGCGCGGCGAGCTCGGCGTCGGCAGTCTACGATTACGAGCCGGACGCAGGCGCGATCCTCGGCGACCTCATCCCGCGCAACATCACCGTGCAGATCTTCCGGGCTCTGCTCGAGAATGTCGCCGGCGAAATGGGCGCCAAGATGAGCGCCATGGACAACGCCACGCGCAACGCCGGTGAGATGATCAACAAACTGACGCTCAGCTACAACCGCCAGCGTCAGGCGAAAATCACCACCGAACTGATCGAAATCATCGCAGGCGCGGAAGCGCTCTGATCTACAAGAAAAGAGGGTATGAATATGGCTACGGCAGCTACCCAGTCCGCCGCCGGCAAGGTGACCCAGGTCATCGGCGCCGTCGTTGACGTCTCGTTCGAAGGCGCTCTGCCGCCGATCCTGAACGCGCTCGAAACCGACAACGGCGGCAACCGCCTCGTTCTCGAAGTGGCGCAGCATCTCGGCGAAAACACCGTCCGCACCATCGCCATGGACTCCACCGAAGGCCTCGTTCGCGGCCAGCCGGTGTCCGACACCGGCGCGCCGATCTCGGTGCCGGTCGGCGACGAAACGCTCGGCCGCATTCTTAACGTCATCGGCGAGCCGGTCGACGAACTCGGCCCGGTTCCGACCGAAGCCCGCCGCGCCATCCACCAGGCCGCTCCGGAATATGTCGAGCAGTCGACGGAAGCCCAGATCCTCGTCACCGGCATCAAGGTCGTCGACCTCCTGGCGCCTTACGCCAAGGGCGGCAAGATCGGCCTGTTCGGCGGCGCTGGCGTCGGCAAGACCGTTCTGATCATGGAACTGATCAACAACGTCGCGAAGGCCCATGGCGGCTACTCCGTGTTCGCCGGCGTCGGCGAGCGCACCCGCGAAGGCAACGACCTCTATCACGAAATGATCGAGTCCAAGGTTAACGTCGACCCGCGCGAGCATGGCGGCTCCGCTGCCGGCTCCAAGTGCGCGCTCGTCTACGGCCAGATGAACGAGCCGCCGGGCGCCCGCGCCCGCGTCGCTCTGACCGGCCTGACCATCGCGGAAGACTTCCGCGACAAGGGCCAGGACGTGCTGTTCTTCGTGGACAACATTTTCCGCTTCACCCAGGCGGGTTCGGAAGTGTCGGCGCTTCTCGGCCGTATTCCTTCGGCCGTGGGTTATCAGCCGACGCTCGCCACCGACATGGGCGCTCTGCAGGAACGCATCACCACCACCACCAAGGGTTCGATCACCTCGGTGCAGGCCATCTACGTTCCCGCCGACGACTTGACCGACCCCGCGCCGGCCACCTCGTTCGCCCACCTCGACGCGACCACCGTTCTCAGCCGTTCGATCGCCGAAAAGGGCATCTATCCGGCCGTGGACCCGCTCGACTCCACCTCGCGCATGCTTGACCCGATGATCGTCGGCGAAGAGCATTACGAAGTGGCTCGTAAGGTTCAGTCGACCCTGCAGCGCTACAAGGCTCTCCAGGACATCATCGCCATCCTCGGCATGGACGAACTGTCTGAAGACGACAAGCTGACGGTCGCCCGCGCCCGCAAGATCGAGCGCTTCCTGTCGCAGCCGTTCCACGTCGCCGAAGTCTTCACCGGTTCGCCGGGCAAGCTCGTCTCGCTGGAAGACACGATCAAGGGCTTCAAGGGCCTGGTCAACGGCGAATACGACCACCTGCCGGAAGCCGCCTTCTACATGGTCGGCTCGATGGACGAAGCGGTCGAAAAGGCCAAGAAGCTGGCTGCCGAAGCCGCCTGATAACCTCTGGCGCGGTCTTCCGGCCGCGCCGTCTCCGACACGAAAGAGTGAGTGATCATGGCTGATAGCTTCAGTTTCGAACTTGTCTCTCCGGAGCGCCTGCTCATGTCGGCAAGCGCGACCGAAGTGGTCCTGCCGGCGACCGAAGGCGAAATGGCGGTGATGGCCAATCACGCGCCCTTCATGACGACGATTCGCCCCGGCGTGGTCACCGTCAAGGAAGCCTCCGGCCAGACCCATAAATTCGTGGTGTTTGGCGGCTTCGCCGACATCGTTCCGTCCGGCTGCACCCTGCTCGCCGAATCGGCTCTGCCGGTCAGCGAATTCCGCAAGGATCAGTTGGCCAAGCGCGTCGATCTGGCAAAGGCGGATCTCGCCAGCGCTCCGGACGATGAAGCGCGGACGCGGATTTCGCAGTTGATCGCCGATCTCGACAGCCTCTCGTCTGTCGCGGCGTGAGCGAAGACAACACCGAGAAAGACACTGAACCCGGCGCCATCGCCGGGTTCTTCATTTCTGCGAGTTTTCGCAGCGGGATCGGCGCGATCTATTGTGAAAAGCAGTCTCGAGCTTGAAAACAAGATCGGCTCATATAGCCTGACGTTTCACTATTTGGAGGCGGGCTTGCAAGCGGAGCGTCTTTTATTGGACGGGGTGTTCAAGATCACTCCGCAGAAATTCGGCGACAACAGGGGCTACTTCTCGGAGGTGTTCAAGGCCGGCTGGTTCCGCGAAAACGTTGCCGATGTCGACTTCGTGCAGGACAATCAGTCGCTGTCGGCGGAGGCGGGCACGGTGCGGGGCCTGCACTTCCAGCTCGATCCCTTCGCCCAGGGCAAGCTGGTGCGCTGCATCGCCGGCAGCCTGTTCGATGTCGCGGTCGATATCCGCCTGGGCTCGCCGACCTATGGCCAATGGGTGGGGGCGACGCTGAGCGCGGACAATGGCGAGCAATTGTGGATTCCGGCCGGCTTTGCGCATGGTTTTGCGACGCTGGAGCCTGATACCGTCATCCATTACAAGGTCACCGCGCCCTATAGCGCCGCCCATGATCGCGGTCTGTTGTGGAACGATCCCGACATCGGCATCGCCTGGCCCGAGGCAGCGCTCAAGAATGCAGTGCTGTCCGACAAGGATCGGAAACAACCCCGGCTCGCGGATCTGCCGCCGTCCTTCCATTTCAGCAGAGAGGAAACCGCCTGATGCGTGTTCTGGTCACCGGAGGCGCGGGCTTTATCGGCTCGGCGCTCGTGCGTCATCTCGTGCGCGATGTCGGCGCAGAGGTGTTGAATGTCGACAAGCTCACCTATGCCGGCAATCTGGCGTCGCTGACGTCGATCGAGAATTCACCCAACTATCGGTTCCTCAAGGCCGATATCTGCGATGGCGCGGCGATGGCCGAGGCATTTTCCAGCTTCCGCCCCGACCGCGTCATGCATCTGGCCGCCGAGAGCCATGTCGACCGCTCGATCACCGGCGCGGCCGACTTCGTGCAGACCAATGTCATGGGCACGTTCCAGCTGCTCGAAGCGGCGCGGCGCTATTGGTCCGAACTCGACGGCGCGGAAAAGGACGCCTTCCGCTTCCTGCATGTCTCGACCGACGAAGTCTATGGATCGCTCGGCGCGGAGGGACTGTTCGAGGAAGTGACGCCCTACGACCCCTCCTCGCCCTATTCGGCGTCCAAGGCCGCGTCGGATCATCTCGCCATCGCCTGGCATCGCACTTATGGGCTGCCGGTTGTGGTGTCGAACTGCTCCAACAATTACGGTCCCTTCCATTTCCCGGAAAAGCTGATCCCGCTGGTCATTCTCAACGCCCTGCATGGCAAGGACCTGCCGGTCTATGGCAAGGGCGAGAATATCCGCGACTGGCTCTATGTCGAGGATCACGCCCGGGCATTGGACCTCATTGCCGCCCGCGGCCGTCTCGGCGAGAAATACAATGTCGGCGGCCGCAACGAGCGCCGCAATATCGATGTGGTTGGCGCCATCTGCGCGCTGATGGACGAGATGCGGCCGAAGGCGTCGGGCTCGCATGCCGACCTCATCCGCTACGTCACCGATCGACCGGGCCACGACGCCCGCTACGCCATCGACGCGACCAAGCTGGAGACCGAACTCGGCTGGAAGGCGCAGGAGAATTTCGACAGCGGCATCCGCGCCACCGTCGCCTGGTATCTCGCCAACGAATGGTGGTGGAAGCCCTTGCGCGACGGCGTCTATTCCGGCGAGCGCCTCGGCGTCCTCAAGGCGAAGGGCTGATCATGCGGCTTCTGGTCACCGGAAAACAGGGGCAGGTCGCAACCGCGCTTGATCAGACAAACCGTACCATAGAAAGTCTGTCCAAAAAACAGGATCAGGCATCGTCATGAAGGGCATCATTCTCGCCGGCGGGTCCGGCACCCGGCTTTATCCGATCACCCAGGCTGTCTCCAAGCAGCTGATGCCGATCTATGACAAGCCGATGATCTATTATCCCCTGACCACGCTGATGCTGGCCGGCATTCGCGAGGTGCTGATCATCACCACGCCGCATGACAACGAGGCCTTCAAGCGCCTGCTCGGAGATGGCGGGCAGTGGGGCATTTCGATAACCTACGCCGTGCAGCCGAGCCCCGATGGTCTGGCCCAGGCCTATATCATCGGCGCGGACTTCGTGAACGGCGATAGTTCCGCCCTCGTCCTCGGCGACAACATCTTCTTCGGCCATGGTCTGGCCGGCATTCTGCAAGATGGCGCCGCGCTCACGTCTGGCGCGCGGGTCTTCGCCTATCACGTCACCGATCCCGAACGCTATGGCGTGGTCGAGTTCGACAGCACGATGAAGGCTGTCAGCATCGAGGAAAAGCCCAAGGCGCCGAAATCGAGTTGGGCGGTGACGGGGCTCTATTTCTACGACGCGCAGGTGGTCGACATCGCCGCCAATCTCAAGCCCTCGGCGCGCGGAGAGCTCGAAATCACCGACGTCAACCGCATTTACCTCGAACGCGGTCAACTCTCGGTCGAACTGATGGGCCGCGGTTACGCCTGGCTCGACACAGGCACGCCCGACAGCCTGCTCGACGCTGCCGAATTCGTCGCCACCCTCGAACGCCGCCAGGGCTTCAAGATCGCCTGCCCCGAAGAAGTCGCCTATCGCATGGGCTTCATCGACGCCGCACAGCTGGAAAAGCTGGCGTCAGCGCTGGGGAAAAGCAATTACGGGCAGTATCTCCGCCGCGTGCCCACGATGGGCTGACGGACGGAGACGATCCCTCAAATGAAACGGGCGGCCCCAGGGCCGCCCGATCCGTTTTGCCGCTCAGCAGGAGCGCATCAGTTCCATTCGCGGATGTCGACGAAGTGGCCGGCGATCGCAGCGGCGGCGGCCATGGCCGGCGACACCAGATGCGTGCGGCCCTTGAAGCCCTGACGGCCCTCGAAATTGCGGTTCGAGGTCGAGGCGCAGCGCTCGCCCGGCTTCAGGCGGTCGTCATTCATGGCGAGGCACATCGAGCAGCCCGGCTCGCGCCAGTCGAAACCGGCGGCCTTGAAGATCTTGTCGAGACCTTCTGCTTCCGCTTGCTCCTTGACGAGGCCGGAGCCCGGGACGATCATCGCGGAGACGGTGGAGGCCACCGTCTTGCCTTCGACCACCTTGGCGACTTCGCGCAGGTCTTCGATGCGGCCATTGGTGCAGGAGCCTATGAAGACGCGGTCGATGGCGATGTCGGTGATCTTGGTGCCCGGCTTCAGGCCCATATAGTCCAGCGCGCGCCATTTGGAGGTGCGCTTGTTCTCATCGGTGATGTCGTCGGGATTGGGAACCACGCCCTGCACCGAGATCACGTCCTCGGGCGAGGAGCCCCAGGAGACGATCGGCGGCAGATTGGCGGCGTCGAGCACGACGACGCGGTCATAATGCGCGCCTTCGTCGGATTGCAGCGTCTTCCAGTAGTCGATCGCCATCTCAAGCGCCTTGCCCTTGGGCGCGCGCGGCTTGTCCTTGATGTATTCGAAAGTCTTCTCATCCGGCGCGATGAGGCCGGCGCGGGCGCCGCCTTCGATCGTCATGTTGCAGACGGTCATGCGGCCTTCCATCGACAGCGAGCGGATTGCTTCGCCGGCGAATTCGATGACATGGCCGGTGCCGCCGGCAGTGCCGATTTCACCGATGATGGCGAGGATGATGTCCTTGGCGGTGACGCCCGGCGGCAGCTGGCCGTCGACGCGCACAAGCATGTTCTTGGCCTTCTTCTGGATCAGCGTCTGAGTGGCCAGAACGTGTTCCACTTCCGACGTGCCGATGCCATGCGCCAGAGCGCCGAACGCGCCATGGGTGGAGGTGTGGCTGTCGCCGCAGACGATGGTCATGCCCGGCAGGGTGAAGCCCTGTTCGGGGCCGACGATGTGGACGATGCCCTGGCGCTTGTCGCTGGCCGAGTAATATTCCACGCCGAAATCGGCGGCGTTCTGCGCGAGCGCCTCGACCTGGATGCGGCTTTCCTCGTTCTTGATGCCGAGATGGCGATCCGGCGAGGTCGGCACATTGTGGTCGACGACGGCGAGCGTCTTCTCCGGCGCGCGGACCTTGCGGCCGGTCATGCGCAGGCCTTCGAACGCCTGTGGGCTGGTCACTTCGTGAACCAGGTGGCGATCGATATAGAGGAGACAGGTGCCGTCGGCCTGCTGATCGACGACGTGGTCGTCCCAGATCTTGTCATAGAGTGTGCGGGGTGCGCTCATGGGTTTCACCGTGCTGAACTATAGAGGAAAAAGGCGTCGCGAGACGCTGATCCGCGAGAAGCGGCCAGCGGACGGGATCAGCCGAGATGGGCGGTGGCGCGGCCGGAAAGGGCGGCAAAGAAGCGCTGCGGCAGGCGTTTGCGGTCCTGCAGCACGAAAAAATATCTCTTTGGCGCGCGTTTGCTCATGGCGCTTCTTTACCATCATTCTAAACGGGCGGCAATGGCCGACCTTGGGCGGTTTGTCGCCGCCGCCGCTAACCTCGACCCCAGGGTCGCGCCGGGTCGCGATGCATTCCGGACGCCCTGAAGTCGGTCGGCGTGACGCCGAAGATGCGCCGAAAGGCTTTCGAAAAGTAATTGGCGTCGGCGAAGCCGGCTTGCGCCGCCACGTCCCGGATCGAGGGCGCGGGCTCCGCAGCCAGGAGCCGCGCGGCGTAACGTAGATTCTCCTGCAACAGATAATCCGCCGGGGTCTCGCCCGTCGCCGCCGTGAATTGCCGGGAAAAATGCGCGCGGCTGAGACCGGCGAGCTCGGCCATGCGTGTCACGCTCATCGCCTTGCCGGGATGGGCCGCGAGATGAGCAAGCACCCGCGCCACGCCTTCCGGCGCATCCCCTTGGGCCCCGTTCTGAGCCGTGACCGCCTGAAGCGCGCAGAGCGCAAAGGCGTAAGCGAGGCTGGAGGCGCGATAGGGATCATGGTCTTCCCGCATCAGGTCGCGGCAGAGACCTGCGAGCCTGTCCGCCGCGTCGGCTGGGATCGCGGGCGCAGTCCCTCCAGCAAGCCGCGCCCGCTCCATCAGCCGCAACGCCTCGGGTCCGCGCAGCGACACCCAGAAAAACTCCCAGTCGTCGCCGTCTTCCAGCCAGTAGCGATGATCTTCCGGAACCATCAGGAGCATCGCTTGTCCGGCTCCGACCACGTGCCGGTCGCGGCCGAAGGCGAGACGCCCGGCGCCCGACATCGTATATTGAAAGATGGCGAAGGGCTCAGCGCCGCGCTTGCGGCCGTCCCAGTCATAGTCGGGCCCGCGCCTTTTTTCATAACCGCATCCGGTCGGATAGATGACGAAGGGCGCGCCGCCCCGGGGCGGCGTTTGCAGATAGGGGCCTGCGGCGATGAGGTCGGAGAGCACGATATTACCCTTTGCAGCACAACTATCCTCTTACCTCCTGATTAGACGAGGATTATGGTGCGCGCAATCGGCGCATCCCTCCCAAGGAGACAGCACAAAATGACGAGAAATCCAAAAATCACCTTCATCGGCGCGGGTTCCACCGTGTTCATGAAGAACATTATCGGCGACATCCTGCAGCGGCCGGCTTTGTCCGGCGCCACCGTGGCGCTGATGGACATCAATCCCGAGCGCCTCGCCGAGAGCGAAGTGGTGGCGGGTAAGCTGGTCTCCACGCTCGGAGCTAGCGCCAAGGTCGAAACCTACGACAATCAGAAGAAGGCGCTGGACGGCGCGGATTTCGTGGTCGTCGCCTTCCAGATCGGCGGCTTCGAGCCCTGCACGGTCACCGATTTCGACGTGCCGAAGAAATATGGCCTGCGCCAGACGATCGCAGACACTCTCGGCATCGGCGGCATCATGCGTGGCCTGCGCACCGTGCCGCATCTCTGGTCGATCTGCGAGGACATGCTTGCGGTCTGCCCGAACGCCATCATGTTGCAATATGTCAACCCGATGGCCATCAACACCTGGGCGATCGCGGAAAAGTACCCCACGATCAAGCAGGTCGGCCTCTGCCATTCCGTTCAGGGCACGGCCTGGGAACTGGCGCGCGATCTCGAAATTCCGGTCGAAGAGATCCGCTACCGCGCCGCCGGCATCAATCATATGGCCTTCTATCTCAATTTCGAGCATCGCCAGCCGGACGGTTCGTTCAAGAACCTCTATCCGGAGCTGCTCAAGGGCTATCGCGAAGGACGCTTCCCCAAGCCGAGCCATTGGAACCCGCGCTGCCCGAACAAGGTGCGCTACGAGATGCTCACCCGTCTCGGCTATTTCGTCACCGAGAGCTCGGAGCACTTCGCCGAATACACCCCCTATTTCATCAAGGAGGGCCGCGAGGATCTGATCGAGAAGTTCGGCATTCCGCTCGATGAATATCCCAAGCGCTGCGTCGAGCAGATCGAGCGCTGGAAGACCGAGGCCGAAGAGCTCAAGAACTCGCCGACCATCGAGATCAAGCAGAGCCATGAATACGCCTCCGAGATTGTCAACTCGGTCTGGACCGGCCAGCCCTCGGTGATCTACGGCAATATCCGCAACAATGGCTGCATCACCTCGCTGCCGGCCAATTGCGCGGCGGAAGTGCCCTGCCTGGTCGACGCCAACGGCATCCAGCCGACCTATATCGGCGAATTGCCGCCGCAGCTCACCGCGCTCATCCGCACCAATATCAATGTGCAGGAGCTGACGGTGAAGGCGCTCTTGACCGAAAATCGCGAACATATCTATCACGCCGCGATGATGGATCCGCATACGGCCGCAGAACTCGATCTCGACCAGATCTGGTCGCTGACTTCGGATCTCCTGAAAGCCCATGGCGAATGGCTGCCGGCCTGGGCCCGCGGCTGATCCAGCCCGCCTTTCCAATGTTTCGAGCCGGCGGTCACCCCGCCGGCTTTTTCATGTCTCGAGACAAGAAAAAAACCCGGGACGCGTGACGATCCCGGGTGGAAGGTAGCGGTCCTGCATGCGCATGCGGCCGCCTGGGAGGATGGCGCCGGTCGGGGCGGGAAGGAGGATGAAGCCCCGACCGGGCGGTGCGGCGCCGGAGAACCGGCGCCACGCGCATTCTTAGTTGTGGTAAGCGGCTTCGCCATGCGAGGCGAGGTCGAGACCTTCGCGTTCGGCTTCCACCGGCACGCGCAGGCCGACGATCAGGTCGACGATCTTGAAGAGGATCGCAGACACGATGCCCGACCACAGCAGCGTGACGATCACGCCCTTGAACTGGCTCCAGACCTGCGTGCTCAAGCCGGGGTAAACCGAGCTGTTGGCGACGTAGTCGACGATGCCGGCGCCGCCGAGGGCCGGATCGACCACGATGCCGGTCAGCAAAGCGCCGAGAATGCCGCCGACGCAGTGGATGCCGAACACATCGGCGGTGTCGTCGTAACCGAGCTTGTTCTTCACCGTCGAGACGAAGAAGTAGCAGATCGGCGACACGACCAGACCCATGACGATCGCGCCCACCGGACCGGCGAAGCCGGCAGCCGGGGTGATGACGACGAGGCCGGCGACAGCGCCCGACACTGCGCCGAGCATGGACGCCTTGCCGCGAGCGAAGCTTTCGACCACGGACCAGGACACCAGCGCAGCGGCCGTGGCGAGGAAGGTGTTGATCATCGCCAGTGCGGCGTAACCATTGGCTTCCAGGTTGGAGCCGGCGTTGAAGCCGAACCAGCCGACCCACAGCAGGCCAGCGCCGACCAGCGTGAGGGTCATGGAGTGGGGAGCCATCATGTCCTTGCCGTAACCGGTGCGCTTGCCGACCATATAGGCGCCGACGAGACCGGCGATACCGGCATTGATGTGAACCACGGTGCCGCCGGCGAAGTCGATCGCGCCGAACGCCCAGATCAGGCCAGCGCCGGCAACGGTCGCATCAGCCGCATTCGTGGACGCGAATTCCGGACCAGGCCACCACCAGACCATATGCGCGACCGGGAAGTAGACGAAGGTCAGCCACAGGATGGTGAAGAGGATGACGGCCGAGAACTTGATGCGCTCGGCGAAAGCGCCGACGATCAGGCCCGGGGTGATGGCGGCGAAGGTCATCTGGAACGCCAGGAAGGCGTATTCCGGAATGACCACGCCGCGCGAGAAGGTCTCGACGACCGTCGACGGGTCGACGCCAATCAGGAAGGCCTTGGAGAAACCGCCGACGAAGGAGTTGAGCGAGCCGCCATCGGTGAAGGCGAGCGAGTAGCCGTAGAACACCCAGACCAGCATGGCGGTCGCGGCGACCACGGTCACCTGCATCAGCACGGAGAGCATGTTCTTGGCGCGAACCAGGCCGCCGTAGAACAGGGCGAGGCCCGGGATGGTCATCAGCAGCACGAGCACGCTGGAGACGAGCATCCAGGTCGTGTCGCCCTTATCGGGAACAGGAGCAGCAGCAGCGGCGGCCGGCGCGGCCTCCTGGGCGAAAGCGACGACCGGAGCCATCGCGGCCGAGGCGGCAAGCGCCGCGCGGCTCAGAAGAGTGGAAAGTCTCGTTGCGGACATAAAGTGTAACTCCCTACGATAGCGGACGTCAGAGCGCTTCGGCGTCGGTTTCGCCGGTGCGGATGCGCACGGCATGGTCAATCGAGTAGACGAAGATCTTGCCGTCGCCGATCTGGCCGGTCTTGGCGGCGCCGGCGATCGCTTCGACCGCCTTGTCGACCAGTTCGCCGGAAACGGCGAGTTCGATCTTCAGCTTCGGCAGGAAGCTGACGGCGTATTCGGTGCCGCGATAGATTTCCGTGTGTCCCTTCTGCCGCCCGTAGCCCTTCACTTCGGTTACGGTCAGGCCCTGAATGCCGACAGCCGTGAGGGCTTCGCGCACCTCATCGAGCTTGAACGGCTTGATAATGGCCATCACAATTTTCATCTGGTTTCCCATCCTTTGACGAACATGCCGGCGGGGATCCGCCTCTCCGTGATCTCGGGAAAAAGTCTCATGCCCTCCCGTGACTGTGCTTACCAATACAAGGCGCGTGCCAGTTTCGAGGTGAGGGCGTAAGCTTTTGAAAACTATGAAATAAATGTTGTCGGATCAAAAAAAGGGCAGTTAATCCGAAATTAGCCGCCTAAAATTAGTGCAAAAATTGCAAAATGCACTCAATTTAATCATTTGCTCGTTTGCGAATCAGACCCTCCTGGGCCGTCGAGGCGATCAGGCGTCCTGAACGGTTATAGATCGACCCACGACTCAACCCACGCGCGCCGCCGGCGAAGGGACTGTCCTGGGTGTAGAGCAGCCAGTCGTCCAGCGGATCCTCGGCGTGAAACCACATCGCATGGTCGATGCTCGCGGCCTGGATGTCGCGGTCGAACACCGATTGGCCATGCGCGAACAGCGATGTGTCGAGCAGCGTCATATCCGAGAGATAGGCGAGCACCGCCGCCCGCAATGCGCGGTCGGCCGGCGGCGCGCCATTGCCCTTGATCCAGATATGCTGGGACGGCGGCAGCCTGTCGCGCGAGATGTAATGCGTCATCGACACCGGGCGAACCTCGACGGGGCGCTCGCGCAGCCAGTAGGCGCGCACATGGTCGGGCGCGTGTTTGAGATAGGTCTCGTAAAGGGCCTGCGAGTCCGGCAGCGTCTCCGGCGCCGGCACATCCGGCATGTCGATCTGGTGCGTGAGGCCTGATTCGTCGATCTGGAAGGACGCCGACAGCGCGAAGATCGGCTTGCCGTGCTGGATGGCGATCACCCGCCGGGTCGAGAAACTGCCGCCATCGCGCATATTCTCGACCTCGTAGAGGATCGCTAAGGAGGGATCGCCGGGACGCAGGAAATAGGCATGCAGCGAGTGGACATGCCTGCCCTCGGGCGCGGTGCGGCAGGCGGCGACCAGCGCCTGCGAAATCACCAGCCCGCCGAACACGCGCTGCCAACCGACATCGGGGCTCGCGCCGCGATATTTGCCTTCCTCGATCTTTTCGAGATCGAGGATTTCCAGAAGCTGGGCCATGTCGGTGAGCTTGTTTCCCTGGCGCGGCATTTTGGCGTTCTCCGATGGTTTAATCAGCGCGTTCATTCCTCTATACTCCCCGCCGAAATGCGGGCAAGCCGCGAGAAGGAGCATGGTCCATGTATGACATTCTGGTCGCAGGCGGCGGTTATGTCGGTCTCTCCACGGCGGTGTCGATCAAGAAGGCCGCCCCGCATATGCGAATCCTCGTGGTCGACGCGGCGCCCGCCGGCGTCTGGGAAAAAGACGGTCGCGCTTCCGCGATCGCGGCAGCCGCCTCGCGGCTCCTGTCCGCGCTCGGGGTCTGGGAGGAGATCCTGCCGAACGCCCAGCCGATCAACCGCATGATCGTCACCGATTCCAAGACCGCCGATCCCGTCCGCCCTGTGTTTCTCACCTTCGACGGCAGGGTGGCCGATGGCCAGCCCTTCGCCCATATGGTCCCGAACCCCGCCATGATCGGCCCGCTGCTCAGGCTTGCGGGCGAACTGGGCGTGGAACTGCGTCAGGCTGCGACCGTGGACGGCTTTTCCCGCGATCCCGCCCGGATCGCCGCCAAACTCTCGACCGGCGAGACGATCGAGGCCAGGCTCCTGATCGCCTGCGACGGCGTCCGCTCCAAATTGCGCGACGCCGCCGGCATCAAGACCGTGCATTTCGACTACGGCCAGTCCGGCATCGTGGTGACGGTCGAACATGAGCGATCCCATGACGGCGTTGCGGAAGAGCATTTCCTGCCGGCCGGTCCCTTCGCCATTCTGCCCTTGCCCGGCAACCGCTCGTCGCTGGTCTGGACGGAGAGAACGGCGGACGCCGAACGTCTGGTGCGCGGCGATGATTTCCTGTTCGAGGAAGAACTCGAGCGGCGTTTCGGCCACAAGCTCGGCGCGCTCAAGGTCGTATCGCCGCGCCGCGCCTATCCGCTGGGACTGACGCTGGCGCGCGGTTTCGTCGCCGATCGTTTCGCGCTTGCCGGCGATGCGGCCCATGGCATCCATCCGATTTCGGGCCAAGGCCTCAATCTCGGTTTCAAGGATGTCGCTGCACTCGCCGAAACCATCGTCGACGCCGACCGGCTGGGCCTCGACATCGGCTCGCTCGCCGTTCTCGAACGATACGAGACCTGGCGTCGCTTCGACACGTTCCGCATGGGCGTGACCACCGATGTGCTCAACCGGCTGTTCTCCAACGATATCGCTCCGATCCGCATCGCCCGCGATTTCGGCCTCGGTCTTGTCGATCGCCTGCCGTCGCTCAAGAATTTCTTCATTGGCCAGGCGGCGGGCACGACCGGTCGCACCAATCCCAAGCTGCTCGACGGCGCGCTGCCGTAAGGTGAGCGCGAGTGAAAATAGTTAACCGGCTTGTCTTGAAACTTTTAACCTTTGGCGCCTATCTTTGAATATCGGTGCGCTCGCACCGGTGCATGTCCTGTTTAAGAAAGAAAGGAAGTCCTCTGACGACAGTGCACGCAAAAGGAGCGGCGCGTTTCGCCCCCTCCCGGAGCATGGAACGCGGTAGCGACGCCGCAGCCAAGGCTCTTGAAACGGTCCTCGAAAGCCTTGAGGACTCGAAGGCTGAAAACATCTCCCACATCGACATCACGGGCAAATCCGCGCTGGGCGATCACATGGTGATCGTGTCCGGACGCTCGAACCGTCACGTGACAGCCATTGCCGATCATCTCATCGACGACATCAAGGCGGCCGGCTTCGGTCCGACCCGCGTCGAAGGGCTGGAAACCGGCGACTGGGTGCTGATCGACGCCGGAGACATCATCGTGCATGTGTTCCGACCCGAAATCCGCGAGTTCTACAACATCGAAAAGATGTGGGCCGCGCCGGATCTCGACGAGGAAACCCTGCACTAAGCCGCTTTCGCAGAGAAAGCAGGCCAATACCCGCGGAGAATGATCTTCTCCGGCGTGAAAGATCTGGTCTGGAAAGACATGCGCATATCCGTGTTTGCGGTCGGCAGGTTGAAGTCCGGACCCGAAAGAGAGTTGGCCGATCGTTACTTCGATCGTTTCGCCAAGGCGGGCCCTTCGACTGGCCTCGAATTGGGAAAAATCACCGAAATCAATGAAAGCCGAGCCGGCAATGCGGAGACGCGCAAGCGCGAGGAAGGCGCAAGCCTGGACAAGCTCCTGGCCGATGGCGCGCAACTGATTCTGCTCGACGAACGCGGCAAGGCGCTCGACAGCGTCGCTTTCGCCGATCTGCTCGGCGGTCTGCGCGACCAGGGACGGCGCGAGACCATCATCGCCATCGGCGGTCCCGACGGCCACGATCCGGCGCTCGCCGGCCGCGCCGACCACATGCTGTGCTTCGGCAAGATGACCTGGCCGCATCAGATGGTGCGGGTGATGCTCGCCGAACAGCTCTACCGGGCCGTCACCATTCTCTCCGGCCACCCCTATCATCGCGTCTGACGCCCGAACGTCCCCGACGATCAAATCGATTTGCGCTTTCGGCAAATCAGCTTAGAGTCCCGGCCATTGAGCAATGGCGGTGGCTTGTTGAGGATCGGCGGACAATCGAAACAAGGAGCGTTCCTGCGCGCGGCCATGGCTGCGGGCCTTTTCGCGTTTGCCGATCCGGCCGTCCCCCAGGAAAACAGCGTCAAATCCGGCCCCGCCGTCAATGAAGAGGGTCTGTTGCGCATCCGCCGCAACGCCACCGAGAGCGAATTGCGCGAACTCGCCAAGAGCCTCGCCGAATCGCGCGACCGCACCAAAACGCTTCAGGCCGGCCTGATCGGCATCGAGCGCACCAGCGCGGGTTTGCGCCAGGCGCTGGTGGCGTCGGCCGAGAAACGCAAGTCGCTCGAAAAGCAGACGCTCGAAGACGAGGCCAAGCTTCGCGATCTCGAAGCCAAGCTGGCCAAAGTCAAGGCGTCGCTGCACGACAGGCGCGGGCTGCTCGCCGAAGTGCTGGCCGCGCTCCAGCGCATGGGCCGCAATCCGCCGCCGGCGCTTCTGGTCTCGCCAGACGACGCGCTGTCTTCCGTGCGCAGCGCCATCCTGCTGGGGGCCGTGGTGCCCGGCGTCCGGCATGAAACCGATCGGCTCGCCGCCGATCTCAAGAGTCTCACCGATCTCTCCGTCGCGCTGACCGCGCAGCGGCAGACCTATGTGACGACCATGGCCTCGGCGATCGAGGAAGAACAGCGGATGAATGCGCTGCTCGAGGAAAACGCCAAGCTTTCGGCCAAGAACAAGGGCGATCTGGAGCGCGAGAACCAGCGGGTCGAACAGCTCGCCGCGCGGGCCACCAGCCTGGAAAACCTGATCGCCTCGCTTGAACGCTCCATCTCGTCGGCCCGGCAGGCGGCGGATGCCGCGCGCGCCAGCGATCGCAACATGGCGGCGCTGACGCCTGCGGAACGGACGCGGTTGCAGGAGGAAGCGGGCGCCGTATTGCCCGACAAAAACCGCATTGCCCCCGCATATCCCTTCTCCGTCCTCAAGGCGAAACTGGAGCTTCCGGTTGCAGGAGAGATCATCCGCCGCGTCGGCGACGACGACGGCACAGGCCATCCCGCCCAGGGCCTCACGGTCGCGGCCGGGCCGGGACTGGTGGTGACGGCGCCGGCCGATGGCTGGGTGATGTTCGCCGGGCCATTTCGCAGTTATGGCGAAATGGTGATTATGAATGCGGGAGAGAATTACCATATACTGCTTTCCGGCATGGATAAGGTGTCCGTCCGTCAGGGCCAGTTCGTCGTCTCCGGCGAGCCGGTCGGCCAGATGGGCGCAAAGAGAATAGCAAGCGCGACCGGTCTCAATCTGGAAACGGATCGACCGACGCTGTACATAGAATTTCGAAAGGACGGAAAACCGGTCGATTCGCGGCCCTGGTGGTCCGTCAAAGAGCTTGGAAAGGCGCGAAATGATACGTAAGACTTCACTGGTGCTGCTGGGCGCATTGCTGGGCTCCACCGCCACGCTGGCCGTCTATTCCGCCGGCCTGCCGGCGCAGGCCGCCGGCTCCTCGACCTATCGGGAACTCAGCGTGTTCGGCGAAGTCTTCGAACGCGTGCGCGCGCAATATGTGACGCCGCCCAACGAGCAGAAGCTGATCGAAGCCGCCATCAGCGGCATGCTCACCTCGCTCGACCCGCATTCGAGCTATATGAACGCCAAGGACGCCGACGACATGCGCACGCAGACGCGCGGCGAATTCGGCGGTCTCGGCATCGAAGTCACCATGGACAACGAACTCGTGAAGGTCATTGCGCCGATCGACGATACGCCCGCCTCCAAGGCCGGCGTCCTGGCGGGCGACCTGATCTCCAAGATCGACGGCACGGATGTGCGCGGCATGAAGCTCGAGGACGCGGTCGACAAAATGCGCGGCGAGGTCGGCGCGCCGATCAAGCTGACCATCCTGCGCAAGGGCGCCGACAAGCCGATCGAACTCACCATCAAGCGCGACATCATCGCGGTGCAGGCGGTCAAGACCCGCGTCGAAGGCGATGTCGGTTATCTCCGCGTCATCTCCTTCACCGAGAAGACCTATGACGACCTGAAGAAGGGCATCGAGAAGATCCAGGCCCAGGTGCCGGACGACAAGCTCAAGGGCTATGTGCTCGACCTGCGCCTCAACCCGGGCGGTTTGCTCGACCAGGCGATCAACGTGTCCGACGCCTTCCTCAACAAGGGCGAGATCGTTTCGACCCGCGGCCGCATCGAAAGCGAGACCCGTCGCTTCAGCGCCACCGAAGGCGATCTGGTCAACGGCAAGCCGGTGATCGTGCTGGTCAATGGCGGCTCCGCCTCGGCGTCCGAAATCGTCTCGGGCGCGCTTCAGGATCTCAAGCGCGCCACCGTTCTCGGCACGCGCTCCTTCGGCAAGGGATCGGTGCAGACCATCATTCCGCTCGGCGACAACGGCGCGCTGCGCCTGACCACGGCGCTCTATTACACGCCGTCGGGCAAGTCGATCCAGGGCATCGGCATCACCCCCGACATCAAGGTCGAGGAGCCGATCCCGGCGGAACTGCAGGGCAAGATCGAGACGGCGGCCGAATCGGCGCTCAAGGGCCATATCAAGGGTCAGGATGAGACCGAGGAAGGTTCCGGCTCGGCGGCCTATGTGCCGCCGGATCCGAAGAACGACGTGCAGCTCAACTATGCGCTCGACCTGTTGCGCGGCAAGAAGACCGATCCGGCCTTCCCGCCGGATCAGGCCAAGGCTGTGGCGGCCGAACAGCAGAAGAAGTAAGACGGACGCGGCGGGACATGATCCCGCCGCCTCTCTGTTGAACGGGGGCAGGCTCGGACGTGACGTCGGGACTCCAATCGCCGCTGGGCAAAGGGCGAAAGCCGAAACATGATGCGCGCCCCGGGCTCCCCTGGGGGCGCATTTTTGCGTCGTCGCTCGTCGTCCTGATCTTCGCCGGCCTCGCCGCCTACCCCTATCTGTCCCCCGATCCGCTGCAGAAGCCGGCGCCGCCGGCCGAGGCGACTGCCGCGCCTGCCGAGGAGACGGTTGTCGCCGCCCCTGAGGATCCGAACGGCATCAAGCCGAGCCGCCCTTCGGATGGAGCCAATGTCGTCCGGCAGGTGATGCCGGATGGCTCGGTGGTGACCAAGTACAGCCCGCGCGATCAATCCGAGGACGGCCCCAAGCTGATCGACGCGACGGCGACCGGCCCGCAATCGCCCGATCTCGCAGCCTTTCCCGATGAAGCGCTGATCGAAGACACGCCCGATGGCAAACTGCCGGTGATCGCCGCGGACGGCACGCGGCCCTTCGATCGTTACGCCCGTCCCTGGTCGGGCGCGCGGGGCACGCGAATCGCCATCGTCGTCGCCGGCCTCGGCCTCAGCCAGACCAGCACGCAGAAGGCGTTGCAGGTTCTGCCGGAAGAGATCACGCTGGCTTTCGCCGCCAATGGCAATTCCCTGTCGCGCTGGGCGCCGGAAGCCCGGCGCACCGGCCATGAAATCCTGCTTCAGGCGCCGATGGAGCCGTTCGATTATCCCGACAACGATCCCGGTCCGTTGACGCTGACCCATGACCAGAGCGAGGCGCGCAATCTCGATCTCCTGCATCAAAGCATGGGCAAGATGACCAATTACACCGGCGTGATGAATTTTCTCGGCGGCCGTTTCCTGTCCGATGCGGACGCGTCGGCGCCTGTGCTGCGCGACATCGCCCGGCGCGGCTTGATGTTCCTCGACGACGGCACGGCGTCGCAGTCGCTGTCGCCTGTCTACGCCAAGGCCTATGGCATGCCGCACGCCTTCGCCGATCTCGTGCTCGACCAGGAGGTCAATCACGGCGCCATTCTCGCCAAGCTCGACGATCTCGAGCGCATCGCGCTGCGCAAGGGTTCGGCGATCGGCGTCGCCTCCGCCTTCGACGACAGCGTCGCCGCTATTGCCGAATGGTCGCGCGAGGCGGCGCGTCGCGGCATCGAGATCGTGGGCGTCTCCGCCCTCGCAACCGTTCCCAACTGACGAAAGCGCGAAGGTCGCGCAAGGACAAGACGATGAGCAAGACGATCAAGGCCGAAGACCTGCCCTACCGCCCCTGTGTGGGCATCATGGTGCTCAATCGAGAGGGCCTGGTCTGGGCCGGCCGGCGCATCCCGCTCGGCAATTCCGAATATGACGGCTCGCCGCAGCTCTGGCAGATGCCGCAGGGCGGCATCGACAAGGGCGAGGATCCGGAAGCGGCCGCCTATCGCGAACTCTATGAGGAAACCGGCATCAAGTCGGCGACGCTGATCGCCCGCGCCAAGGACTGGATCCATTACGACCTGCCGCCGGAACTGATCGGCATCGGTCTCAAGGGCAAATATCGTGGCCAGACCCAGGCCTGGTTCGCCTTCCGTTTCGAAGGCGAGGATTCCGAAATCGCCATCAACCCGCCGCCGGGCGGCCACGAACCTGAATTCGACCAATGGGAATGGAAGCGGATGGAGGATCTGCCGGGCCTGATCGTGCCGTTCAAGCGCGCGGTCTATGATCAGGTGGTTGCCGAATTCGCGCATCTCTCCGGCGTCACGGCCTGATCTCCAAAGCCAATAGAAAAGCCGCCGGAACCCGGTTCCGGCGGCTTTTGCAATTCTGACGGCCGATTATTCCGCTTCGTCGGCGGAGGCGGCGTTCAGCTGGCCATACTTTTCTTCGCCGAGCTTGGACAGCAGTTCGAGCTGGGTTTCCAGGAAATCGATATGGCCTTCTTCATCGATCAGAAGCTGTTCGAACAGCTTCATCGACACATAGTCGCCGGCCTCGTGACAGATGTCGCGGGACTTTTTGTAGGACGTGCGGGCGTCGTATTCACCGGCGAGATCGGCTTCGAGCACTTCCTTCACCGTCTGGCCGATGCGCAGCGGCGCGAGCGTCTGCAGGTTCGGATGGCCTTCGAGGAAAATGATGCGAGCGACGATCTTGTCGGCATGCTGCATTTCCTCGATCGATTCGGCGCGTTCCTTCTTGGCGAGCTTGAGATAGCCCCAGTCCTCGAGCAGGCGGTAATGCAGCCAGTACTGGTTGACCGCTCCCAGTTCGAGGAACAGTGCCTCGTTGAGGCGTTCGATGACTCTGGCGTCGCCCTTCATATGTCGTCTCCTGTTATCCAACGTAAGTATGACGGGATAAGAGCAGGAAACACACGCAAAGTCGAGCCCCTAGTTTGGAATGATTCCAAAATTGGGAGGTTTGCCGACAGACAATATTCAGGCGACGCGCGACATGCGCTGGCGGCGCTCGATGATCTCGGCCTTCTGCTCGGCGTGGAAACGCTTGAGGCGGTCGAGGAAATCCACCACTTCCGCCGTCTCGCCGCGATGACGGGCGTGGTAGTCTTCAGTGGTGCTGACGATGATGTCGACGACGTTGGGGAAACAGCCGCAGCATTTGCCACGCTTGTTCATCGCATGATAGACCTTGCCCGGCACGATCAGCTGCCAACAGTCCTCATCGAGCATCGAGACGATCACGTCCCTGATCTCTTTGTCGGTGATAATGTTGCAGCTGCAGACCATCATGGCGAGAAACCCGCTCGTCTTCCAATATGCCCCGTTATCTAAAAGCGGATGGCAAATGTCAAGAAAAACAGCGGGTCCTGCGACAAAATATGTCAACGTTTCTCCACTTTAGCGCCGGCCTCGTCTGACCCGTCACACTCTGAGCTGCAATTCATGGAAGTCTTCGGTGCCGAAGAAGCGCTTGTAGCGTTCCACCTCCGAAGGATCGCCGGTCGCCTTGCGCGGATTGTCCGACAGTTTCACCGCCGGTCGGCCATTGGCCTCGACGACCTTGCAGACGATCGAAATGGCGTCGAGCCCCAGAAGTTCGGTGGGCGCGCAACCCTGGAAGTCGTTGGTGAGATTGGTGCCCCAGCCGAAGCTCATGCGCACCTGGCCTTCGAAATGCTTGTAGGTCTCGATGATCGTGTCGACATCGAGCCCGTCGGAGAAGATCAGCAGCTTCTCGCGCGGATCACGTCCATGCGCCTTCCACCAGTCGATGATCCTCTGGCCGCCTTCGATCGGCGGAGCGCTGTCGGGACGGAAGCCGGTCCAGTCGGCCACCCAGTCCGGCGCGTTGCGCAGGAAAGCCGCCGTGCCGAAAGCGTCGGGCAGCACGATGAGCAGATTGCCGCCGTAAAGCTGGGTCCAGTCCTCCAGCACCTTGTAGGGCGCCTGGCCCAGCGCCTCGTCGGTTTCGGCGAGCGCCGCCTTCACCATCGGCAATTCATGCGCATTGGTGCCGACGGCTTCGAGATCGGTGTCCATGGCGAGCAGAACATTGGATGTGCCGGTGAAAGCCGGGCCGATGCCTTCCTTCAGCGCTTCGACGCACCAGCGATGCCAGAGGAAGGAATGCCTGCGCCGTGTGCCGAAATCGGAGATGCGAAGGCCGGGATATTGCCGCAAGCGCTCGACCTTCGACCACATCTTCGCTTTGGCGCGAGCATAGAGCACATCGAGCGTGAACTGGCCCAGGCCCTTCATCGCCGCCCGCGAGCGGAGCTCGTTGATGATCGCCAGCGCCGGGATCTCCCACATCGTGGTTTCCAGCCAGCGGCCTTCGAAGCACAGCTCATACTGGCCATCCTTCACGGACAGCTCATAGTCCGGCATGCGGAAACTGGCGAGAAAGGCGATGAAGTCAGGTTCAAAGATCTGCTTCTTGCCGTAGAAGGTGTTGCCGGCGAGCCAGATCAGCTCCTTCTTGGTGAAGCGCAGCTCACGGACATGGTCGAGCTGGTCGCGGAGTTCCTGCTCGTCGATATCGTCGGCGAGGCGCACGCGCGTCGTCCGGTTGATCAGCGAGAAAGTGGCGCGCACATCCGGATGCAGCTTCCAGATCATCTGCAGCATCAGGAGCTTGTAGAAATCCGTGTCGAGCAGACTGCGCACGATCGGGTCGAGCTTCCAGGCGTGATTGTACACGCGCCGGGCGATATCTGTCTTGGCCGCCATGCGGCGTCTCCTCCGTGCCTGTCAGACGAGCGTCACGCCCGCCTGCCGCATTTTTTCAAGTTGCGCGCTCATCGATCCGCCGAGATCGATGCCGCGACAGGCGTCGAGCGCCACCGTGGTCTTGAAGCCGGCGGCCACGGCGTCGAGCGCCGAGAAGGCGACGCAGAAATCGGTGGCCAACCCGCAGAGCGTCACGGCCTCGATGCCGCGTTCGCGCAGATAGCCGGCGAGGCCCGTCGGCGTGGTATGGTCGTTCTCGAAGAACGCCGAATAGGAATCGATCGCTGTCCGATAGCCCTTGCGGATCACCAGCTCGGCCTTGGTCCAGACCAGTCCCGGATGGAACTCCGCGCCGGGCGTGCCCTGGATGCAATGATCCGGCCAGAGCGTCTGTTCGCCATAGGGCATGGTCACGCTGTCGAACGGGGCCTTGCCGGCATGGCTGGATGCGAAGCTTGAATGTCCCGCCGGATGCCAGTCCTGGGTCAGCGCCACATGGTCGAAACGTGAAATCAGCGCGTTGACGGCCGGCAGGATCGCGTCGCCATCGGCAACCGCGAGCGCGCCGCCGGGGCAGAAATCGTTCTGGACGTCGATGACGACAAGCGCTTCTCTCAGCATGTCAACCCCCATATGTGTCTGATGAAAGGTCAATCATGTTTGCGGCCGGGAGACAAGCCCGGCCGGCCTGATTATGGCGCAATGTCAATGACCTCCGCCCTTGACGCCATCGGCGTGGCGGGCAAGGCCTGACAACGCCAACACGATGGCGAGCAGCAGCGGCGCACCGATATAGATCGCCTGATAGCCGGTATGCTCCACCACGAAGCCGAACAGGGTGGGGGCAAACAGGGTGCCGGAATAGCCCATGGCGGTGACAACGGAGAGGCCGACGCCCTTGGCCATGCCGGGCAGATTGCCGGCGGCCGAAAAGGCGATCGGCACGAGATTGGCGACGCCGAGACCCGCCAATGCGAAGCCGAAGACGGCGACATAGGGATGCGGCGCAAAAGCGCCGATCCACATGCCGGCAAAGGCGATGGCGCCGGAGATCCGCATCGTCTTGACTGCGCCCAGGCGATCGCGCACGGCGTCTCCGCCAAATCGCACGATCATCATCGTGGCGTGGAAGGAACCTGCGGCCAGCGAGGCCACGGTCAGCGTCGCGCCGAGTTCGCGGCTGAGATAGAGCGCGCTCCAGTCGATCACGATGCCTTCCTGCAGCATGGAGAACAGCGCCATGAAGCCGAGTAGCCAGGGCAGGGGGCTGGAGAAAATGCTCGGCCGTGGGCCGGCCTCATGATGTTCTTCCGCGTGCGGCCCGTCGGGCATCAGCCAGGCGAAAGCGAGGGCGACGACGCCGGCGTTGAAGACGGTGATGATCACGGCGTGCCAGACCGGGCCGAACTGGTCGATCAGCGCGCCGCCGGTCGCCGAACCGATCAGGCCGCCGAGGCTCCAATAAGCGTGGCAGGACGACATGATCGCCCGGCGCATGCGCTTTTCCACCTCCACCGCATTGGCGTTCATCGCCACGTCCATCGCGCCCGCAAAGCCGCCGAGCATGAACACGACCACGGCGGCTGATGCGAAGTTCGGCGCGAAGGTCAACAGCATCATCAGCGGCAGGAACAGGATGGAAAAGGCCATCGCCACCTTGCTGGAGCCGTACCGGGCGATCTGCGCGCCGGCCAGCGGCATGATGGTGACCGAGCCGACGCCGAAGAACAACAGGAGATAACCCATCCATTGCGGCGACAGCGACAGCGTTTCGGCGATCACCGGCAGTTTCGGAGACCAGGCGCCGATGTAGAGGCCGTTCGCCAGGAACAGCAGCGAGACGGCGATGCGCTCCTTGGGATAGGAGCCGGTCAAGGGCGGGGCGGCGGAACGGACGGGCGTGGTCATGAATACTCCTCCTGGCGCGGCCGGGCCGCGAAGCAAACGTCGTTTGAAGGTTCTGTCAGAGGCGCGCGTCTCACGGTGACGACGCCTTCACGAAACGGGCGCCCGAACCGGCAAGACCCGCGCAAACCGTGTCATCGGCGTCATGTTCCACCACGACGGTGAAACGGTCCGACAGGCCGAGCACGGGAAAGGGAGCCGGGCAGCCCAGCTTTTCATTGGTTACGGCGGCAATGACGCTGCGGCTGGCTCTGGCCATGGCGCGCTTGAACTCGGCCTCCTCGAGGAAGGAGGCGGTGACGCCGGTCTCGATGTCGAGGCCGCAGCTTCCGAGAATACAGATGTCGGTGCGATAGGAGCCGGCTTCGGTAATGGCCTTGGCGCCGAGGATCGCCCCGGATTTATGATCCATGCTTCCGCCGATCAGCGCCACGTCTATGTCGCGGCGGTCCATCAGGGCCGCGGCGATCACCGGCGCATTGGTGATCACCGTCAGCCCGGCGTCCAAGGGGAGATCGCGGGCGATGGCGAGATTGGAGCTTCCGGCGTCGATGAACAGGCTGGATCCCGGCTCGATCAGCTGCGCCGCGCGGCGCGCCAGCGCCTGCTTGCGATCGACGGCGACATCGATGCGACGGCTGAGAGGCTGCGGCGCGTCCATCGGCAAAGCCCCGCCATAGACGCGGCGGCAGACGCCCTGCGCGGCCATTTCCCTGAGGTCGCGCCGGATCGTATCTTCCGACGTCTCGAAGAGCGCAGCGAGATCGGCGGCAAGAACCCGGCCGTCTTCCGTCAGTTTGCGCAGGATTGCGGCTTGCCTCTCATGGGGTAGATAATCAGTCATGGTCACGCCTGTCGAATTCGGCATGAACATGCACAATCAGGCGCGGCGCGTCAATGGCGTGATTTTGCTTCTTGTGAAGCTTCAGACGCTCGCGGCGGCGCTGTCTTCGGGTCGGACCATCGTCTCGAACGCTGTGCGCTCGGCAGGGCGGCCGAACAGGTAGCCCTGTCCCTCGGCACAGCCCCAGCCGCTCAGAAGCTCCAGATCGCTTGCCTTTTCAATGCCTTCCGCTGTGCAGCGCAGATTGAAATTCCGCGACAGGCCGATAATCGCGCTGATGATGGCGATGCTGTCATTGCTGTCGGCCATGGATTGCACGAAGGTCTGGTCGATCTTGATCTTGTCGAATTGGCAGACGCGAAGATGATTGAGCGTCGAAGCGCCCGTGCCGAAATCGTCAAGCGCGACGGACACGCCCGCGGCGCGCAGCGCCTCGATATTGGTCTTTGCGGTCATCAAGTCGGTGATCAGCGCATTTTCGGTGATCTCCACCTCGAGCCGGGCGGCCGGGAAATCATGGGCGGCGAGAATGGCGAGCAGCTTCTGGGCCAGATCCTTGTCGCGCAATTGCACCGGCGAGAGATTGACCGACAGCATGACATGCGCCGGCCAGAAGCGGGCGAGCGTCACCGACTGGGCAAGGATCGTCTCGCAGACCTGCTGCACCTGCCCGGTCTGTTCGGCGACGGGAATGAAATCGGCGGGATTGATCATGCCGCGGGTCTGGTGCCGCCAGCGCGCCAGCGCCTCATAGCCGATCACGTCGCGGGTCGAGAGATCGACGATCGGCTGGAAATAGGGGACAATGTCGCCGTTCTGCAGCGCCAGCCGCAATTCGGCCTCCATCCAGCTGCGAGCCTGCACGGCGCTTTCCAGTGCGCTTTCATAGACGGCGATCTGGCGGCGTCCGCGCCGTTTGGCCTCGTAGAGAGCGATGTCGGCCCGGCGCAGGGCTTCGCCCACGGTGTCGACCGCATCGCCGATCATGGCGACGCCGACCGATGCGCCGACGCGCAGGGACAGGCCCTTGTAATCGAAGGACGCCTGAACGGCGGCGATCACATAGCGGGCGTAATTCAGCGCATCCTGATCGTCGGCGAGCGGCGGGGTGATGGCGGCGAATTCGTCGCCGCCGAAACGGGCGACGAGCCCGCCCGGAAAATGGCCTTCGATCCGGCTCGCGAAATCGATCAGCACCTTGTCGCCCGCCGCATGGCCGTGGGCGTCGTTGACCGGCTTGAAGTGATCGAGGTCGATGAGGAAGACCGCCCGCTTTTCCGTGGCGGGGCGTTCGAACATGGCGCGTTCGGCGAAGCTTTCGAAATTGCGGCGATTGGCGAGGCCGGTCAGCTGGTCGTGCATGGCGAGCCGGCGCGAATGCAGCTCCGCCTCCTGCTGGCGACGCAGCGCGGCCCGCAGACGCTGGTATTGAACGACGGCGAAGGCGGTCAGGCCCAGGCTCGCAATCAGGCCGAACATCAGGATCGCGTCGAAAGTCTCATGTCCGTCCGCGGCCTCGATCTTTGGCCCGAAGGATTTGGTCAGCGGCGCAGAGACCGGGGCGGACTGCGCCGGATGTGAAGAGGAGAACAACGTTGCGAGGTCGTGATGCCATCCCCATGTCATTGCGATCACGAACAACAGGAGGGTGACGCCGGCGATCAGGAGGTTTTCGGCCCTCTGTCGGCGTCGGGTTGCGAGGTCTTGAAGCGGCTCGTGTTCCACGGCTCGGCCCTTGCGGTCGTTGTCTGACGCCGAGAAAGCTAGGGGAAAAGCCTTAACCCGGTTTAAATCGACTCAAATTTTACGGAATTATCCGAATCTTCTTCAGATTCGACGTAAAGAAAGCGTTTATGCGCGCCGATATCAACCGGAAAAGACAGGGCGCGAACGCCCTGTCCTGATTGTGTCGTTCATCAACTGAAAACGATCAGCAGATCCTTGGCGTCGATCTGGTCGCCGGCGCGGACCAGCACTTCGGCGATCACGCCATCTTTCTCGGCATGCAGCGCGGTTTCCATCTTCATTGCTTCGATGGAGAGCAGCACGTCGCCGGCCTTGACCTGTTGGCCCTGCGCCACCGCCACCGTCGAGACGACGCCCGGCATCGGCGCGCCGAGTTGGGCGGCGTTGCCGGCCTCGGCCTTGCGGCGGATCGCGCCATTGGCCGCGCCCTGGGCGCGGTTCGGCACCTTGATGCGGCGCGGCTGGCCGTTCAATTCGAAGAACACGGTCACCATGCCCTTCTGATTGGTTTCGCCGATCGCCTGGTTGAGGATCACCAGCGTCTTGCCCTGTTCGATGTCGGCGAACAGTTCCTCGCCCGGCGGCAGGCCGTAGAAGTAATTGGGCGTCGGCAGCACCGACACCGGACCATACTGATCCTGCGCGAGGGCGAAATCGGTGAACACCTTCGGATACATCAGGTAGGAGGCGAATTCAAAGTCGCTGATCTTGCGTTCGAGCTTGGCTTCGATCTCGGCGCGCTCCTTGTCGAGATCGGCGTCCGCCAGCAGCGAGCCGGGACGGGCGGTGTAGGGCTTCTCGCCTTTCAGCGCCTTCTTCTGCAAGGCTTCCGGCCAGCCGCCCGGGGGCTGGCCGAGATCGCCCTTCAGCATGGAAACGACCGATTCCGGGAAGGAGATCTCCTTGGCCGGATCGACCACGTCTTCGACGGCGAGATCTTGGCTCACCATCATCAGCGCCATGTCGCCGACCACCTTGGAGGACGGCGTCACCTTGACGATATCGCCGAACATCTGGTTGGCGTCGGCATAGGCCTGGGCGACCTTGTGCCACTTGGTCTCGAGACCGAGCGAGCGGGCCTGCTCCTTGAGATTGGTGAACTGGCCGCCCGGCATTTCATGCAGATAGACTTCGGACGCCGGTCCCTTGAGGTCGCTTTCGAAGGCGGCGTATTGGGTCCGCACCGCTTCCCAGTAGAAGGAGATGCGGCGGATCCAGGCGGGGTCGAGGCCGGGATCGCGCTCGGTGCCCGACAGCGCCTCGACGATCGAGCCCAGGCAGGGCTGCGAGGTGTTGCCGGAGAAAGCGTCCATGGCGGCGTCCACCGCATCGACGCCCGCTTCCACGGCCGCCAGCACGGTCGCGGCCGAGATGCCCGACGTGTCATGGGTGTGGAAGTGGATCGGCAGAGACGTCGCCTGCTTGAGTTCGCGGAACAGCACGCGGGCCGCAGCCGGCTTCAAGAGGCCGGCCATGTCCTTGACGGCGATGATATGCGCGCCCGCCTTTTCCAGCTGCTTGGCGAGATCGACGTAATATTTCAGATCATATTTCGGACGGGCGGAGTTGAGGATGTCGCCGGTGTAGCAGATCACCGCCTCGCACAGCTTGTTCTCCTCGATCACCGCATCCATGGAGACGCGCATGTTCTCGACCCAGTTCAGGCAGTCGAACACCCGGAAGAGGTCGATGCCGCCCTTGGCCGCATGCCGGACGAAATACTTCACGACATTGTCGGGATAGTTCTTGTAGCCGACGCCGTTCGCCCCGCGCAGCAGCATCTGCAACAGGAAGTTCGGCGCATTCTGGCGGATCAGCGACAGGCGTTCCCAGGGATCTTCGGTCAGGAAGCGCATGGCGACGTCGAAGGTCGCCCCGCCCCAGCACTCCAGCGAGAACAGGTTCGGCAGCGCCTTGGAATAGGTGCCGGCGATGGCCGCGATGTCATAGGTGCGCATGCGCGTCGCCAGCAGCGACTGATGGCCATCGCGCATCGTCGTGTCGGTCATCAGCACGCGCTTCTGGGCGACCATCCAGTCGGCGAATTTCTTCGGGCCGAGATCGTCGAGAAGCTGTTTGGTGCCGGGCTGCTGCGGCAGGTCGCAGAACGGGATCACAGGCGCTGCCGCGTCCTTCGGAGGCTTGGCGCGGCCCTTGACCTCGGGATGACCGTTGACGGTCACGTCGGCGATATAGGTGAGCAACTTGGTGGCGCGGTCCTGGCGTTTGACCTGCTGGAACAGTTCCGGCGTCGTGTCGATGAAGCGCGTCGTATAGCTGTTGTTCTGGAAGGCCGGATGGCTGATGATCGCTTCCAGGAAGGTCAGGTTGGTCGCAACGCCGCGGATGCGGAATTCGCGCAGCGCGCGATGCATGCGTTGGATCGCCTCGGTCGGCGTCGGCGCCCAGGCGGTCACCTTTTCGAGCAGCGGATCGTAATAGCGGGTGATGAAGGCGCCGGAATAGGCGGTGCCGCCGTCGAGACGAATGCCGAAACCGGTCGCGCCGCGATAGGCGGTGATGCGGCCGTAATCCGGAATGAAATTCTGCTCCGGATCCTCGGTGGTGATGCGGCACTGCAGGGCGTGGCCGTTGAGGTGGATGTCTTCCTGGGCCGGGACGCCGGATTCGGGCGTTCCGATCGCAAAGCCGTCGAGAATGTGAATCTGCGCCTTGACGATGTCGATGCCGGTCACCTGTTCGGTGACGGTGTGCTCGACCTGGATGCGCGGATTGACTTCGATGAAGTAGAATTTGCCGGTGTCGGAGTCCATCAGATATTCAACGGTGCCGGCGCCGATATAGTTGGTGGCTTCGGCGATGCGCAGCGAATAACCGGCGAGCTCCTGGCGCTGGGCGTCGGAGAGATAGGGCGCGGGGGCGCGCTCGACGACCTTCTGGTTGCGGCGCTGGATGGAGCAGTCGCGCTCGAACAGATGCACGACATTGCCATGCGTGTCGCCGAGCACCTGGCTTTCGACATGGCGGGCGCGTTCGACCAGCTTTTCGAGATACACCTCGTCCTTGCCGAAGGCGGCCTTGGCCTCGCGCTTGGCTTCGGTCACTTCCTTCAAAAGATCCTTGGGATCGCGGATGGCGCGCATGCCGCGGCCGCCGCCGCCCCAGGAGGCCTTGAGCATCACGGGATAGCCGATCTCGTCGGCGAGACGCTTGATCTCTTCGGGATCATCCGGCAGCGGCTCGGTCGCGGGCACCACCGGCACGCCGATGGAAATGGCGAGATTGCGGGCCGCGACCTTGTTGCCCAGCTGGCGCATGGTCTCGGGCTTGGGGCCGATAAAGGTGATGCCGGCCTCGGCGCAGGCTTCGGCGAATTCCGGGCTTTCCGACAGGAGGCCGTAGCCGGGATGAATGGCGTCCGCGCCAGACAGTTTGGCGACGCGGATGACTTCGTCGATCGACAGATAGCTCTCGATGGGTCCGAGATCCCGCTCGAGATGCGGGCCCCGGCCGACCTGATAGGATTCGTCGGCCTTGAAGCGGTGCAGCGCCAGCTTGTCTTCTTCCGCCCATATGGCGACTGTTTTCAGTCCCAGTTCATTGGCGGCGCGGAAGATGCGGATCGCGATCTCGGACCGGTTGGCGACGAGAATTTTCTTGATAGACAAGGCCGAAGTCCCTCCTGACACGGATGTGTAACACGCCCATGATATCTCCGCCGCGCCGGTCGACCTGTTCAATCAGCGCCGCCGGTTTCCCCCACCGGCGAAGATTTTTTTGTGCGGAACGGCAGAAAAATATTGCGCGCGCGAACAGACGCTAGCGCGTCGCACACAGAAATTCAATTTGATTGTTTCATTCGTCAGAAACAATTTAAATCGATTCAGGTGATCAAACCCTGCCTGAACGCCAGGGCGACCGCATGGTTGCGGTTGCGCGCCTTGAGCTTGGCCTGCAGGCTTGCGACATACCAGTCGACCGTGTTGGAGGAGACGTTGAGAATGGCGCCGATCTCCGGCGAGGTCCTGCCCTCGGCGAGATTGTTGAGCGCCTGGATCTCGCGATGCGTCATGGTGATTTCCGCTGTCGGCTGCACGGCCAGGGCGGGCGCCTCGCCCATGAATTCGAGATAGCGGATATAGGCGTTGCGGAAGGCGGTCTCGAGCAGCGCGACTTCGGCCGGCGACAGTTCGATATCTTCAGGTCCGCCGATCGTGGTGGCGCCGATCAGGCCGGCGCGCGAAAAGACCGGGAAGATGTATCCCGACGTGAGGCCATGCGCCTTGCCGTCCGCCATCATCGCCTTCATCCGGCGGTAATGCGGATTGTCCCGATAGGCCTCCACTGCCTGGCGCCAGGAGAAACTGCGATTGGCGCGCAGCAGGAAACGGATCGTCGGGTCCATGACGATGTACTTCTTCGCCACGTAACGTTTGACCCAATCCGCCGGCCAATTTGCGGCTACAATGAGTTCTGCGGCGTTTTCAATCGGCTTCGGCTGATGAAAGACGCAGTAATACTTGAACCCGTATACGTTCAGAATCCGTTCTATTTCCGTCGACAGCAGCTCCGAAGATGGAACTTCGGATATCGTCACCAGAAAATGCATGATCTCTGTGAATCGCAAGTCTTGCTCCGTGCGGATTCGTTCTGCTTTAAAGATTTCTAATAGGCAATCGAATCGACAAAACCATATTTTTCATTCGGGAGAAACTGCTACTTCTCGCACTATCGCCTCTCCGTATTTTTCGCATTCGACGGCTTTTGCCAGTTCGACAAACGGAAAGCCGCCGACGGCGGGCGTCGACGGCTCTTTTAGGACAGTATGGTCAGGCCGCTATCAGCCCATGCGCTCGGAGGCGTAGGAGCCCGGGCTCGCCGGGAAGACGATCGTCTTGTTGCCGTTCAGGAAGGTGCGGTGATGGATATGCGCATGGATGGCGCGCGCCAGAACCTGGCTTTCCACGTCGCGGCCGATCGAGACATAGTCGGAGGCCGACTGCGCATGGGTGATGCGGGCGACGTCCTGCTCGATGATCGGACCTTCGTCGAGGTCGGCGGTCACGTAGTGAGCGGTCGCGCCGATCAGCTTCACGCCGCGCTCGAAAGCCTGCTTATAGGGGTTGGCGCCCTTGAAGCTCGGCAGGAAGGAGTGATGGATGTTGATGATCCGGCCAGACATCTTCTTGCAGATGTCGTCGGAGAGCACCTGCATGTAGCGGGCGAGCACGATGAGTTCGGCGCCGGACTGTTCGACGATCTCCATCAGGCGGGCTTCGGCCTGCGGCTTGTTGGCCTTGGTGACGTTGACGTGATGGAAGGGGATGTCGTGATTGACGACGACCTTCTGGTAATCGAAATGGTTGGAGACCACGCCGACGATGTCGATCGGCAGCGCGCCGATCTTCCAGCGATAGAGCAGGTCGTTGAGGCAGTGGCCGAAGCGCGACACCATCAACAGCACCTTCATCTTGGCGTCGCCGTCATGGAATTCGGAAACCATGGCGAACTTCTTCTTCACCGGCTCGAAGCCTTCGGCGATCTCCTCTATCGCCACGCCTTCCTGGCTGGTGA
The DNA here is from genome assembly GCF_005222915.1 of Rhizobium sp. FKL33. Lineage (GTDB taxonomy): Bacteria > Pseudomonadota > Alphaproteobacteria > Rhizobiales > Rhizobiaceae > Rhizobium_E. Next base: position 336,424 of record NZ_STFX01000031.1, read on the forward strand.
AGGTCAGCCGCATGAAGAACATGCCGGTGTCGAGGTCGTCGAACTGCGAGGAGTCGACGATGTAGCAACCCTTGTCGGCCAGGAAGCCGGTGATGGCCGCGACGATGCCTCTGGTCGAAACACAGGATACGGTCAGGACATAGTTCTTCATGTGAGGCCTTTCGAACGCCTGTTTGATAAAATTCCACCCGGCGGACCGGCGAGGCCCGCCTTAACTTTCCCTGGCGCCCGTGACAAGGCCGCCCCCGGTCCGGACGCCCGCCGCCGGATCTTTGGCGAGAGCGTCGGTTCGGGGGGCAGCATAGGGCATTTCCTGTGTCGCTATTTGCTGTTTGCGACAGCTCTTTGATGCCGCCCGTCAAATATCGAGCGTCGTCGACCTTTCCCATTCGGTGAACTGGGAGCAGTAGCTGTTCCATTCCTGATGCTTCAGCTTGAGATAGGCCGAGGAGAAGGCGTCGCCCATGGCGGCTTTGAGGCCTTCGTCGCGGTCATATTCGCGCAGCGCATCCAGAAGGTTGAGGGGCAGGCGCGGCGCGTCGGTGATCTTATGGCCGTCCCTGTACATGTCGATGTCGTGATGCGGGCCGGGATCGGCGTCGCTCGCCAGCCCGCTCAGGCCGGCGGCGATGATGATCGCCTGCAGGAGATAGGGGTTGACGGCTCCGTCGGGCAGGCGGAGTTCGAAGCGGCCGGGGCCGGGCACGCGCACCATATGGGTACGGTTGTTGCCGGTCCAGGTCACCGTGTTGGGCGCCCAGGTCGCGCCCGATATGGTGCGCGGCGCGTTGATGCGCTTGTAGGAATTGACGGTCGGATTGGTGATCGCGGCGAGCGCCGAAGCGTGCTTCATGATCCCGCCGAGGAAGGTCTTGCCCTTTTGCGACAGGCCGAAAGGCATGGCCTTGTCGGCGAAGGCGTTGACCTTGCCGTCGAGATCCCAGACCGAAATGTGGCAATGGCAGCCGTTTCCGGTCAGCCCCTTGAACGGCTTGGGCATGAAGGTGGCGCGAAGGCCGTGCTTTTCGGCCACCGACTTGACCATAAACTTGAAGAAGGAATGCTTGTCGGCGGTAGCAAGCGCGTCGTCATACTCCCAGTTCATCTCGAACTGGCCGTTGGCGTCTTCATGGTCGTTCTGATAGGGCTTCCAGCCGAGTTCCAGCATGTAATCGCAGATCTCTGCGATCACGTCGTAGCGGCGGAGCAGCGCCTGCTGGTCGTAGCAGGGCTTTTCGGCGGTGTCGGCAGGGTCCGAAATGGTCGAACCGTCGGGCGTGATCAGGAAGAATTCGGCCTCGACGCCGGTCTTGACGCGCAGGCCTTTCTCGGCGGCTTCGGCGATGCGCTTCTTCAGCACCACGCGCGGCGCCTGTTCGACCAGTTCGTCCTCCATGATGCAATCGGCGGCCACCCAGGCGACGTCCTTCTTCCAGGGCAGCTGGATGACCGAGGACGGATCCGGCTTGGCGAAGAGGTCGGGATGGGCGGGCGTCATGTCGAGCCAGGTGGCGAAGCCGGCAAAGCCTGCGCCTTCCTCCTGCATGCCCCTGATCGCGGCGGTGGGGACCAGCTTGGCGCGCTGGGCGCCGAACAGGTCGGTATAGCTGACCATGAAATATTTGACGCCGCGCTCCTTGGCCCAGCTTTCAAGATCCAGTGTCATTTCAGTTCCCCTTGATGCGGGGCTCTACGGCCCCTGAAACATGTGGATGTCGCGAGGTCCGGACGCGCCTGCGGCGTTCTCTCCGGTCTCGCTCTCAGTCGACGGGCTCGCAGCGGATCTCGGTGCGAACCGAATTGGCGATGAAGCACTCCTCATGTGCGAGATGATGAAGGTCGTCGATCACAGACTTTTCCGGCGCATTGCCCTCCCAAGCGATGCGGGGCCGGAGCGTCACCCGGCTGACCCAGAAACGTCCCGAGGCGTTCTTTTCCATGACGCCTTCGGCGTGATCCTCATAACGATTGACCACCAGTCCCCGCTTTGCCGCGAGGTAGAGGAAGGTCATCATATGGCAGGACGAGAGGCTGGCGACGAAGGCCTCCTCCGGATCGACCCCTGCCGGGTCGGAAAAACGGGGCACGACATGCGGCGATGACGATGCCCTGAGAACCACACCGCCGTCGAACGCCCAGGAATGCCCGCGGCTGAAGCGGCTGTCCGAAAACACCTCGCTCTCCGCGCGCTCCCAGAGGATCGTGGCGGTGTAGCTCGCCATGTCAGAAGCCTCCCTTGCCCGGGTACCAGCTGGTGCCGGCAAGCGGCACCTGAGCCATGGCGGCGGCTTCCATCGTCAGCGCGCAGAGATCTTCCGGCTCGAGATTGTGCAGCTTGTTCTTGCCGCAGGCCCGGGCGATGGTCTGAGCCTCGAGCGTCATCACCTTGAGATAGTTGGCGAGACGGCGGCCGGCGGCGACAGGGTCGAGACGGGCGGCGAGCTCCGGATCCTGCGTGGTGATGCCGGCCGGGTCCTTGCCTTCATGCCAGTCGTCATAGGCGCCGGCGGTGGTGCCGAGCTTCTGATATTCTTCTTCCCATTTCGGGTCGTTGTCGCCGATGGCGACCAGCGCCGCCGTGCCGATGGCGACGGCGTCGGCGCCCAGCGCCAGGGCTTTCGCGACATCTGCGCCCGAGCGGATGCCGCCCGAAATCACCAGCTGCACCTTGCGATGCATGCCGAGATCCTGTAGCGCCTGGACGGCCGGACGGATGCAGGCGAGCGTCGGCATGCCGACATTCTCGATGAACACGTCTTGGGTGGCGGCGGTGCCGCCCTGCATGCCGTCGAGCACCACGACGTCGGCCCCGGCCTTCACCGCAAGCGCCGTGTCGTAATAAGGACGGGCACCGCCGACCTTCACATAGATCGGCTTTTCCCAATCGGTGATTTCGCGTAGTTCGAGGATCTTGATTTCGAGATCGTCGGGGCCGGTCCAGTCCGGATGGCGGCAGGCCGAGCGCTGGTCGATGCCTTTAGGCAGGTTGCGCATATTGGCGACGCGGTCGGAGATCTTCTGTCCGAGCAGCATGCCGCCGCCGCCGGGCTTGGCGCCCTGGCCGACCACGACTTCGATGGCGTCGGCGCGGCGCAGATCTTTCGGATTCATGCCGTAGCGCGACGGCAGATATTGATAGACGAGCTTCTCGGAATGGCCGCGTTCCTCATCGGTCATGCCGCCGTCGCCCGTCGTCGTCGAGGTGCCGGCGAGCGTCGCGCCGCGGCCGAGCGCTTCCTTGGCGTTGCCGGACAGCGCGCCGAAGCTCATGCCGGCGATGGTGATCGGCGTCTTGAGGTGGATCGGCTTCTTGGCAAAGCGGGTGCCGAGCACCACGGACGTGTCGCATTTCTCGCGATAGCCTTCGAGCGGATAGCGCGAGATCGAGGCGCCGAGAAACAGGAGGTCGTCGAAATGCGGAACCTTGCGCTTGGTGCCGGCGCCGCGGATGTCATAAATGCCGGTCGCTGCGGCGCGACGGATTTCGGCGAGTGTATAGTCGTCGAAGGTCGCGGATTTGCGGGGCGGGGTATAGGGATTGTGATAGGACATGATTTCCCCTTGCCTCAGTAAGCGTCGGCATTGTCGATGTTGAAATTGTAGAGCTTGCGCGCCGAGCCGTAGCGCTTGAACTCTTCGGGCTTGACCCCGGTCACGCCGCCCTTTTCGAGAAGCTCGGCGAGCTTTTCGAGATGTTCGGGCCGCATCTCCTTTTCGATGCAGTCGGCGCCGAGGCTTTTGACCGAGCCGCGCACGAACAGCTTGGCCTCGTAGAGCGAATCGCCGAGCGCTTCGCCCGCGTCGCCGCAGACCACGAGATGGCCAGACTGGCCCATGAAGGCCGACATATGGCCGATCGAGCCGTGCACGACGATGTCGATGCCCTTCATGGAAATGCCGCAGCGCGAGGCGGCGTTGCCCTTGATGACGAGCAGGCCGCCGCGACCGGTGGCGCCGGCATACTGGCTGGCGTCGCCTTCGATGACGACCGAGCCGCTCATCATGTTTTCGGCGACGCCGGGGCCTGCGGAGCCGTGCACGGTGACGGTCCCGCCGTCATTCATACCGGCGCAGTAATAGCCGACGGAGCCCTTGATCTCGACGGTGACGGGGCTGTCGATGCCGACGGCGACGGCGTGATGGCCGCGCGGATTGATGACTTCGAAACTGGTGTCGTTGGCGCCGGCGGCGAGGCCGTGCAGCGCTTTGTTGAGATCGCGCAGCGGCGTTTGCGACAGATCGAATACTGGCATGGATTTCTAACTTTCCTGTCTTGAAACGCGGACGGGCTCAGGCCGCCTTGTCGTGGTCCCAGAAATAGACGGTGGCCGGCTCCGGCTCCCAGACGCGGGCGTTCTCGATGCCCGGCAGGTTCACGAGCGCGCGGTATTCCGAGCCGAAGGCGACATATTGGTCGGTCTCGGCCATCACGGCGGGCTTGCAGGCGATGGGATCGCGCACCACGCCGAAGCCGGATTTGGTGCCGACCACGAAGGTGAAGAAGCCGTCGAGATCGTCGAGCGCGCCGGTCAGGGCTTCGCCGAGATCCTTGCCCTTGGCCATTTCGGCGGTGAGATAGGCGGCGGCGACTTCGGAATCGTTCTGAGTTTCGAAGCGCATGCCTTCGCGGATCAGTTCGCGGCGGAGATTGTTGTGGTTCGACAGCGAGCCGTTATGCACCAGGCACTGGTCCGGCCCGGTCGAAAAGGGATGGGCGCCGAGCGTGGTGACGGCGCTTTCGGTGGCCATGCGGGTATGGCCGATGCCATGCGTACCCTTCATGGCGCGGACGCCGAAACGGGCCACGACATCCTTGGGCAGGCCGACTTCCTTGTAGATCTCGACGCTTTCGCCCGAGCCCATCAGCCTGATGTCCGGACGGATCTCGGCAAGGATCTCGCGCATGCGCGGCAGGTCCGCCTGCGCGACCTCGATCACTGCATGCGTGCTCTTGCGCTCGACGGCGGCGTTGACGCCCGCCTTGGCGAGATCGGCGTCGAGGCCGGCGAAATCCGTCTCGGGCGAGGCCGATTGCACGGTGATTTTCGCCTTGCCGCTTTCCGCGCCGCCATAGATCGCGATGCCGGCGGAATCAGGTCCGCGATCGGTCATCGTGATCAGCATGTCCGAAAGCAGCGCGCCGAGTTCCGGCTCCAGGCTTTTGTCTTTGATGAAGAGGCCAACAATGCCGCACATGGGTTCATTCTCCAGTTCCTACGACTGGACGAATATCACCCACATGAAATTAGTTCAACTGTTATGAAAGAAAATTTAGCGGCGTCCGCGCGCTTTTTCCGGATAGGAAATGATCGAGAGATAGCGCGCCGGCAGTTTCACCAGCACTTCGGGTCCATGCGGCGCATCGGCGTCGAAATACAGGCTGTCGCCGGGGGTCATCGGATAGAGCTTGTCGCCATGGCGGTAATGGACCTCTCCCTCCAGCATATAGAGGAACTCCAGTCCCTCATGCTGAAACGTCGGGAAGACGTCCGAATCGGTGGTGAGCGTGATCAGATAGGGTTCGACCACCACGCCCGACGTGTTGTTGCCGATATGGCCGAGCAGATTGTATTGGTGGCCGGCGCGGGTGCCGCGGCGTTCGAGTTCCACGCCTTCGCCGGCTTTCACGAACATCGCGTTGCGGCTTTCCTCGAAACGCCGGAAAAAGGCGGTGACCGGCACGCCCAGCGCCTGGGCCAGCGCCTGCAGCGTGGTCAGCGACGGCGACGTGTTGCCGTTTTCGATCTTCGACAGCATGCCCAGCGAAATGCCGGTGGCGCTGGCGAGATCCGAGCCGGTGATGCCGAGCTTCTTGCGCAGCGTCCGCACTTCATGGCCGATGGCCCGCTCCAGATTGTTTTCTCTCGCCTCTTCGCGCACGGCGTGGGGGTTCTGAAACGGCAGGCCGTCATGGCCGGCTTTGATCGTCGACATCAGTTGTTCTTTCCGATTTTCCTCAAGGTGAAATTCGTAGCAGAAAATTCTCGCCACAGGAAAGAGGGTTTCGCTATTTTCGCAACTCGCTCGGGCTTTCGCCATAAAGCCTGCGAAAGGCGCGCGAAAATTGCGAGGCGCCGGAAAAGCCGCAGGCCAGCGCGATCTCGGCGATCTTCATCGGGCTCTGTCGTAGGAGGGACCGGCCATGCTCGAGCCGGATGCGCAGATATTCCTGTTGCGAGCTGGCGTTGAGATGGGCGGCGAACAGTCGGTCGAGATGGCGTTCGGAGACGCCGGCGAGCGCCGCGAGCTCCGCCCGGCTTGCCGGCTCCTCCACCGAATGCTCCATGCGTTCGAGCACGGCGATCAGGCCGGCATGGCGAATGCCGTAGCGCGCGGCCACCGACGAGCGTTGCGGACTGGTGGGCGGATCGACATGCCGATGCAAGAACCAGTCGCTCACGGCGCGAGCGAAATCGGGTCCATGCCGATCCTCGATCAGCGCATGCATGAGATCGAGGGGCGCGATGCCGCCGCCGCAGGTGATGCGGTCACGGTCGATCACGAAACGCACTCTTTCGGGCACGAGATCGGGCCAGCGCTCGGTCAGCGCCGCGGCGTGCTCCCAATGCACGGTGAAGCGGCGTCCCGACAGCAGGCCTGCAGCCGCCAGCAGAAATGGGCCGCCCGAAATGCCGCCCAGCGCCAGCCCCGCCCGCGCCATGCGTCTCAGAAAGGCGGTCAACGTCGTATTGGCGAGATAGCGGGCCGGATCGCCGCCGGCCACCACGAGCAGAAGATCGAGTTCGCCCGCATCGCGCGGCGGCGGTTCGACCGGGGCGAGCACGCCAATGGAGGCTTCCGCCATCTCGGTCTCGGCGCCGAAAAAGCGCAGATCGAAAAGCGGTTTGCCGGCCAACAGGTTTGCGGCGCGCAGCGGTTCGACCGCAGAGGCGAAGGACATCAGCGCATAGCCGGGAAGCAGCAGGAAGCCGATCCGGAAAAGTTCGTCGCTGGCGTCCCGTCGCGCCGTCACGTGAACCTCGCCGACAGGGCCTCCAGATCGGCCGCGAGCTTGGTGAAATTCTCCCTCAGCCGGGCTTCGAGCGATACGGCCACTTCGGGATATTCCTCCAGCATGCGGTGAAACAGCGCCCGGGAGATGCGGATCACCTCGCTCGCTTCGGCGGCGACGGCGGAGAACTGCCGTTCCACTTCGGCCACCATAGCGATTTCGGTCAGCATGGAGCCGGGACCGGCTTCGCCCGTTTTGTGCTCGCCGCGCGAGGGCGAATAGCGAACGAGGTCGATGCGGCCCATGGTCACCACATAGGCGCCGTCGGCCGCCTCGCCCTGACGAAACAGGATGCGGCCGGGCTCGATGCGGCGACGCTCGGCGCCGAAGGCCAGGAGCCGCAAATGGTCTTCACTCAGATCCCGGAAGATCGTCAGCCGCTGGAAGAGGGCAATATCGTCCTTGAGCGCCAAAGCCTGTCCTGCCTTACGGAATGATCTTGTAGCCGCCATTCTCGGTCACGAGAATTTCGGCGTTGGACGGATCGCGTTCGATCTTCTGGCGCAGGCGGTAGACATGCGTCTCCAGCGTATGCGTGGTGACGCCGGAATTGTAGCCCCAGACCTCCTCCAGCAATTCGTCGCGGCTCACAGATTTCTGGCCTGCGCGGAAGAGATAGCGGATGATCGCCGCTTCCTTTTCGGTCAGCCTGATCTTCTTGCCGTCCTGATCGGTCAGCAGTTTTTGCGCCGGCTTGAACAGATAGGGGCCGACATTGAAGGTCGCGTCCTCGCTCTGCTCATACTGGCGCAACTGGGCGCGGATGCGCGCAAGCAACACGGCGAAGCGGAAGGGCTTGGTGACATAGTCGTTGGCGCCGGCTTCGAGGCCGAGAATCGTGTCAGCGTCGGTGTCGTGCCCCGTCAGCATGATGATCGGGCTCTTGAAGCCGTTCTTGCGCAACAGTTTCACCGCTTCGCGGCCATCCATGTCGGGCAGGCCGACATCCATGATCAGCAGGTCGATCTGTTCGGAGCGGGCGGTGTGGATGCCCTTGGCGGCTGTGGCTTCCTCGACGACGCGGAATTCCTCGTAGAGCGCCAATTGTTCGACGAGCGCTTCGCGCAGATCCTGGTCGTCATCCACGAGAAGAAGGTTGCGGGCGTTCATGGCGTCGTTCTCTCATTTGCAACGAGTCAATCGATTGGTATGTCAGAATACGCAGCAAGGGCAAGGCCGGGGCGATTCCGCCTTCTCCTAGCTTCGGAAAAAACATCACCTGCAACACAAATCTCTGTGAAAAACGCGCCTGGAGCCGATAATGCCGCCAAAACCGCTCGCTGAAATCATCGTGCGTCTCGCGCCCGGCGATCCCAGTCGCGCCATTCTTCAGGCGGGTCATCTCACCTTTCGCGCCGCGCTCGGCCGTTCCGGCCGGTCGAGCCGCAAGCGCGAAGGCGATGGCGCAACCCCGATCGCGGCGATGAGGATCCTTTACGGCTTCTACCGCCGCGACCATGGCGCCCCGCCGCAATCCCGGCTGAAGCTGATTCCTATCCGGCAATGGATGCTGTGGTGCGACGCGCCCGGCGACGCCAATTACAACCGGCCAGTTCGGGCGCCCTTTCGGAAGAGCCACGAAAAGATGACGCGGAGCGATGGGCTCTACGACATCTGCCTCGTTCTCGACTGGAATGTCGCGATGAGGAAGCAGGGGGCGGGCTCGGCGATCTTCTTCCATCTCGCCCGCCCCGGCTACACGCCCACGGAAGGCTGCGTGGCGATCGCCAGACGCGACATGGAGCGTCTGCTGCCGCTGATCGGGCCGCAGACGGTGCTGCGCGCGCTCTGAAGCCGCGTCGCCCGGTGAGGCGCCGTCAGCTTTTCTTGGCCAACGATTTCGGCGTCACGAAGGTCTTGAGGCGGCCCTTGCCCGGCTGGATAGCGGCCCAGTCGGATGCGTCGAAATCGAAGACGGCCAGCCCCGCCGTCGGATATTTTTCGAGCAGCCGCTCGGCATGTTCGCCCTCGCGCGACGCCATCAGCTGACGGGCGAGATCTTCGAGACCGGGATTATGGCCGATGATCATCAATGTGTTCACCGTGGCCTCCGTCTCCCGGATCACCGCCAGCAGGGCCTCTGCGCTCGTCTCGTAGATCCGCGCCTCCGTCCGAGCGGCCAGTGCTCCCGGCAGCTGCTTCCGAACCAGCAACCATGTGTCTTCGGTTCGCCGCGCCGGCGAGACCAAAACGGCGTCGGGCGTCAGTCGACGCTTGGCCAGATAGGCGCCCATCAGCGGCGCGGCGCGGCGGCCGCGATCGGCCAGGGGTCTCGCAATATCGACGACTCCATCGGGCCAGGCCGATTTGGCGTGACGCAGGAGTATCAAACGTCTCAGGCGTGCGCTTTTTTCTGAATTAAGACGTGTTTCTTCTGGAACTTCGGTCATGGGGAATGTGTTCTGAGCCGCTGTGGTTGGATTGCTGGAAATAGAACCTATATCCGCTGCCGCGGCAAGGCTGGCGCGATGGGCGTTTTCTTGCTGCGCATCCCGGGGGCGGAAACCGTCCGGCCCACAGGCCAGGAGACTATTGAATGACGCACAATCCCTTTATCACCTTGAATGACGGCGCAAAGATCCCGCAGGTCGGCCTCGGCGTCTGGCAGACGCCCAATGACGGGGCAGCCGACGCCGTGCGCACGGCTATCGAGGCCGGCTATCGCCATGTCGATACGGCGGCGATCTATGAGAACGAAGAGGGCGTCGGCGACGGCATCCGCCAGTCGGGCCTGCCGCGCGGCGACCTTTTCCTCACCACCAAGCTCTGGAACGACCGGCAGGGTTACGACAGCGCGCTCCGCGCCTTCGACGAGAGTCTGAAACGGCTGAAGACCGATTATGTCGACCTCTATCTGATCCATTGGCCGTCGCCGCATCGTGGCCAGTATGTCGAGGCCTGGAAGGCGCTGGTTCGGCTGAAAGAAGAAGGCCGCGCCCGCTCGATCGGGGTCTCCAACTTTTATCCCGAGCATCTCGACCGCATCATCGCCGAAACCGGCGTGACCCCGGCCCTCAATCAGGTCGAACTGCATCCGGATTTCCAGCAGAAGCCGTTGCGCGACAAACACGCCGCCTTGGGCGTCGCCACCCAATCCTGGAGCCCGCTCGGCCAGGGCAAGTTGCTGGATCATCCCGCCATCGCCAGGATCGCGGCCACGCACGGCCGCAGCGCCGCCCAGGTGATCATCCGCTGGCATATCCAGACCGGCCTGATCGTCATTCCGAAATCGGTGACGCCCAGTCGAATCAGGGAGAATTTCGCAGTGTTCGATTTCGAGCTCGATGATTCGGACATGGCCAAACTCGCCGAGCTTGATTCGCCGTCGGCGCGAATCGGGCCCGATCCGATGACGGCGACATTCTGAGCGCGCCGGCCGCGTGTCTACCGCATAAAGAAACCCGCCGGCTCGCGCCGACGGGTCTCCCCTATCAATCTTCGGCGCCCGAAGGCGCGCCTGACATCACACGTCGAAGTGATCGCCCGGGTTCTTCTTGAGGTCGGACAGCTTGACGTCCTTGAGGGTGATCTTGTTGCCGCTGCCGAGATCGATGACAACGTCCTTGCCCTTCTGGGAAGCGAACTTCAGGACGTCGGCGTCCTTCTTGAGGTTCTTGAAGCCGGTCAGGCTGAGCTTGTCCTGCTCTTTGCCCTTGGCGGAGAAGTCGGTGATCGTGTCCTTGCCGTCGCCCTTGGCGAAGACGAACGTGTCTTTGCCGGCGCCGCCGACGAGCACGTCATTGCCCTTGCCGCCGAACAGCTTGTCGTTGCCCTTGCCGCCTTCGAGACGATCAGCTTGTCCGAGGCCCTTGAGCGTGTCGTTGCCGCCGAGGCCGAACAGCTTGTCCTTGAACTTGGTGCCGGTCAGCGTGTCTGCCTTGCTGGTTCCCTGCTTGGTCGCCATATCTAAATCCCCTAACTTTCGAATCGCGTTCTCGCAGCCGCAAAAAAACACGTTTGGAGAAGTTTTTCAATTCACAATATGGGCCCCTGTTGTTTTTTGAAGCTCCGCATCCAAAGTATCAGATGTGGCAAAAAAAATTAATTTGAATTTAACTGTATTATTTAAATTGCTCCGGATGCAGCAATCCAAATCACTACTTGCATGCGTGGAAACGGACAGTTTATATTCAGAATGCACAGCAAATCAGTCGGTGCATCGGGTGTATTTTCTCGTTGCGGTAAAATATTACTACATTTTCTCGAAGGTTTGTGAGTTTAAGGCTGGAAATATAAATGTGCCTAATTCTTTTCAATCGATTCTGAATATGCTTTCAAGTGGGTGTTCCTTATATTCTCTTCAGATGGCCGGGTTAAGCGAAAGTCAATGTATTTTTTATTCATCCATAAATTGTAGGGTATGAGATACTGGAAAACAATAAAGTCCAGATATTTATCGATTTCTTCGGCTGTGAAAGTTTCCCCTCTCAGGTGACGATCCACTTGACGCATAGCAATATGCGAGAGCGCGCTTTCTCCTAAAAGATATGTCGCTCTGCCCATCATGAAGGCTTCAAAAGCCACCGAAGAATTTATTGTAAGGATGCGTTTGCACCTATTCACAAATTCCAAGCTGTTTTGTGAATTGTCTAAAGTGGCAAGAAACTGGTCTTGTCCGAGCTTCATCAAGCAGAGAGGATGATTTCGCGCCAAGATCAAATTTTGAGGAAATATCTTCCGTGCAATGTACAGAGTATCGAGGTTTGATAGGCCATTCGAAAAGGCCACAAGATTGCTGTCGTCATCTACTTGCAGTGGAATTCCAAACTCAAAATCATAACTTCCCACTTCTCGCGAATAAAAAGATTTCGCTTCATCCGACAGAAGGAGGTCCGCTATCTCTTGCCGGCTTTTCCTGTTCTGCCGGTTTTTGTCTCTCTCAAATCGAATTGCAGCCTCAGTGTTACCGTTTACACCTCTGAAGTCGAACTGGAATGTAGATGTTTTCCAAACTGGCTCGCGAATATATCCTGCTTCCATGTGAATGACTGGAATATTCAGAATAGCGCATACCCGCTCAAGGGATGCGCAGTTTACGAAAGTCACTGCCGCCTTGATTGGGGATCTGCCATGCAGTGCGCCTATTTCTCGGAACAGGAACTCTTCATATTCGTGGAAGCCAGATTTAATCATCGTTTCAAGCAGTGTGAGCGGGTCTCGCTGACTGTCTGAAATCCGGGATATCATCTCGCGGGGAACGGTGATCTTGGCGACGGAAGACCAATTCGCTTCGTGTTCGAATTGGCCCACCATGCGGTAGACCCAGTCGCCATGAACGATGGCCCCGGGGTCCGAGAGTTGCCAGCCCGAGCCAATGAAACCAACTTCCTCGCTTGGGAAGTTTTTCATGGCCGGTATAACCATCCAGGAGTAGAGATGCCCGTTTGCTTTGACCGGAAACGGACAAAGATTAAACAAGTACATTTACGCCTCCTTTGCAGAGAAGATGCGATGTCGTTGGTCGTCAGTAGTTGTCTTCAATTGATTCAGTCTGCTTCATTCACTCACATGCAGAAAAATCGTCCGGCGTTGGCCAAGAGAATTTTATCCTCAACAATGGGCTTTACGAGCCACCCTCCGTCAATTTTCAACTTTAGGTACATTTTGAACGCCCGTCTGTTAACATCCGAAAGCGGTATCGACACACGGAAGCCGATATCGAAGTCCATAAGGCGCTGCAGACTTTGTGATACATCGGCGCGTAGTTTTCTTTCCGCATGGTAACTTGCCGATGGAACTGTTTCTGACAAATCGTCGACGAACTCCAACTGAATCATGATTGTGTCGGCTTTGCAGAGGCGCGCAGTTTCGTAAGCCCATCCATCGAACACCAATTGACCGGCAACTGGAATTCCCTTTTCGAGGTGCTCCTCATCAAATTCGCTGGTCGATGCGAATTTATCAAAATGAATCTCGAAATCAGTTGAGCTAACCGATGGACCAGCCTTCTGAGTGATCGCTCCGATGCAGCACAGCGAGACCGCTTCTACAACTTCGTTGGGAAACGTCGGTATTTCAATTTTGAATATACTGTTCTTGGCAGAGGTAGCGTTTATCGCTTCCCCGGCATAACTTCCTAGTCTGGTGCTGTATTCCGCGTCCAGGATCTGTACTTGTTCGGGATGACCCTTGCGCAATTTGCGCTCGCCTTCACAGTTGACGTAAAAATAGATCTCCTCGATCATAAAGAAGCCGTTGATATCCTGCACGTCAAGATAGAGCTCGCCCGAATGACCGGCAGCATCCATCTCGACATAAAAGCGTCCTTTGCTGTTGAGGGTCGCGGTTGACTCCAAAGCGCCTCTTTCGCCGCCGCAGTTCCAGCGCATCCGCGCGAAGGGATCACGGCTCTCTCTTTCTCGAACTGCCTGAATGCCGAAAGGGAGAAGATTCTGGAGATCAGGATTGTCGTGGCCAAATCCCTTGGCGCCCTGTGGCCAATACCAGTAGAGGAACTTTCCTTCGAGGATTTGGGTCGCCGCCATGTAGGGCTCTATGTCATCGAGATATTCCGGCGTCATAGGGTCATGGCTGTCTATGATGCTATCATCATGGTTCCATGATCTGAACATCTCTTTCTCGTTCGGCGTCGGAGCGAATGTAAACCGCGAGAGAATCCGGAGGGCTGCCTCCCTTAGGGGTTCTACCTCGACTTCTCCATAAGCGTCGTTCGCAAGTTCAACGAAATCGATGATGCCCGCCTGCAACATTGCTATCTGATGCAATTGCTCAGCATTCGTAGAGGGCTTCGAATGCAGGGATTTGCCGTTCAGGTAGCCGGCGGTGGAGCCGATTTCCGGAGTGCATACCTGCTCCAGAATTTCGACATATCTCATCAGCATATCTTCGACTTCACCCCAATCGAAGCCGTTGATGAGAAATCCCGCGACATTGCTGGTCTGCAAGGATGAGAAGGCGTGATTATTGAGCGCTAGGTAGAATCCTACAGTGTTTCTATCCTGAAATACTGGATGCTTGTCGACCTTCCTTTGTATCGATGCCGCCCAGCCCAGGTCGAGAAAGACAATGTTGTCATACTTTTTATCGCCTTCAGCCTCACCGACATACTTCTCGAACTGCGCGGTTACGGCTTCACCAAAGCTCTTTACCTTCGATATCAGCGTCTCGTTGGACAGGATGTATTCAATCACTCGGTCGCCGGAACCATCAGTTCCAATTGGCGCGCTTCTAAACTCAGCCGGCAATGCGTGCGCGTTCAAGCCAATCTTCGCGAGGAAGTCGTCGAGCGGTTCACGTCGGCGTGCTGACATGAGCGCGGTGAGCGCAGCAGCAGAAGGCTTTCGGAGCTCCATCTGGTTCAGCGTACGCCGCGACAACGCCAGCAACCGCACATCTTGGTTGGGGCAAATCGTCCTGTAGAGAGCAGACAGGAAGCCTCCTTCCCGCAGCAGACCCAACACCAATGGGTTTGCCAGAGATTTGACGTTATCTTCCACCCATTTCAGATAGCTGAATAAAACCGGTCCGAGGATCTCGAAACCAAACGAGTAGTAGCTCACCTCGGTATTCGGCTCATCTAGGAGCGGTCTTAGACTTCTAATTGAGGTCAATCTTCCGTGCCATGCGCCAATGCCCGAGGATTCCCAATAGCGCCGCTCGAGGGTCGGTTGCTTCAACTCTTGGTGAACCGTGCCCCAAAACGCACCGGCGCCATTCGGAACGAGACATGTTCTGATCCCATAGGAGATCGGCCTTTCGACATCGGCCCCAAAATTGTCGCCTATATGAAGCATCTCATAGGCATTGACTTTCTCGTTCTTCAATACGATTTCAAATAGCGTTCCGCCCTTTCCGGTTCCGAATTCCGAGGATGCGTAAAAGCGATCTATTTTATCGATTGTTCCGAGGCCGGTGATAAATTGCAGCTCCCCCGAGGTGTAATAAGTGTCGGATACAACAATTACTTTTTTTCCGAGTTTCTTTGCGTAATCTACGATTTCAATCATTTTCTGATTGAAGAACATGCAGTTTTTTTCGATTTCCAGCTCACATTTTATGAAGTCCTTGACGGAAATCGCTCCCCCTGCGAGTTTTTCTAGCTCGTTGTAAATCTGGGAGAGATTGACTTCATGCGATCCGCTCAAAATCATTTTCTCTCGTGCGCTCTGTTCTGCGCGGATACGCCAGTCCTTGAATCTGTGATTGTCTATATACGCAGGCAGCATCCCGTTCTTGCGCAGCGCCTCGCCAATTCTGCCGAAGATTTCGATTGGCCGGTTCGCGGAACGCTTGATGAGCGTATCGAAGCAGTCGAAGCTTACGACCTTCACTTCGGGAAGCGCGATCAAAGCTTTGAGTCGGTCATGCAGGGAATGAATCTTGTCTTCCTGGTATCGTTTGGGGGCACTCAAAATACGGTCAATGTTGTCCGGCGCAACTGCTTCCATGTTCCCAAATCTCCATCTTTATGGGTTTGGGGTATGACATTGGGCAGACGGTTGCAAGTGTGTTCCGGGGCGATAATTTCCTCGTCCCAGGAGGATTCTGCAGGTTGAATGAAATCAAAAGTTGTTTGACGCCAGATCGCAATGGGGCGATAAGAATTGGTGTGCAAGCCGACTGCTGAGGCCAAATGATCAGATCCAAAAATCCTGAAATCCTTGCTGTTGAAGGGGAATTCATCCGGGCTTTGGTGTTTTCCGCGATCGTAGGGTTCTTCTTGAACCTGGCGACGCTGGTCGGTCCCGTTTTTATGATTCAGGTCTACGGACGTGTGATTCCAAGCACGAGTCATGCCACTCTTTACGGGCTAATGACAATCGGCGCGTTTGGCGTCGTATTGTTTGGTGTCCTGGATTTTGTTCGTACTTGGACATATAGCGTGCTCGCTCATTCGCTGGCGCGGAGATTGAATCTCCCTGCCCTGAGAGCTGGAGTCATCAAATCGATGCGCGGCGGCCCCAACGAAGGTGGTAGTGCGATTCGAGATATTGCAGAGTTGCGTCATTTTGTGAGCAGCAACAGTTTGTCCACTTTGATCGACGCCTGTTGGTCTCTGATCTTCATCACGGCGCTGTTTTTTATTCATGCCGTCTACGCCTATGTCGCCATAGGTTTCATCGCCGTTATGTTGGTGTGCAACATCATTGCGGATGTTCTGACCCGCCAGACAATCAAGAAGGCCAACGAAGCGCAACATCACCATGCCCAGGAGGTCGCCAATTCGCTGCGGCATGCCGAGGCGATCGAGGCTATGGGCATGCTCCCGGCGCTCGTTCGGGTGTGGCGGCGTTCGCAAGGGGAAATGTTGGAGCAAGCCCGCATCGCGGGTGGGCGAACCAGCATAGTACTCGCTTTCACCAAGTCCCTGCAGAAAAGCCTGCCGATGGTCACCGTCGCCACGGGTGCCTTTCTCGTCCTCGACAATCAGATCAGCACGAGCGTGCTCTTCGCCGGCATGGTGCTTACTTCGCAGGCTGTCGGGCCATTTGCGAACATGGTCGAAAGCTGGCGCTCCTGGATCAATGCTGGCCAGGCCTGGACCCGCATCAAAACATTGGTCGAAGAGGAAGGCTCGGCGCGGCAGACCATGCCGGCGCCGGTCGGAGATGGCGATCTTCTGGTCGAGAATCTCGTCTATATCCCGGAAGGCCGCGACGTGCCGGTGCTGCATGGCATCAGCTTTTCAGTGTCGCCGGGCGAGGTGTTGGGGATCGCCGGTCCTTCGGGCGCCGGCAAGTCGACGCTGGCGCGCTGTCTCACCGGCATCATCAAGCCCACGGTCGGCGGCGTCTATCTCGATGGCCATTCGACCTGGCTCTGGGAGCGCGGCTCCTTCGGCAAGGCGGTCGGCTATTTGCCGCAATCGTTGTCGCTTCTCGACGGCACCATCCGCCAGACCATCGCCCGCATGCAGGACAGCGATCCGCGCGACGTCATCCGCGCCGCCCAGCAGGCCGGCGTGCACGAGATGATCGGCCGGCTGCCGCATGGCTATGACACGCCGGTGCAGGAAGGCATGCATATGCTCTCGGGGGGGCAACTGCAGCGTCTGGCGCTGGCCCGGGCGCTCTATGGCGAGCCGAAGCTGCTCATTCTGGACGAACCCAATTCCAATCTCGACCATGTCGGCGAGCAGGCGCTCGTCGCAGCCATCGAAAGCGTCAAGGCGCGCGGCGGCATCGTGGTGATGATCGCCCATCGCCCGTCGGTCATGGCCATCGCCGACAAGCTGATGGTGATCGAGGACGGTTCGATCAGCCAGTACGGCCCGCGCACCGAAGTCATCGAAATGATCATGCCGGGCGTTCGCGCCGTCACGCGCCGTCCGTCGGCCTGAAAGGAGCGCGCGCATGTCCGCATCCATCACTCTGCCGCCGACCGAATATCACCGCCAGCCCGCGGGTCAATCCGCTCTCAGCGCCTGGGATGAAGTGGTCGCCGAGGAGCGCGCTTCCCGCGTCTCTCTCGCCGGGCCGGTTCTGCTCGGCCTCGCCACATTGCTGTTCGGGGTCGGCGGCTTCGGCCTCTGGGCGGCGGTCACGCCGCTGTCCTCCGCAGCCATCGCTTCGGGCCGCGTCATCGTCGAAAGCAACACCAAGACGATAAGCCATATCGAGGGCGGCTCGCTTCTGGCGCTCGCCGTGCATGAGGGCCAGCACGTCAAGGAAGGCGATCTGCTGCTTCAGCTCGATTCCACCCGCAGCCGCGCCACGGTGGCGCAGCTGTCCCAGCAACTTTATGTCCTGCACGTTCGCCTCGAGCGGTTGATCGCCGAGCGCGACGAGCAGGATGTCCTGACGGTCACGGTCGCCCCGCCTGCTGCGGTGGATGCGGTGATGGCCCGGCAGTTGGTCGACACCGAAAAGAAGCTGTTTTCCGAGCGGCGCAGCCAGCGCGCCGGAGAAGACGCCGCCGGCCGGGCGACAATCGATCAACTCGACAGCCAGCGTGAAGCGCTGGTGGCGCGCCGCGCCTCCTGGATGGAGCAGCTGCATTTCGTCGCGCGGGACCTGAAAACGGTGACGTCGCTCGAATCCAAGCAGCTGGCGACCCAGACCGCGCTGCATGAGAAGACCATCCAATTGATCGACATGAAGACGCGCATCGCCGAATCCGACGCGTCGATCGCTGAAAACAGTCAGCGCCGCAAGCAATCGGAACTGGAAGTCGCCAATCGTCGCACGGAATATTTCCGGGCGCTTTCGGAGCAGATCCAGGCGGCGCAGGCCGAAATCGCCCGGTTGAGCCAGGAACTGATTGCGGCGCGCGACGTGGTCGCCAAGGCTGATATCCGCTCGCCGCAGGATGGCGTGGTGGCCAATATCCGGCTGAAGACGCCGGGTTCGGCCGTCGTCAGCGGTCAGGCGATCCTCGACATCGTCCCCGCCAATCAGCCGATGCTGATCGAAGGCCGCGCCCGCGCCATGGATATCGACACGGTGCATGTGGGGCAGAAGGCGGAAATTCACCTCAACGCCTTCGGAGCGTCGGAAAGTCGGCCGCTGATCGGCACGGTCAGTTATGTCGCCCCTGACGGCGTCGCCGACGAGCGCACGGGCGACGTGAACTTCGTGTTCCGCACCCAGATCGATCCGCGCGAACTGGCCAAGCAACCCAATCTCTTCCTCTATCCTGGCATGACCGCCACCGTGAACATCGTCACGGGCCAGCGCACCGCCATGGCCTATCTCGTGGGGCCCTTCCTCAAGAGTTTCAACCAGGCCTTCCGGGAGGACTGACGCATGGGTGAAAGCCGGCGAAGCGTCCCGCTCGCGCGGTTGGGCGAGGCGGTGGCCCTGTGCCGCGGGCCGCAAAACGAAGTGGACGCAAGGCGTGAATTCAGCTTTGTCGTCGATGGCGCGCCGCTTTGCGCGCTGTTGTTCGACGGCGCAGACGCGCTCGAGACGGCGCCGGAAATCGATCTGATTGCGGCCTTTGCGGCTTGGGGGGTCGCCCCCGAGGCCCGGGCGCATGCGCTGCGCATCCTCATGGAAACCGTGCGGCCGCTGTTTTCGCTCGAGCGCGATCCTGTCTTCGCGGCGCAGATGATCGTCGCCCTGGAAGCGCTTTCCCTCGGCGACGTCGGCGTCCGGCTCGAAACGATCGTCGGCCAGTCTTCTGCAGTCGGCGCAGTCACGGCCCGCACCCGCTTCAAGGGCGACGAACTGGTGTTCGCGTTCGGGGCCCAGGCGGGGGTAGCGCGCCTGGGTGGCCACTTTCCGTTTCTTGCGGCTCGGCGCGACGATGAAGCGCTGTTTCTTCTCGATTTCGACGATCAGCTGGAGCCCGACGCCGCCTTCTATTTGCTGGGGCGGCGCGCCTCGCTGCGCATGCGCATGGTCGCGTCCCAGTCGCCGAATGCATCGGCGTTTCTCATGCGCAATGACGGTGTCAATGCCGATTTCGCCCGCGTTCTGGGGCAGATGAAACCGGAGACGTCCACAAGTCTCAATCGCCTGTTGCGCGATCTTCCGGCGCAGTCCGTGCTGCACCAGCCGCTGTTCGGGGTTGCGATGGAGGTCGAAGTCGCGGCGCCGCTCGCGCATGGCCTGTTCGTCGCGGGCTGGTTCGATGATCCTGAAGGGCGGATCCAGTCGATCCATGTGGTCGACCACAGCCTGGTGGATCCAGACCTGAAGGCGGGCTGGAGGCTGTTTCCGGTTCTTGTTGACGCCGGCGCCGGCAAGCGCAGCGTGACCCGTTACTGCGCGTTCCTGCCGCGAAAACCTGATGCCCCGCTGTCTGTCGCCGCCCCGGAATTCCGCGTCGATCTCGACAATGGCGAAAGCCATCTCCTCCGCGCCCAGCCGACTTCATCGTCAGCAGTCCATTTGCGGGACGCCATTCTGAACACGATCGTCGGCTCAGGTCTCGATCCCGATGTTCTGTCGAACGTCTATCTGCCGGCGATCGGACCGTTGCAGGCGGATATCAATGGTCGGCAGGCGGTGCGGCGGGTCGAGGATTATGGAAGGCGATCCAGCCGGCGGGCGTCGATTGTCGTTCCGCTTTATCGCGAGATTGGCTTTCTCCGCTCGCAGCTGATGGCCTTCTCGGTGGATTCCTTCATCAGGGACCATGTGGAGGTCATCTATGTGGTCGATGATCCGACCATCGCCTCCATCGTTTCGGCCTATTGCGAGGGGGCGATGTTCGCCTTCACGCTCGATATTCGTGTTGCTATCCTTGAACGCAATGGCGGCTACGCACTCGCCAACAATTTCGGGGTCAGCCTTGCCGAAGGTGAATTTTTGGCGCTGCTCAATTCCGACGTCATTCCCGAGCGGCCTGGCTGGCTCAACATGATCGCCGAAAAACTCGCATTGCTGCCGGCTTTTTCGGTCGTCGGCCCACGGCTTCTCTATGGCGATGGATCGCTTCAGCATGCAGGAATGTATTTCGATCGCCTGTCCAGCGGTTTCTGGCAGAATTTCCACTTCTGGAAAGGCTATTCGCGTCTCTATCCGCCGGCGCTGACCGAGCGCGAGGTGCCCGCTGTGACCGGGGCATGCATGGTTTTGTCGCGAGAGGCCTTTGTCGAGGTCGGCGGCTTTACGCCGGATTACGTCGTCGGCGATTATGAGGACAGTGATCTCTGCCTGAAATTGCGGTCCAAGGGCGGAGTTTGCTATTATGCCGCTTCGGTCGAACTCCGACATTACGAACGGCAATCCATGCCGCAGGACACGGCCGCCGTTGACCGCGGCTCCACCCAGTATAATCGGGCGCTTCACACCCTGAAATGGGACACAACGATTCGGGAAGTCATGTCCGATGACCATTGAAAGACTCAACGAGGCGCTTGCGGCATTGCATGGCGGCCACGCGCCCGTTCCCCGGGCGGAAGACATCTTCATCGGCGATGGCGACTACACCGCAATCGCGGCGGAGTTTCTGAGCTATTTTGTCACCGTCGCGGGCTTGAAGCCTGATCACCGGGTTCTGGACATTGGCAGCGGCATCGGGCGGATGGCCTGCGGGCTTCGCCTTTTTCTCGATCCGCAGCGCGGCTCCTATCTCGGCTTCGATCCGGTGCAGGAAGGCGTGGCGTGGTGCCGCCAAGCCTATGCCGGCCAGGAGCATTTCCGCTTCGAATGGGTCGATCTCTATAACGAACTCTACAAACCCGACGGGACTATCCTGTCGACGGAATTCGTTTTTCCCGTCGAAGCTTCCAGCGTCGATCTCGCCATAGCAACATCGGTGTTCACCCATCTCTACGAGCCGGAAATCGCGGCCTATCTGCGGCAGACGGCCCGGGCGCTGACGCCGGAAGGAAGGCTGTTCGCGACGGCCTATCTTCATGACGGCGATCGTCCCGCCCCGAGCGACAGACCTCATCTGGTCTTCGACCAACAGGATCGCGATTATCCCCACAGGTGGCATGTCGAAGGCGCCCCGCCTCTGTCCGCAGTCTGCTTTTCCGAGGAATATTTTGCGCAACTCGTCGCAGAAAACACCGGTCGCCGCGCCGATATCCGACCCGGTCGATGGCGGGGAGGTCCGGGGCCATGGTTTCAGGATCTCGTGTTGATATGACGATGTCGCCCCCGCGCATTCTGCAGATCGCGCATAATCACCCGATATTCCATGCCGGCGGCACGGAGTTGACGGCTATGGCCCTGCATCGCCAGGCGCTTGCGGAAGGCGTGGACAGCTGGTTTCTCGGGGCTCTAGACGACACCCAGATCCGCCCAAATCAGGGTACGCAAATGATCGGCCTGTCCGAGGATGGACGGGAATCGGCGCTGTTTGCCGAGGATTTCAAAAGGTTCAGCCTCTCCCAAGAGGATTTCTTCGGGTTTCAGCGTGAACTTCAGGCCTATCTCCGCAGCGTGCGGCCGGATGTCGTTCACGTGCATCACATGCTCAATTTCGGCCTGGAGGCGCTCCATCTCATCCGCAACACCTTGCCCGACGCGCGGATGATCCTGACGCTTCACGACTATTATCTCATCTGCGCCAACAATGGTCAGCTCTTCAAGCACGACACGATGACGCGCTGTCGCGGACCTCAGCTGCATGACTGTCTGAAATGCATCCCGCAGATGACTGCCAACGATTTTTCGATGCGGCAGCTCGACATCACCCATGCGCTGCGGCTGTTCGATCATCTGGTCTCGCCGTCTTATTTCCTCAAGTCGATGTTTGAAGGCCAGTTTTCGCAATTTTCGCCCATCGAGGTTATCGAAAACGGCTATTTTGGCGAAGAGGCGCCTCCGCCGGTCCGGAGACGGATTTCCGGCGGACCTATCGTCTTCGGATATTTCGGCAATATATCGGCGGTGAAGGGTTTGCCGGATCTGCTCACGGCGGCCGACATCCTGCTCGAACGGGGCGTCGGCGAGTTCCGTATCCGGGTTCACGGCGCGCAACTGTTCGAGGATAAGCCGCTCACCGATCGGATGGCCCTTGCCAAAAGCAGGTTGGGTCACCGGCTCACCTTTCAAGGGGCCTATCAGGGACATGAAACCGGCCGCTTGATGTCCGAGGTGGATTGCGTCGTCTTTCCGTCGATCTGGTGGGAAAATGCGCCGCTCGTCATCAACGAGGCACTGTATTGCCAGCGACCGGTGATCGCCTATCCGCATGGCGGGGCGCCCGAGATCTTGAAGAGGCACGGCGGAGGACTGTTTCCAGCGTCGTCCGACCCCGAGGCCATGGCCGATTTGATGCAGGACGTCATTGAGCAACCCTCGCTGCTCGATATGGCGTTCGGTCGCGTCCCAGACCGCGCCGATTTGTTGCGCTCCTATATGCGGCTCTATCGTTCCTGATCCTTTGCCGGGATCGATGCAACGAGACTGAGGTGACGTCGGATTGCGGCCTCGGCTCTCCAACTGCGGAGAATGCGTCGCCGGGCAGCCTTGCGCATCTCCGCCACATCCGGTCCAGCCTCAAGCATTCTACCGATCGCCGATGCGATCGCCGGAGGATCGTCGAAGCCGACAAGCAAGCCCTCGCGGCCATGTTCGACGAATTCCCGAACGGGCGCGGTGTCGGAGCCAATGAAGGCGCAGCCGGCCGCCATAGCCTCGATCGCCGACCACGAGAGAACGAAGGGAACCGTCAGATAAATATGGGCCGCGGACACCTGCAGCGCCCGCAGATACTGCTCATAGGGAAGAACGCCGGTAAAATGCGTTCTGGCGGGATCGACCGCCGCCTTTTGCATGACTTGGTTGAAATGGTCCTCCCGGCCCGCTCCAGAGCCGTAATAGACTTTTCGGTCGCCCAGGATCAGGGCGTGCAGAGAGGGATCTTCGGCCTGCGCCAGTCCCAGGGCCTCGATGAAGGGCTGAAAGCCGCGAAAGGGATCCGCGCCGCGCGCGACATAGGTCGCCACCCGATCGCCCCGCACGAAGGACTTTCCCTCCGGCGTCGTGAACCGCGCTTTGGGGTCGGGACAAAACATCGTCGTGTCGACGCCGTCGGGCGCGATCCGGATACGGCGGCGGATCGCGTCCGGGAATTGCCGTCTCTGCCAATCGGTCGGCGCGATCATCAGATCCGCCCGCGCCAGATCCATCAGTGTGGGAAGATTGAGCAGGCTGTTCATGAAACGCGATTCGAAAGGACGTTCACCGGTCAGGAATTCGCCGCTTTCGGCTGTGTTGTTGAAGAACCATTCGCAATAGCGGATATGTTTGGCGTCCGGGAAAACGTCATGCAGAAAGGCGCCGGTGCCCCAGCCCGAATGGTCATAGACGAGGTCGGGGATCCAGCCGCTGTCCTTCAGTTCCACGGCGCGAAAGCCCGCGCTGGCCGCTTCCCGCACATATTGGTCAACATCATGCAGCACATGATCTTCGGGGCGATCGGAAACCGCTTCATCGCCATAGACAATGGCGCGCACGCCCTCGATCGGGCTGCTGGCTCTGCCGTCGTTGAGCCCTCGATGAAGGGCGACCACGTCGTGGCCTTCGGCCACATAATGCGACGCGATGCGCTTGAACTGTCCGGGAAAATAGTGATGGACGAACAGGATCCGCATGATCCGGCTCAGAAGAGCCCAAAGAAGCGCTTGGATTGCTTCTGTTTCTTGGAGGCTTCGAGAAGCGCCCGCATCTGTGAGTCGATCCGCATCACGAACACTTCGGACGCCTCGATGCGCTTTTCGAGCTTGGCGATCCGCATTTCGATCGCGTCGTCCCGAATGCCCGCCGTCGGCGTTTCGGCCGTCGCCCGCTGCATCTCGTGAATCCTGTCTATCTCTTCCTTGAGCGCGAAAAGCGCGGCCTCGTAGCGTTCCGAAAACACTTCGAACAGGTCGTCGAGTCGCCGGTCGTCATTCGTGGCGATGGGAAGGGCAATTTCCCCTTCCCGCACCGATTGGGCGATGATCATCAATCCGTGAAACGAGGTGATGTTCTGCGGCACCAGCACTTCAAAAGCGTGGTCGCCTTCGCCGATTCCGGCCTCGGGAAGGTCCGGGCGCATCAGATTGGCAACGCCGCTTGCGATGACCTGGGGGCCCTGCATGATGCGGATGACCAGGTGTTCGCCCGGCTTTTCCGAGTTATAGGCCCAGCCGTAAATCTTGTTGTTCTTCAACTCGTCAACACGGCCTGTCAGCATCGCTTCGTCCCCTTCAGAAAGTCAGATTGGCGATTACCGGCACATGGTCCGACGGCTTGTCCCAGCCGCGGGCGTCGCGCAGGATCTCGACGCCTGAAAGATGCGGAGCGAGATCGGGGGAGGACCAGACATGGTCAAGCCGGCGGCCGCGGTCGGAAGCGGCCCAGTCGGCGGCGCGGTAGCTCCACCAGGTGTAGAGCTTGGCGGGTTCGGGCGTATGCTGGCGCATCAGGTCCACCCAGCCGCCCTTGGCGATCACGTCGAGCAGGCCTTGGGTCTCCACAGGCGTGTGACTGACGATCTTCAGCATCTGCTTGTGCGACCAGACATCGTGTTCGAGCGGCGCGATATTGAGGTCGCCGACGAGAATGCTGGAGACGCCGGCTTCGGCGTCCGCCTTCAGCGCCTTCATCTCCTCAATGTAATCGAGCTTATGGGCGAATTTCGGGTTCTTGACCACATCGGGCTCGTCGCCGCCGGCCGGCACATAGAAATTGTGCAGGCGAATGCGCTTTCCCCCTGTCTCGAACACCGCCGAAACATGCCGGGCATGGCCGACATTGCCATGGTCGCGGCAGTCGATCTCGGAGAGTGGCAGCTTGGAGAGAATGGCGACGCCGTGATAGCCCTTCTGGCCGTTGATCGCCTGATGCTGGTAGCCGCGCGCCGTGAAAGCCTCGGCGGGGAACAGCTCATTGGCGCATTTGGTTTCCTGCAGGCAGAGAATGTCCGGGTTCTTCTCGTCGAGAAGTTTTTCCACGATCGGCAGTCTCAATCGGACGGAATTGATGTTCCAGGTGGCAAGGGTCAGCGTCATGAAGATTCGTCCGTTTGTTTTCGCCGGACACTAAACGAACGGCCCGAAAATCCAAATCGATTTTCGGGCCGTCGACACTGTCTGCCGGGATTGTCCGGGGAGAACGCCGCTCAGCGCTGCTTGGCGAGAATTTCCGGCGGCATGCGGAACACGCGGTCGTCGAAGGACACGCCGGTCTGGACGTTGAAGATCATCACGGAGGTGTCCTTGCCCTGATTGTCGGTGATGGTCCACTGTCTCAGGTCATAGGTCTTGGGGTCGAACATCATGGTGATGGTCGAATCGGCGAACAGCGAGCGGTCGCCGAGCTTGATGGTGATCAGATCGGGCTCTTCCTTGACGTCCCGCACCATCTTGCCGCTCAGGTCGATCTTGCTGTCGAGCAGCAGGGCGAGCGGCGTCTTCGACAGCGGATAGAGATCCCAGGTCTTCAGCTTCACATTGCCGATCGCCACGCTGCGGCCGTCCGAGATCACCCGCATCGGCGAGGGATTTTCATAGTTGAAGCGGATCTTGCCGGGACGTTCCAGGAAGAACTTGCCGCCGGTCTGCTCGCCGCGCGGGCCGAACTGCACGAATTCGCCCGACATCGTCTTCACCGATGAAAAATGGTCGGCGATGGTCTGGGCGACCGACTTGGACTGGGCGGCGGCGAAATCGACAGGCGACAATGCCAGCAAAGCCGTAAAAGCCAGTCCCGCCAGCACGGAGCGGCGGCTTGCGGTCTTTTCAGGCGTTTGAAGCGTCTTGCGCGTCATTCTGGTCTCCTTTTTGGCCTTTTCTCCATAGAAAGTGCGGCGCCTTCAAGGCGTTCCGCACGTCATGCGAAAAAGCGCCTAGCGTGCGATGATGTCGTCCTCGGTGGGTACGAGGATCTCGCGCTTGCCGGCATGGTTGGCCGGGCCGACGATCCCTTCCTTTTCCATCCGCTCGATGATCGAGGCGGCGCGGTTGTAGCCGATCCCCAGACGGCGCTGGATATAGGAGGTCGAGGCCTTGCCGTCGCGCAGCACCACGGCCACCGCCTGGTCGTAGGGATCGTCGGATTCGGCCAGGTTGCCCGTTCCCGCCGGGCCATGGCCGCCGTCGCCGTCTTCATCCTCGTCTTCGGTGATGGCGTCGAGATATTGCGGCGCGCCTTGCGTCTTCAGGAAGGCCACGACATCCTCGACCTCGCCGTCGGAGACGAAGGGGCCGTGGACGCGCTGGATGCGCCCGCCGCCGGCCATATAGAGCATGTCGCCCATGCCGAGCAGCTGTTCGGCGCCCTGTTCGCCGAGAATGGTGCGGCTGTCGATCTTCGACGTCACCTGGAAGGAGATGCGGGTCGGGAAGTTGGCCTTGATCGTGCCGGTGATCACGTCGACCGAGGGACGCTGGGTGGCCATGATCACATGGATGCCGGCGGCGCGGGCCATCTGCGCCAGCCGCTGCACGGCGCCTTCGATATCCTTGCCCGCCACCATCATCAGATCGGCCATTTCGTCGATGATGACGACGATATAAGGCAGCGGCTTGAGATCGAATTCCTCGCTCTCATAAATCGCCTCGCCCGTCTGCCGGTCGAAGCCGGTCTGCACGGTGCGGGTGATCTGTTCGCCCTTTTCCATCGCCTGGGTCACGCGGGCGTTGAAGCCGTCGATGTTGCGGACGCCGATCTTGGACATTTTCTTGTAGCGCTCTTCCATCTCGCGCACCGTCCATTTCAGCGCCACGACCGCCTTCTTGGGATCGGTGACGACGGGCGAGAGCAGATGCGGAATGCCGTCATAGACGGAGAGTTCGAGCATCTTCGGATCGATCATGATCAGGCGGCACTGTTCCGGCGTCATCTTGTAGAGCAGCGACAGGATCATGGTGTTGATGGCGACCGACTTGCCCGAGCCGGTGGTGCCGGCCACCAGCAGATGCGGCATCTTGGCGAGGTCGGCGATCACGGGTTCGCCGCCGATCGTCTTACCCAAGGCCACGCCGAGCTTGGCCTTGGAGCCGTCGAAATCGCGCGAGGCGAACATCTCGCGAAGATAGACCATCTCGCGATTGCGGTTGGGCAGTTCGATGCCGATGGCGTTGCGGCCGGGCACGACGGCCACGCGGGCGGCGATCGCGCTCATCGAGCGAGCGATGTCGTCGGCGAGACCGATGACGCGGGAGGATTTGATCCCCGGCGCCGGCTCGAGTTCATAAAGCGTCACCACAGGGCCGGGGCGGACATGGATGATGTTGCCCTTGACGCCGAAATCGTCGAGCACGCCTTCCAGAATGCGGGCGTTCTGCTCGAGCGCATCGGTTGAGAGCGTGGCGTCGCGCGCGACATTCTTCGGCTCTGCCAGCAGGCCGATCGGCGGCAGGTCGAAGCCGTTGTCGGTGCGTGGGCCGGGCTGGATGGGGCGCGCGGCCATGCGCGGCTGCGGCGCGCGGGCGGCCTGCGGCTGGGCGGGCGGCTGGATGGGGGCCGGGCGACGTGGGCCGCGCGGCTCGGCCTTCACCGCCCATTCGCCGTCGTCGTCATCGTCATCCGCCAGAAGCCCGGCAGGACGATGGCGGTCGAGCTCCAGCGCGTCGTCCTCGTCGTCCTCGTCGTCATAGCCGGCGTCGAGCGGCGGCGAGGAAATGATGCGGCGGAGATAGGGACGCTTGTCTTCGCTGAGGTCAGGCTCGACGCGGTGGCCCGCCGATTGCAGGCCGAATTCCTCGTCGTTGAGATCGAAGGGATGTTCGATGTCGCGGCGCGATTGCGGCCGTCCCGTCTTGCCGGTCAGGCGGCGGAGCCGCGCCTGCAGCGAAAACATCGCATGCGCCGCATAGCCCCTGACATAGGCAAGCGCGCTTTCGCGCTCGTCGTCTTCCTCGATCAGGCTCGCCTGCGGCGTCTGCCGCGCATGCCGGATCGGCAGAACGGCGCGGGCTTCGTCTTCCTCGTTTTCCTCCGGCTCCTCCGTGACGATCAGATTGGCGGCGAAGGCGAGCAGGCCGAAAGCGGGTGCGGCGCAGATCGCGCCGATCACGGCGGCGAGCACGCCTTCCGGATAGGCGCCGATGAACAGACCGGGAAATTTCAGGATCATGTCGCCGAACACGCCGCCGAGGCCGTTGGGAATCGGCCAGGTCGCCGGCGCCTGGAAGCAGGACAGGGCCCCCGCCGCCAGCACCGAACCGCCAAACCAGGCGGCGCCGCGCTTGATCAGCCGGTAGACCGGCACGTTCAGGATCATCATCAGCGCCCAGGCGAAGACGGGCAGCAGCGCCATCACCGAAGCGAGGCCGAAAAACTGCATCATCATGTCGGCGAAATAGGCGCCGGGGCCGCCGAGCAGATTGGTCGGCTCGCGGGAGGTGGCGTTGGAATAGCTGGGATCCAGCACGTCCCAGGTCGAGAGCGCAGTGATGGCGAGGCCGAGCAGGCCAAGCAGCGCAAAACCCGCCACCGCCTTGATCTGTCGCCAGAGAAAGGCCGTGAGGATAAAGCGCAGGGAGCGGTTTTCATACTCCGCCGGGATGCTTCTCGCCATGGATATCGACTCGCCGCGTTCGCAAATGCCATTCACGGCCGCGCAAAGGTGCGGCCAGATTGCTCGAACTCTAGCGGCAGAGGGTTAATCGAGCATTAACCATGGGCGTTCGGCGGGCGTTAACCCTGAGCCTTGTCCACACTTTCGCGCCAGCGGCCGGCGTAATCGACAAGGCGCGGATCGGGGGCGGTCGCCGTCTTGCCTGTCGCCGTCATGCGCCCGGCGCGACCGAGCGCGAGCGCTGCTGCGCCGGCGCTGGTGCCGGTCGCGCCCGCGCCGCCCGTTTCCACCGCCCGGCCGGTCACCGCGCCGAGCATGTCGAGATAATGGGCGTTGGCGGAGAAGGGGCCCTCGACGATGCTCGGCCCGTCGGCGCCGATCAGCTCCAGGCAGACACCGGTCATCAGACCGAGATAAAGCGAGGCGGCATAGAGCCGGGCTCCGGGCGTGAGCGCGTCGGCCTGATGCGTCCAGCCGCCCTTGCGGCCGATGAAGGGGCCGGTGTCGACCGGTTCCGAGGGCAGGAACATCACGCCGCCCTCGAGCACCGCGCGCTTGTCGTCCTCCGTCACTTCGGCCTGCGGATCGGCGCCCAGAGCCGCGAACGCCCGGCCGCCCATGAAGCGGGAGGATGGGACCGGGTCGCCATAGGCGTTGACATTCATCAGCGTGTCGCGGGCGGGGTCGAGCGCGATGGCCCTGCCGCCGATCGCAAAGCAGATCACCCAGGTTCCGGTCGAGACGACCGAGAAGGGCGCGGAGCGCGCCTTGAGATGGGTCAGCAGCGAGGCGTTGGAATCATGCAGGCCGCCGAACACCGGCAGACCTGCGGCGAGCCCCAGCTCGGCGGCGCTCTCGGACGTCAATCCACCCACCGGCTCGAAGGCGTCGCTCATCGGCGGCATCAGCCGACGCCAGTCCATTGCGTCGACCAGCGAGGAGTAATCGCGCTTTTCAGGATTCCAGAGATCGGTATGGGCGCCGAGCGAGGTCATTTCGCTGACGCGTTGGCCCGTCAGCCGGAAGGCCCAGTATTGCGGATAGGGGATGATGGTCGCAACCCGCGCGAAGTCCTCGGGAAAGCGCCTCTGCTGCCAGTAAAGCTGCGCGCCGACATTCAGCCCCGCCGCCAACCGGGGAGAGCCGGTCTCTTCGAAGGCAGGCCGGATCGCATCATAGTCGGCCGCCGTCTCGTCGAGGCCGTGATGCTCGTAATCGAGCATCGGCAGCGCGAGATCGCCCTTGTCGTCCATGAGGATGATCGAGGCGCCATGCGCGCTGATCGAGATCGCCTCGATCTGATGGTTCCGCGCGAGATCGGCCAGCGCCTCTTTGATGAAGCGCCAGAGGCCGTCGATGTCGTGATGGGGGTAGGGGGGCGCGTCGATCACCCGGTTGGGCGCGCGCCGGACATCGCTCTCCCTGCCTTCCACGAGATCGAACAGCGCCACTTTGGCGTTGGTCTTGCCGATATCGATGACCGCGATGAACCGCATGCTTGACCTCAGGCTTTGGCGCGGCGACGGCCGAGCCGGGCGATCAGCGTCGGCATGGCGATCACCAGGATCAGCATCAGGCCGATGAAGATCGACATCACGATGCCGGGCACGTTGAGAAGGCCGAGGCCGAAGGTGACGAGGCCCATGATCACCGCGGCGAGCACGACGCCGAGGATCGAGCCGGAGCCGCCATTGATGTTGATGCCGCCGAGCACGACCATGGTGATGGCTTCGAGTTCGAGGCCGGTGGCGATGGAGGGCCTGGTCGAGCCGAGCCGCGCCGTCAGGCAGACGGCGGCGAGGCCCGCCATCAGTCCGGTCAGCGCGAAGAGAATGAACTTCACCCGGCTCACCTTCACGCCCGAAAACATCGCCGCCGTCTGGTTGTTGCCGATCGCAAAGACGGTGCGGCCGAAACTCGTCCGGTGTAGCAGCACGTGGAAGAGGATGGCGAGGACGACGAACAGCACGAGCTCGAAGGAGAATACCCACCAGACATAGCCCTGGCCGAACCAGGAGAATTCGGAGGGGTAGCCGGTATAGGCCTTGTCGCCGAGAATGATGAAGGACACGCCGCGAAACAGGCTCATCGTGCCGATGGTCACCACGATCGAGGGCAGGCCGAGGCCGGTGACCAGATAGCCGTTGATCATGCCGCAGACCAGGCCGGCGGCCAGTCCCACCGCCACCAGTTCATAGGGGCCGGCGCCTGCCTTCAGCGCCGCGCCCATCAGCGTCGAGGCGACCGCGATGATCGAGGCGACCGACAGGTCGATCTCGCCGGAAATGATCACCAGCGCCAGCGCCAGCGCCACGATCGCCTTTTCGGTGAAGTTGAAGGTGGCGTCCGACAGGTTCCAGGGATCGAGGAAATAGGGCGAGGCGAAGGAATTGACGATGAAGATCGCCGCCATCACCGCAAACAGCAGGCTTTCCCAGCTCCTGACGGCTCGTTGCGCCGGCGTTCTCAGCCGATCCGGAATAGTCCGCGGGGTCATGGTTTCGGTTGCGATGCTCATGCGACGACCTCCGCGCTTTTGAGGATGACGCGCCCCTTCTTGCGTTCGGCGCGGGCGTTGAAGGCGACGGCGAGGATGATCACGGCGCCGGAGATCGCCAATTGCCAGAAGGGCGAAATGTTGATGACGGGGAGCGCATTCTTGATCACGCCGAGAAACAGCGAGCCGAGCACGGCGCCCGCGACCGAGCCGATGCCGCCGGCGATCGAGACGCCGCCGATCACGCAGGCTGCGACCACGTCGAGCTCGAAGCCGAGCGCGATGTCGACATAGGCGACCGCGTAGCGGGCGATCCACAGATAGCCGGCAAGCCCCGACAGCGCGCCCGACACGATGAAGGCGATGAAGCGGGTGCGGCCGGGATCGATGCCGGCATAGATGGCGGCGTTGGCGTTGCCGCCCACCGCATAGAAGGCGCGGCCGGTGGTGGTGCGGCCGAGCACAACGGCCATGATGACGATGACGACGATCGACGATAGGCTGAGCAGCGACAGGCCGAACAGATGATCGCGCGGCAACGCCTTGAAGGCGTCGGTCATCTCATGCGCATTGATCCATTTGCCGTTGGTCAGAAGGAAGATGACGCCGCGATAGACGGTCATCGTGCCCAAGGTCACGACGATCGGCGGCATGTCGAGCTTCCAGACCAGGAGGCCGTTGACCGCGCCGAGCGCTGCGCCCAGCGCCATCGCGATCAGCACGATCACCGGGATCGGCAGGCCGGGAAAGGCGTTGTTGAGCATGGCGGCCACCATGCCGGTCAGCGCCAGCGTCGCGGCTGTCGACAGATCCACGCATTTGGTCAGGATCACCGCCATCTGGCCGAGCGCCAGGATGATCAGGATCGAGGTGTCGGCATAGACATTGCCGAGACTCGCCGGCGAGATGAAGGCCGGAAAGCGGGCGGCGATCAGGAGCGCGAGCGCGACGATGGCGATCGACAGCTGGATTTCACGGTGGCGGAGCAGTTTGATCATGCCGCGTCTCCAATGCCGGCGGCGGCGCGCACAAGGGTTTCGGCGGTCAGTCCGTCGCGGGCGTATTCGCCCACGATGCGGCCTTCGCGCATCACGATCACCCGGTCGGCCATGCCGAGAATTTCAGGAATTTCCGAGGACACCATGATCACCGACAGGCCTTCGGCGGCCAGTTCGCTCATGAATTCATGCACGGCGGCCTTGGAGCCGATGTCGATGCCCTTGGTGGGTTCGTCGAGAATGATGACTTTGGGTTTGGTGGCCAGCCATTTGGCGATCACCACTTTCTGCTGGTTGCCGCCCGACAGCGTTCCGACCGGCTGGTCGAGTGAGGCGGCGCGCAGATCGAGCCGCTGAGTGTAGTCGCGCGCCAGCTTGAACTCTTCGGCGAGCCGCAGGAAGCCGCGCCGCGAGGTGCGCGACAAGGACGGCAGCGTCACATTCTCGAAGATCGGCATGGCGGTGATCGCGCCCTGGCGGCCGCGCTCTTCCGGCACATAGACGATCCCCCGGGCGATCGCCTCGTCGGGACTGCGGATGACGGCGACCTCGCCATCGATGCGGATCGCGCCCTTGGACGGTTTGGTCACGCCGATCAGCGACTGCATGAATTCCGAACGGCCGGCGCCCACCAGCCCGTAAAAGCCGAGGATTTCGCCGCGCCTGAGTTCGAAGCCGATATTGTCGAATTCGGTCGGATGGCAATAGCCCGCCACCGTCAGCACCGAGGGGCCGGGTTCGACCTGCTTCTTGGGGAAGACCTGGCCGATGTCGCGGCCCACCATCATGCGGACGAGCTGGTCCTGGCTCGCGTCGCGGATCAGGCCTTCGCCCACCATCTGGCCGTCGCGGAACACGGTGTAGCGGTCGGCGATCCGGAAGATCTCGTCGAATTTGTGGGTGATGAACAGGATCGCCTTGCCGTCGGCCTTCAGGCGTTCGACCAGTTCGTAGAGTTCGTGGATTTCCTTATGCGACAGCGCCGCCGTGGGTTCGTCCATGATCACCACGCGCGCGTCGACCGACAGCGCCCGGGCGATCGCGACCAGATGGCGCGAGGCGATCGAGAGGTCGCGCAGCCTGATGCGTGGATCGAATGTCGCGCCGGCGCGGGCCAGCAGCGTCTCGGCCTCGGCATACATCTTCTTCCAGTCGATCAGGCCGAAGCGGTTCTTGGGCGCATGTCCGAGGAAGATGTTTTCGGCGACCGAGAGTTCGTCGAACAGCACGGTTTCCTGGTGGATCGCCGTGATGCCCTGTTTCAACGCCGCAAAGGCGCTCGGCAGGTCGGCCTGTTTGCCGTTGATCTCGATTGCGCCTTCGTCGGGCTGGTAGATGCCGGTCATCACCTTGACCAGCGTCGATTTGCCGGCGCCGTTCTCGCCGATCAGCGCCGTGACCTGGCCGGGATGCAGCGCGAGGTCGACATTGGAGAGGGCGCGCACGCCGGGAAAGGATTTCGAGATTCCCTTCAGCCGGACCGTCGGTGTGTTGAGCATGGCGACGACATTCATGAAAGCTGAACCGAAAGAGAAAGAGCGACCGGCGCGGCGCGCAGCAAGGCTCGCCACCGTCTGAGGATGCGCCGTTCTCGCAAGGCTTGGCGGCCCGGCGAGAACGGCTTGTTCTGGGAAACGGCCGGATCAGAAGATCTTGGCGAATTCCTCGACATTCTTGGCGTCATAGACGAACGGGTCGGCCATCGCGCCTTCGCGGTTTTCGTCGAGCTTCACCGTGCCCATGCGGCCCATCGGGATTTCCGCGCCCGGTTCGGCCTTGGCCTTGCCGGTTGCGAGGTTGTAGGAAATGATCGTGGCGGCGTAGCCCAGATCGATCGGATTCCAGATCGCGAAGGACTTGGAGGCGCCCGACTTCACATGGCCGGCCATTTCCGAGGGCAGGCCGAGGCCGGTGACGTTGATCTTGCCGGTCAGCCCGGCGTCTTCCACCGCCTGCGCGGCGGCGACGATGCCGACGGAGGTCGGCGCGATGATCGCCTTGAGGTTCGGATAGGCTTTGATCAACCCTTGCGTCTCGGTGTAGGACTTGTCGGTCTTGTCGTCGCCATAGACGGTCGCGACGATGTTGATGCCCTTGTAGTTCGGCAGCACCTTCTTCATTTCCTCGATCCAGGTGTTCTGGTTCGTGGCGGTTGCGGTGGCCGAGAGAATGGCGACGTCGCCGCCTTCAGGCAGGTTGTCGGCGGCCATTTTCACGCACATATTGCCGATCAGCGCATTGGACGACGGGTTGAGATGCATCAGCCGTCCTTCGGGGGCGACGCCCGAGTCCCAGGAAATCACGGTGATGCCGCGATCCAGAGCCTTCTTCAGCGCCGGAGCCACCGCGTCGCGGTCATTGGCGGAAATGGCGATCGCGTCGACCTTCTGGGCGATCAGCGAATTGATCACTTCGATCTGGCCTTCGGCGGTGGTGTCGGTCGGGCCGGTATAGATGATGTCGACATCGCCGAGTTCCTTGGCCGCTTCCTGCGCGCCCTTGTTGGCGGCGTCGAAGAAGCCGATGCCCAGCGCCTTGACGACGAGGGCGATCTTCTTGTTCTCGGCATGCGCGACATTGGCGATGAGGGCCGTGGAAATGGCCGCCGTCACCAGCAGTTTCTTCAGAATACCCATGATGTCTCCTCCCTTGGGTTAAACTTGCCCCTCCGACCGCGCCGTCTCCTCACGACGCGGCGGATGATTTCTCGTTCGATCGCTCCTGCGCCACGATCAGAGTGACGCCCGCCTGCTCCAGCATGGCGGCGTGGCGGTCCTCGATGCCGGCGTCGGTGATCACGGTGGCGATCCGCCTGAGTTCGCAGAGGATCAGGCTCGACCGTTTGGCGAATTTCGAGGAATCCACCAGCACCACCAGTTCGTCGGCCTGGTCGATCAGTTTCTGTTCGGCCTGGATCAGCAGCGGATCTGCTTCCATCAGGCCGAGAGCGCCGAGCCCCTGCGCGCCCATGAACATGCGCTGGGCGTAGAAATTGCGCGTCACGTCATTGTCGAAAGGCGAGAGGATGATGTTCTGCTCGCGATAGATCACGCCGCCCGACAGCATCACCGTGTTCTTGGAGTTCTTCAGCAGATGTTCGGCGATCGGAAAGGAGTTGGTGAAGACTTGCAGCCGCCTGTTGACGAGGAAATGCACCATCTGGAACGTCGTGGTGCCGCCATTGATGATGATGGCGTCGCCATCGTCGCACAGCGCCACCGCCTCGCGGGCGATTGCTTGCTTCTGACGGGAATTGATCGTTTCGTTGACGCTGAAGGGCCGGCCGGCCAGACCCACGAATTGCGGCGGATGTAGCGCCTCGGCCCCGCCGCGCACCCGGCGCAGCTTCTTCTGCACATGCAGCGCGGCGATGTCGCGGCGGATGGTCGCCTCGGAACTGTCCGTGAGTTCTACGAGTTCCGGCACGGTCACCACGGGCTTTTCCTGCACCGCTGACATGATGATCCTGTGTCGTTCCTTCTCGTGCATCGGCTCTCCCCTTCCTCAGTTAAGTTTTCATTGATTTTCGTCAGTGTCAATCAGTATCGATCATATTATTTCATTGTGCGGCGCAATATGATTGCAAATGATCATTTGTGATTGACAAATCGTCCGTGGTCCTGTGAATTCGGCGCAAACAAACCGCGCCGGCGCGGATCTAGTGGAGGAAACATCATGAGCACACAAGCAGGCGGCGCGCGCCTCGCCAATCTTTGGGACAAGGCCAAGGCGGAGGCGATGGGCGAGCCGGAGCGGTTGATCTATCGCTCCAACCTCCTGGGGTCGGACAAGCGCATCACCAATTACGGCGGCGGCAACACCTCGGCCAAGGTCATGGAAAAGGATCCGCTAACCGGCCAGCTGGTGGAAGTCCTATGGGTCAAGGGCTCGGGCGGCGATGTCGGCACCATCAAGCGCGATGGTTTCGCCACGCTCTACATGGAGAAGCTGGAGGCGCTGAAGGGCCTCTATCGAGGTCTCGCCTTTGAAGACGAGATGGTCGATTACCTGCCGCATTGCACCTTCGCGCTTAATCCCCGCGCGGCCTCGATCGATACGCCGCTGCACGCCTATGTGCCGCGCAAGCATGTCGATCACATGCATCCCGACGCGATCATCGCGATTGCGGCGTCCCAGAACTCGAAGCAACTGACCGAAGAGATCTTCGGCGGCGAGATCGGCTGGTTGCCCTGGAAGCGGCCCGGGTTTGAGCTCGGCCTCTGGCTCGAAAAATTCTGCCGGGAAAATCCTGATGCCCGCGGCTGCGTGCTGGAAAGCCATGGCCTGTTCACCTGGGGCGACACGGCGGAAGAGTCCTATCTGACCACGGTCGAGATCATCAACAAGGCGATCGCCTGGCTGGAAGCGAAGATCACCGGCCCGGTGTTCGGCGGCGTCAAGCATCAGCCGCTCCCGGCAGAAGAGCGCCGCAAGGTCGCCGGCGCGCTGATGCCGGTCATTCGCGGCATGATCTCGGCCGCCGAGCCCAAGATCGGTCATTTCGACGATTCGCCCGCCGTGCTCGAATTCGTCGGCTCGAACGATCTCGCTCCGCTCGCAGCACTCGGCACATCCTGCCCCGACCACTTCCTGCGCACCAAGATCCGGCCGCTGGTGATCGATTTCGATCCCGCCAATCCGGATGTCGCCGCTGCGCTGGCCGGTCTCGACGGCGCCGTCGCCGCCTATCGCGAGGACTACAAGGCCTATTACGAGCGCTGCAAGCATGACAATTCGCCCGCCATCCGCGATCCCAATGCGGTGGTCTATCTCGTGCCCGGCGTCGGCATGATCACATTCGCCAAGGACAAGGCCACCGCGCGCATCTCGGGCGAATTCTATGTCAACGCCATCAATGTCATGCGCGGCGCGTCGTCTGTCTCCACCTATGTCGGTCTGCCCGAGCAGGAAGCCTTCGACATCGAATACTGGCTCCTGGAAGAGGCCAAGCTGCAGCGCATGCCCAAGCCGAAATCGCTGGCCGGCAAGGTCGCGCTGATCACCGGCGGCGCGGGCGGCATCGGCAAGGCCACCGCCGAACGCTTCCTGAAGGAGGGCGGCTGCGTGGTGCTCGCCGATATCGACCGGGGCGCGCTCGATGCGGCTGAGGCCGATTTCGCCGGCCGCCATGGCAAGGATCAGGTGCGCAGCGTGCTGATCGACGTCACCAGCGAAGCGCAGGTGGCGGCCGGCTTCGCCGACGCCGTGGCGGAATTCGGCGGCCTCGACATTCTGGTTTCCAATGCCGGCCTCGCCTCCTCGGCCTCGATCACCGAGACCACGCTCGATCTCTGGAACAAGAATATCGACATTCTCGCCAAGGGCTATTTCCTGGTGTCGCGCGAAGCCTTCAAGGTCTTCGAGACGCAGAAGATCGGCGGCAACATCGTCTTCGTCGCCTCCAAGAACGGGCTCGCCGCCTCGCCCAACGCCGCCGCCTATTGCACCGGCAAGGCCGCCGAAATCCATTTGGCCCGCTGCCTGGCGCTCGAAGGCGCCGACAAGGGCATCCGCGTCAACACCGTCAATCCCGATGCGGTGCTGCGCGGCTCCAAGATCTGGACCGGCGAATGGAAGGAGCAGCGCGCCGCCGCCTACAACATGTCCACCGACGATCTCGAGGCCCATTACCGCGCGCGATCGATGCTGAAACTGTCCGTCTACCCCGAAGATATCGCCGAAGGCATATATTTCTTCGCGTCTTCCGCATCTTCCAAATCAACTGGTAATATATTGAATGTAGATGCTGGTAATGCCCAGGCGTTTACGCGCTGAGGGGTTCGGGAGACAGTCGGATGGGAATTATAGCGTCCAGTGTCGTTGACAGCGACAATCACAAATATGTCGGCGCGCTCCGCCGCGAATACAATCACCTCGGCGAATTGCTTGCCCGGCGCGGCATCGACATCGACTGGGTGAAGAGCAAGGTCGCGGCCTACGGCGTCGCGGTGCCCTCCTGGGGCGTCGGCACGGGCGGCACCCGCTTCGCCCGCTTCCCCGGCCCCGGCGAACCGCGCGGCATCTTCGACAAGCTCGAAGATTGCTCCGTGATCCATCAGCTCACCCGTATCACGCCGACGGTGTCGCTGCACATCCCCTGGGACAAGGTGGACGATCTCGCCGCCCTCAAGCAGAAGGCCGACGATCTCGATCTCGCCTTCGACGCGATGAATTCGAATACTTTCCAGGACCAGCCGGATCAGGCGCGCTCCTACAAATACGGCTCGCTCAGCCATACCGATTACGCCACCCGCGAACAGGCCGTCGAGCATAATCTCGAATGTATCGAGATCGGCCAGGCGCTCGGCTCCAAGGCGCTGACGGTGTGGATCGGCGACGGCTCGAATTTCCCGGGCCAGGTCAATTTCACCAAGAGCTTCGAGCGCTATCTCGAGTCGATGAAAGCCGTCTATGCCGGCCTGCCGGACGACTGGCGGTTGTTCACAGAGCACAAGATGTTCGAGCCCGCCTTCTATTCGACGGTGGTGCAGGACTGGGGCACCAATTACCTCATCGCCCAGGAACTCGGCCCCAAGGCGCAGTGCCTCGTCGATCTGGGACACCACGCGCCCAACACCAATATCGAAATGATCGTCGCCCGGCTCATCCAGTTCGGCAAGCTCGGCGGCTTCCATTTCAATGACTCGAAATATGGCGACGACGATCTCGACACCGGTTCGGTCGATCCCTACCGGCTGTTCCTGGTGTTCAACGAACTCGTCGACGCCGAGGTCAACAAGGTCAAGGACTTCCGCCCGGCGCATATGCTCGACCAGAGCCATAACGTCACCGACCCGATCGAAAGCCTGATCGCCAGCGCCACCGAGGTCAGCCGCGCCTATGCCCAGGCGCTGATGGTCAATCGCGAGACGCTCGTCGCCTGCCAGGACAACAATGACGCGATCATGGCGACCGAAACGCTGAAGAGAGCCTTCCGCACCGATGTCGAGCCGATCCTCGCCATGGCGCGCTTGGAGCGCGGCGGCGCGATCAATCCGATCGGCGCCTATCGCGCTTCGAACTATCGGGCCAAGGTGGCGGCGGAGCGTCCGGCGGTCACATCCGGCGGCGGCGGCATCGTCTGATCCGCCACGCCCACCTTATCGTCATCCTCGACCCCGTGTGCAGCGCAAGACTGCAGGCGGGGCCGAGGCGCGATTGACAGAGGCCCCGGGACGCGCCACCTATGAACCATAGAGATCATAGGAGGGCGCGCATGGGCGTCGGAAGTCTTCTGGTATTCCTTGTTATCGGCGCGCTGGCCGGCTGGCTGGCGGGTCTGCTAGTGAAGGGCGGCGGCTTCGGCCTGCTCGGCAATATCGTTGTCGGCGTCGTCGGCGCGGTGATATCGGGCTTCCTGCTGCCGTCTCTCGGCTTCGGCGTGGGCGGCGGCTTCTTCTGGTCGGTGATCCACGCCACGATCGGCGCCGTCATCCTGCTGGTGATCCTTCGGATCATCCGCACCGGAACCTGAAACCGGCGCCGAAACTGACGATTTTCATACTCGCAAAAACAGCGGCCCGGCTTTATATACGGGCCGGACAGGAGTGATCATGGCGAGTATAGACCAGACGGATATTTGGCGGGACGCCTATGCCCCGTCGCTGGAAGCGATCGAACAATTGGCGCGCGAGGCCTATGGGCAGTTGCCCGACGATTTCCGCGCGCTCTGTCAGGATCTGATCATCCAGATTTCAGATTTTCCCACCGACGACATTTTCGAGGACATGGCGCTGGAAACGCCGTTCGATCTGCTCGGCCTGTTCGAGGGTCGCGGCGTTACCGAACGCTTTTCCGTTGAAAACGGCGAATTGCCCAATCGCGTCACGCTTTATCGCCGGCCTATCCTCGATTACTGGGCGGAGAACGAGGAGACGCTCGGCGACATCATCTCGCATGTGCTGATCCATGAGATCGGCCATCATTTCGGCCTCTCCGACGAGGATATCGAAGAAATCGAGGCGTCGGTCTCGACGGCCTGATCAGGGCTCGGCGCATTCGGCCGCATAGGCCTTGAGCTCCTCTTGCAGAAAATCCAGCGTGCGGCGGATGCGCCGGTTGGTCTTCAGTTCCTGATGCGCCGCCAGCCAGAGCGGCAGGCGCGGAAGCGGTAGATCGGTAAGCAGTCGCCGGAGATCGGCGTCGCGGGCGGCGATCGCCAGTTGCGCAAAGCCGATGCCGCCGCCCGCCCGCACCAGTTCCCATTGCGCCACTTCGTCATCAGTGCGGAAGCCGAAATCGTTCCTGCTCACCGTCAGACCGAATTGCCCCATGGCGTCGAGAATACGGGTGACGCGGTCATAACCAATCAGATCATGCTCTGCGAACTCCCTGAGCGACGCAGGCGCGCCGCGCCGGGCGAGATAGTCGCGATGGGCGAAGCAGCCCAGCGCGAGATCGCCGATCTTCTGGGCGATCAGGTCGTTCTGCGCCGGTCGCGCCATGCGGATGGCGATATCGGCGTCGCGGGCGAGCAGATTGGCGATGGCGTTGTCGGACACGAGTTCGATGTCCAACCCCGGCTCCGCCTGTTTCAGACGCGCCAGCATCGGCGGCAGCACATAGGTCGCCATCACCTGGCTTGCGGTGATCCTGACAGGTCCGCTTACCCGATCGCTTTGGCCTGCCGCTCGCAAGAGGAGATGATCGACATCGCGGCGGATCGAGCGGGCGTCATCGAGCAGCGCCATGCCCGCTTCGGTCAACTGCATGCCGGCGCGGCCGCGGCTGAACAGCGTCAGCCCGAGCCGCCGCTCGATTTCGTCGATATGCCTGCCGAGCGCGGGTTGGCTGACGCCGATCTTGCGCGCCGCCGCCAGCAGGCTGCCGCTTTCCGCCACGGTGACAAAGCTGCGGATGAGGTTCCAGTCGAGATCCATCTATTCGCTTTCGAATAGAACCTATAGGTTCTTGTCGATTTATTATAAACAAGCCGAGCGCTATCTTCCAGATATCACGCAGATTTCAGGAGAAAACATCATGCGCATCGCCGTTCTCGGAGCCAATGGAAGAGTAGCCCATGCGGTGGCCCGCGCTTTTCTCGGGCATGGCCATCAGGTCATCGCGATCACCCGTTCGGGGCGCTGCAGGGACTTGGTCGGCAAGGTTGATTATCGCGCCGCCGATGCGATGGTCGAGGGCGAGCTGATCGCCGCCACGCGCGGCGCCGACATTATCTTCAACGGCCTCAATCCGCTCTATCACCAATGGCCGATCTACGCCTTGCCGATGGCGCGCAATGTTATGGCGGCCGCCCGCGCCCATGGCGCGCGCCATCTGTTCATCGGCAATGTCTATAATTATGGCTATCGCATGCCGGTCGGCGCGGATGAAAAGACGGCTTTTTCGCCTGATACCGAGCATGCGCGGATTCGCATCGCCATGGAAACTCTTTTTGCAGAAGAGGCCGAACGGTCCGGCGTCCAGACCGTCATTCTCCGGGCCGGCGATTTCTACGGCACGGTCGCCAAGGGCGCCTGGTTCGATCAGGCCATGATCACCCGCATCCGCAAGGGCGTGCTGCTATGGCCGGGCGAGATGGATATTGCACATGCCTTCGCCTATCTGCCGGATCTCGCCGAAACCTTTGCGCGGCTGGGCGAACGGATGGCGGAACTGCCCGCCTTCGAAACCTTCAATTTTGAGGGACATACGCTCAGCGGCCATGCGTTTCACGCGCTCACGGAGAAAGCAGTCGGCAGACCCCTCACGTTCAAGCGCATGTCCTGGCTGCCGATGCGGCTCGCCGCGCCTTTCATGCCCGTCGTCAAGGCGCTGCTGACGATGACCTATCTCTGGCGGCAGCCGCATTCGCTCGACGACGCGAAGCTCCGGCGCTTCCTTGGCGCTATCCCTCGCACCGAACCCGTCGACGCCATCCGCCAGGCGTTGATCGATCAGGGCGTGACGGTCGCCGCAGATGCGAAAACGGCCCGCGTGAGCGAGCCGTCTCCTGTTCTTCAAGGCATGCGCTAGGATAAGTCCAGCGGAGAGAAGCGCTTACGCCCAGGGGCGCGAGGCGGCGGTCGACTTTTCGAAGGCGTCGATCGAGGCCGCCTTTTCGAGCGTCAGGCCGATATCGTCGAGGCCGTTCAGGAGGCAATGCTTCTTGAAAGCGTCGATGTCGAACTTGATGACGCCGCCGTCGGGGCCGCGGATTTCCTGGGCGGCCAGATCGACCGTCAGCGTGGCGTTCGCGCCGCGCGAGGCGTCGTCCAGCAGCTTTTCCAGCTCGTCCGGCTTCACCACGATCGGCAGGATGCCGTTCTTGAAACAGTTGTTGTAGAAAATGTCGGCGAAGCTGGTCGAGATCACACAGCGGATGCCGAAGTCGAGCAGCGCCCAGGGGGCGTGTTCACGGGAAGAGCCGCAGCCGAAATTGTCGCCGGCCACCAGGATCTCGGCCTTGCGATAGGCCGGCTTGTTCAGCACGAAATCGGGGTTTTCCGAACCGTCTTCCTTGAAGCGGGCTTCAGCGAACAGACCCGAACCCAGACCGGTGCGCTTGATGGTCTTCAGATAATCCTTGGGGATGATCATGTCCGTGTCGATATTGACGACGGGATAGGGTGCGGCAATGCCGGTCAGCGTGGTGAACTTGTCCATGGGTCTGGCCTTCTGGCGATGGGTCTTCGTTTGGATCAGCCCTCTAGCGCAGATCGCTTGGCTTTTGAAGGAAAATCTTGCAAACCGGTCCGAGGCCCGGCCGCATCTTGCCGGGCGGCGAGGCTGAGATGATCGACAAGCTGCAATTTTTCCTGACGCTGGCGCGCGAGCAGCATTTCGGCCGCGCCGCCGAGGAGTGCGGCGTCACCCAGCCGACGCTGTCGGCGGCGATCCGCCAGCTGGAAGGCGAACTCGGCGTGATGCTGGTCAATCGCGGCTCGCGCTTTCAGGGGCTGACGCCCGAGGGCCAGCGGGTGCTGGAATGGGCGCGCCGCATCGTCGGCGACGCCCGCACGATGAAAGAGGAGATGCGCGCCGCCCGCTCCGGTCTGTCTGGCCATGTCAGGATCTCGGCCATCCCGACCGCGCTGTCGCTGATCCCGAGGCTAACCGGTCCGTTTCAGGAAAAGCATCCCGCCGTCACCTTCTCGGTGCAGTCGGCGACCTCGCTCAAGATCCTCAGCCAGCTCGACAATCTCGAAACCGACATCGGCATCACCTATCTCGACAACGAGCCGCTCGGCCGCGTGGTCAGCGTTCCCCTGATCGAGGAGCGCTATCATCTCGTGATCTCGAAACAGGCGCCCGAAGCGAGCCGCGCCAGCATCACCTGGCGGGACGCGTCGGCCCTGCCGCTCTGCCTGCTGACCGCCGACATGCAGAACCGCCGCATCATCAACCGTCATCTCGGCGAAGCCGGCGCCAAGGTCGAGCCCAGGCTCGAAACCAATTCGATGATCGTGCTCTTCACCCATGTGCTGACGGGTCAATGGGCGTCAATCATGCCGGAGGAAGCCGCGCGCTCCTTCGGCTTTGCCGATCAGGTGGCGATCATCCCGCTCACCGATCCCGAGCCCAGCCATCTCGTCGGGCTGGTGGCGCTGGAGCGGGACCCGAACACGCCGCTGGTCTCGGCGCTGATCAATGCGGCGCGGGGGCTGCTTTAGGGAGCGTCGCGCATCATGATCGTCACTCGCTTCAGGGACGAAAATGACGCGATATCTCACGGCTCC
This sequence comes from Rhizobium sp. FKL33, assembly GCF_005222915.1. Classification (GTDB taxonomy): domain Bacteria; phylum Pseudomonadota; class Alphaproteobacteria; order Rhizobiales; family Rhizobiaceae; genus Rhizobium_E. The sequence goes on from NZ_STFX01000031.1 coordinate 380,479, forward strand.
GACGTCTCCCTGTGCGCCGCCGCCCTGGTGTCCAAGCGCTTACGGACGTCATCTGGCGACAGGCCCCGTTCGGGGTTGCTTTTCATCTTGTCGTAAGTCGGCGCAACGTCCTCGATCAACCACCGTTCGATGGAAGCGTCTCGCTCGGCCAAATATCTGAGGCTTTTGTCTATCGCCGCGCACGCATCTGCATATTCGCCAGCGTCGACTTTCGTTCCGGTCAAATCGGCGATATCCTGCGGCAAGGTGATGTTGAGAGAGTGTTTTGCGGCCATCGAGATCATCCTTCCAACGTTTAATCTGGCAGAGACTTCCTGCTTGGACCACTGTGTTCAACCTGGTCCAAAGGGCGCTTCGGGCGTTCACTCTCATTGGCGGCCTTGATAGAAATTTCCTATCGATCCACGAAACCGTCTTATTGACCTCGCGCTGATATTTCGTCACCCTCCTACGCTATGCGAGCGCGTGGCCGACAGAGTTCCGGTCAGGCGGCCTGTGTTCCGCACAGGCTCGGTGAGAGGCGAGGAGGGGGCCGGATGGCTTTCGCCCGACCGGACGCGACGATCTGAACCGGTGAGGACCGTATGAATATCCATGTGAAGCCCGATGGCGCGGTCGAAGCCGCGCTCGAGATCGTGCATCGGCTGAAGGGGCTCGAAGGCCCGCTTCTGCCGATCCTGCACGCCGTGCAGGACGAATTCGGCTATGTGCCGGAGGACTGTCTGCCGGTCATCGCCCGCGAGCTCAATCTGTCGCGCGCCGAGGTGCATGGCGTCGTCACCTTCTATCACGAATTTCGCCATCAGCCCGCCGGTCGCCATGTGCTGCGGCTCTGTCGCGCCGAGGCCTGCCAGTCGATGGGCGGGCGCGAGATCGCCGATCACGCCTGCGCGGAGCTCGGCCTCGATTGGCACGAGACCACGCCTGACGGCAAGGTCACGCTGGAGCCGGTCTATTGTCTGGGGCTCTGTTCCACCGCTCCCGCAGCGCAGCTGGACGGGGAGCTTCACGGACGCCTGACCCGGGACGACGTGTCCGCCCTCATCAAGGAGATCAGGGCATGAGTGTCAAGATCTACGTCCCCCGCGATTCCGCAGCTCTGGCGCTCGGCGCCGAAAAGGTCGCCCAGGCCTTCCATGCAGAGATCGCCGCCCGCGGCCTCGACGCCGTGGTGGTCCGCAACGGCTCGCGCGGCCTGCACTGGCTGGAGCCGATGGTGGAAGTGGCGACTCCTGAGGGCCGCATCGCCTATGGTCCGGTGAAAGCCTCCGATGTCGCGGGCCTGCTCGACGCCGGGCTGATGACGGGCGCGGAGCATCCGCTCTGTCATGGCCGCACCAAGGCCATTCCTTTCCTCCAGAACCAGACGCGGCTGACCTTCGCCCGCTGCGGGATCATCGATCCCCTGTCGCTTGAGGATTACCGCGCCCATGCCGGCCTCGCCGGGCTCGAAAAGGCCGTCAAGCTCGATCCCGCCGCCATCGTCCGCGAAGTCACCGAATCCGGCCTGCGCGGCCGCGGCGGCGCGGGCTTCCCGACCGGCATCAAGTGGAACACGGTCGCCCAGGCCCAGGCCGATCAGAAATACATCGTCTGCAACGCCGATGAAGGCGACAGCGGCACCTTTGCCGACCGCATGATCATGGAAGGCGATCCCTTCGTGCTGATCGAGGGCATGGCGATCGCCGGCCTCGCGGTGGGCGCGACCCGCGGCTATATCTACACCCGTTCGGAATATCCCAACGCCATCCTGATCATGCGCGAAGCCATCGAGATCGCCCGGAAAGCCGGCGTGCTCGGCCCCTCCGTGCTCGGCTCGGGCCGAGCGTTCGACATGGAAGTCCGCGTCGGCGCGGGCGCCTATGTCTGCGGGGAAGAGACGGCGCTGTTGAATTCGCTCGAAGGCAAGCGCGGCGTGGTCCGCGCCAAGCCGCCGCTGCCGGCGCTGCAGGGTTTCCTCGGCCGCCCGACCGTGGTCAACAACGTCATCTCGCTCGCCTCGGTGCCGGTGATCATGGACCGCGGCGCGACCTTCTACAAGGATTTCGGCATGGGCCGCTCTCGCGGCACGATCCCTATCCAGATCGCCGGCAATGTCAAATATGGCGGCCTCTACGAGACGGCCTTCGGCCTGTCGCTCGGAGAAATCGTGCTGCATATCGCCGGCGGCACGGCCACCGGCCGTCCTGTGAAGGCCGTGCAAGTCGGCGGCCCGCTGGGCGCCTATTTGCCTACCGATCTCTTCGACACGCTGTTCGATTACGAAGCCTTCGCGGCCAAGGACGGGCTGATCGGACATGCCGGCATCACGGTGTTCGACGACACCGCCGACATGCTGGCCCAGGCCAAATTCGCCTTCGAATTCTGCGCCGTCGAATCCTGCGGCAAATGCACCCCCTGCCGCATCGGCTCCACCCGCGGCGCCGAAGTGATCGACAAGATCCTTCAGGGCGTCGAGGTCGAGAAGAACATGGCGCTCATCAAGGATCTCTGCAACACGATGAAGTTCGGCTCGCTCTGCGCGCTCGGCGGCTTCACGCCCTATCCGGTGATGAGCGCGATCACGCATTTCCCGGAAGATTTCATTCCGGCCCCGATACGGGAGGCGGCGGAGTGAGGGCGCTTTCTTCTCCGTCATCCTCGGGCTTGTCCCGAGGATCTGCCAAAGTGGCCCTGCGAGCGACGGCGCCGAATGCTGACATTCAGACACAGCATATCCTCGGGACAAGCCCGAGGATGACGGCGGAGATGTCCGGTTCAGGCGGCCGCCTGAACCGTCACGAACATCTGCATGCCCAGCGCCCTCAACGCATCCTGAAGCGGGCCGATCTTGGAGGGATGGTCAGGGTCGAGAAGACGCCGCGCCTCGTTCTCGCTCTTACCCAGCCGTCTGGCGAGCTCGCTCTTGGAAATGCCCGCGTCGCGGAAGGCCTGAACGACCGCGAGCTTGGCGGCGACATCGGCGTCCACAGAGATCGGCGCGCCCTCGGCAGCTTGCGGCATAGGCAGATGTCTCGTTTCGGCAAGAATGCCCCTCAGCGCAAGGCCCAGCGCGTCGCGCGCATTGCTCAGCGCCTCTTCCCGTGTGTCGCCAGCGGTGATCGCCTCGGGAACGTCATCGAAAGTCACGATGAAGCCTCCATCCGGATCTTCCGTCACAGTGGCGAAATAGGCGTAGCGCATGGTTTCATTCCTTCCAATGCAGTTGCAGACTGTTCAGTCCAGTCCGAGCTGCTTCTTGACGAGCTTCATATAAGTCGGCGTCAGGTCCCCGGATTTGACCGTGCTCATCCGTCCGTCGCAGGTAACACGGTAGTGAGAGCCCTTGCCGCGATCCTCGAACACGTCGAACGGCTTGCCCATCTCGCGCGCCCGCTTTCGAAGTTCTCGGATAAACTGCTCGCGCTTCATCGGGGCTATCCAGTTCACGAGAAATCAATGTCGCACATTAATGTGCGAACGGCAAGCCTGATGCGCCTTGCTTTGTTGCGGGCGTCATCTTCGGGCTTGTCCCGAGGATCTACCAAGCTCGCCTTGCGCGCCACGCTCAGGACCGAACCGAACACAGACATTCAGACGCCGCAGATCCTCGGGACAAGCCCGAGGATGACGGCAGGGAGGTAAGCGTCATGTCCCTCATCCACGAAATCGACTACGGCACCCCTGCTTCCAAGTCCGAAAAGACCGTCACGCTCACCATCGACGGCCAGAAGATCAGCGTGCCCGAGGGCACGTCGATCATGCGCGCCTCGATGGAGGCCGGCATTCAGGTGCCGAAACTTTGCGCCACCGACATGGTCGACGCCTTCGGCTCCTGTCGCCTCTGTCTGGTGGAGATCGAGGGCCGCAACGGCACGCCCGCCTCCTGCACCACGCCGGTCGCTGATGGCCTGGTCGTTCACACCCAGACCTCTCGGCTGAAGGACATCCGCAAGGGCGTGATGGAGCTCTACATCTCCGACCATCCGCTCGACTGTCTCACCTGCGCCGCCAATGGCGATTGCGAATTGCAGGACATGGCCGGCGCGGTCGGCCTGCGCGATGTGCGCTACGGCTATGAGGGCGACAATCACGTCAAGGCCCGCTCGACCGGCGGCGAGGTCAACGCCCGCTGGATGGCGAAAGACGAGAGCAATCCCTATTTCACCTATGACCCCTCCAAATGCATCGTCTGTTCGCGCTGCGTGCGCGCCTGCGAGGAAGTGCAGGGCACATTCGCGCTGACCATCGAGGGCCGCGGTTTCGACAGCCGCGTGTCGCCCGGCATGCATGAGCAGTTCCTGAATTCCGAATGCGTCTCCTGCGGCGCCTGCGTGCAGGCCTGCCCCACCGCGACGCTGACGGAAAAGTCGGTGATCGAAATCGGCCAGCCCGAACATTCCAAGGTCACCACCTGCGCCTATTGCGGCGTCGGCTGTTCGTTCAAGGCGGAAATGCGCGGCGAGGAGCTGGTGCGGATGGTGCCGTGGAAGGATGGCAAGGCCAATCGCGGCCATTCCTGCGTCAAGGGCCGCTTCGCCTATGGCTACGCCACCCACAAGGATCGCATCCTCAACCCGATGATCCGCGAAAAGATTTCCGATCCCTGGCGCGAAGTGACCTGGGCGGAGGCCTATGCGCATGTCGCCTCGGAGTTCCGCCGCATCCAGTACCAGTATGGCCGCGAGTCGATCGGCGGCATCACCTCGTCGCGCTGCACCAATGAAGAAACCTATCTGGTGCAGAAGCTGATCCGCGCCGGCTTCGGAAACAACAATGTCGACACCTGCGCCCGCGTCTGCCATTCGCCGACCGGCTATGGCCTCGGCCAGGCCTTCGGCACCTCGGCCGGCACGCAGGATTTCGATTCCGTCGAGCATACCGACGTGGTCATCGTCATCGGGGCCAATCCCACCGAAGGACATCCTGTGTTCGGCTCGCGCCTCAAGAAGCGGCTGCGTCAGGGGGCCAAGCTGATCGTCATCGATCCGCGCAAGATCGAGCTCGTCTCGTCCCCGCATGTGAAGGCGGAGTATCACCTGCCGCTGAAGCCCGGCACCAATGTCGCGGTGGTCACCTCGCTCGCCCATGTCATCGTCACCGAAGGCCTGTTCAATGAGGCCTTCATCCGCGAGCGCTGCGACTGGTCTGAATTCGAGGACTGGGCGGAATTCGTCTCCGACGAACGCCACAGCCCCGAGGCTCTCGCCGCCGTCACCGGCGTCGATGCGGAGCTGGTGCGCGGCGCCGCCCGTCTGTTCGCCCGCGGCGGCAATGGCGCGATCTATTACGGTCTCGGCGTCACCGAGCACAGCCAGGGCTCGACCACGGTCATGGCCATCGCCAATCTCGCCATGGCCACCGGTAATATCGGTCGGCCCGGCGTCGGCGTGAATCCGCTGCGCGGCCAGAACAATGTCCAGGGCTCCTGCGACATGGGCTCCTTCCCGCATGAACTGCCGGGCTATCGTCATGTGTCCGACGACGCCACCCGCGCCGTGTTCGAGAAACTCTGGGGCGTGACGCTTTCCAACGAGCCGGGCCTGCGCATTCCCAACATGCTGGACGCCGCCGTCGAGGGCACGTTCAAGGGCATCTATATCCAGGGCGAGGACATTCTGCAGTCCGATCCCGACACCAAGCATGTGTCGGCGGGTCTGGCGGCGATGGAATGCGTCGTGGTGCAGGATCTCTTCCTCAACGAGACGGCCAATTACGCCCATGTCTTCCTGCCGGGCTCGACCTTTCTTGAGAAGGACGGCACCTTCACCAATGCCGAACGCCGCATCAACCGCGTCCGCCGGGTCATGAGCCCGAAAAACGGCTATGCCGATTGGGAAGTCACCCAGCATCTCGCCCAGGCGATGGGGCTCAACTGGACCTACAGCCATCCCTCCGAAATCATGGCCGAGATTGCCGCGACCACGCCCAGCTTCGCCGGCATCAGTTATGATTATCTGGAGAAGATGGGCTCGGTGCAGTGGCCCTGCAACGAGAAGGCCCCCGAGGGTTCGCCGATCATGCATGTCAACGGCTTCGTGCGCGGCAAGGGTAAGTTCATCCGCACCGAATATGTGGCGACCGACGAAAAGACCGGCCCGCGCTTCCCGCTGCTGCTCACCACCGGCCGCGTGCTCAGCCAGTACAATGTCGGCGCGCAGACGCGTCGCACCGGCAATACCGCCTGGCATCCCGAGGACCGGCTGGAAATCCATCCGCATGACGCTGAAAACCGCGGCATCCGCGATGGCGACTGGGTGCGGCTCGCCTCCCGCGCCGGCGAGACCTCGCTGCGGGCGCTGATCACCGAAAAGGTCGCGCCGGGCGTTGTCTACACCACCTTCCATCACCCGGTGACCCAGGCAAACGTCATCACCACCGATTTTTCCGACTGGGCGACCAACTGTCCGGAGTATAAGGTGACAGCGGTGCAAGTGTCGCCGTCGAACGGTCCGTCGGAATGGCAGGAGGATTACAGCGAACTCTCCAAGCTCAGCCGCCGCATCGCCGGCAAGCTGGAAGCTGCGGAGTAAGGTTGTTGATTGCATCGGTGGCGTACCCCCCTCTGCCCTGCCGGGCATCTCCCCCTCAAGGGGGGAGATTTGATGGGGCATCCGCTCGCCCACTCTCTAGCGTCACAAACGCAGCACTCGACATCTCTATGAGGCAGGGCGAACGCCTCTTGCCAATCTCCCCCCTTGAGGGGGAGATGTCCGGCAGGACAGAGGGGGGTATGACCCATGCCTGAAGCGCCTGACCCCTCTCGCCGCGTCCCCGACCTCATCTTCCGCAACGGCCGCCTTTCGCAAGATCACCGCATCGTCGCTGAGGAAGCCGCCGTCGCGCTCTCCTATGGCGGCTCGACGGAAGCGGTGATGATGGCCACCCCCGCCGATCTCGAAGATTTCGCCATCGGCTTCTCGCTGTCGGAAGGCATTGTCACTGGCATCGACGAGATCGAGTCGATCGCCATCGAACCCGCCTCGGGCGGCGTTGACCTGCAGATCGCGCTCAGCGACGATCTCGATCACACGCTGCGCGCCCGCCGCCGCGCCAAAGCCGGGCCGGTCGGTTGCGGGTTGTGCGGGGTGGAATCGATCGAGGAGGCGCTGAAGCCAGCAGCCGACGTCTCCGCCGCCACACTCCGTCTCGCGCCGTCGGATATCGCCAGCGCTATGGCGGCGCTGACCGCGCGCCAGCCGCTCAATGCGGAGACCCGCGCCGTCCACGCTGCGGCTTTTTATGTTCCGGGGCAGGGACTCATCGCCGTCCGCGAGGATGTCGGCCGCCACAATGCGCTCGACAAGCTGATCGGCGCCTTGGCCCGCGCGGGCGTCGATGGCGCGTCCGGCGCGGTGATCATGACCTCGCGGCTGTCGGTCGAACTGGTGCAGAAGACGGCCAAGCTCGGCGCTGCCGCGCTAATCGGCATATCCGCGCCGACAGCGCTCGCCATCGACATGGCCACCCGCGCCGGCATGACGCTCGTGGCGCTGGCGCGCGGCGAGGATTTCGACATTTTCACCGGCGCAGACCGGATCATCACGGGAGACAAAGCCGATGCAGCCTGACAAGCTCGTGCGCATGGCCAATCAGATCGCCACCTTCTTTCTGTCCCAGCCCGAGGCGGAGCGCGCGTCAGGCGTCGCTGTGCATATCAACAAATTCTGGGAGCCGCGCATGCGCCGCGCCTTCCTCGACCATGTCGACGCCGGCGGCGAGGGGCTGTTGCCGCTGGTCATCGAGGCGTCGAAACTGGTCAAGCGTCCGGAGCCGTTGAAGGCGGCGGGGTGAGCCGAGGCTCAGCACAAGAAAGCCTCGCCAGCGCAATCCGGCGAGGCCCGAATATTGTCTGCGCGTGGTCCCTGGGATCAGACGTCTTCCCAGCCATTGGTCTTCAGCGCCGTATTGCCATGGACGGCGCGCGCCACGCGACCGACCCCCCGGTCCGGCGAACTGACCGGTCGCGCCGCAAACGCTGGCGCAGCAGTGGGCGTGTCGGACCTGTTTGCGCCGATCTCGAAGCTTCTGATCAACTGGAACAGCGCATCCGCCTCTCGCGCCAGCGAATGGCTGGCGGCTGTGGATTGCTCCACCATCGCCGCGTTCTGCTGCGTGCCCTGGTCCATGGTGTTTACCGCCATATTGATCTCCTTGATACCCGTCGCCTGTTCTTTGGCGCCTTCGACGATGGCTGTCACATTGACGCTCACCGCCTGCACCTGCGACACGATGTGATCGAGCGCCTTGCCGGTTTCGGTCACCAGCCGCACTCCGTTCTGCACCTGCTCGCCGGATTTGGAAATCAGCGCCTTGATTTCCTTCGCCGCCGAGGCTGAACGCTGGGCGAGTTCGCGCACTTCCTGGGCAACCACCGCAAAGCCCTTGCCTGCCTCGCCCGCCCGGGCTGCCTCCACTCCGGCGTTCAGCGCGAGGAGATTGGTCTGGAAGGCTATCTCGTCGATCACGCCGATGATGCTGGAAATTCCGCGCGACGAAGATTCGATCGCCTCCATCGCGGCCACGGCGCGAGTCACGATGTCGCCCGAGCGTTCGGCCGAAAGGCGGGTCTCATGCACCTGCTTGGCGGCTTCTTCCGCCCTGCGGCTCGAATCGGACACGGTGGTGGTGATCTCCTCCAGCGCGGCAGCCGTTTCCTCCACCGAAGCCGCCTGCTGCTCCGTCCGCTTGGACAGGTCTTCGGCGGCGGCGCGGATCTGGCTGGAGCCCGCCGCGATGCCCTGGGCGTTCAGTCCCACCCGGCGCATCGCGTCCTCGAGCTTCGCCACCGCATCGTTGAAATCCATACGGACCTGATCGAGCCGCTCGGTGAAGGCGTTGGTGATGCGATAGGTCAGTTTTCCATCGGCCAATTGCCCGAGCGCGCGACCGATATTGTCGACGGCGAAGTGGACCGCTGCGGCTTCCTGCGCCTGAAGGCGCTCCCGGTCGAGGCGCTCCCGTTCCGACTGCGCGCGATTGGCCTCGGCCTCCTGTTCGAGTCGCATCCGGTCTCGCGCATTGTCGCGGAACACGGCGACGGTCGACGCCATCCGGCCGATTTCGTCCTCGCGGCCCTCGCCATAGATGTCGACGGCCAGGTTGCCTGCGGCGAGATCCGTCATCGCCCGCGTGATCGCGTTGACGGGCCGGATGACGCCCCGCGCCACGGTCCACATCGAAATTGCCGCGAGCGCGCCGCCGAACAGTGACAGGATCGTCATGGCCCGGATCAGGAAGGTCTTCAATTCTTCGCCGGTTTCCAGTTCCTGCTTTGCCACTGTCATCTGCAGTTCGACCAGCTTCGAGATGTCCTCACCCAGGGGATCGATTGTGGGATAGAGACGCTTGTCGTTGAATTCCGCGAGCGCAGCGAGGTCGCGCGATTGCAGGATGTTTCGCAGTTGTTCGATGCTCTCGGTTGCCCCCTGCCGCCGGAGATGGAAGTCATCCGCGAGGCTTTTTTCCTCGGTCGTCAGCTTGGTGGCGATATAGGCCTTCCAATATTGGTCGACTGCCGCCAGCGCCTGATCCACGCTCTCGAGCCCCTGCTCGGGCGTCAACGCGCCGGCCCTCACTTTATGCGCGGTGTCAACGATGCTGACGGCAAAACCGTCGCCGATGCGCTTGAGCTGTTCCATCGGAACGACGCGATCCACCACGATCGTTGTAGTGATGGCGGTTGCGCGCTCCATGGCGTAGAAGGCGAACGCTGATACTGCGACGAGCGCTGCCGTCAGTAGTGAGATGCAGGCCAGCAGTTTTGTGCTGATCGTCATTGTTGGTCGGCCCCATGATTAAGTGGAATTGGGGATACGTGCGAAAACAGGACGAGTTTGGGTGCACATTGAGCATTTATGCGAAATGTGGGTAATTCGACGAGCAATCACACTCTCTTCACATGCTATTGTGCGCTATTTTAGTGGTCCAAAATTTAAATAAATCTAAATTATTGATTAGGATTGTTCGAGGGTTGTCAGAAAGCGCGATGACGGCACAGGCGGCAATCTTGGCGCCCCTCCAGGGCCTCACCGCCCCAGTGTTGAGTATGCGATTGACGGATTTTGCGACGCTGGTATCCACACTGCGCACGCCGTGCTAGGACACCCTCCATAGTTTGACAGCCCGAGACCATCTCAATGCCCGCCGCCCTTTATGCCGATCTCATCGCCGACCTCCGCTCGCTCCTCACCGAGCTCGCCCAGGCGCCAGAGCGCTTCCAGAGCTGGGATGCGCATGTCGAGCTTGCCGCCGCCGGCGGGTTGGTGGTGTTGCAGACCAAGCGGGCCAAGGGGGTGGTCGACAGCCTGTTCTGGGGGCGTCCGCCCAAGGCCGCGGAGAACCGGCAGCTGCCCGAGGCGGCTGCTTACGCCGCCATCGATCGGTTCCTGGGGCTTGGCGCGCATCTTGCGCTTGCCGATGCGCTGCCTGCGGGCGTCACGCTCGATGAGGATTTTCCGCATTGTGCGGTCCGGTTTGCCTATCGCAAGAAAGGCGCGGCGAAATCGCGCTCGCTGTCGATGATCTTCATCGGCTTCAATGCTGCGGACGATGCGCATGCCTATGCGGCGCGAGCGGGCGAGACCTTGCTTTTGGCGGCGGCCCGACCGCTGATGGCCGACAGACTTCACGAGTGGCGATAGTCGCCCACCGCCAGGCCTGCACGCCAGCCTTGCGCCAGTTTTGGAGACTATAGCGATAGGTCAATATCATCTGTCGTCGCGGGGATCGGGGCGTGAGCATCAATATCGGCATGAGCGGGTCTTTGGAAATCATCGCTTTCAGGGTCAATGACCAGTCATTCTGCGTGAAAACCGGGTCGATCCGGGAAATCCGCGGCTGGGCCCCGGTCACGCCCATCCCGCACTCGCCCTATGAAGTGCTGGGCGTCATCAATCTGCGCGGCACGGTCATCCCGATCATCGATCTCGCCGTCAAGCTCGGCATGCCCGGCACCGAAGCCTCCGAGCGCAGCGCCATTATCGTCACCGACGTCAACAAGATGACGGTCGGTCTCCTGGTCGAGGGCGTTTCCGACATCCTCACCGTGCCCGCCGACAGTCTGCAGCCGATCCCGACCAGCGCCGGCCAAAGCACGGCCTTCGCCGACGGCATCCTGGCGCATCAGAACCAGATGATCTGTTTCCTCAACCTCGAAAACCTGTTTTCGACCACGCTCAGCTACGAGGGCGGCGGTGCCGTGGCCGCAGGCGGCGGAGCCGGCGGCTGGGAAGAATTCTGATCCGATAGCCTCGACTTACGAAAAACGGTCGCCGATCCCGCAAGGGGTCGGCGATTTTGCGTTTTCAACCTCTCCGTCGTAACCCTTGAGCTTGTCCCAAGGGTCTGAGCCATCTCGAAACGTGAAGCCATTGCAGATGCTTGAGACAGGCCCAAGCATGACGGAGAAGAGGTTTTCGCCCGAGGGGAAGCCTCCTTGCAGTATGGCGGTTGAGTCTCGATCACCTGTGCTCCTCCACCGCCCTCCGCCAAATTCCGAAAATTTTCCGCAATCCGGTCTAGAAAAGGCCGGAATCGATCCCCAGATTATGCCTCGACCCTGGTCCGGGCCCCTCTGGTAAAAGCCGCCGGCGCTTTTACGATGTCGGACCTTACCGACAGCGATTGCCGGCGAGAGGATCTGGGCCATGACCATTTTCCCCATGAAGACGCTTGCCCGCGAGCCGATGACCACCGGCGCCCGCAACCCCTTGCCCGCGCGGCTGGGGCCCGACGGAACCGCGCCGCGTCTGGCGTCGGGACGATTTCCCGCGACCATCAATCGCCGAACGGCGAGCGTCCATCGCGTCTGACCGGGCAAGGCGGCTCTCCATGCACGCGCCCCGCTCCATCCAGACTTTTCCCGCACACGTCACCCATGTCCGCGACGCAGAGCCCATGAGGCCGCTCCGGAAGGGTTTCAAAGGAGACCATGAATGTCCGACTTCATCGCCGCCCTGATCGCTTTCTTCGTCATCGATCCCTTGACGGCGGAGCTCGACGGCAAGATCGCCGGGTTGAAATCCGCCCCCGAGACCGCGGCCATCGTCCGCGATTGCGCCGGCGCGATCGGCCCGCAGCTCGTGCAGAAGGCGTCCGGCGATTATTGGTGGGCCGCCACCACCGCCTTCAGCGTCGCCACCGGCCTGACCGCGCCCGAATCCCTGCTCGCCGACGGACCCGCCTCCTGCCAGACCGCGCTTTCGCTTCTGAAGGGCGAAACCGGCGAAGAGCCCGGCGAAGCCTGACGCCCCCGACTTCTCAAGACCGACATGCAATCCCTGGAGACTTTGATGCCTTCCCATACCGCCGCCCTCCGCCGCGATCTCGCCGACCCCTCCGACAACGACAATATCCGCGCCCGCCGCAATGCGCTGATCGCCCATTGGGCGGCGGAGAGACTGTCCCTGTCGGGATGGGAGATCGAGGCCTATGCGGACATGCTGCATGCGGTGGATCATGAAGAGCCCGGCGACGCCGACGTGTTGCGGCAGTTGAAGCAGGATTTCGCCGAACGCGGCGTCGCAATCGATGATCGGGAACTCGAAAGCGCCCTCAGGCTTTCTCACAAGCAGGCGCTTCGCGAGACCTGGTGCACCGATTGACAGGCGACGGAATGGACGACACGACAGAACAGCAACAGCCGCGCCGCGGCGTGGCCACCGAGACGCTCGAACGTCTGGTGGCGCGCGCCGCGGCTGCGCCCGATGGCAGCCTGAGCCTCCACGAAGTGGTGGGGGCCATGGGCCGCACCAGCATCGCCTTCACTATTCTCATTCTGTCCCTGCCGCCGCTCTGCCCCATCCCCGGCCCGTTCGGCGTGGTGTTCGGCACCGTGCTGGCGCTGGTGTCGCTGCAGATCATGGCCGGCGCCCGGCATATCTGGCTGCCCGGCTTTCTCGGCAGGCGGCGGATCTCGGCGGGCGTGCTGGACGTGACCTTCCGCTACACCGCGCCCATCATGGCGCGGGTGGAGCGCTTGCTGAAACGCGACCGCATGAAAGGCCTGACGGGCCGCGGCGTGCAACGGATGCTGGGCCTGCCGGTGTTCCTCCTGGCGGTGGCGGTGGCGCTGCCGATCCCCTTCGGCAACTTCCTGCCGGTGCTGGCGCTGATGGTGATCGCGACCGCGCTCATCCAGCGTGACGGGCTGGCGGTAATCGGCGGGCTCGCGATGACGCTCGTGGCGCTCGGCGCGACCGCGGCGCTGGTCTATGGCGCGGCGGAAGCCACGCTCTACGTCTTCGGTTGATCAGAGCCTGAGGCCGGCGATGGCGAGCGGATTGTCCTCGAGCGCCTGACGATCCGGCCGATCCACCTGCGGTCGGCCGGTGAAGGCGTCGAACAGCGAGCGCACGAAGTCTTCCTCGAGATCCTGGGTGATGAGCACCATGCGGGTGCGCCGGTCGTCGCCCGGCCAGGCGGCCAGCCGTTCGGGCTGGTGAAACACCGATTGCACGCCATGCAGCACCAAAGGGCGGTCCGGATCGTCGCTCAGCTGGACGATTGCCTTCATCCGCAACAGCTTTTCCGCATGCGCCGAACGCAGGAGATCGACGAACATGCCGATGGCGGCGGGATCGATCGGCCGGTCATGGGTGATGGAGAAGGAGCGGATCGCCTGATCGTGGTGGTGATGATGGTGACCGCCGTGATGATGGTGATGATGGTCGTGATGACCGTGATCGCCGTGATGATGGTGATCGTGATCATCATGGTGGTGATGATCATGGTCGCAATGATCGTCGCAGACATGGTCGTGATCGTCATGCGCCGCCGCGTCTGCCAGCCAGCGGGCGGCGTCGGCCGTGCGGCTGCGCGGATCGAACAGGCCGGCGGAGAAGGTGTCATAGGCGCTCGCGCGGGCGGAATCGCCGTCGATCAGTTCGGCGCGCGGATTGAGCCCGCGCAGCCGCGACACGAGATCGGCGATGGTCTCTTCCGAAGCCAGCGATTTCTTGGATAGGATCAGCCGGTCGGCGAGCGCCGCTTGACGGCGCGCTTCCTCATGCCGCTCCAGCGTCGAGACGCCGTTGACCGCGTCGACCACGGTGATGACGCCGTCGAGCGAGAAGATGCGGGCGAGATCGGGATGGCCGATGATCGACTGGATGACCGGGGCCGGATCGGCAAGCCCGGTGGTTTCGATCACCACGCGGGAGAGCCGCTTCATGCGGCCCGCCTGGATCGCCTCATGGAAGCCGGCCAATGTGTCGGTCAATTCGCCGCGCACGGTGCAGCACAGGCAGCCATTCGACAATTCGATGACCGAATCGGAGGCCTCGACCAGCAGGTGGTCGATGCCGACCTCGCCGAATTCGTTGATGATGACGGCGGCGTCGGCCATGTCGGGCTGTTTCAAGAGCCGGTTGAGCAGCGTCGATTTGCCCGCGCCGAGAAAGCCGGTCAGGATCGAGACGGGAATGCGATCGGCGGGCGCGACCATCAGTTGATCGGCCTCGGCTCGGGGATCGGAATGTTGGCGATGACATCATCGCCGCTCGCGGTCTTGGCGGCGTTGGCCGCCTTGCCTGCGGGCGTGATGGTGACGAGCGACACGACCAGCGGCCGGCCGATCGGCTTGAGATAGGGCGACTTGACCTTCATGCTGACATCGTCATGGCCTTCCGAGCGGACTTTCTTCTTGCCTTTCTTCGGGCAGATGTCATCGGAAATGTCGGCCACCGCCTCGCGGCCCGCGCCGTAAGCCGCGAGCCGGTCGATGCGCGGCAGGCCGCCGTCGGAATTGATCGACAGGCCCTTTTCGAGCAGCGAGGCCGACAGTTCGGCGCGGCCGACCAGGCTGTCGGAGCCGAGCACGACCGAGAGAACCTGCCGGCCGTTGCGGGTGGCGGTCGACACCTGGTTGAAGCCCGAAGCGCAGATGAAGCCGGTCTTCATGCCGTCGGCGCCGTCGAATCGACCGATCAGCTTGTTGTAATTGGGGATCTGCTTCTTGCCGACCTGCAGGCCTTCGATGCCGAAGTAGCCCTGATATTGCGGATAGCGGTGGCGCAGCGTCAGAGTCAGGATCGCGAGGTCGCGGGCGGTGGTGTATTGGCCCTTGCCCGGCATGCCGTTGGGATTGATGAAATGCGACGAGGTCATGCCGAGATTGGCGGCCTCGGCGTTCATCATGCCGACATAGTTCTCCACCGAGCCGGCGAGATTTTCGGCGATGGCGTAGGCGACGTCATTGGCCGATTTGACCAGCAGCAGTTTGAGCGCATCGTCGAGCGTCATGGAATCGCCGGCCTTGAGATACATTTTCGAGGCGGGCTGCGAGGCCGAAAGCTTGCTCATCACGATCGGCGTCGACAGCGAGACCTTGCCGGCCTCGATCTGGCGAAAGGCGACATAAGCCGTCATCAGCTTGGTCAGCGAGGCGGGATACCATTTCTGGAAGGCGTCCTCATGCTCGATCACCTTGCCGGTGCGCATATCGACCAGGATATGCGGATTGGCCGCTGCGAGGGTTGCGCTCAGGGCCAGGCCGGCCCCCAGGGTCAGTGCAAGCAGTCTCTTCACGCCTTGCCGGACATCCGCCATCATCGCGTCTTCGCCTCGTCCATCGCCATCATAGAACTTTCTTTACCGGCCGGTATTTAGCCTATATGGCAAGGAGATGGCAGAAGTTTTTTATTCTTCCGGTCATTTTCGCGCCCGCCCCCGCGCGTCGACGCTCCGAGAAAGGATCGCCTGGAATGCCCATCCTCAACCGCGCCAGCGAATTGCAGGCGGAAATCGCCGCCTGGCGCCGCGACATTCATGAACATCCCGAACTGAATTACGACGTGGTGCGGACGGCCGCTTTCGCCGCCGCCAAGCTGCGCGACTTCGGCGTCGACCAGGTGGTCGAGGGACTGGGCCGCACCGGCGTCGTCGGGCTCATCAAGGGCTCAAAAGGCGAGGGACCGGTGATCGGCCTGCGCGCCGACATGGACGCGCTGCCGATGACCGAACTGACGGGTAAGCCATGGGCCTCCAAGACGCCCGGCAAGATGCATGCCTGCGGCCATGACGGTCACACCGCCATGCTCTTGGGCGCGGCCCGCTATCTCGCCGAGACGCGCAATTTTAGCGGCTCCGTGGCGGTGATCTTCCAGCCGGCCGAAGAGGGCGGCGGCGGCGGCGACGCCATGGTGCGCGACGGCATGATGGAGCGTTTCGGCATCCAGGAAGTCTACGGCATGCACAATCTGCCGGGCCTGGAGATCGGCAAATTCGCCACCCGCAAGGGCCCGATCATGGCTTCGACCGACGAATTCCTCATCACCGTGCGCGGCAAGGGCGCGCATGCGGCCATGCCGCATCGCGGCGTCGATCCGATCGTCATCGCCGCCCAGATCGTCTCGGCGCTGCAGACCATCGTCTCGCGCGTCACCGATCCGTTCGAATCCACCGTGGTGACGGTCACAAAATTCAACGCCGGCACGGCGATGAACGTCATCCCCGACGAAGCCCATCTCGGCGGCACGATCCGCACGCTGAACGCCGAGCAGCGCAGCCAGGCGCAGACGCGCCTGAAGGAGATCGTCACGGGCGTCGCTGCCGCGCTCGGCGCGGACGCCGATGTGCGGGTGCATACCGGCTATCCCGTCACCGTCAATCACGGCGCACAGACCGACGCCGCCGTGCGCATCGCCGCCGAGATCGCCGGCGCGCCCAATGTCGACGGCGAGGGCTCGGCGATGATGGGCGGGGAGGATTTCTCCTATATGCTCAACGCCCGGCCCGGCAATTTCATCTTCATCGGCAATGGCGACAGCGCAGGGCTTCACAATCCGCGCTACGATTTCAACGACGAGATCATCCCCTATGGCGTGTCCTATTGGGTGAAGCTCGCCGAGACCAGACTGGCCGAACTCGGCTGAATCAAGAAGACTATTTTAGGGAGGAGACCCTGACCATGAGCGCGACCAGTTGGCTCGATCTGCCCACCCATCGCGACTGGCTGAAGGCGGAAGCCGGCAAGCTGTTCGATTTTTTCCAGTTCCGCTCGATCAATCCGAACGGCGGCTTCTTCGAATTCGGCCCTGACGGCGCGGTGCTCAACGCCGCCAATCCGGTCCGCCCCGTCCATCTCGCCGCCCGCATGGTCCATTGCATGGTGATCGGCCATCTGCTCGGCCGTCCCGGCTGCGCCGATCTCATCGATCACGGCATGCGCTTCATCTGGGAGCGGCATCGCGACACAGAACATGGCGGCTATTTCTGGTCGGTCGACGACAATGGCCCTGTGGACGCCAGCAAGCAGGGCTATGGCCACGCCTTCGTGCTGCTCGCCGCCTCCTCGGCGCTGCTCGTCGGCCATCCGCTCGCCGATCCGATGTTGGAGGACGTCACCACCATTCTCGAAACCAAATTCTGGGAAGAGAGCCACGGCGCCATCGCCGAGGAGTTTGCCGCCGACTGGACGCCGGTAGCAGGCTATCGCGGCCAGAATTCCAACATGCATCTGACCGAAGCGCTGATGGCCGCCTATGAGGCGACCGAGGACGAAGGCTATCTCAAGATGGCCGAGCGCATCGCCGATCTCATCATCAACCGCAAGGCGCGGGAGGTGGGCTTCGTGGTCGGCGAGCATTTCGACGAGAACTGGACGCTGCTCAAGGATTACAAGGGCAACGAGATGTTCCGCCCGTCCGGCACGACGCCGGGCCATGCTTTGGAATGGGCGCGGCTGATCCTGCAGCTCTACGCCCTCGGCGACCGCAAGCTCGACTGGATCCCCGAAGCGGCGCAGGCCTTGTTCGCCCAGGCCATGGCGCTCGGCTGGGACGGCAAGCATGGCGGCTTCTTCTACACGCTCGATTGGGACGGCCAGCCGGCCAAGCGCATGAAACTCTGGTGGCCGATGTGCGAAGGCGCCGCCGCCGCCGCCTATCTCACCCGCCATGTCCCCTCCGACATGCATGAGGATTGCTACCGGCTGATCTGGAACAAGATCGCCATGCACCATCTCGACCACGCGAGAGGCGGCTGGCATGAAGAGCTGACCGAAACGCTTGCGCCGGCGCATGAGATCTTCCCAGGCAAAGGCGACATCTACCACGCGCTGCAGGCCTGCCTGATCCCGCTCTATCCCGCCGAAGGGTCGCTGACGCGAATGATCCTGGACGAACAGGCGGGGCTGACGGCGACCGAGGAGTAAAAACCTCTCCGCCGTCAACCGTCGCATCCGCACATTCCCCTCCGTCATGCTCGGGCCTGTCCCGAGCATCTGCAACGCTTTGATTTTACTCATTGTCTTGGATCCTCGGCACAAGGCCGAGGATGACGACGGAGCGGGGGAACACCCCTCCCCACAAAGGGAACGCGCTTGCGTTGCCGCTTCCTCCATCCCCAACCGACCTCTACTCCGCTCGGCTGAACTGCGGAGTTATGTCGCAAATGCCACCAATGGTAATGGGGGTTCAATAAGACGAGGGGTCTGGGTCTCATTGTAGCGCACCCGAGACGCCGATCCGTGTCTTCCTTTTGCCCATTGCAGTCATCTGAGCACTAGCATGATATTGGCCGCTTAAGTCACCTGACATTTCGACATGCTGCGCTCTTGCTTATTTGTCTCCCGCCGCACAAAGTTCTACAAAAAGTGTAGGCATCAATTGGGCGCGTGATGGAAAAAACAAGGCCAGTAGCTAAAGTATTCGTTGATACAAATATACTGAAATTCTCAGCAGTTAAGAAACACGTGTACCGCAAAAAGAAAACTACGATTAACTGGGGCGGTGCAGAGTTCCAGGCGGATATTTATGAGCCGCATACAGTCAATGATCTGCAAAAAATTAAAAACGAAGTTCAGAGGCGCGATGCCCTGTTCCTTTGCATGCTTGCTTATGCTGGAATCTCAGAGTTGCTTAACTTCTATTTTCACCGTGCAGTTGATTTAGAAGCTTGGGGGCTGCCTGGAATGGCAAGTCCATCTGGGCGATTTTTCGGATGCCCCGTCCACGACGTTCCCGATCCGCATCCGCCGCGGTCTCGCATAATCAGTGGCGGCAACAAGGAGCCCAAAGAACACAGTCTTGATTTTATTAGCAGCATCAAGCATCCACGTTTCGTTGAACTCATGAAAATGACAGGCGCGTATCAAGGAAAGAACAGGCCGTTGAATCTTAATCAGGCGCTGGATGCTTACCATATTTGGTGTGCGGAGTCGGCGAATATTGATTATTTTCTAACTATGGATTACTCTCTAAAGAGAGTAGTTGAGCATTCGAAAACTGAAACTTCGGTGAAGATTGTAACGCCCGACCAATTAATACGAATAATTATACCAAAGCTTGGCTTCTTGAAGGCGATCAATTTTATATGGAACGGTTATAAATTCAGCAAATCCCGAGTAGCCTTCGGGGAAGGCAAAGGTTGGATTTAAAGATTGCCGATGTGTCAGCTCCTATGGCCCGAGCCTAGGTGTTCTCAACCATCGGAATGGGTTCATCATGTGGTTTCTCCAGAGCTACGACGGACAACTGCTCTTCAGACAATTCGATCAGTGTGCATTGGTGAAACGGTCCGGAAAATGACCGCTCTTGGCGCAAAGCTGCCACTGAGGCGCCTGGTGGCAGCTGCTACGCATTACTGCAGACCTGTGGGACGTCAGCGTCAACCCCGGGTTAAGCCCCTCCCCTTGTGGGAGGGGTGGGGGAGGGTCTTCTCCAAAAAAATCACCCTCCCGAAATTTTTTCATCCCCCACCATCTCGCGCCCCTTATCCTCATCTCGTCCCATCATCGGCTACACCGCGAGGCGTCGCGGCGAGATGGGGCCGGCGCTGGGGGAAGGGGGACGACGTGAACCTTTTTCTCCGGGGCTTCGAGAAACGACGACCCCCGAACACTGGGGACCTGGGCGTGAAAGCGTCCCCCAGGGTGGCGTCTCGCAAGGGACGTTACAGTAAGGCCCGCTTTAGAGGCGGATTACCCGCAGGCTCCACCTGCGGCGACGAGCGTCAAGTTCGAGGCACAAACCGCCGAATGCGGGGCGCGATGAGCGTCATACTAAACTAACTTAACGAGGCGTTCTTCGCGCCCCGGCCGAGCCCTTATGGGCGAAGCGAGAGAATGACGGACAACTCCGGGCGGGAAAACGCGGCGGAGCGATTTGGCGCGCGGAAAAGCCGCCTTTGCAAAGGAGTGCGGATCATGCCTGATCGTGACGATGAGCATATGCAAGATTTTCTGCTGGCGTTGGATCGTTGGATGACCGCACGCCAGTGTCGACTTTTCCATAAACCGTGTCGTAGTCGCTACTGCCGGCGCGCGCAGTCTTGCCAGAGCATACAGAGTCCGGGCGCTCGATTGACCTGCCTTTCCGACGGCGAGTTCGCCTCAAACTTGAACCGGGTAAGGTCTATCATTATCGATGTTTTCCGAGCGCGTCATGTAATCATTCGCCGGCCCGACCCTTGGGAGGAATGGGCTGAATATGCGGGCATTTCGCTGGCGATGACATATCTCCATCCGCGGAGCCCGCAATACCGGCGCTTCGATGCCTGGCACTCGAACTTCAAAAGCCTGGAAGCGCGCCGCAAAGCCGGAGAATTCGACAAGCCCGTCGATACGCAGGCGATCCTCGCCGAGGCCCGGGCGGAACTCGCCGAAACCGAGGCGATGCTGAAAAAATACAACATCGACTGATCGAGGGGGCAGGCCTTCTTGACGAAGCGCAAGCCTCGCAAAACAAACAGCAAACATGGTCTTTTCCGCCCTCTTTATTTTGATCGGGGTCATTCCCATATGCGGCTCAAGAAGCGAAAAACTTCCCGGGCTCGCCACGGATGGGGGCTCGATCCTGAAAGACGCCGCGCGCCTCAAGGGCGCGGCGGGAAACGGAGACGATCATGGACTTGCAGAAATATTCCGAACGCGTGCGCGGCTTTCTCCAGAATGCGCAGACCTATGCGCTGGGTGAAGGCAATCCGCAATTCACTGCCGAACATGTGCTGAAGGCGCTGCTCGATGACGATCAGGGCATGGCGGCCTCGCTGATCACGCGGGCCGGCGGCGATCCGAAAATCGCCAAGCTCGCCAATGACGAGGCGCTGCGCAAGCTGCCGAAAACCTCGGGCGGCAATGGCCAGATTTCGCTGTCGCAGCCGCTCGCCCGCGTGTTCAACACGGTGGAAGACGTCGCCAAGAAGGCCGGCGACAGTTTCGTGACCGTCGAACGCCTGCTGGTGGCGCTTGCGGTGGAAACCTCCGCCTCGACCGCCGAAACCTTGAAAAAGGCCGGCGCCACCGCGCAATCGCTCAATCAGGTGATCAACGATCTCCGCAAGGGCCGCACCGCCGATTCGGCCAATGCCGAACAGGGCTTCGATTCGCTCAAGAAATATGCCCGCGACCTCACTGCCGAGGCCCGCGAAGGCAGGCTCGACCCGGTGATCGGCCGCGACGACGAAATCCGCCGCACGATCCAGGTTCTGTCGCGCCGCACCAAGAACAATCCGGTGCTGATCGGCGAGCCCGGCGTCGGCAAGACGGCCATCGCCGAGGGTCTGGCGCTGCGCATCGTCAATGGCGACGTGCCGGAAAGCCTCAAAGACAAGAAGCTGATGGCGCTCGACATGGGCTCGCTGATCGCCGGCGCGAAATTCCGCGGCGAATTCGAAGAGCGGCTGAAGGCCGTGCTCAACGAAGTCCAGTCTGAGAACGGCGAGATCATCCTGTTCATCGACGAGATGCACACGTTGGTCGGCGCCGGCAAGGCGGACGGGGCGATGGACGCCTCCAACCTCTTGAAGCCTGCTTTGGCGCGCGGCGAATTGCATTGCGTCGGCGCGACCACGCTCAACGAATATCGCAAGCATGTGGAAAAGGACGCAGCACTCGCCCGCCGCTTCCAGCCCGTGTTTGTCGACGAGCCCAAGGTCGAGGATACGATCTCGATCCTGCGCGGCCTCAAGGAAAAATACGAGCAGCATCACAAGGTGCGAATCTCCGATTCGGCGCTGGTGGCGGCCGCGACACTGTCCAACCGCTACATCACCGACCGCTTCCTGCCCGACAAGGCCATCGACCTGATGGACGAGGCGGCGTCGCGTCTGCGCATGCAGGTGGATTCCAAACCGGAAGAGCTGGATGAGCTCGATCGCCGCATCATGCAGCTGAAGATCGAGCGGGAAGCCTTGAAGAAGGAAACCGACCAGGCCTCGCGCGACCGGCTGGACAAGCTGGAAGCGGATTTGATCGGGCTCGAGGAACAGGCCGATGCGCTGACCGCCCGCTGGCAGTCGGAAAAGCAGAAGCTCGGCCTCGCCGCCGATCTCAAAAAGGCGCTCGACGACGCGCGCAACGAACTTGCCATCGCCCAGCGCAAGGGCGAATATCAGCGCGCCGGCGAACTGGCCTATGGCACGATTCCCGCGCTCGAAAAGCAGCTGGTCGACGCCGAAAATCGCGAAGGCCAAGACGCAGCCATGGTGCAGGAGGTCGTCACCCCCGACCATATCGCCCATATCGTCTCGCGCTGGACCGGCATCCCGGTCGACAAGATGCTCGAAGGCGAACGCGACAAGCTGTTGCGCATGGAAGACATGCTGGCTGCATCCGTGGTCGGTCAGGGGGATGCGGTTCAGGCCGTCTCGCGCGCCGTCCGCCGCGCCCGCGCCGGCCTTCAGGATCCGAACCGGCCGATCGGCTCGTTCATCTTCCTCGGTCCGACCGGGGTGGGCAAGACCGAGCTGACCAAGTCGCTCGCCCGCTTCCTGTTCGACGACGAAACCGCGATCACCCGCATGGATATGTCGGAATATATGGAGAAACACTCCGTGTCCCGCCTGATCGGCGCGCCTCCGGGCTATGTCGGTTACGAGGAAGGCGGCGCGCTGACCGAGGCTGTCCGTCGCCGGCCCTATCAGGTCGTGCTGTTCGACGAGATCGAAAAGGCCCATCCGGATGTGTTCAACGTGCTCCTGCAGGTGCTCGACGACGGCCGCCTGACCGATGGCCAGGGCCGCACCGTCGACTTCAAGAACACGATCATCATCATGACCTCCAATCTGGGCGCGGAATTCCTCACCCAACTCGGCGAGAATGACGAGGTCGACAGCGTGCGCGAGATGGTCATGAATGTGGTGAAAGCCTCGTTCCGGCCGGAATTCCTCAACCGCGTCGACGAGATCATCCTGTTCCATCGCCTGCATCGCAAGGAAATGGGCGCGATCGTCGAAATCCAGCTCGGCCGTCTCGCCAAGCTGCTGGCCGATCGCAAGATCGTCCTCGAGCTCGGTCAGGACGCCCGCAACTGGCTGGCCGACAAAGGCTACGATCCCGTCTATGGCGCGCGCCCCCTGAAGCGGGCGATCCAGCGCTATGTGCAGGATCCCCTGTCCGAGCGGCTGCTGTCGGGCGAATTCGCCGATGGATCGAAGATCCATGTCGCGGCGGGGTCGGACCGGCTGTTGTTCTCGACCAGCCCGGTCGACGCCCAGGCCGCCGCCTGAGACTGAAAACAGAAACGGGGGCCGCAAGGCCCCCGGATCATTTCGAAGTTCGGCGATACAGTTACTGGCTCGCCACCTGCTTGGCCTCGCCCTTTTCGAGCAGATCGTCGATGCGTTTGCGTTCGTCCTCGAACTTCGCCAGCGCCTCGCCCTTCAGCGCCTTGCCCGAGGGCAAGCGGATGCGCTGCGGATCGACCTTGTTGCCGTTGACGATGACTTCGTAATGCAGATGCGGGCCGGTCGACTGGCCCGTCGTGCCCACCCAGCCGATCACCTGGCCCTGCCGCACCTGCGCGCCGGGAACCACGCCCTTGGCGATGGCCGACTGGTGATTGTAGGAGGTGACATAGCCGTTGGGATGGCGGATCAGCGTCTGGTTGCCATAGCCGCCGCGATCCCAGCCGGCCTTTTCGACGATGCCGTCGCCGGCGGCGATGATCGGCGTGCCCCTGGGCGCCGACCAGTCGACGCCGGTATGCATGCGCATATAGCCGAGGATCGGATGCCGGCGCATGCCGAAGCCCGAACGGAACACGCCGCCCGGCAGCGGATTGCGGATCAGGAACTGCTTCAGGCTCTTGCCGGTCTGGTCGTAATAGTCGACCGACATGTCGGTCGGATCCTGGAAACGATAGAGCCGCGTGTCGGTGTCGCCGAATTTGGCGTGCAGGAACAGCAGTTCGGATTCGTCGGTGGCCTCGCCGCTCTCGTCCTCGGCGGAATAGAAAGCCTCGAGCTGATCGGCGGCCTTGAGCCGCGCCTGGAAATCCACCGCCGGCGCGAGCAGGCGGATCACCCGCGAGATCATCCGCTTGTTCATGCCATAGGAGAGGGCCGCTCTATAGATGCCGTCATAGACCCGCGGCAGATCCTGATTGCCGGCGACGACGGGCGGAGCGTCGTCAAAAGCGCTCGCCACGGCGGAAAGAGCCGGCGGCTCCTGGCCGGTCACGAACTTGCCCTTGTCGTCGATCGCCGCCGTCAGCTGGTGACGGCCGTCGCGATAGAGGCTGACCCGGACGATGCGCGCCTTTTCGGCCTGCTGCAGCACGCCCACTCTGACCACATCGCCCTCGGCGACGTCGCGGCGCTGGGTCACGGAGGCGAAGAAATTCTCGACATCGCCGGCTTCCGCCTTGGCGTAGCCTGCGCCGACCATCACGGCGCTGATCGTCGCGCCGACGCGGACCGGGATCACGTCATCGGCATATTCGGGCATTTGCGGCGTGACGGCGGCCGATTCCGCCACCGACATATTCTCCTCAACCACCTTGGCCGACAGCCGTCCCAGCATGTCGATGCCGTTGTCGCCGGAGGCGAAGCGTTGCGGATCGACATAATAGAGCGTCGCCACCTTGGCGTCGTCCGAGGTCAGGAGCGATCCGTTGGTGCGGACATTCTCCTCGACCTCTTCTAGCGACATGGACTGCGCGAGCGGCAGGTCGGAGCGCTCGGTCGGGAAATTCTCGACTTCGAGCGACACTTCGGATTCGACGTCGGAGCCATAAAACACCGGAGAGGGCGCAGCGGTCGCCGGCGCATCGCCTTCGGCGGCGATATCGAGCGGATCGAAGCGCGGATAGGACTGGTCGACCTGGTAATTGGCCGCCAACGCCATCTTCACATGCGCGAAAGGCAGCTTGCGCACCACCTGCTTGTCGCCTTCGACGATCACGGTGGGCACATCCATCACCGCCTTGTCGGCGGGTTTGGCGGCGAGAAGCGACGACAAAAGGCGCGAACCCTTGCGGGAAGAGGCGAGCTGGGCGTCGCGATCGTTGGGAAGAGGCTGGTTCATGGCCGAGGCCTCGGCCGGAGTCGCCAGAATTTCCCGGCCCTCAAGCGCCGCAAACAGCGCAACGCCCATCAGCACGGAGCTGGTGAGACCGGTCAGCACCGTGCCGGACAGCCAGCGCAGCGACACCTCGCGCCGGTCCGGCGTGCGGCGGCCTTCCGCCAGAATTGGCGGTTCTTCGCCCAGAGACCGGATGATCTTCACTTCTTGCATGGAAACCGCTTTTTTCCCGTCGCGTTCGGCGCGGCGATAATGACTGCATCAATCGACCCGCCAAGTCAAATCCGCAGCTCCCCTATAGAGAAGAGACGGAATGGAGCCGCGCCTTCTGCGCTTTGAATGTGAAAATAGCAGGGCGACGGGGGCGGGCAAGCGCCCGCCTGTGGACACCGCAGGCGCAACAGACTGAAACTCTCGCGCTTTCAAAAAAACTTCACAAACCGAGAAAAAAGTCTTTGACAGTTCCGGGGGACGCGCCTATAAAGCGCTTCAAGACGACGGGGGCGGCGGTTGCTTCTAGCGGCAGGCGCGCTCGTCTCTGAATTCGGCTCGAAACTTTGGTTTTGGTGTTGGATTTGGGATAGAAGAGAGACTGGCTTTCACGGATATGTGGTGGTGAGTTTCGGTCCGGGTTGATCAGG
>NZ_STFX01000032.1 GCF_005222915.1 Rhizobium sp. FKL33
CCACTGCTGTCCGGTTCAGCTCAGCGGCAGTGGCAAAGCCAACTGTCGCGGGTCTCGGGGCGGCGGTTCCGGGGGTGATTTGAGGGCGGCGAGATTGCGTCTTTCCATGATGTTGAGGCGCACGAGACGCGCGAAGGCGAGCGGTTGACGGATCGCGTGCTGCCGGGATTGGCCCAGACGCAACAGGATATGGGCGATCAGCGCCACGAAGATCTGGATGCGCACGGCGTTCTCGGACCGACCGAGAAAGTGGCGGATCTTGAGGTTCTGCTTGATCCATTTGAAGAAGAGTTCGATCTGCCAACGCTGCTTGTAGAGGTCCGCGATCTCCTCGGCCGGCGCGTCGAGATCGTTGGTCACGAGCCGCAGGATCTTGCCGGTGGACAGCTGGATGGTGACGACGCGCACCGGGTCCTGGTAGGGATTGCGGCGGCAGCTGGCCAGGCGCTCGGGCAGACGCCCGATGGCGTCGGCGATGATGGCCTCACGATTGCGACGAGGCTTGCGAGAGCGTGTTCCCCGGCTGACCGCGACAGGCGTGTTGGTCTTCAGCCGGGTGACGAAGCGGGCGCCGCACTGATCGATCTTCGCCCACCAGCCGAAGTCATAGTAAGCGAGATCAAAGACATAGGTGACGCCGGGAAGGATCGTCGCATCGCGTGCCGGCAGAATGTCGTTGGTCTTCTGGCCGGTGATCGCGGCGTCCACGGGCGCATCGGCGAGCGGATCATAGGTGACATGCACCTTGATCGCCTGCTTGCCGCCGATCATGTCGGCCCAACCGCCGCAGAGCGAAGAGACCTTGATGCGGGTGGCGTCGATGAGGCGGACGCCGTCGCGCATATGACGGCGGGTGCGTCGGGAGGCGGTCTCGGCCATGTGGGAGAACAAGGCGGCGAAAAGAGCCGCAGGCCGTTTGGCGTTGGCGTCGGCGAGCGTGGCGCGGGCAATCGCGCGTCCGCCGACATGGTAAAGCCGCGTCTTCTGGCTGGCCAGCCCCGCCTCGATCTCCCTCAGGCTGACCGCGCCCGCCAACTGGGCGAACAGCAGCGCCAGGAACTGGCTCTTGGTCGTCAGTCTGCGGACGCGCCGGTCGGCTTTGTGTTCATCCACAAGCCGATCGAACAATGCCCAGGGAATATGCTGTTGAAGCTGGTGAAAAACGCTATTCTCATGCCGCATGACATTGAGCTCCACTTGGTGTCCAGAACGCCGCGAAACGTCTGAAACCGAGTAGAATCAATGTCATGCGCCTTGTCCAGAAATTTAAACCGGACAGCAGTGG
>NZ_STFX01000033.1 GCF_005222915.1 Rhizobium sp. FKL33
TGTGCGCCAGCATGAAGGTAGACGATGTCACAGCCACGCTCGACCTGGCGCTGGCCGCCTCAGGCTGCGACAGGGTCAAGGTCGAGCACCGGCCGCGCCTGCTGTCCGACAACGGCCCGTGTTACGTCGCTTCCGATCTCGGTGAATGGCTGGAGACATACAAGATCAACCAGGTTCATGGCGCTCCCGGCCATCCGCAGACACAAGGGAAAATCGCCTTTCGGCGTTGCTTGCAACGCCTGCCGGCCAGGGGAAAGCTGGCATCAGACGTTGAAGAACCGCATCCTGCTGGAAAACTACTTCTTCAAAGAAGACCTCGAAGCCCAGATCGCAGCCTTCATCGAGCACTACAACCATCGCCGATACCACGAGAGCCTCGACAATCTCACCCCGGCCGACGTCTACTTCGGGCGCGGCCAGACCATCCTGCTCGAACGCGAAAGGATCAAACGAGAAACCATCAGACAACGCCGCTTGAACCACCAGGCCAAAGCAGCTTAAATCAATCCGCAAACCGAGCCGGAAACTCCATTCTTCCAGAGCCCTAAAAGTCTCAAATCATTCGACGACGGACACTTGATTGAATCCATCCACGCGGCCTAACTTTCTTGGAGAAAGGCTGCCGTAACCTGCCTCACTTCGCGTGTTCGCTCTATTGGGACCATATGGGTTTCGCCAGGAAAAATCGAGGCCTCGATGTGGGGGAAGCGAGCGCTGGCCTCCATCATGGCAGCGGCGAAAAACTGGTCGCGACTTCCTCCGATCATCAAGGTCGGCGTTTCCTTGCGCACCTGACAGGCGCCGGGCGCTTCGCATTCGAGCATGGCTCGGAGATGGTGAAGGATAACGTCAGGTTTGCCTAATCGGCGCAGCATGCCGTCGGCGCTCAAGCGCACGCGCAAGTCCATAAGAGTGTTGAGCCAACGGCTGCGGAACATTGCCGTGAATTCTCGCAGAAGTAAGCTCATCTCTCCAGCCGTGATGAGATCGATCTGCTTTTGGATCCGCTGCTTCCCCTCGTCCGAGAACCATGGGGCGCTGACCAGCAGCACGAGCCGACTGACGTTTTCAGGTGAGCAAGCCGCAGCGCGGGCGGCGATCACGCCACCATATGAGATGCCCATGACGTCCGCCGTACCCCCAAAATGCTGCTCTATGATAGTCGTTACATCGTCGGCGAGACCGTCGACCGTCACATGCGCGGCATCGGGATCGTATCCGATCAGGACGAAGCTTCGTCCGTTCGGCATTATGCGTGCCAATCGCCGGATGTCCTTGATCATCCGCGCGCTACTAGGTGTCATCATGAAGCCCTGTCCGCCATTGATGACAAGGATCGGATTTTCGCCCCTGCCAAATCCGGCATAGGGGATGCGTTTCAGGAACTTGCCTGTTTGGTTAAAATGCATGCGGGCATAACCGGATCAGATGTCCGGCCTCCAAGAGTCTGTGATGAAAATTTGATTTAGCGAAGCCGTCGAGCGACATTGGCTGCATCGGGTGGCATTGGCCGCTCAATGCGGCGATAGATGCCGCCGTTTGGAGTGCGGGACAACAAGCCCATGTCGCACAGCTCCCGCCGCAACAAGGCATGGTCGCCGAACAGATGTCTATCGCGCAGTAGGACATTCACCTCCGGCTCGGACTGATCCTTGGCCGATGGAAATTGCGACCACAAAACCCATAGCGCCACGATCTGGTCAGAGCGCCTGGATGGCCAACGTGTCAACCGGCCATCTGTGTCGAAGCATCGCGCGACGCGCTCAACGAGTTTGAGATCAAGCTTCGGCGCGGCCTTGTCGCTCTCCGGAATAGGGGCAAGTGTCTCGATGGCATTGACATTGACCGTGGCGCGGAGGCTTTGGAAATTCCCGTACCCTGCCGCGCGGGCGAGCATGTTCAGGAGTTCGAGATGCGAGGGCACGCCCTCGTGCTCGCGCAGCTGGGTTCTCAGGGACTTTGCGAATGACGATGCGTCGCTCACGGCGAGCGGTATCAGGGTTCTGGACATGACCAATCCTTCGGTCGCGCCATTCCAAACGGATAATCGGTGATCGCCCTTCCGATATGGCACGAGGATGGTGTCACATCTGGATGTCTGATGCAGGTTTAGCGTGTTCCAAAGAACGGCGATGCCTCGGTGAGCTGCAGACCGGAACCGTAAATATCATCATGGAAATTTGAGTTCAAGACGTTTCGGGATGCCTGGATTGAACTGAGGAGGCCTCCACCCCTTCAGTTCAAAGTCCCTCGATCGCCCCGCGATAGTAGCCCTGATAGACGTCAAGGACGCTGGCGATGAGGCCAATATCGGCCAGATCCGCCTGCGTCTGCTCCAGGGAGACAGGGTCGACATCAAGAAGCAATTGCTCCACCGTCAATGTCGCCATGGGAAATCTCCTTGAGTGCGATAGGATTGTGTTCCGAATTGCGGAGCATTTTCCTGATCTGTTCTTGTGTGCTTTAGGAGGCAAGCGGGCAACAGACCTGGATTTTCCCTCGCTTGCGGCTGCGAATCCATTAACAGCCACTTTCAAAGCTGCTATGTTCTCTCTATGTTCCAGAATTTGATTCTCTCTGGCGAATATTGATCGGCCGATAGTGCGAAGTATCGGGAGCCACCGGAGAGATGCGGTTGAAAGATGTTGGTGCTATGGGCGTCAAAAACATCATGGTTGCGAGCGCAAAAGCCAAAGAAATCTCGCGCCTTCGGGCGCGTCAGATTTGGCTCGACGCCCAAGGTTTTGGGAGACGGATCGTTTTCGGAAAGGGGTCGAAGGTGGTTGCCGACCTTGTCCGCCACCTCGGTTATGTTCAGATCGATACGATCAACGTTGTGGAACGTTGTCATCATCATATTCTCTTCACACGGCTCCCGGCCTACAGCCGTGGTGATCTTCACAAAGCACAGTCGAAAACCAAGAGCGTTTTCGAATATTGGACACACGCCCTCGCATATATCGCCAGCGAGGACTATCGCTTCTTCATACCTGCGATGCTTGCGCGCAGGGCGTCGCCGCATCTGCACTATCCGAGTGTCCAAGAGGACGATACACGACGTCTGCTTGAACGCATCGACCGCGAGGGGCCTATCTCCATCCGCGACATCGACGACGATGTCCTCGTCGATAAGGATCACGCTTGGGCCAGTCGCAAGCCGAGCAGAAATGTGTTGTCAAAAGCCTTCTTCGATGGCTCCCTGGCTGTGTGCGCACGCTCAGGCATGCTGAAGTCATACGATCTGAGCGCCAGACATTTCGGATGGAGGCAACCGCCCGAACCCGCCTCGGCTCACGAGATAAATGCCTACATGCTGGAGCGAGCGCTGCGGTCGCAAGGGATCATCAGCCTTGACTCCGTCTGCCATCTCGAGGCGGGACGCAAGCCGGCCATCCGGGCGCTGATCGAGGAACGCGTGTCGGCGGGCCTACTTGCGTCGGTTGTTTTGAAAGGTGACCGGACAGAGCACTGGGTTGCGCCTGAGGCGATTGAGAGACGTGTCGTGCGGCGTAAGCCAGAGGCGCACATCCTCTCGCCCTTCGATCCGCTGGTCATCCAGCGCAAACGTCTCGAGCTTTTCTTCGGCTATGCGCATCGCTTCGAGGCATATGTGCCTGCAGAAAAACGGGTATTGGGATATTTTGCGCTTCCGGTCCTTTATGATGGTCGCATTGTTGCAGCGATCGATATGAAGGCTGATCGGAAAGCCAGGAAACTGCTGATCAACAAATGGACGACATTTGGCGACGAGAGTTCGGAAGAGCGGTCGGCTGTGGAGTCCGCGCTCGACCGTTTTGAACAGTTTCAGTTTTCGACATAAAGCGAGTGGATGGCGATCTGACCTCTTGCCTTCGGCAAAAGGCTGATTTTCGCACTACTCCTCGAAAACCTCCTCCTCTTTTCAAGTCTGACTTGGACTTGCTTCGGAAAAGTGGAGAGGCATTTTCAGATCAAGCGGCCAGTCTCTCAAACTGTGCGGGGCTTAGGTAGTCA
>NZ_STFX01000003.1 GCF_005222915.1 Rhizobium sp. FKL33
ACCGCCGCCCCGAGACCCGCGACAGTTGGCTTTGCCACTGCCGCTGAGCTGAACCGGACAGCAGTGGGACAGGCCCGAGCATCTGCAACGCTTTTATTTTGCTCGCTGGCTCAGATCCTCGGCACAAGGCCGATTATTACTACGGAGCGGGGGGGGCCCCTCCCCAACCCCTCCCCACAAGGGGGAGGGGCTACGCTGCCGCACCCTCCAACCCCAATTCACCTCTCCTCCGCTAGGCTGAACTGTGGGACGCCGGCGGCAGTTCCAGGTTAAGCCCCTCCCCTTGTGGGAGGGGTGGGGGAGGGTCTTTCTTAAAAAATCACCCTCCCGAAAATATTTTCATCCCCCACCATCCCACGCCGCTTATCATCATCTCGTCCCATCATCGGCTACACCGCGAGGCGTCGCGGCGAGATGGGGCCGGCGCTGGGGGAAGAGGGACGACGTGAACCCTCTTTCTCCGGGGCTTCGAGAAACGACGACCCCCGAACACTGGGGACCTGGGCGTGAAAGCGTCCCCCAGAGTGGCGTCTCGCAAGGGACGTCATAGTAAGGCCCGCTTTAGAGGCGGATTACCCGCAGGCTCGACCTGCGGCGACGAGCGTCAAGTTCGAGGCACAAACCGCCGAATGCGGGGCGCGACGAGCGTCAAATTAAAACTAAACAAACGAGGCGTTCTTCGCGCCCCGGCCGAGCCCTTATGGGCGAAGCGAGAGAATGAGGCGGAACTCCGGGCGGGATGACGCGGCGGAGCGATGAACCACGCCCGCTCTTTGAACCCACCCTGTTTTTGAAGACGCCAAAGCAGCGCAACAGCGACATAGCCGCTGTCATGCCGAGCCGCGCGTGGAATGCCGCCTATGCGCCGACTTCCTCCAGCTCGATCAACGTGCCGAAGAAATCCTTGGGATGCAGAAACAGCACCGGATTGCCATGCGCGCCGATCTTCGGTTCGCCGCCGCCGAGCACGCGGGCGCCCGCGGCCACGAGATGATCCCGCGCCGCTCTGATGTCTCTGACCTCGTAGCAGATGTGATGCATGCCGCCATCGGGATTCTTGGTCAGGAAGGCGGCAATCGGCGAGGCCTTGCCGAGCGGCTCCAACAGTTCCACCTTGGAATTCTCGAAACTGACGAAGACGACGGTGACGCCGTGTTCGGGCAGCGCTTGCGGCTCAGAGACTTTGGCGCCGAGGCTGTCGCGATAGCGCGCCGTCGCCACGGCCAGATCGGGCACGGCGAGCGCGATGTGATTGATGCGTCCGAGCATGGCCATTCCTATTCGTTGCGCAATTTGCCTTCGGCGAGATCGAGGACGGCGCGGGCCGCATCGACCACATTGGCGCCGGGGCCGAAGACGGCGGCGACGCCGGCGTCATAGAGGAACTGATAGTCCTTGCGCGGAATGACCCCGCCGCAGACCACGATGATATGGCCGGCACCCTTGGCCTTGAGATCCTCGACCAGTTCCGGCAGCAGCGTCTTGTGCCCGGCCGCCAGCGACGAGACGCCGACCACATCGACCCCCTTGCCGATGGCGAGATCGGCGGCTTCTGCCGGCGTCTGGAACAAGGGGCCGGCGACCACGTCGAAGCCGATATCGCCGAAGGCCGAGGCGATGACTTTCGCGCCGCGGTCATGGCCGTCCTGGCCGAGCTTGGCGACGAGGATCTTCGGCTTGCGACCCTGCTTCGCCACATGCTCCGCCAACCTACTGGCGATCTGCCGGTATTCCGGGTCGTCGGCGCTCGCCGGTCCATAGATGTCGGACACGACTTCCGGAACCGCCTCGTAATCGCCGAAGATGCGGCGCATGGCGTCGGAAATCTCGCCGACGCTGGCCCGCGTTCGCGCCGCGTCCACGGCCGCCGCGAGCAGATTGCCTTGACCCGACTTGGCGACCTGTTCGAGCGCGGCAAGCGCGGCTTCGCAGGCCTTGGCGTCGCGCAACTGCCGGGTCTTTTCTAGCCGGCGGATCTGCGCCTCGCGCACGGCGCGGTTGTCGATGTCGAGCGTCTCGATATCGGCTTCCTCGGCGAGCCGGTATTTGTTGACGCCGACGATCACCTCCTCGCCGCGATCGACCGCAGCTTGGCGGCGGGTGGCGGCCTCTTCGATCAGCCGCTTGGGCAGGCCGGTTTCGATCGCCTTGGTCATACCGCCCAGGCCCTCGACCTCCTCGATCAGCGCCCAGGCCTTCTCCGCCAGTTCCGAGGTCAGGCTTTCGACAAAATAGGAGCCGGCCAGGGGATCGACGACCTTGGTCACGCCCGTCTCATGCTGCAGGATCAGCTGGGTGTTGCGGGCGATGCGGGCCGAAAACTCGGTCGGCAGGGCGATCGCCTCGTCGAAGGAATTGGTGTGCAGCGATTGCGTGCCGCCGAGCGCCGCCGCCAGCGCCTCATAGGCCGTGCGGATGATGTTGTTATACGGGTCCTGCTCCTGCAGCGACACGCCCGAGGTCTGGCAATGGGTGCGCAGCATCGAGGATGACGGCTTCTTCGGATTGAACTCCGCCATGATCCGTGACCAGAGAAGCCGCGCAGCGCGCAGCTTGGCCGCTTCCATGAAGAAATTCATGCCGATGGCGAAGAAGAAGGAGAGGCGTCCCGCGAATTCGTCGACGTCGAGCCCCTTGGCCAGCGCCGCGCGCACATAATCGCGGCCGTCTGCCAGCGTGAATGCCAGTTCCTGCACCAGCGTCGCCCCGGCCTCCTGCATGTGATAGCCGGAAATCGAGATCGAGTTGAATTTCGGCATTTCCCGCGCCGTATATTCGATGATGTCGGCGACGATCCGCATCGAGGGCTCGGGCGGATAGATATAGGTGTTGCGGACCATGAACTCCTTGAGAATGTCGTTCTGGATCGTGCCCGACAGATCGGCCCGCGCCACGCCCTGTTCCTCGCCCGCGACGATGAAACTGGCCAGAATCGGGATCACCGCGCCGTTCATGGTCATCGACACCGACATGTCCTGGAGCGGGATCTTGTCGAACAGGATCTTCATGTCCTCGACGCTGTCGATCGCCACGCCCGCTTTGCCGACATCGCCCGTCACCCGCGGATGGTCGCTGTCATAGCCGCGATGGGTGGCGAGGTCGAAGGCCACCGACAGACCCTTCTGCCCCGCCATCAGCGCCTTGCGATAGAAGGCGTTGGATTCCTCGGCGGTCGAGAAGCCGGCATATTGCCGGATCGTCCAGGGTCGCCCGGCATACATGGTGGCGCGGGGGCCGCGCGTGAAGGGCGCAAAGCCGGGCAGGGATCCGAGATGGCCGAGGTTCTCCGTGTCCGCCTCGGTGTAGAGCGGCTTGACGTCGATGCCTTCGGGCGTCTTCCAATGGAGCGTCTCGGGTGAGGCCTTGAGTTCGCGTTCGGCGAGACGGTTCCAGTCGTCGATGGTCTTGGCGGACATGAGATCAATCCTCGACAGGCGTCAAGCGAGGACACGCGGCGCAAAACCATGTCCGAATTGACGCATTTGCTATGGAGTAGTAATTTGAACCCCCAACAGGAGGACGGCGAAATGTCAGTGAAAGCGTCGGTCTCGATTTCCGAGCAGCAAGACAGCTTTGCGAGGCGGCTGGTCGAAGAAGGTCAATATTCCAGCGTGAGCGCCGTTGTGCAAAGGGGCCTTGAGCTCCTGCGTGAACGGCACGAGTCGCATGAGGCTGATCTTGCGGCCCTGAGGGAGCTGCTGGTCGAGAGGCAAAAAGGGCCTTTCTTGAACGCTGAAGAGAGCAAGAAGCATTTAGACGAGCTGATTGCCGCACAACGGGCGACTTATGGTCTTTGAAGTCACCAGAACCAAAGAGATCGACCGAGACCTCGTGTCGATATTGCGGTTTCTGGTGACGTCTTATACCGCGTTGGGCGAGCCCATTTCGGATGCTATTGAAAATGCCGAGCGTCGCGTGCGTCGCATTGAAGCCGAGATGATGCGCCTCGGCGCGGCTCCGCACCAGGGAACATTGTTGCCCGAACTTCTGCATGATCTCCGCTGCGTCACCAAAGACCGCGCGATATTCTATTTTTCGGTCCAGGCCGAACTTCGCCAGATACAGGTGCTTGCGGTCTTTTTTGGAGGGCAGGACCATGCGCAACACATCGTGAAGCGCCTCCATCAAACCCCTTGATCTGTGCGAGTCCAATTCGTGACGCAGACCCAGTTTATCGCCCGACCTGAGGCTCCGTGTCACGGTGACCGGGAGGGAAGAATGCAGCGGCGTCGTCAGCCCAGTCATCCGAAATCCCATCTCACTCGAACTCCATGATCACCTCGTCGACCGCCAGACTCTGGCCGACCGAGGCTTTCACCGCCTTGACCACAGCCCGGCGCTCAGCCTTCAGCACATTCTCCATCTTCATCGCCTCGACGGTGGCGAGGCTCTGGCCGGCTTCCACCGTGTCGCCGTCTTTCACCAGCACCTGGGTGATGACGCCCGGCATCGGGCAGAGCAACTGCTTGGAGGTGTCGGCGGCTTTCTTGACCGGCATGAATTGCGACAGTTCGAAAAGGCGCGGCGTCATCACCTGATGCACGAGATCGATGCCGCGGAAGCGTAGCCGCCAGCCGGTGGAGGACTTGGCGATCTTGACGCCATAGGATTGGCCGTTGATGAAAAAGCGGCCATGCTGGTCGCCGGGCGTCCAGTCCGATTGCACCGTGAAGGCGACGTCGTCGTCGAAGTTCAGCGCCATGGCGCCGGCCTCGAGGCTGGCGCCGACCGGCCAGTAATATTTCCCGCCGGTGGCGACGAAGCTCGTCCCCACGGCGCGGGCGTGGTTGGCGAGCGCGCCGGAGATCTTCGTCTTGCGCTGTTCGTCGGTGAGATGGGCGAAGGTGGCGATGGCCGCAAGGATGCGGGCCTGATCCATGTCGGGCTCGACGCCCTGGAAACCTTCCGGCCACTCCTCGGCAATGAAGGCGGTGGTGATATTGCCGGAATAGAAGCGCGGATGCGCCATCACCGCTGAGAGGAAGGGCAGGTTGTGGCCGATGCCCTCGACCTCGAAATCGTCGAGCGCCCGGGCCATGGCCTCGATCGCCTCGCCACGGTTCGGCGCCCAGGTGCAGAGCTTGGCGATCATCGGGTCGTAATACATCGAGATTTCGCCGCCCTCGAACACGCCGGTGTCGTTGCGGGTGATGGTGCCGTCGGCGAGATGGCCCTCCTGCGGCGGGCGGTAGCGGCTGAGCCGGCCGATCGACGGCAGGAAGCCGCGATAGGGATCTTCGGCATAGAGCCGGCTTTCAATCGCCCAGCCGTTGAGTTTCACATCCTCCTGCGTCAGCCGCAGTTTCTCGCCATTGGCGACGCGGATCATCTCCTCGACCAGATCGATGCCGGTGATCAGCTCGGTAACAGGGTGTTCGACCTGCAGGCGGGTGTTCATTTCGAGGAAGTAGAAATTCCGCGCGCCATCGACGATGAATTCGACCGTGCCGGCGGAATGGTAACCCACGGCTTTCGACAGGGCGACCGCCTGTTCGCCCATCGCCCGGCGGGTCGTCTCGTCGAGGAAGGAGGAGGGGGCCTCTTCGACGACTTTCTGGTTGCGGCGCTGGATGGAGCATTCGCGCTCGCCGAGATAGATCACCTCGCCATGCTTGTCGCCCAGCACCTGGATTTCGATATGGCGCGGCTGGTCGACGAATTTCTCGATGAAGATGCGGTCGTCGCCGAAGGAATTGCGCGCCTCGTTCTTCGAGGATTGGAAGCCTTCCCGCGCCTCTGCCTCGTTCCAGGCGATGCGCATGCCCTTGCCGCCGCCGCCGGCGGAGGCCTTGATCATCACGGGATAGCCGATCTCGTTGGAGATCTTCACCGCCTCGTCGGCGTCGGCGATCAGGCCCATATAGCCGGGAACGGTGGAGACGCCGGCTTCGGCGGCGAGCTTCTTGGAGGTGATCTTGTCGCCCATCGCCTCGATCGCGCCGACCGGCGGGCCGATGAAGGTCACGCCTTCCTTTTCCAGCCGTTCGGCGAATGCGCGGTTTTCCGACAGGAAGCCGTAGCCCGGATGCACGGCGTCTGCTCCGGTCGCCTTGATCGCTTCGATGATCTTGTCGATGACGAGATAGGATTGGGCGGACGGCGCTGCGCCGATATGCACCGCCTCATCCGCCTGCTTGACATGCATGGCGTCGCGATCGGCGTCGGAATAGACGGCCACGGTGGCGATGCCGAGCTTCTTGGCCGTGCGGATGACGCGGCAGGCGATCTCGCCGCGGTTGGCGATGAGGATTTTCTTGATCATGCGTCTTTGTCTCCCTCGCCGCGGCCGGGCTTATTGTCGTTTTCCGCGCGAAATTTGCTGTCATAGGGCATCATCCAGATGGCCGAAGCGGTCACCGCCGCGCCGAAGGTCAGCGCGAGCGGCACGGCGATCAGGATGATTGGCAGGATGGGCGTCTCGGCGCGCGCGATGCGGCTGCCGATCCCGCCGATATCGAGCAGAATGAGAAGGGCCGCGATCATCAGGCCCAGAAAGACGCCGAAAGCGGCGTTCAGGCCCATGAACCGCAGCATGCGCCAGTGATCGGCGCGGGCTTCTGTGGGGGTGAGTTTCGGCTTGATGCCCATGGCGGCGGTCCTCATCGCGGCCCGCCCCCGAAGCGTTGCGTCAGAAGGGGTCCCGACCGGTCTCGCGTTCCTGATATTTCGCTTCATAGGGCAACACCCAGATGGCGATGCAGACCGCCACGGCGCCGAAGGTGAGGCTCATGGGAACCGCGATCAGAAATACCGGAAT
Source organism: Rhizobium sp. FKL33 (assembly GCF_005222915.1). GTDB lineage: Bacteria > Pseudomonadota > Alphaproteobacteria > Rhizobiales > Rhizobiaceae > Rhizobium_E. Next base: position 6,758 of record NZ_STFX01000003.1, read on the forward strand.
GATCGGATCCGAAGCGCGCGCGAGCCGCGAGCCCAGGCCGCCGACATCCAACAGGAAAATCGAACTCGCGCAGATCAGGCCGAACAACAGCCCCAGCCCAAACCGCATCGCCATGAAGCGCAGCATCGCCTCGTGGTCCTTTCGCGCCTCCTCGCGCGTCAGGATTTTTCTCTCCGCCATCGCCATCCTCCCGAAAGCAGCAGGCGGACAGTGTGCGGCGGATTGTCGCTGTTGTAAAGCGTTCGCTTAAAAAACTTTGAGGCGCATCAAAGGCTTGACGCTTGTCAATTCTGCTGCGCGAAAGGCGGGGCTGGCTCATCGGGCTGATCCCTCAGAGCGGCATCGTGTCGTGCTTGCGCCAATGGCTCTCCTGCTTTTTGGAGCGCAGCATGGCGAAAGCGCGGGCGATGCGCTTGCGCGAGGAATGCGGCCAGATCACCTCGTCGATGAAACCGCGTTCGGCGGCGACGAAGGGATTGGCGAAGCGCTCTTCATAGGCGCGGGTGCGCTCGGCGATCTTTTCGGCGTCTCCTAGTTCGGCGCGATAGAGGATCTCAGTGGCGCCCTTGGCGCCCATCACGGCGATTTCGGCGGTCGGCCAGGCATAATTGACATCGGCGCCGATATGTTTGGAGGCCATGACGTCATAGGCGCCGCCATAGGCCTTGCGGGTGATCAGCGTCACCATCGGCACGGTGGCCTGGCTATAGGCGAACAGGAGTTTCGCGCCATGCTTGATGATGCCGTTATATTCCTGGGCGGTGCCCGGCAGGAAGCCCGGCACGTCGACCAGCGTCAGCAGCGGAATGTTGAAGGCGTCGCAGAAGCGCACGAATTTCGCCGCCTTGCGTGAAGCGTCAATGTCGAGGCAGCCGGCCAGCACTATCGGCTGATTGGCGACCACGCCGACGGTCTGGCCTTCGATGCGGATAAAGCCGGTGAGGATATTGCGGGCGAAGGCCTCGCCGATCTCGTGGAAATCGCCTTCGTCGGCGATCGCCAGGATCAGTTCGCGCATGTCATATGGCTTGGTCGCGCTGTCGGGGATCAGCGTGTCCAGCCGCGCTTCCAGCCGGCTCGGGTCGTCGTGGAAGGGCCGCACCGGCGGCTTTTCGCGATTGTTGAGCGGCAGGAAATCGAAGAGATCGCGGATCTTGAGGAGCGCCTCGATGTCGTTGTCGAAGGCGCCGTCGGCGACGGAGGATTTCGACGTATGGGTCTTGGCGCCGCCGAGATCTTCGGCCGTGACGATTTCGTTGGTGACGGTCTTCACCACGTCGGGGCCGGTCACGAACATGTAGGAGCTGTCGCGCACCATGAAGATGAAGTCGGTCATGGCGGGCGAATAGACAGCGCCCCCGGCGCAGGGACCCATGATCACCGAGATCTGCGGAATGACGCCGGAGACTTCGGCGTTGCGGCGGAACACTTCGGCGTAACCAGCGAGCGAATCCACACCTTCCTGGATGCGCGCGCCGCCGGAATCGTTGAGCCCGATCACCGGCGCGCCGTTGCGGGCGGCCATGTCCATGATCTTGCAGATCTTCTGGGCATGCGTTTCCGACAGCGAGCCGCCGAATACGGTGAAATCCTGGCTGAAGACATAGACGAGGCGGCCATTGATGGTGCCCCAGCCGGTGACGACGCCATCGCCGGGGATCTTGTCCTGCTCCATGCCGAATTCGACGCAGCGATGGGTGACATACATGTCGTATTCTTCGAAGGAGCCTTCGTCGAGCAGTACGTCCAGCCGCTCGCGCGCGGTCAGCTTGCCCTTGGAGTGCTGGGTGGCGATGCGGCGTTCGCCGCCGCCCAACTTTGCAGCGGCCCGTCTGTCTTCCAGCTGTTCGAGAATCTCGCGCATATGGCTCCCACCCTTCCCGCTCGGCATGTTCGTTTTCCTTTACGTCCGAACCGCGCCTGCTCCTAGAGTTGAACAGGCGAACTTGTGCTGTTTGCAATACGACGAACTGAGAATTGCGAATTTGCGAAAAATGCGCAAGTCTGACACGGACAATGGCGGAGAGATGCGACAATGGCGATCGGAAAACTCTATATCGGCCGCAAGGTTCGCGAATTGCGGCAGATCAACAAGGCCACCCAGGCGCAATTCGCCGAGCGTATCGGCATCTCCGTCAGCTATCTCAACCAGATCGAAAACAATCAACGCCCGGTCTCCGCCGCTGTGCTGATCGCGCTGGCGGAGAAATTCCGCGTCGATCTTTCCGATCTCTCGGCGGGCGAAGGCGATCGGTTGCTCTCGGCGCTCACAGAGGCGCTCAACGATCCACTGTTCGAGGCGCAATCGGCCAGCCTGCAGGAGTTGAAGCTGGTGGCGCAGAATGCGCCTGGCGTGGCGCATGCGCTGATCGCCTGCCATCGCGCCTACCGGCACAATTCCGAACAGCTCGCCAGCATCGACGACACGCTGGGACGTTCGCCGGGCATTGCGGAAAACACGCCCTATGAGGAAGTGCGCGACTTCTTTCACTTCGTCGACAATTACATCCATGATCTCGATATCGCCGCCGAGCGTCTAGCCGCAGAGATCGGGCTCGGGGAAGCCGATCCGAGCGCGCCGCTCGCCGCTTTTCTGGAGCGGGCGCATGGGGTGCGCATTCGCAAGGCGCTCACTGAAGACGACATGATCCGCAGCTATGACCGGCAGGCCAAGATCCTGACGCTCAACGCCTATCTGCCCGCCGCCACCCGCGATTTTCAGATGGCGCTGCAGATCGCGCAACTCTCGCTGCCCGACATGATCGACCAGATCGCCCGCAATGCCGGCTTCCGCACCACGGAAGCTTTCGAGATCTGTCGTATCGGCCTGCAGAACTATGTCGCCGGCGCGCTGATCCTGCCCTATCGGGTGTTCATGGAGGCGGCGCGGGCGCTGAGGCATGATCTCGATCTGCTGGCCATGCGTTTCGGCGCGAGCCTGGAGCAGGTCTGTCATCGACTGTCGACGCTGCAGCGGCCGGGGGCCAAGGGCGTGCCGATCTTCTTCGCCCGCATCGACCGGGCCGGCAACATCACCAAGCGGCATTCCGCCGCCAAGCTGCAATTTGCCCGTTTCGGCGCCGCCTGTCCGCTATGGAACGCGCATCAGGCCTTTGAGCAGCCGGGCCGCATCATCCGGCAACTGGCGGAGACGCCCGACGGTGTCCGTTATCTCTGCTTCGCCACCCAGATTTCCAAGGGCGGACGGGGCTTCCGCAAGCCGCAGCAGCATTACGCGCTCGCGCTCGGTTGCGAGATCTCCTATGCCGACAGCTTCGTCTATGCCGACGATCTCGACCTCGACAACCGCGCCGCCTTCGATCCGATCGGCATCTCCTGCCGCATCTGCGCGCGCGGCCAGTGTCCCAGCCGCGCCATGCCGCCGCTCAAGGGGCGGCTGGTGATCGATCACGACCGCCGCGCCGCGCTGCCTTACGCGCTCAGGGAGAATTGAAGGCGTCTCACCTTCAATGCGCCTCGTCCCAGTTCTTCGCGGCGCGGGCGTCGACGGCGAGCGGCACGCTCATTTCGATGGCCGGGAAGGCGGCGTTTTCCATCACCTCGCGGATGACGGGGATGGCGCGCTCGGCCTCGTCCTCGGTGGTCTCAAAAATCAGTTCGTCATGCACCTGCAACAGCATGCGCGCCTTGAGCTTCGCCGCATCCAGCGCCGGCTCCATCTTGATCATGGCGCGGCGGATGACGTCGGCCGCAGACCCCTGAATCGGCGCGTTGATCGCGGCGCGCTCGTTGAAGGCGCGGACGGACGGGTTGGACGAGCGGATCTCGGGATAATGAATGCGGCGGCCGAAAATGGTTTCGACATAGCCGAATTCGCGCGCCTTGGCCTTGGCCTCTTCCATATAGGCCTTGATGCCGGGGAAGCGCTCGAAATAGCGTTTGATGTAATCGCCGGCTTCCGACCGCTCGATGCTGAGCTGATTGGCGAGACCGAAGGCGGAAATACCGTAGATGATGCCGAAATTGATCGCCTTGGCGCGACGGCGCACATCCGACGGCATGCCCTCGACCGGCACGCCAAACATTTCCGACGCCGTCATCGCATGAATGTCGATGCCTTCGGCGAAAGCTCGCGTCAGCTGCGGGATGTCTGCGACATGGGCGAGCACGCGCAGTTCGATTTGGCTATAGTCGGCCGAGATGAGAACATGGCCGGGCTCGGCCACAAAGGCGGTGCGGATCTTGCGGCCCTCAGCGGTGCGCACCGGGATGTTCTGTAGGTTCGGCTCCGACGACGACAGCCGGCCCGTGGTGGTGGCGGCCATGGCGTAGGAGGTGTGCACCCGCTTGGTCTGAGGGTTCACATAAGACGGCAGCGCATCGGTGTAAGTGCTCTTGAGCTTGGTGATCTGGCGCCAGTCAACGATCTTGCGCGGCAGGTCATGGCCCGCGGCGGCTAGGTCTTCCAGCACCTGCGCCGAGGTCGACCATTGGCCGGTCTTGGTCTTGCCGCCGCCGGAATCCAGACCCATCTTGCCGAACAGGATTTCCCCAAGCTGCTTGGGCGAACCGATGTTGAAGCGTTCGCCGGCGAGCTGATAGATTTCGTCCTCGATGCGGGCGGCGGATTGGGCGAGTTCGCCCGACAGACGCGAGAGAATCTGCCGGTCGATGGAAATGCCGCGCGCTTCCATGCTGGCGAGCACGGTGGCGAGCGGTCGCTCCAGGCGTTCATAGACCCGCGTCAGGCTCTTGGCGGCGAGCTGCGGCTTCAGCACATGCCAGAGACGCAGCGTCACATCTGCGTCCTCGGCGGCGTAAGCCGTGGCCTTGTCGATGTCGACCATGTCGAAGGTCACGGCGCTTTTGCCGGAGCCGGTGACATCCTTGTAAGCGATTGGCTTGTGGCCGAGCCAGCGCTCTGACAGCGTGTCCATATTGTGCAGCGTCGCGCCGGCGTCGAGCACATAGGACATCAGCATCGTGTCGTCATAACGGGCGACCTCGATGCCGTGGCGCTTCATGATCAGCCAGTCATATTTGATGTTCTGGGCGACGACGAGGATCGCCGGATCCTCCAGCATCGGCTTCAAGATGGCGAGCGCGTCGCGCAGCGGGATCTGGCCCTCGGCGATGCCGCCGCCGAGCAGATCGCCGCGACCGGATTTGTGGCCGAGCGGGATATAGCAGGCGCGGATCACGGCGCCTGACGAATTGGCGGCATTGTCGGCTACGGCGAGCGAGACGCCGCAGAGTTCCGCCTGCATCGGATCAAGCGAGGTCGTCTCGGTGTCGAAGGCGACGAGGCCGGTCTCGCGGGCTAGCTTGACCCAGGCTTCCAGTCGGGCTGCGTCGCGCACGGTCTCATAGGTCGAGGGATCGATCGGGCTTGAGGCGAAAGCCTGGATACGGGCATCCGCCAGCGCCTTCGGGGTGAAGACGGGGTCGCCGCCGACGCCTGTTGCCGACGCGTCGCTCGCAGGCTTGGCCGCAGCGGAGGCTGCTTTTGCGGGCTTGCCGTCGGCGGCCGTCGGATCGAGATCCGGGCCGTGGGCAGCGTTGTTCCATTCGATCTTGACAGGCGCCGGTTCGATCTCGGCGGCATCAGCGCCGGTCGCCTCGGCGACGCGGCGGGTCAGCGTGGTGAATTCCATCGTCTTGAGGAAGGCGACGAGGCGCGGCCCGTCCTGCGGATGCAGCACAAGATCCTTGAGTGGCGCGAGATCGGGCACATCGGTCTTCAGCGTCACCAACTGGCGCGACACCTGGATGAGATCGCGAGCGGCGAGAATGCTTTCGCGGCGCTTCTCCTGCTTGATCTCGGAGGCGCGGGCGAGCAGCGTGTCGAGATCGCCGAACTGTTCGAGCAGCGTCGCCGCTGTCTTGGGGCCGATGCCGGGCACGCCGGGCACATTGTCGGTGCTGTCGCCGGTGAGCGACTGCAGGTCAATCATCTTTTCGGGTGGCACGCCCCATTTCTCGATCACTTCCGGGATCGAGATCTGCTTGTCCTTCATCGCGTCATACATATGCACGCGCGGGGTGACGAGTTGCATCAGGTCCTTGTCGGAGGAGATGATGGTGGTCTCGGCGCCGAGCGCCTCGGCCTGGCGGGCATAGGTGGCTATGATGTCGTCGGCCTCATAGCCCTCGGTTTCGATGCAGGGCAGGTTGAAAGCGCGCGTCGCCTCGCGGATCAGCCCGAATTGCGGGATCAGATCCTCGGGCGGCGCGGAACGGTTGGCCTTGTAGTCGGGATAGATCTCTTTGCGGAAGGTGGCGGAGGAATAGTCGAAGATCACCGCGAAATGCGTAGGCGTGACGCCGACATCGGTGTTGCGCGCATCGACGAGCAGCTTCCACAGCATGTTGCAGAAGCCCGACACCGCGCCCACGGGCAGTTTGTCCGACTTGCGGGTCAGCGCCGGCAGCGCATGGAAGGCCCGGAAGATGAAGCCGGACCCGTCGACGAGGAAAAGATGATCACCGTTTTTCATGGGTCTGCTGTTAGCATGCGGCGGCAGAGTCGGAAAGACGACGCGGCCCGGCGGCGCCGAGAAATGGGCGAGGCCGCTACGGCGCGGCTGTTGCCCGCTCCCCCAGGTGTGCTATGTCCTTGCCGATCACTAAAGGGGAAGACGCATGGCCTTCGCATTGCAGGCGGGACTGGTTCGCACGATCGCCGAGACGGTCGGGGATTATCGCGCGGGCTCGCCCGCTCTGGTGAAATTCGCCATGGAATGCGGCGTGGCGCTCAACCGCCAGCCCATTATCAGCAAGGTCACGGTGAAGCCGACCATGCGCGACGAGCGCTTCCAGATCGGCGACGAGGCCTACAAGGGCAAGTTCGCCTCCGACCGCGAGGCCTTCTTCGCAGCCTTCGACGCCTTCATGGCCAATGGCCAGTTCCTCGCCTGGAACGGTCGCGCGCCGATTGCCCGCGGCGTGCCGCCGATGAAGGCGCTGAGCGAGAATTTCGCGCATCCCACCTTCCAGATCGACATGACCAGCCGCAGGCGCGGCGAGCCCAGGGAAATCCGCTACGCCATGCTGTTCGTCGGCTTTGCCGATGACGATGCGGCCAAAGCCTATGCGGACAGGCTCGCCCATCTCGTGATGTGATCAGGCTTGACGATTTCTCATAAATGAGATTATTTCTCGTTTATGGAAGAAATTGATCCCCTCGACGCCCAACTTGCCCAACGACTGAAAGCGCTGCGCGCCGAGCGCGGCTGGTCGCTCGACGACCTTGCGGAAAGAAGCGGCGTCAGTCGCGCCACGCTGTCCCGCCTCGAAAAGGCCGAGGTGAGCCCGACCGCCAATGTTCTCGGCCGCCTCTGCGGCGCCTATGGCATGCCGATGTCCAGGCTGATGCGCATGGTGGAGGACGCGTTTACGCCTTTGGTCCGGCCGGAGAACCAGCCTGTCTGGACCGACCCCAGCCTCGGCTTCGAGCGCCGTTCGATCTCGCCGCCGGCTGCGAGCCTGTCGGGGGAGGCGGTGGAATGCCGGCTGAAACCCGGAGCCCGCATCGATTACCAACTGCCGCCGCGCCCCGGCCTCGAACATCACCTGATCATGGTCGCGGGCGGCCTGGCGCTGACCATCGAAGGCCGGACCTATGACATCGGGCCCGGCGATTGCCTGCGCTACAAGATATCGGGCCCTTCCAGCTTTCGCGCCTCGGAGACGGACGGCGCGCATTATTTCCTGTTCATCGTCTGAGGTTTTTCACATGAGCATTGTCCCTCTCTCCGCCGCCGATATCGAAGCGCGTCTTCCCGAATTGTCGGACCTCCTGCATGCCTGCGTGATGGAGGGCGCGAGCGTCAATTTCATCACGCCCTATGCGATCGAGGACGCCGAACGCTTCTGGCGCAAGAAGGTGCTGGCGCGGATGGACGACGGCTTGCTGACCGTGCTCGGCTGGCTGGAGGGCGGCCGCGTCGTCGGCTCGGTGCAACTCGACGCCGACACCCCGCCCAACCAGGCCCATCGCGCCGACGTCAAGAAGATGCTGGTGCATCCCGCCTTCCAGCGCCGCGGCATCGGCAAGGCCTTGATGGCGGCGGTGGAACAGGCGGCGCGCGACAAGGGGCTGACGCTGCTGACGCTCGACACCCGCTCCGGCGACAAGGGCGAGCCGCTCTATCGCGCCTCGGGCTTCGAGGTCGCGGGTGTCATCCCCGGTTATAGCCGCGACCCTTTCGCGGATGTCTATGACGCCTGCACCTATATGTACAAGCAGCTCGCCTGAGACATGGAGCTATAAAATTCGCACAATGGATGCGCGAAGCCTCTTCTTGTTTTGTTGAAATTATAGCGCATGATGTCGCCATCGATAATCAAGGAGGAACATCCATGCGTCAGATCGGTCACTATATCGACGGCAAGCATGTTGCGGGCGCATCCGGCCGCAAGCAGTCGGTCTTCAATCCCGCCACCGGCGAAGTCCAGGCGGAAGTGGCGCTCGCGAGCGCCGACGAATTGAACGCCGCCGTCGAAAGCGCCAAGGCCGCGCAGCCGAAATGGGCCGCCACCAACCCGCAGCGCCGCGCCCGCGTGTTCATGAAATTCGTCCAGCTGCTCAACGACAACATGGACGAGCTTGCCACGCTGCTCTCTTCCGAGCACGGCAAGACCATCGAAGACGCCAAGGGCGACATCGTGCGCGGCCTGGAAGTCTGCGAATTCGTGATCGGCATTCCGCATCTTTCGAAGAGCGAATTCACCGAAGGCGCGGGCCCGAACATCGACATGTATTCGATCCGCCAGCCTGTTGGCATCGGCGCGGGCATCACGCCGTTCAACTTCCCGGCCATGATCCCGATGTGGATGTTTGCGCCCGCGATCGCCTGCGGCAACGCCTTCATCCTGAAGCCCTCCGAGCGCGATCCCTCCGTGCCGATCCGTCTCGCCGAACTGATGATCGAAGCCGGCCTGCCGGCGGGCATCCTCAACGTCGTCAATGGCGACAAGTCGGCTGTCGACGGCCTGCTCACCCATCCGGATATCGGCGCGATCTCGTTTGTCGGCTCGACCCCGATCGCCCGCTATGTCTATGGCACGGCGGCGATGAACGGCAAGCGCGCCCAGTGCTTCGGCGGCGCCAAGAACCACATGATCATCATGCCGGACGCCGATCTCGACCAGGCCGCCAACGCGCTGATGGGCGCAGGCTACGGCTCGGCCGGCGAGCGCTGCATGGCGATCTCGGTGGCTGTCCCGGTCGGCGAAGACACCGCCAACCGCCTGATCGAAAAGCTGACGCCGATGGTCGAAAGCCTGCGCATCGGCCCCTATACCGATGACAAGGCCGATATGGGCCCGGTCGTCACCAAGGAAGCGCGCGACCGCATTCTCGGCCTGATCGACCGCGGCGTGGAAGAAGGCGCCAACCTCGTCGTCGATGGCCGCGGCTTCAAGCTGCAGGGCTATGAAAACGGCTATTTCGTCGGCGGCTGCCTGTTCGACAACGTCACGCCGGAGATGGACATCTACAAGACCGAAATTTTCGGACCGGTCCTCTCGGTCGTGCGCGCCAAGAACTATGAAGAAGCCCTGTCGCTGCCGATGAAGCACGAATACGGCAATGGCGTTGCGATCTACACCCGCGACGGCGACGCCGCCCGCGATTTCGCCAGCCGCATCAATATCGGCATGGTCGGCGTCAATGTGCCGATCCCGGTGCCGCTCGCCTACCACTCCTTCGGCGGCTGGAAGTCCTCGTCCTTCGGCGACCTCAACCAGCACGGCACTGACTCCATCAAGTTCTGGACCCGCACCAAGACGGTCACCAGCCGCTGGCCTTCGGGCATCAAGGACGGCGCAGAATTCGTCATGCCGACGATGAAGTAAGCGCAGACGCAGAAATCGTACACGCCCGCCGGGAGCTCAATTCCGGCGGGTTTTTTATTTGGAGTGTTTTTGAGAGCTCGGGTTTACAATCTAGACGAGATATGATTGCACTTTACGGAGCTGGGAACAGTCATTCGCATGCGCATTTTTCGATGAGGCGGACGTTGCGGGGACTGTCCTTTTGGACAAACCGCTTACTTCAATGGATTGCGCATGACGTCGACAGACTTGCAGGCGGCCGGAACGTCGCCGCTGCTCAAATTTGAATTCCGCGGATCGGCCCGCGAATATTTCGGCATCTGGATCGTCAATGTTCTGCTGACGATCGTGACCGTTGGCATCTATTCCGCCTGGGCGAAGGTCAGGCGGTTGCGCTATTTTTACGGCAACACCGTGCTTGACGGCTTCGGCTTCGACTATCACGCCAAAGGTAAGCAGATCCTGATCGGGCGCCTGATCACATTCGCCTATTTCGTCGCCTACAACATCGCGATCAATCTGTCGCCGATCATCGGAGGCCTACTTGCGCTCGGCTTTCTGGTGTTGCTGCCATGGATCATCGTTCGCAGCCTGCGCTTCAATGCGCGGGTCACGAGTTACCGAAATCTCAGGTTCGACTTTGTCGGCGGCGCCTGGGGCGCCTTCCGGTCCTTTTTCCTGGGCGGGCTCGTCGCCGGCCTTTCGCTGGGAATTCTGGCGCCCTTCGCCAGCCGCTGGGCCTATCGTTATATGATCAACAATCTGCGCTATGGCGGCAAGTCGTTCTCGACCGATGTAAGGGTGGGACAGATCTATCGCGGGTGGCTCTTGCCTGCCTTGATGTTCGTGGTCGGTATGGCGATCCTCATCGTGATCGGCGCGGTGACCGTTTTTCCCTATATTGCCGAATTCCAGCAAAACTCGATGGACATGGAGAAGAACCAGCGCATCGCCGTGATCGTCGGTCTCTTCTATCTGGCCATGCTTCCGGTGGTGCTGCTCTACATCGTCGCCGGGATTGTCTATCGCATCGGCGTGCGCAACATCGTCCTTTCCCACAGCGAAATCGATGGAGGTCATCGGCTGTCCAGCGCCGTGCCGAGATTTGGTTACGCCTGGGTGGCCATCTCCAACGTGGTGGTGACCCTGGCGACCTTGAGCCTCATGCGCCCCTGGGCGGCGGTGCGTGAATGGCGCTATGTCGTCGAGCGCACGGGACTGCAGCCGAATGGCGAGCTCACCACCGTCGTGACGGGGTTGCAAAGCGAAGGCTCGGCCGTAAGCTCTGAACTTCTGGACGTGGAGGGCTTCGACTTTGGCTTCTGACGGGGTTCGTCTTTCCGGCCATTGGCATCCACCCGGCGCCAATTTGGCGACGCCGGCAGAGCTGAGCGGCGGGACCGATCGCCTGGAGGTCAAGACCGCCGACGGCGTGGTGCAGGCAGTCGCGCCGCTGGGGGACGTGCGCATATCGGACCGGATCGGATCGGTTCCCCGCCGTTTTGCCTTTATCAATGGCGGTCTGTTCGAAACGCCCGACAATGAAAGCGTGGATGTCTTCCTTAGAGCCGCGCGGGCCGATCGCAGCGGCTGGATTCACGGGCTGGAACGGTCTCGCCCTCGTCTGGTCCTTTTCGCCCTGGCCGTGATTCTGCTGGCGTTCGGGATCTATAGCTACGGATTACCGGCTTTGGTCGAGGTTGCCGTCCGGGTGACGCCGCCTGTTGTCAACGATCTGCTGGCGGAGGGCGCGCTGCAATCCCTCGATCGGACCTTGTTATCCCAAAGCGCGCTGTCGGAAGACAGGCAAGACGAGATCCTGGAAGAGTTTTATGAGCTGGCGGCGAATGGCGAGCGCGGCGCCGATGGCTATAATCTCGAATTCCGCGACGGCGGCTATATCGGACCCAACGCTTTCGCCCTGCCGAATGGCGTCATCGTGCTGACGGATCAACTGGTCGATCTCGCCAAGGGCGACGACGAAATGATACTCGGCGTGCTGGCGCATGAGATCGGTCACGTCGACCACAAGCATTCCCTGAGACAGGTTTACCGCGTGGCCGGCACCGCGGCGTTGATCACGCTGATCGCCGGCGACATAGGCAGCGCCTCCGAAGATATGCTCACCAACGGCGCGGCGCTGCTGACGCTTTCGAATTCGCGCGCGGCGGAGGAGGAGGCGGACCGGACGTCCGTCGAGCTGATGAAGAAAGCAAGACGCGATCCTGCGGCGATCGGACGGTTTTTCGCGATTCTCGAAGCAAAATTCGGCAATAGCGAGGGACCTAACATGCTGTCCACCCATCCCGCCACGCCGGAACGGCGCAAGGCCGTCGAGGCTTACGCCCGTCAGCTGAACACCAAAAAATGATGCAGGCGACCGGTAGCCCGGTCGCCTGGTCTCCTCGTTGGACTTACTGTGACGGGCCGTCGTTGAAGCCGACTTTGTCGACCAGTTCGGAGGCCTGCTTGCGGTACTTGGCGACGTCGGTCAGCGGCATCTGGTCGGGTTTGATGGTCCCGAAGCTCTTGACCACGGCGGAGGGTTCTGCGCCCGGTAGAACCGGATATTCAAACACCTGCTCGGCGTAGATTTCCTGGGCGGGCTTGGACGACAGGAATTCCATCAGCTTGATGGCGTTGTCCTTGTTGGGGGCGTATTTCGCCAGCGCCATTCCGGAAATATTGACATGCGTGCCGCGATCGCCGGCATTGGGGAAGAGCACCTTCATCGCCTTCACCCATTCCTTCTGTTCCGGCTCCTTGTCGTTGGTCATCATGACGCCGACATAATAGGTGTTGCCGAGCGCGATGTCGCATTCGCCAGCGGCGATGGATTTCGCCTGGCTGCGGTCGGAGCCGTTGGGCTTGCGGGCGAGATTGTTCTTGAGGCCGGTCAGCCACTTTTCGGTATAGTCGGCGCCGTGATGGGCGATCATCGAGGCGAACAGGCCGATATTGTAGGAATGCTGGCCGTCGCGGATGCAGATCTTGCCCTTCCACTTGGGATCGGCGAGCTCTTCATAGGTGATCTCGTTCTGTGCGACACGGTCCTTGGAGGCGTAGACGACGCGGCCGCGCGTGGTGAGGCCGAACCATTGATTGTCGGCGTCGCGATATTTGGCCGGAATATCCTTGTTGATCGTCTCGTCCACCACGGACTGCGTCACGCCGCCTTCCTTGGCTTCGGTCAGGCGGGCGATGTCGACGGTGAGGATGACGTCGGCCGGCGAGTTTTCGCCTTCGGCCTGGATGCGCTCGACGAGGCCCTTGTCGAGGAACAGGACATTGGTCGCAATTCCCGTTTCCTTGGTGAAGGCGTCGAGCAGCGGCTGGATCAGCTCCGGCTGGCGATAGGAATAGATGTTGACTTCGCCATCGGCAAAGGCTGCGCCGGCGCTCAAGGTCGTCATGAGACCCGCAAGGACTCCGGCCAGTTTCATTTTCCCGCGCAAGGCTTCCTCCTAAAGTTGACTATTCGCGTTTATTTTAGCAGACTTCGGTAATGGCTGGCGGCGGAGTGTGTCAATACGTCGAAAAGTCCATAACATGATTGTGATTTTCACGTTTTTGGAATTGTTCCAAACTACGGGAGGGTCTATATAGAGGCGAGAAACCAGCCAGGGAGCCTTTGCATGCGGCTGACCAAGCAGACCAATTACGCGGTGCGCATCATGATGTATTGCGCCGCCAATCATCCGAATCTGAGCCGCATTCCGGAGATCGCCCGGGCGTACAATGTCTCGGAGCTGTTTCTTTTCAAGATCCTGCAGCCGCTTCACAAGGCTGGACTGGTGGAGACGCTGCGCGGCCGCAATGGTGGCGTGCGCCTGGGTCGCGCCGCCGACAAGATCACCTTGCTCGATGTTGTTCGCGTGACCGAGGAGAATTTCTCCATGGCCGAATGCTTCGACGACGGCGCCGCTGATTGCCCGCTGATCGACAGCTGCGGCTTGAACTCGGCGCTGCGTCGCGCGCTCAACGCCTTTTTCGAGGTGTTGTCGGAATATACGATCGACGACCTCGTCAAGGCGCGGCCGCAGATCAACTTCCTGCTCGGGCTCGAAGAACTGCCGACTGCCAATGCTGCGGCTTGAGCAAATACTCAAACGATGAGCAAATGCCAAAATCCAGGTCCAAAGGATCTGGATTTTTTTTGTTCGCTGATCTAAATCGTTTGAAGTGAACAGCGACCCTGGGAGGAAGAGATATGATCCTGTGCTGCGGCGAAGCTCTGATCGACATGCTGCCGAGGCAGACGACGCTCGGGGAAAATGCATATGCGCCCTATGCGGGCGGGGCGATTTTCAACACGGCGATTGCGCTCGGTCGCCTCGGCGTCGACACCGCCTTCTTCACCGGACTCTCCAACGATATGCTGGGCGATGTGCTGCGCGAGACGCTGACGGCGTCGAAGGTGGATTTCAGCCTCTGCGCGCTGTCGGACCGCCCGACCACGGTCGCCTTCGTCAAGCTCGTCAACGGCTCGGCCACTTACGCCTTCTATGACGAGAACACTGCCGGCCGGATGCTGTCGATCGATGATCTTCCCGCGCTCGGCGAGGACTGCGAAGCGCTGCATTTCGGCGCGATCAGCCTGATCCCCGACCCTTGCGGCGCAGCTTACGAGGCCCTGCTGCTGCGAGAGGCCGACGCCCGTGTGATTTCGCTCGATCCGAATATCCGCCCAGGCTTCATCAACGACAAGCAGCATCACATGGCGCGCATCCTGCGCATGGCGGCGAAATCCGATATTCTGAAGTTTTCCGACGAAGATCTCGAATGGTTCGGCATGCCCGGCGATCACGATATGCTCGCCAAGGAATGGATCGCCATGGGCGCCAAGCTGGTGGTGATCACCAAGGGCGCCGAGGGCGCTGTCGGTTACACCAACACGCTGAAAGTCGAGGTTCCCAGCGAAAAGGTGACGGTGGTCGACACGATCGGCGCCGGCGACACGTTCGACGCGGGCGTTCTCGCCTCCCTCAAGCGCGACGGCCTGCTCACCAAGGCGTCGGTCGCCGATCTTTCGGAACAGGCGGTGCGCAATGCGCTGGCGCTGGGCGCCAAGACGGCGGCCGTGACCGTGTCGCGCGCCGGCGCCAATCCGCCCTGGGCGCATGAAATCGGTCTCTGATCGAATAAAGGCTGAGACGCCCTTGCGGCGTCTCAGAACTCGACTTCGAGTTCGATGATCTCGTCGGCCTCGGTCTTTGCGCCCTCGATCCATTCCTTGACCAGCGGCCAGTCCATCACCCGGTCGCGATAGGCGGCGAGCGGGGCTTCGAGATCGACGGCGTAAGTCAGAAAGCGCGAACAGACCGGCGCATACATGGCGTCGGCCACGGTCGGCTTGTCGCCGAACAGCCAGGGGCCGCCATAAGTTGCGAGACATTCGGTCCAGATCGCCTTGATCCGCTCGATATCTGGGCGGGCGCCGGCAAAGACCTTGAAGCGCTCATGCCGGGCCTTGATGTTCATCGGCAGCGCCGAGCGCAGATTGTGAAAGCCGGAATGCATTTCGCCCGAGACGGCGCGGCAATGGGCGCGGGCGACGGGATCCTTGGGCAGCAGTCCCGCCTTGGGCTTGATTTCCGCCAGATATTCGGCGATCGCCAGCGTGTCCCAGACGCTGACGCCATTGTGGCTCAGGCGCGGCACCAGCACCGATGGCGACAGCAGCAGCAATTCTCGCCGCGCCCCTTCATCGATGTCGACGGGTTGTTCGCGAAATTCCAGGCCGGCCATGCGGCAGAGAAGCCAACCGCGCATGGACCAGGACGAATAGTTCTTCGAGGATAGGGTCAGGGTTGTTTCGCTCATCACGGCCTCCCGCCCGCGGCTGACTGCACGCAGTATTTGCTGGTCTTGCCCGTAAAAATGCACTAGTTTTTTGCAATGCACAATGGCTTTCGCAGCCGAAGCAGAGGTGTGGCGATGCTCTATCAGGCCTACCAGCTCCAGGACGACATGGTCGCCCCGCTCCGAATGATGGCGCGCGGATGGATGGACTGGCTCTCCGCCAATTTCCCCGTCCGCGACCATGCGCTCGGCCGGCACTGGCTCGCGACGCTGGAAATGGTGTCGCGTTATGAGCTCACCCATGCCCGCCCGCCATTCGACATCAAGCGCGTGCCGACAGGCAATGCCGACGCCCATGTGACCGAGGAGGTCGCCCTCAGCCTGCCCTTCGGCGATCTCCTGCATTTCCGCAAGGATATCGAAATGCCGCAGCCCAAGGTGCTGGTGATCGCGCCGCTGTCGGGCCATTTCTCCACCCTGCTGCGCGGCACGGTGGAAACGCTTCTGCGCGACCATGACGTCTACATCACCGACTGGAAGAACGCCCGCGACGTGCCGCTCTCTGCCGGCGAGTTCGGGGTCGAGGACTACATCGCCTATATCATCCGCTTTCTGGAGGAGATTGGTCCGGGCGCGCATATTCTGGCTGTCTGTCAGCCCTGCGTTCAGGGTCTCGCCGCGGTGGCGGTGATGTCGGAGGACAACAATCCGGCCACGCCGCGCTCGATGACGCTGATGGCCGGGCCGATAGATCCGCGCGAAAGTCCGACCGAGGTCAACGAATTCGCCGTGTCGAAATCGCTCGCCTGGTTCGAACAGTCGGTGATTTCGCCGGTGCCCTATCGGTATGGCGGCGGCGGACGGCGGGTCTATCCCGGCTTCCTGCAATTGACCGCCTTCATGGCGATGAACATGGACCGCCACAAGACCGCGCATCAGAAGCTCTATGATCATCTGGCCGCCGGCGAGGTCGAGGCGGCCGAAAAGATCAAGACATTCTATGACGAATATTTCGCCGTGCTCGACCTGACCGAGGAATTCTACATCGAGACGATCGATCGCATCTTCCACCGCGCCGAACTGGCGACCGGCCAGTTCCATTATCGCGGCCGCAAGGTCGATCCCGGCAAGATCCGCCGCACGGCGCTGCTCACCGTCGAGGGCGGCCGCGACGATATCTGCGCGCTGGGCCAGACGGCGGCGGCGCATGATCTCTGTTCGTCGCTGCGCCCGCATCTCAAGCGTCATCACCTGCAGGCCAATGTCGGCCATTACGGCGTCTTCAACGGTCGCCGCTGGGACAACGAGATCTATCCCGTCGTCCGCAATCACATCCTGATGATGGAGTGACCGCGCCTAAAGCCGGGAGTAACGCAGCGTTTCGCCGTCCTGGGGAATGACCAGACGCTGAGGCGACACGCCTGCGGCGTCTGCTGCGGCGCGCAGATCCTGTCGCGACACCGTGGCGTGATCGAGCGTGTCGAGATGGGTGGCGACCACGATGGCCCAGGGCGCCGATCTGCAAACCGCCAGCGTCTCTTCCGCGTCCATGACAATGGGATCGCCATTCCAGAGGGCGCCGCAGGAATGGGTCACGATCACATCGGGGCTGAGGTCCGCGATCGTGTCGGCGACTGGCGGATAGAGCACGGTGTCTCCCGCCCAATAGAGCGACGGCTCCCCCTCGGCGGAGAGGCTGAAACCCATGACAGACCCCATTTCGGCCAGCACCGCGCCCAGCCCATGGCTGCCGGCGCGGCGGTGAAACCTGACCTTTCCACGGGTCACGCGGTCGTCGAGCGGCGTCACGTCGACAAAGCCGGCGCCGCGGATCTGATCCTCGTCGCCCGGCTGGCACAGGATCGGTGTCGTCTTGGGAAGCCTGGCTTTGGCGACGCCGTCGAAATGATCGGAATGCAGATGAGAGACGATGACGAGATCGACCCCGGAAAGAATAGCGTCGATGCTCATCGGCAGATCGACCGCGGGATTGGGCGAACGGCCTGTATAGCTCGGCAGACTATGCCGGTCGGCGAAGTAGGGATCGACGAGAATGGTCAGTCCGCCATAGCGAAGCTTCAATGTCGCGTTCCGAATGAGTTGCAGGTCCATGATACTCCCGTACCGGCGTTCCCGCGATCTCGTCCGCCCCGCCGAGACCGCCCAAATCTCATACTTACTGCCGCACCACGATCCGGGCGTGATAGGGCACGCGCTCATAGAGATCGATCACATCCTGATTGATCAGCCGGACGCAGCCTGATGATACCGCTTTGCCGATCGAGCGCCAGTCGGGATTGCCGTGCAGGCGGTAAAGCGTGTCCTGGTTATTCTGGAAGATATAGAGCGCCCGCGCCCCGAGCGGGTTTTTGAGACCCGGCTCCATGCCGCCGTTCTCGATCGAATATTGCTGAAGTTCGGGCTGGCGCGCCACCATTTCCTGCGGCGGCTTCCAGCGCGGCCAGGGCTGGCGCCAGTGGATGACGCCTTCGCCCTGCCAGGCGAAACCCTCGCGGCCGATGCCGACGCCGTAACGCATGGCGGTGCCGCCGGGCTCGACGACATAGAGGAAGCGGTTCGGCGTGTCGACCACCACCGTGCCGGGCGCTGCGCCGGTCGGATCGATCACGCGCTGGCGATAGTATTTGGGATCCATCTGCTGATAAGGGATGGCCGGAATCAGGAAACCGCCATCGGAGACCGGGCCGTACATCACAGCGAGTTCCGCCTCGGTGGGAGCGTTCACAGGCCGCATGACCGGTTGCGGCGCAGGCGGATTGGCGATGCGGGTGCGGTCTGTGGCGCAGCCGGCAAGAAAAGCTGTGGCGGAGGCCATGCCGGCCAGCATGGCGCGGCGCGTGGTGACGATCTCTGTGGGCATAAAGGACTCGGTGCAATTTCCGGGGAGGGTGAATTCCCCCTCTGTCTAGCGCCGCCCTTTCCGCGGCGTCTTTCAAAGACCCATCACATTTCCGGCATCGGGCCGCTTCCGCAGCCGGCTGTTACCTCAACGTAACAGCAGATCTTTGCGGTCGCGGTTCAGGCCCGCCGCGGCAAGACGCGGTCTGGCGGCCGGTGGCCGTCGAAATAGGTGCGGATGTTGATGATCACCTTCTCGCCCATGTCGATGCGGCTTTCGATCGTCGCCGAACTCATATGGGGCAGGAGCACAACCTTGTTCTCATGCGCGAGCTTCAAGAGCTTCGGATTGACGATCGGTTCGTTCTCGAACACGTCGAGGCCGGCGCCGGCGATCTTGCCCTCGCGGATGCATTTGATCAGCGCGGTTTCGTCCACCACGCCGCCGCGGGCGGTGTTCACCAGATAGCTTGTCGGCTGCATCAGCGCCAGCCGCCGCGCCGACATCAGATGATAGGTGGCGGGCGTCGAGGGGCAATTGACCGAGACGATATCGACGCGGGCCAGCATCTGGTCGAGGCTGTCCCAGTAGGTCGCTTCGAGCGACGCCTCGGTCTGCGGGCTGACCCGATGGCGATTGTGATAATGGATGGCGAGGCCGAAGGCCTTGGCGCGCCGGGCCACCGCCGTGCCGATGCGGCCCATGCCGATGATCCCCAGCCGTTTGCCCCAGATCCGGTGGCCGAGCATCCAGGTGGGCGACCAGCCTTCCCAGTCGCCCTTGCGGTCGGTCAGCACGCGTGCGCCTTCGGCGAGCCGGCGCGGCACGGCGAGGATCAGCGCCATCGCCATGTCGGCGGTGTCTTCGGTGAGCACATTCGGCGTGTTGGTGACGGTGATGCCCTTACGCGCAGCGGCCTCGACGTCGACATGGTCGATGCCATTGGAAAAACTGGCGATCAGCTTCAGCTGCGGGCCGGCGGCCTCGATCAGTTCGGCGTCGATCCGGTCGGTTACGGTGGGAACTAGAACGTCGGCGCGGGTCATGGCGGCGGCGAGTTCTTCGCGCGAGCGCGGCGCATCGTCGATATTCAGCTCGGCCTCGAACAATTCGCGCATCCGGGTTTCCACCGGATCGGGCAGCTTGCGGGTGATATAGACCAGAGGCTTTTTCTTGTTCGGCATGCCTGCTTCCGCGATCCTGTTGACGGCCCGTTAACCAAGTTGGGCGATGCTCCCAGCGGTAAGCATAGTCTTAATCAGACCCGCCTGTGAAAACAATCGCTTCC
Source organism: Rhizobium sp. FKL33 (assembly GCF_005222915.1). Classification (GTDB taxonomy): domain Bacteria; phylum Pseudomonadota; class Alphaproteobacteria; order Rhizobiales; family Rhizobiaceae; genus Rhizobium_E. The sequence continues at coordinate 26,506 of NZ_STFX01000003.1, forward strand.
TTTTTCGAGGACAGCGTCTGGCCCCGTTCTTCCCCGGCGTTTGGTCTGGCCGGAGCATAGACATGACAAAACGCAAATCCGTTGCTTTCACCGCCGGCGTCCTCGCCCTTCTTGTCGGTCTCGTCGGGCCGCTGGATGCGCTCGCCCAGGCGGCCAAGGGTTCGAGCGGGCTGCCGCTGCCGCGTTTCGTGTCGCTCAAGGCCAGGAAGGTCAATCTGCGCGTCGGGCCCGGGCAGGATTACGCGGTGTCCTGGCTCTATACGAAATCGGGCCTGCCGGTCGAGGTCATCCAGGAATATGACAATTGGCGGCGCATTCGCGACGCCGAGGGGGCGGAAGGCTGGGTGTTCCACTCGCTCCTGTCGGGCGATCGCAGCGCGCTGGCCGCGCCGTGGATGCGCAACAAGGGCGAAGACGTGTTCGTCAATATGCGCGGCGATTCGCGCGACAGCGCCGCCGTCGTCGCCCGGCTGCAGCCGGGCGTGGTTCTCAAGATCGATGAATGCAATGGCCAATGGTGCCACGGCGAGGCGCAGGGCGTCGAAGGCTGGGTGAGCCAGGCCGAGATCTGGGGCGCTTATCCGGGCGAGGCCTTCACAAAATAAAGCCGGCGTCGCGAGCGGCCTGCCGCAGCGAGGTTTGCAGGCGCGGACCGATCTGCTGGATCACCAGGCCGGCGGCCAGGCTGCCGAATCGACCGCAATCGGAAAGACCGAAGCCGTTGGTGTAGCCGAACAGGAAGCCGGCCGCATAGAGATCGCCGGCGCCCGTCGTGTCCACCACCTTGTCCACCGCAAGCGGTTGAACCGGAATGCGCTCGCCCTTGGCGACGATGATCGAGCCTTCCTCGCTGAGCGTTACGGCGGCGAGGTCGCAGTCCCGCGCGATCTGGTCGAGCGCGCCGTCGAAATCCGAGGTCTGGTAGAGCGCCAGCAGTTCGGCGCGATTGGCGAAGACGATGTCGACCGTCTTCGAGCGCATCAGGTCCAGGAATTCGTCGCGCCAGCGGTCGACGCAGAAACTGTCCGACAGCGTCATCGACATTTCGCGTCCATGCTCATGGGCGATGCGTGCGCATTCGCGGATCGCCTGCTTGGCGCGCGGCGGATCCCAGAGATAGCCTTCGAAATAGGTGACCTTGGAATTGGCGACCACCTCTGGCTCGACATCCTCGACGCCCAGTTCGACGCAGGCGCCGAGAAACGTGTTCATCGAACGCTCGCCATCGGGTGTGATGAAGATCATCGAGCTTGCGGTGGGCGGCGTGCCGCCGAGCGGCGGAGTGGCGAAATGCACGCCCTGCGCCTTCATGTCATGGGCGAAGATCTCGCCGAGCTTGTCTTTTGAGGTCTTGCCGAAATAGGCCGCCTTGCCGCCGAAGCTCGCGACGCCCGAGGCGGTGTTGCCGGCGCTGCCGCCCGAGGCTTCGATCGCCGGCCCCATGCGCGAATAGAGAAGCGCCGACCGCTCGGCGTCGATGAGATTCATCGCGCCCTTGGCGATCTGGTTGTCGACGAGAAAATCTTCTTCGCAGCGGGAGAGAATGTCGACGATCGCATTGCCGATCGTGAGCACATCGAAAGCGGTCATTGCCAAGCCTTGCATGGTTCTTTTTCATGCAAGCTATGGCCTATTTCCGAGACCCGGAAAAGGGCGGATGGCGGCGCGAAACGCCGCCCTCCGCAGAAATATCGCCGTCTCAGCCGTTGGAGGCCAGCACGACCACCTGATCGCCTTCCGAGAAGGTGACTTTCTGGGACTTGACCGGGTTGATCTTGACCCCGCCGAGGCGGCGGTCGTCGGCGCTGACGCCGCGCTGGCGATAGCCGATCACGGTCTCGCCGCGCATCAGGCCGGCCAGGGTCAGCTGGTAGAAATCCACGGTGGCGCCGGGCTGCACATAGTTGGAGGCGGGACGGAGATAGAGTTCCGCGCCTTCCTCGTCGAGCAGGCTGCCGAAGATGCGCGACATGAATTCGTTTTCGGCGGCCTGCGCCAGCATCAGGCTGACCAGCTTGTTGCTGACCACGAAATCGTCGGCCTTGGAGACTTCGGCCAGTTCGCGGTTGCGCACGTCGATCATTTCCGAGACGACGCTGGAGCGGCGACCGGCTTCCTCGGCCACCTGCCGCAGATGCAGCAGCGTCACCAGCGTGCGGGTGTCGGCGGGCTGCGGATCGAGGTCCTCGTTATAGCCGAGCACCAGGATGTGATCGTAGGACAAGGGATCCAGCGCGCGGATCTCGGCGCGCGACGACGAATTGGCGTTGCGGATATCGAGCGTGAGATTGTCGGAGGCGAGGCGGATGCCTGCGGTCTTGCCGGCGAGGTCGGGGGTGTCGGCGACGATGGTCAGCACCGAGCCCGGCGCCACGAAGCGCGACAGTTCCGTGGCGATCATCGGGGCGCGACGGTTCCAGCCGAGCAGCAGAGTTCGTTCCGGTTTGATCGTATCGGTGCGGGCAGCGTTGAACATCGAGGTGTCGATGCTGTTCTGCAGGCCCTTGATCTCGATGGCGTCGTCGTCCTCCGCGATCACGATCAGGCGCTCCTCGGCGAGGATCTTCCGATCCTTGGCCGGGTTCAGCTCGACCTTGCCGTCCGTGGTGACCAGGCCGATCAGCGTCGAGGTTTCGAAGGCCAGGCAACCCTGGCCGTAATAGCGGCCGGCGAGCTGTTCGGCTGTGATCGTATAGATTTCTGAGCCGTCGAAATCGAGGAGCTCGGTATAGACGGCGCTCAGGCCCGGCTGGCGGCTGGAATGGACGACGATGCGCGAGATGAGATCGTCGGCGAGCACCAGCTGGGTTTCGTCTCCGCCGACGATGTTCGCCAGTTCGGCATTGTGGATGTCGCGGATCTCAGCCGCGATCCGGTATTTGTCGGTCCGGCGGTTCGGATTCTGGGTGATCGCCAGGATCGTCTTGATGACGCTGGAATCGGGATCGGCGGCGTCGGGCGAGAGAATGACGATCGAGCGCGAGGCGTTGGGGTTGACGATGGCGAGATCGGTCAGATCGGTCGGATCGCCCGAGCGGCAGATGACTTTGGTGTTCTTGAGGTCGTCGATCTTGGCGGCGATGTCGTCTTCCATCTCCACCTTGTCGCGATCGGCCATGATGACGATGCGCGGATTGCGGCGGCTCTCATTGGCGATGACCAGTTCGGAGATCACGTCGAAGATCGACGGCGACCAGTTGAGAATGATCGTGTGCTCTTCTTCCAGCACCTGCGAGCGGCCCTTGCGCAGCTCGTCCAGCTTGCTCTCGATGCCCGACGAGAGAATACCGATGAGCGTCGAGACGACGAAGATTCCGGCCAGCGTCACCAGCAGCATGACGAAGCGGAACATCCAGCCGGTGTCGCCTCCCATGGTGCCGGCGTCGAGCGTGCGCATCAGCGATTCCCACATGGCTTCGGCGAAAGTCAGCGCCTCGCCATCCGCCTGGGTCAGTCCGGTTACCGATATGATCGCGCCGAACACCATGATGATGACCAGCGAGATGATTCCGAGCCAGCCGATCAGCGCGCCGGTGCCGGCCGCCATGGTCTGGTCGAACCAGTAGCGAAGTTTGCTGGTGAATTTGACGTTGTTTTTCACGCGTGCCCCCGAAAACGACTGCGGCTCTTGCGGCCTTACAGCACTATCGCCGCCGAAAGCGCAAGACTTTTGAAACCATACCCAGAAATGACGGTTAATATCGATGGTTTATTCGCCGGCTAACGGGCCGAGCCGGCGTGAAACGGTCTCACCAGGCCCCTTTTTCCTCGCGCACGATCTCGTGCAGGAAGTCCGCGACGATCCGGACGCGGGCGAGATCGCGCACGCTTTCGTGGAAGATCGTCCAGTAGCTGCGGGTGATCGAGATCTCCGGCAGCACCCGCAGCAGATCCGGATATTGGCGGGCGATGTAATTGTGCAGAATGCAGACGCCCGCGCCGGCCCGGACAGCCTCGGTCTGGCCGATCGCCGAGGAAATCTCGAAGCCGGCCGACCAGTTGCGCATCACCTCGCCGGTGAAATTCAGCGACTGCGAGAAGATCAGGTCTTCCACATAGCCGATGCGTCGATGAGACTTGAGGTCCTCGGCGTCGACAGGCAGACCGAAACGGTCGACATAGCTGCGCGAGGCGTAGAGGCCCAGCGTATAGTCCGTGAGCTTGGAGGAGACGAGACGGCCCTGCTCAGGCCGTTCGAGCGTGACGGCGATATCGGCCTCGCGGCTGGAGAGCGAAAAGGAGCGCGGCACCGGCACCAACTGAATGCGCAGTTCCGGATGGCGCTCGATCAGCCGGCCCATGCGCGGGGCGAGGAAAGAGACGCCGAAGCCGTCGGGGGCGCCGATGCGCACGGTGCCGGCAATCGCCGCATCGGTGCGGCCCAGCCGAGCCTGCGCCTCCAGCATTTCGGTTTCCATCCGCTCGGCGGAGAGAAGGAAGGTTTCGCCTTCGGCGGTGAGCTCGCAGCCATTGGTGCGCCGGATGAACAGGCGGGTTTCCAGCGCCTCTTCCAGAGACGTCAACCGCCGCGACAGCGTCGCGTGATTGAGCCCGAGACGGCGCGAGGCGGCGAGGATCTGGCCGGTGCGGGCGACGGCGAGGAAGATGCGGATGTCGTCCCAGTTCATCGGCGCTCACCGGAGTAGCGCGGGAACAGCATGCTCCCGCGCAGGATCATGATCAGGACAAAGCGGCGACGAGGCCGGCGGTCGAGGAATCGAGTCCCTCGGTTCCCTTCTTGCCCTGCACCACCGGCAGGAGGCCGGTCGCGAGTTCCTTGCCGAGTTCGACGCCCCACTGGTCGAAGGAGTTGATGCCGAACAGCACGCCCTCGACGAAGACGCGATGTTCGTAAAGCGCGATCAGGCGGCCGAGCGCAAAGGGCGTCAGGCGATCATAGACGAAGGTGATCGACGGACGATTACCGGTGAAGACGCGATGCGGGGCGATATGGTCGATCTTGGCCTGATCCCAGCCCATGCCGGAAAGCTGCGCCTTGGCTTCTGCGAGCGTGCGGCCTTTCAGAAGCGCTTGCGACTGCGCCAGGCAATTCGACATCAGGAGCTCGTGCTGATAGCGCAGCTCAGGTTCGAAGCCGGTTTTGGCGATCATGAATTCGACCGGGATCGTGTCGGTGCCCTGATGCAGGAGCTGGAAGAAGGCGTGCTGGCCGTTTGTGCCGGGTTCGCCCCAGACGACGGGACCGGAGGAGCCGTTCACGGGGCTGCCGTCCATGGTCACGCCCTTGCCGTTCGATTCCATGTCGAGCTGCTGCAGATAGGCCGGAAAGCGGCTGAGGCGCTGGTCGTAGGGAATGACGGCGCGCGAGGTGTAGCCGAGAACGTTGCGCTGGTAGAAGCCGATCAGGCCGAGGATCAGCGGCAGGTTCTTGTTGAGCGGCGCCGAGCGGAAGTGGTTGTCCATCGCATGCGCGCCGTCGAGGAATTCGCCGAACGCCTTTTCGCCGATGGCGATCATCAGCGGCAGGCCGATGGCCGACCAGATCGAGTAACGGCCGCCGACCCAATCCCAGAAACCGAACACACGGTTGGGGTCGATGCCGAAAGCGGCGACCTTGTCGAGCGCGGTCGAGACGGCGGCGAAATGATGCTGCACGGCGCCTTCGCCGAGCGCCTTGGCGATGAAGGCGCGCGCCGTCTGCGCATTCGTCATCGTCTCGATGGTGGTGAAGGTCTTGGACGCCACGATGAACAGCGAGGTCTCGGGATCGAGAAGCTTCAGCGTGTCGGCGATATGGGCCGCGTCGATATTGGAGACGTAATGCAGGCGCGGGCCGTCGTGATAGGGCGCGAGCGCCAGCGTCGTCATGACGGGGCCGAGATCGGAGCCGCCGATGCCGATATTGACGACGTCGGTGATCGTCTTGCCGGTGGCGCCGGTGATCGCGCCTGAGCGCACGCCTTCGGCGAACTTGCCCATGGCGGCGATGACGGCGTTGACGTCGCCCATCACATCCTTGCCGTCGACGAGCACGGGGGCGTTGGAGCGGTTGCGGAGCGCGGTGTGGAGAACGGCGCGGCCTTCGGTGAAATTGATGATCTCACCCTTGAACATCGCCTCGCGCTTGCCCGCGACATCGGCGGCGGCGGCGAGCTCGGTCAGGAGCGCCATGATCTCCTTGTTCACGGCCGTTTTCGAATAATCCATCAGCAGGTCTTCGAACCAGGCGTGATAGGCGTCGAATCGGCCGGAGTCGGCGGCGAAGGCGGCGCGGATGTCGGTGGCCTTGGTGGCCTGGGCTGCGTCCTTCAACTTTTCGAGGATGGTCGTCACGGTCTTCTCCCGGTGTTCATGCTGGCCGGAAACTAGCCATTTCAATCGATTAAATCAAGGTTGCGTCGCGCGCTTGGTCTTGGCGGTCGCGACAGCCTCTGCAGGGCGGATTCTGAGGCGCGTGACGCGGTTCTTGAGCCGTTTCATCACGATAAAGCGCTTGCCGTGAAAGGTGAAGGCCTGACGTTCGTCAGGAATGGATCGCGACTCGTGAATGACGAGGCCGGCGATGGTGGTGGCTTCGCTGTCCGGCAAGCTCCAGCCCATCGCGCGGTTGAGATCGCGCACGGTGACCGCGCCATCGACGACGATGGAGCCATCCGCCTCCTTGCGCACCCCCTGCAGGCCGATGTCGCGGTCGTCGGTCATGTCGCCGAGCACGTCTTCGAGAATGTCCTGCATGGTGACCATGCCCTGCATGTCGCCATATTCGTCGACGACGATGGCGAAATGCGTGTTGCGCTTGAGGAAAGCGCCGAGCTGGTCGCGCAGGCTGGTGGTCTCGGGCACGAACCAGGGCTTGTCGGAGATCTTGACGATATCGAGCGTCTCGGCGGTGGCGCCGGGCTCGGCGAGCGCTCTGAGCAGATCCTTGGAATGCAAGACGCCGATGATATTGTCGATCGAGCCGCGCCAGACCGGCATGCGGGTGAAGGGGCTGTCGAGGATCGCCCTGATATTGATCTCGGGCGGATCGTCGGCGTTGAGCGCCTTCATCCGGGTGCGGTGGATGAGGATGTCAGCGATCTCGCGCTCGTCGAGTTCGGCCCAGCCCTGCGGCTTGTCGCGGCCGTTCTGGGCGCCGTTCCGCCCGTTCTGCGGCGAGGCGGGGCCTTCGTCATGGCCTTCGGCTTCGGCGACAGGGTCGGGCCGCCCGATCAGGGACAGCCAGAGACGTCCCCAGAAGCCGGTGTCGCGCATGATCTCAGCCTCGCTTTTCCTTAAGGAAAGACAGGACTTCGGAAGCCGGCACATCGTCGGCGACGAAGCTTTCGCCCAAGCCCCTGGTCAGGATAAAAGTGAGCTTGCCGCCCTTGACCTTCTTGTCCTGGGTTATGGCCTCGAGCAGCGCCTCCGCCGGCGGCAGTTCGCCTGGGATTTCCTCCATGCGCGTCGGCAGGCCGACGGCCTTGAGATGCGCCTCGACGCGGGACGCCAGATCGGGGCTCGCGAGATTCATGCGCGCCGAAAACTGATGCGCGAGCACCATACCGATCGATACGCCCTCGCCATGCACAAGTCGGGCGGAATCGTAAGCGGTTGCGGCTTCGAGCGCATGGCCGAAGGTGTGGCCGAGATTGAGCAGCGCCCGCAAACCGTTTTCGCGCTCGTCCTTGGCCACGACATCGGCCTTGGCCTGGCAGGACACGGCGATGGCGTGGATGCGGGCGTCGCCGCCGGCATAGACGTCGCGCCAGTTCGCCTCCAGCCATTCGAAGAAGTCGGGCTTGTCGATCAGGCCGTATTTGGCGACTTCGGCATAGCCGGCGCGGAATTCGCGGGGCGTGAGCGTGGTCAGCGTGTCCGTGTCGGCCAGCACGAGATCGGGCTGGTGGAAGACGCCGATCAGGTTCTTGCCCTGCCGCGCATTGATGCCGGTCTTGCCGCCGACGGAGGAATCGACCTGGGACAAGAGCGAGGTCGGGATCTGGATGAAGCGGGTTCCGCGGCGCACGATGCCGGCGGCAAAGCCGGTGAGATCGCCGATCACGCCGCCGCCGAGCGCGATCACTGCGTCGTTTCGCTCGATCTTGGCGTCGAGCACGTGGTCGGTGACCGCCATCAGATGCTCATAGCTCTTGGTCTTCTCGCCAGCGGGCAGGGTCAGCGGATAGACCGAGATGCCCTGGGCCGCGAGGCTGTCGGTCAGCTGGCCGAGATAAATCGCGCCGACATGCTCGTCGGTGATCACGGCCATGCGCTTGCCCTTGAGGCGGCTGGCGATGGCCTCGCCGGCTTTGGCGATCAGGCCGGGGCCGATCAGAATGTCGTAGGCGCGGTCGCCGAGATCGACGTGAACGGTGCGGGCAGCCTCAATGCTCATGGGTCTTTTCCATTCTCGGGCTTAGGAAGGGTTCCGGCGATCGCCGCGATCACCTCGTCCGCCACCTGCTCTTTTTTCACATCGCGCGATTTCACTTTCAGATGCGCCTGCGCATATGTCGGGTAGCGGGCGATCATCAGGTCTTCGAGCGTCTTCTTGGGGTTCTCCGTGCGCAGCAGCGGCCGCGTGTCGCGTTTGCTCACCCGCTCCCACAGCGTGTCGAGATCGGCGTCGAGCCAGAGCGACAGGCCGTTGTTGCGGATGGCGTCGCGGGTTTCGGCCGTCATGAAGGCGCCGCCGCCTGTTGACAGCACGCGCGGACCGGTGCGCAGGAGCCGCCGGATCACCCGGCTTTCGAGCTTGCGGAATTCCGGTTCGCCATAGGCGGCGAAGAGTTCGGAGATGGTCATGCGCGAAACGCGCTCGATCTCATGGTCGGAATCGACAAAGGGAATGTTGAGTTCATGGGCGACGATCTTGCCGATCGCCGATTTTCCCGCCCCCATCAGCCCGACGAGAACGAGATTGCGCTTGCCGAGCGCCCGGCGCGCGCGTTCGGCGCTTTCGTTGCCGGCGTGGCTGAACACGTCCATTTGACCCCTTCTACGGTCTCGCGACCGCCATCATCCCCGGTTCCTATCGGAAAAACTCGCGCTTGCGTCAAGCGGCGGCGGAAAGGACCACCGGGATTTGCTCAATTTCGAAGGACTCTGTAAAGAGTTTGGGAACTAGTTTCGCGGTCTGTCCAGAAGTCCGCCGGATGTCGAGGCCCATGCCCACCCTTTTCAGATTTCTCTATTGGTGCGCCATTCTCGCCGGATTCGTCTACGCCATCCTGTTTTCGCTCGCTTATCTGGTGGAGCCGCGCGAACGGCCGGCGGTGATCGAAATCCCGGCCGCCCGCACCAATCCCACGCCATGAGGCAGGTGCGATGAACGATCTCTCGGCGGCGCATGCGGAGGCCTTTCTGGAGATGATGAGCGCCGAGCGCGGCGCGGCGCACAACACGCTCGTTTCCTATGAAAAGGACCTCGACGAAGTCCGCGCCTTCCTGAAAACGCGCGGCGCTACTTTGTTGACGGCGAGTTCGGACGATCTAAAGGCTTTTCTCTCCTATATGACCCAGGAGGGCTACAAGGCGTCCTCCCAGGCGCGGAGGCTCTCGGCGATCCGGCAGTTCTACAAGTTTCTCTATGCGGAAAACCTCCGCGGCGACGATCCCACCGGCATTCTCGACGCGCCGAAAAAGGGCCGGGCGCTGCCGAAAACGCTGAGCGAGACCGACGTCAACAGATTGCTGGCTTTGGCCGCCGAAGAGGCGAAAGCGGAAGGGCCGGGCAGGCTCGACCGTCTCAGGCTGCTCGCGCTCGTCGAACTCTGCTACGCCACCGGCATGCGGGTGAGCGAGCTCGTCTCGCTGCCGGCCCGCGTTCTGGCTGAAGAAGGGCGCTTCCTGATCATTAAAGGCAAGGGAAACAAGGATCGGCTGGTTCCGTTGACCCGGGCCGCGATCTCTGCGCTCGCGGCCTTCGGAGAGGAGTTGCGGCGCATCCATGGCGACCGCGAGTTCGATTTCCTGTTTCCCGCCGACAGCGCCTCGGGCCATCTTGCCCGCCAGGTTTTCGCCCGCGATCTCAAGGCGCTCGGCGCGCGGGCGGGAATCTCCGCCGACAAGCTGTCGCCGCATGTGATCCGCCACGCGTTTGCCAGCCATCTGCTCGCCCATGGCGCGGATCTCCGCGTGGTGCAGGAACTGTTGGGACATTCCGACATTTCCACGACACAAATCTATACCCATGTATTGGATGAAAAGCTCAGGGAACTGGTGGAAACGCATCACCCTCTTGCCAAACAGGCCAAAAACAGGGATTAGACCCGCAAAACCCACGGCCAGACGCTGAACTGGAAAGCCGGAACGGAAGCTGATGTACAATTATCTCGATTTCGAAAAACCGATCTCCGATCTCGAAGGCAAGATTCTCGAACTGAAGAATATCGCGACAGAGAATGAGAGCATCGACACGTCGGAAGAGATCGGCCGGCTGGAAGCCCGCGCGCGCGACGCCATGGCCGACATCTATTCCAAGCTGACGCCGTGGCAGAAGACGCAGGTCGCCCGCCATCCGCAGCGGCCGCATTTCGTCGAATATCAGAAGGCGCTGTTCACGGAATTCACGCCGCTCGCCGGCGACCGCAAATTCGCCAATGACGACGCCATCCAGGCCGGCTTCGCCCGCTTTCGCGGCCAGCCGGTGGCGCTGATCGGCCAGGAAAAAGGCAACGACACCAAGTCGCGCCTCAAGCACAATTTCGGGTCGGCGCGTCCGGAAGGCTACCGCAAGGCGATCCGCATCATGGAACTCGCCGATCGCTTCAACATGCCGATCGTAACTTTGGTCGACACCGCGGGCGCCTATCCCGGCGTCGGCGCCGAGGAGCGCGGTCAGGCCGAAGCCATCGCCCGCTCGACCGAAATGTGCCTGAACGCCCGGGTGCCGATCGTCTCGGTGATCATCGGCGAAGGCGGCTCGGGCGGCGCGATCGCCATCGCCACCGGCAATCGCGTCTATATGCTCGAACACTCCATCTATTCGGTGATTTCGCCGGAAGGCGCGGCCTCGATTCTGTGGCGCGATTCCGCCCGCGCGAAGGAGGCCGCCTCCAACATGAAGATCACCGCCGAGGATCTGAAGGCGCTCGGCGTCATCGACGGCATCATCGCCGAGCCGGTGGGCGGCGCCCATCGTGACCCGGAACGCGTCATCGCCGCCACCGGCGACGTGATCGCGGGCGCCTTGGCCGATCTGGCGCAGAAAAATGACCTGCGCGCCGAGCGCCGGCAGAAATTTCTCGAAATGGGCCGCAATCTGTAAGGTTTTCGCGGAACCGCGCCAAAACTCGGCCATATTCGCGCCGCTCTTTCATAGCGCCGCCGAAAGGGCGTCTCTGTGACGCTAGGGCTTTGATATGATTAACGGGACGTGAATATTCCGTTAACAGATTCTGTCCTATAAGGCGTAAATGACGTGATTCCCGGCCCGGATTGGGCTCTTGAAGTGATGGCGGACATGGTTGCAAAGCGTATCGGCATGGGTTTGGCGATGGCTCTCGCGCTCGGGGCGCTGAGTGGCTGCACCCAGGACACGTTGGAAATCGTCGCAGTCAACAATCGCCTCGAACATCCGCTTCCGGCCAAGATGCAGCAGAAGCTGCGCAAGCTGAACATCTCGCTGTCGTCCCCGATCATGATGCGCATCTTCAAGGAAGAAGAGGTGATGGAGATCTGGAAGGCGGATGTGAACAACCGCTACCAGCTGGTCGCCACCTATCCGATCTGCGCCTGGTCCGGCCAGTTGGGCCCGAAGAAGAAGGAAGGCGACCGCCAGGCGCCCGAAGGCTTCTACACCGTCACGCCGGGCCAGATGAACCCGAATTCCAGCTATTATCTGTCCTTCAACATCGGCTATCCCAACAAATATGACCGCGCCTATGGCCGGTCGGGAAGCAATCTGATGGTGCATGGCGCCTGCTCGTCGTCCGGATGTTATTCGATGTCGGACGCCGCCGTGCTGCAGATCTACGCTTTTGCGCGCGACGCCTTCCGCAGCGGCCAGAAAGCCTTCCAGATCCAGGCCTTCCCCTTCCGCATGACGGCGGAGAACATGGCCAAGCACCGCTATTCGGAACATTATCCGTTCTGGCAGAATCTCAAGACCGGCTACGACTATTTCGAGATCACCAAGCGGCCTCCGGAAGTCGAGGTCTGCGAGAAGAAATATGTCTTCAATCAGACCGGCGGTCGCTTCAGCGCCACGGGCAAGTGCCCGGCCGATTCCACGCCGCAGGCGCTGCTCAGCGCTTACGCCACCTATGACAAGACCTATCAGACTGAATTCGCCAAGGCCTCCGCCAAATGGGGCCCGAACGACTGGAAGGATGTCGCGGAATTCGACCGCAAGGCGCAGGAACGCCTCGAGCGCCGGAAGGGCAAGAAGAAAAACATTCCGAACGACGCCGAATATGTGCTTGTCGACCCCTCCGCCAAGCTGACCCCGACCTCTGACACCGTCACCAGCTATTCGGCGGCTTACGCCAAGGTCGAGGCGATCAAGAACAACGAGCCGCCGAAGGTCGAGTACATTTCGGTCGCCGAGCTAGAAGCGCGCAAGAAGGCCGAGGAAGCCAAGCGCAAGGAAGAAGAACGGCTCGCCAAGGCCCAGGGTCGCGTGAAGGCGCCGATTCCTCAGCCCAACCCGATCAAGCCGGTCATGCAGGCCGCCGCCCAGCCGGCGGCGCAGGACGACGGTTCCGTCTGGTCCTTCTTCCGCCGCAAGCCGCCTGCAAGCGCGCCGACCCAGCAGGCGAGCGCCGATCCGGCCGCAGCCGCTCTGCCGCAGGCCACAGCCGCGGCGACGCCTCAGCAAAAAGCCGCTCACACCGGCACTGTTAAGCCCGTTACGACTGTCGCAAAGCCGGCTGGCGACGTCGCTGCCGCCGAGCAGCCCGCCGCGCCAGTCCAGACCGCCCCCGCGCCCGAGCAGAAAAAGCCGTTCTGGAAAGTCTGGTGATGGAGGCGCACGAGCCCGACCTCGTGCTCGATCTCAAGGGCCTGAAATGCCCGTTGCCGGTTCTCAAGTCTCGCAAGGCGATGGCGTCGCTGACCAGCGGCGCTTTGGTGCGCGTTCTCACCACCGATCCTCTCGCCGGTCTCGACATCCCGCATTTCTGCCATGAGGATGGACATGCGCTGCTCGCGCAGGAGCGCAGCGACCAGGGGCATGTCTTCCTCATCCGCCGCGCCTGACCTCTTCAACCGATCGTGATGGCGCCTCTCCTTCCTGTCCTCGCTCCGACCTGCTAATCGCGGAAAAAACGGGGATAAAGACCATGAACGCCAATAGGATCGGCCGCAGGGCGCTTTTGCATTTCATTACGACGGGCGCGATCGTCCTGTCCGGCGGCACGTTCGCTGCGCGCGCGACGGAAAAGACGCCTTCTGCGGCCCCGTCGAAATCCTTCGCGGTGACGACGCCGATCCATGTGCGTTCGGTGACGCTTCGGGTCCGCGATCTCGACCGCATGACCCGCTATTACCGCGAGGTGATCGGCCTCGACCTTCTGGCGCGCGACGCCGGAAAATCCGAACTCGGCAAAGATGGCGCGCTGTTGCTGACGCTGCTCGCAAGGCCCGATGACAAACCCGACGACAAAGTGTCTGCCGGCCTCTATCACACCGCCTTTCTGATGCCCGATCGCCGGGCGCTCGGCGCCTGGCTCATTCACGCCTATATCAGCGGCGCGGCCTTTACGGGCTTTGCCGATCATCTCGTGTCGGAAGCGCTCTATCTCGACGATCCCGAAGGCAATGGCATCGAGGTCTATGCCGACCGCTCGCCGATGCAATGGGCGTGGGACAAGGGCGGCGTGGTCATGGCGACCGAGGAACTGGACATGGACGGCCTCGTGGCGGGCCTGCCGAGAACGCCGACGCCGAACTATTCAGCGCCCTCGGGTCTCCGCATCGGGCATATCCATATGCGCGTCGGCGACGTCGCCGCCGCGCAGGATTTTTACATCGGCGCGGCCGGCCTCGATCTGATGCGGCTCCTGCCCGACAGCTCCGCCGCCTTCTTCGCCAATGGCCGCTATCACCACCATGTCGGCTCCAACATCTGGCAGAGCAATGGCGCGGGCAAGCGGCCAGAGGGCATGTCGGGCCTCGAAGAGACGGTGTTCGCCTGCGCGCCGGACCTCATGGAAGGGCTGCGGGGCCGCCTCAGGGCCCGTGGACTCGACCATGCGGAAACGGGCGGCGGGGTCGACACGCTCGACCCCTGGGGCAGCCGTATCCGCTTCGTCGTCGTCTGAGGCGGCTAAACCAGTTTCGCCTTGAGGAATTCCACGGTTCGCGACCAGGCGAGATCGGCGGCCTTCTTGTCATAGCGCGCCGCCGACGTGTCATTGTTGAAGGCGTGATTGACGCCGTCATAGATGAAGATCTGGAAATCCTTCTTGTCGGCTTCCAACGCCGCCTTGTAGGCGTCGATGCCCTTGTTGATGCGGTCGTCGAGGCCGGCATAGTGCAGGAGAAGCGACGCCTTGATCTTGGGGACGTCCTCGACAGGCGGCTGCGCGCCATAATAGGCGACGCCGGCCTTTAATTCCGGCGCGGCGACCGCGAGCAGATTGACCTGCCGACCGCCCCAGCAGAAGCCGACGGCGCCGATCGCGCCGGTGGAGCGCGGATGCGTCTTCAGGAACGCCATGGCCGCCATCAGGTTAGACGCGGTCATCTGCTGGTCGAGCTTGGAAATGTCTTCCCGCGCCTGATCCTCATTGGCCGGCGTGCCGCCCGAGGGCGACAGAAGATCTGGCGCGACCGCGAGGAAACCTTCAAGCGCCAAGCGACGTGAAACATCCTTGATATGATCGTTGCGGCCGCGATTTTCATGGATCACGATCACGGTCGGCAGCTTGCCCGGCCTGTCCTTGGGCGCGGCGATATAGGCCGAGATTTCCCCCGGCGCGCCGCGATAGGCGGTCATGGTGGTTTCCAGCCTGTCGTCGTCAGGGGAAATGATCTCGGCATGGGCGGAACTCGCGGCGATGAGCGGCGCAATGGCGGCGGCCGCGCCTGCGGACCCCGCCAAGAGCTGTAGCTTGCGCATGAAATCCCGCCGGTCGAGGGTCAGATGAGTGTATTCGTCATAGGCGTCGATCATCGCCTGCGTGATTTTCGGTTTGTCCATGGCGGCCTCCTTCGCTGTTGAACAGCACATTGACCCGGACAAGGCGCGAAAATCGAGGCGAAAGCGCCGGAGAATGCCAGCGCTTTCGACAAAACAAAGTGATGGAACCGGAAAGGGGCCCGGATCGTTTCACTAAGTTATTCGATGTGCCAGCCATGGCTGACGATGACCGACTGACCGGTGAGCGCATTGGTCTCGAAGCCCGCGAAGAACAGCGCCACTTCGGCGACGTCCTCGATCGTGGTGAACTCGCCGTCCACCGTCTGTCCGAGCATCACTTTCTTGACCACCTCTTCCTCGGAGATGCCCAGCGTCTTGGCCTGTTCCGGGATCTGCTTTTCGACCAGCGGCGTGCGCACGAAGCCCGGGCAGATGACGTTGGAGCGGATCTTGAACGGACCGCCTTCCTTGGCGACCGAGCGGGCGAGGCCGAGCAGGCCGTGCTTGGCCGTCACATAGGCGGCCTTCAGCGGCGAGGCTTCCTTGGAATGAACCGATCCCATATAGATGATCGCGCCGCCGCCCTGCTTCTGCATCAGCGGAATGCAGGCCTTTGTGGTGAGGAAGGCGCCGTCGAGATGGATGGCCAGCATCTTCTTCCAGTCGGCGAAGGGGAATTCCTCGATCTTGTGGACGATCTGGATGCCGGCGTTGGAGACGAGAATGTCGACGCGGCCCCAGGTCGCGGCCACCTTAGCGACGCCGGCATTGACCGCGTCCTCATTGGTCACGTCCATCTCTACGCCGATCGCTTCGCCGGGTCCGAGCTTTGTGAGCTCCGCGGCGGCGGCGTTGGCGGCGTCGATCTTGAGGTCGGCGATGGCGACGCGCGCGCCTTCCTCGACATAGCGCTTGGCGATGCCGTAGCCGAGGCCGCTCGCGGCGCCGGTGACGATGGCGACTTTGTCCTTCAGTGTCATGGCTTTCTCCTCATGCTCGCCGAGCGTCACGCCCAGCTCTTCCAGTGATCGATGGCGACGAAGCCATCTTGGGGAATTTGGCGATGTTTCCAGCTCTCGCAGGACAGCGTTTCCATGACGTCGTCATAGCCCGCCTTCCAATGTTCCTCCATGGTCAGCCGCGAAAACTCGTTGTCCATCGAATGGGTCTCATAAGCCTTGCGGCGATAGATCAGGTGCACCACGGTCACCGCGCCCATATCCTCCTGCCGCCGCAGGAATTTCACGTCCGGATCGTCGGCGAGATCAGGCGGAAGCTTCTTGAGCAGACGGCGGATCGCCTTGTCGATGCGCTCGCTGCGCATCGCCTCGTTGGTGTTCATGCGCGTGCGGCTGGAAAAACGGATCTCCTTCTCCCGCGCCAGCACGTCGGAAATATCCTGCGGCATGCGGCCGCGCGCCGAGAACAGGTCGACCTGGAAGATGCAGAGATCGTCGGACGTCTTGCGCTGGTCCATCACCCATTGCAACGGCGTGTTGGACACGAGACCGCCGTCCCAATAGAAATTGCCGTCGATCTCGACAGGCGGAAATCCGGGCGGCAGCGCGCCGGAGGCGGCGATGTGGCGGGCGGTGATCCTGTCCTGGAAATTGTCGAAATAGGCGAAATTGCCATTGACCACATTGACCGCCCCGAGCGACAGCCGCACCTTCCGCCGGTTGATCAGGTCGAAATCCACGAGCTCATCGAGCGTGTCGATCAACGGCGTCGTGTCGTAGAGACTGATCCGCGCCTCGGGCATTGTCAGATACTGCAAGGGCAGGAAAGCCTGGGGAAGATAGAAGCCGTTGACGCCGGTCAGCGCATTGAGCGCCGCGGAATATTCGTTGAACCATTTGCGCGCCGGCTGATCCAGCATGAAGGGCAGGGCCGAAGGGCCGGACGAGACTTTTTCCCAGAACTGCCTGAGATGCTCCACCCGCTTTTCGGGCGGACTGCCGGCGATGATGGCGGAATTGATCGAGCCGATCGAGATCCCGGCGACCCATTCCGGCCTGACGCCGCTCGCATGCAGCGCTTCATAGGCTCCGGCCTGATAGGCCCCGAGCGCGCCGCCGCCCTGCAACACCAAGATCTTCTTGTCGTGTCCATTCTCCATGCTCAGTCCTGCCGGTTGATGTCACACTGACTCCTAGCACTGGATATGGGATTTTTGTGTGCGATGCACAAATTAAAATGTCGCAACCCAGACCGGGCGGTCATTGACATCAACACCTTGCATACCCTCCGGAGGCCGCCATTCCTCCGGAGGATTTTATTTGCATCACGCTCTTAGAACAGGAACTGCGATTCCCGGAGATCCTCGATGGCGATCCCCTTGAGGATCAGTTCGCTACCGTTGCCGAGGTCGATTTCGGTGGATTCCAGCTTAGTCAGCGCCGCGTCGTAGAACCATTCGACCGCGTGGTTCTTCGTGAGGTCCGCGAAATCCTTCACAGCGGAAAAGTTTGAGAGGTCGATCTTATCCTGTTCCTTACCCTGCGTTGACAGGTTGTAGACAAAAAGCTGATCGAAGCCTTTCTCGAGAACGATCAGGTCAGAGCCGCCGGATTTGAGCTTGATCTGATCGGTCCCACCATTGCTTTTGATAGTGTCGTTTCCTGCTCCGCCATCAAAAATGTCGTCCTTGACGCCGCCGATCAGCGTGTCGTTGCCGTCTCCACCCCTGAGATAGGTGCCCCCTGTGGACTTCGAAGATCCGATGATGAGGTCGTCGCCAGCGCCCCCATTGACCGTCCAGCCCGATCCGCCTGCAACCGCCATGTTAATCTTGTCGGACGCGTCAGAGCCGAAAATCTTCCAATCGTCAGGTTTAGAGAACCCCTTTTCCCAGGTCAGGTCAGCCTGTGATGAGAGATAAATTGTCTTCGCGAAATCTCCTGCGCGGATTTTGTCGAAACTCTCCAGCAGGTCGGAATCCACTTTCAGAACCGACACTTTGGTGAGATCGAGAATTTCGACATCCTCAACGGACAAATTCAACGCGTCGCTGCTCGAAATGACGAGGCGGTCGGTGCCTTCTCCTCCGTAGACCGAGACGCCAGAGGTTCCTACTCGGCCCAGATTCACCACGTCGTCTCCATCGCCCCCCTTTAAGAGTTGCCCCTCGGAGCCGCCATAGGAGATGTAATCGTTTCCGGCGCCGCCCATAACGGTATTGACGCCTCCATCGGCATAAATTTTATCGTCGTCAGCGCCACCGATAATCAGATCGTTGCCGCTTCCTCCCCGGAGAGTGTCACTGCCCAAGCCGCCTTCGAGCCTGTCGTCGCCTTTGTCTCCTAACAGATAGTCCTTCCCGGCGCCGCCGATGAGAGTGTCGTTTCCTCCATCGCCGTTCAGCCGATTATTGCCTGATCCGCCAAACAACTGATCGTTGCCACCACCTCCGTAGGCCGAGTTATTCGCGCCAACCTTTATAATGTCGTCGCCGCTGTTGCCACTTGCGGCAATCTTGGCTGTATTCGTGGAAAAATCCAAAACGTCGTCATACTTCGATCCAATAAAGGACCATTCCATTTTTTTGCCAATCAGATTGATATTCTCAATCGTTGTTTGGTTCGTCAAATAAACAATTGACAGAGTGGTGTCTTTGCTTTCAAGCGTGTCAAAGCTGTTCAGGCCGGTTTTTCCGATCGTCATCCTGTCGGAAATGATGAGCTTCTCAATGCCCTGCAGCTTCAGGTCATCCAGCGTGAAATCGTCACTGGTCTTCGTGTGCAGGTCAAGCACGTCATATCCTTCGCCGCCATCAATTATATCGTCGCCGTCGTCGTAATGAATCGTGTCGTCGCCGAGGCCGCCTGAAAGAGTGTCTGAAGTGCTTCCATCCCAGATGATGTCGTTTCCGTCCTCACCATAGAGAGCAACGCTGACATTGTATTCCCTGTCGATATTTCCCCAGAGTATGTCATTGCCGCCGCCTGCATAAATGATGTTGTAGGCGTCGATGGATTCGTCCTCATGGGTGACGTATTTTAAGCTCAGCTTGTTGGCTGCGTCATCGCCACGGGTCACGAAACCCTTGTTGAAAATCATGCGTATCTCCCTGCAGTCATAATTCGCAAAAGACTAATTTAAGGTTGTGATCGATTATGCTGACATAGACATATGACGGCAACACAGGTCGGTGACATTCTCCAAAAAATCTCGATGTCGGGCGCCTTTGGTTCGGCCTCGGTTCTGGCGGTTCTGAAAAAAAAACCCGCCAACTCGGTTGGCGGGGTTTTGTTCAAGAGCGGATTAGGTCGAGATCACGCCCCGCCCGGATAGTTCGGGCTTTCGCGGGTGATGGTCACGCCGTGTGTGTGGCTTTCGCGCAGGCCCGCGCCGGAGATGCGCACGAAGTTGGCCTTTTCCTGGAAGTCCGGGATGGTGCCGCCGCCGACATAGCCCATGGCGGCGCGCAGGCCGCCGGCGAGTTGGTGCAGCACGGCCGACACCGGACCCTTGTATGGCACCTGGCCTTCGATGCCTTCCGGCACCAGCTTCAGCGTGTCGCGCACTTCGGCCTGGAAATAGCGGTCCGCCGAGCCGCGCGCCATGGCGCCCACCGAGCCCATGCCGCGATAGGCCTTGAAGGAGCGGCCCTGGTAGAGATAGGTCTCGCCGGGGCTCTCATCGGTGCCGGCGAGCAGCGAGCCGATCATGCAGGCCGAAGCGCCGGCCGCGATGGCTTTCGCGAGGTCGCCCGAGAACTTGATGCCGCCGTCGGCGATCACCGGAATGCCGGCCTTGCGGGCCACGTCGACCGCGCCCATGATGGCGGCGAGCTGCGGCACGCCCACGCCTGCCACAATACGGGTGGTGCAGATCGAACCCGGGCCGATGCCGACCTTGACCGCATCCGCGCCGGCGTCGATCAGCGCCTGCGTGCCGGCGGGCGTTGCGACGTTGCCGGCCATGATGCGCACGGAATTGGAGATCTTCTTGGCGCGGGTCACGGCGTCGAGCACGCGCTGGGAATGGCCATGTGCGGTGTCGATGACGAGCAGGTCGACGCCGGCGTCGATCAGGCGCTCGGCGCGCTCGAAGCCGTCTTCGCCGACAGAGGTGGCTGCGGCGGCGCGCAGGCGGCCCTGGGCGTCCTTTGAGGCGTTCGGGTTGAGCTGCGACTTCTCGATATCTTTGACGGTGATGAGGCCGATGCAATGGCCGGCGTCGTCAACCACCAGGAGCTTTTCGATGCGGTGATGATGCAGCAGTCGCTTGGCTTCGGCCTGATCGACATTCTCGCGAACCGTGATCAGGTTCTCCCGCGTCATCAGCTCATAGATCTTCTGATTGGGATTGCTGGCGAAGCGGACGTCGCGATTGGTGAGGATGCCGACCAGACGTCCGGTGCGACCGCTATTGTGGTTTTCCACCACAGGAATGCCGGAAATGCCATGCGCCTTCATCAGGCCGAGCGCCTCTGCGAGCGTGGCGTCCGGGCCGATGGTGACGGGATTGACCACCATGCCGCTTTCGAACTTCTTGACCTGGCGGACCTGTTCGGCCTGCTCTTCGGGCGAAAGATTGCGATGGATGACGCCGAGGCCGCCGGACTGCGCCATGGCGATGGCGAGGCGGGCTTCGGTGACCGTGTCCATCGCCGCCGACAGAAGCGGCAGGTTGAGTTCGATATCCTGGGCGATGGTTGTGGTGATGTTGGTCTGGCCCGGCATGACCTCGGAATGTCCGGGCTGCAACAGCACATCGTCGAAAGTGAGGGCCTCTAGGCCGGTGATGGTCTCAATGATGCGGGCCATGCCATGTTCCTTATACCTGGCCGATGCGGCCGGGACGCCGCAAGCGGGAAAACCTTTCGGAAGATGACGAGGGCTGCTAACACGGAAAATGCGGGAAGGGAACAGCCTCCCACATGAAAGTTCCATGAATTTTCGCAGGCGCGAAGAGCGCGCTACTGATCGAGCGGTCGCGCCCGCGGTATGGGCGCGGGGCCGAGAAGCGCAAAGGCCGAGAAGTCGTCGCCCGCCGATGGCGCCGCGGCGAAGGCGGCAACCGGCGTGGGATCGGCGGACGCCCCCATTGCGGGCTCATATTCGGCCTTGGCGGCGACGCCGACCGACGGTGCGCCGAGCACCATGGCGCAGGCCTTGGGCAGATTGGCGAGCGTCAGCTGGCGGGGCTTCACAGGCTTGACCGGTTTCTTCGGCGGCGTCTTCGGCTTATTGTTGCCCCAGGGCTCGTCGGTGAACCACCAGGCGAGCGGCTTGCCGCAGCCGTCGCCATCGGGTGGATCGGCCTGATCGGTGCAGCCTTTAGCGCCCGGCGGGCATTTCATGCGGATATGGAAGTGGTAGTGGTGGCCATAGATCGGCCGCACCTTGGAAAGCAGGGCGCGGTCGCCGCGCCAGGTCTCGCAGAGCTTCTTCTTGATGCCGGGATGCACGAAAACGCGCTCGACCTCGGGATAGCTCGCCGCCAGCATGATGATACGGGCATGCGCGGGAGTCCATTTATTTGGATCGACCGTCAGCGCGCCCTTGCGGAGCACGGAGTTTTCCGGAAACTTCTCGCGTTCCTCGTAGGAGAGCTGCCGGTTTGGCATCGGCGTCAGCCAGATATCGGCGTCGAGGCCGATCTGGTGGGAAGCGTGCCCCGTCAGCATCGGGCCGCCGCGCGGCTGCGAAATATCGCCGACCAGGAGGCCGGACCAGCCGGCCTTCTGCTGGCCGTCATGCGACAACTGTTCAAGCAACGAGATCATGCGCGGATTGCCCCAGCGGCGATTGCGCGACAGATGCAGCACCTGCCAGGCAGGGCCATCGACGGGAATGGCGACGCCGCCCGACAGGCAGCCCTTGGCGTAGAAGCCGATCGACGCGGCCTGGCCCCGCGAGGGCAGGGTGACCTTGCCGAACAATTGCTTGGCGGGGGTGGCTTCCTCGGCAACAGCGCCGAGCGCGCTCGCCATCATCAAAACCACGGCCAGTCCCGCCTTTATAAATTTCCGCATCAAGAGCGCATCCTTCGTTTGCCGCAGCATCCGCCGCTTGTGGCAAGTGATTTGCGGATCAGAATACATCAAACTTGGCTGAAATTGGCCGCCGCGCCGAATTGCGAGGAAAAGGACGCGCGGCAATGGCAAATTTGCCACGATCCTTTTTTCACATATGATCAATAGCAAGATTCGAACATCGAACAGCAGGCGTTTTTCATGGGCTTTATCGCACGTTTGGGAACACTCACTCCGGTTATCGCGCTGATCGCGGGGTTCGCCGCAGCGCCGGCCTTTTCAGAGGAAGGTTTCTGGACCAATGGCGTCTCCAGTTTGGGCGAATTGAAGTACAAGCCCGGCTTCAGCCATTTTGATTATGTCAATCCGCAAGCGCCCAAGCGCGGCGTGTTGCGGCTATCGGAATTCGGCGTGTTTGATTCGCTCAATCCGATCCCCAACAAGGGCAATCTTGCTTTGCCCGTGGCGGCGCTGGTCTATGAGACGCTGATGAAGCCGTCGCTGGACGAGCCCTTGTCCACCTATGGCCTGATCGCCGAGAGCGTCTCCTATCCCAAGGATTTCGCTTCGGTTTCCTATCGTCTCAATCCCAAGGCCGCCTGGGCCGACGGCAAGCCCATCACAGTCGAGGACGTGGTCTTCTCCTTCGACAAGGCCAAGGAGTTCGACCCGGCCAAGGCCTTCTATTACCAGCATGTCGTCAAGGCGGAGAAAACCGGCGAGCGCGAGGTAACCTTCACCTTCGACGAAAAGAACAATCGCGACCTCGTCGCCACCATCGGGCAATTGACCATCGTGCCCAAGCATTGGTGGGAGGGAAAGGACGCCCGCGGCGTCCAGCGCAATATCGGGGCGACGACGCTCGAGCCGGTCATGGGCTCCGGCCCCTACAACCTGGTGGCGGTGTCTCCCGGCTCGACGCTCAAATTCGAGCTGCGCGACGATTATTGGGGCAAGGATCTGCCGGTGAACATCGGCTACAACAATTTCAAGACGATCGAATACACCTATTACGCCGACATCGACGTGCAGTTCGAAGCCTTCCGCAGCGGCGACAGCGATTTCTGGTCCGAGAACGAGGCCAAGCGCTGGGCGACCGCCTATACTTTCCCGGCCGTGCAGCAGGGCAAGGTCAAGAAAGAGGAATTGCCCAACGACTACCGCTCGTCCGGCGTGCTGGTCGGCTTCATTCCCAATCTTCGCCGCGAGCAGTTTCAGGATGCGCGGGTGCGGGAAGCCCTGAACTACGCTTTCGATTTCGAGACGCTGAAGCGCACGATCTTCTACGGGCAGTACAGCCGCATCAACTCCTATTTTTACGGCTCGGAACTGGCCTCTTCAGGCCTGCCGCAGGGCAAGGAGTTGGAGATCCTGACAGAGCTCAAGGACAAGGTGCCGCCGAGCGTCTTCACCGAACCTTATGTCAACCCCGTCGCCGGCAACGAGGCCAAGCTCCGGCAGAACCTGCGCAAGGCGCTGGGGCTGTTCAAGCAAGCAGGCTGGGAGCTCAAGGGCGGGCAGATGGTCAACGCCAAAACCGGCAAGCCCTTCAAGTTCGAGATCCTGCTCAATTCCAACATCATCGAACGCGTCGCGCTGCCCTTTGCCGCCAATCTCAAGAAGATCGGGGTCGTCGCCACGGTGCGCTCGGTCGACGCTTCGCAATTCACCGAGCGCTGGCGCAAGCGCGATTTCGATGTGATCTATACCGGTTGGGGCCAAAGCCTCAATCCTGGCGCTGAACAGGCGGAATATTGGGGCTCGAAGGCCGCCGCCGCCGAGGGCACGCAGAATTACGCCGGCATCGCCAATCCGGCCATCGACGCGATCATCCGCAAGATCATCTTTGCACCTGATCGCGACGTGCAGGTGGCGGCTGTGAAGGCGCTGGACCGCGTGTTGCTGCACAATCATTATGTCGTGCCGTCCTATACGCTGCGCATGAGCCGCATCGCCTACTGGGACAAGTTCGAGCGGCCCAAGGATCTGCCGCATTATTCCTCGGGCTTCCCGTCAATCTGGTGGGCCAAGGGCGAATGAAGCCTCGCGAAAGCCTGTGAGGCTAATGCAAGCGCGATATCTGACCAAATCCGTCATGGAGACCTCGTTGCAGATCTTGACAGTCACGCCGCCCGGCGGCGGCCCGCGAGGGGAACGCTGAGATGGCCGCCTATATTCTGAGACGGCTTCTCTTGATCATCCCGACGCTGCTCGGGATCCTGCTCCTGTCCTTCATCATCGTGCAATTTGCCCCCGGCGGCCCTGTCGAGCAGATGATCGCCGATCTGACCAACCAGAACGGCGGCGACCGGCTCTCCGGCGGCGGCAACGAACTGTCCTTCAACGAGGCGGCCGACAGTTCCGGCCGATATCGCGGCGCGCAGGGGCTCGATCCGGAACTGATCGCCAAGCTGGAGAAGCAGTTCGGCTTCGACAAGCCGGCCTGGCAGCGCTTCGCCGAAATGGTGTGGAATTACGCCCGGTTCGATTTCGGCCAGAGCTTCTTCCGCGACGAAAGCGTCGTCAATCTGATCGCCGAGAAGCTGCCGGTGTCGATCTCGCTCGGCGTCTGGGTGCTGCTTCTGTCCTACGCCATCTCCATTCCGCTTGGCATCCGCAAGGCGGTGTCGGACGGATCGAGCTTCGATGTCTGGACCTCGGGCGTGGTGATCATCGGTTACGCGGTGCCGGGCTTTCTGTTCGGCATCCTGCTGATCGTGCTGTTCGCCGGCGGCTCATTCTGGGACTGGTTCCCGCTGCGCGGCCTGACGTCCGACAATTTCGATCAGTTGAGCATCGGCGGCAAGATCCTGGATTACATCTGGCATCTGACGCTGCCGATCTCGGCGCTGCTGATTTCCTCCTTCGCCACCACGACGCTGCTGACCAAGAACTCCTTCATCGACGAGATCAAGAAGCAATATGTGGTGACGGCCCGCGCCAAGGGGCTGACCGAACATCGGGTTCTCTATGGTCACGTGTTCCGCAATGCGATGCTGATCGTGATCGCCGGCTTTCCCGCAGCCTTCATCTCGGCCTTCTTCACCGGCTCGCTCCTGATCGAGAACCTGTTCTCGCTCGATGGCCTCGGCCGAATGGGCTACGACGCCATCATCAAGCGCGATTATCCGATCGTGTTCGGCACCCTCTACATCTTCTCACTGCTCGGGCTGGTCGTCGGCCTTCTCTCCGACCTCATTTACACCTGGGTCGATCCCCGCATCGATTTCGAAAAGCGGGAGGTGTGATCATGGCAGTGCACACCAAGAAACCCTGGCTCTCTCCCGTCAATCAGCGGCGTCTCGCCAATTTCAAGGCGAACCGGCGCGGCTACTGGTCGTTCTGGATCTTCTTGCTGATTTTCGGCCTGTCGCTGTTCGCCGAAGTGATCGCCAATGACCGGCCCATCCTCGTTTCCTTCAAGGGCGAATACTATGTGCCGATCCTCCGGGATTACGAGGAGGCGACCTTCCTCGGCGACGAGGGCTTCCTGCCGACCACCGATTACAAGACCGATCTGGTGCGCGAGAAGATCGACGAAAACGGCTGGATGATCTGGCCGCCGATCCGCTATTCATACCTGACCGCCAACACATTCGTGCCGACCTCGGCCCCGACCAGACCCTTCTGGCTCATGCCGGAGGAACAGCGCTGCTCGGCCTATCCGCTCGCCGACAAGGATCCTAATTGCACGCTGGGCAACATGAACTGGCTCGGCACCGACGATCAGGCGCGCGACGTGCTCGCCCGCATCATCTACGGCTTCAGGCTTTCCGTGGTGTTCGGTCTGGCGCTGACAGCGGCCTCGGCGGTGATCGGCGTCGCCATCGGCGCGGTGCAGGGCTATTTCGGCGGGCTGACCGACCTGATCGGGCAGCGCTTCATCGAGATCTGGTCGTCGATGCCGGTGCTCTACATCCTGCTGATCATGGCTTCGATCCTGCCGCCCGGCTTTTTCGTGCTGCTCGGCATTCTGCTCCTGTTTTCCTGGACGAGTTTCGTCGGCATTGTCAGGGCGGAATTTTTCCGCGCCCGCAATTTCGAATATGTCCGGGCCGCCCGCGCGCTCGGCGTCGGCAATGCCGTGATCATGTGGCGGCATCTTCTGCCCAACGCCATGGTGGCGACGCTGACCTTCCTGCCCTTCATCCTGTCAGGTTCGATCAGCACGCTGACGGCGCTCGATTTCCTCGGTCTCGGCATGCCGCCGGGTTCGCCCTCGCTCGGCGAAATGGTCGGCCAGGCCAAGTCGAACCTGCAGGCCCCCTGGCTGGGTTTTACCGCCTTCTTCACGCTCGCCGCCATGCTGTCGCTTCTGATCTTCATCGGCGAAGCGGTGCGCGACGCATTCGACCCCAGAAAGACCTTCGGATGAGGAACCCTCGCTTTCCGACAGGTTTGGCCCTAGACTTGGCGCAGTTCCCATCAGGAGGCCGCCGATGAACAAGATCGTGCGCGAGCACTATCCCGTCTCACAATTGCCCGAGGATCTGCGCGCGCAGTTTCCAGGCGTGGAGACGGTGCGGCTGGTGATCGAAGAGGGCGCTGCTCGACAGTCCGAGAATGCCCCGTTGGGTCGTGGCGAGGGTGAGGATTTCTGGGCGACGCTGCAGCAAGCAAGAGCCTCGCTGAAAGAACCCAGGTCTCTAAGAGACGCCGTGGCGGATATCAGGGCCCTGCGCGATGAATGGGATGAGGAATGACCTTGTTCCCGCTGGTGTATCTCGACACCAACATCTTGATCGCGTTTCTCGAAGACGAGTTCGAAAAAGGCGATGCTCTGCGCGAGATGATCGCGGGACATCGCCGGTCGGAGACCGATCCCCGGTTTCTCACCAGCGCGCTGACTTTTTCGGAGTTGCCGGTTAAGCCCTATCGAGAACGCGCACTTGCCGCGGCCCAGTTTTATGCAGAACTGAGGTCGGGCAGTTACTGGCTCTCGGTCGTGCCCGTTTCGGAGCAAGTTCTAGACCTGGCCGCCGCTCTCCGCGCCGCCCGCCGGTCGCTCAAGCTGCCCGACGCCATTCATGTCGCCACCGCGATGCAGGCGGGCTGTTCGCATTTTCTGACGCAGGACGAGGGCATCTCCGCCGGCGAGCCCGCTATTCATCCCCTAACGAGCGTCGCGCTGACGCCTGCGCCGGTGATCCGGCCCGATGCGCCGACTTTGGCCGCCATTCTCGAGGATCTCACACGATGACCGAGCCGCTGATTTCCATTCGCGATCTCTCCGTCGCCTTTCATCAGGGCGGCCAGACCGCACTTGCCGTCGATCATGTCAGTTTCGACATCAACAGAGGTGAAGTCGTTGCGCTGGTAGGCGAATCCGGCTCCGGCAAATCGGTGACCGCCAATTCTATTTTGAGATTGCTGCCCTATCCCTCGGCCTCGCACCCTTCGGGCCAGATCCTGTTCAAGGGGCAGGATCTGCTCAGCGCTCAGCCGGAAGCGCTGCGCAAGGTGCGGGGCGACGACATCACCATGATCTTCCAGGAGCCGATGACCTCGCTCAATCCGCTGCATTCGATCGAGCGGCAGATCGGCGAGATCCTCGAACTGCATCAGCCGATCCGGGCCGCCGCCACCCGCGCCCGCGTTATCGAACTCCTGACCCAGGTCGGCATCCGCGACCCGGAAAAACGGTTGACGGCCTATCCGCATGAATTGTCTGGCGGCCAGCGTCAGCGCGTGATGATCGCCATGGCGCTCGCCAACCGGCCGGAACTCCTGATCGCCGACGAGCCGACCACTGCGCTCGACGTGACGGTTCAGGCGCAGATCCTCGAACTCCTGGGCAAGCTCAAGAGTGAGCATGGCATGTCGATCCTGTTCATCACCCACGACTTAGGCATCGTGCGCAAGATCGCCGACCGGGTCTGTGTGATGACCAAGGGCAAGATCGTCGAAATGGGCCCGACCGCCGAGATCTTCGCCAATCCCCAGCACGGTTACACCCGCAAGCTGCTGGCCGCCGAACCCAAGGGGCAGCCGCCGGCTCCCGATGCGGACAAACCGATCGTGATTTCAGCCGACGACGTCAAAGTGTGGTTTCCGATCAAAACGGGCTTCCTGCGCCGCGTGACCGATCATGTGAAGGCGGTGGATGGCGTCGATCTTGAGCTCAAGGCCGGCCATACGCTAGGGATCGTCGGCGAGAGCGGCTCGGGCAAGACGACGCTAGGCTTGGCGCTCACCCGGCTGATTTCGTCGCAGGGCCGCATCGCCTTTGTCGGACAGGACATCCAGGGGCGCAGCTTCGCCGAAATGCGGCCGCTGCGCCGCCAGATGCAGATCGTCTTTCAGGACCCCTATGGATCGCTGAGCCCGCGCATGTCGGTGGCCGACATCGTCGGCGAAGGGCTGCTCGTGCATGAGCCGCAATTGACGGCCGAGGAGCGCGACCGCACGGTCGCCGAGGCGCTCGCCGAGACAGGGCTCGATCCCGAGACGCGGCATCGTTACCCGCATGAATTCTCCGGCGGCCAGCGCCAGCGCATCGCCATCGCCCGGGCCATGGTGCTGAAGCCGAAATTCGTGATGCTGGACGAGCCGACGTCTGCGCTCGACATGAGCGTGCAGGCGCAGGTGGTCGATCTCTTGCGCGACCTGCAGGTCAAGCATCAGCTCGCTTATCTGTTCATCTCCCACGATCTCAAAGTGGTCCGCGCGCTCGCCAATGACATCATCGTCATGCGCAATGGCCAGGTGGTCGAAAAAGGCCCGGCGCGGGACTTGTTCGCCAATCCGCGCGAGGAGTACACCAAGGCCCTTCTCGCCGCCGCCTTCAATATCGAGGCGGTCAAGACCGCAGCCATCCGCCAGTGACAGGTTCCGCATGAGCACCAAAAGCCCCATCATCGTAGATCTCCGCTTTCATCCCGATCAGGTGGCGGAGGGCTTGAAGACGGCCTTTCCGGGGCGCGAGGTGATCAACCGCGCCGATCTCGCCCAGCGCGACCGCGACCTCTCGGGCATATCTTACGCTCTGCTCTGGAAGCCGCTGGACGATCTGTTTTCACGCGCGACGGATCTCAAGGTGCTGTTTTCGGGCGGCGCCGGCGTCGATCATGTTCTGACCCTGCCGGGCCTGCCCGACCTGCCGCTGGTGCGCTTCGTCGATCACACGCTGACGACGCGGATGAGCGAATGGGTGGTCATGCAGTGCCTGATGCATCTGCGCCAGCATCTCGCATACGACGCCCAGCAGCGCAGGCGCGTCTGGAAACCTTTGACGCAGCCCGAGGCGGCGGATCTCACCGTGGGCGTCATGGGCATGGGCGTTCTCGGCTCTGACGCCGCCCGCAAGCTCAAGACCATGGGCTTCAATGTCATCGGCTGGTCGAAGAGCGGCAAGCCGGTGGACGGCGTCGCCATGCATGCGGCCGAAGATCTCGACCGGTTCCTCGGCCAATCCGACATCCTCGTCGGTCTGCTGCCGTTGACGCCGGAGACGCGCGGCATCTTCAATCGCGACCTGTTTTCGAAGCTGAAGCGGGACGGCGCGCTGGGCGGTCCTGTGTTCATCAATGCCGGCCGTGGCGGCAGCCAGGTCGAAGCTGATGTGATCGAGGCGCTGCAGTCGGGCCTGCTCAGGGCCGCCTCGCTCGATGTGTTCGAGGTCGAGCCGCTGCCGGAGACCTCGGCGATCTGGTCGCTGCCCAATTTGATCCTGACGCCGCATTCGGCGGCGGATTCGGATGTCTCGGCGCTGTTTGCGCATGTCGAGCGGCAGATCGAGCGCTTCGAGCGCGGCGAAGCGCTGGAGCATGTCGTGGCGCGAGACACTGGTTACTGAGGATTGACGAACAGCATGTCGAGCGGCGCTTTCACCGGCACGATGTTGGTGGGTTCCGCGGACAGCTTTCCATCGGCAAAGTCCCAAGCGAACAGGGCGACCCCATCTGATTTCTGGTTGGCGACGGCCAGCCGCCGCGCGGCGCGATCGAAGCGGATGGCTCGTGGAAAGGCGCCGCCGCAATCATATTCGGCTTTCAGCGTCGGCAAGCCGCTCTGCGGATCGATCCAGAACACGGCGATCGTATCTGCGCCGCGATTGGCGACCAGGAGATGGTGGCCGTCGGGCGTCGTCAAGATGCCGGAAGGATAGTTTCGACTGTCGGTCTCGTGCTGCGTAGCCGGCATGCGGGCGGCCAGTTGAAGTCCGTCATCGCTCACCGAAAAGGCGAGAAGCGTCGAATCCAGTTCGCCTGTCACATAGAGCATGCGGCCATTGGGATGAAACGCCGCGTGACGGGGACCGGCTCCCTCAGGCGTTTTCGTCTCGCCTTTGGGCGAGAGACGACCCGCCTCGCTATCGAAGGCATAGGAAAACAGCCTGTCCGCGCCGAGATCCACAGCGACAAGCCGGCGATTGTCGGGGCTGATAGCGACGCAGTGGCAATGCGGTCCCTCCTGCCGGCGCTTGTCCGGGCCGGTGCCGTGATGCGTGAAGCGCGCTATGGGGTTTGAGATGTCGCCGCTATCCGAAAGGGAAAAGGCGGATAACGAGGCGTCGCCCGGCGCGCGAGATGCTTGGTAATTCGCGACAAACAGAAAACGTTCGGTCCTGTCGAGGCAAAGATGAACGGCGGCATTCCCACCGGTGGCCTGCGCAGTCCGCGCCGAAAGCCGCTCCGCATTGAGTTCGACCGGCGTGACGCGGCCAGAACCTTTGGATTTTTCGCTCGCGACGTAAATCATTTTGGTCTTGGTCGACGCCGCCAGAAACGAAGGATTTGGCGTGATGGAAGACATGAATGTGTCTCCGCCCAACCGATGAAGCGCGAGAGCTCCCAGACCCGGTGAGGCGGAGCAGATCAGCAGATGCGTTTCCATGGTCATGCCATTTTCCATTTGCGAAAGACGAGCGTCTGTCAGCTGTGCGTTGACGTTTACGTCAATGTAAACTAGTCTTTGCTTGCGTGAGGAGCAAAGGCGATTAACATCCTGTCGAGGAGAGCGCAGGATGTCAAAATAGCGCTGGGAGGAAAAGATGAACGCAATTGATTCGAGCTTGCAGCCTATGCCGGGCGACAGGCCGTGGCTAAAATCCTATCCGGATGGCGTTCCGTCCGAAATTCAGCCTTTGAAGCATGCCTCGCTCGGAGAATTGTTCGAGGATGTCGTCAGTCGCAACGGTCACAAGCCGGCCTATACCTGCATGGGCAAGACGCTGAGCTTCGGCGAGATCGATCAGATGTCGCGTCAGGTCGCCGCCTGGCTGCAGCAGAAGGGCCTGAAACGCGGAGATCGCGTCGCGATCATGTTTCCGAACATCCTGCAATTTCCCGTCGTCGCGCTCGCGGTGCTGCGCGCCGGCTTTATCGCAGTCAATGTCAACCCGCTCTACACCCCGCGCGAACTCAATTATCAGCTGAAAGACGCCGGCGCGAAGCTTCTGTTCACGCTTGAGAATTTCGCCGCAACCGTGCAGCAGGCCCTGCCGGGAACGGGTGTCGAGACCGTGGTCGTCGCCACCATGGGCGATCTCCTGGGCTTCAAGGGCCATCTCGTCAATTTCGTGGTGCGTAAGGTCAAGAAGCTCGTGCCTCTCTGGACGCTGCCCGGCCACGTGCCGTTCAAAACCCTGCTTGCGGAGGCGAAAAGCCTGCGATTCCGTCCCGAGAACGTCACGGCCTCCGATGTCGCCTTTCTGCAGTATACCGGCGGCACGACCGGGGTGGCCAAGGGCGCGGTGCTGACGCATGGCAATATTCTCGCCAATGCCGAGCAGACGGCCGTCTGGCTGTCGGTTCTCTATCGCCGCGCCAAAAAGCCCGAGGATTTCACCTTCGTCTGCCCGCTGCCGCTCTACCATATTTTCGCGCTCACCGTGAATTTGGTGATGGGGATGAAGGAAGTGGCGCGCAATGTGCTGATCCCCAACCCGCGAGACATTCCCGCCTTTGTGAAGGTGCTGCGGTCGGAAAAGATCCATGTCTTCCCGGGCCTCAACACGCTGTTTAATGCGCTTGTGAACAATGAGGAGTTCAAGAAGCTCGATTTCTCGAAACTCATCCTCAGCCTGGCCGGCGGCATGGCCTGCCAGAGGCCGGTGGCCGAACGCTGGCAAGCGGTGACCGGTTGCCCGATTTCCGAAGGTTACGGTCTGTCCGAGACCTCGCCGATCGCCACGGTCAACCGTCTCGACGCCGGCTCCTTCACCGGCACGATCGGCCTGCCGCTGCCCTCCACAGATATCCAGATCCAGGATGACGACGGCAAGCAGGTTCCGCTCGGCGTGGTCGGCGAGATCTGCATCCGCGGCCCGCAGGTGATGTCCGGCTATTGGAACAAGCCGGAGGAAACCGCCAAGGTGATGACGCCTGATGGCTTCTTCCGTTCGGGCGACATGGGCGTGATGGATGAGAACGGCTATATCCGCATTGTCGATCGCAAGAAGGACATGGTGATCGTTTCCGGCTTCAACGTTTATCCCAATGAAGTGGAAGAGGTGGTCGCCTCCCATCCGGGCGTCCTCGAAGCCGCTGTGATAGGCGTGCCGGACGAACATTCCGGCGAAGCGGTGAAACTGTTCGTGGTGCGCAAGAACCCGGATCTCACGGCGGCCGAGATCAAGGAGTATTGTGCGTCAAGACTTACGAACTACAAGCGTCCGAAACACATAGAATTTCGCGAAAGCCTGCCGAAATCCAATGTCGGCAAGATCCTGCGGAAGGAGTTGCGGACTTAACCGGTCCAGCGATAGCGGCTGGATATGTTGATGAAGCGTGTGGGCCCGCCCGGAACGGCGTCGTCAAAAACGGCGGCCGTCAAGCGATCGCCGAACACGCAGCCGCTGTCGATATTGCTGCGCGCGCCGCGCGTGACGGGATTTTCGTCGCGCGGCGTATGGCCATGGCAGAGGTGACGACCGAAGAATTCACCGTGATCATCCTCGGGTTTTGGCCTGCGCCAGAGCAGCGTATTCTCCTCCTGATCCTCAAGCGGTCGCCCACGGTCAAGCCCGGCATGGGCAAAGATCCTGAAAACATCGACATGGATCTGAGGACGGTTGGCAAGCCACAGTCGATGCGCCTCCGGAACCTCGCCGCGATAGGACTGTAAAGTCTCCTCGCCGCCGTTGCGGAGCCAGAAGCCTTCACGATCTGCGCCCGCCAGCGCATCGAGCATCATGCGTTCGTGATTGCCCATCAGGGCGACCCAGCGCCAGTTCTTTGTCTGCGGCCCCGCCATGACGCGGTCCACGACGCCGGCGCTGTCAGGACCACGATCAACATAGTCGCCGAGAAAGACCAGCGTTCCCCCATCGTAAGCCAAGCGGATGATGTCCAGCAGACTGTCGAGTTCGGCGAGACAACCGTGGATGTCGCCGATGGCGATGGTGACGCTCATGATGATCTTTCGGACTGGTCAACCGGGAGGAAGCGGCGTCCAGTCTTCCACGATCCGCCCGCCCGAGTAAACGGCGATCGGGCCGAATTGCTGCAGCACCGCTTCGCTCTGGCTCGGTCGCAGAAAGGCGAAATCGCCCTCGCGGGCGTCGGACCCATCCGACAACGCCATGAATTGCTGGTTGGAACTCTGGCCCCAAAGCGCATTCTCACGCATGCCTGGGGGATGGACGGGGCTCGCCATCCATTTGCCGCCATAGAGAAAGCAGCCTTCGCGCGGAAACTTGCCAAGCGTTTGCATCAGTGTCGTCAGGAAGGACGGGCCGGGCAGTTGCGCCTTGACCCGTTTCAGGATCGGCGTGGCGATGAACAGGGCCGGCAGGAGATCGGTGAGTTCCGCGCTGTCGAAATCAGTCGGTTTGAGAAAGGCCGATCCCATGGAGATCTCGTTGGCGAGATCCGGCCCGTAGCCGAGCGCGGTGTTGCTGCCGCCGATATTGAGGATCCGCCGTTGGTCCGGCGAGAGCGCGTCAACAAAAGCCTTGTAGTGGCCGAGCACGCGGGCGCGTTCGCCTGCCGCCCCGCCGGCAAAACCCGGAATTTTGATGATATGCGCTTCATAGCCCATCACGCCTTCCAATCGGATGCGGTTGTTCCTGACCGCAGCGAAGGCGGATCGCAACGCCGCGGGAGAGGCAAACCCGCCCCGGTGCATGCCGACGTCGATTTCGGCGGCGACGCGCAGATCGATATCCAGCGAAGCCGCAAGTGCGGCATAGTCTGTCAAACGTTCGGCGTTGTCGACGAGATGAACCACACGGCGGCTGAGCGCCTGCCGTTCGTGCGCGCTTGCCTGTTCGAACACATGTCTCAGAGCCACAGCCGACATGGGCTTGCCGAACAGGATTTCGGCGTCGGGATGCGCCGCCAGCACCGCCCGGGTGATGGGCAGATGAAAACTCATCACCCTCTTCGTGTCGAGGCGGTTCATCAGCCGCGCCAGAAGGGCGGGAACGGCGAGCGACTTGTCGACCAGCCGCAAGGCTTTGCCTGCCGTCCTCTTCCTCGCCACGGTATCGGCATTGGCGTCCAGCCGGTCGCGATCGATGACCAGCGTCGGCTGAAAGCGACCGGCCGCGGCCAAAGCCCCGCCGAGCGAGGTGAAATAGGCTCTGTCGCTCATGCCTCGATCAGCCGCTTGATGTAAGGCGAAACGAACCGTCCGTCGGGATCGAGCATTCGCCGCACCTCCATCGCATCTTTCCAGCGGGGATAAAGCTTGGCGAAATCCGCGCCTATCAGCGTATGCATCTTGCCCCAATGCGGCCGGCCGCCATAGCGGCGGAAGATCGGCTCGGCGGCGCGCTGGAAGGCGATCGGGTCTTCGGCCGCGTCATGATGAATGGCGATCGAGCAGGTCTGCCGCTTGTAGAAGGGGCTGAGCCAGATCTCGTCGGCGGCGACGGTGCGCACCTCCATCGGGAAATAGACTTCGGGAAAGCGCTTTTCGGTGAGTTCGATGATTTCCGCCAAGGCCTTGGGACCCTCCTCGATGGGCAGGTGATACTCCATCTCGTTGAATCGCGTCTGCCGGTCGCTGGTATAGACCTTCAACCAGTTCTCGACATAGTCCTCGCGCGGCAATTTCCGCATCGCGTCCGAAATCAGCTTGCGGCGCATCCATGGAAACCATTTCAGCAGATTGCGCGCGAGTTTCAGCGTCTTCAACCCGTCCTCGTCATCCTCCGGCGGCCGTGATGTCACCGGCTCGTCGGTGATGTCGCTGGCGAGAAACATCGCATGGCCGGAATAGGGCACGAAATAAAACTCGGCGGACCGGTGGGCCTTCATCATCGACTGGAAATTGGCGATCATGTCGCCGATCGGCAGCACCCAGCGGCGTTTGCGCATGCGATAGGTCGGCAGGTTGTTGAGCGTCACCGCGCTCACGATGCCGAAGGCCCCGAGGCTGACGCCGATGGCGTTCATCATCTCGCCATCCGCCTCGCGGGTGAAGACGCGCCTTTCGCCGCGCCCGTCGACCAGTTCGATATGGTGGAGCAGCGTGTGATAGGCGCCGAGCGTCGAGCCGGTGCCATGGGTGGCGGTGCCGAGGGCCCCGCCGATCGACTGTTTATCGATGTCGCCCATATTGGCGAGCGCCTGGCCGACACTGTCGAGGATTTTGGTGAGATTGCCGAGCTTCGTGCCGGCTCGCACCGTGGCGCGGCAGTGTTCGTCGTCATGGGACATCAGGCCCTCGATATGGTCGAGGGACAGGATCGTGCCGTCGCTCGGCACGAGCGGCGTGAAGGAATGGCCGGAGCCGACGACGCGGATTGGGCCCGGCGCGGTTTTCACGATCTCCTGCAGCGCTTCCACCGTTTCAGGCGTCTCGAAGCGCTGCGGGCGCGCGGTGACATAGCCCGACCAGTTCGACCAGGTGTGCGGCGCATTCATCGTGTCAAACTCCTCTGTGTCTGGATCGGGCGAGGCCGAAGGAAAGCGTCAGCGCCAGGCTGATCAGCGCCGATGCGCCCGCAAAGACCGCGATTGGCCTGTAATCGGCGCCGGTGACGAAGAACGAGGCTCCGGCAGGCCCGAGCGCGCCGCCGAACAATTGCGCGGCCGGCGTGAGCAGCGCGGTGCGGCGCGTGCTGTCCGCCGCCACCGTCATGGCGATCTGCCAGGGCGTCACGAACAACAGCAGGAAACCGGAGGCGAGCGACAGCAGCCAGAACAAGGGCAGCGAGACGCTTTGGGTGAAGGCATAGGCGATGACGACGGCGGCGAGCGCGCAGAAGGACAGCATTCCGACATAAGGGATCTTCGGTTCAAGCGCCGTTGCGGCGAGCGCTCCGGCCACCTGCGCCAGAAGCGACACCGACACGATCAGGCCCACCGTGGCGGAAGGCACATTGTTCTCGGCGCCCAGCGGCTCCAGAAACGCCCAGATCGCTCCGGTGAACATATAGAGACTGAAGATCGACAACAGCGCCAGACCCGGTCGAAGCGCGAAAACCGCGCGCGGATGCAGTGCGGCGTCGGCTGAAAGCGGGCCGTAATCATCGAGAAGCCGCGGCGCAAACAGCAGTCCGGCCAGTGTCGCCGCCGCGAGCAACAGAAAGCTTCCCGTCGAGCCCCAGGCAGGGGCGATCAGCAGCGCGATCACCACCGCTGCGGCGCTCTGGGCCAATGTCTGGACGATGATGAACCAGCCGCCATTGCGGCCGGGCGCGTCGCTGCGGGCGATCAGTTCGATCGCCACCGCAATCAATCCGCCTTCCACGAATCCCGCAAACACCCGGACGAGGATCAGCCACAGCGGCGTCGGGGCAAAGGCCGTGGCGGCATGCGCAGCAGCCGCCAGAGCCAGAAGCATGCCGGATTTCATCCGCATCGAACGCGCGCCGCCGATTGCCGACAACATGGCCGAACCCAGACCGATCGCCAGCATTTCCAGCGTGGCGAGGATCGCGATCTCGTCAAAGGTGGCGCGTGCTTCGGTAAAGAGCCCGCCGAGCAATATCGGCTGCAGCCCCAATGACAGGGCCCCGATCGAGCCCACCGCCATGGACGATGGAAGGTCGCTTTCCCGTAGCCTGCGCAGTCCGCGGCGCATGGGTAAACCATATCCAGTCTGCACGACCAACCTCACGCTTGCTTTTTCTTGCGGATTGCTCAATTGCTTTTATTTATATTCTCCTCATAAACAAATCTGACAGTTGGTCATCTTTCTGTCAAGCAGGGGAGCTAAGTGGAGGACCACGACGGCATGCAGGATCTGGATTCCAATTTGAGGCGTTCCCC
Source organism: Rhizobium sp. FKL33 (assembly GCF_005222915.1). Lineage (GTDB taxonomy): Bacteria > Pseudomonadota > Alphaproteobacteria > Rhizobiales > Rhizobiaceae > Rhizobium_E. Next base: position 63,680 of record NZ_STFX01000003.1, read on the forward strand.
GAAACAGGATCGCAGCCGGGAGCGCGTCGAGGAAATATTGGGCGCCGCCAAGCAGCTGATCGGCGAAAAGGGCATCGATGCGGTGAAGATGCGCGAGATTGCAGCGCTGGCCGGCGGCCCGATCTCCTCGCTCTATCAATATTTCCCCAACAAGTCCTCGATCGTGTCGATGCTGCACAATCAGTGGATCGCCGAATTGGGTTCCGTTCTCGATGGCGGACTGGAAAAAGCGCGGGATCTGGATGAGATCTGCACTGCCGCCGTCTCGCTGCTCGACTACTACTATCAGCGCATCGTCGCCGATCCCGCCATTCTCGACATGGTAAACGCCATCCAGGCTGACAAGAGCTCCAAGGGAGCAGACATCGCCGCCACCCGTCGGCATGCGGATCAGTTTGCGGAAAGCGCCCGGCCCTTCATCGCCGAGGATCAGTTCGAGGCGTTCCAGCGGGTGACCTTCCTGATGTTCCAGCTGGCGAGCGGGGCGGTTAGGTTGGCGCTCGCGGTCGGCCCCGACGAATCGGACGCCGTCATCAACGACTACAAGATCATGATCAGGACCCAGCTCGCGGCCTTTGCGCGCCGGTGAAGCGGAAACTGGAAATCGGCAGAAAAAAACCCGGTGCATTGCTGGGAGGCAATGCGACCGGGCAAATGGCAGGGCCTGCTTGGCGAAACCCTGCGGGGAAACTCGCGCGCCTTCCAGCGAAGGCGAAACTCTTTCAGAAGCGGCGCATGCCGCGGATTGTCTTCTCGCGCGCCTGGATCAAGGGCGCATAAGGGTTATCCCTGAAGGCCCGTTCCAAGGCGCTGTCGATGTCCCGACGGCTCAAGCCGATATCGGCCAGTTGCGCGTCGTCGAAGTCGCGCATCGACGCAATCACGCGACGGTTTTTGTATGCCAGATACTTTTGTGCAAGCCCGCGCAAGGGGAGTACCGTCCAGTTCTGCAAAAAAATTTTTATGCCGGACTCTGCGCTTGCAGCATACCTGTCGCGCGTTGCCATTGAACTCTCCATAGCCGGACCCACCGGCGGCTGTTGATTTGATAATGGTCACTTAAAAAGAATCCTATTGATCAGTCCAACGAATGTTTCTAATCATTATCATCAACGGTTCTTATGTGTGGGGGATGCGCATGTCCGCGCCGCTTGATATCGATCAGTTGCAGACCTTCGTCGCGATCGCCGATGCGGGCAGTTTCACCAAGGCCGCCGAGCGCGTGTTCAAGACCCAGTCGGCGGTGTCGATGCAGATGCGGCGTCTCGAAGAACGCATCCGTAAACCGCTGTTCGTGAAGGACGGCCGCGGCAACCGGCTGACGCCCGAAGGCGAGAAACTGCTCAATTACGCGCGGCGCATGATCCGGCTGAACAACGAAGCCGTCGCCGCTTTCGACGACAACCGGCTCGAGGGCACGTTGAGAATCGGCACGCCTGACGACTATGCCGACCGCTACATGCCGGAGATCATCCAGCGCTTTGCGCGCTCCCATCCCAATGTCGAACTCTACATCGAATGCGAGCCCTCCGTCGCACTGGCGGAGAAGATGGCGCGCGGCGAACTCGACATCGCGCTCGTCACCCACAATCCGCTGGAGCGCGAATCGGAAGTGGTGCGCACCGAGCCGCTCTGCTGGGTGACGTCGGCCAATCATCCGCTGCCGGAAAACGCGCCCGTGCCGCTGGCGCTCGGCCGCCGTGATTGTCAGTGGCGGAGACTTGCCTGCGCCTCGCTCGATTCCATCGGCCGTGAATATCAGATCCTGTTCACCAGTTGGTCCTCCACCGTCGTAGCGGCCGCCGTGCTCGCCGGCATGGCCGTGTCCGTGCTGCCGGAATCGGCGCTGCGCACCGGCATGAAGGTGCTGGGCCAGCCGGACGGCTTTCCGCCGCTTGCGCCGGTGCAGATCGGCATCATGAAGCGCACGGGCCTGTCGACCTCGCTGACCAACGCCATCACCGCCCATATCTCGGCCTGCCTCGACAATATCACCCCGGCCAATGTCGACGACGAGCTCGACCGCGACGTGAAGATGTGGCCGCGCATGCCCCGGCTGAAGGCCGGCCATATGCTTCCGGGTTGGTGAAGCGCGCCGGCATTCTCTGTCGATCATCAGAGAATTATAATATTATAAGCGGGCCGCAATTCGGCCCGCACAGGGCGCTTTTGAAATGACATTCGGCTGCCCCGGTCCTAGACTCGCCCTCAAGAAGACTTCTCTTTTCGACAAGATGGGAACGCCATGGCCGACCGCGCCTTCGCCACGATTGAAAATCACTGGATCACGCTGAAGGACGGCACGCGCCTCGCCGCCCGCATCTGGATGCCCGAAAACGCCGACGCCGATCCCGTGCCGGCGGTGTTCGAATTCCTGCCTTACCGCAAGCGTGACGGAACGAGCCCGCGCGACGAATCCACCTATCCGGTCTTCGCCGCCGCCGGCATCGCCGGCGTCCGCGTCGACATCAGGGGCTCGGGGGAATCCGATGGCGTCATCGACGGCGAATACACGCCTTTGGAGCTCGCCAACGCCTGTGAACTGATCGCCTGGATCGCCGAACAGCCCTGGTGCAACGGCTCGGTCGGCATGATGGGCATTTCCTGGGGCGGGTTCAATTCGCTGCAGGTGGCGGCGCTGCGCCCGCCGGCGCTCAAGGCGGTGATCTCGATCGCCTCGACCGTCGATCGCTACAATGACGATATCCATTACAAGAACGGCTGCCATCTCTCTGCGCAACTGTCGTGGGCGGCGACCATGCTGGCCTATCAGTCCCGCTCGCCGGACCCTGAACTGACCGGCAACCGGTGGAAGGAGATGTGGCTGGAGCGGCTCGACGCCGAACCCTTTTTCCTGGAGGAATGGCTCGAGCACCAGCGCCGCGACGATTTCTGGAAACACGGTTCGATCTGCGAGAATTTCGACGATGTCCAGATCCCGACGCTGGTGATCGCCGGCTGGGCTGACGGCTACCGCAACACGCCGCTGAAGGCCGTGGAAGGCCTGGGCGACAAGGCCAAGGCGATTATCGGTCCCTGGGTGCACAAATATCCCCATTTCGCCTGGCCCAAGCCGCGCGCCGATTTTCTCGGCGAAGCGATCCGCTGGTGGAACCGCTGGCTGAAGGGCGAGGAAAACGGCGCCGAGGACCTGCCGCAGGTCCGCGCCTATATCATGGACGACGTCAAGCCCGCGCCGCGCCGCGACTTCGATCCGGGATTCTGGGTCGCTAAGCCGCGCTGGACGGCGCCTGATATGGACAGCCTCCGTCTCGATGGCGCGCATGGGCTGGCTTTCGGCAGCGAGAGCCATGCTCGGGGCAGGACCGCGTTGCGTTCGCCGCTCGCCACCGGCACGGCGTCGGGCGAGTATTTCACGCTGAAGCCGGACGCAGAAATGGCCGTCGATCAACGTAGCGACGACGCGGGTTCGCTCGTGTTCGAAACCGAGCCGTTGGCGGAAGCCCGTGACTATCTCGGCATGCCCGTGGTTCGCATCACGCTCAAGTCGGACGCCGAACTCGCCAATCTCTGCGCCCGTATCGTCGATGTGCATCCCGATGGGACGGCGCTCCGGGTCAGCTTCGGCGTGCTCAATCTGGCGCATCGGACGTCGAACGAGCATCCCGAGCCGCTGACGCCCGGCGAAGACACGGAAATCACCCTGACGCTGGACGCCTGCGGCTATCGATTCGAGCCAGGCCATCGCATCCGGCTGTCGCTGTCGACCGCCTATTGGCCGATGATCCTGCCGCCGCCGACCGACGCCACGCTCGACATCGATCTCGCCTCGGTGGAGCTCTTGTTGCCCAAACTCGGCGACGCAGCGCGCATCGTCATGAAGGAGCCGGATAACCCGTCGCCGCTGCCGACCTATATCGAGCACGCGCCGGGTGATACCAGACGTTCGGTGGCGCGCGATCTCACCCATGCCCGCACCGAATACCGAATTGTGGAAGACACCGGACTGCATGAGCATCCCGGCACGGGCCTCTCGACGCGGCAGTTGCGCGAAGAGCTATGGACGATTGCCGACAACGATCCGTCGTCGATGACGGGAACCTCGGTGTGGACCTGTGACATGTCCCGACCAGGCTGGTTTGTCCGCACGATCTCGACGGCGCGGATCAGCTGCACCGCCGATGACTGGATCATCGACGCCGAAGTCGTGGCGATAGACGGCGAGGACGAGTTTTTCCGCAAAGCCTATGCCAAATCCATCCCGCGCGACGGGATGTGACCTCATTTGCCCTGGGGCGGACGCGGGAGGGGAAGAGCCTGGACAAACGGCTCCACCGCTTCCCCTGGCTTCCACTTCTTCAGCCGGAAGAGGATGTCGGTTTCCCACTTGGAGGAATCCGGCTCGCTCAGGTCGCAAATCCTGAAGACGTTGAGAAGGCAGCCAAAATGCAGGCCCTTCTCATCGCGGGTGCTGTCGATGGTGAGTTTCGCTTCGTTCGCCCATTGGATGATGAGGACGTGAATGTCGCGCATCCGCTCATAGGGGCCCCGCCAACTCGCCTGAATATAGTCGGCCGCCGGTAGACTGCCGGCCTTGAAGGGCCCGTTCGTGCGCATCGGTTTCTCGGTGAAAAACCCGAAATCGGCTTCCAGATTGTCGAAATCACGGAACGTCACGAGTTTGAGAAAGGCCGATCCGATTTCTTTTGCGCCTTGTTTGAGCGCCTCTTCACGCGCTTCCTTGAAGAACACCTGTGACTGCTGGGTGATCAGACGCGCCGACAACCTCGACCGCAACGATATGAACTGCTGGCGGTTGATCTGAATTTTTTGAGGTATAGACAGCATTGGGGAGGTCGCTCGCTTCCGGATAGGGCCGTTCCAATCTCGCCTTTTTTGATTGCTCGGCTAAAAAGCAGATTCCTTGATAGGGGCCTTTGCTATTCGCAGCAAGAACTTTAGGCCCGCAAAAGCTTCCCGGCCCAAGAGTGGTTATAAGACCCAGCAGGCGTCAGGATGATTCGCGGGTGAAGCAGATATGAAGGCTGTGATTTTGGCGGGCGGCCTCGGCTCCAGACTGGCCGAGGAGACCCATACGCGCCCCAAGCCCATGGTGGAGATCGGCTCCCGGCCCATTCTTTGGCACATCATGAAGATCTATTATGCGCATGGCGTGCGCGATTTCGTGATCTGCTGCGGCTTCAAGGGCTATATGATCAAGGAATATTTCGCCAATTACAGCCTGCATATGTCCGACATCACCTTCGATCTCGGCTCGAACCGGCTGGAATTCCACCGCCAGAATGCCGAGTCCTGGCGGGTGACGCTGGTGGATACGGGCGAAAACTCGATGACCGGGGGGCGCCTCAAGCGCGTCGCGTCCTATCTCGATCCCAACGAGCCCTTCTGCTTCACCTATGGCGACGGCGTGGCGGACACCGACATCTCCGCGACCATCGCCTTCCACAAGCGTCATGGCAAGCTGGCCACCGTCACCGCCGTGCGCCCGCCGGCGCGTTTCGGCGCGCTGCGCTTCGAGGGCGACGACGTCACCGGCTTCGTCGAAAAGCCCGAGGGCGAGGGCGGCTTCATCAATGGCGGCTTCTTCATCCTGCATCCGAGCGTCATCGATCGCATCGAGGGCGACGCGACGAGTTTCGAAGGCGAGCCCTTGGGCAGTCTCGCCGCAGACGGCCAGTTGAAGGCCTGGTTCCACAAGGGCTTCTGGCAACCGATGGACACGCTGCGCGACAAGATCCAGCTGGAAAATCTCTGGGCCTCCGGCAGCCCGCCCTGGAAGGTCTGGTGATGGATCGCTCCTTCTGGCATGGAAAGCGCGTGCTGCTGACGGGGCATACCGGCTTCAAGGGGGCCTGGCTCGCCTTCTGGCTCAGGCGTCTCGGCGCTGAGGTGGAGGGCTTGGCCTTGGCGCCCGCCGAGGACCGGCCATCGCTTCATGTCCTGCTGGGTAGCGCCCGCGGCGGCCGCGACATCGTCGATATCCGCGACCGCGATGCGGTTCGTGCGCGTGTCGATGCGGTTCGACCCGAGATCATCCTGCATCTGGCGGCCCAGCCGCTCGTCCGCGCCGGCTACCGTGATCCGCTCGAAACCTTCGAGACCAATGTGCAGGGCACGGCCAATCTCCTGGACGCCGCGCGAACGGTGGAAAGCCTGCGCGTCGCCGTCTCGGTGACCACCGACAAAGTCTATGAAAACGCCGAGACAGGCAGGGCGTTCGCGGAAGTCGATCCGCTGGGGGGGCATGATCCCTATTCCGCCTCCAAGGCGGCGGCCGATATCGTCACCTCCAGCTATCGGCGTTCCTACTTTCTGGCCCGCGGGATCGGCGTCGCCACGGCGCGCGCCGGCAATGTCATCGGCGGCGGCGACTGGGCGGACGACAGGTTGATCCCGGATGCGATCAGGGCCTTCGAAACCGATAAAGAGCTCGACATTCGGCGACCCCAGGCGGTTCGGCCCTGGCAGCATGTGCTCGAGCCCCTGCATGGCTATCTGCTGCTCGCCGAACGGCTATGGCGCGATCCCGAAACCGGGCCCGCCTATAATTTCGGTCCGGATCCGCAAAGCGCCGCCAGCGTGCGCGACCTTCTGGAGCGGTCGGCCCATCATTTCGACCTCTCGCGCATTCGCTGGGGTGACGGCGGCGAGGGGCCGCATGAAGCGGGTCTCCTGATGCTCGACAGCGCCCGCGCCCGCAATGATCTGGGATTTGTCCCGCGCTTCGATCTCGACGAGACGATCGGCCGGACCTGGGGCTGGTACAAAGGTCTCGCCGGCGGCCTCTCGGCCGAAACGCTGTGCGGGCGCGATATCGACGCCTTCGAGGCGCGCTTGAGCGATTCCGAGGCAAAGGAAAGGAAATCCGCATGACCGGCCGTTTCGACGCCAGCCGCACGCCGCTTTCGGGCCTGATCCTCTTGAAGCGCAAGCGGCTCGCCGATGACCGCGGCCATCTGAGCCGATTGTTCGACGCCGAGGGACTGGCCGCCTATGGCTGGCTCGGCGGCATCGCCCAGGTCAATGAAACGGTCACGCTGAAGCGCGGCACGGCGCGCGGCTTTCACTTCCAGAAACCGCCCGCGGCCGACGCCAAGCTCGTCACCTGCCTGCGCGGCGCGGTGCTCGACGTCGTCGTCGATATCCGCAAGGGTTCGCCGACGTTCCTCTCGCATTTCGCCACTGAACTGACAGCGGACAATTGCGCCTCGCTGCTGATCCCCGAGGGCTTCGCCCATGGCTTTCAGGCGTTGAGTGACGATGTCCAGCTGCTCTACGCCCATTCCGCTCCCTATCAGGCGGAGTCGGAAGGCGCGCTCAATCTCGCCGATCCCCGGCTTGGCGTGGCCTGGCCGCTGCCGCTCGCCAATCTGTCGGAGCGGGATCGCACGCATCTCATGCTCACCGAGGCGTTTGAAGGAATAGACGTATGAAATGCCGGCATTGCGGCGGCGAGGCATTCTGGCCGTTTCTCGACCTGGGGACGGCGCCGCCCTCCAATTCCTATCTCTCCGCCGAAAAGCTCGCGGAACCCGAACTCTGGTATCCTCTGGTCATCCGAACCTGCTCGGCTTGCCTGTTGACGCAAACCGAGGATTTCGCCAGCCGCGAGACGTTCTTCTCGGAGAGCTACGCCTATTTCAGCTCGTTTTCGACCTCCTGGCTCAACCATGCGCAAGCCTATGTCGCGGCGATGAAGGCGCGCTTCGGTTTTGCCGAAGGCGCGCGGCTGGTCGAAATCGCCGCCAATGACGGCTATCTCCTGCAATACGCCAAACCTCTCGGCTTTGAATGCCTCGGCGTCGAACCGACCGCCAGCACCGCGGCGGCGGCCCGCGCCAAGGGGCTGGACATTATCGAGGAGTTTTTCGGGCTGACGCTCGCCGAACGCCTGAAGGCGGAGGGCTGGAGCGCCGACCTGATGGCGGCCAACAATGTGCTTGCGCATGTGCCGGACATCAATGATTTCGTCTCCGGCTTCGCTTGCCTGCTTCAGCCGGAAGGGGTGGCGACCTTCGAATTCCCGCATCTCCTCAACATGGTCGAGGAGCGGCAATTCGACACCGCTTATCACGAACACTATTCCTATCTCTCGCTGCATGCGGTGAAGCGGGTTTTCGAAGCCAATGGTCTCCGGGTGTTCGACGTCGAAACGACGCCGTGGCATGGCGGCAGTCTGCGGGTCTTCGCCAGTCGCGCCGACGCGCGCTCAAGGCCTGAGCAAGCCTCCGTGGGCATCATGATGGCGACCGAGGAACGAGCGGGGCTGCTTTCGGGCGAATTCTACAGGGGATTTCAGGCCGAGGCGGAGCGGGTGCGAAATGATGTCGTCGCCTATCTGATCGACTGCCGGCGGAAGGGTCTCAAAGTTGCGGCCTATGGCGCGGCGGCGAAGGGCAATACGCTGCTGAATTTCGGCGGCGTCAAGCGCGATCTGATTTCGTTCGTGGTGGACAAGAATCCGGCCAAGCAGGGGACGTTCCTGCCCGGAAGCCGCATTCCCGTGGTCGATGAAGCGAGGCTGAAAGCCGAAAGGCCCGACAGGGTGGTGATACTGCCATGGAACATCCAGACCGAAATCGTGACGCAGCTTTCCTATATCAGAGACTGGGGTGGGAAGTTCGCGACAGCCATACCGACGCTCCGGGAGATGTGACTGCGCTCTCCGTCATCGACGTTGCCGCGCCGATCCTGAAACCGGTAGAGGTCACCGTCGAGGCGCCCAAGAAGGGTCCGCGCCGCGCGCATGCCTGATCGCCGACCGCGGCTGTCGCTCTGCATTCCCACGCGCAACCGTCGCGCTTGCGCGCAGCGCACTCTTGTCGATCTCCTCGGCAACCCGCGCCGGGACGTCGAGGTCATTTTCGCCGACAATTCGGACGACGCAGACTCGTTGGCGGCCTATGCCGCGACGATCGATGATCCCCGTCTGACCTATCTGCCGCCCGTCGGTTTCGCGCTGTCCATGCCCGAAAACTGGAGCCGCGCCGTTGCGGCCTGTCGCGGCGACTGGATCGCCATCATCGGCGACGACGATTTCTTCGATCTCGACATGGCCGATTGTCTCGATGCGATCGAGGAGCGGGTCCCCGATGTCGATTGCATCGGCTGGAACAGGTTGTCCTTCGCCTGGCCGGACAGCCGTCACACGCCCGGCAATATGGCGCTGCAACTCGGAAATCGCGCCGTCGAGACGTCGCGCGCCCAGTTCTTCGACAGGCTGTTCGGATGGCGAGGCGCGAGCCACGTGCCCTCAAGCGCCTATTCGATCTATCACGGCGCGGTCAGACGCGATCTGGTCGAGACGATCGCCGCGCGTTACGGCCAGCTGTTCGAGCATTCCGTGGTCGATTACGAATGGTCCTGCAAGCTGGCGGTCGAGGCGAACCGCTTTCTCTATGTGGAACGGCCATTCTCCGTGGCGGGCGTGTCCGCAGACAGCAATTCCGCCGCCGCCAATGATTTCGCCAGGTCTCAAGCCAATTATCAGGCGCTGATCGCCGAGCATGGCCCGGGCGAAGAGGCGAGCCAGTGGATGAGCGGTTTCCCTTTCGGCCCGCATCTCGGCGTCGCCGGCTGCATTCTCGGCGTCCAGCACTGGTTCAGGCAGAAATACGGTGTGGCCTACGACGATTGGCAAGAAAACTTCGTGAAGGCTCTGGTCCGCGACTGTGAAAACGGCAAGAGCCGACAGGCGTTCGAACAGCAAGTCGCAGCCTGTCGCACGGCGCTTGCGGGTTTCGAGGACGGGCGCTGGCTCTCGGCGTTCCAACCCCGCTACCGCAGCCGCGCCCAGGCTCAGGCCTTTACCGGTCTGCGCGGCGCGACGCTCTATATCGACGAGACCGTGGCCGACACGCCTGCCGAGGGATTGCGGTTCGCCCGCCAGATCGTCGGTCCGCTCGATGCGTTGACATATCACGTCGAGTCGGCGCATCGGCCGCTGTCGACAGCCAGTTTCGCTTAAGCCAACACGGCTAGTCTCCGCCGATCACGGAGTTCTCCCATGCCGGCCCTGAAGCCCGTCCTGTCCATTTGCGTGCCGTCCCGCAATCGTCAGCCCTATTTCAAGCAGACGATCGAAGCCTTGCTGCGGTCCGATCGCGATGATGTCGAATTCGTCTTCGTCGACAATTCCGACCAGCCGGAGATCATGGACGAATTCATGCGCCCGCTGATCGCCGACCCCCGAATCCGCTATGTCGCAAGCGGCGACAAGACCCGTTCGATGCTGGAAAACTGGAATGTCGCCATGGAGGCGTCAACCGGGCGCTGGGTGACGTTCATCGGCGACGACGATTACGCCGATCCAGACGCCGCCGGCGTCATTCTCAAGATCGAGGCTGAGCGGCCCGGCGTCGAGGCGATCGACTGGGCAAAACTGTTCTACACTTGGCCCGATGGCGAAAAACCCGCTTCCGGACAGATCGTGCAGACGCTGACTGCCGTCCACGACGTCTCGCATGACCTGATCAAGGATCGCGCCTATCGCTTCCGCCAGGCGAGCAATATCATTGTCTCCGGATTTTCCATCTATCACGGCGCAGCGTCGCGCAAACTGATTGATCGCATCAAGGCGCGCTATGGCGGCGCCTTCTTCGAATTTCCTGTCGTGGATTATGAGAGCATCTACAAGATCATCGCCAACGCCAAGGCCTTCGTCCACTGCGCCCGACCGCTCTCGGTGCTTGGCGTCTGCCCGATGTCGAACACCGCGGGCATCAAGAGCCTCAAGGATCAGGAAGCCAAGCAGGCTCTGTTCGACAAGGAGCTCGATGCGCCGCTCGACCAGATGGAGTGCTTCAAGGATTATCCGTTCAAGAGCCGTTTCGGTCTGATGGCCTGCATCGGCATGGTGCATCACTGGTTTTCCAAGCGCCATGGCGTCGCATTTTCCGGCTTCGAGGACAATTTCGTTCAGGCCTGCATGAACCAGTGCGCCGCGGCCGCCTCCGCAGAGGATTTCGAGGTGACCGTCGCGCGCTATCGCACCGCCTTCTCCAAATGGAAGGGCGGAAAATATCTCAAACAATTCAAGCCCGTCTATCCCGACCGTCCGGCTAGGACGATCCCCTTCTCCGGTCTGACGAAGGAAAAGCTCCTGGTCGTCAATGCCGACAATCCCCATTGCCGGACCTGCGAGGATTACTATCGCTTCGTCTCTGCGGCGCTTTTGCCGGTTTCCGAGATCGTTGCGGATTTCCAGTTCGTGGTCGATGAAAACGCGAAGAAGCGAGCATGAGGGCGCCCAGGCATAAAAGCTTTGTTTGCATTTGCGGGCCTATAGTTAATGCAGCCGAAAGGCGCGCCGTCATCGAGGCCGGGAAGGAACGTTCGACATGCTGACATTCCAGCAAGCCAAGGATCCGCAATTCATGGCGATCCGGGCCCGCAACCTGACCGCGGCCCTGCTCGATCGCAAGATCCTGACGCTGGTGATCGAGGCGGCTTCGGCCTGCAATCTGAAATGCACCTTCTGCGACGCCCATTCCGGCCGCGCCCCGAAATTCCGCGAACATGCCGGCGTGATGAAGGAAGAGACCTGGGAGAAGATCCTGTCGGATCTCCGCGTCTATGTCGCCGAACGCGGGCCTCTGGCGATGATCCAGTTCCACGGCAATGGCGAGCCGCTGCTCAACAAGAAGATCGGCGCGATGATCGCCAGGGTGAAGGCCGAAGGCTTCGCGCTCAAGACCCGCGTCATCACCAACGGCATTCTGCTCAACGAGACCAAGGCGCGGGAACTGATCGCCGCCGGTCTCGATGAGATCCATATCAGCGTCGATACGCTGGACCGCGAAAAATACAACACGGTCAAAGTCGGCGACTACGCCGACCGGGTTCTCGCCAATCTCCGCGCCGTCATCCCGGTTGTCGAAGCCGAAGGCAAGACCGAACTCTACATCAAATATTTCGCCGCCGAGGAAGACAATTCCTACGGCATCACCCAGGCGGATTCGGATTCGGTGTTCAATGAATTCGCCGAGGCCGCCCGCAAGTCCAATGTCGTGCATCTGAAGCAGCAGCCGCTGGTCGATGTCGGCAAGGGCATGCTGGACGGCAAGGACGGCATGGCCGCGCCCTGCGAAATCCCCTTCTACCTTCTCTATGTCATGCACAATGGCAAGGTGTCGGCCTGCTGCTCCGACGTGTTCAACGGCCTGACCGTGGGACATCTGATGGAGGAGCTTCCGCCGACAAAGAAACATTTGGGCGGCTCGATCCTCGAAGTCGTCGACTCCGTCGCGCTTTACGAGATTCGCCGCAAGCATCTGAACGGCGGCTGCAACGACATCAAGCTTTGCGCCGGCTGCGGCAACCGCACCGCCGTCGACGTCTCGCAACTGCCCGCCGATATCAGGCGTCAATTGGATGCGGCCATCGTGCCGCCGACTGCTGCGCAGGCGGCGGAATAGCTCCATACATCTCCATGACGTGAAAAAGCCGGGCGTTCGACCCGGCTTTTGTCATTGCCAAGCGTGGCTTGGCTCACACCCGCTTCAGGAACCCGTCAGGAGAGGCGGTGATGGCGATCTTGTGCTCGATCGTCAGGTCGATGTCGAGGTTCAGCGGCTCGCCGTCGCGGCCCTTGCGGCCTTCGCTTTCCAGGCGCTTGCGATATTCCCAGACGGCTGTCTTGGGGTTGTCGCCCTTGCCCCAGGGGCGATCGGCGGTGAAGCCTTCCGGCAGGTCTTCGACGCCGGTGTCCCACACGACGCAATAGGAACCCTTGCTGACATAGGGCGCGTAGAGCTCCAACTCCTCAAGCACATGCTCATGCGTGTGGTTGGAATCCAGGAACACCATGATCCGCTCATAACCCTCGGCATGCTGTTCGATCTGGGCCATCACCTCGGCGGAGACCGACGAGCCCTCGATCAGATGGATCTTGTGGCGCATCGGATGGGCGTCGATCGCCGAACGATTATGGGCGCGGATGTCGATGTCGACGCCGACCACCTTTCTGCGGCTGGCTTTGGGGTCGAGAACCTTGCCTTCGACCACGGCGTCGCAATAATCCATGAGCGCCAGCATCGAGGCCGAGGTCACCAGCGAGCCGCCATGGGCGATGCCGGTTTCGATGATCAGGTCGGGGCGGCAGGCCCAGATCAGTTCCTGGATCGCATAGAGATCCTGCGGCACCTGGATGACGGGACGGCCGAGCCAGGTGAAATTCTGCGCATAGCCATGCCGGATCGATTCCCGCACCCAGATATTGGACAGGCCGAGAAAATCTCTGTCGTCGCCGATCTTGCGGATATTGTTGGCGACCAGTTGGCGGAAATGTTCGACGGGATCCATGACGGCTTCCTTTCAGGTCTCGACCCAGGCGTAGAGCACCGTTTCCATGAACTGCGGCGAGTGGTGCCTAAGCGCGAAACGATAGTCGGGAACGAGCGATTTGATGGTCCGGCTGATGACCGGAATATCCGAGGGGTAATGATAGACGCAGATGGCGAGTTTGGGCCTGTGACGGCGGATGGTCTCGGCGGCGCCATTGAGCAGCGCCATTTCCATGCCTTCGACATCCGCCTTGATCATGCTCACACGCTCGCCGGCGAGATGCGCGTCGAGCGACAGGATCTTGATCGGGTGCTCGCCCGCCTCCGACAGCGCCAGGCTGGTCATGTCGCCGCTGCTGGTGGCGGCTGAGGCGGTTTGATCCGTCTCACCGAGTGCTGCGGGAATGACGGCGATCTGGTTCTCGTCGAGCGCCCACTCGCTGATCAGCCGGCGGCGGCGATTGGCGAGCGCGCGGAACTGGCGCATGCCCGGCTCGAAGCAGAGCGCCTTGTGAAAGACGCCGTTCTGGCTCCAGAGAAAACGCTCAAGACTGTCGCCGACATAGGCGCCGGCATCGACATAGATTTCCTTCTCCGACCCGCAGAATTGCGGCAGGCAGAAATACTGGTCGCGTTCGAACACCCCCGCGACATAGGCTTTATCGCCCGTCAGCATCGTCGCCATCACCGCGCGCAGCGTTTCCCGGGATCTGTCATCGGTCAGCCAGTCGTCGTGAATTTGCTTGTAGGCGTCTATATCGCGCGCAACATAATGGGCGTCGACAGAAACATGGGCGATGCCGAGCGCGTCGAGCCTCATCGAGACTTCGCGCACGGCATGTCGGGCGCTCACGAAAACGAAGGGTGGTCTGTCCTCGCCGAGACGGGCCGGCGAGCGAATTTCCAATCCGTCGATGAGCTGTCCATCGAGCTCGGGCTTGCCGTCAAAGGCGCAAGAAAGACGCACGCCTTGGTTTTGCAGGTCTTTATGCGCGAAACAGCCGAGAAAGCCGTAACCGTAAAGCGCCGAGGGCGCCGCGCCGGCGAGGACGCCTTCGGGTATGGACCGCCGGATCTGCCCGGCCCATTCGGCGATTTGGTCGAAATCGGGCGTCATGTGTCCGACCTCTCGCGGGGCAGGGCATAGAGCACGGTGCCGGTCCCGCACCAGGCGTGCAGTCTCAGGAGATAGCGATAGTCCTTGAGCGTCTGCATCAGATAGAGCGGCGTGCGCCAGACGCCGTCATCGTTGTGGTAGATGGTGGCGGTCACGATCGGGCGGCGCTTGGCGAGCGTCTGGCTGGCGCCCTTGAGCGCATCGAGTTCGCCGCCTTCGAGATGAAGTTTGAGGAAAGTCGGCGCGAGATCGAGATCATCGAGCGCCCGGAGTTGCGCCATCAATCCGCCGGTCACGGAGAGTTGTGAGGCGTAGCCGAGCCCGTGATGGAACGGCGCTTCGCCATTGGCGGCGCCCAGCGCGCAATCGAAGGTCTGCGGTTGCCTCTTCTCATCCGGGAAAGCTGCGGCGAAGGCTTGCTCCATATCGGCGCGATTGAGCGGATCGGGTTCGATGGCGGCAATGCTGGCCCAGTCGGGCCGCCGGCGCGCAAAATCGACCGATACGCTTCCGCGATAAGCGCCTGCGTCGACCAGACGCTCGCCCGACGTCAGGAGCGCCTCGACGTCCGGGATGAAATAGCGGCTGGACGCATCGATCGGCGCCCCGTCGAAAGTCCATTCCTGCCGAAGACGTCGCCAGGCGAGAAACTGCAGATAGTGCGCGCGTGACGCATCGTCTTCGAGCCCCTGCAGCACATGGGCGATCATCGCCTGATCATGCGAGGTCAGCGTCTCGAGCCGCCAGCCGTTCGACAGCGGATGGATATGTCGGAAACGTTCGGAGAAATCATAGAAAGGCGCGACATGCTGAAAGCCGTGCTCGAACAGCGTGTTTTCGATCGGGGCATAGGCTGCGGTGGCCACCGTCACCAGGATCTGGGCCTGCTGCTTGAGCGTGCCGGGCGTCTCATCCGGGCCATAGACGGGAATGCCGTCGAAGGCGGGATGGCTGCGGGCGGCATTCGGATTCCGGTCGATGAGGAAGGCGGGCTTGATCCACAGCGCCTTCAGGACCTCCAGCGCCATGCGGCCGAAATCGCCGGCGCCATAGAGGCCGATAGGAAGATCCTCGCGGATGGGCGCTACGAAAGGTGAGCCGACGGCGATTTCCTCCAGGAGACCGACCGACCTGACGACGCCGGGCAGGCTGGAGAATGCGCGCGCGCCATGCCGCATACGGGCGCTGCCTGTGATATCCAATAGCTGCGGCATCCTACGAATCTCTGGTTAACCGCTCGCACCTTATTCCCCTCACCCTTGCACGGAGCTATTCATGACGCCGAATATAGCCGTGATGGACGAATGAAGCGGAGGGCGGCGTGAAGACGGTGCTGGTGACGGGTGGAACCGGATTTGTCGGCCGGCAGATCGTCAAGTCGTTGCTAAGGCGAGGCTATGCCGTGCGCATGACCGTGCGCACCGGTCACGACTTCGAACATGGGGCCAGGGACCGGATCGAGCTGGTCCGGACCGACGATCTCTTCTCTGAGAGCATGGAATGGTGGCTTTCCAAACTCGATGGCGTCGAGGCGGTCATCCATGCCGCCTGGTATGTGGAGCCGGGGCGCTATCTCGATTCGCCGGAGAATATCCGCTGCCTGGACGGCAGTCTGAGGCTTGTAGACGCCGTCAGCCGCGCCGGAACAAGACGTTTCGTAGGGGTGGGCACTTGTTTTGAATACAGCCTGCCCAACAGCGAGATCACCGAGACAGCGGCCCTCGGTCCGGTAACGCTTTATGCAGCGGCCAAGCTCGCGCTCTATTTGGCGGCGCGGCGGCGGCTTGAAACCGCCGCCGTCGATTTTGCCTGGGCGCGTCTGTTCTATCTGTTCGGGGAGGGCGAGCATCCGGCGCGGCTCTTCCCGACCTTGCATCGCAAGCTCGCTGCAGGCGAAACCATGACGCTGTCGGCCGGCGACAAGATCCGTGATTTTCTCGATGTCGAGATCGCCGGCGCCGATGTGGCGGGACTGGTGGAAACCGGCCAGACCGGCGTGGTGAATGTCTGTTCCGGCGAGCCGGTGACTTTGCGGGAGATCGCCGAGCGCATCGCCGATCTCTATGGAGCGCGGCGTCTTCTGAGTTTCGGAGCCGCGCAAGTGCATCCGCGCGACCCACAGGCGGTGGCGGGCGTTTGCAATGTGATCAAACGTTGAGTCCATGCAAACGCGACGAACAGAAAACGGCGGAGCTTGACGCTCCGCCGCAATTTCTAGGCTCAGGCAGGAAGATCAACCGGCGCGACGGGCGTCGATCGAGAAGGCGCCCGGGCCAGCCACGGCGAGCAGGATATAGGCGCCGGCGAGGGTGAAATTCTTCATCATCATGATCTGGTTCAGCTGGTTGATCCAACCCAGCGCCTCCGCCGGCCACCCTTCAATTGCGACCGTGCCGCTGTGGAAAACCGCGCCGGTGAACACACAGAAGGCAGCAAGCGCAAAACCGGCGATCTTGGTCTGGAAACCGACGAGAACGGCAAGGCCGGCAACGACTTCGAACAGGCCGGCGATATACGCAAGAGCGGTGGCGGCGGGCAAGCCGGCGCCGCTAATCAACCCGGCGGTCTGGCCGGGATCCATCAGCTTGCCGAAACCGGACAGGATGAAGATGAAGGACAGGAGGATGCGAGCGATGAGAATGAGGACATTGTTGGTCATTGGGCTCTCCATTTCGATGGAGACACTAAAGCATGTTCCTATTGTTTAGGATACGCGCGAAGTAGAAGACATTTCGTCTCTATACGGTGAACGATCCGCCCAACATTCGAAACAGCGGCCGGAGACCGAAAAAATGGAGCCCTTCTATACGGCTCCCCGCTGCCATTTCGGGTCAGTGAGAGCCTTGCGCCGGGATGATGCGCGGGAAGATGAACACGCCGCGCATAGCGCCATGCGTCGTGTCGCCGAAACCCATGGATTCGCCGACGCACATCACCGGCTGACGCTCCTCGGGGCCGCAAATGATGTAGGTCGAGAAGCAGAAGGAAGAGGGCGACGACGAGGCGTCTTCAAGCAGTTCAAGAATATGAACGCGATCATTGGGTTCATAACAGCGAAGCAGCGTCAGAAGCCCGCATTCGCCTTGCTCCAACCCGTGAAAATATCCGCTTATGCGGCCGATCTGGAACAGCCCGTTGGCGAGATCGCCCACCCAGGCTTCCGTCGAGCAGAACCGATCGATGTCATGGCCACCAGCATCGCCGAAATCGGCGACGAGGGAATGACGAAGAAAAGTTGTCGATTTCGAAATCTTGAACACGTCGATTCCTGCCCGATCAATAATTCAACATATGGGTTGAACACCTATATCCGCATCCGATCGGGCGCTTATGCCAAATCCCATTCAAATGCGGATTGTATGTCTACAAATGGGTCACCAAATCCGATGCGTTCTGGCCGGAAGCCAAAATTGCTGTTGCACGCCCCCACCCGGCGTTCCGCATCACAGTGATTCGGTGCTCTTTTATAAGTTGTTTTAGCGTCTGCACAAGCCATGAATAACACTATCTTCGAGACTTTAAAACAGGTTTGCAACCGTGTTACTCCGGAATAACAAATTTTGTCGTATATTTTTGTTAATGCTCAAAAACATAATTCCATGCTATATAAGGAAATTCTGTTGCGATAATTCTCTGCCGTAAGAAAAATAATCGGCAATCCTCGGCAATAATCTTCACTAATCGGCGAACAGGGACATTTCTTTAGCTGTTCGGGGAAATGTTTTTCATCAATATGATAAAGCAATCAATCTTACATATACGATGTCTATACTTGTCTTCCCGTCAAGATGATCCTGACGTCGTCAGCAGGATGATATTTTCACAGCGCCTAAACGAAACACGCTCCTTACGCATCTCATGCTACAGATCAGACTCGGGCCTCGGTCTTTTCGAGGCCTTCAAACGATGAGATGGAGCAGAAAACTCCCCTCCATCTCACAGGCCGACGGAGTGATGTCAGGCTCGCATGCGCCGCGCCACGGAATGAAGCGCGCTTGAGCCTGTAGATCCGGATGTGCGGAACCGGGCCACGAGGTTCTTGAGGCTTTCCGCCTCTTCGCTGAGCGTCATGGAGGCGGCGGTCGTTTCCTCGACCATCGCCGCGTTCTGCTGTGTCACCTGATCCATCTGGTGCATGGCCGAGTTCATTTCCTTGAGGCCGGTCGCCTGCTCGCTGGCCGAAACTGAAATCATCTTGATCAGGCCGTTGATCTGCAGAACCTGCTGCGCGATCGCCTGCAGCGTTTCGCCGGTCTGCGCCACGAGGTTGACGCCGTCGTGGACCTGCGCTTCCGAGGCGCCGATCAGGGTCTTGATCTCCTTGGCGGCGGTGGCGGAGCGCTGGGCGAGTTCGCGCACTTCCTGGGCGACGACGGCGAAGCCTTTGCCCGCTTCGCCGGCGCGGGCCGCTTCGACGCCTGCATTCAATGCGAGCAGGTTCGTCTGGAAGGCGATTTCGTCGATCACGCCGATGATGTTGGAAATCTGACCGGACGACTGCTCGATGCCATGCATCGCCTGGATGGCGCTCTGGACGATCTTTCCGGAATGCTCGGCGTCGTTCGAGGCCTTCTGCACGGCGCTGGCGGCGTTGCGGGCATTGTCGGCGCTCGATTGCACCTGTTCGGTCAATTCGTTGAGCGCGGCGGCCGTTTCCTCGAGCTGTGCGGCCTGCTGCTCGGTGCGGCGCGACAGGTCATTGGCGCTGTTGGAGATTTCCGTGGTGCCGCCATTGATGGCGCCCACTGCGGCATTGACCATCTGCACGGTCTGTTCGAGGCTTTCGACAGCCGAGTTGAAGTTGTCGCGCAGGCTTTGATATTCGCCCGGAAATGCTCCGTCGATGCGGCAGGTGAGATCGCCGTTCGACAGTTTTTCGAGCGCCTTACCGACCTCCGTCACCACGAGGTTCTGCACCCGGGCGTTCTCGCTTCTTTCGTACTCCGTCTTCGCGCGTTCATTTTCGGTGGCCTTGCGATGGGCTTCGGATTCGCGTTCCACCTCCTGCGAGCGCGCGAGCTTGTGGCGGAAGCCTTCCAGCGCGCGGGCGACGTCGCCGGTCTCATCCGAATGATGCTGGCCCGAGACGGTATGCGCATAGTCGCCGTTCTCGAGGCGGACGACGTCAGCGATGATGCCGCGGATCGGTTGCTGAACGAAAGCGCGCACCGCGTAGTAGAGGCCGCCGAGCACGGCAAGCAGCAGGGCGACGCCGCCCGCCACCATCATGATCGTCTGGTCGCGCACCGGACCGGCCATCGCCGATTGCGGAACGTCGATCAGCAGCACCCAGCTCACGCCGAGACCCGGCAGTTCGAAGGGATAAACGAGCCTGTTGAAGGTCTCGCCGTCCGTTCCGGCGAGATTGTCGATCTCGGCCAGCGTCCCCGATTGCATCGCCGCTTTCACCACTTCGGGCGAGGCGCCGTCATAGGCCTTCATCAATTTATCGGATTCCGGCGCGACCAGCCATTTTCCGTCCTGAGACACGAGCATGACCCGACCGGTGCCGAACGGCTTCAACGCGGAAAGGGATTCGGCGAGCATGCGCAGCGAGATATCAACCCCGCCGACGCCGATCAGCTTGCCGTTTGACATGACCGGGAAGGAGATAGAGCTCATCGAGGTCGGCACTTCCGTGCCTTCAGCGAGGTAGGGCTTAGTGATCGAGCCTTTCAGGGTCTTGGCGGAGACGGAATACCATTCTGCCGCATAATCGGCGCGGAAGGTGGAGTAGAAGGCTTCGCCGGTCTTGCCCTTCGACCAATAGGGCGTGAAGACGCCGTCCTCGTTTGCCCCGAGTTCCTTCTGGTTCTTCAATTCGTCCTTGCGGCCGTCGAACGCCTTGGCCTCCTCTGCGAACCAGCTGCCGAAGGCCATCGGATGCTGCTCGAGATTGGCGCGCAGCACATTGATCACCCCCTTGCGGTCCAGCGACTTTTCCTGATGGGCGCGACCGATCACACCCGTCATGGTGCGCGCGGCGCTCGCAAGTTCACCGGTCTGTCCGGCGATCAGCGAGGCGATGGACATCGCCTCGGTTTCGGCTTGGTTCTGGATCAGCGATTGGACGCGATCCCGGGTTTGGGAGATCAGGACGAAGTTGGAGGCGATCAAGAGGGCGGTGATGGTAGCACCAGTCACGAGCAGGAGCTTCATGGCGAGTGATTTAGGCGCAAGGGACTTCATGACAGGCAAGCCTCGATAGGGGACGAGGTGAGCAGACCCCGTCTTCGACAAATGCCGACATGATCGCCACTAAGATATTTCTAAATCGCTAAATATTGATTTTGTGATATATAGTTTCATAAATCCGTGACAAAAGGTGGCCGGAAATGTCATTTTCTCCCGGCCTTTATGCGGAAAAATTAGCTTTGATGCTCAAATGTTGCGCAGCTCGCCGATGAAGGGAATGGAAGGCTGGGCTCCGGGCTTGGTGCATGCGAGCGATCCCGCCACTGCGGCCTGTCGCAGGCATGATTCGAAATTGAGGCCTGCATCGAGCCCGGCGGCGAAGTAGCCGCAGAACGTGTCGCCCGCGCCGACCGTGTCGACGGGATCGATATCCAGGCCGGCCGCCGTGAGATACGCGCCCTTGTGCATGGCGGCGACGCCGTCGGCTCCGAGAGTGACGATCAGCGTCTGCTGGAATTCCTTATGACGGGTCTCCATCGCTTCCTTGCGCTCCGCCGACGAAAGGTCCGACCGACCGACCAGCCGCTCGAACTCGGTTTCATTGGCGATCACGTAATCCGCCATGGCCGCAAGCCGCGGCGCATCCTCTGTGAAGGGCGCGATGTTGAGGAGGGTGCGGACGCCCCGGGCGCGCGCAGCCTTCAGCGCCGCTTCGATTGTCGCTGCGGGAATTTCCAGCTGCAGCATCAGGATGTCGCCGCGCTTCATCGCGGCGACGGCGGCTTCGGCGTCCTCGACGCCGACCGTGCCATTGGCTCCGGCAATGATCGAAATGACGTTTTCGCCATCGCCGCCCACGAAGATCAGCGCCACGCCGGTGGCGGTGGCGGCGCTCTTGATGCGGGTCAGATCCACGCCATCGTAACGGAGATAGGTGAGTGCGGGGCCGGCGAATTCGTCCTCGCCGCACGCGCCCGCCATGGCGACGGACGCGCCTGCGCGCCGCGCCGCGAGCGCCTGATTCGCGCCCTTTCCGCCCGGGGCCGTGGTGAAGCGATCGCCGGTCACGGTTTCGCCGGGCCTTGGCAGGCGCGGCACATTGGCGATGAGGTCCATATTGATGGAGCCGAGGACAGTGATCATGATTTTTCCCGCAGGTGGCTTGTTCTTTTTTCAGCCCCTTTGTCGCCCGCCCGTCAGTCCTCGTCAACCAGCCTCAATTTGAGAAGGCCGGTCTTGATCTCCGCCGCCTTCGGGGCCGGCGTCTCCGCCGGAAGTTCCTGGGCCTCGAAGTCCATGGCCTCGATCTTCTGGCCGCGCCGCGACACCTTGTCTGTCGCGGCAATGACCATGTCGACATCCTTCTGGGCGGCCAGGAAATGTCCTTGGAGCTTTCTCACCCGGTCGTCGAGCCGGCCGAGATCCTCCATCAGATGGACGACCTCCGCCTGGATCACATGCGCCTGTTCGCGCATGCGCTGGTCCTTGAGCATGGACTGGATCAACTGGATGGAGAGAAGCAGCAGAGAGGGCGACACGATGACAACCCGGCTGCGATGGGCGGTCTGGGTTACGGATTCAAATCTCTCGTGCAAGTCCGCGAAGATGGACTCCGAGGGCACGAACATGAAGGCGGTGTCCTGCGTCTCTCCCGGCAGCAGATATTTCGAGGCGATATCGCGGATATGGATCTCCATGTCCCTGCGGAATTGCTGGGCCGCCGCCTTCACGCGTTCGGGGCTGCCCTCCCGCATCGCGTTCCAGGCTTCCAGAGGAAATTTCGCGTCGATGACGAGCGAGGGTTGATTGTTCGGCATCCGGATCAGGCAATCGGGCCTTGAGCCGTTCGACAAGGTCGCCTGAAACCGATAGGCGCCCTGCGGAAGCGCATCCGCGATGATCGCTTCCATGCGTCCCTGGCCGAATGCGCCGCGCGTCTGTTTGTTGGAAAGGATCGATTGCAGCGAGACGATATCGCGCGCCAGGGTCTGGATATTGGTCTGGGCAGTATCGATGACCGCAAGGCGCTCCTGCAGGCGGCGCAGATTTTCATGCGTCGTTCGCGTCTGCTCGCTGATCGTGGCCCCGATCCGCTGCGTCATGCCGTCCAGCCTCTGATTGACGGTCTGGTTGAATTCGGCCTGTCGCGCGCCGAACATTTCCGTCATGGCGGCGATGCGTCCCTGCATTTCCGTCTGCGCCTTGAGGATCTGACTGAGCCTCACGGCGTCGTCCTCCGCCTTGGCCTGCAGCGCCTCGGCGAGATCTTCGGCTTCCAGCCTGCGGCTCCTCGACCGCAAAAACAGGATGACGAGGACAACGGCGACAGCCGCCAGCGCCGCGACGGCGAATTCCGGCGTGAGGGACATCGTTCCGATTTCTAGCACAGGGCCGGCGGCGGTGAAGGAAGCGTTCATCGCGCGATCCTAGCAGATTCGCAGGTTCCTTCCAGATCAAAACGGGAACACCCGGCGTGTCCGCCGGCGCTTAAGCGATTGTAAACCAAGACATGAGACTTGCGGTCTGCTCCGAATGCGTGACGGTCAGTACTTGATCTTGATCAAGAATGTCTGCGCCGCTGCGGGTAATGTTTGAACGGAAGCAGTAGTTAGTCAGCAGCTTAGTAGTGATTTCGTTTAATTTTAGGAAATCTAATAAGCTTTGGATAATAAGTGATTAACCATTGAGGTCTACTCTTTAAAGTTATTGGCCTCATGAAACACAACTCATCGCCGGAGTGCCCGCCTATGACTTCGTCCACGCAACAAACGACCCCCCTTCGCCAGAGGCTGGATTTCCTGGGGGTGGACGGAGCAGCGCAGAAGGAGTTGCAGAAGCTCGCTCCTGTGGTGTCGGATCTGATCGGACCGGCTCTCGACAAGTTTTACGCCAAGGTGCGCGCCAATCCGGAAACAGCCCGCTTCTTCAAGAACGAGTCCCATATCAGCGGGGCGAAGAGCGCGCAGGCCAAGCATTGGGGCATCATCACCTCCGGCGCATTGGACGAAGCCTATGTCAACGGCGTCACTGCGATCGGCAAGGCGCATGCGCGCATCGGTCTCGAGCCCCGGCTCTATATCGCCGGTTACGCGCTGGTTCTCGAGCAGTTGATCCACGGCGTGGTGGCGCGGAAACAGGGCGGCTTCTTCAAATCGAAGGACAAGTCGGTTGCGGACGACATTTCGCTGATCGTCAAGGCGGCGTTGCTCGACATGGATTACGCCATCAGCGTCTATCTCGATGAACTCGCGGCGCAGCGCGAACGCGCAGAACGGGAGAGAGCCATCGCCGAGGCTGAACAGTCCGACGCGCTGCGCAAGCTCGGCCACATGCTGGAGATGCTCTCGGCTGGAGACCTCCAGGCCCGTTTTGGCCATGACATGCCGGAGAAATTCGGCGCCATGGCCAACAATTACAACAATGCCGTGGAAGCGCTTCGGCACTCCATGGAAAATGTCCGCGTCGCCGCCCAGCAGATCCTCGACGGCGCGCAGGAGATCGCCAAGGCGACCAATGACCTGTCAGGTCGCACCGAACAACAGGCCGCCAGCATCGAGCAGAGTTCGGCGGCCCTGCATGAGCTGTCGGAAAACGTCACCTCGACCGCCAGCGGCGCCCGCAACGCCTCCGCCGTCGCGAAGGAAACGCTCGGCGTGGTCAAGACCTCGGGGGCGACGGTGCTGGAAGCCGTGGCCGCCATGAGCGCGCTCGAGAAATCTTCGACGGAAATCTCCAAGATCATCACCGTCATCGACGAAATCGCTTTCCAGACCAATCTGCTGGCGCTGAATGCCGGGGTCGAGGCGGCGCGGGCGGGGGAGGCGGGTCGCGGGTTCGCCGTCGTCGCCCAGGAAGTGCGCGAACTCGCCCAGCGCTCGGCCAATGCCGCCAAGGAGATCAAGGGCATCATCGCCGAAAGCTCCAACCAGGTGCAGACGGGCGTCGCCCTGGTCAATCGCTCCGGCGAGTCGCTCGGCGACATCACCTCGCGGATCGTCGAATTGACGAAAATCATCTCCGATATCGCATCGGCGGCCGATGAGCAGTCATCCGGGCTGAAGGAGGTGTCCGCCGCGATCAGCAGCCTCGATACGATCACCCAGCAGAATGCCGGCATGGTCGAGAAGAGCTCCGGCGAAGTTCGCACTTTGGCTGCCGAAGTGGAACGGCTGAACGGCGTGCTCGATGAATTCAAGACAGGCGAACCGACCTGGAGCGCGCGGCGGGCTTCGGCGGGCGTGCGGCAGGCGGCCTGATTTCAGATTTCCAACAGCGCCGGCGGCCATGACGCCCCCGGCGCTGTTGCGCAAGCCGGGCGGCTGTATTATGGAGGCAAAATGACGATCAAGCCGCTCATCATTCTGCCCGACCCGATCCTCCGCCAGACTTCGGCTCTGCTCGAAGACGTGACGCCGGAGGTGCAAAGCCTTGCCGGCGACATGCTGGAAACCATGTATGACGCCCCCGGCATCGGCCTCGCGGCGATCCAGATCGGCGTGCCCAAGCGCGTCGTCGTGATCGACCTCCACAAAGAGGGCGAAGAGAAGAAGCCGCAGGTCTTCATCAATCCGGAGATCCTGTCGTCGAGCGACGCCAGATCGACCTATGAAGAAGGTTGCCTGTCTATTCCGGATTATTACGCCGAGGTCGAACGTCCGGCGACCATCCGCGTTCGCTACGTGGACCTCGACGGCAAGGCGCAGGAAATCGAGGCGGACGGCCTCCTGGCGACCTGCCTGCAGCATGAGATCGACCACCTGAACGGCGTGCTCTTCATCGACCATATCTCGCGCCTGAAACGCGAGATGGTCATCAAGAAATTCACCAAGGCCGCCAAGCTCCGCGCCTGATCACTGCTCGCGGATCGTGGTCCTGACCATGTCCCCGCGGATCAGGATCTCCGGTTTCGCGCCCGGCGTGTTGGGCAGCGCGCTGTCGATATAGGATGCGATCGACTCGACCGCGTAGCTGATGAACGAACCGGCCGGGAAGATCAGCGTCGCATCCATCATTTTTCCCATCAGCCGGATCGTCTCGGATTTGCGCACTTCGTCGAAGGCGATCCGGGCGCGGAGCGCCGCGCCGGTCAGCGAAATCGCATCGGCATGCCCTTCGACATCGACATCTCCGGCATCCGACTTGATCTCCAGCACCGAGAAGTCGCCGGCGAGCTTGATAGCCGAGGCGCGCTGTTCGATCAGCACTGCGGCGTCCGGTCGCAGATTGGCCTTGAGTTCCAGCCGGCAATCGTCCCAATCGAAATCATAGGGCGCATCGCCGGTGTCGACGATCAGCGAACCGCGTTCGACGCGCATGGAGCCTGTCATGGCGCAGCCGTCGTCGAACCAGCTCGAGCGCCAGAGCGCGCCCCAGCCGCTTCGGGTCCCAATGAGCCGGGCTTCGAAAGGCGCGGCGCCGTCGGTGTTCACCGATATGCGGCTGGCGGCCCCCCGCACCTCGATCCGGTTGACTGCTGCGAGATCGACGGGATCTGATGCGCGGGCTTCCGACGTCCAGACCGATAGGGCGGCGTCGAGGGCGATGATCGCCGCAAAGCTCGCGGCCAGTCCGAGAAAGATCGTCTTCTTGCGCATGTTGCGCCTCCTTTGGGTGTGAATGACGGAGGCCAGAATGACGATGCGGGCGAAGGCGGCGACCTGAAACGCGTTTGAGGTCGCGCAGGATCGCGATAAAGGACAGAACCATCGCACACCTCTGTATCTGCCGATGGACCGCCGATGATTCTGCTGCCGCTTCCCTTTGTCGTCGCCTTGTTCCTGGCGGTCTTTGCGGTTCGCTATGCGCGGACCGCGCGCGAACGTGGCGATGACGCATTCGCCTTCGTCGCGTTGATGATGCTGTTTGCCTTCCAGTCCATTCTGGTCGGCGCGCGCTGGGGCTATGGGGCTACGGTGCTGCAGCCCTTCATGGCGGCGATGGCGAGCCTATTGCCGCCTGCCGCTTTCCTGGCTTTTCGCGGATTGACAGGCGGCGCGACGCGACCGGGTCTCGCGGATTGGCCGCATGCCCTCTGGCCGGTCGTCGTTACGGCATTGCTTTTGTTTCGCCGTGATTGGGTTGGCGCAGTGATCATTGTTGATTTCGTCTTCTATGGCGGCTTGCTGCTTTCGATGAGCCGAGGAGGGCCCGATCGGCTAATCTCGTCGCGCCTCGATGGCGTCGTCACCTCTTATCGGGCGCTGCAGATCACCGGGGCGACGCTGATTGCCTCGGCCGTGTCGGACATGCTGATCAGCCTCGACCTTGCCTTGTCTGCGGGACGATATTCCGGCGCGATCGTGTCGTTTGGAACCACCGTCAGTCTGGTAATCCTGTCTGCGGCGGCAGCGCTCGTCGATCCCGCACGGTCGGATGGCAATGCGGCAGAGCGCGCTGGCGAGCCGGATGAGGCCGAGGATCTTCCTCCGTCGAGCCAGGAGGCCACGGAGGAAGACCGGGCCATCGCACGTGCGCTCGACGCGCTGATGGAGAAGAACGGCCTCTATCGCGATATGGAGCTGAACCTCGTCAGGCTCGCGCGCAAACTCGGCAAGACCACCCGGGCGGTGTCGCGCGCCGTCAACCGCTGCCACGGCGTGTCTGTCTCGCAATATGTCAATGAGTATCGCGTTCGCGAGGCCCAACGTCTCTTGAGAGAGACGCAGGACAGCGTGGTGCAGATCGCGCTCGAAGCCGGTTTCATGACCAAATCCAATTTCAATCGCGAATTTCTGCGTGTGTCGGGCCAGAGCCCGACCGACTGGCGACGCGCGGTCGCAAGCCGAGGGGCTTGATCTTCTGCTCTCAAGAGGCTTGAAGGGGCGATCAGCCGGAGATCCGCCATGCCGCTCAGAATCATTATCATGGGAACGCCCGATTTTTCCGCGCCCATCCTCAAAGCGCTGCACGCCGCCGGTCACGAGATCGTCGCCGTCTATTCCCAGCCGCCCCGGCCTGCCGGCCGTCGCGGGCTCGAACTGACGCCGTCTCCGGTCCATAAGGCGGCCAAGGAACTGGGCATCCCAGTGCGCACGCCGGTGAACTTCAAGGCGACCGAGGATGTCGAGGCGTTCAGGGCGCTCGGCGCAGATGTCGCCGTCGTCGTCGCCTATGGATTACTGCTGCCTGTGTCGATCCTCGAGGGAACCCGGCTCGGCTGCTATAACGGCCATGCCTCGCTTCTGCCGCGCTGGCGCGGCGCCGCGCCCATTCAGCGCGCGATCATGGCCGGCGACGAAAAGACCGGCATGATGGTGATGAAGATGGACAAGGGGCTCGACACCGGACCGGTGGCGATGACCCGCGAGATCGCCATTCCCGACGCCATGACTGCAGGCGAATTGCATGACGCGCTGTCGGAGATGGGCGCGGCGCTGATGGTCGAAGCCATGGCCGCGCTCGAGGCGGGAACGCTGACGCTGACGCCACAGCTGGAAGATGGCGTTCTCTACGCCGCCAAGATCAGCAAGGACGAGACGCGCATCGACTTCTCCAAGCCGGCGAGCGACGTCAACAATCACATTCGCGGCCTCGCGCCCTTTCCCGGCGCCTGGTTCGAGGCGGAGTTCGGCGGCAAAATCGAACGCGTCAAAGTGCTGCGCTCGGAGCGCGCTTCAGGAGCAGGGGAGCCGGGGACCGTGCTCGACGACCGGCTGACCATCGCCTGCGGCGATGGGGCGGTGCGTCTCTTGAAGCTGCAAAAGGCTGGCGGCAAGCCGCTCGATGCGCCCGACTTCTTGCGCGGACTTTCCGTCCCGGCCGGCGCGAGGATCGGCTGATGCCGCGCTACAAGATGATCGTCGAATATGACGGCGTGCCCTATGTCGGCTGGCAGCGCCAGGACAATGGCAAATCGGTGCAGGGCGCGATCGAAAAGGCCATCTTCGCGATGACCGGCGAAGAGGTGTCGCTACGCGCCGCCGGCCGCACCGATTCAGGCGTTCACGCCTTCGGCCAGGTCTGCCATGTCGATCTCAGCCGCGAGTGGAAGGCGGCGACGGTGGCCAATGCCGTCAACGCCCATCTCGCCATGGCGGAGGAGCGGGTCGCCATCCTCTCGGCGGAACTTGTTCCCGACACATTCGACGCGCGCTTTTCGGCCACCAAGCGCCATTATCTCTATCGCATCATCAACCGCATGGCGCCCTCGGCCATTGACGCAGAACGCGCCTGGCATGTGAAAAAGCCGCTCGATGCGGAGCGCATGCATGAGGCGGCGCAGGAATTCGTCGGCCATCACGATTTCACCACCTTCCGCTCCTCGCATTGTCAGGCGAAGAACCCGCGCCGGACGATCGAGCGGGTCGATGTCACGCGCAATGGCCATTATGTCGAGATCCGCGCCTCGGCGCAGAGCTTCCTGCACAATCAGATCCGCTCCTTCGCTGGCACGCTGAAAATGGTGGGCGAAGAAAAATGGAGCGCGCTCGACATCCGCGAGGCGCTGCTCGCACGGGATCGCGCCCGCTGTGGACCCGTGGCTCCGCCGCACGGACTGTTCTTCATGCAGGTCGACTACGGCGACCTGTCTACGCTTCTGACGCTGGATGATGACGAGTCAACCGAAGGATAGGCCGAGCGCGTCGATCGCATAATATTGGGTGAGCATCGAACCTGCTGCGATGGCGATCACGAAGGCCGTGGCCGGAAGCGCCTTGCGCTCCATCAGTTGCAGCATCACCATCACATGCGCATAGCCGGAGACGAGGTAGAGCACGAGCGCGATCGACGCCTGCACGTCGATATTCTCAGGCGCGACGACCATTGATGCGGATATGCCCATCAACATCCATTGCACCGGCACGCCCAGCCAATTGAGCAGAATGACGGCGGGTCGGAAGCGCGAAGCATAACCGCCGGCGCTCATCGCGGCGAAGAGGATAGCGTAAGGCGCGGTCCAGGACAGAAGGTCGAGAAACAGCAGGCCCGACCAGAAGCCGTTGCCGAGATGGGTGTTCTCCGGCATGCCCTGGAGATAGACGGCCCGTGTTCCCCAGAGATCGAGGAGAATGGGCGGCAGGCAATAGACGATCGCCCACCATGACCGCCAGAAACCGCGGTCACTCAGATCGAGCCACTGAAAGCCCTCGCTGCGGCCGCGGATCAGCAGCCACAGGCCATTCAGATAATAGAAGAGCTCCTCACGCCCCGGCATCTCTGAACCAGTCGGCGATGAACGTCTCATAGATCCGCGTCAGCGCTTCGAGTTCCGACACGCTCACGCGCTCGTCGACCATATGCATGGTCTGGCCGACCAGGCCGAACTCGACCACCGGGCAGTAATCCTTGATGAAGCGCGCGTCGGAGGTGCCGCCCGTCGTGGAAAGCTTCGGCGTGGCGCCCGTATGCCGCTCGATCGCGCGCGACAGCGTGCCGATCAGTCGTTCGTCGCGGGTGAGGAACACATGGCTCGGCCGCTCGGCCCAGACGAGATCGTAGCGCGCCGGCTCGCGGCCCGGCCGCAGCGCCGAGGATGCCGCGCCCTGATCCAGGCGCCGAATAATTTCGGACTTGACCGTGTCGGCCGTCCAGGCGTCGTTGAAGCGTATGTTGAAGGCGAAGCTCACTTTGGCGGGAATGACGTTGGTCGCCTTGTTGCCGGCGTCGATCGTCGTCACTTCCATGTTGGACGGCTGGAAATCATCGGTGCCGTGATCGAAGGGCGCCTCCATCAGTTCCGTCGCCATGGCGAGGGCGGCGCGAACCGGATTTTCCGCCAGATGCGGATAGGCGACATGGCCCTGCACGCCATGCACCGTGACCGAGCCGGAGACCGAGCCGCGGCGGCCGATCTTGATCATGTCGCCGAGATTGTCCGGATTGGTGGGTTCGCCCACCAGGCATGCGTCCCAACGCTCGCCGCGGGCATGCGCCCATTCCAGCAATTTCACCGTGCCGTTGACCGCGGGACCTTCCTCGTCGCCGGTGATCAGGAAGGAGATCGATCCCTGGGGACGGCCGTGCTTTTCGATATGCCGGGCGACGGCAGCCGCAAAACAGGCGACGCCGCCCTTCATGTCGACAGCGCCACGGCCGAACATAACGCCGTCATGGATTTCAGCGCCGAAGGGCGGATGGCTCCAGGCGGCTTCGTCACCCACCGGCACCACGTCGGTGTGGCCGGCGAACATCAAATGCGGGCCGGTCTCGCCCAATCGCGCATAGAGATTGTCGATATCGGGCGTTCCGGCCTCGCTCATCGTCATGCGCTCGACATTGAAGCCCAGCGGCGTCAGCAGAGACTCGATAAGCCTCAGCGCGCCGCCCTCGTCGGGCGTCACGGAGGGGCAGCGAATGAGCTTTTGAAGATTATCAATCGGATCGGTGACAGGCATGATGGTCCAGCGTTAGCCGATGATTGCGGCTCTGTCACGGGGAAAAGCGCAAGTGAATTGACACGCAAACGCACGCCCCGCATTCTGGTCTCTCTGATCGAGGAAATCCCTATGCGCACAGTTACGATCGCCGAAGTGCAAGCAGATCTTTCGGACCTGATCGACGAGGTGAGAGACGGCGAGATCGTGACGATTTCCCGTAGCGGGGAGCCGGTGGCCGCGCTCGTGCCTCTCGAGGCTTTGAAGGGCGTTGCGCCCAACAATTCGCCGCGACAAAACCTCATCGACTTTCTGGCCACGTTTCCTGGCGCCGAGTCGGAGTTGTTTGAGCGCAACCCATCGCGTGGTCGAAAGAGTGATCTGTGAACGGGTGGCTGCTCGACACCAACATCGTGTCCGAGTTTTATCCCGGCCGCCAGGGATTGGACCGCGCTATCCTGGATTGGCTGAAAGCGGAATGGTCTGAGGGCCGCGTCTACATTTCTGCCGTGACGATTCAGGAAATTGCTAAAGGCGCAGAAAAGCTCTCGAAGTCCAAGAGAGGCGATCCGGCGCGTGCCGAAAAATTGTGGCGCTGGCTTGAGAACTTGGTCGCTTTATACCGGGAAAGTATTCTTCCAATCGATCTTGTGGTCGCCCTTGACGCAGGACGTTTGGAGGGCGCTGTGATCGCTGACGGTCACAATCCTCAGTTCGCTGATGTGCTCATCGCCGCAACGGCAAGACATCATCGTCTCGTCGTTCTCAGCAGAAATCTGAGAGATTTCGAGCAACTCGGCATAAACTGCATTACGCCCGAAACTATCGTTCGCAGCCCGTAAAAAGGCGCCCGGAAGCGCCTTGATCTCTCGCATACGAATCGCCTCAGTCGCGCAGCAACTCGTTGATGCCGGTCTTGGAGCGGGTCTGCGCGTCGACGCGCTTGACGATGACGGCGCAATAGAGGTTCGGAGCAACAACGCCGTTCGGCATCAAGTTGCCGCTGCCCATCGAGCCGGCGACGACGACGGAGTAGGGCGGCACTTCGCCATAGGTGACTTCGCCGGTGGCGCGATCGACGATCTTGGTCGACTTGCCGATGAACACGCCCATGCCGAGCACCGAGCCTTCGCGCACGATGCAGCCTTCGACGACTTCAGAGCGGGCGCCGATGAAGCAATTGTCTTCGATGATGGTCGGGCCGGCCTGCATCGGCTCCAGCACGCCGCCGATGCCGACGC
The DNA here is from genome assembly GCF_005222915.1 of Rhizobium sp. FKL33. Lineage (GTDB taxonomy): Bacteria > Pseudomonadota > Alphaproteobacteria > Rhizobiales > Rhizobiaceae > Rhizobium_E. The sequence continues at coordinate 95,751 of NZ_STFX01000003.1, forward strand.
CGCCCGACAGATGCACATGCTTGCCGATCTGGGCGCAGGAGCCGACGGTGGCCCAGGTGTCGACCATCGTGCCTTCACCGACATAGGCGCCGAGATTGACGAAAGACGGCATCAGGATGGCGTTGGGGGCGATATAGGCCGAACGGCGGACGACGGCGTTCGGCACGGCGCGGAACCCGGCCTTCTCGAATTCGTTGGCGCTCCAGCCGTCGAACTTGGACGGCACCTTGTCCCACCAGGTGGAATCGCCTGGACCGCCCTTGATGATTTCCATGGCGTTGAGTCGGAAGGAGAGCAGAACCGCCTTCTTCAGCCATTGATGCACGGTCCATGCGCCGTCCTCGCCGCGGGTCGCGACGCGCACTTTCCCGGCGTCGAGCAGGTTCAGCGCGGTTTCGACGGCGTCGCGGATCTCGCCTCTGGTCGAAGTCGAAACGGAATCGCGATTGTCGAAGGCGGCGTCGATGGTCTTTTCGAGCGAGGCGAGGTCATGGACGGTCATGGGAATTCCTTAAGCTTTGAAGGATTATCCTGCCAGAATAACGAAAAACTGGGCCGGTTGCGGCTCTATAGCGGATGGAAATAAGCATGGCAAAGGGGAAAACCGACGAACTCAGGCGCAAGGACGGCGTGTGGGATCCCCTGCGCAGTAGCCGCAGCGACCTCAAGCGCGCCGAGCGCATTCCGGGAACCCCGCAATCCCTGTCGCCAGCCTATCGCCTAGCTTTCGCGGACAATGATTTTCTCTGCCGAGAGGAGTTGCGCCCGGTGCGGCTGCAACTCGAATTGCTGAAAGTCGAAATGCTGCTTACCGAATACGGCATCCGCTCGACCGTGGTGATGTTCGGCGGCGCGCGCATTCCCGCTCCCGGCCAACCGGCCTGGGCTGCCAAGAACGCCGGCCAGAAAGCCAATCTCGAAGCGGCGTCCGTCTTTTATGACGAAGCCCGCAAATTCGCCCGCCTGTGCTCGGAATGGTCGGCGGGACATGACTACAAGGAATATGTGGTGGTGACGGGCGGCGGTCCCGGCGTGATGGAAGCGGGCAATCGCGGCGCCGCCGATGTCGGCGCGCCTTCGATCGGGCTCAACGTGGTGCTGCCGCACGAACAGGCGCCGAACCCCTATGTCACGCCGGAACTTAGCTTCAATTTCCATTATTTCGCCATCCGCAAGATGCATTTCCTGATGCGGGCCAAGGCGATCACCGTCTTCCCCGGCGGCTTCGGCACGTTGGACGAATTGTTCGAAACGATCACATTGATGCAGACTGGCCGCATGGCGAAAGTGCCGTTGATCCTGTTCGGCGAACAGTTCTGGCGGAGGGTCGTAGATTTTGACGCGCTCGCGGAATTTGGCACGATCGCGCCCGAGGATGTCGACCTCATAAGCTTCGTCAACACCGCCGACGAGGCCTGCGCCATCATCAAGCGCTTCTATGAAAAGGAAAACGGCGCCTCCTGACGGAGACGCCGTGATGCCATCGGCTTGGAGCAGGTCAGCCCTGCTTCTTGGCCTTGGTCGCCAGGAATTCCTGAGCGGTGATGAAGCCGTCCTTGTTGGCGTCGCGGCGCTGGAACATGCGGTCGGCGACCCGGTCCAGTTCTTCCTTGGACAGCTTGCCGTCCTTGTTGGCGTCGATCTTGTCGAAATGCTTGATCACGCCATTCGGCAGTCGCGCGGGTGCGGCGAGGTTGGCATTGGGCTCGGCCTTAACCTTCTGGCGATAGGCCTTTAAAGCGTCCTTGCCGGCTTCGACTTCTTGTTTGGACAGGAAGCCGTCCTTGTTGGCGTCCACCACCGAAAGGGTAGTGTTCATGGCTGCTTCCATTTCTTGCTTGGAAACCTTGCCATCCTTGTTGGTGTCGAGGCGCTTGATCATATAGGCGACGCGCTGCTCGCGTTTGGCGGGATCCTTTGCGGTCGTGGAGGGCGTCGTGGCTGCAAAAGCGGCGCCGCTGGTGGCAGCGACGGCAAGCGCGAGGGTGGAGGCGATAAGTGTCTTGGCGTTCATGATATCAACCTTTCTCTGGTCGCGGCCGGGCGGGGGAGGAACCGGCCTTGTCATCGTCGCGCTGGACAGATCCGATCGCGACGTTGACCTCATGAATAGAGGAAGGGCGCTGAACGGGGCCTGAATGACCCGTTCAGCAAGTTGTTCACACGACGGCGCGCAGGAAATCGGCGAGATTGTCGGTGATGAAATCGATCGCGGGATCACGCTCGTCGGGGATTTCCCAGCGTTCGAGGTGATGGTCCTTGTTGAGGGGGACGATCAGAACCGTCTTCATGCCGAGAGCGCGCGGGATCTGGAGATTGCGAGGCAGATCCTCGAACATCGCGGCTTGGCGCGTTTCCACCCGGTGCAGGCTCGCGAATTTGTCGTAGGTCGAGCCCGCCGGCTTCGGCACGTAGTCCGCCGCGACGATGTCGAATATATCCTCGAAGTGGTGGAGTATGCCGAGTGCGCGTGCGGCTTCCTCGGCATGTTTGACCGTGCCGTTGGTGAGAATGAACTTGCGTCCGGGCAGCGCCTTGATCGCCTCGCTCAGCCCTTCGTCGACCGCGAGACCCGAATAATCGATGCGATGGGCCGCTTCCAGAAAGGCTGATGGCTCGAGGCCGTGGTGATGCATCAGCCCGCGCAGCGTGGTGCCATGTTCGTGATAATAGAGCTTCTGCAGCTTGCGCGCCTCGTCCACCTCGAGCCCGAGCAACTCAGCCACGAACGCGGTCATGTTACGGTCGATCTGCGCGAACAGATCGACGTGATGTGGATAGAGCGTGTTGTCGAGATCGAACACCCATTCCGTCACATGGGCGAAGTCGGCTTTCGAAGGCAGGGCGCGTTTGTCTGTCATGCCACGGGTTATGACAGGGATGGCGAAATTGGCAAGTCTGTTCGACGCCGCTTCGTCAGGTCGCTTGCCCGGCCAGCAAACCGGCCCCGGCCAGCAGCGCCAGCGTCTTGAACACGCCGAGCTTCAGCCGGAAGAGCGCGATCGCCGCCAGCGCCGTCAGCGCAAGCTGAACGATATCGACCGACGCCGGTTCGGGAAGGCTCATTCGGAAGGGGCCTTCCTCGAACTTGACGTGCCGGGCGAAAAGAACATGAGTCCCGAACCAGAGCGCGAGGTTGAAGATGACGCCGGTGACGGCCGCCGAAATCGCCGCCAGCGCGCCCGACAGGGCCTGGTTGGAGCGCAGCTTCTCGATCCAGGGCGCGCCGAGAAAGATCCAGAGGAAGCATGGCGTGAACGTGACCCAGGTGGTGAGCAGCGCCCCGAGCGCGCCGCCGAAAAGCGGCGACATATCGCCGGGCGCGCGAAAACCGGCGATAAAGCCGACGAAGCTCAGCACCAGGACCAGAGGCCCCGGCGTGGTTTCCGCAAGACCGAGACCGTCGAGCATCTCGCCCGGCTTCAGCCAATGATAATGATCGACCGCCTGCTGCGCGACATAGGAGAGCACGGCATAGGCGCCGCCAAAGGTGACGACAGCCATCTGCGAGAAGAACAGGCTGATGTCGAGATAGACGCTGGAGCCGAGGCCGTAGGCGACGAGAAGCGCGAATGGCGCAGCCCACAGCGCCGACCAGACGACCGCCGCCGCGATCGAACCGCGCCAGCTTGCCGGACGGCCCGGATGATCCGCGTCGATGACAGCCGGACGGTCTCTCGACGCTGTATGATGTGCGCCGCTGGTGAACAGTTCGGGCGCGAAGCGAAAGCCGGCATATCCGATCAGCGCCGCCGCCAGGATCACCAGCGGAAAGGGTGCGGCGAAGGCGAACAGGGCAATGAAGGCCGAAAGCGCGATTGCGCGCATGGCGTTGTTCTTGAGCGAGCGCTTGCCGACGCGGATCAGAGCTTCGATCACGATCACCAGCACAGCTGCCTTCAAGCCCATGAAGGCGCTGTCGAGCAGGCCGGTCTGGCCCCAGATAGCGTAGATAGCGGAGAGGCCGAGGATTACGAAAAATCCGGGCAGGATGAAGAGCAGGCCCGCGATCAGCCCACCGCGCCAGCCATGCAGCAGCCAGCCGATATAGGTGGCGAGCTGTTGGGCCTCGGGGCCCGGCAGCAGCATGCAGAAATTGAGCGCGTGCAGGAAGCGGCTCTCCGAGATCCATCGCCTGTCTTCGACGAGTTCCTTGTGCATCAGCGCGATCTGCCCGGCAGGGCCGCCGAAACTGAGGACGCCGATCTTCGCCCAGACGCGGGCGGCGTCGCCGAAGCTCGGATGAGGGGGGCGGATGGAGAGCTGTTCCAAATCGCTCATTCGGGTCCCGCGTTTACCTTATTGAAATTTTTTTCGTGCGGCCGATCCTTGACTCTCGGACGCCTCGACCCTAAATCCAGTGCCGCTAGCACTCCATAGGAGGGAGTGCTAACAACCTTTCCCCCGGGCCTGACCCGGTAATGTCATTTGATCGAGGAAACAGACAATGGCAAGCACCAATTTCCGCCCGCTTCACGACCGCGTCGTGGTTCGTCGCGTTGCATCCGAAGAAAAGACCAAGGGCGGCATCATCATCCCGGACACCGCCAAGGAAAAGCCGCAGGAAGGCGAAATCGTCGCCGTCGGCTCCGGCGTGCGCGATGACAAGGGCAATCTCGTTGCTCTCGACGTCAAGGCCGGCGACCGCGTTCTGTTCGGCAAGTGGTCGGGCACCGAAGTCAAGCTCGATGGCGAAGACCTTCTGATCATGAAGGAATCCGACATCATGGGCATCATCGGCTGATTGCCGGTTTCGTCAAATTCCAAGCAAACCAATGGGCAATGAGCCCGGGAGTTTTCCAAAATGGCTGCTAAAGAAATCAAGTTTGGCCGTACTGCGCGCGAAAAGATGCTGCGCGGCGTCGACATCCTCGCCGATGCGGTGAAGGTCACCCTCGGCCCGAAGGGTCGCAACGTCATCATCGACAAGTCCTTCGGCGCTCCGCGCATCACCAAGGACGGCGTCTCGGTCGCCAAGGAAATCGAACTTGAAGACAAGTTCGAGAACATGGGCGCACAGATGGTTCGCGAAGTCGCGTCCAAGACCAACGATATCGCTGGCGACGGCACGACCACCGCAACCGTTCTGGCCCAGGCCATCGTTCGCGAAGGCGCCAAGGCCGTTGCCGCCGGCATGAACCCGATGGACCTGAAGCGCGGCATCGATCTCGCCGTGTCGGAAGTCGTCAAGGACCTCCAGGCCAAGGCCAAGAAGATCTCGACGTCTGAAGAAGTCGCTCAGGTTGGCACGATCTCCGCCAACGGCGACAAGCAGGTCGGCGCTGATATCGCCGAAGCCATGCAGAAGGTCGGCAATGAAGGCGTCATCACGGTTGAAGAAGCCAAGACCGCCGAAACCGAACTCGAAGTCGTCGAAGGCATGCAGTTCGACCGCGGCTACCTCTCGCCCTACTTCGTGACCAACGCCGAAAAGATGGTCGCCGACCTCGACGACGCGTTCATCCTTCTGCACGAGAAGAAGCTCTCGAACCTCCAGGCCATGCTGCCGGTGCTCGAAGCCGTCGTTCAGACCGGCAAGCCGCTCCTCATCATCGCTGAAGACGTCGAAGGCGAAGCTCTCGCAACGCTCGTCGTCAACAAGCTCCGCGGCGGCCTCAAGATCGCTGCCGTCAAGGCTCCGGGCTTCGGCGATCGCCGCAAGGCCATGCTCGAAGACATCGCCATCCTGACGGGCGGCACCGTGATCTCCGAAGACCTCGGCATCAAGCTCGAAAACGTCACCCTCGACATGCTGGGCCGTTCCAAGAAGGTTTCGATCTCCAAGGAAAACACCACGATCGTCGACGGCGCCGGCGCCAAGTCCGACATCGAAGGCCGCGTCGCCCAGATCAAGGCCCAGATCGAAGAAACTACCTCTGACTACGACCGCGAAAAGCTGCAGGAACGTCTTGCCAAGCTCGCTGGCGGCGTTGCCGTGATCCGCGTCGGCGGCTCCACGGAAATCGAAGTCAAGGAACGCAAGGACCGCATCGACGACGCGCTCAACGCGACCCGCGCTGCCGTTCAGGAAGGCATCGTCCCCGGCGGTGGCACCGCACTGCTGCGTTCGTCCACGAAGATCACCGTCAAGGGCGTCAACGACGACCAGGAAGCCGGCATCAACATCGTTCGCCGCGCGCTGCAGTCGCTGGTTCGCCAGATCGCTGACAACGCTGGCGACGAAGCTTCCATCATCGTCGGCAAGATCCTCGAAAAGGACAACGACAACTTTGGCTACAACGCTCAGACGGGCGAATTCGGCGACATGATCTCCATGGGTATCGTGGACCCGGTCAAGGTTGTCCGCACCGCTCTGCAGAACGCAGCTTCGGTTGCTTCGCTGCTGATCACCACCGAAGCCATGATCGCCGAACTTCCGAAGAAGGAATCTGCCGGCGGCATGCCGGGCGGCATGGGCGGCATGGGCGGCATGGACATGATGTGATAGGCGACAGCCTATCACACAGGTCCATAAAGCCGCCCATCAACAAAGATGGTTCAGCGCGTCAAGCGCGCTGAACATGCGGCATGGACATGATGTGATAGGCCAATAGCCTATCACTCTGATCCACCGGTCAGAATTGGGGAGCGGCTCTCGGGCCGCTCCCTTTTGGTTTGTTGGCATAAAAAACGGCCCCAGTTTCCTGAGACCGCTTTGACTGACCTATTGATGCAATCAGAGACGTCCCACCCGCTCTGTCAGCAGGTCGAAAAACGCCTGGGCGTCGATGTCCTTCATCACCATCGCGTTCTTCTCGCGCTTGGTGACGCGCCACCAGTCGATGACGGTCATGCCCACAGTTAGCTCCGAGTCGAGCTCGATTTCGACATTGCAATGACGACCGGAAAAGATCTCCGGCTTGATGAGATAGGCGATCACGGTGGGATCATGCAGCGGGCCGCCGTCGGAGCCGTATTTCTCGACATCGAAACGCTCGAAAAAATCGAGCATTTCGGCGAGCGCCACACCGGCGCGGTTGCCGAGCGCGCGGATCTTTTCGACGCGGGCTTTGAGCGTCAGCACCTTGTGCGTCAGGTCGAGCGGCATCATGGTGACGGGAGCGCCCGACTTGAGAACAATGCTGGCGGCTTCGGGGTCGACATAGATGTTGAATTCGGCGGACGGGGTGATGTTGCCGACTTCGAAATAAGCGCCGCCCATCATCACCACTTCCTTGACCCTGGCGACGATGTCGGGCGCGCGCTGGAAGGCGGTGGCGACATTGGTCATCGGCCCGAGCGTGCAGAGCGTGACCGTCCCCGCCTCATGCGTCCTCAGCGTGTCGATGATGAAATCGACGCCGTTCACCGCCTGCAGCGGCATGGTCGGCTCGAAAAGCTCCGGGCCGTCGAGGCCGGTCGGGCCATGCACATATTCCGCGGTCACCGGCGGGCGCTTGAGCGGCCGGTCGCAGCCTGCGAAGACCTTCACGTCCGTGCGGCCGGAAAATTCGCAGACGATGCGGGCGTTGGTCTGCGTGCGCGACAGCGGCACATTGCCGGCCACCGTGGTGACGCCGAGCAGGTCGATCTCCTCGGGAGAGCCCAAAGCGAGCATGATGGCGGCCGCGTCGTCCTGGCCAGGGTCGGTGTCGATGATGATCTTTCGCGGATTGGCCATGTCGGCGCCGGTCCTCTTCTTATTGATTTCGCGGCGACTATTGCCTGCTGCCGCCGCAAGCGCAAGCGTCTTGCAAGTCCATCCGCAAGTCACCATATGTCGTCTTGCCGGACGCTTGAACGAGGCCCGGCGATTGTCGCTTGCAGCCAAGGACATGAACGGAATGAACACGCGTATTGCCCCTTTCGCCAGCCCGCTTCTTCTGGGCTTCGACGCCATGGAAAAGACGCTCGAACGTCTCGCCAAGAACAATGACGGCTATCCCCCGTACAATATCGAACGTCTGAAGGCCAACGCCGCCGCCGGCGAGCCCGAACGCCTGCGGATCACGCTGGCCGTGGCCGGGTTCGGCGAGGACGATCTCGATGTGACCACCGAAGAGAACCAGCTGATCATCCGCGGCCGCCAGGCCGAGCAGGGTGAGCGCGAGTTTCTTTATCGCGGCATCGCCTCGCGGCAGTTTCAGCGCTGCTTCATGCTGGCCGACGGAATGCAGGTCATCGGCGCTAGCCTCAAGAACGGACTGCTCTCCGTCGACCTCATTCGTCCGGAACCCGAAAAGCTTGTGCGAAAAATTAACATCTCTGTTTCAGAATGATGGTTGGACGGGATTGGCCCCGCGTCTTCCGAAGCATGAAGGAGGCAATAGAATGGCCGCAAGACCCACACTGGATCGCTTGACACGTAGCGAGTTCGCGCATCTCGGCGCTGGAAAGCTCGGCTATATCCGCAAGATGCGTTCAGAAGACGTGTCGCGTGTTTTTCCCGAAGCCCCGAACCTCAATCCAGGTCTCGACCTCTGGGCGCTGTTCGGCGCCGACGGCACGCCGATTCTTCTCACCGACAATCGCTCTTCGACCTTCTTTAAGGCCGCCGAGGATGATTTGCAGACGGTAAGTCTACACTAGCTTATATTCCGCAATCCGGCTGCTCTTGCCGGATTGCGGCGTCTCGCCTAACGTCACGAGCAAGCGCGCTCTTCGCGCGGGCGGGGAGGGCGGGAATGTACAGGCAGGACGATCAGCTGATTGATTTCGAGCGTGACGGCCTGGCTGTTGCGCGGACGCCCGAAAAGACCGGCGTCACCGCAGTCGACGGCGCCCGGATATGGTGGGCGCTTCATGGTGAACGCGGCCCCTGCGCCTTCCTGCTCCACGGCGGTCTCGGGCATAGCGGCAATTGGGCCAATCAGATTGAGCCACTCCTTGAAGCCGGCTACCGGCTCCTGCTGATCGATACGCGTGGTCATGGCCGCAGCACTCGCGACGGACGACCCTTCAGTTATCGGCTGCTCGGCCAGGATGTGATCGCGGTTTGCGACGAACTGGAGGTCGAACGCTTCGCCGTCATCGGCTGGAGCGACGGAGCCTGCACCGGGCTCGAGCTTTGCCGCAGCCATCCCGGTCGCGTCGCCGGCCTGTTCTTCTTTGCCTGCAATGTCGATCCCTTCGGCGTCATGCCGTTCAAGCTGACGCCCGTGATCGAACGCTGCCTCTCGAGAAACCGCAACGACTATGCGCTCTTGTCGGAAACGCCCGAGGCTTTTCAGGAGTTCGCCGATGCGGTGTCGCTGATGCAGCGCAACGAACCCAACCTGTCGGCGCAGGACCTTGAAACGATCCGGACCCCGGTTGCCGTCGCGCAGGCGGAATTTGACGAATTCATCGCGCCGGAACATGCCGAATACCTCGCCCATGCCCTGCCGAATGGCAGACTGGCCCGTCTGCCGGGCGTCAGCCATTTTGCGCCGATCCAGCGGCCGCATGTGTTCAATGCGGCCGCCCTGGCGTTTCTCAAGAGTTTGAAATTCTGAAAATCAGAGCCGGCGGAAGGTGAGATAGGCCGAAGAGCGGCCTTCGCGCCGGGCTTTCGCCTCGTAGCGTGTGCCGGGCCAGTTGGTGAATGGCGTCAGCCAGTCGCTGGCGTTCCGCGCCGACCATTCGAAACCGGGATGCCGGTCGAAATGCTCAAGCGTCCAGTTCACATAAGTGTCGATGTCGGACGCGAAACAGAACTGCCCGCCCGGCTTTATGACGCGGTGGAACCGTTCGACATTGACATCGGACACGAAGCGCCGCTTCCAGTGACGCTTCTTCGGCCAGGGATCGGGATAGAGCAGATCCATCTGGTCGATGGAGGCTGACGGCAGCCAGTCGAGCACCAGCGTGGCGTCGTCGTCGAAAAGGCGGATGTTGCGGATGCCCTGCTCTTCGACGCGGGCCAGCAACTTCGCCATGGAATTGACGAAGGGCTCGACGCCGATGAAGCCGGTCTCCGGGTTCTCCAGCGCCCGGTGAATGAGATGCTCGCCGCCGCCGAAGCCGCTTTCGAGCCTGATCCGCTCGACGGGCGTGGGAAACAGCGTTGCGAGAGACACCGGAGCGGGCTTGGAAAGATCCAGCTTCAGCGCCGACAACGCCTCGTCCATCAGGCGAACCTGATTGACCCTGAGCGCCTTGCCCTTGCGTCGACCGAAAAAGGCTTCGGTCGATCGCGAAGGGCGCTCAGCCTGATCGTCGGACGCGCTCACGAAGCCAATGCTTCCTTGATGGGCTTGACGAGATCGAGCTTCTCCCAGGAGAAGGAGCCGTCACGACCGGCCTTGCGACCGAAATGGCCGTAGGACGACGTCTTGGCGTAGATCGGCTTGTTGAGGTTGAGATGGCGGCGGATGCCGGTGGGCGAGAGATCGATCACCTTGCGGATCGCGGCCTCGACCTGGTCTTCGGTCACCTTCTTGCCGGTGCCGTGCAGATCGACATAGATCGACAGCGGCTGGGCAACGCCGATGGCGTAGGAAAGCTGGATCGTGCAGCGATCGGCAAGACCGGCGGCCACGACATTCTTGGCGAGATAACGCGCCACATAGGCGGCGGAACGGTCGACCTTGGTCGTGTCCTTGCCCGAAAACGCGCCGCCGCCATGCGGCGCTGCGCCGCCATAGGTGTCGACGATGATCTTGCGGCCCGTCAGGCCGGCGTCGCCGTCAGGACCGCCGATCACGAATTTGCCGGTGGGATTGATGTACCAGGCGCAGTCCTCTGCGATCGGCAGGTCGCCGAGCGCCTGACGGATAAAGGGCTCAACGACGCTGCGAACTTTCTGGGAATCCCAGGAGGCGTCGAGATGCTGGGTGGACAACACGATGGAGGTCGCCTCGGCGGGCTTGCCGTCGACATAGCGCACCGTCACCTGGCTCTTCGCATCCGGGCCGAGCTTGCCGGCGTCGCCTTCGCCCTTGCGGCGGGCTTCCGACAGGAGCTGCAGGATGCGGTGGGAGTAATAGATCGGCGCCGGCATGAGATCCGGCGTTTCGGTGCAGGCATAGCCGAACATGATGCCCTGGTCGCCTGCGCCTTCTTCGCCTTGCTTGTCGGAGGCGTTGTCGACGCCTTGGGCGATGTCTGCGGACTGCGAATGCAGCAACACGTCGATCTTGGCGGTCTTCCAGTGGAAGCCGTCCTGCTCATAGCCGATGTCGCGGATGGCCTTGCGCGCCGCGGCCTTGAACTTGGACGGGTTGATCTGGTTGACGCCGTTCTTGTCCTTCTTCATCAGGCTCGGGGGCAGGCGCACTTCCCCGGCAATCACCACGCGATTGGTGGTGGCGAGCGTCTCGCAGGCGATCCGGACCGACCAGGGGTCGATGCCGCTCTTGATGGCTTCACGATAGACGAGATCGACAATTTCGTCGGAAATTCGGTCGCAGACCTTGTCTGGATGACCTTCAGATACCGACTCGCTGGTGAACAGATAGCTGGAGCGCATGCGGGATTCCCCTCAATGAAAGACCGAAGCATGTGTAGTCACTCGCCTGTGGAAAAACAAGCGTAGAAGGACATAAATATATCTTTATATGAACCTCTTTCCGCTTCGTTAACGGATTTGCGTATACGCGCTAATTCCCTGCGTCGCGGAGCGAAACAGGGCGGACAGTTCAGCAATTACGAGAGGTTTTGAGTAAGGGGCCGCGGGCACGCGGCCGGATGCGGGCTCCCCTATGGAAACCCGCAATCCAGATGCGGCATTATTCGGTTTCCGCCTCAGCGGCGAGAGCCTTGACGAGGTCGACGAGCTTGCGGCGAACCTTCTGGTCGGTGATCTTCACGAAAGCGCGGTTGAGCTGCAGTCCTTCGGAGGACGACAGGAAATCGACCACATAATTGGAGCTCGACGCTTCTGCGAGGCCGGACGGCGTATTGGCCGGATTTCCATCGGGAGCATCTTCGAAGAAGAAGGACACCGGCACGTTCAGAATGCCCGAAATCGCCTGCAAACGGCTGGCGCCGACGCGGTTCGTGCCCTTCTCGTATTTCTGGATCTGCTGGAAGGTGATGCCGAGGCTCTCGCCCAGCTTCTCCTGGCTCATACCCAGCATGGTGCGGCGAAGGCGAATCCGGCTGCCCACATGGATGTCGATCGGATTCGGTTTCTTCTTGTTTTCTATCATTTTTTGTTTCCGGTGATGTGTGCCCTGCAGTTCTGCCGCCAATACGGGAGGATTCGCAAACCGAACGTTGCATGTCGTTAATCGATAACGTGTTCTGGCATTTTGCTGAACTCGTCGATTACACTATGCCTTTCTAGGGGTTTTTGGTCAATTGCGTTCGAAAACAAAACCCATGCGAGCAAGCAATACAATCAAAAAACTAGATAACAGCAGCAACCCGAAGAGGAGTGTGCGGTAGGCTTTTGGCACAATTGTGTCGATCTTGGTCGGAATGGTTGTATCGATGAAACCTTTTGCGCCAAATGCAAGTCCTGCGGTCACCCTTCCGCGCGGATCGATCACCGCAGAAATGCCGCTGTTGGCGTCGCGGATCACCGGTAGCCCTGTTTCCACCGCCGTCAGGCGCGCCTGGAGAAAGTGCTGCCAGGGACCGGGACTGACGCCGAACCATTCGTCATTGGTAATGTTAAGGATCACATCGGGCGCGTCGGAGCCATCGGTCTCGATCTCGTCGGGGAAGATGATTTCATAACAGATCAACGGCAGCAGCCTGAAGCCATCCGGAAGCGTCAGCATGCCGCGCTGAACGGCGGAGGAAAAGCCCCCAGGCATGGCGGCCACCGCCTGCAGGTTGAGCTTGCGGAAGAAGTCCTCGAAAGGCAGAAACTCGCCGAACGGCACGAGATGCACCTTGTCGGCGGCGCCGATGATCTGTCCCTGGGAATCGATCATGTAGATCGAATTGTAGTAGCGCTCTTCGGCGCCGCCGCCTTCCACCCGCACCGCGCCGGCAAACAGGGTCTGCCCGTCCTCGAGCGCGTCGGAGATCAGCGACAGCGCATCCGGGCTGCGCGTCAAGATGAAGGGAACCGAGGTTTCCGGCCAGACGATCAGCCGCGGCGGTTTTCCGCCATCGACAGGCGGCGCCTTGGTGAGATCGAGATGCGCTTGGAAGACGGCGGCGCGTTGAGCGTCGTCCAGCTTGTCGGCCTGCGAAATGGCGGGCTGGACGAGCCGGACGATGCGGTCGGTCTGCGCCGGTTGCGGGGCGACATAGAGAGCATAGCCGCCATATCCGAGATGAGCGATGAAGAGAAGCGTCGCAAGGCTGAGACCTGTGGCGCGACCGCGGGTCGAGGCGAACAGAGCCGGGGCTGCGAAGATGAAGACTGCGACGATGTTCATCGTGGCGCTGCCGACCACGGCGAGACTTTGCATCATCAGCGGGAAGGGCATCAAGCCCTGGCCGACCGCATTCCAGGGAAAGCCGGTGAACACCATCCCGCGCAGCCATTCGGCAAGGCCGAAACTTGCGGCGAGCGCGAGGATGCGCAGGAAGCCGTCCGTCCAGAGCATCCGCGCGAGAGCTGCGGCCAGACCATAATAGATCGCGAGATAGGCAGGCAGCCCGACCGCCGCCAGCGGCACCGCCCAGGCGAATTCATCGGCGTCGACAAGCAGCGCATTGGCGGTCCACCACAGGCTGGCGACGAAATAGCCGAGGCCGAAACTCCAGCCGATCAGGAAGGACGGCCAACGGCGGAGAATGACGCCGCGATCGGGATTGCCCGAGGCGCCGTCTATCAGCCAGACCAGCAGCGAGAAGGACACGAAGCCGGCTGGAAACAGGCCGAAAGGCGGCAGCGCCAGCGCCGAAAAGGCGCCGGCTGCGACCGCGATCGCAAGACGCCTCCAGCCGGCGCTCAACATGACCATCGCCGCGATGCGCTCCATGCTCGTCTTCCCTCGTGATGCGAATCAATTGTCGGAGTTTTGCAGCATTCACCACAATTTGTCCTGTTTCGCCGAGATGCTTGTTTCCCTGCGGAAGAATATGCCAATGAAGATTGGAAACGTGATTGGGCCGACTGCTGGCATGCACGCGCGCCGCGGCGGTTCTGACCCTTATTTGGAGCATTTCGAACATGTCTCAGGATCTCATCGTCCCGGTTATTCTGGCAGGCGGCAAGGGCACGCGTCTCTGGCCGATGTCGCGTTCGGCGCGGCCCAAGCAGTTTCTGGCGCTGACCGGAGACGACAGCCTGTTCCAACTGACGCTGAAGCGGCTCAAGGATCCCAAGCGGTACGGCAAGCCGATCGTCGTGACCAATTCCGAATATCGCTTCCTCGTCGCCGAGCAGGCGCTCGAGGCGGGCGTCGAACTGGAGGCGGTCATTCTTGAGCCGACCGCCCGCAACACCGCGCCGGCGATCGCGGCCGCCACCTTGATCGCCGCCAAGAACGGCCCGCGGCTGGTGCATGTGCTGGCCTCCGACCACAATATCCGCGTCGACGACGCCTATGTGACGGCGATCGACACCGCTACCGCTGCGGCGCGCGCGGGACGGCTGGCCACCTTCGGCATTACGCCGACCTCCCCGGCCACCGGCTTCGGCTATATCGAAGCGGGCGCCAAGGAAGCCTCCGGTGCCCATGTCGTGCAGCGCTTCGTGGAAAAGCCGAATGAAGAGCGCGCCAAGGAAATGCTGGCGACCGGAAACTATTACTGGAACTCCGGCATGTTCCTGTTCAACTCGGACGTCTTCCTCGGCGAATGCGCGGCCTTTGCGCCTGATGTCCTCGCCGCCGCCAAGGCTTCCGTCGACAATGCCCGCGTCGACCTCGATTTCGTCCGTCTCGGCGAAGCCGATTTCGCCAAGTCGCCCGACATTTCCGTCGACTATGCGATCTTCGAACACACCAAGCTCGCCTCCGTCGCGCCCTCGCCGATCCAGTGGTCCGATCTCGGGGCCTGGGACGCGGTGTGGAAGGAAAGCGAATGCGACGCCGACGGCAATGTCGCCCGCGGACCCGTCAATCTCTACAACACCAAGAACTCTTTCGTTTTCTCCGAAAGCGCCCATGTCGCGGTCAATGGCGTCGAGGACGCCGTGGTGCTGGTGTCGGAAGACGCCGTCTATGTCGGCAAGCTCACCGACGCGCAGGATGTCGGCAAGGTCGTCAAGGATCTCATGAAGAACCCGGCGACCGCCAAGCTGACCGAAGAACACCGCACCAGCTACCGCCCCTGGGGCGGCTACACCTCCGTGCTGATGGGCGAGCGCTTCCAGGTCAAGCGCATCTTCGTCAAGCCCGGCAAGCAGTTGTCGCTGCAGAAGCATCACCACCGCTCCGAACATTGGATCGTGGTGCGCGGCACCGCCGAAGTTCAAATCGGCGAGACAAAACAGATGCTGCGCGAAAACGAGTCGATCTACATCCCGCAGGGCGAGTTGCACCGTCTCTCCAATCCCGGCAAGATCCTGCTCGAACTGGTGGAAGTGCAGACCGGCTCCTATCTCGGCGAGGACGACATCGTTCGCATCGAGGACACCTTCGGGCGGGCCTGAGACCCACCCTGATCGACGGTTCAGCTTGCGCTCGGTAGTGTGACGAGGCTGGTTTTCCCCTCGTGCAGGAAGCAGGCCTTGTCGAACAGTCCTGCCCCCAGCGCGTCCAGCCGCCGGACGTCGGAATAATCGGGGATTGATTTCCCCGAGAGTTCGAACCGCCTGTCGATCTGCGACAGGAAGGCGATCCGAATCCGTTTGTCGCGCGCCAGACTGCGGAGATGGCTGACTTGGTCCCTCAGCGGCGGCGATGTCCTGTTCTGGTCGAGAAGTTGCAGATAATCGACAACGGCGACGTCGCCCGGCTGGGCGAAGCGGAGCCGCGACATGATGTGATCGGCGTCGAGCCCGTCAGTCGGATCGATCTGCAGCCGTTTGGACCGGGCCGCCTCGCCGCGTTGAAGCCGCTCCAGTCGGTTCCTGAGCGCGGGCTCCGTCTCCTCCAGAGAGAATATCGACGCACGATGACCTATCTTTACCGCATCCGCCGCCAGACCGAGGCCGAACAGCGTCTTGCCATGGCCGGGTCGGGCGCCGATCAGCAACAGCTCGCCGGGTTCTACGAATAGATTGGGGTCGGGGTCGATTGCGCGGCCAAGTTTGGCGGATAGATGGCTCCAGGCCTGATAGCCTTGGCGCCGGGCGATTGCATCCAGCGCCTTGTGGAGCGGCAGATCTTTGTCGCGCGCCAGCCGCCGGGCCTGACGCTTGAGCAGGAAAATAGGAACAGTCATCGGAACCTCGCACAGCGAGCTGATCCGCAATCCCTCCTTATGCAGCGCTCGCGAATGTCCCATGACAAAGCGCCCGGCATGATCATGCTTCCCCTGCGGAGGGAGGGAGGCGCGGGCTGCGCCTGCCTCTTGCTTAAGCGATTCTTGCCGGGACCACCAGCACCCCGCAGGGCTGTCGCATGCGAAGCAAAGTCGCGGGTCAGCCCTTCTTGATGATGAAGCTCCAATACCGATCGGGACCGGCCGCCAGATTGAACCCGATCTCGCGGACCCGGACGGACGAATAGCCGACGCGACGGATCAATTCGAGCCACATCGAGCGACCGAGCACGGAATAGTGATTGGGGTTCTTCTGGTGGTTCGCCGCTGTATCGGGCGCCGGCACTTCCATATAGAGGATCCCTCCCGGCTTCAACACGCGGTAGGTTTCGGCCAGGGAGAAATAGGGGAAGATGCTGTGCTCCAACACATGCCGTGACCAGACGAGATCGAAAGTCTCGTCCTCGAAATCCAAAAAGGACAGGTCCATCTCGATGACGTTGTAGCCCTTCTCGCAGCATATGCGTACATCCTCGCCGATGGCGATGCCGACGGCGTCGAGCTTGTCGGCGGCGAAATGCTTGAGCGCAACGCCCTGGCCGCAACCGATATCCAGCACTTTGGCCCCTTCTGGCAACGGGAATTCGGCCTTCAGGGCGTTGTAGGCCGAGGACGTGATGGAATCGTGCAGGTCGGTCGCAGTCTCCGGATAGACATCCTTCCATAGACCTTTCAGGAATTTGTCGAACCGAGCATATTTCGCTTCCAGCGAAGAGATTTCCGGCTGGATCTCGGATGTGATGCGTTTTTGCTTTGCCTGCGCGGCCATTTGGAGATTCCCCTCTGAGGCAGTCTTCCTGCCGACTGCTGAAGGCAAAAGTAAACAGATATGGTAAACGAGAGTTTAAATTAGCTATGCAAGTCGTTAATGGGTTTTCTAATTAACCCACCGCTCTCGGCGTCGGAACCAGACTGTTTGTCGGAGAGAGTGCTCCTGTTTTCTGCCGAACTCCAGAAACAGACAGTCCGCTTCCGGCCCCGTCCAGAAATCACTTCCGCGTTGCGCCATCGTTTCGGTCGTTCGCATCACCCGATGAAATTCCTGAAAGCGCCCTGTACGATTCGCCGACGTTGCCACGTCCGGAACGATCCCCATGATTCTGATAGGAACGGTCGCCAGACTCTGCCGAAGTCAGGCGATGTGGGGGCATGACCTTTGGAGCTGCCTGTGCTGCCCCAGCGAAAGCGACGATGCCGAACGTCGAGACGCCGCCAGCCAGGAAGCGTCGGCGATCGGGCTTCATTGCAGATATTCTTTCCCCCGCGACGGAGATGCGGCGGCATCTTCTCAATAGACGTGTCCGACATCAGCGCCCATGAGACAGAACTGGCTTAATTGAGAAGAGAGGATTTTCGGCTCATCGTAGCTCACTCAAAGGAAGCGAAGATGAGACAAAAATCCGGGCCACAGACATCGGCGGCAGAGAAGACGATCAAAGACATCCGCCGCGCCACGCGCAAACATCATTCGGCCGAGGACAAAATCCGTGTCGTCCTGGAAGGCCTGCGTGGCGAAGACAGCATCGCGGCGATCTGCCGCCGTGAAGGGATCGCCGAGAGCCTGTATTATAGCTGGTCGAAGGAATTCCTCGAAGCGGGCAAGAAGCGGCTTGCCGGCGACACTGCCCGTTCGGCAACGAGTGACGAAGTGAAGGCGCTGCGTAAGGAGAGCCGTGACCTGAAGGAGGCGCTGGCCGACCTCACCCTGGAGAACCGCCTGCTCAAAAAAAGCATGATCGGGCATGGGGGCGACGAGGAATGAGATATCCCGCCACCGAAAAGCTTGAGATCATCCGGATCGTCGAG
>NZ_STFX01000034.1 GCF_005222915.1 Rhizobium sp. FKL33
AAGAATCCGGCCAATTTCCTCGCCGCCGTCAAACTCATTGCTACTCGCATCTGGATAAAGGCGTTATGAGTCTACTGCCTAGCGGCCTCATCCAGGCGTAAGCGCTTGGATGCGCCGTCAGGAAGGGTCTTTCTGTTTCCCTTTTGTACACGTCGCCACTTTATTTCCCGCGATTCCCGGTCCATATATCTGCCATGGCAAAAGCTCCGAAAAATCCGTCCGGCTTCGAGGAAGCCCCGCAGGCCTCTTTCGAAGGCGCGCCCCTGTCCGGCTCCGTGGCCGATTGGGTGAAGCAGCTCGAGCAGGAGGCCGAACAGGCCTCCCGCGCCGAGAGCATGCGCGAAATCCGCTCCAAGGCGGGCAAGCATCGCAAGACGGTGGAGAACGCCGCCCGGCAGCATACCGAGACGCAGGCGGTCAAGGCCAAGACGGCGGAAATCGGCGACAAGCGTTCGGCGCGCGGCGGCTCGATCGGCGGCTCGAACGATCCCCGCACCCGCGCCGCAGCCGGTCTCAATCCTGTCGCAGGTCTCGATCTGTCGCTGGAAGAAGCGGAAGCGCTGACCGCGCGCGCCAAGGACGCCGAGAAGAAGGCGGCCAAGGGCAAGAAGGCGGCGGGGCCTATCGACACCGAAGGCGCGCTGGCCACCGGCGCAGTGACGGCCACCGTCGAGGCCTTGTCGAAACTGATCGAAAGCGGCAATCCGCTGTTCAAGAATGGCGAGATCTGGGTGCCGCACCGCCCTGCCCGGCCGGAAAAATCCGAAGGCGGCATCCCCTTCGAAATGGTGACGGAATACAAGCCCTCGGGCGACCAGCCCACCGCCATCCGCGAACTCGCGGGGGGCCTGAATTCTGGCGAGCGCAGCCAGGTCCTGCTCGGCGTCACCGGCTCGGGCAAGACCTTCACCATGGCGCAGGTGATCGCCGAAACCCAACGGCCCGCCGTGATCCTCGCGCCCAACAAGACGCTGGCCGCCCAGCTCTATTCCGAATTCAAGAATTTCTTCCCCAACAACGCGGTCGAATATTTCGTCTCCTACTACGACTATTACCAGCCGGAAGCCTATGTGCCCCGGACGGACACCTATATCGAGAAGGAATCGACCATCAACGAGCAGATCGACCGGATGCGCCACGCCGCCACGCGCGCCATCCTGGAGCGCGACGACTGCATCATCGTCGCCTCGGTCTCCTGCATCTACGGTATCGGCTCGGTGGAAACCTACACCGCCATGACCTTCCAGATCGAGGTGGGCGACCGCATCGACCAGCGGCAATTGCTGGCCGACCTGGTCGAGCAGCAATACAAGCGCCGCGAGATGGATTTCCAGCGCGGCTCCTTCCGCGTCCGCGGCGATACGATCGAACTCTTTCCCGCCCACTTGGAGGACGCCGCCTGGCGCATCACCATGTTCGGCGACGAGGTGGAGTCGATCACCGAATTCGATCCCTTGACCGGCCATAAGACCGGCGATCTCAAAAGCGTCAAGATCTACGCCAACAGCCACTATGTCACGCCGCGCCCGGCGCTGAACTCGGCCATCCGCCAGATCAAGGAAGAGCTGAAGCATCGGCTGGCCGAACTCGAAAAGGCCGGACGCCTGCTCGAGGCGCAGCGGCTGGAGCAGCGCACCCGCTACGACATCGAAATGCTCGAAGCCACAGGCTCCTGCCAGGGCATCGAAAACTATTCGCGTTACCTCACCGGCCGCAAGCCGGGCGAGCCGCCGCCGACCCTGTTCGAATATATTCCCGACAACGCCATCCTGTTCATCGACGAAAGCCATGTCACCATTCCGCAGATCGGCGGCATGTATCGGGGCGACTTCCGCCGCAAGGCGACGCTGGCGGAATTCGGCTTCCGCCTGCCCTCCTGCATGGACAACCGCCCGCTTCGTTTCGAGGAATGGGACGCCATGCGGCCGGATACGGTGGCCGTCTCCGCAACGCCCGGCGAATGGGAATTGGAACAGTCCGGCGGCGTCTTCGCCGAACAAGTCATCCGCCCGACCGGCCTCATCGATCCGCCGGTCGAAGTGCGCTCGGCCCGCAGCCAGGTCGACGACGTGCTGGGCGAAATCCGCGACACCACGCTCAAGGGCTACCGCACCCTGGTCACCGTGCTCACCAAGCGCATGGCCGAGGACCTGACCGAATATCTGCATGAGCAGGGCGTGCGCGTGCGCTACATGCACAGCGACATCGATACGCTGGAGCGCATCGAGATCCTGCGCGATCTCCGCCTCGGCGCTTTCGACGTGCTGGTCGGCATCAACCTCCTACGCGAAGGCCTCGACATTCCCGAATGCGGCTTCGTCGCCATTCTCGACGCCGACAAGGAAGGTTTCCTGCGTTCGGAAACCTCGCTCATCCAGACCATCGGCCGCGCCGCACGCAATGTCGACGGCAAGGTCATTCTCTATGCCGATCAGGTGACTGGCTCGATGAGCCGCGCCATGGAGGAGACCGCACGCCGTCGCGAAAAGCAGATGGCCTGGAACACCGCCAACGGCATTACGCCGGAATCGGTCAAGGCCAAGATCTCCGACATTCTCGACAGCGTCTACGAGCGCGACCATGTCCGCGCCGATATCCAGGTCAAGGGCGTCAAGGGCGGCACCGCCAACGATCTCGTCGGCAACAATCTGCAGGCCCATCTCAACGCGCTGGAAAAGCAGATGCGCGACGCCGCCGCCGACCTCGACTTCGAAGCCGCCGCCCGGCTGCGCGACGAAATCAAGCGCCTCAAGGCGGTCGAACTCGCCACCATGGACGATCCGCTCGCCAAGGAGGCCGCGACCGGCGGCACCGCCGCCTCGCTGCGCGCCCGCGACGCCGAGGCCGCCCAGGCTTCCTACTTCGCCAAGCCCTCGCTCGACGACATGGGTCCCGGCACGGATACGGCCCAGCCGCTGTTCCGCAAGAACACGCTGGACGAAATGACCGTCGGCCGCACCGAGAAACCGCTGGCCTCCGGCCCACTGCCCGACAAGCCGGGGATCAAGGACGACGGCTTCCGGCCGATCATCCGCGCAAAAGCGGGCGTCGGCAGCTATGAGGACGCGGGCGATATCGCCAAGGCGAAGAAGACAAAGGGCAAGACGGGGAAGCCGGGCGGTAAAGCGGCAGGTGTTGTTGGTTTGAGGCGACCGCCTCGAAATGCATAGAAAATACAGTCTGGCGCCTTTCGAAGTCGTCACTTAGGCGTAGCAGAGCTTTTTTTGGAGGATAAGCATGCGCCTTCCCGCTCTGTTGGTGACAGTATTCGCCGTCATGTCTCTCGCGTTCACAGTTCATGCCGAGACCTACAAATCACCGCAAGCGCTGATCAAGGCGCTCTATGCCTATGACGTCGAGAAAGCCGATTTCAGTTTGCCGTCAGTCTATAGTCCCTTTCTGTCGAAAGGACTGAATGTCATGTTCAAAAAGGAGAGGGAATTTCTCGGCGACGACCAAGTCGGCGCGCTGGATTTCGATCCCGTGATCAATGGCCAGGATGGCGCCGCCACAAATCTCAAGATCGGCAAGCCCGTCATCCTCAAGGACAAGGCCGAGCTTGAAGTGACCTTCACCAATGGCGAACCGGTGCGTCTTCATTACAAGCTCGTCCGTGAGAACGGCGGCTGGAAAGTCGACGACATCGCCAAATTGCAGGGCGAATATCCCTGGAGCGTCCGCAAGCTTCTGACCTATGAGTAAGGGCGGCAGGGGCCGCTTTTCCCCACCACAGCCGAACCTCGTCGTCGATCCGCCCAAATTTGACACTCGACCCACCTTCCCCTCGCCATAATCCGCGCTACACTCCTGCCCGGCGAATGAAACGCCCGAAGCCCAGGAGACGTCGATGGCCGACATGACCGCGCAGGAACAATTGATGCTGGAACTGACCAACCGGGCGCGGATGGACCCGGTCGGCGAGGCGAAACGGATGGGCCTGTCGTCATTGAATGAGGGCGTTTCATCGGCCGATACGATCTCCGGCGCGCCAAAGCAGATCCTCGCCGGCAATGACGATCTCGGCAAGGCTGCCGACAATCACAGCGCCTGGATGCTGGCGCATGACATCTTCAGCCATTTCGAAACCGAGAAAACATCGGGATTTACCGGCGTCGACCCCGACGAACGGATGAAGACTGCCGGCTATATTTTCGGCGGCAGTTTCGCTTTTGGCGAGAACATCGCCGTGCGCGGTTCGAGTTCGAGCCTGACCAATGCAATGCTCACGAGCTTCATCATCCAGCAGCATGCCGACCTCTTCATCGATGAAGGCATTGAAGGACGCGGCCACCGGCTCAACATCCTGTCCGACCTGTTCAGCGAGGTCGGCATCGGCCAGAAAGCCGGCAAGTTCGAATTCAGCAATGGAGAATTCAACAGCTCCATGGTCACCCAGGACTATGCGAAGAGCGGCTCGACCCTGTTCGTCACCGGCGTCGTCTACAAGGACACCGTGGTGAAAGACGACTTCTTCAGCGTCGGCGAACAGATCGCCGGGCGCACCGTTTCCGGCGGCGGCGAGAGCGACCAAACAGGCGCGGGCGGTGGCTATGAGTTGGAATTCGATAATGGCGCCGCCCGCACGATCGCCTTTTCGCTGACATCGGGCAAGGTCTCGGTGCAACTCGGCGCCTTCACCGAGAATGTGAAGCTCGACGTCGTCAACGGCAATGAAGTCTGGACCAATGGCGATATCACAGGCGTGTCGAGCAACGTCCGCCAGATCCACGCCCTCGGCATCGCCGCCATCGATCTCGCCGGCGCTGCGGGCAGCCAGTCGCTGTTCGGCAACGACGCCGCCAACACATTGAACGGCAAGGGCGGAGCCGACAAGCTGATCGGCGACGGCGGGCAGGATCGGTTGACCGGCGGCGGCGGCGCTGACCAGTTCATCTTCGCCAAGGGCGATACCGCGTCAAACAGCGCCAAGGCGGATGTCATCACAGATTTCAGCGGCGCCGACCGCATCGTGCTCGAAAGCGTCGACGCCAACTCAAGTCAAGCGGGCGACCAGGACTTCACCTTCATCGGATCCGCGGCGTTTCACGGCAAGGCGGGCGAACTGCGCGTTGCGATTTCCGGCGGCGACACTTTCATCCAGGGCGATATGGATGGCGATGGCGCCGCGGAACTGATGATCCGTCTGATCGGCAAGCATAGCCTTATCGCCAGCGATTTCGATCTCTGAACGGCGACGGGCCGATCGTGCCTATCATTTTTGGGAGGATGAAGGAATTTTTCACGCGGAATTCGTGGAATTCCGCTATGGGGAGGGTCTTCTTTTTACAGGGGATCCTTATGAAACGTCTTCTTATTGCGGCGCTCGCCGCCCTTTCCATCGCCGGTATCGCACAGGCTGGCGACATCGCCTTCCCGTCCGACGCGCCGATCGCCGTCATCACCTTCCCCGAGCCCTGGAGCGCCGAGGAAACCGAGACCGGCGTGCAGGCGACCTCGCCGGAAGACGCGATCTACCTCTCCGCCGACGTCGCTGACGGCAAGAGCATCGACGGCGCGATCGAAGACGCCATCAAGTTCCTCACCGACAACGGCGTCGTCATCAATGGCGACAGCGCCAAGCGCCAGGACACCGAAGTCAACGGCATGCCGATTTCGCTCGTCGACTGGACCGGCAAGGACAAGGATGGCGCAGCATCCATCGGTCTCGCTGCCGTCGTGCTCGATGAGAAGCATATCCTCGTGCTCACCTATTGGGGCACACAGGGCGACGAAGACAAATATGACGGCGACGTCGCCTCGATCATCCAGTCGATCCGCAAGGCGGATTGATCGATCACTGACGGGATTCGTCGATGGCCGGGCTCGTCCCGGCCATTTTTATATCTGGGCTTTGACGGTCCTGGCCCTGCGCACGCTCTGACATCCTGGGTCTTTGTACGGAGGTCCGCCGTTAACATCTTGATCAGCCAACCAGATGCACTAATTTAGTTTTCCATTTATTTACGGCGCTTTCAGCACATCTTTGGGGCCATTCAACCGCCTTACATGTTAATATTAACAGATTCTGGATGTATAAATTTACCTGCCGTTAACCATATTCGTTCAGAAACTTGGTCATAGTTCAGCGTCTTGGAACCGCCTTTCCAATTGAGGGAAAGGCAATTTGAATCCGTCCCTTTTCCAAAAGCGTCAGGTCATGCCGAGCATCATCACCAACAACAGCGCCACCAAAGCTCTTCAGGTTATCCGCAATGTTCATGGCGACCTGGCCGACACGCAGAACAGAGTGTCGAGCGGTTACCGCGTGCAAGTCGCGGCCGACAACGCCGCCTATTGGTCGATCGCCACCACCATGCGCTCCGACACTGACGCGATGTCGTCGGTGATGGATGCGCTGGCGCTCGGCGCCGCCACCGCCGACACCGCCTATACCGGCGTGGCCCAAGTGGCCGACATCATGGCGGAGATCAAGGCCCGCTTCGTCGCCGCCCGCGAGCCCGGCGTCGATAAGGACAAGCTCGGCGTCGAGGTCGAGCAGTTGAAGCAACAGATTCTCAGCATCGGCGAATCCGCCACCTTCAACGCCGAGAACTGGGTGCAGTTTTCGACCAATGATAGCCCGTGGCTGACCGGAGAAAAAGAAATCATCGGCGGTTTCGTGCGCAGCACCGATAATTCGGTGAAGGTGCAGAGCCTGTATTTCGGCTCCAATTCCGCCACGGATGGTCCCTTCGCGATCCTCGACCTGTCCGATGCGACGAGCGGCGAATTCGGTGTTCTGACATCGGAGCAATATGCGGTCGATCTCGGCTATTCGACCGGCTATGTGCTGTTCGACGTTTCGAGGTCCAACTCCTATTCTTCGCCGACGCTGACGCCGCAGGAAATGACCCTGACCAGCGCCACCACCGACACCGAAGTCGACGAAATGCTGCAGGTGATCGATTCCATGCTGCTCGACGTGACCGATGTCGCCGGCACGCTCGGCGCGCTCGACACCCGCGTGTCGATGCAGAACGAATTCGCCAATACGCTTTCCGACACGCTGAAGAAGGGCGTCGGCAAACTGGTCGACGCCGATCTCAATCACGAATCGACGCGGCTGAAAGCCCTTCAGGGCCAAGCCTCGCTCGGTTATGAAGCGCTGTCGATCGCCAATGCCGAACCGCAGTCGATGCTGAGGCTGCTGCAGTAGCCGTTTAGCGCCATAAGGCGGTGGAGACTACTCCGCCGCCTCTTCGCGGACGGCCTCTACCAGCGCTTCGAGCTCGTAGCTATAGCCTTCCAGCATGGCGTAGGCCCGCTCGATCGTGCCGATCTGGTCCTCCGACTTGCGGATCGCCTCGGTAATCGACTGGCTGCGCGCGCGCAGCATGGAGCCGAGCACATCGGTTTCCGGCCTACGGCCAAGACGGTCGATATGCTGGCGCACCCGGTTGCGATGCCGCTCCAGCTCCAGAATATGCATGCGATTCTTGACGATGTCGTCCGACAGTTTGCGCCGCATGGCGGCGACCGGGTCGAAGCTGCCGGGCTCGCGCTCGTCGAGAATGACGTCGTTGACCAGCTTTTCCAGCATCATCACGCCCTGGAGATCGCGGGGATCGGCGAGTTCGGGATCATAGCCGGTGTCGTCGAAGACGCGACGGCGCACGGGATCCTTCAGCACATCGTAAGCTGTCTGCAGCCGGGCGAAATTGTCGGCATCGCCGCCCGCGTCGGGATGGGCCGTCTTGACAGCCTTGCGCCAGGCGTCGCGAATGACCTGCTCGCCCGCGTCGCGGTCCACGCCCAACACGCTATAGGGATCGATCACGCTTCGTCTTCCTCTTCCGTCTCGCCGACCCAAGGCCTATCCCCTCGCCCGCGCCGCTTCAAGCGCGAAGCAGCAGCCTTCCCTTTTTCCACCGGCAGGCGACGAAATTGTGGACGACCATATCATGAGGCGAGGAAAACTCAGCCGGCCGCGGCCAGCGGCTCGCCGACGCCCACGGCGGCGAAAGCGCGCGCGATCACCTCGGGTCCCGCGCCGGGCTTCACAGCGTCCGACGACAGGATCTGCCGAAACCGGCGAGCGCCATCCACTCCTGAAAACAGGCCGATCATGTGGCGGGTGATGTTGCCGAGCTTGCCGCCCTGAGCGATATGCGCCTCGGCATAGGCCATCATCGCATCGCGAATGGCGATCCAGTCGATCGTCTTGACCGGTCCGCCATAGATGCGCGCGTCGACCTCGCCCATCAACGCCATGTCGTGATAGGCGGCGCGGCCGAGCATGACGCCGTCAAGATGCGCAAGATGCTGCTCCGCCTGATCCAGCGTCTGGATGCCGCCGTTGATGCCGATGAAGACCTCGGGATAAAGCTGCTTCAGCCTGTAGACGCGGTCGTAGTCGAGCGGCGGGATGTCGCGATTCTCGCGCGGGCTCAGCCCCTGCAGCCAGGCTTTGCGGGCATGCACCCAGAGCGCGTCGGCGCCGGCGCCCAAAGCCGCTCTGGCGAGCGTATCCAGCGCTTCCTCGGGATCCTGTTCGTCCACGCCAATCCGGCATTTCACCGTCACGGGAATGGAGACGGCCGCCTTCATCGCCGCAACCCCTGCCGCCACGACATCAGGCGTCCGCATCAGGCAGGCGCCGAATGTGCCTGACTGCACGCGGTCAGAGGGACAGCCGACATTGAGATTGATCTCGTCATATCCCCAGTCGGCGCCGATACGCGCGGCTTCCGCGAGCTTTGACGGATCGGAGCCGCCGAGTTGCAACGCCACCGGATGTTCCGAGGCGTCAAAACCCAGCAGCCGATCGCGCCTGCCATGAATGGCCGCGTCCGCCACCACCATTTCCGTATAGAGCAACGCGCGCGAGGACAGGAGCCGCAGCAGATAGCGACAATGCCGGTCCGTCCAGTCGAGCATCGGCGCGACTGAAAAGATCTTCTCCTTATTGACGAGCGCCGCAGCGTACATGACCAGCCCTTAATGCGCAGCCGGCGCGCCGCTCTTCAGCAGCGGAATGTTCGGCAGCGTATGACCCAGCACCTGGTCGGCGCCTTCGTAGATCATGCGGACGGCGACGAACAGGATAACCAGCAGGCCGACCCAGGCGATCCAGCGGAAGCGGTGTAGGAGCTTGGCGATGCCGGCGGAGGCTGCGCCCATCAGCACGACGGAGAGGCCGAGGCCGAAGATCAGCGCCGTCATATGATCGCGCGCAGCGCCGGCGACGGCGAGCACATTGTCGAGCGACATGGAAACGTCGGCGACGATGATCTGGAACACCGCGTCGCGCAGCGTCTTGCGCGGTTTGCCGGCCACGACGCCGTCGGCGTTCTGGTCGGTGTTGGACAAGGCTTCCTCGGCGTCGACGATCTCCTCTTCCTTGACCGTGAGTTCGCGATACATCTTCCAGCTGACCCAGAGCAGCAGAATGCCGCCGATGAGGATCAGGCCGATGAGTTGCAGCAACCAGGTGGTGGCGAGCGCGAAGACGATGCGGA
This sequence comes from Rhizobium sp. FKL33, assembly GCF_005222915.1. Taxonomy (GTDB): domain Bacteria; phylum Pseudomonadota; class Alphaproteobacteria; order Rhizobiales; family Rhizobiaceae; genus Rhizobium_E. The sequence goes on from NZ_STFX01000034.1 coordinate 9,459, forward strand.
GCACCGTTGCGGCGAGAATGCCGATCAGGATCGCCTTCTTGCGCAGGTCGGGCGCGAGCCCGGCTGCGGCCATGCCGATGACGATGGCGTTGTCGGCGGCGAGGACGAGGTCGATCATCACGACCTGAGCGAAGGCGGCGAGCGCCGCATAGTCGATGCCAAACATCTGAACTCCGGTTCCGGAAAACATAAAAGGAATGCTCCGCTGATTGGACGCAAACGATTGGACTGTCAACCGCGAGCGCGTTCAAAGGCTTGCATTACACGCCTCGTAACGAAAAACTGCCTGCAAGGGTTCAAATGGAATCGGAGGATGAAATGCCCCTATATGCGCTGGACGACGACACGCCCGTCACCCCGGAAGATGGACGCTACTGGATCGCGCCCGACGCGCATGTGATCGGCAAGGTGACGCTGGGCGAGGATGTGGGCGTCTGGTTCGGCGCGGTGTTGCGTGGCGACAACGAACGCATCACCATCGGCGCACGCACCAATATTCAGGAAGGCGCCATGCTGCACACCGATTGGGGCTATCCCGCAACCATTGGCGAAGGCTGCACGATAGGCCATCACGCCATCGTCCATGGCGCCGAAATCGGCGACAATTCACTGATCGGCATGGGCGCGACGATCCTCAACGGCGCGAAGATCGGGCGGAATTGCCTGGTCGGCGCTAATGCGCTGGTGACGGAAGGCAAGGTGTTCCCCGACAATTCGCTGATTGTCGGCTCGCCCGCCCGCGTGGTCAGGACGCTCGACGCCAAGGCCGAAGAGGGCCTGCGCCGGTCTGCAGACAGCTATGTCGAAAACTGGAAGCGCTTCTCCAAGGGCCTGACGCCGCTCTGACGTTCAGGCGATCTTGCGCTTCTCCGGCTCGACGAGACTGAAGGTGGCGTCTCCCGGCGTGGGGCGTCCGAAGAAATAGCCCTGCGCCATCTCGCAGCCGATCGAACGCAGCATCGCCGCCTGTTCGGCGGTTTCCACGCCTTCTGCCGTGGTCATCATGCCGAGGTCGCGGCAGAGATTGGTGACGGCCCGGATGATGGCGATCGATTCCGGATCGGCGTCCATGCCGCGCACGAAGCTCTGGTCGATCTTGATCTTCTGGAACGGGAACTTGCGGATATAACTCAGCGACGAATAGCCGGTGCCGAAATCATCCATGGCGAAGGCAACGCCCAGCGCCTTGAGTTCGTTGAGCACGCCCATGGTGCTGTCGGTGTCGTTGAGGAAGACGCCTTCGGTGATTTCGAGCATCAGGCGGTTCGGGGCAAGGCCGGCCTTGGCGAGCGCACCGGCCACCACTTCGGGCAGATCGCCTCCTTCGAATTGCAGCGGCGAAATGTTGACGGCCACCACGACATCGTTGGGCCATGCCGTCGCCATCTGGCAGGCCGCATCGAGAATCCAGGCGCCGAGTTCGCAGATCAGGCCGGTTTCCTCGGCCACCGGAATGAACTCGGCCGGCGAGACAAAGCCGCGGCGCGGATGTTTCCAGCGCACCAGCGCCTCGAAACCGACGATGCGTTCCCCCTGCAGCATCACCAGCGGCTGGTAATGAAGTTCGAACTGGCGGGCGTTGATCGCTTCGCGCAAGTCGTGCTCCATCTCGCGCCAGTCACGCATGCGCCGGTCCATGTCGACTTCGAAGAAGCGATGCTTGCCGCGGCCTTCCTGCTTGGCGCAGTAGAGCGCCAGGTCGGCGTTCTTCGACAGTTCGTCGGCGTCGACGCCGTCCTGCGGAGCCAGCGCAATGCCGATCGAGGTGCCGATGACGATATGATGACCTTCGATGTCGAACGGGGCGTTGATGGCCGAGATGATACGCTCGGCGAGCGCGCTCGCGCCCTCGGGCTGCGACACGCCGGTCTGTAGGACGGCGAATTCGTCGCCGCCAAGACGGGCGGCGAAACATTTGGGATCGAGCACACCGCGCAGGCGCTCGGCGACCTTGACGAGGAGAGCGTCTCCGACCGGGTGGCCGAGCGTGTCATTGACGATCTTGAACCGATCGAGATCGAGATAGAGCAGCGCGGCATCCCGGGCGTCGGACGCATCGAGCCGCTGGGCCATGACATGGCTGCGGAACAGGGTTCGGTTCGCGAGATTGGTCAGCGCGTCATGCAGCGCCATATGGGTGATCTTCTGCTGCGCCGCCTGTTTTTCCGTAATGTCTTCATGGGTGACGACATGACCGCCATCCGGCAGGCGCGTCACCGTCATGGTCATGATGCGCCCGTCCTCGAGTTCCACCATACGCTGGGAATGCTGATAGACCTTGCTGCGATCTTCTGCGTCACCCAGCACGTCATCCGAGAGGGTGCGCTTGATGCCGACGCCGTTGCGGCGGCAGATGGCGATGAAATCGCCGACCGGCATGCCGGACAGATCGATCTCTTCGCCCTTCATATAGAATTCGTGCAGCCGTCTGTTGGCGACGATGATCTTGCCGTCGCGATCCAACATGAACAGGGCCTGCGGCATGTTCTCGACGGCGCCATAGAGACGGTCGCGCTGGATCGACAATTCCTGCCGGCTCGCCTCCTGCAATTCGCTGCGGGCCTTGGCGAGCGCCTGGAAGGTGGAGGCGAACTGCTTGGCGAGATCGCCGATCTCGTCGGCGCGGGCCAGGAGCGCCGGATCGATCGGATCATCGTCGAGATTTTCCCGTTTCGCAAGCGCGCTGACATCCGTCGTCAGCGCTTCGAGCGGCTCGGTGACGGCGCGGCGGAAATACATGCCGGTAATCAAGAGCAACGTCGCGCTCAGGAAGACGCTGAGGGCTATTTCCCAAGAAGCGGAAATGGACTGTTGCTCTGTCCGGAACTGTGCATTGCGGTTGATGCGCTGGGCGACGTCCATGATGTTGAGCAGCGCGACGGAATACTGTCCTTGTTCGCGCTGAAGACGCGACACCAACGCCTGTTTGGCGATCTCATTCTGCACGACGCTCGTCTGCGCATTAAAAATCGACGCCGGCGCGGTATGCGAAATTTTCTTGGCTTCCTCGAGCAGGACATGCAACCGCCCGAATTCGTCAAGCCGTTGCTCGCGCTCGAAATGGTTGCTGGTGTCGTCGAGAATGCGTTCGATGGCTTCGAGACTGCCCCAATAGGCCTTGCGGAGCCGCTGCAGGTCGTACAGGCGCGGCGCATTGGCGAATTTCGTATTGAGCCCGCCGAGTTCGATCGCCAGGATCTTGAGCTTGTAAAAATTGCGCAGATCACTGGAAATCGTTCGAGAAACGGGCCCTGAAGGCAGGTCTGCTCCGGCGGCGGGATTTCGAACCGCCCCTTCATAGCTCAGATTGGGACCCCAAAAATTTGCCGCGCTCTTTTCGATCTCCATGATCTCGGTCGACACTTCGACCTCGATCAGATTGATGATGCTGCGCAGAGCGTTCTCGCCGATCGCCACATCGGCCTTCGACGCGGTAACCCGATGGCAGACATCGAGAAGCGCGCTGCGCGTCTTGAAGATCTTGGATCCGGAGAATTCGTAGCGGCGCAACTCCTGAGCGGCGTCCGCCTGCTCGGCCATGGCGGTCAGAAATTTCAGCTTCCGGGTCTGGTTTTCCGCGGATTGCTTGAGATAGCGCTCCGCCCCTTCAAGACCGGCGCAGTTTTTCATCACCGGGTCGAAGACGCTTTGAAGCTTCTGATAGCTTTCCGAAAGTGAGATGACGCCGATCAGCAAGGGTGAGGCCGCAGCGGAGGAAAACTTTACCGCATCTTCGACCTTGTTGATGTTGTAAACGGCGTTTACGCCGCCGGCCAGCGACGCGATCACGCTCAGGCCGACGCCGAACATCACCTTCTTGCGAAAGCGTATATTCGACTCCAGGGAAAAACTGAGAAACCTCTTACCAAAAGAGCGTTTCATCGACCGCGCATCCTCATCTCTCACGTAGCGGCATCCTATGCGCCACTACTTGAAAATGAATTAAGCAGTTGGCAAACTTTCACGCGATCTTGGGTAAGCAAAATCAATCACAGAAAATACTAATCTTCCAAAATTATAGCGGAATCAACGACGCGATTCCGATCATGAGACTGTAACACCTGAAGAAAATCGAAAATGAATCTTGGGCACTTGAATATGTCAGCGCAAACATAAGGGGTTAAGATTTGGAAATGTGCTGATTTGGAACAATCAGAGCGACGTCCTTTTCAACCTAAGCGCATTCCCGATGACCGACACCGATGACAGGCTCATCGCCGCCGCCGCCGCCATCGGTGACAAAAGCGACCCTGTGAAGGGATAGAGCAGTCCCGCCGCGAACGGCACGCCGACGGCGTTGTAAGCGAAGGCGAAGAACAGGTTCTGGCGGATATTGGCGACCGTCGCGAGCGCCAGCCGCCGCGCGCGGCCAAGCGCGGCGAGATCGCCTTTGACCAGCGTGACGCCCGCACTTTTGAGCGCCGCATCGGAACCCGCGCCCATGGCGACCCCGACATGGGCGGCGGCGAGCGCCGGGGCGTCGTTGACGCCATCTCCGGCCATGGCCACGATCAGACCTTCGGCGCGCAACGCATCGATCAGCGCCTTCTTGTCCTCAGGCGAGTGCCCGGCCCTGACATCGCGGATGCCGAGCGCGGCGGCGACATGGCGCGCCGTGGGCAGGCTGTCGCCGGTCGCCATCACCACCCGCATGCCCTCGGCCTCGAGCCGGCGCACCATCTCCGCCGCTTCGGGCTTGATCGGATCGCGGACCGACAAGAGGCCGGCGAGCCGGTGATCGACGACCAGAAACACCACCGTATCGCCCTTGCCTGCGAGATCCGCGGCGACTTTGGCGAGTGGATCGGCGTCAGACAGAAATTCACCGGCCAGCGCATGATTGCCGAGCGCCAGCGCATGAGCATCGATCCGCCCCGTCACCCCCTTGCCCGTGATCGCCGAAAAATCGGTCACCGCAAGCCGCGGCAGGCTGCGCGCTTCGGCCGCCTGGACGATCGCCGAGGCGATCGGATGTTCGGAGCCACGCTCGAGGGCGGCGGCGAACTGCAGCGCCTGCTCCTCGCTAAAGCCTGCATTTGGGATTACTTCGCCGAGCGCCGGCTTCCCTTGCGTCAGCGTTCCCGTCTTGTCGATCACGAGGCAGTCGGCGGCGGCGAGCGCCTCGAGGCTTGCGGCGTCGCGCACCAGCACCCCGGCTTCGGCGCCGCGGCCGGCGGCGATCATCACCGACATCGGCGCAGCCAGCCCGAGCGCGCAGGGGCAAGCGATGATCAGCACGGAGACCGCGGCGATCAGCGCATAGACGAGGCTCGGCGACGGCCCATAGATCAGCCAGGCGCAGAAGGAGAGCCCGGCAACCGCGACCACCGCCGGCGCGAACCAGGCGGAAACGCGGTCGGCGAGCTTCTGGATCGGCGCGCGCGATCGCTGCGCTTCGGCGACCAGCGCCACGATCCGCGACAGCAGCATGTCGGCGCCGACATGCGAGGCCTGCATCACGAAGGCGCCGGACCGGTTGATCGTGCCGCCGGTGACGGCAGCCCCTTCGGCCTTCTCGACCGGAATGGGCTCGCCGGTGATCATGCTTTCATCGACCGAAGAGCCGCCGTCGAGCACGACGCCGTCGACCGGCACGGCCTCGCCCGGACGCACCCGCAGCCGGTCGCCCGGCAGGATGTTTTCGAGCGGCGCGTCGAATTCGGAGCCGTCAGGCTGGATGCGCCGCGCCGTCTTCGGCGCTAGGCCGATCAGCGCCCGGATGGCGTCGCCTGTCCTCGCCCGCGCCTTCAATTCCAGGATCTGGCCGAGAAACACCAGCGTCACGATCACCGCCGCCGCTTCGAAATAGACAGGCGGCAGACCGCCATGGCCGGCCACGTCATGCGGGAAGATCTGCGGCGCCAGCACGGCGACGAGGCTGTAGCCGAAGGCTGCGGTGACGCCGAGCATGATCAGCGTCCACATATTGTAATGCCCGGTCCGGAGCGAAGCCCAGCCGCGGACGAAAAACGGTCTCGCCGCCCAGAGAACGACGGGGGCCGCGAGCGCCAGTTCGAGGAAGCCGGAGAGCCGTTCGCCAAACAAGTCGCGGATCGGCAGGCCGAGCATCGGCCCCATCGCGAGGACCAGCAAGGGCGCTGTCAAAGCCGCCGACACGAGAAAGCGGCGAGTGAAATCGACGAGTTCCGGATTGGGTCCCTCGTCAGCCGACGGCGTCATCGGCTCCAGCGCCATGCCGCAGATCGGGCAGGCGCCCGGCTCGTTGCGGATGATCTCGGGATCCATTGGGCAGCTGTATTGCACCGCGGCCTTGGGCTGCTTCGGCTTGTTCCTGGAATGACCGGACAGATAGAACCAGGGATCGGCGGCAAAGCGGGTGCGGCATTTGGGATTGCAGAAATGATAGTCCACGCCGTCATGCGTGAGACTTGGCTTGCCGATGCCCAGCTTCACCGTCATGCCGCAGACCGGATCGATGGCGGTCGGAGGATTGCCGGTCGGGCCGGAGGGAGCGGCGGCGTCGAACAGCCGGTCGAACACCCCGTCCTCGAATTTCTGCATCGCCCGCTCTCCTGCTCATGCCCCTATCGCGTCACCCTTCCCTAGCCGGTCGGGGCAGCCAGAGTCTTGACGCATATCAAGCGCAGTTCTTGCAGGCGCCGCGGATTTCGATCGTCGTCTTTTCCGCCTTGAACTGCGTCGCCGCCTGCCATTGCTTGAGCTGGCCCTCGATCGTGTGGTCGTGAAATTCGGTCACCTGCCCGCAGGTATCGCAGATGGCGAAGGCGATCACGCCGTGATGATGATCGTGGTGATCATGCGGATGCGCGCAGGCGACGAAGGCGTTGAGGCTTTCCAGCCGGTGCACCAGCCGCTGCTCGACGAGTTTCTCGAGCGCGCGATACACCTGCAGCGGCGCGCGGAAGCCGTCGCCGCGCAAGCGATCGAGAATGTCATAGGCGCTCAGCGGAGCGGCCGCGCCATTCAGCGCGCCGAGCACCAGCGCCTGATTCTTGGTGAGGTTCTGTTCCGCTTTCATCACGTCCTCCCTTCTTCAGTCAGCCGATTGCGTCCCATAGGAAGCAGGCTGACCACAAACAGCACGAGCGCCGCCACCACGATGGACGGTCCCGACGGCGTGTCGAATTGCAGCGATCCGTACAGTCCGCCCCAGACGGCGACAACGCCGATGAGCGCTGACAGAACCGCCATGATCTCGGGCGAAGTCGAGAACCGTCGCGCTGCGGCGGCGGGGATGATCAACAGCGAGGTGATCAGCAGAATGCCGACGATTTTCATGGCGATGGCGATGACCACGGCGAGCAGCAGCATAAAGATCAGCCGCGCCCGCTTCGGCTGCAGCCCCTCGGCCTCGGCAAGATCCTCCGAGACGGTGGAGGCGACCAGCGGCCGCCAAAGATAAACGAGCGTCAATAACACCAGAATGCCGCCGCCCCAGATCAGGTCGATATCGCCCTCCCCGATCGCGAGAATGTCGCCGAACAGGAAACTGACGAGATCGACGCGCACCCAGGACATGAAAGCGAGGATCACCAATCCGACCGACAGCGAGGCGTGCGAGAGGATGCCGAGCAGCGAATCCGCCGACAGCGACTGCACGCGCTGCAACAACAGCAGCAAGAGCGACACCGCGGCGGCCACCACGAAAACCGCGATCATGATGTTGAGATTGAACAGCAGCGACAACGCCACGCCGAGCAGCGCCGAATGCGCCATCGTGTCGCCGAAATAGGCCATGCGCCGCCAGACGATGAAGCAGCCGAGCGGCCCGGTGGTCAGCGCAAGCCCGGTGCCGCCAATCAGCGCGCGGATGAAGAAATCGTCAAGCATCGCGGCCTCCCGAACTCATGGTCTTGGGCAGAACCAGCCGGTTCCGCTCATGGCCGCAGCCGCAATCGGGTCCATGAACGTGATCGTCGTCGAAATCCTCGTCATGGTCGTGGTGATGGCCGTCGTCGGGATGGCAATGGTCGGTCACCGAGCCGTCCGCATGCAGCACGCGCCCATCCGGCAGATGGGTGTGATCGTGATGATGGGCGTAGATGGCGAGCGCTCCCGCCCCCCGCTGGCCGAACAGCCGTTGATATTCGGGGCTTTGCGACACGGCTTGCGGCGTGCCGGTGCAGCAGACATGGCCGTTGAGGCAGATGACCGTGTCGGTCGCCGCCATCACCACATGCAGGTCGTGCGAGATCAGCAACACACCGCAGCCGATGCGGTCGCGGATCTCGCCGATCAATTCGTAAAGGGCGATCTCGCCCGAAAAATCCACACCCTGCACCGGCTCGTCCAACACCAGGAGATCGGGCCGACGGGCGATGGCGCGCGCCAGGAGAGCGCGCTGGAATTCGCCGCCCGAGAGATGCTGCACCTCGGCCTTGGCGAGATGCGAGATGCCGGTCTCGGCCAGCGCATCGGCGATGTCGCGTCGCGGCAACGGACCTGTCAGCGTCATCAGCCGCTCGACGGTCAGCGGCATGGTGCGATCGATGCTCATTTTCTGCGGCACATATCCGACTCTGAGGCCGTCGCGCTTCGACACTTTGCCCTCGTCCGGCTTGACCAGGCCCAGCGCCATGCGCGCCGACGTCGATTTTCCCGAACCATTGGGGCCGATCAACGTCACGATCTCACTCTTCCGCACGGCGAAGCTGACGCCGCGCACCAGCCAGCGGCCATTGCGCGAGATGCCGGCGCCATCGAGGCCAACCAGCTGATCATGTTGCGAAATTCTGTCGAGCATCGAATTTTCCAGAGTCGGGACTTGGCAGCGGTTATGTCATACGTTATAGCGTAACGCAATTTATGTAATAACATTACGGCGATTATCCAGCCGTAGCGCATAAAAAGGAATGTTCATGCGTTCAACGCTTGCCATGGCCCTCGCCTCCGCATCCATCCTCTGCCTATCAGGTCTTGCCGCGCAGGCCGCGCCGGCCGTCGTCGTGTCGATCAAGCCCATTCATTCACTGGCCGCCTCCCTGATGAAAGGCGTCGGCGAGCCGGAACTCTTGGTCGACGGCGTCGCCTCGCCGCACACCTATCAGATGAAACCCTCCGATGCGTCCCGTCTGCAGAATGCCGATGTGATCTTCTGGGTCGGCCATGACATGGAGAAATTCCTGGAGAAGCCGCTGGAGACGCTGGGCGGCAAGGCGCGCATTCTCCAGCTCGACGAAGTTCAGGGCCTGTTGAAGCTGCATACCCGCGAAGGCGGCGCGTTCGAGGCGCATGACCATGGCGAAGAAGGTCACGATCACGCCGAGGCCGGCCACGAAGACGGCGAGCATCATCATGACGCCGAGGAAAAGGCTGAAGCCGGTCACGATCATGCCGCAGAAGCCCATGAGGGTCACGAAGGTCATGATCATGAGGAAGAAATCGACCTGCATCTCTGGCTCAACACCGGCAACGCCAAGCTGATGGCGGCGGCCATGGCCAAGACCCTGGTCCAGGCCGACCCCGAACATGCCCAGACCTATGAGAAGAACCTCGCCAACCTCAACGCCGGCCTCGACGCGCTTGCGACCGAGATCAAGACGGAGCTTCAGCCCGTCAAGGACAAGCCGTTCATCGTGTTCCACGACGCCTATCAGTATTACGAGAAGGAATTCGGCGTGAAAGTCGCGGGCTCCATCACCGTCTCCCCCGAGACCATGCCGGGCGCGGCGCGCCTCAAAGAGATCCACGCGAAAGTGGCGGAGCTGAACTCCACCTGCGTCTTCGCCGAACCGCAATTCGAACCAAAGCTGGTGCAGGTCGTGCTCGAGGGCACCAACGCCAAGAGCGGCGTGCTCGATCCGGAGGGCGGCTCCTATGAGAAGGGCGAAGCCCTCTATGGCGACATGATGCTGGGCATCGCCCGGTCGCTCAAGGATTGCCTCGCCGCGAAGTGACGAGGCCGGACAGCCGAGGCGGGCCCTTACGCCCGCCTTTTTCAGACAACAACATGTAATGGTATAACATTATGGAAACTTCGATCCCCGATGCGCGTCTTCCTGTCACCGTGCTCTCAGGCTTCCTCGGCGCGGGCAAGACGACCCTGATGAACCATGTCCTCAACAACCGCCGGGGCCTGAAGGTCGCGGTCATCGTCAACGACATGAGCGAGGTGAATATCGACGCCGAACTCATTCGCGAAGGCGGCGCCGATCTCTCTCGCACCGACGAGCAACTGGTCGAAATGACCAATGGCTGCATCTGTTGCACGCTGCGCGACGACCTTCTCAACGAAGTCAGCCGTCTCGCCCGTGAAAAGCGTTTCGATTACCTGCTGATCGAAAGCTCCGGCATCTCAGAACCGCTGCCGGTGGCCGCCACCTTCGAATTCCGCGACGAGGCCGGCTTCAGCCTGTCGGATCTCGCCCGTCTCGACACGATGGCGACGGTGGTCGACGCCGCCTCTCTTCTGAAGGACTACGCCTCCGACGATTTCCTCGCCGATCGCGGCGAAACCGCGGGCGAAGGCGATGCGCGCCTGCTGGTGGATCTCCTGGTCGAGCAGATCGAATTCGCCGATGTGGTGATCATCAACAAGGTCTCGGACGCCAGCCCCGCCGATCTCGACGCGGCGCGCAAGATCGTCACCGCGCTCAATCCCGACGCCCGCATCATCGAAACCGATTTCGCCCGGGTCGATCCCGCCGAAATTCTCGGCTCCGGCCGCTTCGACTTCGAAAAGGCCCATACCCATCCGCTCTGGTACAAGGAGCTTTACGGCTATGCGGAGCACACGCCGGAAACGGAAGAATATGGCGTCCGCTCCTTCGTCTATCGGGCGCTCAGGCCCTTCGATCCCGCCAAGTTCAAGGCCTTTGTGAACCGCTCCTGGCCGGGCGTCGTGCGCGCCAAGGGCTTTTTCTGGCTGGCGACGCGACCGCATTATGTCGGCGAACTCAGCCATGCCGGCGCGATCGTCCGCACCCAGAAGATCGGTTTGTGGTGGGCGGCGGTGCCGCAGGAGCGCTGGCCGACCGATCAGGGCAGCCGGTCGGCGATCTATGACCGTTTCGACCCGGTCTGGGGCGACCGACGGCAGGAAATGGTGTTCATCGGCGCAGATCCGATGAATGAAGCCGCCATCCGCGACGAACTCGACGCCTGCCTGGTGCCGGACACCGATTTCCGCCCGGAACGCTGGCGCAATCTCAACGATCCCTTCCCGGACTGGAGCGCGAAAGCGGCATGAGCGAGGAAAGACCCCGCCGCCGCTATCACTGCTTCGAGGTCGATGGCGACGGCAAGATCATCAAGCCGACCTTGCGGCCCGATCCGCCCGGCTGGCCGCAGGGCCCGACCATCTGGCCGGGCGAAGCGGAGGCGCTGATCTTCAGGGATCGCGGCGCGCCGCCGCCTTTGCGAGCGGACGGGAGGAACTGAGAGACCTCCACGCCAGCCAGGATGCTGCATAATCGGGCGATTCGAAGGGAGCGCCCGACCATGCAAGACCGGCTCATCACCGCCCGCGCCGCTCTGGAGGCGGGCGATCTCGACGCGGCGTTCCGCGTCATCAACGAGGCTCTCTCGGAGGGCGACGCACGCGCCGATATGATCGGTCTGTTCGGCGACGCCCTGCACAAGGCCGGAATGACCCGGGACGCCGCCGGCGCTTTTGAAATGGCGGCCAAGGCTGCCGGCGCGAGCGCCTTCCCCTATTGGAAGAAGGCCGCCCTCGCTTATGACGCGCTCGGAGACGGCGATCAGGCGCTGGCTGCGGCGATCAAGGCGCAGACGGCGCAGGATGGCGATCCCGACATCATCTTCCTGCTGGCGCGCCAATTCCATGCCCGCGGCGAGCGCGATCTGCTCGGCCTCGTCAGGAACCGGTTGACGGCGAGCGACGATCCGCGCCATCTCAATTTCGCCGCCGAACTGATTTCCGGCGAAACGCGCAATCCCTTCAATCTGCCGCTGTTCAAGAAGCTCGCGGCGCTCAGGCCCGACGACGACGTCACCCAGGCCAAGCTGATGGCGGTGGCGCGGGAGTTCTGCGACTACGACACGATCGAGGCGCAGGAGCGCTGGATGGAGGAGCGGCGCGCCCGGCTCGGCGACGCCGCCGCCCATGACGGCGAGACGCCCTACGCCAATCTCCTGCATTGCGGCGACGAAAGCCGAAACCGCCTCGCCGCCAACCGTCAGACGCTCGGCCCCGGCTATTCCGCTGAGCGGGCCGCCGCTCGTCGCGCCCTGCCACATGTCTGGAACGAACGGCTGCGGATCGGCTATTTCTCCAACGATTTCAGCAGCACCCATGCCACGATGCGGCTGATGCGCGAGGTTCTGGAGCGACATGACCGCAGTCGCTTCGACATCACCCTCTATTGTTACACGCCCGATGACCTGATCCGCCGCGACGATGGCGGGCGAAGCCAATGGGGCCGCATCGTCAGCGTGGGGTCTCTCGCCGACGCCGACATCGCCGAACGGATGCGCGCCGACGGCGTCGACATCCTTGTCGATCTCAAGGGCCATACCGGCGGCTCGCGCAGCCATGTGCTCAATTTCCCGATCGCGCCCGTCCAGATCGGCTGGCTCGGCTATCCCGGTTCGACGCAGATGATCGACCTGGACTACGTGATCGGCGACCGTTTCGTGCTGCCCGACGCGGCAAAGCCGCATTACCACGAGAAATTCATCCGCCTGCCGCACAGCTATCAACCCAACGACGCGAAGTCGCGTCCGCAACCGACGCCCCTTCCCCGCGCGGCGCTCGGTCTTCCAGAAGATCGCTTTCTGTTCGCGAGCTTCAACGCCAATCGCAAGATCACGCTTGAGACGCTGAAGCTCTGGGCTGAAATCCTGAAAGCAACCCCTGGAAGCCTCCTGTGGATCCTTCTGGAAACGCCGCTGATCCGCGACAATTTCGCCGCGCGGATGGAGAAGGAAGGCGTTGCCCGCGACCGGCTGATCTTCGCCGACAATGCCGAATACGCCGCCCATCTCGCCCGCGCCGGCGCCGCCGACCTGCATCTCGACACGTTCCCCTATAACGGCCACACCACGACCTCCGACATGCTCTGGGCGGGCGTGCCGACGCTGACCAAGAAGGGCTCAAACTTCGCCTCCCGCGTCTCCGAAAGCCTCCTGAACGCAGTCGGCCTGCCGGATCTCGTGATGGAGGACCGCGACGCCTTCGTTGAAATGGCAGTCGAGTTCGCCCTCAACCCCGCTCGCCTCAAGAGCATTCGCCACCGATTGGCCGAAGCACGGAAGACAGCGCCGCTTTTCGACGCCGAGCGTTTTTGTCGAAGCCTGGAACGGGCCTATAGTCACGCTGCTGCTCGCGCCAGACAACGCCTCGCCCCCGATCATCTGGACCTATTTTAGCGGGCAAGAAAACTCATAGGCTATTCCGGTTGACGAAATGCCCGCCCGCCCCGTAACGTCGACTGGTCTCCGAGACTGGATTCGCTCTCGGACTCAGTTCTCGAGTATCACCAGACTTCTAGACGTCACGCGCCGGCTCGCGCCTGTTTGCGCGAAATATGCAGTGGTTTTTAGAGCACTTAAGAGGGAAAGGAACGTCCATGAAATTCAAGACTCCGACGATCGTCGCCATCTCCATGGCCATCGGCATCGCAACCGGCGCAAGCGTCACCGCAATCGCCGCGCAGCCCAATATGAAGAGCGCGCTTGACCATCTGATCATTGCCGACGCGTTCCTCGCCAAGGCGACGGACAACAAGGGCGGCCACAAGTCCAAGGCTCGCAGCCTGATCAGCGTGGCAATCCAGGAAGTTCGCGCAGGCATTCGCTACGCCAACTGATTTCCTCGTTCCAACGAGGCCAAGCCCGGCAGCACGCGCAGCCGGGCTTTTATTTTGCCGTCATGAGCGTTGTTGATAGCTGAAGCGGTCGAAATCCGCCGCCAGGGCGCCACCGGTGATGTCATAAGCGAACATGCCGACAAAGGCTCCGGTAAAGGAGCCATGCTCGCCAGCGCCCCCTTCGTCGGACACCACGCCGGCGTCGAGCACGGGGCCGATCGCGCGCCATGCGTCCTCGGCATCCGCTTTCCAGAGGAATTGCAGAGCATTGTCGCGCACCTCGGCGGCCAGATGAATGCGGCCGTCGGGCAAGGCCTCGCCGGAGCCGACCGGGAACGTCAGCCGCCCGCCGGGATAATCGCCCGGGCAGGACTGGATGGTGACGCAGCGTCCGAGCGTCTCATGCCAGGTCACCGCCAAGGCGTGAAATTTGTAGCGATTGTAGTAGTGGGTCAGGCCGGCAGCCTGCTGATAGGTTTGCGGATCGAATTCCACCACGGTCTCCGCACGGAAGCGGTGATGCTCCTGCCGCCGCGCGACCAGCGAAAACTCGAACCAGGAGCCGAGGCTCTCACGACCATGGAGCCTGAGATGGCCGGCTCGCGCGGACAGCGAGAACAGCCGGTCGGGCTCAGGCGTCCGCAGCCACTGGAATTCCCTGGGAAGGTCTACGCTGTCGAACTCCGCCTCAATGCGCTCGGGCTCCGGCCGTTGGACAGCGCCCCCGGGCGCCTCGACCTCAAGGGCCGGAACCAGGCCGCCATGGGCGAGCCTCAGCCAGCCGTCTTCGCCCCAGACGCATTTCTGGATCGCCGTTTCGCGGCCCAGCGTGCAGCGCCTCAGCGGCGGCAGCGGACGGCCGGTCAGATGCACGACATAGGCGTCGCCGTCGGGCGTCTCGACATATTGACCATGGCCGGCGCGCTGCAGGGGCGCATCAGGCGCATCCTTAGAGGTCAGCAGATATTGGTCCGGATGCAGCGCGTAAGGGCCAAGCAGTTGTTCGGAGCGGGCGAAGGCGATGGCGTGTTCATAGCCGGTGCCGCCCTCGGCGGCGGTGAGATAGTAGTAGCCGTTCTTCTTGAAGAGATGCGCGCCTTCGACCAGGCCGAGCTCGGTGCCGCCGAAGATGTTGTAAACAGGTCCGATAAGCTTGCCGGCAGAAGCGTCATATTCCTGGCAGAGAATGCCGTCGAAATGGCTGTTGCCGCCGATGGTGTTGTGCGCCTCGGGGCGGTGGTTCCACAACATCTGCAGAAACCATTTGCGCCCGTCATCATCATGAAAGAGCGAGGGATCGAAACCGGAGGAATTGACATAGACGGGATCGGACCACGGCCCGTCGATCGACGGCGCGGTGACGATGTAGTTATGCGCATCCTTGAACGAACCGTCGAAGCGCTTCACATCGGTGTAAACCAGCCAGAACAGCCCGTCGGCATAGGAAAGACACGGCGCCCAGACGCCGCAGCTGTCCGGGTTGCCGCGCATGTCGAGCTGGCTCTTGCGGCTCAGCGGCCGGCAGACCAACTCCCAATTGGCGAGATCGCGCGAATGATGGATTTGTACGCCGGGATACCATTCGAAGGTGGAGGTGGCGATATAATAATCCTCGCCCACCCGGACGATGGAGGGATCCGGATTGAAGCCGGGCAGGATGGGGTTGCGGATCATGGTGGTCTACTCCTCGAAAGTCTGATGCGGCTTTGGCGTGCGCAGCCCCTCATCCGGCTGCCGCCACCTTCTCCCCGCATAAGCGGGGAGAAGGGCGATTGTGGCGAGACCCGCCCTCGATCCGCCTTCTCCCCGCGATGCGGGGAGAAGGTCCCGGCAGGGGGATGAGGGGCAGGTCTCTAACCTCTTTTACTTCTTCTTCCGCGCCGGGCCGTTGCGCTCGGCGGAGGCCGCCCAGAGATTGATATCGGCCTCCTTGGCGTAGACATCGATCTCGGCCAGTTCTTCCGCCGTAAAATCGAGATTGTCGATCGCTTTCACGCAATCCTCGACCTGGCTTGCCCGGGACGCGCCGATCAGCGCCGAGGTCACCCTGCCGCCGCGCAGCACCCAGGCGATGGCCATCTGCGCCAGCGTCTGGCCGCGCTTTTCGGCGATGCGATTGAGCGCGCGGATATTCTCGACATTCTTCTCGCTAAGGAAGTCGGGGTTGAGCGACTTGTCGAGGCTGGCGCGGGCGCCTTCCGGAATGCCGTTCAGATATTTCGACGTCAGCATGCCCTGGGCGAGCGGCGAGAACACGATCGAGCCCATGCCCAACTCTTCCCAGGCGTCGACCAGGCCATCTTCCTCGATCCAGCGATTGATCATCGAATAGCTGGGTTGGTGGATGATGCAGGGCGTGCCGAGATCCTGTAGGATCTTGTGCGCCTCACGGGTGCGCTTGGTGTTGTAGGAGGAAATGCCGACATAGAGCGCCCGGCCCGAGCGGACGATATGATCGAGCGCGCCGCAGGTTTCCTCGAGCGGCGTGTCGGGATCAAAGCGGTGCGAATAGAAGATGTCGACATAGTCGAGACCCATGCGCTTCAGGCTCTGGTCGCAGGAGGCGATGACATATTTGCGACTGCCCCATTCGCCATAGGGCCCGGGCCACATCAGATAGCCGGCCTTGGATGAAATGATCAGCTCGTCGCGATAGCCTTCAAAATCGGTGCGCAGGATCTCGCCGAAGGCTTCCTCGGCGCTGCCGGGCGGCGGGCCGTAATTGTTGGCGAGGTCGAAATGGGTGATGCCGAGATCGAAAGCGGTGCGGCAGATCTCCAGCTTGGTCTGGTGCTTGGCGTCATGGCCGAAATTGTGCCACAGGCCGAGCGAGATCGCCGGCAGCTTCAGGCCGCTCTTGCCGACGCGATTGTATTTCATCTTTTCATAGCGATTGTCAGCGGGGCGCCAGGCCATGGGGAATCCTCCAGTTTTTCTTATGCGGCGGGACTATGCCCTTCATGGCTTTGCAGAGGCAAGCCGTGGATGGAAACTTTGCCTTACGTACCTCAGAAAAAGTGTGGTCAGAGCAGGAAAAACAAAAGTCTCCCCGGCAAACCGGGGAGACCATGACCGAGGCTCAGCGCAGCAGGGCCCGGGCTTCGTCGATGCCGAAGGCGGCCGGCTGGGTGCAGGTGGTGCGGATATCCACCGCCTTGCCCTCTTCGGCGCTCTTGAGGATCGAGGTCAGCACGTCGATCGTATGCAGCGAACGGTCGAGCGAGCAGCGATAATCACCGCCGGTCTCGAGGCTCGCCATCATGTCCGACAGGCCGACGCCGCGATAATTGGCCTGCGTTCCCCAGGAAAAATCATAGTTCTTCGCGGTCATCGGGTGATCCCAGACCTCGACCTCCTGGGGCTCGCGATCGGTTCCCGCCACTTCGACCTTGCCGCCGAAGAAGTTGGGATCCGGAACGAAGATCGCGCCGTCGGTGCCGTAGAGCTCCATGTTCTGGTGGCGATGCGCCCAGACGTCCCAGCTGGCCATCAGCGCCACCTGCGCGCCCGAAGTGAATTCCAGCACGGCATGAATGTTGGTGGCGACGATCACTGGCACCTTCTCGCCGTTGCGCGGGCCATTGGTGATGGTGCGCTCCTCCTTGGCCTTGTTGGCGAGCGCCACGACGCGCTTCACCGGGCCGATGAGATTGACGAGATTGTTGACGTAATAGGGGCCCATGTCGAGGATGGGCCCGCCGCCCGGCTGGAAGAAGAAGTCCGGGTTCGGATGCCACATTTCCATGCCCGGCCCGAGCACATGGCAGGTGCCGGACATGATCTTGCCCAGCTTGCCACTGTCGATCAGATTGCGGGCGTACTGGTGGGAGCCGCCGAGATAGGTGTCGGGCGCCGAGCCGACGCGCAGGCCCTTTTCATTGGCGATGCGGCGGAGGTCCTCGCCCTGCTCGATCGTCAGCACGAAGGGCTTTTCCGAATAGACATGCTTGCCGGCTTCGAGCGCCTTCTTGGAAACGGGATAATGCGCTTCCGGAATGGTCAGGTTGACGACCACGTCCACATCGGGATTGGCGAGCAGCGCGTCGACATCCTGGGCCAGGATGCCGAATTGCTCGGCTTTCGCCTCAGCAGCGGCCATATGCAGGTCGGCGCAGGCGACGACCTTGAGATTCTTGAACATCGGGATCAGGCGGAAATAGGCTTCGGAAATATTTCCGCAGCCGATGACGCCAACGCCATATTCCTTGGTCATGATTTTCTCGTCCTCAGAAGGATTGGATGGTCTGGATGGAGCGCGTCGCGCAACGGGTGATGTCGGACGGATTGTCATGCTCGACGACGAAATGGCGCGCCTTGGTGGATTTGAGCGCCGCCCAGATGGTCGGCCAGGCGACGGTTCCATGGCCGACATCGGCCCAGCCGCCCTCCTCGATGTTTTCGCCGGCCGGCGCGATGTCCTTGATATGGGCCGAGGTGATGCGGTCCTTATAGGCTTCGATGAATTTCAGGGGATCGGCGCCGCCGCGCACCACCCAGGCGACGTCCATCTCCCAGGACAGCGACGGACCGCCTTCGAAGATGCGGTCATGCGGCAGCGAGCCGTCGGCGAGCGCGACGAATTCGAAATCGTGATTGTGCCAGCCGAAATCGAAGCCGGCGTCGCGGAAGGGTTTGCCGGCCTTTTCGAGCCGAGCGCCGAACGCCGTCCAGCCGTCTGCGTCCTTCGGACGGTCGTCGGGCATCACATAGGGGCAATAGACGGCGTCCATGCCGAGCGTGCGGGCGATATCGAGCATGCGGCCCGTTTCGTTCTCGAGCTGGTCGAGACCGAAATGGCCGGTCGCCATGGTCAGTCCGTTGGCGTCGAGATCGGCCTTGAGCGCCTTGACGGCGTCAGTGTCCATCGGCCCGTAAATGCCGCCGAAACCCTCGACTTCCTTATAGCCGAGCTTGCCGAGCAGCTTGAAGATTTCCGAAAGCGGCGGAAAATTGCGCGCACTGTAGAGCTGAAACGAGACTTTGGTCATGGTGTCCTCCATTGAGCGCCCGAAGGCGGAAATTGGGTGGAGATGATTGGATGCAGTCGTGCAATGCCTCTCATCCCCCTGCCGGGACCTTCTCCCCGCGCCTGCGGGGAGAAGGGGATTGTGGCGCGACCTCCGCTCCATCGTCCTTCTCCCCGCAATGCGGGGAGAAGGTGGCGGCAGCCGGATGAGGGGCGAAGCACGCCGCCTAACTCAAATCCTCACTCCACCGCCTGACACGACTGCAGATCCCGCAGCACGAAGCGCGGAGTCGCCGACGGATCTTCAGCGGTGAAGGTGATGATGCGGTTTTCCCCGGAAAGCAAGTCGAAGGCGTTGTCGGAGAAACGTCCGGCCACATCCGCTTCCAGCATCACGAACAGGGCGAGACCGGCGGAGTTCAGCGAAATCCGCCAACGCCCCTCGCCCACGGCCTGCGCCTTATAGACAAGGCCGGCGGGCGCGAGATCGAGCGTCTTGTAGCTTGTCGCCACATGGTGACCGCGATCTTCATTGCCGGCCGAAGTCCGAAAATCCCAAAACAGCAGGTGATCTCCGGGGATTTCGCTGGCGGAAATCGTCTCCAGCGTCATCGCCCTGTCGGGTCTGCAGGTCGCCTTGGCGGACCGCAGCGGATGCCGCGCGCCGGCGAGATCGACGGTGTAGAAGTCCGCGGACACCTCGATATTGTCCGAGAGGTCGTTGATCATCCGCATCTCGATCTCGGAGCCATCCGGCGAGGGGATCGCGACCAGCGTCACCGGCTCGAAGAAACGACGCGCCTGATAATGCATGGCCTTCCAGTTGCCGCCGTAATCGAGGCTGGCCCAGGAGGCCACCGGCCAGGTGTCGTTGAGCTGCCAGATGATCGTGCCCATGCAATGCGGCTTGAGCGAGCGCCAGTAATCGATCGCCGTCTTGATCGCCAGACCTTGCTGGATCTGGCTGAGATAGACGAAATTGGCGAAATCCTTGGGAAAGCGGAAATAGCGGAACATCGTGCCCGCGATCCGCTCATTGCCGCCCGGATTCTTCTGATGGACCTCCATCACCGGCGAGGCGATGTTGATGTCCTTCTTCTCCGCGAACTGACTGATCAGCAGGTTCGACGTATAGGACTGAAAGCCGAATTCCGAACAGAAGCGCGGCTTGACAGTGCGATAGTGATCGAACGACTTGTTCTCGTGCCAGACCGACCAGAAATGCATGTCGCCGGAGCCGTCCGCATGCCAGGCGTCGCCGAAATTGAGATAGCCGCAGGACGGGCTCGACGGCCACCAGAGCGCATCGGCGTCAGCCTTGCGCAGCGCCGTTTCGATGGTGCGGTTCAGCCTGTCATAGGAGACGAGGTAGCGGTCGCGATCCTTCTTCGAGCAGTCGAACCAGTTGAGAGCGCCGACCAGTTCATTGTCGCCGCACCAGAGCGCGATCGAGGCGTGATGGCCGAGCCGCTTGACCTGGTATTCGACCTCATGCGCGACGTTGTCGAGAAACTCGGGCGTCGACGGATAGAGATTGCAGGCGAACATGAAGTCCTGCCACACCAACAGCCCCAGCCGGTCGCAGATGTCGTAGAACCAGTCATGCTCGTAGAAGCCGCCGCCCCAGATGCGGATCATGTTCATGTTCGCATCGACGGCCGATTGCAGCAGGGCTTCGGTCTTTTCAGGGCTCGTGCGGGAAAACAGCGCGTCGGCGGGAATCCAGTTGGCGCCCTTGCAGAACACCTCCTGGCCGTTGACCCGGAATGCGAAACGATTGCCCGCCTCATCCTTGTCGGTCACGAGTTTGATGGAGCGTAGCCCGATCGTCTTGACCACGGTCTCGTCGCCGACCGTTACTTTCAGCGTGTAGAGTTCCTGCGCGCCAGAGCCGGCCGGTTGCCACAGCCTCGGTTTCTCCACGACAAAGACATGATGCAGCACGGTTTCGCCCGCGCTGACGCCGCATTCGCGGCGCAGAGACCAGCCGTCGAGTTCGAATTGGACAGGCGCGGTTCCCGGATCGCGCGCGTAAAGCGTCACGGCCACGTCGAGCTCGACACTTCCATCCTTCTTATGCTTCTGCGTGACGGTGACGTGCTCGATGCGGGCCGTCTCGATCTTCTTGAGCGCGATCGTCCCATAGAGCCCCGAAGGCGCGAGCGCGATGTTCCAGTCCCAGCCGAAATGGCATTGCGGCTTGCGCAGCATGTTGCCGTAGGGGATGGGGCAGTTCATCTTGAGCCACGGCACTTCGAACGGCTGCGCGTCATAGACCTTCTTGCCCTCGGCGACGGGCGAATGCAGTGTGACCGAGATTTCGTTCGCGCCCGGCTTCAGCGCGCCCGTCACGTCAGGACGATAGCGGCGGAAGCAATTGTCGGTGCGCGCGACGACGATGCCGTTGACGCGGATCGTGGCGACCGTGTCGACATAATCGAGATCGAGATACCAGTCGCCGTCGACCACGCCCAGCGGCAGGTCGAAGCTGCGCGTCAGCGTCCAGTCCTTATGCGCGACCCATTGAACCAGTTCCTCATTCTTGCCGAAATAGGGATCCGGGATCACGTCCTGCGCCTGCAGCGCCGAATGAACATCGCCGGGAAGCGCGATCGTCAGCCCCTCGGGCTGCCCCTCGGCGGCGAGCGACCAGGAGCCGGAAAGATCGATCAGATGGGTCATGCACTCATTCCTTTGAAGTGGCCGTACGGGGGCGCGGCAGGGGGTGCCCCTCATCCGGCTGCCGCCACCTTCTCCCCGCGGGCGGGGAGAAGGACGATCAGGACAAGCGCCTCGCCCCAAGCCCCTTCTCCCCGCCTGCGGGGAGAAGGTCCCGGCAGGGGGATGAGGGGCTCAAAGCCGCTCAGAGCCTCAACTCGCTTTCCGCATCGAACAACGAGGCGAGCGCCATGTTGAAGGACAATTTCAGATGCGAGCCGGCCGCATAGCGGCGTGCGCCGGCGATGCGAACGGACATGGTGTGGCCGGCGAATTTCAGCCACAGCAGATTGTCGGCGCCCATCGGCTCCTCGATATCCACCACGGCGTCGAACGACTGTCGGGCAGACGCGTCGTCGACGCCGATATGTTCCGGGCGCAGGCCGAGAACCACCTTGCGACCCGCGGGAAGCGTCGCACTGGTCTCGTAGCCGGAAAGCGGAATCCGCACGCCGTCGACATTGACGACCGGACCGCCCTCGCCCGTTTCGATCACGCCCTTCAGGAAGTTCATCGCCGGCGAGCCGATGAAGCCGGCCACGAACAGGTTGATCGGCCTGTTGTAGATGGTCATGGGATCGTCGAGCTGCTGGATCACGCCGCTTTTCATGATGGCGATGCGGTCGGCCAACGTCAGCGCTTCGATCTGGTCATGGGTGACGTAGATCATCGTGTTCTTGAGGGACTGGTGCAGGCGCTTGATTTCCACGCGCAGCTCCGAACGCAGCTTGGCGTCGAGGTTCGACAGGGGTTCGTCGAACAGGAAGACGTCGACGTCCCGCACCAGGGCGCGGCCGATGGCGACGCGCTGGCGCTGGCCGCCCGACAGTTCCGCCGGCTTGCGATGGAGCAGCGGCTGGATCTGCAGGATCTCGGCGGCGCGGGCCACGCGCTTGTCGATCTCCGCCTGCGGCAGGCCGGCGATCTTCAGGCCGAAGGACAGGTTCTTGGTGACCGACATCTGCGGATAGAGCGCGTAGGACTGGAACACCATGCCGATGCCGCGGTCCTTGGGCTCGAGCCAGGTGACGTTCTTGTCCTTGATGAAGATCTGCCCGTCGGTCGGCTCCAGAAGGCCGGCGATGCAGTTGAGCAGCGTGGACTTGCCGCAACCGGACGATCCGAGCAGCACCAGGAACTCGCCATCGCCGATGTCGATATTGAGCTTGTCGAGAACCGTGACGGCGCCGAAGGAGAGCGTGAGGTCTTTGACGGAAACGGAGGTCATGCGGTTACCCCTTCACTGCGCCGGCGGCGATGCCGCGCACGAAATACTTGCCGGAGATGAAGTAGATGCCGAGCGGCACGAGGCCGGTCAGAATGGTCGCCGCCATGTTGACGTTGTACTCCTTCACCCCTTGCGTGGCGTTGACGATATTGTTGAGCTGCACGGTCATCGGCCAGTTGCGCATGCCTGCGAAGACCACGCCGAACAGGAAGTCGTTCCAGATGCCGGTGATCTGCAGGATGACCGCCACGGTGATGATCGGCACCGCCATCGGCAGCATGATCTGGAAGAAGATCTGCCAGAAGCCCGCGCCGTCGACGCGCGCCGCAGAGAACAGTTCGCGCGGCAGCGAGGCGAAATAGTTGCGGATCAGCAAGGTCAGGATCGGCATGCCGAAGATCGTATGCACGATGATGACCCCGTGCAGCGTGCCATAGGAGCCGAGCGTCCGCAGGATGATCGTCAGCGGATAGAGCATCACCTGATAGGGGATGAACGAGCCGAAGATCAGCATGGTGAAGAAGACTTCGGAACCCTTGAAGCGCCAGAAGGACAGCACATAGCCGTTCACGGACGCAATCGCGATCGACACGATCGTCGAGGGCACGAGAATGATCACCGAATTCCAGAACCCGACCTTCAGGCCTTCGCATTGCAGGCCGGTGCAGGCCGAATTCCAGGCCTTGTCCCAGGCCTCGAAGGTGATCTCAACCGGCGGCGAAAAGATATTGCCGAGACGGATTTCCGGCATGCCCTTCAGCGAGGTCACGACCATCACGTAAAGCGGCATCAGGTAATAGATCGCCACCACGATCAGCACGCCGTAGAGCATGATGCGGGACGGATTGAGAACTTTCTGAGGTTTCGGCCCGCGCGGGCCTTCGATCATGGCCATGGGTCTATCTCCGCCTCGCGCCGCCATATTCGTAATACATCCAGGGGATCAGGATGATCAGCACCGCCACCAGCATCACCGTGGAGCCGGCGAGGCCCTGGCCGAGATTGTTGCCGCCGAACATGTAGTCGAAAACATATTTGGCGGGCACGTCAGAGAAGTTGCCCGGACCGCCCTTGGTCAAGGCGACGATCAGGTCATAGGTGCGCACCACGCCCGCCGCCGAAATCACCAGATTGGTGATCAGCACCGGCCGCATGATCGGCAGCACGATGAACAGATAGGTCTTCCATTTCGGAATGCCGTCGACGCGCGCGGCTTTCCAGATCTCTTCGTCGACCGTGCGCAGGCCGGCGAGCATCAGCACCATGGTCAGGCCCGTGCCCTGCCAGAGACCGGCGAGCAGCACCGCATACATGACCGTGTTGCGGTTGCCGAGCAGGTTGAACTTGAAATCGGTGAAGCCCCAGCCCTGCACGACCTTCTGGAAGCCGAACATCGGATCGAGCATCCACTGCCAGGCGATGCCGGTCACGATGAAGGACAGAGCGAAGGGATAGAGATAGATGGTCCTGAACGAATTCTCGAAGCGGATCTTCTGGTCCAGCAGCACGGCCATCACAAAGCCGAGCACGAAGGATATCGTCAGCGACGCCACGCCGTAGAACAGGATGTTGCGATAGGCGTAGCCCCAGCGCGAGGCCTTGAACAGGCGGATATACTGGTCGAAGCCGACAAAGGTCAGTTCCGGCAGCGTGCGCGAGGCGGTGAAGGAATAAAGGATGGTCCAGATGGAGCATCCGGTGAACACCACCAGCGCGGTGAAGATCATCGGCGAGGATGACACGAGCGCCATCCAGTTCCGAGATATCCATGACGGCTTTTGCAGCTCTGCCATGTCGCCTCCCCAAATTTATCAACACTTTGGGCGGCCGCGCAGAAGCGCGACATCCAGTCCGATGCGCCGACCGATCATGGCCATTGCGTGAAGCCGAAGACCCCGGCGCGACGACGCCGCGCCGGGGACGATCGTCAGACGATCAGTTGGCTTCCTTGATGATCTCGACGAAGCGAGCCTGGGCTTCTTCGGGAGTCATTTCGGGCGTGTTGAAATACTCGACCCACATGTCTTCCATCTGCTTCTGCGTGTCGGACGAGAAGGACTGTTCGCCCGACGGCAGGATGTTGTCGGGGTTTTCGAGGATTTTGATGCCCTTCTGCATGCAGGCGTTGGCGGCATTCATGTCGATGTCGCCGCGGATCGGCAGGGAGCCCTTCTTGAGGTTGAAGGCGACCTGCGTTTCCTTGCTGACCAGCAGCGAAGCAAGCTTCAGCTGGGCTTCGACCTGCTCGGCATTGTCGCCCTTCGGCTTGGGGAAGTAGAAAGCGTCGCCGCCGGTGTCGAGCACGGCCTGCATGCCGAGACCCGGCAAGCAGTCATAGTCCTTACCCGCGACCTGACCGGCCACGGAGAATTCGCCCTGCGCCCAGTCGCCCATGATCTGCGCGCCAGCCTTGCCGGTGATCACCATATTGGTGGCGTCGTTCCAGGCGCGGCCGACGAAGCCGTCATCCACAAGACCGCGGGCGTCGGCGATCGCCTGGAACACCTTGGTCATTTCCGGAGAAGCGGCCGCTTCCGCATCCTTGTTGATCTGGATCTTCTTGTAGAGATCGACGCCGCCGATGGCGATCTGGAAGACGCCGGCCATGCCATTGATCTGCCAGGGCTCGCCGCCGACTGCGAGCGGGGTCACGCCCTTTTCCTTGAGCTTCGGCGCTTCGGTGACGAATTCAGCCCAGGTGGTCGGCACTTTCAGGCCATTGTCTTCGAAGACGTGACGATTGACCCACATCCACTGGAAGGAGTGGATGTTGACCGGCACGCAGAAGATCTTGCCGTCATAGGTGCAGCTGTCGAGCAGCTTGGACGGACGAATGAAGTCCTTCCAGCCTTCCTTTTCGGCGATCGGCGTCAGGTCGGTCATCAGGCCGGCCTTGACGAGATCTTCGGCGTCGCGGCCGGTGTTGAGCTGGGTGGCGCCCATGGGATCGCCGCCGGAAATGCGCGACAGGATGATCTGGCGGGCATTGTCGCCGCCGGCGATCGCGCCGTCCTTCCACTTGATGCCATTGGCCTCGGCGGCCTTGGCGAATTCGGCCACGGCCGCGGCTTCGCCGCCCGAGGTCCACCAATGGGTCACTTCGAGTTCAGCCGCTTGGGCCATACCGAAGGACAGCGAAACGGAAGCCGCCAGGGCTCCTGCAAAAAGCCTGATGTTCATGAGTCTCCTCCCTCACTGAAACGTTGCCGGAAAAACTTATTCGAAAGCGATCGAGGCTGCAACCACCAAGACGCTATTTTTTTCGAGCCTCGTCGTAAACCCCTCTAAAACGTTTGAAATTCTTAAAACCTACCACCCGAAAGGTATTTAACGACAATATTTCCCCAACGTCAAGAGTGCTACTATGATACTGATTTTTCTAGTTAATCATACTTTTCGGATTGTGAACGCTCGTGGACGTTCATGTTGCGCTTGCGAGTGGCTAAAATACCGCCTTCGCTATCGCAGCAAGACATGGTTGTGCGCCGCCGCAACGAATAGCACTCGACAAATGAACTGCAACGTTACAGATTTTAAGACTTAGAGGAGGACGGCGTGGCGCTTTTTGCAGAACTGGCGTAGGACGCTCCGGGGCATGACAAGGAATGAACCATGAAAGCTGCTGCGCAAGCGGGCAATGGTCTGGCGCCGGGGGAGCGGCCGACCTTGAAGACGATCGCATTCATGACGGGTCTCGGCGTCACCACGGTGTCGAGGGCGCTCAAGGATGCGCCAGACATCAGTCAGGAAACCAAGGAGCGGGTGCGGCTGGTCGCCAGCCAGATCGGCTATTATCCCAACCGCGCCGGCGTGCGCCTGCGCACCGGCAAGACCAATGTCATCAGCCTGATCCTCAACCTGTCGGAAGAGCTGATGGGTCTGACGTCGCACATCGTCTATGGGATTTCGGAAATCCTCGCCAACACCAGCTATCATCTGATCGTGACGCCCTATTCCGCCGATCGTGATCCGATGACCCCGGTTCGCTATATTCTCGACACTGGCTCCGCCGACGGCGTGATCCTGTCATCCACAGAGCCCGACGACCCGCGTATCCGGCTGCTGACGGAGCGCAACCTGCCCTTCGTCACCCATGGCCGGACGGATATGGGCATCGCGCATCCCTTCCATGACTTCGACAACGACGCCTATGCCTATGAGGCGGTGCGGCGGCTGACCGCCAAGGGTCGCAAGCGCATCGCCATCCTCGAACCCATACCTCGCTACACCTATCACCGGCATATGCGCTCCGGTTTCGCCCGCGGCTTGCGTGATTTCGGCGCCGAGGCGGCGCCCTTTCCGGACGTCTATCTCGACAATTCCATGAACCATATCCACAAGGCCGCATTGGAATTGTTTTCCGGCAAGAATCGCGTCGACGGCTTCATTACCGGCTCGAGCGCAGGGGCCGTGGCGATCGCCTCGGCGGCCGAGGCCATCGGCTTGAAAATCGGCGAGGATCTCGACATGGTCTCCAAGCAGCCGGCCGACCTGTTGCGCTACATGCATCCGGACATCATGACCGTGAACGAGGATATCCGGCTGGCGGGCCGCGAGCTCGCCAAGGCCGTGCTCGGTCGCATCGAGGGCGTGCCGCCCCAGAGGCTGCAGACCATAAGCCTTCCGGACGGCAGCCTCGTCTATCCCGGCTGAGCCTGCCGGTGACCGCGGATCGCGCTTGGCGGAAAGCCGAAGCGATGGCGGAAGCGGATGGCGAACCGGCTCTGCGATTCGAAGCCGATCCGCGCCGCGATCTCCGACACCGGCAGCCGCGAACATTGCAGCAATTGCATCGCATGGGTCATGCGCACATCGGTCAGCACCGCCCGCAGGCTCGTGCCCTCTTCCGATAGTCTCCGGCGCAATGTCGCCTCGCTGACGGCGAGTTGGGCGCAGATCTCCGCGCTCGACCAGGCGCTCTGCGGGTTCGCCCCGACGAAACGGCGAATGCGCGTGGTGAAGCTCTCCTGCGAGACCGGCGGAAACCGCCAACCGGCTGAAGCCAACCAGGCCAGAAGCTCGCCCAGTTTGTGGCGGGCGACGAGGTCGGGAATATCGTCTTCGTCGGTCAGAGCCTCCACCGCCTGCTCATAGGCGCGAAAGAGCCCCGTCGGCATCCGCCCGAGGCTCTGGCAGCCGCCGATCGGTTGCGCCTCGGCGGGCGGCGTGAAATCGGCGAGAACGGCGGGATCGATCACCAACCAGCGCGCTTCGTAGTCGCCGTCTTCGGCGGCGACATTCTCGAAATCGATCGCCTGGCCGGCGGCGATCGCCACCGCCTCGCCCTCGTCGATCCGCAACGTCGCTCCGGACGATTGAATGAGCTTATGGCCGCGCCTGACCATGATGATCAGCGGCAGATCGTTGGTGATCGACGTATAGCCGAGCCGTCCCGACTGGGTGATGTGACCAGTGGCGCCGACGCCCGGACGGGCGGCCAGAAGATGACGCAAAGCCTGCTCCTTTTGCCCCACGCCGATGGGCATGGGGTTTGATACGATGTCTATCAACGCGCGCCGGTGGCGACAATGCGCGCCTCGTCGAGCTTCAACATATTGGAGACGAAGCCGACCAGCGCCGGCGTGGCGTTTTCGGGCACGGGCAGTTTCGCTATCTTGATCGCTTTCACGGTCAGCACATAGCGGTGCGTCGTCCCCTCGGGCGGGCAGGCTCCGAGAAAATGCGCGTCGCCCGCATCGTTGCGAACCATATAGGCGCCCTTTGGCAGCCTGGAGGCGTCGTCGCCCGCCCCCGATGACAGCGACGTCACCCCGGCGGGGATATCGACCGCCACCCAATGCCAGAAACCCGAACCGGTCGTGGCGTCGGGATCATAGAGCGTCACGACATAGCTCTGCGTTCCCTCGGGCGCGCCCGACCAGCGGATCTCCGGCGACACGTTGCCGCCGGCGCAGCCGAACACGTTGGCGAATTGCTCCGGCGCCAACCGGCCGCTCGCCATATCCCGGCTCTCGACGGCAAGAGACCCGGCGGAAGCGGCGGTGGCGACGCTCAAAAAGGACATTAAATACAGGGCTTTCAAAGGCTTTCCTCTCATGGTTTGGACGAGAGGAGCGTAAAAAGACGAAGGGCGGACCGATAGGCCCGCCCTCGTCACATTTGGCGCCGAAACGCTCAACCGTTCTGGAAGTCAGCCAGACCCGAACCCCAGGGGCCGTGATGCTTGTCGAGACCATCGAGGCGGTCGAAGCCGTGCGCGCCGAAGAAGTCGCGCTGGGCCTGGATGAGGTTCGCCGTGCCGCGGCCGCGACGATAGCTGTCGAAATAGCCGAGCGCGGAAGCGAGCGCCGGAACCGGCAGGCCGGCGATGACGGCGGCGGAGACCACGCGGCGCAGCGCGCCGTCGGTGTCCTTGACCATGGTCGCAAAGGCGGGCGTGACGATCAGGTTGGCGGCGTCCGGCATGGCGGTGAAGGCCGAGGTGATCTCGTCGAGGAACTGCGAGCGGATAATGCAGCCGGCGCGCCAGATCTTGGCGATCACCGGCATCGGCAGGGACCAGCCGAATTCCTTGGAGGCTTCGGCCATCACGGCGAAGCCCTGCGCATAGGCGCCGATCTTGCCGGCCAGCAGCGCCAGTTCGAGATCAGCGATGAAGGCGGCCTTGTCGGCGGGGTTGATCGCGCCTTCGCCCGGCAATCCGAGGATCTTTTCGGCCGCTTCGCGCTGCGCCTTGAAGGACGACAGGCTGCGGGCGGCGACGGCGGCTTCGATGGCGGTGGCCGGGACGCCCATATTCTGGGCTTCTATGGCCGACCATTTGCCGGTGCCCTTCTGGCCGGCGGCGTCGACGATCAGATCGACGATCGGCTTGCCGGTGATCGGATCGCTGGCCTTGAGCACGGCTTCGGAGATTTCGATCAGATAGGAATTCAGGCGGCCCTTGTTCCACTGACCGAAAATATCGGAGCATTCGGCCGCGGACAGGCCGAGACCGTCGCGCAGGATGCCGTAGATTTCGGCGATCATCTGCATGTCGGCATATTCGATGCCGTTATGGATGGTCTTGACGAAGTGACCGGCGCCGTTCTCGCCCAGCCAGGCGACGCAGGGGTCTTCCTTGAACTTGGCGGCGATCGAGGTCAGCACCGGCTCGACGCGCTTCCAGGATTCTTCCGTGCCGCCGACCATGATCGACGGTCCGTGGCGCGCGCCTTCTTCCCCCCCCGACACGCCCATGCCGATAAAGGTCAGGCCCGAATCCTCAAGGCCCTCGAAGCGGCGGATCGTGTCGCGGAAATTGGCGTTGCCGGCGTCGATGATGATGTCGCCCGGCGAGAGGTAGTTGCGCAGCGTGGCGATCAGCTCGTCCACAGGCTCGCCGGCCTTCACCATGATGATGACCGGACGCGGCGGGCGAATCGCTTCCACGAATTCCTCGAGCGACTTGCAGGGAACGAGCTTGCCCTGGAGATCGCCGGCTTCGGCGTAGAAGGTTTCGGTCTTGTCGGGAGACCGGTTGAAAACCGCGATGCGGTTGCCTTCTTCAGCGATGTTGAGCGCCAGATTGGAGCCCATCACCGCCAGACCGATCAGTCCGATTTCCGCCTTTTCCATGACGATGTTCCTTCCAAAACGATTTAGTTTTGGCCGGACTATACGCGGCTCGCCGCCGCTGGCAAGGCGGCACAGTGGTTTATTCGCCGGGTTTGCCGTCCCCGTCGTCGAGCACCCGCCAGGCCGCGCCGTCGAGATCGTCATATTGGCCCGACTTCAGCGACCAGAGGAAGGCGAACAGCCCCAAGGCGCCGAGCCCGAGGGCCACCGGAATCAGATAGATCAGCATATTCATGGCGAAAGCACCGCCTTTCCGAGCGCCGGCCGCGCATTCGGCGACGGCTCGGCCGCCTGCCTGCGGCTGTTGAGCCTGAGCGAATTGGCGACCACGATGATCGACGACGTCGACATGGCGATCGAGGCCACCAGCGGAGTGGCGAGCCCCGCGATCGCCACCGGCACCGCGATGAGATTGTAACCGACCGCCAGCGCGAAATTCTGGCGGATCAGCCGCCCTGCCCGACGCGACACGTCGATCGCCAGCCAGACCGCGTCGAGACTGTCGCGCATGAAGACGAAGTCGGCGGCCTGCCGGCCGATATCGGCGGCGGTGGAGGGCGCGATCGAGACATGGGCGGCGCTGAGCGCCGGCGCGTCATTGATGCCGTCGCCGACCATCAGCACCTTGCCGCCATGGGCGGAGGCGTCCTCGACGGCGCGGACCTTGCCCTCGGGCGTCAGGCCCGCGCGCCATGCGGGGATATCCAGCCGCTTTGCGAGCGCGGCCACGACCGGCTCCCGGTCGCCCGAGACGATCGCGGTCGGCATATGATTCCGGGCCATGAGTCGGATGGCGTCGGCCGCCCCCGGCCGCTGCGTGTCCTCGAAATGAAAGGCGGCGAGCTCGCGGCCATCGAGCGACAGCACACTTTCTGTATAGGGCAGATCGGGATCGGCGACAGCGCCCTCGCCCAGCGCAAAGGCGCGCGCGCCCAGCCGCCAGAGGCCTTCCGCCGTCTGCGCTTCCAGCCCGCCGCCGGGGATCTCGGTGATGGTCTCGGTCGTCATCGCCATCGGCGCGGCGGCGAGGATGGCGCGGGAGACGGGATGCCGCGAATGGGCGGCCAGACCGGCGGCCATGGCGAAGGCTTTGGGCGAGATGTCGGAGGCGTTGACGAGCCGCGGCTTGCCGAGCGTCAGCGTGCCGGTCTTGTCGAACAGCGCATGCGTCGCCTCCGCCAGCCGCTCCATGGCCGAGCCGTCCTTGACCATCACGCCTTCGCGAAATAGGCGGCCGGCGGCGATGACCTGCACCACCGGCACGGCGAGACCGAGCGCGCAGGGGCAGGTGATGATCAGCACCGAGATCGCCACCAGCAGCGCCTGATGCCAGTCGCCGCCGATCAGCCCCCAGCCGAGCAAAGAGAGAAACGCGGTGCAATGCACGACGGGCGAATAGAGTTGCGCCGCCCGATCGGCGAGACGCCGATAGCGGGCCTTGCCGCCTTCGGCCGCTTCCATCAGGCTGATGATCTCCGCGAGGAAGGAATCCTTGGCTTCGGCGGCGGCCTCCACCGTCAGAGCCCCGGTCAGGTTGATGGTGCCGGCGAGCAGCCGGTCCCCTGCCCGCGCCGGCTGCGGCGCGCTTTCGCCATTGACGATCGACCAGTCTATGTCGCTTTCGCCGGTGAGCACGACGGCGTCGACCGCGAGCCTTTCGCCGGCGGCCACCGACAGGCGGTCGCCGCGCCTGATGTCGGCGACGGGGCGATATTCCGGCTTGCCGTCGGCGGCGATCACCATCGCGCCCTTGGGCGACAGCCGCGCGAGCCCGATCACCGCCGATCGCGCCCGGTCGCGCATGAGATGATCCAGCGTGCGGCCGATCAGCAGGAAGAACAGAAGCGAGGCGGTGGCGTCGAACCAGGCGTGGTCGCCATGATGAATGGTTTCCCAGAGCGACATGAAATAGGAGAGCGTGATGGCGAGCGCGATCGGCACATCCATATTGGTGCGGCCGCGCTTTAGCGCATTCCAGGCCGACCGATAATAGAAGCGGCCGGAATAGACGAGCGCCGGCGCGCAGATCATCGCCGAAATCCAGTGAAACAGATCCCGCGTCGAGGCTTCCGCCCCGGACCAGACCGACACCGACAGGAGCATGATATTGGTGGCGGCAAAACCGGCCACCGCCAGTGCGCGCAGATGTTCGCGGCGCTCGGCGTCAGCGCCGGCCTCCAGATCCTGGAACAGATGCGGTCGATACCCGACGCCGAGGATCGCGCCGACAAGACGCGAGGGATCGGCCTTGACGCCATCCGTCGCCTCTTTCCAAACCACCGACACCCGCTTGGTGGAGAGGTTCACCCGCGCCCGCTCGACTTCCGGAAGCTTGCGCAGCGCGCCTTCGATGGCGGTGATGCAGGCGCCGCAATGAACTTCGGGCACGCTGAGATCGGTCTGGCGCCGGCCCTCGCCGAGCGCGCGCGACGACAGCCAGATCTCCTCGGCGGGCGGCAGGCCGGCTTCGGCCTCAAGCGCGCCCTCTGTTCCCGGTGCGCAGCAGCTCATGTCACTTCTCCGGCTGATAGATGCGGACGGCCTGATGATAGACGGTCTTGCCGGCGTCGATGGCGGCGAGGTCAACGATCCATTGGCCGGCGGCGAGCCTGTGATCAAGCGCATAGACGCCGGGCGCGACGCGCGGGAGCTTCAGGGCGAAGTCCTGCTTGTCGCCGACCGGACGGTGGAGGATCGCGGTGATCTCGGGCAGATGGCCGATCTCCGCGGTCGGACCCTGCAGCCGGTATTCGAGCCGGCCGCCGTCGATCTTGAAGGCGCCGCTATAGCCTTCTTCGGCCCAGTGGCGCGCTTCCGCGGCCTTCATGTTGAAGTCCTGGCTGGCGACATAGGTGTTCTTGGCGAGGATGCCGCTCCAACTGGCGCTCGCCATATAGGCCATGAACACATTGACCGAGATGATGACGCCGAAGAAGGCGATCATGATCGCCAGCATGTGGCGGCCGGTGAAGGGTTTGGGTTCAGCCAGATTGCTCATTTACGTTTCTCCGGAACGATGAAGCTCGCCGAATAGTCGTCCGCCTCGCCCGATGTCCGGTACTCCACATGGAAGGTGAAGTCGCGGGTTTCGGACGGTAGCGCGTCCTTCGGCATGGTCACGTAGATTTTCAAGGATTTCACTGCATCCGGCTCGAGTTCGACGCCAAAAAAGCGACCCTGCGACCAGGACTCGCCCGCGATGCTCATGGTCGCCCCGGGCATATCGCGCAGCGACAGCATCACAAGACGCGGCTCCGGCACCATGTTGAGGATCTTGACGGTGTAGCCGTTGCGAATGGAACCGTCCGATTCCATCACATATTGCGGATTGCGGTCATGCAGCACGTCCATCTGCAACCGTTCGCGCATCATGAGCGCCGTCACCAGCCCGACGCCGATCAGCGACCAGAGCACGGTGTAGAGGATGATGCGCGGGCGGAAGATGATCCGCCAGTCGAAATGGCGGATCTTGTCGTGATAGCGGCCGTCGGCGTCGCGCACGCGGGCGGGATCGATGGGCGCCGTATTGTCGTTGGTGGCGATCGCCATATTGGTGGAATAGTCGAACAGCGTCGAATAGCCGATCAGGCCCCTGTCGCGGCCGAGCTTGTCCATCACGCCGTCGCAGGCGTCGATGCAGAGCGCGCAGGTGATGCATTCGAGCTGAAGACCGTCCCTGATGTCGATCCCCATGGGACAGACCGCCACGCAGGCGTTGCAATCGACGCAATCACCGACTGTCTGGCCCGAGGCGACCGCCTTCTTGGCGTGGCGCGAGCGGGGCTCACCGCGCCAGTCGTTATAAGTCACGACCAGCGAATTCTCGTCCAGCATCGCCGCCTGGATTCGCGGCCATGGGCACATATAAGTGCAGACCTGCTCGCGCATCAGACCGCCGAATACATAGGTCGTCGCCGTCAGCGTGGCGATGGTGAAATAGGCGACCGACGGCGCATGGAAAAAGATCAGGTCATGCAGGAGAATGGGCGCATCGGCGAAATAGAACACCCAGGCGCCGCCAGTCAGGACGCCGATAAGGATCCAGACCGCGTGCTTGACCGTGCGCTTCCAGATCTTGTCGAAACTCCAGGGGGCCGAATCGAGCTTGATGCGGGCGTTGCGATCACCTTCGACGGCGCGTTCGACCACAAGAAAGAGATCGACCCACACCGTCTGCGGACAGGTATATCCGCACCAGGCGCGCCCGACCGCCGTGGTGACGAGAAACAGCCCCAGCCCCGCCATCATCAACAGGCCCGCGACGAAATAGAATTCCTGCGGCCAGATCTCGATGAAGAAGAAATAGAAGCGCCGGTTGGCGAGATCGATGAGGATGGCCTGATCCGGCGCATAGGGGCCGCGATCCCAGCGGATCCAGGGGGCAAGATAATAAATGCCCAGCGTGATCGCCATCACGATCCACTTGAAACGGCGGAAAGCGCCCTCGGCGCGTTTCGGATGGATCTTCTTGCGCGCGGCGTAAAGCGGCTGGCGCACCTTGGCGGCATTGACCGGCTGCGCCTCCAGACGCTCGATCGTCGCCTCCTCGGCGGGCAGATCTTCCGGGCGGACATTCATGACGGAAACCCCTTCTCTTGAGGCTTCCCGTTTTAATCCCCGCCCGCAAACGCTCCTTGATATAAGTCAAGCCCGGGCAATGTGCCGCATCGGCGACGGCAGGCCGATGCGCAAGTCGTATGGTTCAACCGCGCTTTACGCAAATCCCGGTTACGTTCGCCACGGAACCATCTGGCCTGAGTTTGTCGTAGATCTCAAAATCGGGGGCGAAGTGCTTCCTGACCCTCGCCAGCGTTTCACCGCTTGCGTCGAGGCGCCTGTCTTCGGAAACATTCGACTTCGGCAGATTGAGCGGTTTGTCGAGCAACTTGGAGACATAATCCACGAGCGCATCAAGATCCGTGTAACGGAACAACTTGTTGACGCCGACATAGCCGTCATTGTCGAGCGCTACGGAGCAAGGACCTCCCAGACGCGCATATTCGGGCGCGTCTTTCCTAGGAAGCAAAAGCGCCTTGAGATAATCGTCGAAGCTTATGTTGCCGGTAAACTTTCCATGAAATTTCGAACCGGGCCGCGCGAGATCACCCCGTGAATTATAGCGATACCAGCTGCCGAACCAATCGATGGGCTCGCGCATAACCGACACCACGGTCAGTTTCGAACGATCGACTTTCCCTCCGGAAATGAACGGAGCGACCTTGTTTATAAAGGTTCCGTAGGGAACATGCTTGGCGGTCGGCGGCGTTCTGATAGCTGTCGAAGCCTCAGAGGACAGCGCTTCATGCAAAGCCGTCGTGCCGGTTTTGGGCTGGCAAAGAAGCACCAGCCGCTTCTTGTGAAAGTAGAGCATGAAATGGACTCCGATGGCGACATCGCATCAAGGGCGCGATGTCATGGGACGCTAAAGTCAGCGGCAAGCGCTATCTCAAGACGTTTTATACGTCAATAACATTCAAACGCTGATTCTCACGGGCTTTTGCAGAACAAGAATGGAATTCCAGAGCTCAAAATTCGCCACTTGAGATTGAGGTCGCTCATGACGAAAGCTCCAGGGACCAACCAGGACCCGAATGGCATTTTCAGCGCGGAGAGGATTTTCCGGGCCTGAATTCGACTGTACAAGATAGGCAGCGATGTGTTTATGAGAATTCGCAGCAGAGGCGCGACGGCGACAAAGGATTGCGGCCGCGCTCCTTGCGACCGGGCTGACGCCAAACCATGCCTAAGCGAAATCAATGTCTGGCTGCCGGACATATCAGGATCTATGAAATTCAGGTGACGAGGTGACTATGGCTCTGCCGCAATTCTTATGCATCGGCGCTCAAAAGGCCGCAACTTCATGGCTATACGTCAATCTTCAGCGGCATCATCAGATCTGGATGCCTCCGGTCAAGGAGCTGCATTACTTCAACCACTTGTTCGTTCCGGAAAACCGCTCCTGGACCAACTATCATATCAGGACAAACACGTCTTCCGCAGTTCGCCATCATATCAAGAACGGCGACTATGTGGATTTCGGCTATCTGCGCTATCTCTGCGGCTTGATGACCGACCCGTTCACGGAGACCTGGTACAGAAACGCCTATGATCGCCCCAATGCGAAGGGCAAGGTGCTCGGAGACATCACGCCCGAATATTCGACCATTCCCGAGCAGGGCATCGACTATGTCAGGAGCCTGCTGGGAGCCCCGCGGCTGATTTATATCATTCGCGATCCGGTTGCCCGCGCCATGTCGCAGCTTCGTATGGCGCTCGAACGCCAGCCTCGCGACAACATGCAGGAATCGGACTGGCGCGCCATGGTCGAGGATTGGGACGTCAACAATCGCGGCGACTATGCAACGTTCATTCCGCGCTGGCGCAGCCGCTTCGCCGATCAGGACTTCCTGTTCCTGCCTTTTGCGAAGGTCAATCAGGATCCGCACGGCGTGATGCGCCAGGTGGAAACCTTCCTCGGTGTCGACCCTGCCAAGAGCTATGACGGCACGGAAGAAAAAGTCCACAAAACCAAATCCGCGCCAATCCCGGCTTTCGTTCAGGATATGTTGAAGGACAGGTTCAAGGGCCAGTATTCATTCCTGGAAATGGAATTCGGCAAGGACTTCGTGTCGCAGCTTTGAGCTGCGACACTTTTCTCAGAACCAACTGCCTCTATTGATCAGGCCGAGCCGGATCAGCTGCTCCGGATTTTCATAGGCCACGCTCAATCCGTCGCAGTAGAACACCGGATCCTGGGTATCGACATACTTCCGATATTCGGCGCTGGCGTTGTAATGCTCCTTGCGGTGCATTTCCTCCTTGGCCTTTTCCTGTAGGGACGCCAGGAACTTGAAATGAAAGAGCGCGCCGGTGATCGCCGGGCGCCCGTCATTGCCCACCTTATGCAAGCGGCGTGGACGGATATCGTGCATTGAACTGGTATAACGATAGGTCCAGCGCCACCACACGATTGGAACCTTGTTGAGCGCCGGCGAACTGTGCGGCGAATTTCGATTGTACACCCGCATCCGCGGCCCGCCGCGCGTATAGGTTTCGGTATCGATGCTGGCTTCCTGAACATAGCCGTCACGATCAAAATAGGGGCAAACCGCAAATGGGTCCTCGCCGGAGGCATAAACTGCCTCGCTGAGCCGACCGGGTCCATAAGCGTCGAGCATCACGCAGTGAAAGGCGTCGCGCTTCTCGTTTTTCATGAATTCGCCGAGATCACGCAGATCGCGTGTTTCCATGTTCGGATAAACGAGAAACTCGTCGGGGTCGACGGTCACGCAGAGGCGGCTGCATCCGTATTTCCGGAGCAGATAGTTGCACCATTCCATGCCGAAATTCGAGGCGCGGTAACTGTCCTTCGTATGCCAGACAGATACATCCTTCTGACTGCGCGCCCAGTCCTGCAACCCGTCGCTCGAATCATTGTCGACGATCAGAAAATGCCTGACGCCGAGCTTGCGGTAATAGTCGGTGAAAAACGGCAGGCGAAACAATTCGTTTCTCAGGCAGGTCACCAGAATGATGTCATTCTTTTTGAGCGCGGCGGTGTTGTCGACCGCCAGCCGCAGTTGCCGTCCGAATTTGAAGAGGGCCCAGTGGCGACCAAACTGGTTCTGAATAATCGTGCGTAAGCGACTCATCGGTCATTTCCGTTGCAAGAGGCGAGCAAGGACAGGGTCATGCGGGAAAGACCCGTCGTAGAATTTCCCACTTTCCTTCGCTGCCCAGAAAAGCATCCGTCAGGGGGCGCTGCGATGGCGTCATCGACGACAGGATTTCCTGGGGGCTGATGGTCAGGAGAGCCTCATCGATTTTCGCGATGTTCTCACCGATGACGTCGCCAACCCGCCCATAAACTCCGGCGCTGATCTTCCGAAACTGCTCATTGCTGGCGACCTGTTTTTCGCGGGACCGCAGGAGCAGCTTGAGTATTTCGCTTCGCGCCTCCGGCTTCAAATGTGTGTCGATGGTGTTCCACAAAGCGCGGAGACCGGAGCCGTCGCCTTGTTTTTCACTCACCGTGGCGTTCGAATTGAGCAGCCAATAGAGCGACCACGCCTCATCGGAGACGTTCCCCGGAACGATGGGCAGCACCATGCCCGCGCCGCTTTGCAGAAGCGCGCGCTCGGCGATGGGATGCTCCCCGGGGCACAGTTCGAAAACGAGAGGCGCTGAGCAGCGGCTCAGGATGCGGGAAAAATAGTTTCCACCGTCGAAATTCCTGATTTCCACATCGTCGGGCGTCAGCCCCTGAAAATTACGTACACCCGGACCGAAATCAACTTTCTCCGGATGCATGATGCGCCCCAGCACCGTCAGATCGGTCGTCTCTCGCAGCAGGGCGGCGATCTTGGCGGTGAGTACGGGCGGCCCATACAAAACTGCGTAGGGCTGTTGGCAATAGGCAAGCGTGGCGGCCAATCCCTTTCGTCCCAACTGGTGGAAAAGAGTCGGCCCATTGGCCTCCGATTTCGGCAAATCGTCGAGGATCCGGTCGGTCCTCAATGGGAACTCTCCGCGCGCGGGAATATGAGGCGCCGGCT
This sequence comes from Rhizobium sp. FKL33, assembly GCF_005222915.1. GTDB lineage: Bacteria > Pseudomonadota > Alphaproteobacteria > Rhizobiales > Rhizobiaceae > Rhizobium_E. Next base: position 48,255 of record NZ_STFX01000034.1, read on the forward strand.
TGGCGGCAGGCCGTAGGGCCACGTCGCGAAAATGTTCACGAAGCGCCGAGGCTCTACCTCCTATCTTCCGAGCAAAGAAGAATGGAAGATCCTTCAGAATATTCTGGTGATCATTCAAAAATACGAAAGGTTTTCCCCAATCATTGAATTCAAAAAACGTCAGCGTGCGATCGGAAATCTTGTCATGCGCCGTAAATCGATAAGCCATCGTCTGAAAAAAGCATTCATCCGGTATCCAAGTATTCTTGAAAAACCGATAGACCGCCCCATTTTTGTCGGCATAGTCAAGAATTTTCTCGCACAACTTCCAGCTCAGGCACCACCATTGAGATCCCCAGCGCGGTTCGAGACCGCGGGGGAAACTGCGTTTGGGCATGATCGCTCTCTGGACCAGGTAACTCCAGTGGAACAGCTTGTAGCGTCGCTGAAAGTTGAAAATGTGTCGATACTGGTAGCGTTCGTGCCTCAATCCGCCCTTGATCCAGTTTTCATCGCGACTCTCGATGAACTCCATGTTCGGATGGCGATCAAGAAAATCCGACAATTCGGCAAGGGGGCGGATCGGCATGCAAGCGCCGCTGATCAACATGACGCGCTCGCAGTCGAGCTTGGCTTTCCTGATATGGCGCAAAGCCCGCATCGGTGCTTCGACGAGACTGAAATCGCCCCAGCCGCATTTCACGCGGTTCTTCAGCACATGAACTTGATCATTCGCGGCGAAGCGGGATGAGAGTTTCGCAAATTCGGATTTCGAGGAATTGAGATCATAGTGGACGACGACATGCGTGTCGCTTCTCCAGGACGCCAACAACGCGACGAGATCGCCGACCTGCTCCGCATTCTCGTGCGCCAATACAACAAACGCCAGCTTTGCCATTATGTCTCACTCACTTATGCTTTCATAAGCATTTGGGATTGAGCGTGGATATAACGAATGAGCGCCCGATCGCAAATATGTATGTTAAATTTTATTGTTGTTGCGACGTTGTCGGCGAAATTTCGGATTGCGCCGACTGAAGCCGCTCATCGACGGTTGAGAACCGGCATACGCCAAAAATACCCAGATCGCCTCGCCATCGAAGGCCGGAGCAAGCGTCCGTCTCCGATGGACTGCATGACGAGCGCGTCAAACAACAAATGACACGCCCTCGAATTCCCTGGCGATAAATTCGAGGTCCTCGGCGTATTTCTGCTGGTAACTGGCCATCTCCTTTTGCGAGAGCGGCTTGAAGGCCGGGTATTGCTCGCCTCGCGGAAAATTCACGGACAGAATCTGGAGCATTTTGCGATGCTCCTTGCCTTCCAGCACAGTCCCAAGAGCTTCATAGGCGCTGATCGCGATCTGCGAGAAAGATTCCCGGACGCTTTCGTCCTGGCTGTTCAATTCTGCGGCGTCGAACCCTATCATGTGTGACAGGATCTGGTTCTCGCAGGTCCGGAATTTGGCGAAATCCCAGAGATAAATCCGCGCATTCGGCGCAGCGCTCCGAACATCGCGGATCACCTTCACCCAATTGAAGCCCGATTCCCGGAAGGCGTCCATATAGGTTTCGAACTTGATGAATTTTTGGTGTCGCAGATATTCACAATACATAGACACCACGAAAGCAGAATATTCTCGCAGGGAAAGATAGATATCCGGCGCGGATACGTTCAGTGTTTTGACGACGAGCTTAACCCGGGAGGCGGCATCGGGATAGAAGGTCCCCTTCTTCACCAACTCGCCGGCCATTCCAAGAATATTTTCTTCGGAAACAATGACATCGCCGGCAGCGGCCAATTCCGCCATCTGCGCGATGAATGCTCGGTTTTCTTTTCCAGCGCCATACACCAGAGGCGTGAACGACTTGCGCAACTGTTCAAGCTTGAAGAAATGCAGATCATTGCGCTTCAGGACCCCGCGGTTCTGCGCGAATTTTCTCTGGATATACGTCGTCGCGGTTTTGTGCGCTCCGAGATGCAGCACCGTTCTAGGCATCAGCCAACTCCCTGTATTGACCATGTTTCCTGTAGCCGCCGCGCTTTCACGGTTCAAGCAGCCTCGCAGGCGTGCAAGGCCGAAATTTTCGGGCTCCCCATAAAAAAGCCGCGCCTTTTCAGGGGCGCGGCAGTCGAGCATGACCGGAAGGATCCGGCTGATCATGCTGGAGAGATCGTGTCGCCCGGATTGCTCCGGGCGAGGAATTCATTCGCCGCCGCCCAAGGCGTGGACATAGACCGCGAGCTGCTTGATCGTCGCATCCGACAGACGACCGCCCCAGGCGGGCATCATGCCATGCTTCGGCGCGTTGACCTGACGGATGACCGCTTCTTCGCCTTCGCCTTTCAGCCAGATGGCGTCGGCGAGGTTCGGCGCGCCGAATTCGCGGTTGCCCTCGGCGTTTTCGCCGTGGCAGGAGGCGCAGTTGTCGGCAAAAAGCTGCTTGCCGGGTTCGACCATGGCCGCATCCGCCGGCGTGCCGGTGAGGCTGACCACATAGGCCGCGACCTGCTTGATCTCCTGCGGCTGCAGCATTTCCGCGAAGGCCGGCATTTCCGAGGCCCGGGTGTCGGGATCCTCCGAGCGGATGCCGTGCTGGATCGTGGCGTAGATGTCGTCGATCTTGCCGCCCCACAGCCAGTCATTGTCGTTGAGGTTAGGGAAGCCGGGACCGCCCTGCGCGCCCGAACCATGGCAGGGCGCACAGTTCACCTTGAAGGCGGCGGCGCCGCCGTTCATGGCGAATTCATTGAGTGCGGCGTCCTTCGGGATGTCGGCGACCGGAGTTGCCGAGATCTTGTCGATGAACACCTTCTGCGCCTCTGAGGCGACGCTAACTTCCTGGGCGAGTTCGCCGCGGCTGGAATAACCCAGCACGCCGCGCGTGGCGTCGCTGATGAGCGGCCATGCCGGAAAGGCGATGGTGTAGCCGATGGCCCAGACGATCGTCGCATAGAAGGTGTAGACCCACCAGCGCGGCATCGGGTTGTTGAGTTCCTTGATGCCGTCCCATTCATGGCCGGTGGTCTCGACGCCCGAGAGTTCGTCGATTTGTTTCTCTGCCATTGTTCAATCCTCCTTGAGAGGGATAAGCGCGGCCTCGTCGGCGTGTTTCTTCGCGCCGGGCCGGAAGATGAAGACGATCGCCGCCGCGAAGAAGGCCAGCATGGCCAGCATTCCCCAGCTGTCGGCGAAGGCGCGCATGGCTTCGTAGGTTTCCATGGCGCTCTCCTCAGCGATAGCCAGAGGCGTCATTGTAGGTGGAGAAGTCGACCAGCGAGCCGAGCATCTGGAGATAGGCGACAAGCGCGTCCATCTCGGTCAGCTTGGCGGGATCGCCGTCGAAATCGCCGACCTTCGCCTTGGGATAGCGGGCCAGCAGCGCGGTGGTGTCCGCATTGGGATCGGCCTGCGCCTTCAGGTCGTCCACGGCCTTGTCCAGCATCTCCGTCGTATAAGGCACGCCCACCAGGGAGTTGGCCTTGAGGTTGGCGGTGACGTTGAGGTCCTTGATGTCGAGCGGCGTCGTCTTGAGATACGAGTAGCTCGGCATGATCGATTCCGGCACCACGTCGCGCGGTTCGGTCAGGTGCTGCACGTGCCATTCGTTGGAGTAGCGGCCGCCGACGCGGGCGAGATCCGGGCCTGTGCGCTTGGAGCCCCACTGGAACGGATGGTCGTACATCGATTCCGCCGCCAGGCTGTAATGGCCGTAGCGTTCGACCTCGTCGCGGAACGGACGGATCATCTGGCTATGGCAGACATAGCAGCCTTCGCGGATATAGATGTTGCGTCCGGCCAGTTCGAGCGGGGTGTAGGGGCGCATCCCCTCCACCTTTTCGATCGTGTTCTCGAGATAGAACAGCGGCGCGATTTCCACGATGCCGCCGATGGTCACGACGAGCAGCGAGCCGACCAGGAGAAGCGTGGCGTTTTTCTCGAGGATTGCGTGTTTATCAAGCAAAGCCATGAGTGTGCTCCCTTACTCGGCCGGTACGGCCGCAGGCATGGCGCCCGGAAGCGGCGCTTCCTTGCGTTCATAGCCCATGATTGTCATGAAGATGTTGAAGCCCATCAGCAGCGAACCGGCCAGATAGAGGACGCCGGCGAGCACGCGCAGCACGTAGTAAGGGAACATGGCCGCGACCGATTCCGCGAAGGAATAGACCAGGAAGCCCTGCTCGTTGTACTCGCGCCACATCAGGCCCTGCTGGATGCCGGCGACCCAAAGAGCGGCGGCGTAGATCACGATGCCGATCGTGGCGAGCCAGAAGTGCCAGTTGACCAGACGCAGGCTGTACAGGCGCTGACGGTTCCACAGCTTGGGCGTCAGGTAATAGACGGCGCCGAAGGTGATCATGCCGACCCAGCCGAGCGCGCCGGAATGCACGTGACCGATGGTCCATTCGGTGTAGTGGCTGAGCGAGTTGACCGCCTTGATCGACATCATCGGGCCTTCGAAGGTCGACATGCCGTAAAAGGCGATGGCCATGACCATCATGCGGATGATCGGGTCGGTGCGGATCTTGTCCCAGGCGCCCGAAAGCGTCATCAGACCGTTGATCATGCCGCCCCAGGAGGGCATCCACAGCATCACCGAGAACACCATGCCGAGCGTCTGCGCCCAGTCGGGCAGAGCCGTATAATGCAGGTGGTGCGGACCGGCCCAGATATACATGAAGATCAGCGCCCAGAAATGGATGATCGACAGGCGATAGGAATAGACCGGACGGTTGGCCTGCTTGGGCACGAAATAATACATCATGCCGAGAAAGCCTGCGGTCAGGAAGAAGCCCACCGCGTTATGGCCGTACCACCACTGCGTCAGCGCATCCTGCACGCCGGCGAAGACCGGATAGGACTTCACGCCGAGGAAGGAGACCGGGATCGCGAGATTGTTCACCACATGCAGCATCGCGATCGTCACGATGAAGGACAGGTAGAACCAGTTCGCCACATAGATATGCGGCTCCTTGCGGATCAGCAGCGTGCCCAGGAAGACGACGAGATAACAGACCCAGACGATCGTCAGCCACAGGTCGACATACCATTCAGGCTCGGCATATTCCTTGCCCTGGGTGATGCCGAGCAGATAGCCGGTGGCGGCCATCACGATGAACAGCTGGTAGCCCCAGAACACGAACCAGGCGAGGTTGCCGCCGAACAGACGGACGCGGTTGGTGCGCTGGACAACGTAAAGGGAGGTCGCCAATAGCGCATTGCCGCCGAAGGCGAAGATCACGGCGGACGTATGCAGCGGGCGCGTGCGGCCGAAATTCAGCCAGGGCTCGATATTGAGGTCCGGAAAGGCGAGCTGCAGCGCCACGACGACGCCGACCAGAAAGCCGACGATGCCCCAGAAGGTGGTTGCGATGACGCCGTAGCGCACCACGCCGTCATTGTATTCGGACTTCGCCTGAGCGGCGGAAACCTGACCCGCCGGCGCGAATTTCGCATGGCGAAGCAGAAGGATCGTTCCGAGCGTGAGCGATATGAACGCGATGAACATATGCTGCTGGAACAGGTGGTCCTGGGCGAACCCGGCGGCAAGCAGCGCCAGGAAGGCGCCCAGCGCCACGAGTATCGTTTCGAGTGTGTAATTCATTGTTGGCATCCCCCAACGTCCCTGGATTTCTTCGTCCGAAGCCGGACCAAGACGCAAAGGAGCCCAAAGACGAAGATTCCTCTGCGGTCCCTCGACACATCTCAGGAAGGGGCAAAAGCAGCCTTGATCTGAATCAAGGCTCAAACGGCTTTTTCCAGCGATTGTGGATATACGCGACAATGCCCGAGGGGTGACCGATATGTCCGAACTGATCCTCGAAGAAGCCGGCAACAGAGCCGCATCGAATACGGCAGGCGCGCACCTGCCTCTCGACTGGTGGCTGAATGCGCATCAGGAGCAATTGCGCCTCTGCGCCGAGCTGGAACAGATCGCCGATTCCCTCCCCGCCAATGTCAATCGTCAGAAATGCCTTTACGCCGCCAAGGCGCTGGGGCCGATGATCAAGGGCCTGCATCACTACGAAGAGAATGTGCTGTTTCCCGCGCTCGAGACCCGCGGCCTCGCGGGCGATCTCAGCAAGACCCTCGCCCGGCTGAAATTCGAACATTTCGAAGACGAATGTTTCGCCGAAGAACTTTCGGAACGCCTTCTGCTGCTCGGCGCTGGCGGCGGCGAAATCAATATGGAGGCCACAGGCTACATGCTGCGCGGCTTCTTCGAAGCCGTTCGCCGGCACATCGCCTTCGAGCGCGAGCACCTGATCGACAAGCTCGACGACGCCAGGTTCGAACGGGCCGGATGAAATCGAGCCTCGGAAACAAAAAGTCCCCGGCTCCTGGAGGGCGCGCCGGGGACTTCTTTTTGGGGACCGCCCAGGGAAGAGGCGGACATGGCGCGGTCTAAATCTCAGACGCTGGCGTGTTGACTTGCAGGGGAAGTCGCCGAGCGCCGCAGGTTCAAAAAGCGAGGATTGCCTTTCGCCTGCGCCACGAGAATTACTTAGCATACTGATATTAATTCAGGCAACCGGGCAAATTTGGTCGCAACTGAGTTAACTTATTTAATTCAATTACTTAGCTATTTTTTGATTGAGTTGCGGCGATCGGATTGAGCCGAAACTGGCGAGGAAGACGCCTAAACGGCGAGCAGTCACCCGAAAACGGACCAGCCCGTACGACGCGCGAGATAATCCAGCGCGCGCGTGCCCGTGGCGGAATTTCCGTTTTCGTTGAGCCCGGGAGACCAGACCGCGATCGCCGCCTTGCCCGGGGCGATGCAGAGAATGCCGCCGCCGACGCCGCTCTTTCCCGGAAGACCGACATGAAAGGCGAAGTCGCCCGAGGCGTCGTAATGGCCGCAGGTCATCATCAACGCATTGATGCGCCGCGCCCGTTCAGCCGACACCGCGTTCGGCCCTTTGGCGGAGATGCGGCCATTGTTGGCGAGGTACACGCCGGCGCGGGCGAGTTGAACGCAATTCATTGCCAGCGCGCATTGATGATAATAGACGCCCAGCGTCTTCTCGACGGGATTGTGGATATTGCCGAAGGAATACATGTAGTTGGCGAGCGCTGCGTTGCGGAAGCCGGTCATTTGCTCGGACCGCGCCACCTCTGCGTCGATATAGATCGACTCGTCATTGGCGAGACCGCGCACGAAGCTGAGGATTTCGCCCAGCGTTTCCCGCGGCTGGTGTCCGGACAGGAGCGTGTCGGCCACGACGATGGCGCCGGCGTTGATGAACGGATTGCGCGGGATGCCGTGCTCGTTTTCGAGCTGCACGATCGAATTGAAAGCCGTGCCCGACGGCTCTCGGCCGACACGTTTCCACAGCCCCTCGCCCACGCGGCCCAAGGCGAGCGTCAGCGTGAAGACTTTGGAAATGCTCTGGATGGAAAAGACTTCCTCCGCATCGCCGATCTGGTGCACGGCCCCGTCGATGGTCACGATCGCCATGCCGAATTTTCGGGGATCGACCTTGGCGAGGGCGGGAATATAGTCCGCCACCTTGCCTTCGCCGATATGGGGGGCGACGTCCCGGTACACGGCGGACAATACATCGTCGATCTGCAACGTCTTTTCTCCGAATAACAGCGTCGGATTTCGCTTCTAAAGCAATTTCAGCCAAAGAGGGAAAGAGTTTCGCGCACTGATCACGCGAAAGCGCGTGATTGCGCCCTTTCGGGCTCGCGCAGTAAAAAACCGCTCAATGTTCCACCGGCGCTACGGTCCGGATGAGAAGCATGACAGCCCCCGACTTTTGGCCACCGAGTTCGAAAGGCTTAATGTCCGAGACGAAGCGATCAAAGCGCAAGCCGCTCGTCGCGACGCCGTCGGACATTGCCCGATCGATAAATGGAGCGATTTCGAAATAATGACCGTCATTGCAGAAAAAGCTCTTCAACGGCGCGCCAACCGCGTCTTCCGGATCGCATCCGAAGCGCGAGCAGAAACGCTTGTTGGCGAAGATCAGGTTCCCGTCACGCCCTACAAGAAGCACGCTGTCCGGCAACTGGTCTAGCAGCGCCTGATTGATTTCGTTGCTGGCCCGCAAACCACCTGTTTTCTTGCTTTCCGCCGCGGCGTTGCGCGCGCGGTCGCGGAACATGCGGTCCAGCACCTTCATCATGGCGCTCGCCTTGTCCACCACGCTCGCCCGATCGCCGGCGTCATCCTGCAGCAATTCGCAGATCGCCCTGAGCTGCTGGTAATGCTCTTCCGGGCATTGTCCCACATCCCAAAGCACCTGACGGATCATCGGCTGTATTTCGCTGTCGAGCCGCTCAACGAGATCATCCTCGCCGAGAGCGACGGCGTCAGATAACTGAATGCATTTGTCGCGCAACTCATTTATCAGAGATCGCAATTCCGCTCCCCCACTCAATCCTTCCAGCGAACGCGATAAAATCGCAGGCTCGATGGCTTATGTATATTTTACACCAGCCATCTGTAAAGTTTGATATGCGCATATTTGCAAACGAGACCCGATAGCGAATGAATTTCAATACACTTTTTCTGGGGGCATTCTCCCTATTCCGTCCGCCTGGGCTCTGGCTGGGCGCGAGCCTCCGAACTGGATGACTTTGCCCGCGCCGTGTTCAAACGGCGGCCGAATGTCTTCCGAGTCCGCGGTTCAGATAGGCGTCGAAACCGGCAGCGATCGAACGCACAAAGGGTTTCGCCTCGTCCGCGACAACGAGACGATCGCCAACAAGAGCGATATGTCCGTCAGAATCGGCGGCAACCATCGACTGCGCCTCGGCCAGGATCGTTCCCGCAACGGCCCCGAAGCGCGCCGAAAGATCGGCGAAGGACAACTGATAATCGCACATCAACCGCTCGATGACATAGGCGCGCAAGAGATCGTCCTCGCTGAAGGCGACGCCGCGCACAGTCGTCAACTCGCCTGACAGCGCCTGCTTCTGATAGACGCCCGTGGCCGGATTGTTCTGGACATAGCCTTGCGGCAGTTTTCCGATAGACGAGGCGCCGAGGCCGATCAGCGCGGTCGCGCCTTCATCCGTATAGCCCTGGAAATTGCGCGTGAGCCTGCCCTCCTGCATCGCCACGGCGAGCGGATCGCCGGGACGGGCGAAATGGTCGATGCCGATCGGAATGTAACCGGCCTCCCGCAACATGCCGCCCGCCCTGTTCATCAGGCGGTAGCGCATCTCCGGCCCCGGAAGCGAGGACTCGTCGATCATCGTCTGGTGCTTCTTCATCCACGGCACATGGGCATAGCCGAACAGCGCGATGCGGTCCGGGTTGAGATAGATGATGTCGTCGATGGTTTCGGCGAGCGTTTCCATCGTCTGATGCGGCAGGCCGTAGACGATATCGCAATTCAGCGACCTGACGCCCCGCTTGCGTACCTCCTCGACCACGCTGCGCGTCTGGGAGAAGGTCTGGATGCGATTGATCGCCTGCTGGACCTTGTCGGTGAAATCCTGCACGCCGAGGCTCGCGCGGGTCATGCCGATCGCCGCCAGCGCGTCGTAACGCGGTCCATCGAGATCGTTCGGATCCATCTCGACGCTGATCTCTGCATCCGGCGAGAAAGTGAAGGCCGAGGCGAGCCGCGCCTTGAGCTCGATCATGTCCTCCGGCGCGAGCATGGTGGGCGAGCCGCCGCCGAGATGCAGCGCCGTCACAAGAGCCTCGGGCGACACCCGCGCGCCCACCGTTTCGATCTCGCGATAGAGCGCATCGAGATAGGCCCTGACAGGCTCATATTTCTGCGTCTGCTTGGTGTGGCAGGCGCAGAACCAACAGAGCCGGTCACAATAGGGGATGTGGATGTAGAGCGACACCGTGTCGCGCGCTCCGAGCGCCCCGAGCCAGGTCGCATAGGTGGAGGGGCCGATCTCTTCGTGAAAATGCGGCGCGGTGGGATAGGACGTGTAGCGCGGCACGTTGCCGGAATATTTGCTGAGAAGATGCTGGGCCATCGGGTCCTCCATTGACATGGACCCTAGTTCCGACTCCGCGTTTCAACTTTGATCTCAATCAATTCGCGCTTCTGGAAATTTACATATCGTCAAGTTCATAGTCAAAACGGACCACAGAACATTGGTCGCATTTCGCAAGAAAATTTAGGCGGCTATAAGCACTGAAGACAAACGGGTCGAGGGCGATGGACAATCCGCGTAGGGACATTCACAATTCCGAAATTCCGGTGGTTTGCAGGGCCTGCGAAGCGCGGCATGGCGGCGTCTGCGGCGCCATGAACGCCCAGCAACTGACCGAACTCAGCAAATTCACCACCCGCAAGAAACTGTCAGCCGGCGCGGAGCTTCAGGGACAGGGCGAAAAGATCGCCGCCTACGCCAATATTCTCAAAGGCGTGGTGAAGCTGACGAAAATGCTGTCGGACGGACGCCAGCAGATCGTCGGGCTGCAATTCGCGCCCGATTTCCTCGGCCGCCCCTTCTCCACCGAGAGCAGCCTGACGGCGGAAGCCGCAACCGAAAGCGAAATCTGCTCCATGCCGAAGGGCGTGCTCGACCGCCTGGTGGCCGGCTCTCCCGAACTCGAACATCGGCTCCACAACCAGGCGCTCGCCGAACTCGACGAGGCCCGCGACTGGATGCTGACGCTCGGCCGCAAGACCGCGCAGGAGAAGGTCGCGAGCTTCCTCTACATGATCGCCACCCATTTCGATCCCGAAAGCCTGGACGAAACCAGCTTCGACCTGCCGCTGTCGCGCGCCGACATTGCCGATTTCCTCGGCCTGACCATCGAAACCGTCAGCCGCCAGATGACCAAGCTGCGCGCCGACGGCGTGATCCAGGTTGAAAACAACCGCCATGTCAGCGTGCCCGACATGGACCGCCTCGCCGAAGTCGCCGGCATGGATATCTGACCGGCGTCAGGCCGCCAGCATCAGGACAAGCGCCAACAGCGCAACCGCCACATTGAACACAGTGCAGGACGACGCGTAGACGCCAAGCGCCTCGTCGATGTCGGCTGCGTCGATGTCGCGGCGGCCGGCGGCGTTTTGCAGGGGTTCGGACACGGTTTCGCCGGCATAAACGCGCGGTCCCGCCAGCGCCACGTCGATCGCCCCCGCCATGGCCGATTCGGGCCAGCCTGAATTCGGCGAGCGATGCAGTCCGGAATCAGACACCGCCGTCGTCAGCGCCCGACGGGCGGCCTTCGGTCCTTTCTGGAAAAAGGCGGCAAGCGCAATCACCAGCGCCGACAGCCGCGCAGCCGGCCAGTTGGCGAGGTCGTCGAGCCTGGCCGAGGCCCAGCCGAATTGCAGATAACGGGGCGTCTTGTGGCCGATCATCGAATCGGCGGTGTTGAGCATCTTGTAGGCGAAAATGCCGGGCAGGCCGAATACCGCGTAGTAAAGCGCCGGCGCGATGACGCCGTCGGAGAAATTTTCCGCCAGCGTTTCGATCGCGGCGCGCGAAACTCCCGAGCGGTCGAGCCTGTTGGGGTCGCGCCCGACGATCATCGCCACCGCCTTGCGGCCGCCCTCCAGCCCCTCGGCCCGCAATCCGGCCGAGACGGCGGCGACATGGTCCGACAGGCTCTTCTGGGCGAGCAGGACCGCCACGATCAGCACTTCGAGGATGACGCCAAACGGCCCGAGCGCCATCAACAGGCGGTGAAAGAACCAGCCGACCAGAATGCTGCCGAACAGGAGCGCGACGATGCTCAGCACGCCATAGGAGCGGCGGTCGCGATCGTTCAGGCCCTTGCCGTTGAACTGCTTGTCGAAAAAGGAAATCGTCTTGCCGAAGACGACCACCGGATGCGGGATTTTCGCCCAGAGCCAGTGCGGATCGCCGACGAAGCGGTCGAGCGTCAGCGCGACCGCCAGCATGATCAATGTGAGCATCTATCCCTCGAAGGAGGCGAGCGCTTGGGCCAGCCTCCGGTCCCCTTCCTCATCCGGCGCAAGTCCGATCCGCAGCCAGTCGGCGGCATAGTCGAACTTGCGGACCAATATATGGGAGCGTGCGAGATGTTCAAAGAGCGCCGCGGCATTTTCGTGCGCAACCGTCTGGAAGAGATCCGTGCCGCCGACGCGCCGAAGCCCGGCGCCGTCGAGCGCCGCCGCAAGCGCCGCCGACCGCGCGGCGATGCCTTGCGCGACACGGCTGGCGTCGCCCGACATCAGTTCGGCGGCGAGATGCAATGCGGGGCCTGAGACGGCCCAGGGCCCGAGCTCGGCCTCAATGAAATCAAGCGTCAACGCATTGGTGAAGACGAAACCGAGCCGCACGCCCGCCAGGCCGAAGAATTTTCCAAACGACCTGCTGACGGTGACATTGGCGGTCGAGGCCGCGAAGCCGGCCAGCGTCGCCTCGGGACGGGAATCGCCGAAGGCTTCGTCGACATGCAGCCGCGCGCCGGACGCCTCCAGCTTCTGCGCCAGATCCCTGAGGTCGTCTGTGTCGTACTGGCGGCCGGTCGGATTGTTGGGATTGACGACGATGACCAGGCCGTGGTCGGGCCGCAGATCAGCCATGCCAGCGATCTCGTCGACCCGAAAGCCGGCGCGGCGGAAGCACAGGCCATATTCGCCATAGGTCGGCGAGAGAATCGCCACCGGACGATCGGCCGGCGCGAGACGCGGCAGGATCTGGATCAGCGCCTGCGTGCCCGGAACGGCGAGCGGCAGACCGGCGGCGTCGCGATCATCCTCGACGCCGCGCAGATACCAATCCCGCGCCGCAATTCTCGCCCTTTCGAGCAGATCGGCGTCCGGGAGCCGGTTCCAGATCCGGAGCGGAATGTCGGGAAGGACGGGAGGATTGGGATTGATGCCGGTGGAGAGATCGAGCCAATCGCCGGGCTCGCCGCCATAGATCCGCGCCGCCGCTGCGAGCGCTCCGCCATGCAGGATGCGCGTCATGGCTCAGCCGCTCCCGAGATCGATGAGATGCATGTAGGAGCCGGAGACATTGCCGCGCGTGAGCCCGACCGCGCCGAGATCGGTCCCTTCGGCGTCGCTCACCGCAAACAGCCTGTCGGCCTCGCCCTCATGCGCCGCCTTGGAATAATGGAATTCATGGGCGTTGAACCGAACGCCGGCATAGGGCCCCGAAAGCGCCCTCGCCCGGCGATAGCCGAGATGCCGCTTGCGCTCCGCGAAGGTGGTGACCAGCGGCAGAAGGCCGAGCATGTGATGCTGCTGCCCTCCGGCGTCGATCAGCCCCTCGCCCAGCGCCATATAGCCCCCACATTCGCCATAGATCACCGCGCCCGCCGCCGCATGCGCCGCCATGCCCGCCTTGAAGCTGGCGGCGGCGGCCAAGCGGCCGGCATGCAGTTCCGGATAGCCGCCGGGCAGATAAACGGCGTCGGCATCCTCATCAGGAGCTTCGTCCGCAAGCGGCGAGAAGAACCTGATATCCGCGCCCTCGGCCCGCCAGCCGTCGAGAAGATGCGGGTAGGAAAAAGCGAAGGCCTCGTCGCGCGCCACTGCGATCCTCTGACCGAGCGGCGGAATACGGCAGACGACCGCCTCGACCGCAGCCGTCGGACGCTGAGCGAGCCTGAGCATCGCGTCGATATCCACGCGCTCCGCGACCCTTTCCGCAGCGTAATCCATGAAAGCGTCGATCGCGCCGATCTCGCCCGCCTGCACCAGTCCGAGATGCCGTTCCGGCAGGCTGAGCTGCTTGTCGGACGGCATCACGCCCAGAATGGGAATACCGAGCCCCTCGAGCCCGCTGCGCAACAGTCGCTCATGCCGGGGGCTGCCGACCCGATTGAGGATGAGGCCGGAGATCCTGACCTCTGGATCATGCGTCGCGTAGCCGCGCACCAGCGCGCCGACCGATTGCGACATGCGTCCGCAATCGACCACGAACACCACGTTCAGCCCCAGAAGCTTCGCCAGATGCGCAGGTGATCCGACGCCGTCGGCGGCGCTGTCGAACAGGCCCATCATCGCCTCGATGATCAGCGGTCCCGACGACGCCTGCCGATGCAACAATTCGGGCCGCATCGCCCAGGGGTCGAAATTCACGCAAGGGCCGCCGGATGCGATGGCGTGGAAGGCGGGATCGATGTAATCGGGTCCGGCCTTGCCGGCATTCACCGTGACGCCGCGACGCTTCAGCGCTCTCAGCAGGCCGAAGGTGATCGTGGTTTTGCCCGATCCCGACGACGGCGCCGCGATCAGAAGACCGCTCATGCCGGGTCCTTGAGGCCGACAGGCCCGAGCGGATCGCCGACCAGGGTGCGTCCGCTCAGCGCGCCCAGCCAATCCAGCCCGCCGCGCAGGCGCACGACGTCACCGAGCACGATGATGGCCGGCGGTTCGATGCCGTTGGCCTTGATGACTCCGTCGGCATTGGCGAGCGTGGTTTCATACACGCTCTGTTGGGCGGTGGCGGCGTTGCAGACGATCGCCAGGGGCTCCAGCGGCTTGCGGCCGGCGGCGATCAGCTTGCGGGCGATTTCGGCCATATGCTTCATCGCCATATACATGACGATCACGGGCGAGCCGCGCCCGACCGCCTCCCAGTCGATCCTGTCGGGCACGATGCCCGAGGAATCATGACCGGTGAGAAAAGTGACGGTGTGATTGACCTCGCGATGGGTCACCGGAATACCGGCATAAGCGAGCCCGCCGATCCCTGCTGTCACACCCGGCACGATGCGGAAATCGACGCCGTGATCCACCAGCGTCAGCGCCTCTTCGCCGCCGCGCCCGAACACGAAGGGATCGCCACCCTTCAGGCGCAGCACGCGCTTGCCCTGCTTGGCGAGATCGACGAGACGAAGGGAAATGTCGCGCTGCTTGGCCGACGGCTTGCCGCCGCGTTTGCCGGCATATTCGAGCTCGGCGCCGGCATGGGCGAATTTGAGGCAGGATTCGTCGACCAGCGCGTCATAGACGATCACATCGGCCTCGCGCAGCGCCTTGACGGCGAGCAGCGTCAGCAGGCCGGGATCGCCGGGACCGGCGCCCGTGAGCCAGACGGTTCCGGGCAGGAATGCCGGCAAATGCGAAAAGAGTTCGTCCATCCCTGCTTCCTAAAGCGCCTCGGCGCCATTTGCAATCGAGCCGCCGTCATTGAACCGTCACATGGGCCGCGCCCGCATATCTCTCCACACTAACGCGTTCACGTCCGCGCCGCCTAGCCCCTTTGCGACAGTCCGTTCGTCGTTCACGCAACAGGAGGAGGCGTGGCGTTTTCAGACGGAGTGGAGGGAGGGTGAATCCAAACGAAAGGAAATTCGGGTAAACTGCTGATTTCTTGGGTCTTTAGCGCACACCGCGCTGCACTCTTCATCCGACCGCCGCCACCTTCGCCCAGCATGACAGCGAGAAGTGCGAATGTGGCAAAGTCGGCGCTCCATCCTCCTTGGCCTAGTCGGCCCGAACCTAAGATTTTGGCCTACGCGACGAACAAGCGTGCAAACCGTGACGATAGACGGCTTCCGCGTCCGCTTGTCGCAGAATGTCACAATCAACCCTAATGTGACGGAAGGGAACGTCACATTCGACTGTCACTGTTAGGCACACCCAAATGCGCCACAGGTTGGAATCCTGCCCCAAAAATCCCCGGCAATTCACTTAATTTTGCGAGCGCGTTTTGCAACAAAGATTCTCGACTGATTTCAATGAGCGGCTGATACGTTGAAAAAGTCAGGCAGACCGTCCTAAAACGCTACGGGGTTGGCGGATCATCATTCGGTAAACTCTAACCGGAGGGCTGTATTGTTCTTTGCGGCT
>NZ_STFX01000035.1 GCF_005222915.1 Rhizobium sp. FKL33
TGCAGAGACGGTGTGCGGGGAATTCTTCTTTCGCCTGATCGATGAAACGGAACTTCATCGACTTCCCTCCTTGGCGAAAAAACTTGCTGCACGCTTCAGTATCTCGCGCTCCTGCCGCAGGATTTCGTTCTCTCGACGTAACCGTTTCAACTCGGCAGCCATATCCTCGCTGGCCATAGACCCTGTCGGTGAATCCATCGCCCGGTCACGGCTCCGACCTATCCAGCGCACCAGCGTCGACAGGCCGATACCCAGATCCTGGGCAATCTCACGCTGCGTGCGACCGCTCGTCTGCGCCAGCCGCACCGCCTCAGTCTCAAATTCTTTGGTAAAATTCTTCTGCTTCGGCATTCCGGTTTCCTTTCAACTCAAGAAAACCTCTCCACTTTTCCGATGCAAGTCCACTCGACCGAAGCGATGCCACCAATCATGGGCGGTTGCCGCGTGGGTCAGGCCCGGCTTCTGGATATGCAGTAGCATCGCGTTGAAAGGTGCGAATTCCCGGAGGCGGGCTGTGAAATCGAGCAGTTCCTGGATTGCCTCGCTGCTATCATAGAGCCTGGTCGCCGCGATCAACTGGTCGATCAGGGCACGCTCGGTTGTCTTTTCTTCCTCCTTCGGCTCGAACAACTCGCTCTGCAAGGGTTGCTGAACCGTATGCTCTACATCGAAAAGGCCGCCCAGGCGTTTCATGGAGAAAAGCGCATCAGGCTCGTCTACCTGCTTACCCGCCCGGAAGGGATCAATTCCCCGCTCTGCCATTGTATCGATGAAACCGTACAGATACTCCAGTATCCGTCGACGCCCACGCTTCGAAAAGCCTGCCATCTTTGCGGCTGAGGTAATTGCCTGTGCGGTCGTGACGAGGTCACGATCTTCGTTGTCGAAGGTCACAAACGCATCACAAAAATGCGGGACTGCCCGCTCCATCAGAGAGGCATCAAGGGCGGGCATCGCTCACATCCCCATCGCCGAAAATTCGCCGTTGGCTTCCATACGGTCCCAGGCTTCAAGGACGAGGCGGCGGGTGCGGTATTCTCCATCTTTGCGGACTACGGTTAGAAGAGAGTAAGTCGCGGCATATTCGACAACAGTTATCATTTTACTGCCTCCGAGGCCTTTATCGGATGGCACAGGCTTGGGTCGGCAGGCGGCGGCGAAAGCGGGGAAACGTATGCGGTGCCAGCCTCCTTTGCTTCTGCCATAGCGTCATATACGGCTAGCACGAGCCGCTTGGTCTGGAATTCGCCATGGTCACGTTCCTCGTATTTCCGGAGGACGGTGAAGGAGTTGAGTACCCACTCCGACTGTTCGCGGCTTAGCCCGTAAAGGTGGAGCATCGCAGCGTCGATTTCAGCCTGGATTGCAACGCGGCGGTCGTTATTCCAAACAAATGGGCCACCCTCAAATTCAAGATCGCGCGCGAACGCCTGCAATTCAAAACTTGTGAACCAAAGCTCAATTAAACGCGACTTCAGCCACTCTATCGCAGTTGCACCAAGCCAAGGTACCTCGTGAGCCAGTTGGGAGGGCAAAAGGACTGGTGCCTGCTCTAGAACAAAAAACTTGATGTTCATTGCCCGCTGGCGGATCGCATAGTCGACCACAAGTGAACTAAGGGTCGCAGCCAAACCAGCATAAAATTCAGATGATGATCCAGAGAAGAGAAGCGGCGCCTTATCGCCGGCCGCTACGCGCGGGATAATGGTGCCAATAAGGGTTCGCTCTGAAATCCCGACATCCCGCCAAGAAAAGAACCAACCGCGCACGGCTTCGGTGCCGAGCGACCGTTCTGTCAGCTCGGCGTCGACCCAATAACGTGGCTGAATCTGATATGCAGGGTCCTGGTGCTTTTCATCTGGCACCCTTGGCAACACACCTTTATTTGACTGCTTCTCAGTTTGATCTTCGTACGTTCCATAGCGATGATCGAAGTGCCAATACATCTTTCCTTCATAGAGCGGATAGAGACGACGCCCATCATTCAAGATGGCGAGTGCACCCGCGCGCTTTTCAATCAACTGCGACACGTCATCGTGATCGATAAAATGGCCGGAGTCGTTGGCCATATCAAACATGCGTTGGAAGCTGACTTGCCATTCATTTTGTGTGATCGTCGCGTCCTGTTTTTCGATCAGGATCGGCGCCGCCATGTGGATCGCCGCCGTGACTTTGGCGTCGCGCGACCACCGGAAGGCCGGTAGGTTCAGGGTGTTTGGATTGATGGCCCTGATTTCGTCAACAGTCAGCGCGTAGCGCTTCTCTGGATCGGCAATCTCCGACGGCTGACGGATATGTGCCGTGAACCAGGGCTGCTCGATGTTAGCTTGGGCTCCGCCAATGGTGAGTAAGCCGAACTTTGTCTCGTTGTGTACGTCCTTGAAAATCTTGTCTTCGTTCTCGAACCCATAGAATGAAACCAGCGACTTTTCGGACAAAAGGCGGCGGAGGAACTCTCTGTAGGTGAACCCGACCACCAGACCGTTGGGAATGATGATCCCTGCACGCCCCCTGGGATGGAGAGCTGCCCAAGCGAGATCGGCAAAAATAGCATATGTATTCACGTCGCCGACCCCGCCGAGCGGGAAGCGTCCGGATGCGCGCATGAAGTGGCTTTCGGTCGCAGCCGTCCGCAATGCATCCTGCCAATCCTTCGCAAGGCGCGGGTTCGTCTCGTCGAGCTGGTCGATGAGTTTCTTACGGGCTGCTGCATTCTTCGCCGTGGCGATTTCGGCGTCGCGAAGGGCAAAGAACTCTTGCTCCTGAAGCTTGACGCGCTCCCATGGCGGGTTGCCGAGGACGACGTCAAAGCCTCCACGCTGCATGATATCAGGAAATTCCAAGGGCCAGTGGAAGGCCCGAGCCGCACGAGCAGCTTTCGGAGCATCCAGCATTGCATTCCGGATTTTGCCCTGATTGAGGGCCATCCAAACTTCTTCGGTAGTCGGCACTGTGCGCTCTGATGGGCCTGTCGGCGCTGCGCCTGTCTTGGGCAGAAGAAATGCCGTGATGAAGAGGTCACATGCAGCGCGGGCGCGGACGAACTCCTGCTTCTTGCGAAGTTCTTTGAACCGCGCAGCCTTTGCGCTGACATCTTCCAGCGTCTCTTCAGGAAGATCGCGGAACCCCGAGAAATCCACCGCCATTGGTTTTGTTTCAGGGAGCTTGTTCAGCCCTCCGCCGAAGTCAAACCCGCCCTGGCCTTTCTGTGCCGCCGCGTTGATTTTGCGGTAGATGCTGGCGATATCCTTGTCGTCGCCGATCAGCGGCTTGAAGGCGGCATCGGGGATGCCGTCCTGCAGCACCTGCAGGTCAAAGACCCCCAGCAGCGCATCGCCGCAGCGGATCTGCGCATCGAAGAAGCCGAGGGGCAGACCCGGGTCCACTGTCTCTATCCAGAGCGCGACCTTGGTCAGCTCCACCGCCATCGGGTTGCGGTCCACCCCGTGGATGCAGCAGCGCGCGACATCGCGCAGCGCATGGCGGAAGTCGGCGAGCGAGGGCGTGCCCTCGGCCCGGATGCGCGCAAGCCGCGTGGCGATGCGGCGGGCGGCGGCCAGCAGAAAGTGACCCGAGCCGCAGGCGGGGTCGATGACCGAGAGCTTTAGTAGCGCCTTGGCGGGATCGTCCGCCTCGGCCTGAGTCTTGTCGAGCACGGGGTCGAGTGCCGTATCGAGCAGCGCCTGCACGAGGCTGTCGGGCGTATAGTAGGAGCCTGTGGTCTTGCGCTGGTTACCCTTCTGTTCGGCCGCCTCGGAGGCGAAGACGAGCGTCTTGCCGTCGTCGCCGAGCTGGGGTTGGAGTTCGAGGAGAGATTCGTAGACCGAGCCCAGTTCTTCGGTTTCCATCGCACGCCAGTTGACCGGGACCATACCATTCTTGTCGGCGAGCCAGGAGAGGCGGTAGAGCGCCTCCATGAAGGCGCGGTTGCGCAAACGGGCGGTTTCGAGGTGTGGCAGCCTGTCCTCGGCAAAGAGACCGCCGAGGGCGGGCAGCGCAAGGACGGGTTGGCCCTGCGTGAGCGCGCGGAAGACAACCTTCATACCTTCGTAGCGGTCATGGTGCTTGTCCCAGGTGGCCGCACGATAGCATTGCTTGCGCAGTGACTGGAGCGAATAACCTTCCGCGTAAAGGGTGCGCGCCTCTGGCTTTGCTTTGTCCGGATGAAGCAGGTTGCGGTCTTCGGCGACCATGAGGAAGATCAGGCGGTAGACGAGGCGCAGGAGTTCGTTGAACCACTCGGTGAGGTTCACGTCTCCGGAGTGCAGTTTGGCAGCAAGTTCAGGGTTGGCTTCAAGGAAGCCGGAGCCGAGCAGCTTTAGGGCATCCTTAACCTGATCTGCCAATCGATCACGCGCGGCTTCGCCTTCTTTGGAGCCGGCGTCACGCCAACGCTCAAGAGCGCAATCGGTGGCGGGGGTCTCTGCTGCGCCGAAACGGGAGCGGTGGATCAAAAGCCAGAGCACCGCGAAGGAGGCTATATCCTCATTTGCGAACATCTGGGCGAGATCGGCCTCGATGTAGGCAGGTCTTGTCAGCGAGGCGTTGTCACGCATCAGGCGCAACTGTGCGCCGTTGGTGACAATACCCCAGAGAGCATCGTCGCGGTCGTTCAGATAATCCTGAAGGGCGAAGGCCGGAGAACGAGAGCGGTCTGTCGAGAGCGTCGGACTGCGGCGATCGATCTGCTCCTGTGGCGGCACAACCACGATCGGCACGCGCCCAGACACCGATAGCGCAATCGCAGCGGATGCCGCAGTTAGATCGTTGTAGCCGAAGGTTTCCTTGAACAGACCGGAAATGAAGCGTGTGGTCGCTGCCGCAGATGGATGCTCGATCTTTACGAAGGCATCAAAATGCGATTGCCCTACGCGAAAAGCCGTCGCGATTTCCTCGCGGATTTGCAGCCCTTTCCGAACAGCGTAGTCCTCGGGCGCCTGCTCCGCCGCCTGGCGCTGATCGATCTTGGCGATCATTGCAGGCGCGATCAGATTGCCTTCCAAGCTCAACGATGGCCAAGCCGACATATCGGTGATGGTCTTGCGCGCCATGATTACACCTCCCCCGGAACGAGCACAAAGAGGCCGATGACATCTGGGGGAATGACGGGTTCGACACTAACACGAGATGCCGATCCAGCGGCGGCACGGAGACGCGCATGGTCTTCTACCAATACGGCCGCACGCTTGCGCGCAAACTCTGCAATCGGACCCTCGAGGAGTTCCGGCAGAGCCGCGCGTGCCGTGTCGATTATGCGATCGCGGGCAACAGTTGCGAGATCCACGGTCGCAGGAGAGGCGAGCAATTCTCGCGCAGCGCTGCCGGAAGCAATGACGGTGTGGCCTTCGAGGGCAACAAGTGCGGCTTCTTCCGCAAGCAACAGGCGCTCGCGCCTTGCATGAACCGTCAGCTTGTAACGAATGCGTAGGAGCGCAACTCGGGTCATGCGGGTTACCGCGGCACTCGGCCAGGCGCCGACACGACCGATGCCGAGGTCCGGAAGCGCTTCACTATCCAACGAGGCCTCAAGGAGAGTTTCCGCCAGGGAGGACGTCAACGGATGTGTTCTGGTGAGAAGCGATGTCCCTGACGGCGCTGGCTCCTGCAAAGCGAGCTTGAGAGATCCCTTGAGACCCCGCTGCTCCAGCTTTTCCTTCAAGCTGGGCTGAAGAGCATGCACATGCGCGACCTGCAATGACTTTTTCTTTTCCAGCGGGACGCCGAAGCGCGACATGGCGCGCTCGACAAATTGAAGCGTCTCTTCCGGCGAGCCGAGTAGCGATTTGACCTTCTCCCATTCGGGGGCCACTTCGCTCGGCTTCATGGCATTCTGGGCAAATCGAGCACGCGATCGCTTTTCATTTTCACTGGCATCGCGCCACCGGGTCTCCATGACTTGGACACCGTTGGTCAATTGCAAATCGAGAGTGAGCTGCTGCTGGCCACCGCCACTGCGGCGGAGCAGCATCGCAGCCATCAGTGCATCGGTGACCGGCCCGCGCTCGTCAGGAAGAGGAACAGTGACACCCGTCGCTTTGCGGATTTCCTCTGCTTTGCGGAGAATCACGTCGAGAACGGCGCCGTCGATCGCACTGTCGGGCGAGAACATCATGATAGATCGCACGAGTTCGGCAGGCTGGCCGAAGCGATCCACACGCCCTTCACGCTGTTGATGGCGTGTCGGGTTCCAGGAGAGATCGTAATGGATCACGGTGTCGAATAGTTGCTGAAGGTTGATACCCTCCGATAAGCAATCAGTCGCGACTAGAATACGCTGTTCATCGGCGTCCGCATTCGCGGCGGCCATTTCCGCAACGCGATCGCGGCGTTCGTCTGGCGTGAGTTCTCCTGTTACCGCCTGCACGTTCAACTTCGGGAAGGCCTTACGAAGCCCCTCCTTCACATGTTCCGCCGTTGCGAGGTAGCGGCAGAAAACGACAGGTTTGGCACCTTCCTTGATCAAAGGTTTGAGGGCCTTGATGAGGGCGTTCAGCTTAGGATCATCTGCTGAAACCAGTGTGCTTGCCTTATCAAGCAGCGCTTGCAGCGCGGGGTCGCTGGAGAAGATCGTGTTCGGCTCGATATCGACAGCGTCTTCATCGTCACCATCCTCGTCATAGATCTGCGGCTCAAGGCGGTCATCTTCATTCGACGCCCGATTTCTCAGCGCGCTCATTGCCGCGGCAGGAGATGACCCCACACAACGCATCAGCGCCAGCGTACCCCAGAATGCCAGACGTCGATCCTTCTGTGCGTCTCCCGCCCTAGAAACGACTGAGAAGCAATACTCGAGCACGGCCTCATGAAATGCCCGATGCTCATCGTTCAGACGGTACGAGTATTCTGTGGTCTCGTGCTTGGGGAAAGCGCGGTTTTCGTCCCATGCCCCCTCGACGAGATCGACGCGTCGCCGCTGAACGAAGTGTCTCGATAGGCGCTCTCTGTACTTGGAGTCGTCGAAGTTAACAGTACCGAACTCCCGGTCGATCAGCGACAGAAGTCGGGCGAACGCTTCTTCATCCCCGGAATGCGGTGTCGCTGTCAGCAAGACCAGCCGACGCTCCGGATCGCGTGAGAGACCCTGTAGCAAGTCGAAGCGCTGCTGCCGTCCTTTATGCGTACCGACGCAGGCATGGGCTTCATCAACGATCACGAAGTCCGGGCATGCCCTGGCAAAACCATCGCGACGCTTCTCGGCCTTGATGTAATCGAGGCTGACGACGGTGAATGGGTAAGCGTCGAACAAGGTCTGCGCCAACGGTAGATTTCGCTCCAGGCGCGCAGCCGTTCCGGACGTGACGGCAACAGCTTCGATTCCGAACCTATCCTTCAGCTCGATGATCCACTGATCAACAAGATGAGGGGGGCATAACACAGAGAATGCGTCGACTTCACCACGATCCATGAGTTCGCGAAGAATCAAGCCGGCTTCAATCGTCTTGCCGATGCCGACGTCGTCGGCGATCAGGAGCCGGGGCACCTGGAGACGCAAGGCCATCAACAGTGGGACAAGCTGGTAGCTACGCGGCTCAAAAGCGAGCTGAGCGGCCGACCTGAAAGGGCCTGCGCCGCGACGAAGGGTCAACCGGAGCGAATCTGCAAGGAGTGCGGCCTTCGACTGGACTGTCGGCCGCGCATCTTGCGGCAAACCGAAGCGAGCAGGTTCGACAGGCGTCAACTCGAGATCCGGCGCGAGAATAACGATGTCGTTTTCGTTCCCAGAGAGAGGACGTAGAGCAAGGAGCCCCTCCCCGGGAGTTGGCAAAGCTACCCATTCTCGGCCACGTGCTTTGACCAGGTCGCCAGGCGTAAAATTCAATGTCATATCAACCTGCAAAATTTTTCATGAAAGCTTCCGGCAGACCTTCGGAGGGAGATTCGGCCAAATTGACTACAACCCAGCCTTTGCTCATCGCATCCGCCTCTGCTTCCCCTGGCACTTCTTTGGTCGTCGCTGCGACCATACTAGCACGCCATGCGAATTCGAACTCAATGCCTCCGAAACGTGCGGGCATCGTATCGACGGGGGGAATGCCTGCGGCGCTGAATGCCTCAAGCCAAGGCGTTCCCAACGCGTCTGGCGCTGACTTTGCTGCTCGGGAAATCTGTCCGCGGCTCAGATCGATCAGGAATTGCGCAACTTCTGGGCTCGCGCGATTGATCAGCTCGTGGTCTGGCTGATTGAAGTAGGACAGAAGGCAGCGATAGCAGCCACGCACGCAGCTTCCATCCTCCTTCTCCTGCAGTAGATCTGCATCCCCCGCGGCGATCGCAGCATCTACATTTTCGAAATGCATCAAGCTGAGGGCTGTCTTGGCGACCTCATTTATTGCTTTTCCGTCGTCCATCAGGCGCGTAAGTACGCCAGCTCCCCCTTCGGTCGCTTCATAGGTTAGAATTGCTCGCCTGTTATCTCTCGCGGGCAACGGCTCACTCAGAATTTCACCTTCCTCTAACTGAAATACCACCTCGATCCCACGCAATAACGCATGTTGAAGCGTAGCAATCGTTTGCGGATCGTGTTGTTCTGGCTTTTCGAAGCGGAACAACAAAGCATTCTTTCGGTCGCGCACAATTGGCACTATGCGGACCGGCTTCACCACGTCAGGCGGAACATCCGTATCACTATCCTCGTCGTCGGACTTAGCCCAGTAGCCGGACCTAGGATCGATGTGAAAGCCAAAAACGGTTTGATTTCTCCGACGCTTCAGGCCCTTGTTCAAGCGGCTGATTTCGGCGCTGTTGGCGTATTGAAGTGACAGGAGCGCCGTTTCTTCGCAGACGAACTTGGCGTTGGTCACCTGGGTCTGACCATCCTTCTTCGGCCAGGAGAACACGGTCTGGATATCAAATCCCTGTCGAACTCTTTCTTCATCGTTCGCTGTGATGCGCTCGGTCGGCGCCGCTTCGACATTGTCGATACGCAGAGTCTTCTTGATGGGGACTTCTCCAGCCATGTGCCCGTCACATCCATGGCAACGCTCCACTTCGCCCTCATGCGATGCGCCACAGTTCGAGCAGATATAGATATCCTTGGTCGCCAATTCCGACCCGTCGCCCTGACGCACCTCGGGCGGCAGTTTGGCTTTCATGACCCGGTAGGCGCGGCCCTCATGATAGATCAGACTGCGCGGGCCGAATTCGGAAATGGCCAGGAAGCGAGCTCTGGACAGGAATGAGCCTGTCTTACCTTCGCCAGGAACAAACGCATAGAGTGGCAGACGCGGGAAGTTATACCCGGGCAGGAAGCCCTCTGTTGCCAGATACCGATACGAATAGAAATCGGAACCATTCGAGGCTTTGCCTTGTTCGAGTATAGCGATCTGATCCTGGGCCTGCATTTGCGCAGCCTTGATCTTGCGCCGGTCGGCTCCCGAGAGCCCCGTAATCTCCGATCGCTTATTCGCCTCGGCCAATTGCGTCCTGGCAGAGCTATAAAGCTCGCGCCAACGGTCGAAGGCACGGTCAAATTCCTTGGGGGCATTCATGGCCGTGTAAAGAACGAACTCGTCAGGATCGTCCATCCAAATCGGGGTTTGCTCTCCGTCGGACGCCAGAATCTGCTTCAACACACGCGCCATCGGTCCCCGTGCCTGCGAGACGAGAGCCGGTTTCGAAATGACTGCCAGAACGGCTTCCTTAAGCGGGAACTTATCCCCGTGAAGGTCCAGAATGTCTGGGATGTCGGGAGAAAGCGCCAGTTTCGCTTCTGCGAGCCACACGGCATGCAAGTGCGATCGGATCAGCTCTTCATTGGTTATGTCGAGCGCTGGCGGCCGCACGACACCGGCCACCATATCGTTACGCCGTTCGAAAAAATACTGGTCATGCGGAGACCCCGAGGCGCAGTAGGTCACCACGACTGCGGCCTGACCCGATCGACCGGCACGTCCAGCGCGTTGAGCGTAATTGGCTGGCGTAGGTGGTACGTTGCGCAGGTAGACGGCGTTCAAGGCAGAAATATCAACGCCTAGTTCCATGGTCGGAGAACAGAACAGAGCGGGTAGGAACCGATCTGACTCGCCGGTTGCCCGAATTTCCGTTCGGTACTCCGAGGTCGCGAGATGGTCCATATCGTCCTGCTCGAAACGGAACCGCCATTCACGCCATTCACGCTGCTTTTGCGAAACCTGAGCAGTGTGCTCGCGTCCCTCTAGCCCCCAGTAGGAACTGCGACCGTTGCCAAGGTCACTGGCGATCGCGGTGTAAAGGTCGTGGAAATAACGGTTGCCGCGGTAGGTCTCATCATCAAGGGCCGGCCCCGGTACAAGCCGAACCGCAGATGGTGACAGGCGCCAGCCCGTCACATCGCTGTCAAGTTCGACGGGCACCAGCAGCCCTTCGTCGCCGAGGAAGGCAAGCATCCCTTCCATGAACTCGTAGTATTCATAGTTGTTAAGCTTTGTACCAAGAACGGACTTCCGGTTGATGAGTCGGGCGATCCTCGAATTGGTACCTGCCCGAAGTAGCATTTGTTCTTCACGCAACGTGACAACGTTCTTGCTGCCCCCACGCAGGACAAGTGAGGACCGCACGCGCGGGTTTTCCTTTTGGTCAATGGCCCAAGGGGATTGAAGCAAATTCCGGGATTTCTGCGCCACCCCGTCGAGAACGGTCAAATCCAGATCCTCAGTCTGAACAGCCAGCCCCTCGAGCATCGCCGACAAAATTTTCTTGAGAATGTCCTGACGCTCTTTAACTGCAAGATCACCCAGTGCTGGATGGATGGATATCAAGCGCTCGCGATCTTCACAGATTTGATCAAGCCCGAGGAAATTCACGTCGATCAGGTTCAGGACAGACAAGCTGGGGTTGGTGAAGCGCCAACCGCGACGCAGGTCCGTCCAGACACGATGGGCAAGAACCTTCGCGAGCGACCGCTGGGCATCTTCACGGATGATAGCACCAGCATTCGCGTCCAGAAGCCAATGCTGGCGCGCCACTTTGTTGGCGGCAGTAAAGCCGAGCGCTTTCACCACCTGTAGGCCAAACTCGTCTTCCGCGAGCCCACCTGTGCCAGCAGAAATTACCGCACGAAGGATTGCTCCGCGCAACAGGCTTACGAAAAGGAAGTCATTGAAATGGCCAGACTGCAGGGCTGCATCCTGACGGTTATCCGTGAACCCCAAAAGCTTCCGCTTCGTCTCGGGTACGCCGCTGCCAGGTTTGTTCATCCATTCCAGCGCGCTGGCTACGAGCAAGGTTGTTGCTGAGCTTCGTCCTTCGCCGGACAGACCGGCCAACTTACTGCGCTCACGCATCCCCTGCGACGGTTCGTCGTGGCAGCACAGGCAGAATGCGAACTTTCCCGGGATAAACCAGAAATCGCTTCCGCCCGCTCCGTGGCGACCATCGGCGCCCACGACGTTGGACACCGGCATACGCTTCTTGCGATACCCTCTCAGGCGTTCAATGCCGTTTTTCTCTTCTCGCCAGCTTTCGGGGTAACCCTCAAGCTCGCCTGTGAACTGAAAGTCAGTATCGTCGGGCGTCACCGGACATAGATACCCTGCGACCTCGTCTTCCTCAGTGTCGAGCGGCGCGTCGTCGATGCTTCTAGGCAGAAAACGCAAGCTCCCATCATCGTCCACCTTGGTCACGACATGGTATTCTTGACCACAGTTTCGGCAGAACCGCGTGGGGTAAAGGCGGTTGCCAGGGGCTTCGGGATCCTCAAGCTGCCCTTCCAGAAGAATCCGACGCGGCCTAGCCGTAAGCGTCGTAAAGACTTCACCGGCACCGGAGATGAAACGGTGGAGTTTGAAAGCGAGAAAGGCACCGTCCTTCGTGCCGCCGCGCTCATGCTCCGGAAGGCTTACCCGGGTCAGGAATTTTTCGAGATAATCTCCGCAGGTTTTAGCATCGATCGTACTGGCCAAAGAAAGCTTCGCGACCGCCTCTTCAAAAGGGATCGGCTTCTTCCTGTGAAGCTCAAGCCCATCGTCCAATCCGAGCTCGAGTTCGGCCCACACCGAGAGCGGATGGCGCTTCAGAGTTTCGTCATCGAGCGCGTCCGGCAAAGGCTGCGTCAGAACTGTCTTCAAAGCGCCAACGACGTGCTCGGTCTTCAAGGCGTCATCTGTCGCGCGCTGTAGGGATTCGTCGATGACTGCATCCGGGCCAATTTTGGTCCCAAACAGACGCGATGCTACCTTCGCGACAGCAAGTGCGCGGCTCTCATCCGATCCCTCTGAGGCCATCGTTGCCGACGTCCCAATGCAGATTGGCGCCTTGCCAGGCGAGCACCTGTCCCGCAGGCGCCGCACCAGCACGGCGACATCGGCGCCTTGACGCCCTCGGTAGGTATGGAGTTCGTCGAGGATAATGAACTCGAGACCGGAAGCGTTCGAGACGACCTTCGAGTCTAGGTCGTCCTGACGCGTCAGAAGCAATTCTGCCATCATGTAGTTCGTCAAGAGAACATCGGGTGGATTGGCAGCGATCCGCTCGCGTTCTTCGTGGCTTTCCTGACCAGTGTAGCGCTTTACCACCGGCTTGAGCTCATCGGGCAAACCGGAACCGGCGATGAACTTGTCGATCTCCTTCATTTGGCTGTTGGCCAGTGCGTTCATCGGGTAAACGATGATTGCCGCTGTTCTCCGCGACTTTCCTGCGCGCCGCGCTCGGATTATTGCGTCGACAACCGGCACAAAAAAACACAAAGATTTTCCCGAACCCGTGCCAGTCGTGACAACGTAGCTCTTCCCCTGTTTCGCTTTCGCGATCGCTTCGGCTTGGTGGCGATGCAAACGAAGTGGTGTCGCTCCGAACCGGAATACTTTGCCCGTGCCCTCATCGAGGTCACCAGTTGCGACGAGTTCATCGACCGTCGGGCCTCCCATAAAGCGCGGGTTGAGCGATAGGAGAGCATCAGGCCAGAACTTTCCGGCGTCGTACTGCGCGTCTATCTCAGATTTTAGATCAGATGCTCGAATTGTGCTGAATGAACGCGAAAAGTGCTCATAGGCAGATATCAATTGGTGATCAAAATCAAAGGCTTTCATCGAGATACCCAACTACCTGAACGACAACAACTATTCCACGATAAACAGTAGGCTGTAAAAACACAATCTGCGATCAGCTTGTAAAAGGCCCCGAATGTGTCAGTTCGAAACTGGTCGAATGGGCGGATTATCCACTCTGCATCATTTCGGCGCCTGCAAACGAAGACCCAAGTCATGGGCACCGGGGAAGGCGATTTTCACCGCACGCGACTAACGCATTCGCTAGAAGTCGGGCAGATCGGACGGGGGATCGTATGGAATCTGGCAAGACGAAAAAACTTTCCCTATGCAGAATACTTGCCGCCTCCTGAGTTGATTGAGGCGATATGCTACGCTCACGACCTTGGGCATCCACCTTATGGACACGGCGGCGAACGGGCACTCTTCAGAAACATGCGCCACCATGGCGGCTTCGAAGGGAATGCCCAGACGATCAGAATCCTGACCAAGCTTGAAAAGTACTACAGAGGAGCGGGAACTCAGCCGTCGAGACGGCTTCTGCTAGGCGTTCTCAAATATCCTGTTGAGTACGGCCGATACACAATCAAAGACACCGACAATAAGCCACCAAAATGCTTCTATGACGATGACCTGCCGCTCATCCGGCAGGCCTTGAGATGCTTCGACGCTGCAGATGCGGAGAAATTCACCACCCTGGGTGTCGACGCCAAGCCAATCCACAAGAGCTTTGATTGCTCGATCATGGAACTTGCAGACGACATCGCATACGGGGTGCACGACCTCGAAGACGGAGTTGGTCGTAGCATTCTCAAGCGATCAGACATAGGGCACGACCTGCTCGACGGCTTCACAGAAGCCGGCATTCACCAGATTCGAAACGTCCCGATCAACGAGATCCTCGATAAACTCTTCTCGGATGACGCGTGCGAACGCAAACACGCGATCTCGTTGATGGTGGGGTTTTTCGTTGTTGCCGTGCAGGTAGAGCGTCTGAACGAGTTCAGGTCGGGCTTCTTGGATCTTCAGGCAAAAGTCTCTCCAGAGATCTCGCGCCTGTTGAAGCACCTGTCGAAGGAAATCACGTTCAAGAGCCTGGTTAGCCGCCGCGAGGTGCAGACACTCGAATTCAAAGGCGAAAAGGTGATCGACAACTTGTTTTCCGCGTTCGATGAACGCCCTGTGCAACTAATTGGTCCGCAGCTTTTTGAACAGGCGGCAAGCGGCCTGAGCCAATTGATCAGCAAGGCGAATGGCAAGTAGCGAGATCTTGAGGAACCACAACGCCTGACTTCTGCCCGTGTCATTTGCGACTTTATCGCAGGGATGACGAACCCCTATGCTGAGAAGTATCACAGGCGTCTATTTGAGCCCGGTTATGGCAGCAGCACCGACGAGCTATGAGGCAGTAGCCGCGGAAATCATTTCCGCTTGCCGGAACGAGCTCCAGACTTCATCAGCCGGCAGTGCCGGAACAAATAGTGTCAGCGGGGCGCACCCTCCTTAACCACGGAAGTGACCACATCTAAAGCAGCCGCCAACCAGACGCCTTACGCTAACGGCTAGAGCCGCAAGTCCTCTCTTTTTCGAAAAAAACGCGCAATTCATCATTTGACGCTCTGCATGACAGATTTTGACATCCTCATCTGCGACGCTGAGATCGCCGGTAAAGAACGGTGATTTCAACTGCCAAAACCGCCTTTGCCAATCAGAGAGCGCTGGTTGGCAAAGGCGTTTGAGGCTCAACTCAAGGCTTGAGGAAAACAGGAGTTCCAGATGCGAAGTCAGGTTGAGAATGAGTGGACAGGCTGGGGTGGCGACACCATCGTTACATTAACCGATGGCTCTGTATGGCGTCAGGAAGAGTATCATTACGAGTATCACTATGCCTACCGCCCAACCGTCATTGTCATGGGTAATACCATGCATGTTGAAGGCATGAGCCGCGGCATCCGTGTACGACGGATAGATTAGGAGCCTGGCTATGCAATCCCGGATAGAAGGCAATTGGACTGGTTGGCGCGGAGATACGGGCGTTCGCCTAGGACGCATCCCCATAAACAGGGTTCAAGTTTTGGCGTCGCTGTGATTCAATCTCCCTGAAAGGAGATTGCCATGCGCCGTCATGAATTGAGCGATGAAGAATGGGCGGTGATCGCCCCGCTTTTGCCGAATGACGTCAGGGGCGTGAAGCGTGTCGATGACCGTCGCGTCATCAACGGCATCCTGTGGCGGTTCCGCACCGGCTCGGCTTGGAGCGATGTGCCTGAGCGCTACGGGCCGCGCACCACGCTCTACAACCGCTTTTCGAGATGGCGCAGGGCCGGCGTCTGGGATCGCCTTCTCGAGGCGGTTTCAAGGCGTTACGACGGCGACATCGTCATGATCGATTCCTCTTGCGTCCGCGTCCATCAGCATGGCGGCAACGCAAAAAAGGGGGGCCTGCCGATCCTTGCATGGGACGTTCCCGCGGCGGCCTGACAACGAAAATCCACGCGCTGGTCGATGCCGAAGGCCGACCGATCCAGTTGGAGTTAACCGCGGGTCAGGCTGCGGATGCGCCCGTGGCCGAAAAGCTGCTTTCCGGTCTGCGCCCAGGCTACACACTGCTTGCCGACAAGGCCTATGACACCGATGCCATCAGAAACTTCGTCACGGAGAGAAACTCCTGGGCCAACATTCCCTCAAAGATTAATCGCAAGCAGAGCTTCAGTTTCAGCAGATGGGTCTATCGCCAGCGCAATTTGGTGGAGCGATTCTTCAATCGTATCAAGCAGATGCGTGGCCTGGCGACCCGATATGACCGACGGGCCGATAACTATCTCGCCGCCCTCAAGATCGTTGCCGCGAGGATATGGATCACGTCCAACTTATGAGTCTGCGTCCTAGACAACGGAACAGTCTGGCGACGAGATCAATATTACTACCGCTATCAATACAAGTATAGGCCTCGCGTCATCATCGACGGCCGCTATATGCACGTAGAGGGAATGCCGAAGGCAATCCGCGTCCGCCGCATCGCCTAGTAGAGAAAGTCGGAGATCTGCTAAGGAGTGCTCCTAGTTTAGCTCATTGGCACGGCGGAAACCTGCTCTTTGTCTAACAGCAAGCGACGAAGCCGTGCTACTATTTCTGCACTGTTTGATAGGTCAAGGCTCACGATTTCCAGTATGGTGGCGTTCCCGGTGATACGATGTCGCGCATGAACATCTTCTTCCGCTCCCAAGCCCGAATGATGAGGATAAAGCAGCGTCAGGCGCGGCGCTTGATAAAGCTGCGCATAGGCCATCATCTGATAGACATCAGCCTGCGAAACACCTTGCTTCGGGTCATCGATCCGGGAGGATATCCGCTTCCATTTGGTATCGACGACATGGGTTACCTTGCCCCCCTGCCGAATTAGGATGTCGGGCTTAGTCTGGAATAGCCCTCGCCCGCTATCCTGCGCGCTGAGGCAGAACAGGCGCCCGCCTTGCAACGAGACCGTAAGCTCTGTTCCCGCCAGCGCCCGCGCAATCAACCGCCCAATATATTCTTCGAACAGCGCGTTCATCTCGAACAACATCGCCGTGCCCTGACCAGCACCGCCCGAGGTCGTCTGATAGCGGTCCTGCAAAAACAGGCGGGCCATGGCGAAGAGTTCTTGCCAGGGCCGATTGGTGCGATCGATGACAACCTCGTTCAAGCGCAGTGCTGAAACCGGTACATCTGCGATGTCGGCATAGAGGAAGGCCAACTCGCGCAGGCATTGCTGGTTGGCACTGCGCCGCGAGACGCGGAGAAGGCGAACCACTGCCGCCTTCATGATCCGGTTGAGCGCGATGTCTTCGGACAACAGATCGAACCGACAGGCAAGGCGCGAGGGGTTGACCGCATGGCGGGTGAACTGGCGGGTGATGTCGAGTTGGCCGCGCAAGGTCGGCAAGTCCTCCTCGCGTTCGACATACCGGCGCGGCATTCCCTTGCGCAGAGCCGTGGTGAGCTTGTCGCAAAAGATGCGGATCAGAATTTCGAGCAGAGTTTCACGCTGCCAGGCGAGATCGGTGATGACGCCTAGATCAATCTTAAGATCGAGTGCGACGGCCAGCATATGAACCAGGCGTTTGCGGATCGCTGCGTTCTGGTGATCGGGCGTTTCACCCGGCGCCACATCGATCTTGGGCAGGATCTCCAGGCTCGCATCGCCCGCTGCCAGAATTCCGACCACGCCGCGTGCGCGCAAGGCATGCCGGCCATGTTCGAGCACCCCGCTGCCGCCACGGCCGGCAAAAGCCGAGCGCGCTGCCAGACCCGCCAGCCGGTCGGCATGGTGGGCCGGGATCTGCCCATCGCCATCGCCATAGGCGAGCTTGTCCCATTCTCGAACCGTATAAACAGGCATCAGGCTGCAAAGTCCGAGAAATCGAAACTGGCCTTCACACTCCAGCGCCGCTTGTCTCCATCCCGCTCATCATCAGCAAAGCCGGCGGGAGCCGGCAGTCTCTTTGATTCGAGGAAATGGGCACCGTTGGTGCCGTCACCATCGCCGAGCACTGCGGCGACCTTCGACCAGTCCTCATAGAAATACTCGGCCAAAAGCGGGATGACCTTGTGGCGCATGACGTCCTCGACATCGGCGCGAGAGCTGCATCCAGTGAAATAGGCGTGACCGATCTGGTGCTCGCGATCGAAGAGATATTCGATCCGCTCATTGAGGGTGTGCAGCAGCTTGCACAGATCAATTCCATCGAGATTTTCCGCATCAAGCTTCCGGACCTCCAGCGCCCGGCGAAGCTCTGCAACGTCCGGCATCAGCTCGCGGAAGGTGAAGCGGCGACGCAGGGCGGTATCGAGCAGCGCAATCGAGCGATCCGCGGTGTTCATCGTGCCGACGATGTGCAGATTGGCCGGCACGCCGAATTCGTCGCCTGAGTATGGCAGATGCACTTTGATGGCGTTGGGTTGCCCCAGACGCTTGTCCGGCTCCAGGAGCGTGATCAATTCGCCGAAGACCTTGGAGATGTTGGCCCGGTTGATTTCGTCGATAATCA
Organism: Rhizobium sp. FKL33; assembly: GCF_005222915.1. GTDB lineage: Bacteria > Pseudomonadota > Alphaproteobacteria > Rhizobiales > Rhizobiaceae > Rhizobium_E. The sequence continues at coordinate 17,993 of NZ_STFX01000035.1, forward strand.
ACACGAAGGCCTCGCGCTCAGCATCGGCGTCAGCCTCCTTGATCGCGCTGTTCATGTAGCGCTCAAGAGCAGGAATATTGAGGCGCTCCTTCTTCAGCCCGTAAAGCGACCGCATCGTGAAATTGCCATCATAGATCTCGGTGACGGGCACACCGTCAGCATCGTGCCAAAGCCAGCGAACGGCACGCCTGTGGCCATAGTTCCCCTCCGGCCGCGGATGATATTCGTAAGGACCAGTCACCTCGCCTATGGCGCGGATCAACCGGTTCCCTTTCGACACGACAATGATGTCGCCCGGCTTGAGACGATTCCGAAACGTGTCGGTGATCGACACCTGGCTAGACTGCAATGTGACCGGTCCTTCGATCTTGCCCTGCTCCTGGCAAGTTTTCAGGATTTCCTCGGCATCCCCGTACTTCGGGTCGCTCCAGTCGATGTCTTCCCAGCTCAGCAGCGTGTAGCCACCCTCGATCACTTCCTCGAAGAGTTCTTGATCGCCGGCGTCCCGGCTAAAGCCGACCGACATCTTGTAGATTTGGCGGCCGTCACTCGTGATCCGATTGCTGATCGCCGTCTTGCCCAGTCCGGTCTCGGCCCGCTTCGCAATGCGCCGGAAAATCCCGGGCACCGTTTCCAGTCGGAACCCCGCTGACGTTGCGCCTTCATCGTCATCCGATCCGGTCATAGGCTGACGACCCTCGACAAAATCCTCATAAGCCATCGACTGGTGAAAGGTGACGAACTCGATCCGACCTTCGCCTGCAAGGCGGCGATATTCAGCCATCAGGGCATCGCGGTCATCGCGCAGAGGTTCGGCCGGACCATCACCCAGACAGAGCCGCACGGCTTCCCAGGCCGTCGCATAGGTCTTGCCGGTTCCCGGCGGGCCGTAAAGGATGAGGTTGGTGGCGGCGGGCATCGCGGTGGTGGGTGCAAGCGTCATGGTTTGGTGCCCTTCTGCCGAGGCGAGTTGATAGGTAAAAACTGTGGTGCTGCTGGGATTGGGCAGCGTGTGCGTCGGCGGCGGAACGTGGGCGCATCGCTGGAACTCTTCGCTCCCGAGCGCGCTGCAAATCGCCGGATTCCGATCGCGCAAGCCCATATCACGCCCAAGGTCGCCGGCGCGGATTGCAACCTCTGCGGCGGCGTTCTCACGAGCCGGTTCGACATAGTAGTTGAGCGCGCAGAGCCGGATGCGGTCGGCGTCGCCGATCAGATGCTCATACCGCTCCGGCGGCGTGACCGGCGCATCATCGCCATCGACGATGATATAGCCGGCATTGTGGAGCTGGGCGGCGGCATCGGCCTTCTGTCCCCAACCGCCGTTGAGCTGTGTCTTGCCGCGCAGAAACCCCACGATCGGCTTGGATGGGTAGATCCGATAGGGTCGGTCACGTGACGAACGCACCCAGTAGTCACGTGGCTCGCCAAAGGCATCGAAGATGGCGCTGTGCTCCTGCGATTGGCGGTAGCTGTCATAGGCGTCCATCGCCGCCTCGATCGCCTCGCGCGAAAAGGTGGCCACATCTTCCTCCTTGTAATTGTGGACGATCCACAAGGCGCTTTGGACGTCGATCATGTCTCGCGGCGCCAGGCCTCGATCTGCGAAAGCGCGCCGGACCGCCTGCATGAAGCGCCATTCGTCGCGATAGATGTCGGCCATCGACGCATGGTCGGGAAACCGGCTACCCACCGCTTCCCGCCAGAGGTCCTGACGTACGGAATGGCGAATATAGATGCCATCGTCAGGAGCGAGATGGAGGAACAGGAATTCGGCTATCTGGCGTGCCGGGTCTGGCTTGCCGTCTGGAACCGCAGCGATCCATGCGTTGACGAAAGCCTCCAGGGCGGCCGCGTAGCCGCCCGGCGCACCGAGCGCAGCCTCAACCAGCGTTCGCAAGGCCGGCCAGAGCTTTTGGCGATCGGCGTCGCCCTTTGACGACATCGGCCAATAGGCGCGCCATTGCAGCAGATTACTTTTGACGAGCGCGGTGTTAACGGCGTCGGCCAGCGCCTGATCGGAATCGGCCTGCGCGATTGCGGCCTTGAGCTCGGCTGCGGTCTCCAGCTTGTAGGTCCGTTCCGCCTGGTCGAATTGCGGATCGGGTAGATCGAACCGATCGAGCGCGGGGAAGAAATGGCGCAACTGCTTGATCCAGCGCGCGACCGCCGCCGGATTGAGCACCAGCTCATCGTCGGACTGCAACAGCACGCCGATCAGCCGGCGCAGGGCCTCGGCGCTGTCGATCCGCACGACAAAGCAGTCAGTATCGCCAAAGGACCAGTCGCGGCTAAGGGCGGAATGTCGCCCGCCGTCCTTTATGCCGCTTTGATAGGGTCGCAGCTCGGTGGCAAAGCCCTTTGCTTCGACCAGTTCGCGCCATTGTATGTGAAGAAAGACGTTCGCCGGATTCTGAATTTCCCACAGCAGGCGCTCGCCTACGCCAAATTCAAAGGACGCCATCTTCTTAGTGACGCCTTCGCCGGGGCGCAGACCCGAACCTCGGAGCACATCGAAAAGCGCCCGTCGCAGCGGTATGGGACGTTCGTGCTCATTTTCATCGAGGCGCGCCTCGAAATTCGTCCACAATCAAAGAACTCCAAACTCAGGCAATGCGCACAGCGTATTAACGAGGCGCATCTGTTCGACTGTGTCGCATTTGGCTTCGCGCAGCCGGGGCGCGCCGAAGACGAGCGCCAAGCCTTTGGCGCGCGAGACAGCGACGTTGATGCGGTTGAGCGAGAACAGGAAGTCCATGCCGCGCGGGGTTTCTTCGACCGAGGAGGCAGTCATGGACACCAGGCAGACGGGTGCTTCCTGCCCCTGGAACTTGTCGACCGTGCCGACACGAATGCCAGTGGGTAACGCATCCTGCAGGGCGTTAACCTGCGCATTATAGGGCGCAACGACGATGATGTCGGCGGGCTCGAGGGCGCGCGTTGTCTCATCCTTGTCGGTCCAGCTTCCCGAGAGCAGATCATCGATCACCGCGTGAATGGCAGTGACTTCCTCGACCGCGATCTGGGCATTGCCCTCATGCGCGACCGGCACCCAGAAAGCGCCAGCTTCAGGAAAACCCGTCCCGTGGACGGCCTGGACGGCTGTATCGGGCGCGCTGTTGAGACGGCCTTCATAGACCTGCCGCGAAATAAACCCGCAGACATCGGGATGCATACGGCGTGAGACCGGCAGAAAGATGCCGCGATCGGGCGGGATGGTGGCGTGCTCGCCCAGCATCCATTCCAGACACGACAGTTTCGCCGGCTCGGGATGCGCGCCCTGGATGACCTGCGGCAATTGACGCGGATCGCCGACCAGCACGATGTTGCGCGCGCACCGGCCCATGGCGACCATGTTGGCGAGCCCGACCTGCCCGGCCTCATCGACGAACAGCCAATCCAGCGCCTGCTCGCGCTCCGGCCGCGCAAAAAAGAAGGCGGTGCCGCCGACCACATGGGCACGGCTCCAGAGGGAATCGTCATTGGCGGTCGAGCGGATGACGCCAATACAGTCGTCCGGATAACCGTCTTCGCCGCTGCCGACCTTGTGACCGATGCACAAGCCCGGGACAGGATCGCCATCTTCTTGCGCGGCAAGACACCCCATCAGTACGTTGCGGATGGCCTCATGACTGTTCGAGGCCACGCCAACGCGGTGCCTCTGGCGCACCAGCGCAAGGATTGCCCGCGCGGTGACATAGGTCTTGCCGGTTCCCGGTGGCCCCTGGATCGGCAACACCGTACCGTCCATGGCGGTAATCGCCGCGATGGTGCCCGTCAGCGGATCAGCGCCATTCAGCAGATCCGCGCGCGCGCCCGTCACAAGACGCGGCGCGACGCGCGCCAGCAGATCATCGATCGCGGTCAGGCGGCGCGCGCCGCATTGATCTTCGATCACGTCGTGCAAAGCCGCGGCAATGACGTCCGTGTTCAGCGGCCAGTCCGGATGCAACGTCAGGCGGTCAGCCAAAAGATGGGCTTTGGCATGGCCAGCCTTGATCGCAATGATCCCGGTGGTGCGATCCAGTTCCTCGATGCTGATACTGGCTGGCGGCCCATCGACGACCGGGACTGTTGCACCGCGGCCTGCGCGCAGCTTGGTTTCCTGCGGCGGAAAGCGATAGCGGCGCATCATCGAGCGTTTGACCGGTTCGGCGGGGCCGATGGCTTCCAGACCGGCCAACGCATCGAGATCGTCGATCAGATCATCCTCGTCCTTGCCTGTGCTGTCGAAAACCGCCCATTGTGCCGGCTTCGCCTCGCGCTTATGGAACAGGCCGAGGTTGAACAACATGTCCTGTCGGTTCTGCGGCAGGTCGGTCACGGCGAGCTTCGCGCGCAGGGCCCGGGTATCGGCGTCTTCCTCGACCTCCTTGTCGCCGGCATCCACGGCCAGGACCGGCCATGGCGCGGCGGGCCGGATGCTAACCAGCCAGTCGCGCAGTTCCTCGGTCGAGATACAGTCGATGCGATTGTAATCCTCGATCTCATCGAGAATCTGCTGCTCGCCGGTTTCGCGCCAGCGCTCATAGGCCACTACAGAGCCACCCGCCGTTTTCACCTCCCCATCGCGTTTGCGGCCATAGAAAGCTTCCATCGACTTGATGGAGTAATTGGCTTCCGAACCGATGAGCGCGCCGCGCACCACGGCGAAGAGATCGACAAAGCGCCGCTCGCGCAGCAGGCGGTCCAGAAAGGCCTCACCGATCCCGTATTTGGCGGTCAGCCGCCGCAAGGCGGTGATCTCGTAAGACGCATAGTGATAGATGCGTGCCTGGGGAAATGTGGTGAGCCTTTCCCGGAAGAAATCTAGCAGCTCGGACAGGGCCTGGGCTTCGGCGACATGGTCATGCGCCCAGAACGGCGAGAACTGTCCTTCGAGCCAGACGCCGTGGAGATATTCGAGGCCCCCTTCGTAATGCGGGTCGCCTTCAATATCGTAGAAGATGTCGCCCCGCTGGGGCTCCGGCAGCAGATCGAAGCCCTTGCCCGGATCGGGCAAGCGCAGCTCGAAGGCGGGCGCCCCCGTCTTGCGGGCATGTTGCAGACGGGCCTGGGTCACCAGACGCGCTCGCGTGTTTTCAGCCATGCCGCGGATCGGGCGGTCGAGACCGGCCAGCGCTTCCATGGTCGCGATGCCGGAGGCCTCTAGTTTTTTGACCTGGCTGCGGCTGATATTGGCGACGTTGAACAGGTTGTCCTCGGTCTGCCACAGTTTCTGGCAGTGATCGCCCCAGCGGCAGAGCCTGCAATCAGCACAGGGGATCGGGCGGGTCGGCGCCGGATCTTCCAGGAAAGCCTCGAGCCGCTGGCGCGCCATACGCGCATAGGCCTGATAGTCGGCGAGCCGTAGCTGCGCCCGGCTTCCATCGCCGAGTTCGACATGGGCAAATTCAGGGGCGACGCCCTGAACCTCGGTCAGGAGGTCCGAATAGAGCACCAATTGCAGCACATGTTTGGGATGGGGACGCCGCTTGAGTTTGGTGTCAGTAACTTCATAGCTGAAGGGACCCAGAGCTGATGGACGGTCGACGCGCTCGAGAAAATCCGACCAACCGCCCCAATTTTTGCCGAGTAGCGCCCCTTGGAAAACTATCTGCGGACCCTGGGCTAATGCGGCACGCGTCACTTCCGCATTGTCGGCCAGAGCAGAACGAACGATCTCCACCACAGAAACGCCTGACGCCTTTAACGTCGCCAGATGGGCGGCTTCATGGGCATCGCCCTGTCTCTGTAGCAGAGCCGCATCATCGGTGTCCTCCCGGGGTACTGGGCCTTGGCCGCACATATAAGCGAGATCTAGTGCGCTAGCATGGGTGCAGCCCATGAAGCGCATCAAATCCGACGCGGACAAAAAAATTCGGCCGTCAATCTTGCGCACGCACCCCTCCATTCGAGCGCAACCGGCAAGATACCGTATCTCGACAGATTGCAGCATCATCGATACCGTGCATGGGTGTCAATATCTGACATGCTTGATTGTCAGGATGCTACCATGTCGTTCTCAAAGGCTCAGGACCTGGTCAGACTCGCGCGCTTGGCTGCCACTAGGCGCTCCGGTGTTTCTCTCGATGAAATTTGCGAGGAATTCGGCGTATCCCATCGCACGGCCCAACGAATGACCGAGGCTCTCGAAACTGTTTTCGCAAATGTCGAAGCAGAGGATGGCGAAGATCGCCGGCGAAGATGGCGTATCGCGGACAGGATGCTTGATCGGCTCCAACTTCGACAGGAGACGGCCCTAGAGGCACTGGAGATCGCCAGCAGGACCGCACGCCTCGATGGTCGCCTCCGGCATGCAACTGCTCTAGAGGATATGCGCGATGGGCTGCTTGCGCGCCTTGTTCCGAAAGATGCATTGCGTACGGAGGCGGATGTCGAAGCCGTGCTGATGGCGATGGGATCGGTGACGCGCCCGGGTCCTAGGGTTAATCTCCCTCCGCTAGTTCTGGATGCCGTGATTGAAGCGCTGCGCGGTCCGTTTCGCTTGCGGCTGCATTACGGTAGTCACGACGCTCCGGAGCGGGTCATTGAACCCCATGGCCTCCTACTTGGGCATCGCAGCTATCTTGTTGCACGACAGCCCGCGCGAGGAGAAAAGCTATTCAACTTCCGAATGGACCGCATCTACGGCGCGCATACCACCGATGAGACATTTTGTTTCGAACCCGGTTTCTCGATTGAAGAGTATGCGGCTCAATCCTTTGGGGTTTTTCAGAACCAAGATCAGTATTGTGAAGTCATTTGGCGTTTTTCCCCAGAAGTTGCGTCCCGAGCTTCTGAGTTTTGCTTTCATCCGAGACAAAATCTCGAATGGGAAGAGGATGGCGGCCTAATCGTCCGCTTCCAGGCATCGGGTTGGCTAGAGATGGCTTGGCACCTCTATCAGTGGGGTGACAAGGTGCAAGTAGTGGCGCCGGAGGGGCTAAGGCTGTTGATCGAAGGTTATGGCAGAGCCGATTTCGAAGCACTCCCCTAAAAGCGTAAGACGGGAATGTTTTCCGCTCATCCAGTAGATCATTTGTAGGTCATCGACGCGGCGCCTGTTTCCACGCGTGCCCGACTTGTCTGCGCGGCAGATTGACAGACTTCGTCAGCGGCCAAAAGCGGAAATAATTACCGCTCAACCCGCCGGTTGACTGACGCCCAAAGCCAGGGCACAAAGGTGGCATCCACGGTCACCCGCGGCCGGAAAACAGAGGGAATTTCAAGGCTCTTCTACTACGTCCTTGAAATCATGTGAGAATCCAGGTCTCCCAGGCAGGCCATTTCAGGCCGCTCATTCGCTCTAAATCGGCGACCCTCTCCACTTCAAAAGTCGACGTCTTCTCAATAAGTTGAGCGGTCTCGGCTGTGATCCTTAAGCCATCAGTCAACCTCAGCGACACCAGAAAATTTGGCTGGGGACCCAAGAGCAATGACCACAACGGGGTCGGGAGGTGATTGTCCGATCTGGAGGTCGCGGATGAAGTAGCTGCTATAGAGCGCGGGCCAACCTCAATGACCGCTTCCGACCCATTCCCACCCTTCGCGAGGTCACACAACGATCCCTACAGCAGCCGTCGGACTTTGGCCTATCTGGAACTATTAGCAAAGGGTATCCGATAGCGTCCAGGTGGGTTGACCCGGACATAGTGGCCGTTGCGCAGCAGCTAGCGGAACGGCTAAAACCGGTCGGCGATGTAACGCGGCACTTCGCCTTCGCCATCGCAGGTCCTGCAGAAGTCCGAATCGTCCCCCTTGCATGCTGGGCAGGCCACCATCTTGAAGTCGCTTCGGTCAACCTGTTCAGCCTGCCAGCGCTCCAGACGCCCCTCGCCGCCGCAAGCATGGCAAGGCATTCCATACCATTCACCGGACCCTTCGCAGATAAAACAGTCCTCGCTCTCGTACTGGCGGACATCGACCTGGTCCGCATAACGCCGCTCCATCTGTTGTTCGCCATGGCATTCAGGGCAGTCTTCTCCGCGAAACGTACCCTTCCCCTTGCAAAGGGGGCAATCCACTAACGCGTATTCCCGGATGTCGACCTGGTCCCGTTGATGTCGTTCAAGCTTTCCGCTGCCGTCGCAAACTGGACAAGCGCCATGCTTCCATTTTCCCGTGCCCTCGCAGAGGTTGCAGGACACCTCATCCCATTCGCGGGGGTCGACCTGGTCGGCGAAGCGACGTTCCATCTGGCCCTCGCCATCGCAGGCCGGGCAGTCGTCCCCGTTGAACGCGCCTTTCCCCTTGCACAGAGGGCAGCTCACATCCCCATATCGATCGAGATCCAGTTCACGGATCTCGTATGCCTTCAGTTCGCCCTCTCCGCCGCATGCGGGGCAATCCTCATGCTTGTAGTGCCCATTACCCTTGCATAGCGGACAGGCTTCATAACCGGCGCGCCGGGCGAATTCCGTTTTCATGTCGCTGGCGAGTTTCAGCGTCGCTCCGACATGCTTCGATTTGGTGGAACTTCCGGCGAGAGCATCGAACTGCGGCTTCATCGCCACGAAGGCAGCATAGTCCGGGTCGTGCTTCGAGGTGGGTGCAAGCTTCCCGACCTCGACCACCGCCTTCTTCGCCAGCGATTTGACAGCGGCGACCTGCTCGGGTGTCTTGGCTGCAGCGAGTTGAGCGTTCAGGCTGTCGCAGGCCTTCAACATCGTGAAGAGTTGTCCCGTCACCTCAGCCTGGAACTGCCAAAGGCCGCGCCGATAGTAGGTCAGGGATTGCTTAAAACTAACAACGAAATCCTTGGCATCTGCCGAGGGACCGTATCCCCCGTGGTCGAACTTGGTGTGATGGTTAGCGCAAAGCCAGATGAGGTTCTCAGGATGGTTGTTCTTAGACTTGGCAACCGGATTGATATGTGCAGCCTCACATGAATTGCCGTTCTTGAGGCATATTGCGCACTCCCCGCTGGCCTCCTCCTTGATCTCGCGCTGAATCCCGTTGGGCACTGGCGGCCTGGCGTCCTTCTTCGATGGCCATGGCAGCTTCAGCCAGTCGTCGAATCCGAGCAGTTCTGATCGCTGGACGAATATACGCTCTCCATCCTTGCGGATCTTTAGCTTCCTGCTGACCTCCTGCTTAGGCGCGTACTTGGCGAGCCACCGGAGCAGTCTTGGTGACATACCCACCAGGGCTGCCGCTTCGAATTCATCGAGCTCGTCTTTGGCTTTTGAGGGTGACATGGGATGATACTGCTTTCGGCCTTCAATCTCCTTGCGCAATCTCAAGCAGGACTGAGGTAGCGCCGAGTGCGGCATATACACTGGCGGGCACCGGCGATCCAAGCTCTTTCTGTGATGGTTTGGACTTGCATCGGAAAAGTGGAGAGGTTTTCTTGAGTTGAAAGGAAACCGGAATGCCGAAGCAGAAGAATTTTACCAA
>NZ_STFX01000036.1:0-86036 GCF_005222915.1 Rhizobium sp. FKL33
TCTTTGGTAAAATTCTTCTGCTTCGGCATTCCGGTTTCCTTTCAACTCAAGAAAACCTCTCCACTTTTCCGATGCAAGTCCACATCATGGGGTGGGTACATGCGCCTCTTCCTTCGACTTGTCGCAGCAGCCGAGCAGACGATGTCGCCTGATGACTGGGACTATTGGCCCAAATTTCAGGAATTTCGACGTGAGTCTTACCGCGGGATCACGCACGGATACAGCTCGATCACCAATCTCAACCTTCTCCTGGAAGTGTTGGAGGAAAATGCCAAGTCAGGCGTCATGTTCGCTCCGCCACGGATTGAGACGAAATTTCACGACCATGCAACGGAAGCCAGCTATTCGGATCAGCAAAAAAAACCAGTGAGACCGAAGGAACTGCCCGGAGGTAAATATAAGCCGTTTTCCAATGTATTCGTGTCGAAATTGATTCGTATTTGCCTCTGGTTGCAAGACAATATTGCAGATCAGTTTCTTGACTGTTGGGAACTCGCGGAAAAGCTCCCTCGTGAGGAGCGATATTGCGAACAGGTTGCGCGGAAGCGACTGCGCCGTGCCCAAATTGAATTGTTCGCCAAGTTTCCATGGAAGGACCGGGAAGGTAACCCACTAACCGCCCTTCCTTTTGATATCCATCAGCGAACGGCTGCGAGTTGGGACTTGTCGACCAAATGGCCGCCCGAAAGCTACAGCACCATTACATCATTCCTTGCGGTTCTGCAGGTATGCAATGCATCTGTCCTAGCCTTCTGTACGGGCGGTCGCCATCATGAGGTCGCCGGAATGGAGAGCGGCGGGATAGACAATGGCTTGATGCACGCAACCACATTCAAGTTCAGTCGGCGGGTCGGTGGCGTTGAGAGAGAGTGGCCGCTGCACCCGATCGCCGAACGGGCCATCGCCATACAGGAGAGATTGGCGTCCCTGGTCCGTCCATCTGGGACGCAACATCTGTGGGTTCAGATCAAGGCCAGCGCGCAAGACGAGAAGGGAACACCACTCGCAAGCATCACCCAACAATCACATCAAGCACTCTCATACCTCGGCATGGATGAGTGGTCGGAAGGGACGATTCATCTTCACCGATGGCGGCATACGATTGCCAGGTTGATCGGCATTACGGTGGACGAGGCCCAAGAGGTCATAATGGACCTCCTTGGTCATAGAGGGGTCGAAGCCGGATTGACCTACCTTTTGTCTCATCCAGATGTCGCGGCCGACGCTATCAGAGTGTCGGAAGAGGCGGCATTGGTCCTGGCCAAGGACGCGCTCCGTGAGGTTGAACAGGGTACAGCAGGCGGACAGGGCGCTGAGCGGCTGTCCGTCGCGCTTGAGGATTACAAGATGCGACGCGGAATACTGGCGTTGGGCACCGACGACATCGAAGAGGCCGCGCACCTGCTCACCATAGAAGGTACCGCGTTTCGTCGCGTCCGCGGCGGAATATTGTGCACAAAGGCGGTCGGCCAATCAGCTCCCTGTATCCGTGGCCGAGGGCGGGAGGACATTGGCTCCTGCAGTACGGGGTGCGACAGAAGATTGGAGCTCGAGATCGAGCGAAAGGCATTTGCGGTAGAGCTTACACAAATGGCCAAACAATTCATGGCCACGCCGCATGACCATATAATGATCCGCGCACGTCTGAAGGGGCAACTCTTGGCGCAATCGCGACGTTGGCCCAAACAAGGCAGGGAGATTTTGGAATCCCTCTTGCCGCGTTCAGACATCGCGGAGATTTTCCGTGAAGCAGCCTAAGCCAAAATTGGCGTCAGAACGACGGTCGAAACCTTGGCCGCCAGCTCGACCACCATCCAATCTCGATGTCGATGAGAAACTCGACTTCGTCATGGCTGAGATTAAGGCTGAAGTAGCCGCTGGAAAGAAGCCCTTCTCCCCCTCTGGTCGCGGCCCCAATCTCCAGATGGTCCTTTGGCGGGCGGGGTTCTCCCCAGCATTTCTTGAAGCCAAACGGGTCAGCGAAGAACGTGACCGGAAGCAGGCCGAGCGGAAAGACAAGATACATAGGTGGTTGGCATCATTATTCGGCGAGGAGGCTGTGGATCAGCGGGCAGATAGCGATGCTCGGGGGCAAGGATCAACCTCAGATAACAATGGGGGTTCGGGAGGTGAACTCGACGAATTCAAGCAGTACATCCACGATCTGGAATTAGAATTGGTGGAAGCCCATGCCAAGATTGCCGAGCTCAGTGCCAAAAAGGGGCTGTAGATTCGTCATCTACCGCATCAGAAGATGTCACGTAGGGCCTCCAGAAACTGTTCACCGTACTTTTGAAGCTTCACCGTACCCAAACCCGGAATAGATGCCATTTCCGACATGTCGCGCGGTATAGTGGTCGCCATGGCCACGAGCGTTGCATCGTTGAAGACCATATACGGAGCCAAGCCGGCTTCACGAGCGATTTCGAGCCGAAGTTTTCGAAGCCTCTCAAACGTTTCGTGCGCCGCCGGGTCAAGACCATCGCGGGCGGGGTTCCGGAGTCTTGCGGCCTTGGATGTCCTGTGGGGTCGATCTCGCCTGAACATCAGCGTTCGATCACGTTTGAACACCGCTGCCGCATCCGCCTCCAATTTGATCGCGCCGAACGCGTCATGATCGACATAGATGTATCCCAACGACAACAGCTGCCTGAAGACCGATTGCCATGTGCCTGGAGAATGGCCCCGACCTTGACCAAACACCTTCAGTTCGTCGTGGCGAAATCGCTTGACCCGATCCGACGGTTTCCCCGTGATCACGTCGATCAAATGTCCGGTCCCGAAGCGTTCGGATGTGCGATATGCGGCCGCGAGCGCTACAATTGCTGCGTCCGTTGCGTTCCAGGAGTCCACCGGCTCTCGGCAGGTGTCACAATTTCCGCATTTGCCAGGATGCTTCTCTCCAAAATGCCCCAGGAGCGCGCTCCGTCTGCATCCTGCAGTTTCGCATATTGCCAGTAGCGCATTCAATTTTGAGCGTTCGACACGCTTAATCTCGTCCGGAGAATTTCCTTCATCAATCATGCGGCGGCGCTGCACCACGTCGGCCATTCCGTACATCATGAAGGCCGCCGACGGCAGGCCATCGCGCCCCGCACGCCCTGTCTCCTGATAGTACGCCTCGACCGATCCGGGTATGTCGGTATGGGCGACGTAACGGACGTTGGGTTTATCGACTCCCATGCCGAAAGCGACCGTTGCGACGAGGCACAGGCCTTCTTCATTCAGGAAGGCGTCCTGATTAGAGTTTTTTTCCTCCGGAGCCATTCCAGCGTGATAGGGTAATGCCCGGATACCTTCGTCGTTGAGCATCTCCGCGGTCTCGTCGACCTTCCTGCGCGAAAGGCAATAAACGATCCCGCTGTCGCCTTCATGTCGTTTCAGGAAGTCTAATAACTGCTGTTTCGGCTTTTCCCGCTCAGCAATTGTGTACGAGATGTTCGGACGATCGAAACTCGTGATGAACACGGATGCCTGATCAAGCCGCAACACTCGGAGGATGTCCTCCCGTGTGTGTTCGTCGGCGGTTGCCGTAAGCGCGAGGCGTGGAACCCCGGGAAACATTTCAGGTAAGGAAGCCAGACCACGATACTCGGGGCGGAAATCGTGCCCCCAGGAGCTTACGCAGTGGGCTTCGTCTATGGCAATCAACGACACTTTTTGCCAACCGATTGTGGAGCGGAAGCCCTCGGTGACGACCCGCTCCGGCGTCACATAGAGAAGCTTAATCTTTCCGTTTCCAAGGTCCTGGCGAGTAGAGCGCATTTCGTCCGGAGTCATCGCAGAATTTATCGCCACCGCGTCCACGCCCAGTGCCCGCAATGCGGCGACTTGATCTCGCATCAATGAAATCAGGGGCGAAATCACGATCGCCAAGCCGTCTCGACATAGAGCAGGTATTTGATAACAAATAGATTTTCCCGCGCCTGTAGGGAAGAGCACAAGGGCGTCGCCTCCGCGGACCACATGTCGGACCACCTCTTCCTGCCGACCGCGAAACGCCGGGTAACCGTAAACCTCCTGCAATACGTGACGCGGGTCTCTTTCGCGAATTGTTGCCGGCGACTTGAAGTCTTTTAGAGAGTTTGAAACAGGCATTTCGGGCGATTCCATCATCCTCCTATGTTTATATGCATATCGTCGAAGGCAAGACTTTAAACCGCGATGAATGCCATTTCGGCCTGAGAGCCGGCCGGAATTGCTCCTCTTTTGTGAATGACAAAGACCTCGGGTCGATTATCGAAGGAAGACGCCTAAAACGCTTTATGGCAAAGACTCCGAAAGTTCGGAGTAGGCGTATTTCCTGTTCTTGACATTTCCGCTGGAGTCCCCATATCTTGTTCGGTGTGGCGATATGGCTATTGCTTCTTTGACAGCATTGGTGACACATGTTGTGCTATATTGCATCTTGATGCACAATATGTAGTATACCGTGAAACGGAATCGGCGGACTCATTTTGCTGAGGACGTATCGAACAGAGGTGAGCGCATGGACGCAATCGTCGAGAACATTCTTCTGCCGCGCAAAGACTTCGGCGACGCTTGGGACGCGATTAAGGTGGAGTCGTCGGTCAAGCAGCGCCTTCTCGCCCAGTCGATCCTCTCATTGCAGCTCCGCGAAAGATTTGCCTTTGAATCGATGCCGATCCACGGCTTGATCGTCATGACCGGCCCTCCGGGGACGGGCAAGACGACGCTGGCGCGCGGTCTGGCCAACCAGGTCGCGAAGGCGTTGGGATCGGTTCGCTACCTCCAGCTCGACCCGCACGCTCTTGGAAGCTCGTCGCTCGGCAAGAGCCAGAAGGAAGTCTCGAAGATTTTCCAGCAGACGATCCCCGAGTTCGCAGCCAATGAGCCGACGATCGTCCTGCTCGACGAAGTCGAGACCTTGGCGGCGGACCGGCAGAAAATGAGCCTCGACGCCAATCCCATCGATGCGCACCGGGCGACGGACGCCGCGCTGGCCGGGATCGACCTGCTCTCCCGCACCCATCGCAACACGCTTCTGATCGCGACGACTAACTATCCGAAGGCAGTCGACCGCGCGTTGCTCTCCCGGGCGGACTGGATCGAGGACATCGGTCCGCCGAACGCCGAGGCCCGCCGCGAAATCATCCTCGACACGCTTGGCCTTCTCGCTAAGCACTGGGCGAAGGTCGGCGACCTGAAAAATGACATTGCCGCGTTTGTCGAAGCGTCTGAGGGGATGGACGGCCGCAGGCTCAGGAAGGCGATCACGGCCGCCGGCGCGATTTCGATCGACACCGCCAAGGACCTCAACAAGCTCACGGCCGACCATGTGACCGCGACGCTCAAGCGCGCCGCATCGCAGGCCGACGTTCAGGGAGACGCAGCATGAAGGTGAAGCGTACCATTGCATCCATTCCCAAGCGGTCGGCTGCCGAGACCTGGAGGGCCATCAGGGAGCTCATCACGGGCACCGGTTCGGTCGACGCCGACAAACTGTTGGCGGCGGCCAGCGTGATGGAGTCGTTGATCGCCGACGAACACCCGACGTCTGTGCCGATTGTCGTCAAGGGCGTGGGGTCGCGGCTCGTGATCTATTGCCTCTATGGCGAAGACGCGATGGAGGCGGACCTCGAGGTCGAGAAGCTCACCTGGAACCCCACGGCGGGCAACTGGGCGATGACCGCCCCCACCGACGCCGACGACGTCAAATGGATGAACGACACGCTTGCGAAACGGTGTGCTCGCATCACCGTGCACGACGTCAACACGGCCGTGGACGAGGCGGAGGAAAATTCCACGGCACCGGCGAAATCGCTTGCCGTCAACTGGGGAGCGATCGAATAAGATGGCCGTCAGCACGCACAACTATACCAGGACGAACACGGCCATCTACGTGTCCGACAAGGTCCGCAATCTGATGCGCCTCCTGATCATTAACTACGGTCTGGACCCGACCAAGCTGGTCGACGCATGGTCGGATTGGGTCCAGGACGCCGCGCGTCAATGGATGGAAGACGGCGATCTCAAGAGCTTCGTCATCGAGTTCTATAAACCTGGCTCGTCGACGGCCTCCGCCCGGTGGGACTTCCCGATCCGCTATGACGGCTCCGACATCGACCAGATGTGGATCGACACCGACTTCCTGAAGGGCACCTTCGCCAAGGCACCCGCGCCGCCTCCCGGATGCACGTATCGGATTCTGCTCCAACCCGGTCCCGGCGCGCGTTCGCTGCCCGGCATGAGCAGCGCTTCGTACCTCAGCCTCGCAGGGCTCACCGCCCGCCAGGCGGGCACGGTAATTGGGACCCCTGACATCATGGCATCGGCGACTTATTACAGATGATCAACACAGAAGAAGCATTCGAGAAGTTCCGCCAGCGCCTCGAACTCAGCGAGACCGAGCGCAAGGACACCATCAAGCGCCATGAGGAAGTCCGGGGCGTGATCAAGGGCGACTTCGTAGTCGACCGCGACATCCTCACCGGATCGTACAAGCGCCATACGAAAACCAAGCCGTTGAAGGACGTCGACGTGTTCTTCGTCCTCGGCAAGAAAGAGCGCGACAAGTATCGCGACAAGCCTCCGGCGGACCTTATCAATGCGTTTGTAAAGACGTTGCGCCGCAAGTACGGTGACGCCGCCGTCGAGCCAGGCCGTCGTTGCGCCACTGTCGAGTTCGAGAAGGACACGACGGACGAGGAGGGCAAGGTCCTGTCGATCGACGCGGTTCCCGCTTTCGACGTCGGCGACTGCTACGAAATCCCCGACCGGGTTCGCGGCGACTGGGTCAAGACCGATCCGGAAATCCACATGGAGCAGGCCACCAACAAGAACAAGGAGCTTAGCGGCAAATGGATTCCCCTGGTGAAAATGATCAAGCGCTGGAACCGTTCGGCGGGCAAGCCGATCAAGCCGGCCTTCCTGATCGAGGTCATGATGCAGGACCTCGTCGACCCGCCATTCACGACCTATCCAGGCGAGGTGCGGCGCTTCTTCGCCGCGGCGCAGGATGGTCTGGATCGGACGTGGCCTGATCCTGCGGGATATGGCCCTCCGGTTTCGGAGCAGATGACGCCGGAGCTTATCAAGGCCGCCAAAGAGGCGCTGCGGAAGGCCGACATCAAGGCGGCGCTGGCCGTTCAGCTTGAAAAGCAGGGCAAGCAGGGCGACGCCATCGCCCTGTGGCGCGAGATCATGGGGCGTTATTTCCCGACGAAGTGAGGTGCGACGATGGCGGATGCGGTGCTGGCCCGGCAGCAGGGTGACGATTTTCAGGCCCGAATGTTCTGGCTGAGCGCCGCGCTTCTGCTTCGTGGCGATGGGATAGTGACCAAGGTCGCCTTCGAAACAGGCCCCAAGGCATTCGACGACGTAGTGATCGACTACGCTGCGGGCAAAGGTCCGCTCGATCACCATGGCAAGCAGATTTTGCGGCTCCACAAGCAGTGCAAATGGCACGTCAAGCCGGGCGATTTCGGTGCGGATGAGCTCATCTTGCCGAAGTTCATCGGCGGCGAAAAGCACTCGTTCCTTAACCGGGCGCACGACGCCCAAGTCGCCTTCGCGCCGACGGGCGAAGGAGCGATGTTCGAACTCTTGACCAATTGGAACCTGCGGCGCGCTGATCCGCTCTGGAAATTGATCCGCACTGAATGGAACGCGCTCGACCTCGACCTGCTTTTCGATGGCGGCCCAGGCACCGTCATGGGCAGGCTGCGTACGGGTTGGGCAGATCATCTCGGCATAGACGAACCTGAACTCCGCAAGCTTGCCCGGACCCTGGTGTTTCACACGCGGCTTCAGTCCGGCGCTCAGCTTCGCGAGCAATTGAATGACCGGTTCGCGTCGGTAGGCATGCGGCAGATCAGTTCCGCGCAGACGGGTTTTGAGTATGACGACCTCATCCGGAAACTTCATCTGCAGGGTCGCAAGGAATTCGACCGCAAGAGCTTCGGTGAATTGGTCCGGGAACAGAACCTGCTGGCCGGGCCGCCGGAACCGGAGAGGACCATCGTCGGCGTGCGTTCCTTCATGCACCCGATCGACAATCTCTCGGCGCGCGTGCCGGACATGCTGGACCTAATCGGAGATTTCGACGGACGCTATCTGAAGGATGGCAAATCCTGGAATGGAGACCTTCTTCCGCGGGCGCGCGAGTTCATGGTCGGTGCCGCGCAACAGGGCGACCATATGCGCCTTGTGCTCGACGCCCATGTGTCACTCGCGTTCGCCGTCGGATCGATCCTGAACGTGAAATCAGGAAAGTCGATCGAGATCGAGCAACGGACGGACGGCAAGCGCTTCTGGAAGCGCGACGATGTTCCTGTTGACCCCGATTGGCCCGGTATCGTGGTCGAACGCGTCGAGATGGAAAGCGGCGGACCCGAACTCGCCGTCGCGATCGGCCTGACCCACGATGTCCTCCCAATGGTGAAGGACTATCTCCAGTCGCGGCCCGACATCGGGGCTCTGCTCTCGGTCGCCCTCGACAAGGGATCGTCGTCCGGGGCGAGCGTGAGGTCCGGCTCTCACGCGATGAAGCTGGCGGAGGCCGTGGCGGCGGCCGTGCGGAAGGAAAAGCGCGGTTCGACGTTGCATCTCTTCATCGCCGCGCCGAATGGATTCACATTCTTCCTCGGGCAACAGCAGCAGGCGCTTGGTCGAACGGCGGTTTACGAGTGGGACCACGACGGTCCCCGCGGCAGCGGTTATTCCGAGGGCATCGTCGTCGGGTGACGCTTGGCAGAGTGGTACGGCTACCGTGCCGTTCGTCCGAAAAACTGGGTGTAAGAGTCACCTGCCTCCTCCGGCTCGGCCTGGTAGGCAAGAGACCCTCCGTCGAAATGCAGGAGCGTGAGCTCGAAGTCGTAGCGGTCGGTACGCATGCACATCTCCACTACGCTTTCCGGGAACCAGACGCCTGCCGCCTGACGAACGCCCGTCAGGGCTCCATCGCCGCCGACCTTCCGTACCGCAAGACTGGAAGCGGGCATCTCGTACATTTCGTTGCGGGTGCGGATGTAGCGGCCCGACTTCAGCGCCGCCTCGCTCGGCTTGGCCCAATGGGCATAGCCGTCCATGGACGAGATCAGCATCGCCCTCGTCGTGGTGTAGCTCAGCCACCGAAGCGTCGCCGCAGTGAGGGACACGCCGTATCGTTGGGCGGCCCTCCCCAGGCGCTCGAGATCGGCAAGCTCGTTCGCGGGGATGATGCGCCGGAAGTCGTCGAGCGGCATCAGCAGGGTCGCGGCGAACTCGTTCGCCTCCTTTTCGATGTCCTTGCCGGAACCGTGCTCGACCGCTTCTTTCGAGCAGTGGAATCCGCCGTCGAAGTCCGGGTCGTCATCTACGAGATGTCGATGGATCATGAAGTGCCCGAGTTCGTGGGCGACCGTGTAGGCCCGTCTGCCTCGGTTCTGACGGCGGTCATACATGATGCCCCACCGCCTGGGTTTCGTCTCGCCCGGGACCAGAGCCCCCTCACATCCGTCAAGATCGTCGGCTTCGATCCGTTCGATGTATTCGCCGTGCGCGCCGGCGGTATTGCGGGTGTATTCGAGCGCCAGAGCCTCGACGTCGACAGGCGCTCTGTCAAACCGATCCTCGCCGAGAACCGCATTGAGCATCAGAGTGAGGTCATTCGCGGTTCGCCTGGGCGACTTCGTCATTCCTTGGCGTCACTCCCCAGCAGACGCGCCATCGCCCTGATCTTCTCCCGGGTGGCTTGGGGCATGTTGCTGTATTCCCGGAAAAACGCCTTGTCCTCCGCAGCCTCCAGCGTGGTTTCCCGGCCGATCAAATAATCGGTCGTCACCTCGAGAACGGCGGCGATCTCCGACAGCTTCTCGGCGGATGGGCGCGGCGGGTTTTTGTTCTCGAGCTCCCAGATATAGCTCTTCGAGGAGCCGGTCGCGCCGGCGAGGTCGTCGAGCGTCATGCCCTTTTTCGTTCGTAATTCTTTGATTCTTTTGCCGAAAATCGCGGTTGCCATGGCCCAACTCTCATTGCTTACCGTTCGGAGTAGACGAATCTTAACTTCCTTCACAGGCGACTTCAACCACTTGGAGCTTAACGTGACCTTACGCCGCGGTGGAGCCAGCGCTTCCGAAGCTCTACCCCCGATCGAGGTTCGCCTTCGCTTCGCATCGTTGACTCTTTTCCTAATGTGCGAAACAAAATAAGAACATATTCCCTTGTCGGATTGTCGTCAACACTTTGCTTGGAAGGAACCGCCATGTCTGCGGCCGAACAATTGCGTCTGGACATCTGTATCGAGCCAGGCTCCGTCTGCGGTGATGTCGATCTCGTCGATGCCATGATCGCGGCATATGGCGGAGACGCTCGTCGGGCCGTCGGCGAACTCATGCTCGACGCCGACTTCCTCCGCGACCAACTCTCGACGGCGGCCATGCTGATCAGCCGAGGCTACACGCGCGGCTGGCGGCCGAAGTACGAGCGCGTCTGATGAGCCGGAGTAGGAGCGAGCTGTCGCCCTCCGCCGTGGACCTGGGCTGGCCCCATCAAGTGGCCGTGCCCGCCGACCGCTGCTCGGGCAAGCATTTCGACGTCCACCGGGAATTCTGTAAAGACCTGTCCCTTTGCACCATGGGCCACAGCGTAGGTCACGAGGGAGTATCCCACCGGGTGTTCTGTTTCGCCGATCCCGGACATGCGGAGACGTTTCGCCAGGCTTTTCAAGGGGTGCCTTTCTATCCTGCAGACCGTGGTAAGGGCGTCCGATGGATGATCTGGAATCGGCCGCCCGGCGATGTCCGGCGCGTAAGGAAGCCCAGCGCCAGGAGCCTGCGGATGGAACGTAACTTCAATGCCCGAAACGACAACGATATTGTATTGTGAGAAAGTCTATACAGGCTTGCCGAGAGGTGGACCAAGCTCCATGGAAGCTTTGGCATGTCTAGTGGTTGCGCAACGTTTCGATTAAATAGAACCGCAAGAACTGGGAGTTCTCGGAGAGTGGCCGCCTGAGAGTCATCCGTCCGTGGAACTCCTCCGCGAAACCATGACCATCTCCGAGAGGCGGCAACGGCATTGTAATCAGATGGAGTTGTTGACCGCTCTTGGCACGAGGGGGCAGAGTGGTTCCCGCGGCAAGTGGCCCGACGGGGATTCGTCTGATGCTGAGCGCGAGATACAATGGCCTGAAAGTCGATGCTGCGGGCTCCGTCAAGGGACTGGCCATACTTGTCCTTCCTGCGGCCAGGCGCTGACTCTGCGGCAGGGACAGATCTCGTGATGATCCATCACCACGGCGTCGTGCCGCCGGGTTCGACAAAGGTGCCGGAAGTCGTTGCGGAGAGCGCATATTCGACCAAGAGCCGCGCGCCTTCTTCCGGTGTCATGTTGCCATAACCGGTCAAATCCGTCTTGACGAAGCCGGGGCTTACCGAATTCACCGTGATACCTATATCCTTGAGTTCTTCATGCAGCTGGATGGTCAGCATGTTCAATGCCGCCTTCGAGGTGTTATAGCCGATGAACTGTTGCGAATAATATGTCGATTTGGGATCGCCGTTCAGCGCCAGAGATCCGAGTGAGCTCGATACGTTGACGATCCGTCCCGCAGGCGCGTTTCTGAGCAGCGGGAGCACGGCCTGGGTGATCGCCAGCGCCCCCAGGAAGTTGACGTCCATCACGCGGCGAACCGCGGCGACCGAGGCTCGGCTGGGCGGCGCATCGGCGAAGTCGAAGATGCCGGCATTGTTGACGAGGATGTCGAGGCGGCCGTATCTGTCCGTTATGGTCCGCGCCGCCGATGCGATGCTTTGATCGTCGGTCACATCAAGCTGTATTCATGCGGCGTGGTGACCCTGCGATGTCAGGTCCGCGACCGCCGCACGGCCGCGATCCACATCCCTTGCCCCCACCAGCACCGTGATGCCAGCCTGCCCGAGTTGGCGAGCGACCTCCAGCCCGATGCCCTTGTTGCCGCCGGTCACCAGCGCGATACGTCCGTCCTTCATGTTCAGGCCTTTCCCGTTTTGTGGTTTGGCCTATGATATGAAGGATTGTTCAGTTTGAGGATTCGCTTTTGACATACGCCGCGCCTGCTGCCCTGAAGCCGAGGAAAAGACCGCAACAGCGCCGCGCGACAGCGACTTTGGATGCGATCTTTGAGGCGACCATTCAGCTTTTGGTGAAGGATGGGATTGCGCGGCTCACCACCACTCGGGTCGCGGAACGCGCCGGCGCCTCGGTCGGCACGATGTACCAATACTTCCCGCACAAACAGGCGCTGATCTATGCCGTCAACGAACATTATCTGGACGCACTTGCGGAAAGGATCGAAAGCACTTGCCGCGAGTACCATGGCCGGACAGCTGCGGAGATGGTGGAAGCCGTGATTGACACCTATTGGAGGGCCAAAACGGAAAGGCCCGACGTGACACGGGCGCTCTACCGCTCCGTTGTGGAACTGGACAACGAAGCCCTGATACTCGCCTTTGCGGATCGCACCGACGCGGCGACCACAGAGATGCTTGCGAGTGCATCGGACAGGAGTTTCGCCGATGTCGTCTCCGTTAACCGCACGCTCGTCACGGTCGTATTCGGCACCGTGCGAAATTCGTTCGAACGGGGACAGTCGGGCGAGATCGCGGAAGAATTGCGCCGGCAATTGCTGATTATGTGTCGCGCCTATCTGGAGGCCAAGATGAATTAACTGGTTTGCGCGAAACGGAAATAATTTCCGCATCTAACCTGCTCAAAACGATCATATGCTGATCCAATGGCGCTGACCGGGCGATGTCGATGTCCGGATACAATCAGCTCTCCACCGTCAGCGCGTCGATCAAAGCGCGGAGCGCGGGTGGCGTCTGACGCCGGCTGGGATGGTAGAGGTAGCAGCCCTGGAACTTTGGGCACCAATCATCAAGGACCTGCACCAATCGTCCTGTGGCTAGGTCTTCGGCAACATCGCTCTCCAGGATATAGCCGAGGCCGGCGCCGGCTCTGACGGCAGCCGCGGCGAGATCGCCGTCATTGCCGATGAAGGAGCCGGAGGTGCGGATCTTGATCTCCCGTCCATTGCGCTCGAACTCCCAGGGCAGAAGGCCGCCGGCGCTCGCGAGGCGGTAACCAATGCAGTTGTGCGCGTCGAGATCCTGCGGTGTCTCAGGCTTTGGATGGCGCTCGAAATAGGAGGGTGTGGCGACGACGATGGTTCTGAGGTCGGGGCCGACCCGCACCGCGATCATATCCTTTTCGACCGTCTCGCCAAATCGTATTCCGGCATCGAACCCTTCCGCCACGATATCCGTCAGCCGATCGTCAATGTTGATTTCGACTTGGATGCCTGGATGAGCGAGAAGGAAGGACGGAAGCTTTTCCTTGAGCACGGTTTTGGCAGGATAAGAGAAGGTGGTGATGCGCACCGACCCGGACGGGCTGTCGCGCCATTCGGCCAGCGCCGCTAGCCCATCTTCGATGGTGGCAAAAGCGGGCCGGATGGATTGGAGCAGCCGGTCGCCTGCCGCTGTAGGGGAAACGCTACGCGTCGTCCTCGCCAGCAACCGGACGCCGAGCCTTTCCTCCAGCGCCCGCATGGCGTGGCTGAGCGCCGAAGGCGATATGCCCAGGGAGGCCGCGGCGCGCGTGAAGCTCCGCTCGCGTGCGACGGCGGCAAAAGCCAGGAGATCGTTCAGTTCGCCTCGTTCCATTGTTGCACTGTGCTCACAAGCTCATGCGGCACGCAACGGCTAATCGCGGGACAGGCGGCCGGCTATGGTCTTAGCAGAGTTCTTCCGAACCGCACACAAGGACTGCAACATGGATCTGACAAGTTATCGAACGCTGGGCCGATCTGGCCTGATCGTCAGCCCGCTGGCGCTTGGAACCATGACCTTCGGGGCCGAGCGCTGGGGCGCCGGCGCCAGAGGCTCACGAGAAATCTTCGACACCTATGTCGCCGCTGGCGGAAATTTCTTCGATACGGCTGACGTTTACTCGGGCGGACGCAGCGAGGAAATGCTGGGATCGTTCGTTGCTGACGCCGGTCTGCGCAACAGGGTCGTCATCGCCACCAAGTCGGGCTTTGCGCGCAGCCAAGGCACGCCGCTACATGGCGGCAATGGAGCGAAGAACATCCGGCTCGGGATCGAAGGCTCGCTGAACCGGCTAAAGACTGATTACATCGACATGTACTGGATGCATGTATGGGATCGCACCACACCTGCCGAAGAGGTGCTGCAGACGCTGACCGACGCCGTGCGCAGCGGCAAGATCCTCCACTATGGCTTCTCCAACACGCCGTCCTGGTATGTCGCGAAGATTGCGACGCTGGTGGCTGCCCACGGATTGCCTGTGCCGATCGGGCTGCAATATGCCTATTCGCTCATTGACCGCGGCGTCGAGCTCGACATCCTTCCGGCAGCCGCAGAGTTCGGCATGGGCCTTGTTCCCTGGAGTCCCCTGGCGGCAGGCTTACTCACAGGCAAATATGGCCGTGACATGCTCGCACGATCAAGAGCGCCAGGCAGTGTTCCGGACAAGGGTTCCGCCGATGAAGACAGCGAGAGCGATGGTCGGCTGAATGGTGACAATCCGTTCGGTGGTATGCTGTTCACCGAGCGCAACTTCGAAATCGTCGATGTCGTGCGGCAGGTGGCCACCGAGCTTGAACAGCCGATGGCGGCGGTGGCGCTGGCATGGACGCTGCAGCGTTCCGGCATCGGCAGCATTCTCGTTGGCGCGAGCCGTGCCGAACAGCTCCTGCAGAACGTGGCGTCGATGACGGTGAAACTCACCGCCGAGCAGATCTCGCGACTGGATCAGATCAGCGCTCCACCTTCATTCAACCCGTACTTCATCTTCGCCTTGCCCACGCAAATGATGTTCGGAGGCCAGACGGTCCACTCCTGGGGATGAGTCTGGGAGATCCATGTCCTTTGAGAGCATGGAAGAACGTCGTGACGGGCAAACTTCGGAAGTGCATGGACGGGTTAATGACGCGCATCGGGGTGGAACAACCCTGCCAAAGCTCATCCACTTTGCTTGATCGCCCGGTACCACGTGCCGTAATGCGTCGTCTCAACCATGTGCTTGTTGAGGTCCGGTGCTCCGTCGTGCCACCACACCGGGCCACGCTCCCCCAAGGCAATCTTCGCCGTGTTGACCCGATCGCGGGCGGCGGCAAGCGCGTCCTTGTCGTCAGCGGCCGCCTTGACAGCGCGCCTTGCCGCCATAAGCTCGCTTACCAGACACTGACGTTTGTCGTCCGCAAGGTTTGGATCGCTGGCGCGCCATAGTCGTCCGCGCACAATGATATATCTGCCGTCGGGTGTCGTCAGAGGGCGCTCGCCGTCAGGCATTCCGTAACCGCCTTTCGCGTGATTTCGCGTCGCGTCTGGCGATAACCAGTTCAGGCTTCGTGGAGTGCCACCACCCGCGCAATTTCTCTCGCTCGTTCGGGCCGTTCCGCGCAGGCCAGGTCTCAACCAGCTCCTTCAGCGTTGGCGTCCGCCACGCTGCCCAGATCATGTCGCCATCGCTGCGGATCATTGAATAGACCTCACCCAACTCTTGCGGATCAACAATCTCGCCCTGAGTGTCGGTGAACACGACGATGCCCCAGGAAACGGTGGTGACGGGACGATCGAGCGGAGGCGGATCAACCAGTGGGATTGGATGGCGGCGGCGGCGTCTTTCCGCCCTCCGCAACCCGGCAGGTGATCGCGCATCACTGTCCTTGTTCGCCTCACGCCGTGCCTTGCGCTCTTCCGGCTCATTGCGTTTCGCAGCCGCCTCGATCACCGGCCAACGTCGCTTGAGTTCTTCGTAGGAACGGTAAGGCACCATCCAGGCGGTGCGGGCTGCATCCCAGTGGGCATAAGGGACCTGCCGCAACTCATTGACGACTGTGCGAGAATACGGCGTCTGCACGACGATCTCTGCGGCTGGCAGAAGATATCTGCTTTCGATTGGATCGAATTCAAATGCGTCGCGTCCTCGGGCATCGGCATGGACGTCGGCCTTTGCTTGCTCCAGCGCTTTCCAGCGTTCAATCCGTCGCTCTGCAGTCTTGCCCGGAACCCACCACGCCCGGGCAACATCGTCCCATCTTGCTTTCGGAAACGTCGCGCGGAAGCGCTCCACCGTCATCCGTTCAAACTCGAACTGAGTGCTCGCTCCTGGTTTCTCTGCCGCGGTCATGCTGCCTCCGGCCGCAAAACGCTTTGTGCCGCCCAGAAGTTCGCTCCGACAAATAGGGTTCAAGGTTCAAGGAAATGGCCATCCTGTAACCATCGACGGCCTAGTTGCCCGCCGATTTTTGATCCTGAAACTTGCGGAACAATTACTTCAGCCAAGGCTTTATCGAGCAACGCTCGGTCGTGTCAACCGGACATGGCGGCATGGAAAACACGGGGATTTTTCCGGTTTCTTCCCGTGGCCAACGAAGTGGCAGGCGAGTTCCTATCCCGTCCGGCCGAGCGTCACCTCCCTTCAGCCATTATGTTGGGGCTCAACTGAGCGCAGCCCTCGCTGGGATTTGGAGAGCTGGCCTGCTGGCGCGGCACCGTAGATGCGGAGCGATGCTGTGGCGACGACCGATGCCTCCAGAGGGCACCAGAAAACCATGGGAGAAGAAGATTGCTGGACATCAAAACCGCCGGCCCGGCTGAAGATCCGCTCTTGATCGAGCACTATCTGGCCATCTGGGACAGCTACGGTACGCCAGAGGAGCATTATGCATCGGATGCGCGGGAAACAGTTGTACGCTTCATCGAGGAAAACCGCGGCAACAGGACCCATGCAGGGTTTGTTGCACGCATCGATGGTCAGATCGCGGGCTCGGCAATTTGCTGCCTGCTGCGCTCGCCTTTCCCGGATGTCCTGAAGCCGGATGTCCGACGCCGCGGCTATATCTGGTCTGTCTATACGGTACGGTCACATCGCGGCAAAGGCGTCGGCAAGGCTTTGACCACGCGTGCAATCGACCACCTTAGAGACAACGGCTGTACGCATGTCGTACTCCATGCATCTGAAGCCGGTACGCCAATGTATGAGAAACTTGGCTTCACCCGTGCAGGTGAGATGCGGCTCGCTCTATGACAGAGCCACCTCCGTGATCAGAGCTGGTTGTCGAGCTCTCATCATTCGGCAATGCCAATGACGGTCTTTAAGTTCTTAAGATAGGCAGCAGTCATCGATCCCCACATGGGCTGCCCGCGTCGGCAGGATGAAGTTTGTGCCGGAACGCGGACGGGGCATTATAGGGATGGCGGCTTTGAACCGGAATCGCGGGACCGAACGCAATTGGGTATCTAGTTTGATTTGGCCGCTTGACTCCTGAAACAAACACGAACAAAATAGGAACATAATCCGCGGTGCGGAACCCAATCCTATCGCATTCAAGGAGACGTCCCATGGCGACATCGGCGGTCGAGCAACTGCGTCTTGATCTCGGCGCGGTCATTCCAGAGCAGGCCGAGGGGGAACAGCCCGAGGTGGACATCATTGCCAGCGTCCTCGACTTCTACCAAGGCGACTACCGCAAGGCGATCGAGGAACTACTGCTCGACGCCGACTTCCTGCGCGATCAGCTCTACACCGCCTCCTGCCTCCTCAGCCGCGGCATGGGCCGTGGATGGAGGCCGCGCTATGAGCGTGTGTGAGGAGCGTCATGCGGCACGCGCGCTCCATTGTGCTCATCCCCGAAAGTTCTGACGACGGTCGCATTGAGACCGGGGAAAGCGCGCCTCAAGCGGACTTCCAATCCCTACGTCAGTGGCAACGGCTGGGTGGTCTCTGTTCCCGCTGCGCTCATGAGGGTTGGCTTGATCGATACGATCTGGAACGCCGCTATGGCGCGGTGCAACTGATCCGTCTTCAGCCGATGCTCCGGTGCACCCGATGCCAGAGCAAGGGCGGCAACTGCTTCATCATCGGCGCGATGGCGAGGGACTGATGCGGCGCATTCGCGTTGGCGCTCCCCGATATGGCCTCTCAGACGCCAACACGGACGGCATGCTGGTCAAGATCAAGTGCCATGCCTGCACGATCACCCATTGCTATCGGCCTGCCGACCTCATCACCATCTGCGGCGATGTCCAACTCGATGAGATCGCCGGCTTCTTCCGTTGCGAGTCCTGCGGCCGCAAGGCGTTCCTGTCCGCCGACTGGCTGACGGCGCAAGGCGGAGACTTCAAGGGCATTCGCCTTCGACGTCTCGTCGGTGTAAGTCTGGTGCGCGTGTACGACTGGGAGGACGGAACGCTCTGATGTGCAATCTCTTGTCTGATTGCGACTTTATCTTCAACCCCTTTTTCCCGCGTGCTCTGAACCTGGAACCAGACCTCAAAAAAGTAGCTTCAATCCGGAAACGGTAAGCAAAACTGCAAGGATCAAGCGAAGCCACTTCTCTGGAAGATAACGGCTTCCCACATACGCACCTGCCACGCCACCTAGCGCGACCGCCAAAATCCACCATGGAAGAGATTGCGGAAGATGGCCCCACTGGCGGCTAGCGCCGAGCAGAGCCGCAGCCGAGTTCATCAGATTGTAAATCGCTGTTGTCGCCGCGGTTTGACGCGCGGTTCCCCAATTTAGAGCAAGTATTACGGGGGCAAGAAAGACGCCCCCGCCGGTGCCTGTTGTTCCAGAGACGAATCCTATAACCGCGCCAACCGCAAGAGCCGCGATCCAAGGCGGCGAAGTGGGAACTTTGTCCAATGCCTTTTGACCGAATGCGGAACGCGTCATCTGGATTCCAGAGAGAACGAGCACGACCCCGACCAGAGGATAATAAAATCCTTCGGGAAGCTGAACCGCTCCCCCTATGACAGAGAACGGAAAGCCGAGCACAGCGAATGGATACACGTTTCTCCAAGACACCCTGCCCGCTCGCAAAAAGAACGTGGTCCCAATAGTCGCCACGACCAGGTTCAATACGAGAGCTGTGGTTTTCATCACGGCCGGAGCAACGCCGAACAGCGACATCGCAGCAATGTAGCCAGACGCCCCAGCTTGTCCAACCGCGGCATAGATCGTTGCGACCAAGAGGAAGCATCCTCCGAGCCAAAAGTCCTCCATATTCAAACCTAGCCTTTCCCAACTGCGTCAAATGCATATGGCAGGAAAGGAGAGGCGTGAGCAACGATCTTGGCACCGAGAAGAGGCGACGTGTACCAAAGCCCCGCGAGGCTCGCTCTTGTCTGCGAGGTCGATGCTTGATCGCCTCAAGATGGTGGTCCGATAGTCGAAGGCTGCTGTCTACCTTGCGCGTAGTTTTCTACAAAGAGTGCAGCGCAGTCACCTCGACCAGGTCCTTGCGGGACATCGTCCTGCCTCCCTCAGGTCGGCAGTATGGTTTTATGCGGTGGTGGCATCTCCCCAGCGATATTCCGTTCCGTCCGCCCACACCCTATGCATAACGATCGCGAGCTTTCGGGACACGGCGACGATTGCCCGCCGAAGTCCGCGTCTCTTTGCAATCGAGAGCCCCCACTTTCGGATTGCTGAAGGCTTTTTTGACCGGGTCAGCAAAGCAAGACTGGCCTGGTAGAGCGTCGTCCGCATTCCCGCATCTCCGCTTTTCGAGATGCCACCATTTCGGTCCGTCTCGCCCGATGCATACTTCTTCGGCGTGAGCCCGAGGTGAGGGCCGACATCTCGAGATCGCTCGAACCGAGCAGGATCATCGATAGTCGTCACGTAGGTGACTGCCGTTATGGCTCCAACTCCGGGAATGGTCATCAATCGGCGGCACGTTTCATCTTTTCGGACAGTTTCCAAAAGCATTTTTTGAAGGACTGCACACTGCTGTCTGAGCGCTGCCCGAGCGATCAGCATGGGTTTGACCATCGCTGCGAGGCGCGGCACACTCTCGATCGCATCGAGAACACGGGCTTCGAAAGGGCCTCCCGTAATCCGACCGGCAAACTTGATCCCAAATACCCGGAGCGTGCCTCGAATCTCGTTCTCGATATCAATCTGCTTCGCCTGCAGCGTGCGCCGATTGTTCAGAAGCATCCGTATTTCCTGACTTTCATCGCTCTTCACGTGCACGATAGAGAACCATCCGACCCGCATGCAGCTTGCGATAGCCCTTGCGTCATTTCGGTCATTTTTGATCGCCATGGTTTTTGTCACGGCTCGGAGCCGTCGCGGATCGATGCAAATCGCATTCAGCCCTCGTAACCGCAGTCCGTTATAGAGCCATGAAGCTGTACTTCCGGCCTCCAAGCCTATCCGCGTAAACTTGATGTCCATTGTCCCCAGCCAATCTGCGATATCGTCAGGGTGCGAAGGCGCGGTGCCCTCGCGAAAGATGATGCCGTCTTCGTCGACAACACAAATAGCGGTTTCGGCCAGGGGTATGTCTAAACCAGCATAGTATTTCATCGGTTGCGCTCCTGAGTTTCAGCCGCGCCAGTGGATCATCGAGGGGGCACGACAGCAATCACCCCATCTACCGCTTCAATCCGAAGGACTGGCCGAACCGCTGGGTGCAGGACGCCGAGAACCTGGTGAACCTCATGCCCTCCTATGAAGTCTATCCGGACCAGACGGCGCCGGTCCTTAGGAACACGGCTGACGGGAAGCGCCAGCTCGCCAATGTCCGCTGGGGACTACCGAGTTCTTCCCAGGCGCTCTACCAGGCGGCAGCCAAACGCGCCGACAAGCTTCGGGCGAAGGGCAAGGAGGTCGACTTCGAGGCCCTGCTGAAGATGGAGCCGGATGGCGGAACCACCAATGTGCGCAACACCGCGAGCAAGCACTGGACCCGCTGGCTTGGCGTCGAACACAGGTGCCTCGTACCCGTCACCAGCTTCGCCGAGCCGGACCCCGCCAACAAGCCAGAAGGTGGACGCACGCCGAACGCCTGGTTCGCACTCAACGAGGACTGCCCAGTGTTCTGGTTCGCCGGCGTCTGGGTTCCGCAGTGGGAGAGCGTGAGGAAGGTCAAGGACGGGCTGATCAAGGCCGATCTCTACGGCTTCCTCACGACCGAACCCAATGGCGTCGTCGGCCCGGTGCATGAGAAGGCGATGCCGGTTCTGCTCACGACAGATGAGGAAGTCGAGGTCTGGCTGACAGCGCCGTGGGCGGAGGCAAAAGCGTTGCAGCGGCCGCTACCGGATGAGCAGATGGTGAGGGTGAGCTAGCCGCTTAGTAATGTCTGGGAAAGCGGAAATGATTTCCGCATTTGGCCCAAAGCTGCCATCGCAGTCTCGACGCAACATCTCTTTCCCACCGCCTCTTGACCTTGCCAGCGTTGGAAACCCCATATCATCTCATGTCCCAACGACAGGAGATTTGACCATGTACGAATTCGATATCCCCGACATGAGCTGCGGGCATTGCGTAGGCACCGTCACCCAAGCGATCAAGTCGGTCGACCCGGCGGCCGTCGCCAACGTCGACCTCAGCAAACGCAAGGCGACCGTGGAGACAAAGGCCGATCCCGGCACGATCGGCGCGGCGCTTGACGAAGCGGGCTATCCCGCGACTTACAAGGCCGCGTAATTTCGGGTTCGAGGCGGGCCGGGAACGGCCCGCTCACCTGTATCCGCGCAGAGCCGCATAGCGCCCGACCTGGTGGGCGGACAAGACGCCTGTCATCTCGATATGCGCCGACAGATGTGCGGTCCTGAGCTTCGCCCTGAGAGCCTCGATTTCCGAGACCCTGGCCGCGAGTTCCGGCTCGGCGATGTCGCCCGCCCTGAACCTTGCTTCCAGCTCCGCCTCTTTCCGGACGAACCTTTCGCCGATCGCCTTCGCCTCGCTCAGCATGGCGTCACGAACCTTCCGCGTCGTCTCGATCTGCTCGACCGACAGGCCCAGTTTGGAGGCCATGTCGAGGACATGCGACGGTCCCGGCATCCCGTTCAGCTCGGCCGCCTTCGCGAGACCCCATCCGCCGCCGCGCAGCAGCTCGTCGATGTCCTCCCGTGAAAGCGCCTTGATGTCGCGCGTTTGCTCCCCGGCATAGGGCGAGGCGTGGGCATTCCCATGATGGCTTTCAGCGGCGAGCGCCGGATCGACCGAGAGGAGGGCGGACATGATCAGGATCGCGGGTTTCGGCATCGTGGGTCTCCTTTTCCGCGCCATCTTGAACGTCGCCCCACCCCCGTGACATGATAGCTATCATGTCGGTCGAATTGTTCAGCAGCCTACGTGCCACCGAACGGGCCTTCGCGCAGGCTGCCGCCGTCTTCCACCGCGGCGACCCGGTCGAACGACTCCACGTGGTCAAAAGCGGAACCGTCAGGCTGGTGCGTCATCAGGAGGATGGACATCCGGTGATCCTCCAGCGGGCCTGTCCAGGCGACATCCTGGCCGAGGCTTCCGTGTTCGCCGCGAACTACCACTGCGACGCCGTCGCTTCGACGGAAGTCGTCGCCGACGTCTATGTCGCTTCGGAAGTCCGCCGCCTCCTCGAAACCGATATCGCCTTCTGCCGCGCCTGGGCGGCCGCACTGTCGCACCAGCTCCAGGCAGCGAGGTGCAGGGCCGAACTCATGGCGCTCCGGACGGTCTCCGAACGGCTCGACTTCTGGTTCGCCTGGAACGACGGCCGCTTGCCGGAGAGGGCGTCTTGGAAGGACGTCGCCGAAGAGATCGGCGTTTCTCCGGAAGCGCTCTACCGCGAGCGGTCGAAGCGATTCCGACCGTCGCGGGGGAAATAGCGTCCCCCGCTCGACTATTAGAAGCTCTCCGCGGAGTTAAGCCCGCTCGACTTCGACGGTCACATGCGACAGCTCGTGGACATGCGCGAGCTTGCTTCGATAATGGGCAGGCTCTTGCGGATCGGACGAGCGTAAGGACACGACAGCTCCATGATGGCCCGGACCGAGCTGCCAGACATGGAGGTCGGTGATCTCGTCGTCGGGATTCCGCAGCGCCTCCCTGATCTCCGCGGGCAGGCTTTCCGAACCGGGAACGAAGTCGACGAGCACCGCCCCGGACTGCCGGACGAGGCCGAAGGACCAGCGCGCGATGACCAGCGCCCCGACGATGCCCATGGCGGGATCGAGCCAACTCCAGCCGAATGCGCCTCCGAGCAGCAGCGCGGCGATCGCCAGCACCGAGGTAAGCGCGTCCGCCATGACGTGGAGATAGGCCGCGCGAAGGTTGTTGTCGCCGCCGTGTCCATGGTGGTGGCCGTCGTGGCCGTGGGCATGGTGTCCGTCATGCCTGTGATGGTGATGGCCGTGGTCCTCCTTGAGCAGCCACGCGCTCGCGAGGTTCACAAGAAGGCCGATGACGGCGACGATCATCGCCTGGTGGAAATTGATCGCCGTCGGATTGTAGAGCCGTACGACGCTTTCCCAGCCGATCAGCAGCGCGATCAATGCCAGCACGACCGCGCTTGCGAACGCCGCCAGGTCGCCGAGCTTTCCGGTCCCGAAGGTGAAGCGGGGATCGTCCGCGTGACGGCGCGCGTAGAGATAGGCAAGCGCCGCGATCAGCATGGCGGCGGCATGGGTGGACATGTGCCAGCCGTCTGCGGTCAACGCCATCGATCCGTAGATCGTCCCCGCGGTGATTTCGGCGACCATCATCGTCGCCGTCAGCGCGATGACGATCCAGGTGCGGCGTTCGTTGCGCGCGTGGCCTTCGCCGAGGAAGACGTGGCTGTGGGGATTAGAAAAGTGAGTGTCGGTCATTTGAGATAGGTCCTGATGGCCTCGATCAATTCCGCGGCTCCGCGGGCACGGTCCGGATCGGCATCCTTGTCGGGGTCCGCAAGATGCTCGCGGACATGGTCTTCGATGAGTTCGGCGGTGAGGCCGCTGACCGCTCCCCGGATCGAAGCGACAAGGTTCAGAACCTCACCGCAGGGGGCCTCGGCTTCGAGGGCGCGTTCGACCGCCTCCATCTGGCCTTTCAAACGGCGGACCCGCGCCAACAGTTTCGCTTTTTCACGGACGGTGTGAGACATCCTTTTCTCCTTTTCAGATAATATAGGGGGCTACCCTATTTCGATCAAACCGGGCATGTCGCCGCACCGACTGAAAATTCCGCAAAAGGCTGCTTGACCTTACCAAGCTTGGAAGGATTATCTATCTGTGCAGTTACTGAAAGGGACCATCCCATGACTGCGCTCCAGAAGACCGAACCGCAAAGCTTCGACACCACGTGGGCCGAATTCGCCATCGACGGCATGACCTGCGCCTCCTGCGTCCGCCGGGTCGAGAAGGCCATCGCCGCGGTGCCCGGAGTCCAGGCCGCCAACGTGAACCTCGCCACCGAACGCGCCACCGTCTCCTTGCATGATCCGTCCGTGACCGACGCCGTGCTCCAGGCGATCTCGAAGGCCGGGTACGAACCGCGCATCGAGACCCGCGAACTCCAGATCGAGGGCATGACCTGCGCTTCCTGCGTCCGCCGCGTCGAGAAGGCGCTGTCGGCGGTGCCGGGCGTGCTGGAAGCCTCCGTCAACCTCGCGACCGAGAAGGCAACCGTCCGTTTCACGGGCGGCGACGTCGCCGCGCTCGAGGGCGCGGTCCGCAAGGCCGGATATGACGTCATCCATCCGCGCGAAGCGACGGCGACGGACACCGCTCCGGACCGCAAGACGCAGGAGCTGAGGTCGCTCCGCCTGTCGCTCGCCTTCGCCACCGCCTTCACGCTGCCGCTGTTCATCCTGGAGATGGGGTCGCACTTCGTGCCCGCCATCCATGTGTGGGTCATGGATACAATCGGCATGGAGGAGAACCGCTACCTCCAGTTCGCGCTCGCCTCGCTCGTCCTCTTCGGACCGGGGCTTCGGTTCTTCCAGAAAGGCGTGCCGAACCTGATCCGGTGGACGCCCGACATGAACTCGCTCGTCGTGCTCGGCACCACGGCGGCATACGGCTATTCCGTCGTCGCCACCTTCTTCCCCGAACTGCTGCCGGAGGGCACCGAGAACGTCTACTACGAGGCGGCCGCTGTCATCGTGACGCTGATCCTGCTCGGACGCTTCCTCGAGGCGCGCGCCAAGGGCAAGACCAGCCAGGCGATCAAGCATCTGATCGGCCTCCAGCCCAAGACGGCTTTCGTCGAGCGCGACGGCGAGTTCGTCGAGGTCCCGGTGGCGGACGTGCGCCGGAATGATGTCGTACGCATCCGTCCCGGCGAGAAGGTGCCAGTCGACGGAACAGTCATCGACGGCGAATCCTATGTCGACGAGTCCATGATCACGGGCGAGCCGATCCCGGTGAAGAAGGCGGTCGATTCCGAGGTCGTCGGTGGCACGATCAACAAGACGGGCTCCTTCACCTTCCGGGCGACCAAGATCGGCGGCGACACGCTGCTCGCCCAGATCATTCGAATGGTCGAAGCCGCGCAGGGCTCGAAGCTGCCGATCCAGGCTTTGGTCGACAAGGTGACGGGGTGGTTCGTGCCCGCCGTCATCGCCGCGGCGGCAATAACCTTCGTCGCCTGGCTGGTGTTGGGACCAGATCACGCGCTGACCTACGCTCTCGTGAACGCCGTCGCGGTCCTGATCATCGCCTGCCCCTGCGCCATGGGTCTTGCCACCCCGACCTCGATCATGGTCGGCACCGGCCGCGCCGCCGAGTTCGGCATCTTGTTCCGGAAGGGCGAGGCCCTGCAGAGCCTTCGCGACGTCGACGTCGTGGCGCTGGACAAGACGGGCACGCTCACCAAGGGCAGACCTGAGCTGACGGACTTCGATGCCGCCGAAGGATTTGAGAAGACCGAAGTCCTGCGCTTGGTCGCCAGCGTCGAGGCGCGGTCGGAGCATCCGATCGCCGAGGCCATCGTCGCCGGAGCAAAGCGTCAAGGTATCGCGCTGGCCGACGTCGCGGAGTTCGAAGCCAAGCCCGGCTTCGGCGTGAGCGGCGTCGTCGACGGAAAGATGGTCTTGGTGGGCGCTGACCGCGCAATGGCTGCTGCAGGGATTGACGTCACTGGCTTTGCCGCCCGCGCAGAGCAGTTGGGCAGTCTGGGGCGCTCGCCGCTCTATGCGGCCGTCAACGGCAAGCTCGCCGCCGTCATCGCCGTCGCCGACCCGATCAAGGACACGACGCCTGACGCTATCAAGGCGCTGCACGCGCTCGGCTTGAAGGTGGCTGTCATCACGGGCGACAACGCGCACACTGCCCGCGCTGTGGCGGCACAGCTTGGCATCGACGAAGTCGTCGCCGAAGTGCTGCCGGACGGCAAGGTGGATGCTGTGAAGCGTCTTCGCGACGGCGGCCGCAAGGTGGCCTTCATTGGCGACGGCATCAACGACGCCCCGGCGCTCACTGAAGCCGACGTCGGCCTCGCCGTCGGGACAGGCACGGACATCGCCATCGAAAGCGCCGACGTCGTCCTGTTGTCCGGGGAACTCACGGGGGTGCCGCGCGCCATCGCGCTCAGCCAGGCGACGATCCGCAACATCAAGCAGAACCTGTTCTGGGCCTTCGCCTACAACGTGGTCCTGATCCCCGTAGCCGCAGGCGTGCTCTATCCGGTGAGCGGAACTTTGCTGTCCCCGGCCTTGGCGGCCGCCGCCATGGGCATGTCGAGCGTCTTCGTGCTCGCCAACGCGCTTAGGCTGCGGACCTTCAGGACCGCCTGAACCAACACGCCCGCGCCGACATCGGCGCGGGCCTCGACAACCCAAGGAGACGGACATGAATATCGGAGAAGCGAGCAAGGCGTCCGGGGTCTCGTCCAAGATGATCCGGTACTACGAGCAGATCGGGCTCATCAAACCCGCGCATCGGACGGACTCGAGCTATCGGACCTACACCGACAATGACATACATACCCTGCGCTTCGTCCGACGGGCGCGGGACCTCGGGTTTTCGGTCGAGCAGATGAAGACGTTGCTCGCGCTGTGGCGGGACCGCTCCCGCGCCAGCGCCGACGTCAAGGCGATCGCTCTCGAACAGGTCGCCGAACTGGAACGCAAGGCCGCGGTGATCGCGGAGATGACGAAGACGCTCAAGCATCTCGTCAACAACTGCCACGGTGACCACCGACCTGACTGTCCGATCATCGAAGGCTTCGCGGAGGGCAAGGGCAAGGTCGACGCCACGCCCGCCAAGGAAGGCCGCAAGTTCGGCGTCGCCGCCGTCTGAAAGTAACGTTAACCGCGCGATCCGTTTGCGCACGAAGGAAGATGGAGCGATATAGGGACCCACGGCCCTAGTAGCTCAACGACAGAGCAGCTGCTTCGTTCGCAGCCGATCCAGGTTCAAGTCCTAGGCAGGGCCTCCATCTCCTTCACGATCGCCATCGAGGTCACACCATGCGACCGGGGAGTCACATGTCCGCCCATTCAGCAGCGCATCACGCCGCCAGCATCGCAGCCTCGAGCCCCGGTTCAGCCCGCGCGCGGGCGGTCGGAAGCGAACTGCTGCGCTTCGCCGCCGTAACCGTGCTCGCCGGAAACTTCGTGCTCGGCACCTATCAGCGGCACCCCGTACATACGGCGCTGATCGGCGGCTATCTGGCCGTCACGTTGCTGTCGTTGGCCGTGACGATCCACAAGCCATATGCCCGGTGGCGGCAGCCCCTGTTCGCGCTTGCGGACGCAGTCGCCATCCTGCTCATCCTCTACATGCACGCCGCGCAGGGGCCGCTAGACCACGGCCATTCGCTCACGCCGCCGGGACTGGTCGTCATCTTCGTCCTGCTCATCAACGCCGCGCTCACCTCCGACCCAAAGCTCGTGGCGTGGTTCTCCGGCGTTGTATTCGCGGGATGGGTCGCGATCATCGCGGCCGCCGTCGCGCTCTCCGGCCTCGGCGTCTTCGATGCGCTGTCGGACGCCGACGTGCAACGAGAGCTCGGACTGGCGCTGAGCTTCGGGGTCACCGCGCTCGCGGTCTACGTCATTGTGAGGGAGAATGTGGAGCGCGCGACCGAAGCCGAAGTCGCCCGGCGGCGGGGAAGCAACCTCGCGCGGTTCTTCTCTCCTGTCGTCGTCGAGCAGCTGGCTGACGGCGACGACGTCCAGCTCGAGCGGCGGCGGATCGCGGTCATGTTCGTCGACCTCCGGGGCTTCACCACCTTTGCGGAATCCGCGACGTCGGAGCAGCTCCGCCACATGCTTTCCGAGTTCCGCGACATCGTCTCGGGCGTCGTCGTCCGCCACGGAGGCGCTGTCGACAAATATCTCGGCGACGGTGTCATGGCGGTGTTCGGCCATCCCAGGCCGCGCGAAGACGACGCCGACCGCGCGCTGGCATGCGCGCTGGAACTCGTGGACGAACTCGACCGCTGGCGGAAAGGTGAAGAGGCCGCGGGACGCCCGGCGCTCAAGGCGGGCATCGGCCTGCATGCCGGGACCGCGATGGCCGGAGTCCTTGAGGCGGGATGTCACAGCGAGTACACCGTGCTCGGCGACGTCGTGAACGTCGCGCAGCGGCTGCAGGCCGTATCGAAGACGGTCGGCGCGACGCTCGTGGTGTCACAGGACCTCAAGTCCGGGGCGAAGGCGGCCGGTGCGGCCGTGGATTGGCTTGACGCCAGATCGGTGGCGATCCCCGGTAGGACGCTGCCGCTCGACATCGCCTATGTCTGAACCGAGACAAAATCGACGAGAAGACCGACAAGACGTTTGACCGCCGCCTCGTCGGGTAGCCGATGGACCCCGGAAAGGGAGCCTTGCAGGAAGACCGCGGCTTCGCGTGGCGACAGGTCGGCTCTCAACGTCCCGGCGTCGATACCTCCCGCAACGACCTCTTCGACGACGGCGACCAGCCGCTCCTCGGCGGCGCGCGCATGTTCCCGGTCGCGGAGCGCCTCGGCAAAGCGGGTGCCATG
This sequence comes from Rhizobium sp. FKL33, assembly GCF_005222915.1. Taxonomy (GTDB): domain Bacteria; phylum Pseudomonadota; class Alphaproteobacteria; order Rhizobiales; family Rhizobiaceae; genus Rhizobium_E. Next base: position 28,699 of record NZ_STFX01000036.1, read on the forward strand.
GTGGCGGCGCGCGGTCATGGCGAAGAAAAGAAGAATCTCGGTAAGCCGGTCGACCGCTGCGCCGTCCTTTCCGGCGACCACCTCGACATGCGCCAGATGGTGCTCGAGCATCCGCCTATGCCACTCGACGAAGATCGCGTCGACGTCCGTAAAGTACTTGTAGAGGGTCGCCCGCGTGATCCCGGTCCGCGACGCGACCTCCGACATCGAGACCTTTTGCAAACCGATCTCGGACGCGATCGCCATCGCCGCGTTGATGGCTGCATGCCGGACGGCTTCGCGATGTCCGTCCAATGTTTCGACCCACGTCTTCGGCATCCGATCTCCACGACACTCCGGATTGACATTAAACACATTGTATAGATAAATGCCAGCACCCCATGGAGAGCGTACCGATAAAGCGTGATCCCGACAGGCCGACCGCCACCAAGCCGCCCGTGCCCGGTTGGGTGAAAGGCTTCGTCTTCGCGGGTGCGCTGCTCTTTGCGGTCGCCGCGATGGTGTTGGCCACGGCACACGGTCCAGGCCGTCATTTCGGCGCTCACACAGCCGCCACGCCATGACTGTGGGCTATCCGAGGAAATCGCTGCTCGTCGCCCACATCGCCACGTCAGCCGGGTTCATGGGAGCGGTCGCGGTTTCTTCTGCCTGGCGGTCGCCGGGCTTGTCGCGGGCAACGACGCTTCGGCAAAGGCTTTCTATTCCGTGATGCCGACGGTCACCCGGTGGGTGATCGTCCCCCTAGCCTTCGCCTCGTTAGCCGTCGGCCTTCTCCAGGCGGGGCGTCGATCTCCCAAGGCGTCATGACAAGCCTCCGCAATGGTCTTGAATGACCGTAACGCAAGCTAACACTAATTTACGGAATACGGTAGAGCGGAGGGGCGCTGGGTTATGGATGTCTATTCGGCTCGGCGGACTTGCGGCCTACCTTGCCGAGACCTCCAGCTTCGGATGTTCGACACCATAGCCGGAAACCCGCGGCGACCCCATCTGGGCGGCAGACAGAAGCAGCGAGCTGGTGGCCAGCGTGACGGCCGCGACGACGATCGCGAGCGGGCGAAGCGCCGCGGGAGATTTCGAATTGGGCATGGACGCCTCCTGTTGGGTTGAAAAGGCAATGGTCGGTGGAATCGAATGTTCCCTCACAAAAGGTACGGTTCTTCACAATCCGAAATATGACTGCCTGCGACCGGTTTCGACTTCATCCTGAGCGGGTAAGCTGTTGGCCAACAACCGAAATCCGTAATCGCGCCGCATCTCGCGGTGGGACGGGCCGCCGCGAACTCCGCAGGGGTAGACGCATTCCTTGGCGACTACTTGTTCACCGGACACCAAAGGGCCGGCACGGCTGAAGCCACCGATCCCGGTGTCGGACGCGGAAGACGCCAACATCGATTTTCCGAGGCTGGCGAACGCTGCCTAACCCAACTCCTCGCCGAGGCCCGTCAGGAAGTCCCACTCCGAGAATCGCCGCATGTGATCGAATTCGCTGACCGGAACCGATTTCGCGTCGTGGACCTTGATGCGCAGCCGCAACCGCTCGCTCTCATGGATCAGGGGAATTTCCCGGCCGAACGCCTTCGAGATCATCTCGTCGAGTTCCATGGCGACAAACTCGTCGTCGCACACCATGGCGATAGTCATGTCGTAATGATCGACCTCGTCGTCGCTCGACCAGTCGGCATACAGCCAGCTGACGCTCCCGTGTATCGGCTGGCCTTCGCGCTTGGTCTTGAAAACCTTTTCCAGCTTGTCCTTGACGCCCTCTTCGCGGAAGAACCGGACCAGGTTGTTGGGCAGTGCGGCCCGCGAGTAAGTCAGGCCAACCCATCTGCCGATGGACTCGCCGACGGCAACCGAACAGACCGGGCCATCGGGCGCGAAGCCGAGGAAAAGGCGACGGTCCAGAAAACGGCGGACGTTGATGTCGACGACGAAGCCGACCTGCTGCCCGCTCTCGTCGAGAGGAACGCTGAGCTTGCGGAACATCCTGCCTTTGGCTTGGGGAGAGTTGGCGCTGTAGGGTTGCGGATCGCGTTCTATCGCGGCGACCTCGATCCATGGGTCCTTGACGATATCCTCGTTCACCACTGTGCAGGACTGCGTCAGGACGACAAGCAGCGTTCCTTCTGCAAGCCCCGTCTCCTGTGCGATCATGGCGTTTGCGCGAAACACCGAACCCTGCCGCCAGCCCGACGCCAGCAGGTGCTTTGCTTCGGACTCGCCGAATTCACCCATCGAAACTCCGTGATTCAATCCACGGTGTCCATGAGATCAGATGCGGTCGGAGACGACAACCGGAGAATCGTCGACAAACCCGTTTCCACCGCGGCCGGACGACCACGTGTCGGCATCCTGCGCGGCGTATCGGCGGATGGCGGGAGCGAAGGTCTCGAGGTGGCGCTGGAGGGCGGCGACGTTCACGTCCTCGGTCGTCAGCAGCGCTTCGAGCGTGACGCCCAGGCGGTCCTTCGTGCCCCACAGGCGGTGGATCGTCTTGAAGTTGCCGCCGAAGGCGGCATCGAGGACCGGATAAACCAGAGCAAGTCTCTCTTGGGCCTCGCGACGGGGCTGGGCGTCGGAAAGCCACGAGTAGACGGTCTTCCTCTCCACGCGCATGAGGCTCGCGATCACGGTCACGGGGAGGCCGCGCGACTTCATCGCTTCTATGGTCGGCTTGAAGTCGACCATAGGCTCCTTGAGGAAGTGGTCGACCGTCGGAACCTCATAGACGTTCGCCGACGTCACGATCACCCGCTGTGGCGTATATCCACTGGCCGCCGACGCGCCGGCCGCAGCAAAGAGGCTGATCGAGCCGAAACTGCGCACGAGCGCTTGGAATGTACCTTTGGGCAGCGAGGCGATGGCACTCATTTCCAGACTTCCATGGCATGTTGAGTCGTGATCCTGTCGAAGATATCACGAATGGGTTGCCTGAGATTGAACATGTTGTCTTTCAGTTGGCCTAGATCAATAGGCGACGGCGGGGACATCGTCATCGAATGGTCCGCGTCCAAAGTGGCAAAATCGCCTGAGGGACGGGGAATGTTCCATTTGTTGTCCAACAAAAGCGGTGAATTCAGGTCGACCGGAAAAACCGCCGCGGGCTTCCTGGCGACCTGCACCCTCAGAAGGCTCCCTTTTCCGGTGTCCATGTTGAGCGACGTCACTCCTTCGACGATCGTCAATCCGGCTACGTCGATCGCGCCGGGAAGCACCTTGTCGTCGACATATTGCGAAAGACTTTCGCCTTCGCGGGGAACGACCAGATCGAGATACCGCAAAGCGATGGTTTCCACGAGCCTGATCTGGGTCGACCTGGCCGCAACCTCGACCACCCTGAGCATCCGCTCGAGAAACTCCCTGTGATCGGTGTAGGCGATCGTGTGCAGCCCGACGACGTCCTTGTTGAGGAACACCGCCCACTTGTAGTCGGCGCTGCGATATTGCCAGATCAGGCCCGTCTCGGACTGTACCTGGACGCCCTGGTCACCCAGATGCAGACTGATCTGCGGAATCTCCAGGTCCTTGGGGGCGGGATACTCGTCCGCGATGCCGGCCGCGAATTCCTTGGCGAAATTGTCGAAATCGGCGATCACCGGAAACCGGACCACACCGATGACATAGACGACAGGCGCATTGTTCATTTTTGTCATCGGCCGTGTCCCTCTCCAGCTGCAACTATACACCAAAGTAAACAGATGCAAGCGCCTTCGATAGCCGGCGGCTGCGAATTTTCCAAGTTCGGAGACGGCGGGCTTCCGGCGAGTGGTCGACCGAGCGACACGACCGGAATTCGCAGGCGGACAGCGTCATATTCAAGGACATGAGCCGAGCAGGCCCGAGCCGCTGGGGATGACGGCAACGCGCCTCCGCCGCCAAGCCCGGTTCATGCCTTCGGCCTGACCTGCAAGAACACAGACGTGTTACCGTCCTTGCCGACCGCAATCACGTCGTAGGACGCCGAGGCATCGTCCCCCATGCCCAGCGATCCGGCGGGCATCCCCGGCACGACAAGCCCGGCGAGATCGGTCCGGCTTTCGAGCATGCGGGCTGCCTTCATAGGCACATGGCCTTCGAGGAACTGTCCGCGGTAGACGGCGGTGTGGCAGCCCTGGATGTCGAGCGGTACCCCGAGCTTCCGTTTGTGCGAGATCAGGTCTCGCTCCTCGACGATCTCCACCCGGTAGCCCGCCTTCTGGTAGGCATCCGCCCACAGCGAACAGCATCCGCAGTTCGGGTCCTTGTAGACGGTGAACGCGTCAGGCTCCGCCGCGAGGGCGGATGCCGCGGGGAGGGCGACAGTGGCGGCAAGCGCCGCGACGAACTCTCTTCTCTTCATGCTCATGTTCCTTTCAATACTTGCGCGGAAGCGGTTTCCGGCGCGGTTGTTCGGTGTTCTCCGGTTCTCGCCAGGCCGACGCCTTTGACGAGGCCATAGACCGCGGGGATGACGATCAGGGTGAGCAGGGTCGACGACACCATGCCGCCGATCATGGGCACGGCAATCCTCTGCATGATCTCCGATCCCGTGCCCGTGCTCCACAGGATCGGAACTAGACCCGCCATGATCGCGACGACGGTCATCATCTTGGGCCGCACGCGCTCGACCGCGCCGACCATGATCGCCCGGTTCAGATCGGCACGACCGAAGGTGCGGCCCTCATGCTCGCACGCCTCCCGTTGCTCGCGGAGCGCCTGGTCGAGGTAGATCAGCATGATCACGCCCGTCTCGGCCGCTACGCCCGCAAGCGCGATGAAGCCGACGGCGACCGCCACCGAGGCGTTGAACCCCAGCCACCACATCAGCCAGATGCCGCCGACCAGCGCGAAGGGCAGGGACAGCATCACGATCAGCGTCTCGGTCAGCCTGCCGAAGTTGAGGTAGAGCAGCAGGAAGATCAGCGCCAGCGTCAGCGGCACGACGATGGCGAGCCGCGCCTTGGCCCGTTCGAGATATTCGAACTGGCCGCTCCAGGCGACGGAGTAGCCCGGCGGCATCGACACCCGCTCGGCGACCGATCTTTGGGCATCGGCGACATACCCGCCCAGATCGCGGCCGGCGATGTCGACGAAGACGTAAACCGCGAGCTGGCCGTTCTCAGTCCGGATGGAGGTCGCGCCGCGGGTGAGTTCGATCCGCGCAACCTCGCCAAGCGGGACGGTGCCGCCGCCGGGCAACGAGACCTGGACGTTTTCGGCGATCGATTTCGGATCGCTACGGTAGGCGCGCGGATAGCGCACCGCCACGCTGTACCTCTCGCGGCCCTCGACGGTCGACGTGACGCTTTCGGAGCCCAGCGCCATAGCAACCACGTCCTGGACGGCGTCGACGCTCACGTCGTATCGCGCCAGAGCGACGCGGTCAGGCACGATGTCAAGGTAGTAGCCGCCGATGACGCGTTCGGCATAGGCCGACGACGTGCCAGGAACGGTCTTGAGGGTGGTCTCTATGTCGCGGGCGATGCGCTCCATCTCCCTGAGGTCGGTGCCGAACACTTTCACCCCGACCGGGGTTCGTATGCCCGTCGACAGCATGTCGATGCGCGCCCGGATCGGCATCGTCCAGGCGTTGGACACGCCGGGGAACTGGAGTGCCGCATCCATCTCCTGCTTGAGGCTGTCGACGGTGACGCCGGGCCTCCATTCCTCTTCAGGCTTGAGCGTGATGATCGTCTCGAACATCTCGGTCGGCGCGGGATCGGTCGCTGTCATCGCGCGGCCCGCCTTGCCGAACACGGTCTCGACTTCCGGGAACGACTTTATGATCCGGTCCTGCATCTGAAGAAGCTCGGCCGCCTTGGTCACCGACAGGCCCGGCAGGGTCGTCGGCATGTACATCAGCGTGCCTTCGTTGAGGGATGGCATGAACTCACTGCCAATCTGGCGCGCGGGCCAGGCGGTGGCGGCGAGAATGATCAGCGCCAGAAGGATCGTCAGCGTCTTTGCCTTGAGCACGCCGGAGATCAGCGGACGGTAGAGCCAGATCAGGATGCGGTTCACCGGATTGCGGTGTTCCGGCACGATGCGGCCGCGCACGAAGACCACCATCAGCGCCGGGACGAGCGTCACCGAAAGCAGCGCGGCGGCGGCCATCGCGAAGGTCTTGGTGAAGGCGAGCGGGCCGAACAGCCGTCCCTCCTGGGATTCCAGCGTGAAGATCGGCAAGAACGACACGGTGATGATCAGCAGGCTGAAGAACAGCGCCGGGCCGACCTCGGATGCCGCCTCGACCAGCACCTCGGTCCTCGGCTTGTCCGGCGGCGCGCGTTCGAGATGCTTGTGAGCGTTCTCAATCATCACGATGGCCGCGTCGATCATCGCGCCGATGGCGATGGCGATGCCGCCGAGGCTCATGATGTTGGAGCCGAGCCCGAGCAACCGCATCGCGATGAAGGCCATCAGGATGCCGACCGGCAGCATGATGATGGCGACGAGCGCGCTGCGGACATGGAGAAGGAAGACGACGGTCACCAGCGCCACGACGATCGACTCCTCGACCAGCGTCGACTTCAAGGTCTCGATCGCCGCCTCGATCAGCCGGGAACGGTCGTAGACCGGAACGATCTTCGCGTCCCCTGGCAGGCTCTTCTCCGCGATCTCCAGGTTCTTCTTGGCGTTGTCGATGACGGTCAGCGCGTTCTCGCCGAAGCGCTGGAGCACGATGCCGCTCGCCACCTCGCCGTCGCCGTTCAATTCGGCGATGCCACGACGTTCGTCGCCGACGACCTCGACCCTGGCGACATCGGAAAGCCTCAGCGGCACGCCGTCCTGGCTTCTCAGCCCAATGCTCTCGATGTCCTCGACACCCTTGAGATATCCGCGCCCGCGCACCATGAACTCGAACTCCGAGAGCTCGACGGTGCGGCCGCCGACGTCGCGGTTGCTCGAACGGACGGCGTCGGCCACGTCCTGAAGCGAGACGCCCTGCGCCTTGAGCCGCACGGGATCGACGACGATGGAATATTGCTTCACGAAACCGCCGACGCTCGCGACCTCCGCGACGCCCTCGGTCTTCGAGACCGCGAAGCGCACGGCCCAATCCTGGAGCGATCTCAGTTCGGCGAGGGAGAGCTCCTTGGCGACGACGGCGTATTGGTAGACCCAGCCGACGCCCGTGGCGTCCGGACCCAGCGTCGGAGTCACGCCCGTCGGCAGTCGGCTGGCCGCCGCGTTCAGGTATTCAAGGACCCGGCTTCGCGCCCAATAGGGATCGGTACCGTCCTCGAAGATGACGTAGACGAAGGAGACGCCGAAGAAGGAGAAGCCGCGCACGACCTTCGACTTCGGCACCGTTAGCATCGACGTAGTCAAGGGATAGGTGACCTGGTCTTCGACGACCTGCGGTGCCTGGCCCGGATAGTCGGTGAAGACGATGACCTGGACGTCCGAGAGGTCGGGGATCGCGTCGAGGGGCAGTGAGCGGAGCGAGTAAAGGCCGCCGGCGACGGCGAGGGCAGCGCCGACGATGACGAGCAGCAGGTTGCGCGCCGACCAGGAGATCAGGTTGACGATCATGGCTCGGCCTCATCGGAGGTCATGGCGTTGAGGGCGGACGTCAGATTGCTTTCGGCATCGAGGAGGAAGTTGGCGGCTACGACGACACGGTCTCCGGCCTTCACTCCATGCATGATCTCGGTACGGCCTTCGCCGCGCAGTCCGGTCTTCACATTCCTCGGCTCGAAGCGGCCGTCGCCAAGGTCGATGAACACGACCTGACGATCGCCGGTGTCGACGACCGCCGTGTCCGGCACGGTGATCACGGGCTTCGCGGTGCCGCCTTCGATCGCGACGTCTGCGAACATGTTGGCGAGCAGCGCGCCGTCGGCATTGTCGAGTTCGACTCGGACTTTCGCGGTCCTGGTCTCCATCCGAACCTCCGGATAAACCACGGCGACGGTCCCTGTGAACGTCCGGCCCGGCAGGCTTCTGACGGTGACGATCGCCTTAGCACCGTCGGCGACGGCGTCGAGCTGGCTCTCCGGCACGTCGGCGACGACCCAGATTCTGGACGTGTCGGCGATCCGGAACAGGGTCTGCCCGGTCTCGGCCATCATGCCGGGCATCGCGATCCGCTCGAGGACGACACCCGAGACGGGCGCGTCGAAATCGAGCCTGTCGGGCACCTTCCGGCTGCGCCTGATGCCTTCGACCACGTCATCGGAGAGGCCGAAGTTGCGAAGCTTGAGCGCGCCGCCCTTGGCCGACGTCTCCTGCTGTGTCACGAGCTCGGCGGCGGCGGCCGCGATGTCCTTTGAAAAGAACTGGAAGAGAGGCTCGCCCTCCCGCACGCGGTCGCCTGTGGTTACATCCGCGACCGTCTCCACAAAGGCGTCGGTCCGCATGGCGACCATCCGCACGCGCCGCTCGTCGAGCGTCACCGTTCCCGGCAACCGGAGGCGGCGCACGATCGGAGCTAGCGTCGCTTCGACCGAGCGCACACCCGTCCGCTGGAGCTTGCCCGGCGACACCTTCACGGTGCCGCTGTCGTCGGCCTCGCCCTCGAACACCGCGATGTAGTCCATCCCCATGGAATCCTTCTTAGGAGTCGGCGAGGTGTCGGGCAGGCCCATCGGGTTCCGGTAGTAGAGGACCTTACGGTCGGCTGAAGCTACATGAGTGACCGCCTTCTCCTTCGCCTTGCCGAGATCGGCGAAACTCACGTCTTCGCTCTCGCGGACGGGCGTGAAGGCGCGTCCATCCGCAGTCTTGCGGGCAGTGCCGGAATATTCCGGTTTGCCGTCCGGGTGCCTGTAATAGATGATCGGCCCGGTGCCTTCCGACTTCTCCGCGGCCTCCGACCACTCGGACGGGAGCCACAAGGTGACGAGGGCACGGTCGAAGGGCAACTTGCCTGTGCCTGCGAGGTATCCTCCCCCGCCGGCGGCGGCGAGGGAGAGTATGATCAACAGCGTCCTGATCATCGGATTACTCGGTCGCCTTGAGGATGATCTCGCCCTTGGCCGTCTCCTCTTCGCCCTGGATTTTGGCGGCGATCAGGAAGCGCCAGTCCCCCGCCATGTTGAGATTGAGCTTGAACCTGTAAACACCGGGTTCGGCGGACGGCAGCGGGTCTAGCGTCGACCTCATCATCTCCATGCCGTCGGGAGCCATGTCGAGGCGGGTCGAGAAGATCACGGCGTCGGGGACGGGCTTGCCCGTGCGCTTGTCGACGATCTTCACTGCGAACTCGGATTCCGGCCCGGTCGGCAGCTCGGTCTTCACGGACTGGAACTCGTAGTCGGCGGCTCCGGCGAAGGCCGGGAGAGCGGTGGCGTAAAGGAGAAGGGTGGCGAGGGCGATCCTCGCGGTCGAGAGAATGGAGTTCATCGTTTCACATCTTCTTGGCTATCGGACGTCGTCCGGCCACGGGTTACGGTCGCGGCCGACACTTCGTGCCAAAGCGCCGCGTTTCATGGGTCGATGTGAGATCAGGCTTTCGGAGGTCGCGCCGGAGGTTCGGCGGCCAGCGACGCTAGCGCGCTTGAGGCTGATGGCCGGAAGTCCATCGATGACCAATGGATCGCGGCAGGCGACCAGCCGGATTTGGCTAGGTGCACCGCTGTCGAGGTCGTGCAGATGACGACCAGAGGGCAGTCCTTGCCGCAATCCGGTTTCATGGGCTTGATGCCGGGGCAGCAGGGCATGTCGCCCATGTCGGCCACGGCCTGTGCTTGCGCCCGTTCGGCGGCGGCCATCGCGTTCCCGGCGGCAACAGCGCTTATCGGAAAGACGAGCAATCCGATGACAGCGATGACCGAGAGGAGGCGGGCGATAAGCTTCATCGCTCAAGGATGACACGGCGAAGCGTCGCGAGGAAGGGGATCACGGCAATTTGTCGCAGCGCCGACAGGGTCAGCGCCGCACCCGGAAAGCGGCGTGGCAGGTAGAGCACGTCTGAAGCATCATGTGAAAGGCGTGCTCCGACGAGTATGAATCGACGTCCGGGGCTTCCTTGCGTTTTCGAGCGAACGGACCGCCTTCCGTCATTTCGGCTGGACGCATCCGCATCTTGCTCGGCATCGTGTCGCCGTCCGAAGCCCCGGCGGCGACCTGCCGCGCGTAGATCGCCAGATCGTGCGCGAGCTTATCGAACTTGGTGCGTTCGAGCCCGATTTCCACCCGCGCCTGCGATCCGTCTGCAGTGACGACGTCGGCGAAATGCGTGATCAGCCTTTCGCCGCCGAGGTCGCCGATCGATCGCGCCTGCGATTTGAAGACCATGGCGTCGTATGGTTTCTTGCCAGAGAAGAACTCTGAAAGGGACTTCGCCACCGCGCTCATCGCCTTCATGTCCGCCTGCCGTTCGCGCACGACCGGGTCGGCTTCGCGCGTGACGGCAGCCACGGGGATGACCGTCAACAACAGCCCAATGACCGTCTTCGCGATATGCATCCTCACTCTCCGTCACGCGGCATTTGTTAATCGGCAAGATTTATCACTATCGGGAACACCGCTCACGGAGGACCCGATGCAAGGAAGCTATAGCCCCATCCAGATCGCGCTGCACTGGATCATTGTCCTGATGATTCCCGTCCAGTATCTCACGGGCGGCAGTGTCGAGCGCACCCATCACGCGGTTCACATGGGGATGGAACCAGACCGCTGGGATATCATCCAGCACCTCGTCCACAATTACTGCGGCATGGCAATCGGTTTCCTGATGGGCGTTCGCCTGATCGTTCGACTGGTAGGCGGCGGCATTGCGACACCCGACACGCGCACGGCCAAAGCCGCCCAAGCGCTCCATCTCGCGTTCTACGCCGCCATCATCGGCCAGGCGTGCCTGGGCTTCGTCGCGAGCTACCTGACCTTCAGCGTCGCGCCGCTCCACGTCGCCGGATCGTGGATCATCCTCTGCATGGTCGCCGTTCATGTTGCCGCGGCTGCGTGGCATACGCTCGTCCTGAAGGACGACACGATCGACCGTATGACCCGGCCCGCCGCGAAGCCCGCAATCGACGGCTGAAGGGTCGCACGAAGCCGGGTTCGCCCCGGCTCCGTGCCGGGTTTCAGGCCGCCATGCGGCGGCAGCTTTCGGCACAACGGCGGCACGCGTCGACGCATGCCTCCATGCCGCCAATACGTGCACAGTCCGCTACACACTCTTCGCAGATTTCAGCGCATTCGCGGCATGTGTGCCTGTGATGGTCCGTGCCGATCAGGATGAAATGCGCTGCCGTCCGGCACATTTCAGCGCAGGCGGCCATCAGTCGGAAATGGGCTGGCTTCGTGTGCTCGCCGCCCATCTCCAAGCAGTGGCCCATGGCGGTCCAAAGGCATGTGCTGTAGCAGGTTAGGCATTCGTCGACGCAAGCCTTCATGTCGGTGCTCATCTGGTGCATCGTCCTATCTCCTCACTTCGCGTTGGCCTCGACCCATCGGGACATCTCTTCGATCTCCTTGAGCTGGGCGTCGATGATTTTCTGCGCCATCGCCTTGGCTTCGTCGTTCTTGCCGTGCTTGAGCTCGGTCTTCGACATTTCGATCGCACCCATGTGATGGGCGATCATGCCGCACACGAAAGCCACGTCGGGGTCTTCCTTCATCATGCCGCCCATCATCAGCGGCATCGTCTTTTTCATGCCCTCCATGAATTCCTTCTGGAAGTCGGCCTGCATGGCGCTCATGTCATGGCCCTTCATCATCTGCTCGTGCTGCGCCATCATGTCGCCCGACATCATGCATTTCTCGGGGAAGGCGGCTTCTTGCGCGGTGGCGGCGGTCGCGACCCAAGCAAGGACCGACGCGGCGGCAATGGTCGTGCGGGTAAGTTCGAACATCTTGTTTCTCCATCAATCGTGTGTCTGTTTCGATCCTAGACAAACGGCGATCGTGGAGGCGGATCGGGCGGAGCGACGGCGGCGAGCGCCATCTCGCGATGGTAGTCGATCCCGTAGACGGGGGAATGGGTGACGGGCGCTTCGATCTCGTCGGCCGATGCCGCCTGCACACAGCAAGCGGAGGTCGAGCAACAGGCGGAACCGCATCGGAGGCCATGGTCGGCGTGGGCAATTCGCTCAGCCTCATGACCATGCGGCAGAGTGCGCGGGTGGTCCATGGCCTGAACGTGGAATGCGAACAGCACCGCGACAAGTATCAGAAACATGCGGTTCACGCCGCGCACGGGCATCGGCATCGTCCTCCACCACACACCGAACAACTCTGCGGGACAAATGTTCCGGCCCGAACGGCTCGGGTATGACCCGAGGCAGGAAACGGCCTTTCGAAAAATTCCTGAACCCCTGTTGACCTTGTCACGCTGACAAGGTTTAGCGTCGCGGAATGGTCGATAGGATAAGCTTTGGACATGATTGCCATCGTATTAACCCTCGACTGAAAGAAGACGCATCGGAGTCGGCCGCCAACATTCGGTCTAAATTGACAGGCTAGCTTGGTGTGTTATCCAGAGGAAATGGGAAACGTGGTTCGAATCGCATTCTTGAAAATGCTGGTTCTGGTTCGCTTGGCGGTGGTGGCATCGCTGGCGCTTTACACGTTGCCCAACGCCACCTTCGCCATGCATGGCGCTGAGGTGTCCGCGACCGTCGTCAGCCTGCAGGACGACCACGCCGACCATGCGTCGATGGGCGCATCCGATCATCACGGCCAAGGCGTCACCACAGACGTCGCAAAGCATGACCAGAAGCAGGACAAGCAGAACTGCTGCTCCGATTTCTGCATCAGCCTGGCCATCATGGCCGATGCGCCCGCCTACGGGTCCCCCCGCAATGAATCCGTCATCGTCTTCCTGAACGACGGCTTCGTCCACGGGCAGCTCTCCAGCCTGCACCGTCCCCCCAGTATCCGCGCATGATCGAAAGCCGCTGATGCGGTACGCCGGGCGTAGTTCGTCTTCCGGACGCGCCCCGATCAAACCCATGCCCGGATTCCACAATGAGACACCTGTTGTCGGTGGCCATCCTGCCGTTATTCCTCGGCGGATGCGCGTCCACCTATCCATCGGAGGTGACCGCCTCCAGAGACCCTTCGGACCCAAGCGCCGAAATCGTCTCGTCGCACCACCATAACCCGATCGCGGGCTACTTGCACCGCGACCCCGTCGACCCCAAGCCGTGGAAGAAGCTGAATGACGACGCCGCCTCCGAGGGAGGTGACCAGTCATGAGGGGACTTTTCATGTCGGGCGCGCTCCTAGCCGTGCTCGTTCTGGGCGGATGCGCGTCCAACGAATTCATGGCCATCGACGCCGGATTTTCGTCGGCGCAGAGCAAAAGCGCGGTTCTCGCCAAGGAAACCGTGTGGATACAGAGCCGGGGCGAGGCCGAACAGGTCGGAGCGCGCGTCAAGACGCTTCTCGCGCAATCGAAGACGATCGATGCCGAAACGGCGGTCCAGATCGCTCTTCTCAACAACAAGGGGCTTCAGGCGGCTTACGCCGACCTCGGGGACGCCGGGGCCGATGTCTGGCAGTCTACGCTTCTCGTCAATCCGACGGTGGCGGTCGGTCTGACAGGCATCGGCACGCCCGGTCTCGAAGCCTACCGTGCGATCGAGGGCACGCTCGCCGTCAACCTGCTGGCGCTGGCCACGCGGGACAAGACCATCAAGGTGGCGAAGGTCCGCTTCGAACAGGCGCAGCTCAACGCCGCGCTGAAGACCTTGGAATTGGCGGCCAACACCCGTCGGGCCTGGGTGAACGCGGTCGCGGCACGCGAGGCCGTCATCCAGCTCGGCCAAGCCCAGATCACCGCTGACGCGGCGTCGGAGCTCGCTATGGAGTTGGGCCGGGCCGGATCGTTGACCAAGGCCTCCCAGGCCAGAGAGCACGCCTTCAACGCCGAGATCGCTGGTCAGACGGCGCAAGCTCGGCTCGCAGAAAGGCTGGCGAAGGAAGAGCTCACGCGCCTGATGGGGCTGTGGGGCGACGACGTCGCCTACAAACTGCCGAACCGTCTGCCGTCTTTGCCCAAGAAACTGATCACCAACGATGTGATCGAGGCCCAGGCGCTCGCCAACCGGGTCGACCTCCAGGTCGCCAAGCTGGAGCTCGAAGCAAACGCCAAATCCTACGGGCTGACCGAGGCGACCCGCTTCGTCACCGATCTCGAGATCGTGTCGGGCTTCGAGACCGAGCGCGAGAAAGAGGACGGCAAGATCAAGAAGGACACGACCTATTCCAAGGAACTGGAATTCGTCATCCCGATCTTCGACAGCGGCAAGGCGCGGATGCGCAAGGCCGAGCTCGCCTATATGCGGGCGGCCAACCAGCTCGCGGAGAAGGCGGTCAATGTCCGCTCGGAATCGCGGTCTGCCTACGAGGCCTATCGGTCGAGCTACGACATCGCCCGTCACTACCGCAACAGCCTGGTGCCGCTCAGGTCGACGATCGAGCAGCAGTCGCTGCTCTCCTACAACGGCATGATCACCAACACGTTCGAGCTGCTCGCCGACACCCGTGACAAGGTGAACGCCACCCAACTCTCCATCAACGCCAAGCGCGACTTCTGGCTCGCGGCGGCGAACTTGACGGCGGCCATCTACGGCGGCGGCGCAGGTTCGACCCCAGCGGAGTCCGCTTCGTCAGCGCCTTCGAATGAAGGCGGCGGGCACTAGAAAGGAACGACGATGTTTTCAAGAAGACAGATACTCGGAGCGGGGGCCGCCATGGTCTCCAGCTCCGCCTGGGCGGCCACGACCAACATGGGTCTGCCTGAAGCAGCCCTGATGGACAAGGCCTCGACGCAGGGACCGCTCCATCCGAAGTCCGGACGTGACTACCAGCCCGTGGTCACCCTCAACGGCTGGACGGCTCCCTTCCGAATGAACAACGGCGTCAAGGAGTTCCACCTTGTGGCGGAACCCGTCGAGCGCGAGATGGCGGAAGGCATGACCGCCTATCTATGGGGCTACAACGGTCAGTCGCCCGGTCCAACGATCGAGGCGGTCGAGGGCGACCGCGTTCGCATCTTTGTCACCAACAAGCTGCCGGAGCACACGACCGTCCACTGGCACGGCATGATCCTGCCCTCTGGCATGGATGGCGTCGGCGGGCTGAGTCAGCCGCATATCCCGGTCGGCAAGACCTTTGTCTACGAGTTCGATCTCGTGAAATCGGGCACCTTCATGTACCACCCGCATTCCGACGAGATGGTGCAGATGGCGATGGGCATGATGGGCCTCTTCATCATCCATCCCAAGGACCCGAAGTTCATGCCCGTCGACCGGGACTTCGCATTCCTGCTCTCCGGCTACGACATCGATCCCGGGACGCGCGTGCCCAAAGTGATGACGATGACGGACTTCAATCTCTGGACCTGGAACAGCCGGGTGTTTCCAGGGATCGACCCTCTCGTCGTCTCCAAGGATGACCGCGTGCGGGTGCGCGTCGGCAATCTCACGATGACCAACCATCCGATCCACATGCATGGCTACGACTTCGAGGTCACCTGCACGGACGGCGGGTGGGTACGGCCCGAGGCTCGGTGGCCGGAAGTTTCTATCGACATCCCCGTCGGTGCCATGCGGGCCTACGAGTTCGACGCCAAATATCTCGGCGACTGGGCGGTCCATTGCCACAAGTCGCATCACACGATGAACGCAATGGGCCATGACGTGCCCACCTTCATCGGCGTCGACAAGAGCAAGGTCGCCCAGAAAATTCGCAAGGTCCAGCCGGAATACATGCCCATGGGAACCAAGGGCATGGCCGACATGGGCGAGATGGAAATGGAAATCCCCGAGAACACCGTGCCGATGATGACCGGCTGGGGTCCGCATGGCCCGATCGAGATGGGCGGCATGTTCTCGGTGGTGAAGGTCCGCGAGGGCATCTCGGCGGACGATTACAGCGATCCCGGCTGGTACGAAAACCCGCCCGGAACCCAGGCCTGGGAATGGACGGGCTCCCTCCCTGATCCCGTCAAGGCCGCTGACTCCAAAACGATGGTGCCCGCCAAGGACGCCGTCAAGCAATCCCACGACAACCATCAGTGAAAGGAAACACGATGAAGACATATCTCATGGCAATCGCGCTTGCGGCGCTCGGAACGACGGCGCTCGCCTCAGGCAGCCACGAAGGCGGGCACCCCGGCGACTCCCTCGCGGGTGAGCCCGGCAAGAAGGCGAAGGTCACCCAGACCATCCAGGTCACCATGAAAGAGACCGAGGACGGCAAGATGCTCTACATGCCCGCCTCGGTGACGGTGAAGGAAGGACAGACCGTTCGCTTCGCCATCCGCAACGGCGGCGAGACCGACCACGAATTCGTCCTCGATACCCAGGACGAGATCATGGAGCACAAGAAGGTCATGGAGAAGTTCCCCGAGATGGAACACGACGACCCGAACTCCGTGCGCCTCGCACCCGGCAAGACGGGCGAGATCATCTGGAAGTTCACCAAATCCGGAACGCTTACCTTCGCCTGCCTGATCCCTGGCCATTACGAGGCGGGCATGCATGGAGCCGTCGACGTCACGGCGAAGAAGTAACCCCAAGAAAGGAGCACAAGAATGCGCAAAATCATCAATCTGGCGGTCGCCGCCAGCCTCGCGATGGCGCTCGCCGGGACCGCCTTCGCGGCCGAATTCACCAAGGGCAAGATCAAGAAGCTCGACGAGAAGGCCGGAAAGGTCACGATCATCCACGAGGAACTCAAGAACCTCGAGATGCCCGCGATGACCATGGTGTTCAGGATCGGCGACGGCGTCGACGCCGCGAAGCTCAAGGAAGGCTCGGACATCGAGTTCGTCGCCGACCGTGTCAACGGCAAGCTCACCGTCACCGAAGTCAAGTGATCCGCGTCCGCGGGTAAGCGGCTTCCCGGTCTCCAGTGCCGGGAAGTGGAGGGCGCCGGCCGCGACGGCGGCGGCTTGGAGAGAAGTCGACCAACCGACGGTTCGTCACCGTCGGTCTCCGTGCGAGGTGCCTAGAGGAACGGACATTCCACCAGGCACCGCCTCCGCTGACGCGGAGCACCAGTCAGAAAAGGACAAGACCATGAAGAAGACAGTCACGACCCTGGCCGGCCTCGCGTTCCTGATGGGCGCGACCCCCTCTATAGCGAACGACCTCTCTGGCAACAAGGCGTACCACCCGCCCGAGGGCTTCACGATCCGGTATGTCGAGAAGCTCAACAAGCCCGAGAAGGCCGAAGTCCTGCGTCGGGCGACCGACGACTACGTCCAGCAGCTTCAGGCAGTGATCGCGGCCAATCCCGCCATCGCTGACGAGTTGCGCTCCCATCACGTGACCGTCAAGAACGTCATCGGTTCCAGGAGCACGATGTCCGGCACCACAATCTATTACGTGAAGTGACCGGAGGAACGCCGTGACGGAACTCGCGGACGAGGCGCGGCAACGACCGCCTGGAGGACTACGGGTCGAACTGCTCCGCTTCGTCGCGCTCGCGATTCTGATCGGCAACCTCGTGCTCGGGGCCGATCACGGCGCGTCCATCCAGACCGCCGTGATCGTTGCCTATCTTGCCGTCAGTGCGGCTTCCGCGCTGACGGTTCTGTTCGGATTGGATTCCCGGTGGATGCGAACTGGGTTCGTCGCGCTCGACGCGCTGGCCGTGGCGCTTGTGCTCTATGCCCAGCTCCTCCAGGCTCCCGTCGATCACACCCATAGCCTCACCACGACGGGCCTCGTGGTCGCCTTCATCCTTCTGAACCACGTCGGCCTCTCATCGGACCGCAAACTGGTCCTCGTCTTCTCGTCGATCGTCATTCTGTCATGGATCGGATTCTTGGCGGCAATGGCGATCCGCCACGAGGGCACGGAGCCCGCTGCCGTGATCAGAGCGTTCCTCAACCGGGACCTCGGCCTCGCCGCGAGCTTCGGGTTCACGGCTTTCGCCGTCTATGTAGTGGCAAGGGATCACGGACAGACGCGGGAACATGCGGAGGCGTCGGCGCGCAGGCGCAACAACCTGGCCCGGTTCTTCTCTCCGCAGGTGGTTTCCCAGATCGAGGACGCCAGTCCGGCGCTGCGGATGGAGCGGCGGCGCGCAGCGATCATGTTCGTGGACCTTCGCGGGTTCACGACATTCGCCGAATCTGCGACCTCGAAGGAACTCACATACGTGCTGTCGCGCTACCGGGCAATCGCGTCCACGATCATCACCCGCCATGGCGGGACGGTGGACAAATACATGGGCGACGGAGTGATGGCTGTATTCGGGCACGTGACTTCAGGACCGGATGATGCGGACAAGGCACTGGCCTGCACGCTGGAATTGGTCGCGGCGCTGACGGATTGGAAGCGGACGAGCGACGTCAAGGGGCTCCCTGCATTGTGGGCTGGTATCGGCCTGCATGTCGGAACGGTCATGGGCGGCGTACTCGAGGCCGGCGGCCACTCCGAATTTACCGTCGTCGGCGACGCCGTCAACGTCGCCCAAAGACTTCAAAGCGTGTCCAAGACGTTTCAGGCGTCTTTGGTGGTTTCCGCCGACGTCTTCACGAGACTTTCGACGACACCGCCGGACGTGCCTTGGACGCATGCGGCAAACGTCGAAATTCCCGGCCGCTCGCTTTCCCTCGACATCGCCTATTTGCCGCAGGCGACCGACCATCGACGCATCATAGCTGCGGGGTAAAGCATGAACGCCCGCAGCCGCCCAAGATCAAGAAATCGGAGCGTGGCAGACCGTGTTCCACAGCGCGGTCTTCCAGTCGGAAGGATCGAGCTTGCCGATCGTATATTCCCGCCCCGCGACCATCACGACTGCGGGCTCGACGCACCGCACCGCGGCAGGGTGGGCGGAGGGGTCGACATAGAGATCGCTTCCCGCGGACCTCACGCTTCCGACTCCGATCATCACGTCGTAGTCGAAGCCTGCTTCCGCCGCGGAGATCGTATGCTCGAGAAACAAGCCGACCGTTTGGTCGTCGGAAAGTCGAGCGGAGTAGAATGCAGGCGGCTGGCAGTGCGCGGCCGTCGCTCCACCGAGCGTCAACACTGTCACCGTCAGGAGCTTGATCGTGATCATCGAAGCCTCCCTTGTATGGTGGTCGATCATACCAGATCGCACAGGCCTTGGAAAACAATTCGCGCAGCCGAAACCGTGCGTCGCGGTATTCGGCTTTCTCGCAATATCTCAAACACCGGAGGAGGTTCTCGTGGGCACGAAGGATGACATGGAAGGTCACGGGAACCACCTGCCTGGAGAGGGCCCCGCGAAGAGCCAAGCCCAACACGGGCAAGCTCATGAGCATCATCATCACGACCATGCTCAGCACCGCTACGAAGGACATCAATCCGGCGACCTCCCGTCCCATGACCATCCCGGTCATAAGGCCTCGCCGCGGGGTAATGTGCCCGAAGGCACGATCTACACCTGCCCGATGCATTCCCAAATCAGGCAGCCCTGGCCGGGTAACTGCCCGATCTGCGGCATGGCGCTGGAGCCGGAGATCGCCACGGCCGACCAAGGGCCGAGCGCCGAGTATCTCGACATGCGCCGCCGCTTCTGGATCGGCCTCGTGCTCGCGGTTCCGGTGCTAGTGCTCGAGATGGGCGGACACCTCGTCGACCTCCACATGGTCGTCGACCCGATGGTCTCGAATTGGATTCAGCTCGTGCTCGCGACGCCCGTCGTACTCTGGGCGGGCTGGCCGTTCTTCGAGCGCGCATGGCAGTCGCTCAGGACGCTGAACCTCAACATGTTCACCCTGATCGCCATGGGGACAGGCGTGGCCTGGCTCTACAGCGTGGTCGCAGCGATCGCTCCCGGCGCTTTTCCCGAGACCTTCCGCGGCATGGGCGGCGCGGTCCCGGTCTATTTCGAGGCGGCGGCCGTCATCACCGTCCTTGTCCTGCTCGGTCAGGTCCTCGAGCTCCGCGCCCGCGAGCAGACGGGCGGAGCTATACGGGCGCTGCTCGACCTCGCCCCCAAGATGGCGCGCAGGGTCGCCACGGATGGATCGGAAAGCGACATCGCGCTTGAGGAGGTCGTGGTCGGCGACAGGCTCCGTGTCCGGCCCGGCGAGAAGGTCCCCGTGGACGGCAAGCTTCTCGAAGGCCGCAGCTCGGTCGACGAGTCGATGATCACGGGCGAGTCCATGCCCGTCACCAAGGAGGCCGGATCGGCGCTGATCGGCGGCACCATGAACAAGACCGGAAGCTTCCTGATGGAGGCGGGTAAGGTCGGCCGGGACACAATGCTCTCGCAGATCGTCCAGATGGTCGCCAACGCGCAGCGCTCCCGCGCGCCGATCCAGCGCATGGCCGACCAGGTCTCGGGATGGTTCGTGCCCGTGGTCATCGGGATCGCCTTGGTCGCCTTCGCCGCCTGGATGGTCTGGGGGCCGGAGCCGCGCTTCGCGCACGGCCTCGTCGCCGCGGTCGCCGTCCTGATCATCGCCTGTCCGTGCGCGTTGGGCCTCGCCACGCCGATGTCGATCATGGTCGGCGTCGGCAGGGGAGCGGGACTCGGGGTCCTGATCAAGAACGCGGAGGCGCTCGAACGTTTCGAGAAGGTCGACACCCTCGTGGTCGACAAGACGGGCACCCTGACCGAAGGTCGGCCGAAGGTGACTTCCGTCAGGACCGTGGCCGGCATCGACGAGCGCGAGTTCCTGCGGCTCGCCGCCAGCCTCGAGAAGTCGAGCGAACATCCGCTCGCGCTCGCCGTGGTCGAAGCGGCCGCGGACCGCGGCATTCCGCTGGCCGAAGCGTCGGAGTTCGACAGCCCGGTCGGCAAGGGCGTGGTCGGTCTCGTGGACGGCAGGCGGCTTGTCCTTGGCAGCCACCGGATCATGGAGGAGGAAGGCGTCGATGTCAGGGAGTTCGCCTCCGATGCCGAACACCTCCGGGGAGAAGGCGCGACCGTCATCTTCATGGCGGTCGACGGCAAGGTCGCCGGATTGCTCGCGATCGCCGACCCGGTCAAGGAGACGACCCCCGCCGCCCTTCAAGCTCTGCGCGATGCAGGCATCCGCGTCGTCATGCTCACGGGCGACAACAGGACGACAGCGCTCGCGGTCGCCCAGCGGCTCGGGATCGCGGAAGTCGAGGCCGAAGTCCTGCCTGAAAACAAGAGCGAGATCGTCAAGCGCTTGCGGTCGCAGGGCCGGGTCGTCGCCATGGCGGGGGACGGCGTCAACGACGCGCCTGCGCTTGCCGCCGCCGACGTCGGGGTCGCCATGGGCACGGGAACTGACGTCGCCATCGAGAGCGCGGGAGTGACCCTGCTCAAGGGCGACCTGCAGGGGCTGGTCAAGGCCCGGGAGCTGTCGCGCGCGACCATGAACAACATCCGGCAGAACCTGTTCTTCGCCTTCGTCTACAACGCGGCCGGGGTTCCGGTCGCTGCGGGCGTGCTCTATCCGGCGTTCGGTCTCCTTCTGTCTCCGATCATCGCGGCGGCCGCGATGGCTCTGTCGTCGGTCAGCGTGATCGCCAACGCCTTGCGGCTTCGGGCGGCTAGGATCGGTTGATCGAATTCGATAACAGTCCAAGGGGCGCTCGATATGCAGCGCACGAATGGAGGTCTGTATGCCTTTTGCCAAGCTCGCCTGCGCCGCTCTTGTTCTGCTGGCGGCGACGTCCTGTACGACACGAGACACCGAGACGGCGAACGCGGCCGCCTCGCCGCAGTGCAGACAGAGCGGGGACCACCCGTTGGAGAAGGTCGGGCGCACGATCTTCTGGCTCGAGATCAAGCTCATGGAGCAGACCAGGAAGACTCCGGCCGAGTGCGACGCCAAACCGGAATGAAGCGGGGACGCTTCTCGACGCCCGCCCGACACCGGTGAGCACCACGGGCTTGACCTTCCAACGCTTGAAAACAGCATCCTTCCGCTCGATGGCAATCCCGCCGTCCAACTGAAGGAAGCATCGAATGAATCAGCATCACGTCGAAAGCGCGAAGCCCACGGGCGGCTTTACCGCGTACATGCCGCAAGCCGGCCGCACCATTGCGGTGAGGCCGGACCAGACCTTGCTCGCCGCCGCGCTCGCGTCCGGCGTCGATTACCCCCACAGATGCCGATCGGGGCGTTGCGGTGCCTGCAAGTCGCGGCTCGCGGGCGGGTCCGTGACCCTGCTGCCCCACACCAGATTCTCGCTGACCGAGGAAGAGAAGGCCGCGGGATTCATCCTAGCGTGCCGGGCGGTGCTGGAAAGCGACGTGACCGTGAAGTGGGGCCGGGGCGACGAGGACGCCGCCGACCTGCCAGCCCACGCGGTGGGCTCCGACTCCCGCGTCAGGCCGTAAAACCCTCTTGACCTTGCGAGCGTTGGAAACACTAGAACTCGATGTCGACCGCGCGATGGCGTGCGGTCCCGGGCTTCGCTCCCGGGATTTCCGCTTCTTGAAGGAACTTCGACATGTCAATCACGACACCTGACCCAAGGCGGTGGTGGGCGCTTTCGCTCCTATGCGCCGCCCAGTTCATCGTCATCCTCGACACCTCCATCATCGGGATCGCTTTGCCGGCGATCCAAACGCATCTCGGCTTCAGCGCTGAAGGGCTATCGTGGATATTCAACGCCTACGTGATCGTCTTCGGCGGCCTGCTGCTTCTCGGCGGACGTCTCAGCGACCTGTTCGGCGCGCGGCGTCTGTTCATGCTCGGCTTCGCGGTGCTCACGGTCGGCTCGCTTGTTGCGGGTCTCGCAACGTCGCAGGAGGTCCTGCTTTCCGGCCGCGCGCTCCAGGGGCTCGGAGCCGCGCTGATCGCGCCGTCGGCCATGACCATCCTCGTCGGTCTCTTCGGCCACAACGGAGCGGAACTCGGCAGGGCCTTCGCCTTTTGGGGCGCTTCGGCGGCCGCGGGCGGCACGGCCGGGGTCTTCTTCGGCGGCGTCATCACCCAGTGGATGAGCTGGGAGTGGACCTTCCTGATCAACGTCCCGTTTGGTCTGATCGTCCTGGCCGCAAGCCCGGCGGTACTGAGCAAGAGCGCGGTCTCTGAAGGCGGTGTCGACTGGATCGGCGCGGTCCTCATCACAGCCGCCCTGATCCTCGCCGTCTACGCGATCGTCACGACTGGACCCGGGCAATGGACCTCGACGGCGACATTGGCCGAACTCGGCGGTGCTGCCGCGTTGCTCGTGGTGTTCGTGCTCGTCCAGGCCGCCCGCACCGAGCCGTTGTTGCCGCTGAACATCTTCCGGACCCCGAACCTCGCGGTCGGCAACGTGCTCATGGCGCTTCTGGGGGCCGCGTGGATTCCGCTCTGGTTCTACCTCAACCTCTATCTCCAACAGACGCTCGGCTTCTCCGCATGGGAGGGGGGATTGGCATTGGTGCCTATGACGGTGGCCATCATGGTCCTGATGGTGGGCTTTTCGGCTAAGTTCATCGCGCTCCTCGGGCCAAAGACCAACCTCGTTCTGGGTCTCGCGGTCATGGCGGCCGCGCTGGTCATGCTTTCACGCCTGCCCGCCCACGGGGACTTCCTGGCCGACGTCCTCCCAGCCTCTCTGCTCGCGGCGTTCGGCATGTCGCTCGCGTACATTCCGGCGACGATGGTCGGCGTCTCGGGCGCGAGGCCGGAGGAGACCGGACTGGCTTCCGGCCTGATCAACACGACCTACCAGGTGGGATCGGCAGTGGGCCTTGCCGCGATGGTGGCTGTGGCGGCCGCCTATCAGTCGGGCCCGGCGGATGTGGCGGACCTTCTCTCCGGCTTCAAAGCCGCGTTCTCCGGAGCGGCTATCGTAGCTGCCGCCGGAGCCGCGCTGGCGCTGGCCGGCCTCCGCAGCGGCAAGGACGCGATGGCACCCGCTGAGTGACCTTGGGGGGCGGCTCGAGCCGCCCTTTGTTCCTGTCGATCTGAGAGGGATGACCGCTAATGGCGCTTTGTCGCCGTTAATGTTGCCGCGGCTGCTTTCTAAGGCCTGCCGCTCTGGGGCAACTTGTCAGCAAAAACCACCGCCGTTGAATGTCTTGCGGGGCCAGCTGTCAACGCCGTTGCAGCCAAGCCTCCAGAGTCTGCCGGATCGCACGATCTGCGGGCACCGTCTGATCGAACGCCCACCAAGTGTGCGCGCCCTGCCAGAGAGCGGCCATCTGCCAGCCCAGAATATTCGCCTCCTGCGGGTCCGAACACAGCCGTCGCCCCAGTGCCGAGACTAATGCGCGTCCCCACGCTGCGCCCCTTTCGCGAAGTCTTGGGTTCCGTATATCTTCTCGAAGCAGAAGAAGCCCGTCAGTGGCGTCACGCTCGGCCATATTGGGAGACATCAACCGCAGTAGAAGCTTGATGGCTCCCTCAGGCGACAGATCCTCCTCATCGTCTGCGGCTTCCGTCTGAGCATCCAAGCGGTCCCAGGCCTGAAGAAGGATTGCCTCGACCATGCGCTCACGGTTGCCGTAGCGCTGCACCAGTGTCGCCGCAGACAAGCCTGAAGCCTTGGCAGCACGCGCAAAAGTCAAGCCATCAGGTCCTGTCTTCATCATCAGCTCGAACAAGGTGTCAAGAACCTGTTCATCCGGAATTGTCTTGCGTCTCGTCATAGCGATATATAAACGTGCATTCGGTTATAAATCAAGGAGGCTTTGATGGCCAAGATTGTTGGGTACATAGCAACGAGTCTGGACGGCTTCATCGCAGACGAGAACGACAAACTCGACTGGCTGTTCAAGTACGACGAAATGGATCTGGGCGCGCATGATTACCGGATCTTCGTGAAGAGCATTCGCACAGTCGTAATGGGTCGCGGCACCTACGACTTCTTAGCAAAAGATCCCGCACCTTGGCCATATGGCGACCAGCGGGTCGTCGTTGTTACGTCGCGACCTATCGAAAACCCCAAAGGCTCGCTTGAGATCAAAGACAATGTGGACGACCTGATAGCCGAGCTTCGAAAGCTCGATGATGGTGATGTCTGGATGCTGGGCGGAGGCATGCTGCAGATGGCGTTCATGGAACGTGGCGCGCTCGACGAAATCGAGATCTACATCATCCCCGAGTTGCTTGGCGGTGGTCGTCCTCTTTTCCCACCGACTGGCTTCAGATTAACCCCGAAGCTGATCAGCGCAAAGACGCTCGACAAAGGCTGTGTGCGGCTGCACTACCGGCTCTCCTAAGTCAAAGGAGCTTCGTTCGATGACCGGTGTTGGCGCATCCGTGACTTTAGGGCAGGGCTCTTCTTGGCCCAAAGCTGCCATCAAGCCTCACACCTCTCCCGACTAAAATACACCGCAGGGGTGCTCCACCCACAGGGAATACGCTCCGAGGCAGGCAGCCACATTTGTGTTCGTCTGCGACATGTGGAATAATCAATGCGTGATTCGAGACTATCCGGTTTCGACGCGTTGGACAGCCGCACATAGTTTGGCATTGATGCTGAGACAATTTGGAAGCAAATGGCAAAGAGCAGTCGCGATCCTCGCGACGATCATCGCTATTTTGCTCGTGCCGCTTCCATCACCCTCGTCGAGCGCAGGTTCTGTGCCCGGGCATGTTGCGATCATCACGGCAATCGACCACGACGACCTCGAACAGAACCAAGCCGGACCTCACTTCGCAAAGGGCGGAGTCCAGCACCGACATGGTCATAACTCGGCGGACCACGCACATGACCTGCCGACTGGAACGAGCGCGGCAGGCATGGACATTTCGATCAACCGTGCCGCATGGGCGATCGCGCTTTCGTCCGATGTCGTGACCAACCGCCCCAGCTCCATCGACCGCCCCCCGAAGACGTCGGCAATCGCCTGACGTCAGCCGCCATGCGGCACTTCACCAGCGAACAATGACCGCGCCGCCACCGGCTCTGCCGTGAGAGATGGCGCAGTTGACACCGTTCGCCTGAAGAGACCGGATCGCATGTCTGCCATGCGTCCCGTCCAATCGAAATTTCAGGGACACCCTCAAGTGAACATCATCATCGGACTGGTCATCGTATTCGGCTGCATAATCGGAAGCTTCATGGCGAGCGGAGGGCATCTGAATGTTCTCTGGCAACCCTACGAATTCATCGTCATCCTCGGGGCCGGCCTTGGGGCCTTCGTAGCGGGATATCCGCTCAAAGTGATCAAGGACGCAGGAAAGGCCCTCGGCGAGGCCTTCGCCTACAAGGTCCCCAAGGAGCGAAATTATCTCGACACGCTTGGGGTCCTCTACGGATTGATGAGAGACCTGCGCACCAAGTCGCGAAACGAGATCGAAGCGCATATCGACAATCCGAAAGAATCCTCGATCTTCCAGACCGCACCCTCGGTTCTCAAGAACACGGAGTTGACGGCATTCATCTGCGACTATGTGCGTCTGATCATCATCGGCAATGCCCGCAGCCACGAAATCGAGGCGCTGATGGACGAGGAGATCGAGACGATCTCCCACGACAAGCTCAAGTCGCTGCATGCCATCCAGTCGATGGGTGACGCCTTCCCGGCCATCGGCATCGTCGCCGCGGTTCTCGGCGTCATCCATGCCATGGGCGCGATCACTGAGCCGCCGGAGGTACTTGGCGAGCTGATCGGCGCGGCTCTGGTCGGCACCTTCACTGGCATCCTGGTGTCGTACTGCATCGTCAATCCGCTCTGCTCGATGATCAAGGCGGTGAGGACGAAGCAGAACCGCCTTTACGTGATCGTGAAGCAGACGCTTATCGCCTACATGAACGGCTCTGTACCGCAGGTCGCGCTGGAGTATGGCCGCAAGACTATCTCCTCCTACGAGCGGCCGTCGATCGACGCCGTTGAGAACGAGATGATGAACCCCGGGCAGTCTGGCTGAGGTCGCCCATGTCAACCACCGTTCATAAGGAAATCGGATTGATATCCGGGACATGGGCCGAAATGGAGAAGCTCCCGTCCGTATCGGTCCACCAGACTACGGCGTGGTGCCGCGCCTGGAAAGAGGCGACTAACGCCGAGACCTTGGTCGTCGAACATGTTCAGGGCGGCAGCCGGATCATTCTTCCGTTGGAAATCGCATCAGGTGGTTTAGGGAGAACCGCAAGGCCACTCGGAACCCGCTTCAGCAATCTCAACACCGCGGTCGCCCATATCGAGCGCGGATTTGATCCAGAGGAGTTTCTCAACTCGATTTTACAGGAGCTCGCCGACCATGCCGATCTACTTCAATTCGACAAGACTGCGTTGGCGTGGGGTGGCCAGGATAATGTCCTCTTGGGTCTGTCGCGCGTCCCGAGCGTGAACTCGTCGTTTCAGCTCGAACTCGCCGACGACACGTCATCGACCATCGCCCAACTCGACAGGGCGAAGAGGATGAAGGTCTTTCGGGCATCCTGGCGCAAATTCGATGCGGCGGGAGGCTGGCACTATGAAGAAATCACCGATCCGCTATCGGCATCGGTTGTGCTCAACCAGTTCTTTGCGCAGAAGGAAGCCCGCTTCAGGGCCGCTGGTCTGCCGAATGTCTTCGCCGATCCGTCGACGAAGTCGTTCTTCAACCGCCTCGTGATATCGCCTGAAGCCGATGGCGGCCACATACTGCGCCTGCATGTACTGCGTCTGAAGGGTCCGGCGGGGCAGCCAATCGCCATCGCGGGGATTTCGACGAAGGGAGCCTACGCGATCAGCCAATTCGGGTCCGTCGATGAGAGTGCGGTCCCAGGAGCGAGCCCTGGCGAATTTCTCTACCATTTGATCGTCGAGCGGCTCTGCAAGGCGCGTTTCCGCATTTTCGACTTCGGCATCGGCGACCAGCCGCACAAGAGGCGATGGTGCAACGTCGAGACTCCCCAGTTCGACATGGTGATGCCGATCGGGGCCACGGGAAATGCCGCGATGCAAGTGAGCCGGGCGGCAACCAGCCTCAAGCGGTTCGTGAAGGAGCGCCCTGTGCTCTATCGCGCCCTGCAACGTCTGCGTTCGAAACTTCCCCTCAGATGATTGTGCCAAAGAAAGGACCGCCTATGACTGCCTGCGCCTGTGGCTCCGACCAAGACTTCGATACCTGCTGCGGACCGCTCATCAATGGAGAGCCGGCCAAGACCGCGGAGGCGCTCATGCGGTCCCGGTATGTCGCGTTCACCGTGGGAAATCTCGATTACATCGAGCGAACCAACACAGATCACGCCATGGACTCCTTCAACCGGGTCGACATGGAGGCGTCCCTTCCGGGCACCGAATGGATCGGCCTCGAGATTATGGAGACCGATGGCGGACAACGGGGAGACGACACGGGCTCTGTGAAATTCTCCTTCCGCTACCGCAATGGCGGGCGAGAACTTTCCCAGTTCGAGCTCGCGAGCTTCGTGAGAGTTGACGGCGAGTGGCGCTATGACCACAGCGAGGTGAATCCCAAGTCCCCTCCGGTCCGCGTGCTGAAGGTCGGCCGAAACGACCCTTGCCCCTGCGGATCGGGAAAGAAATTCAAAAAGTGCTGTGGAGCCTGACGATGTCAGAACGACGGTTCGCCTGCACGGCGTGCGGACTCTGCTGCAATGGGCTCGTCCCCCTGACCGTGCGGGAGGCCGTCGACATGGCCGATCGCTTTCCGCTCGCAATGATGATCACGCCCGTCAAACCCGGGACGCGTGGCCAGTCAGTCCTGGAGAAGATCGGAGCTAGTGTCATCTTGCCGCCGAAGAAGCGCATGCAATTGCTCGTGTCGCCCGTATCCTTCGTGCCTCCGTCCATGCCTTGCCCGCAGCTCACGCCGGACAATCTGTGCGGCATCCATGCGACCAAGCCCATCCGCTGTCGCACGATGCCGTTCTACGCCTACAAGGACGAGGAGTTCCAAGCCGATCTCCTTCAGCCAAGGGGTGGCTGGCTGTGTGACATCTCGGATGCCGCGCCAGTCGTGTATCGCAATCAGCACATCGTTGATCGCGAAGACTTCGATATCGAGCGTAGCGAACTTATGGATCAGGGGCAGGCGATCCGGCGCTACGTCGACCTGCTGTTGAAGCATTCCCCCGTGATGACCGCCAGAGTGGCAAAAGCTGCCGGAACGACACCGATGGGGCGTGTCGTCGCGAGCTTCGTCTCTTATCTTCGATATGACCGCAATCTCGACCTCAGTGCTTTCGCCCGGGCTCAGCAGCCTGTGCTTCAGGACTGGCTGGAGCGCACTGGAGGCAGTGCCAAGGCGGCCGAGTTCAGCAATTACTACAGGGAGGCGTCGGCCGAACTGCAGCGCTATCTATAACGCAAAAACCTGGCCCACCATGAAAGGGCCAGGTCCGCGGCGTGGCAAATACGCGCCACACACTCTCGGGAGATTTTCGAAGGGCCGGCTTTCAAATGAACCCTCAATACAAACCGTATTGGCACGACACCCTATCTCAAGCTGTTCCCGGGGAAACACGCTGACTGGGGTCAAGGATGGTCGTCGTCCTCATCTTCATGTTCATGTTTGAGCCACGAGCACAATTCGGCGGGCAGGAGCTTCTCATAGGCGTCGTCGCTGCCCACAAAGCTGCCGAGGTCCTCGACGCTGACGAAGCCGACATTGGGGAACGCCTCCGCGGCCTTCCTGAGGAATGTGAAGTCGCTCGGACCGATGCCCACCATGATGTAATAGATTTGGGATTCGGCATGCTCGGCCTGTTCCAGCAGGTTCCACGCATTCTCGATGTCGGAGTTCTCGCCATCAGTGAGGAAATAGTTGATCGCCGGAATGCCCGACCGCGTTTCCTCGCCGAGAACATCGCGTTTCCTGCCGAAGATCATGCCAAGAAACCCTTTGGGTTCATGGACTTCGAGCAGGCCATAGGTGAGCAGATTGGACCGGATGACCGGGCCGTAGTTCGTGCCGCCCCAGAGGATGCCGTCCAGGCCGCGGTTGTCCGTGATCTCGCGCCGGACATAGTCTTTGTAATTGTATGCGGTCGCCTGTGTGATCGCGGCCATGTTGGCGTCGCCCGAAAACACCCATGTGTCGATCCGGCCGTCGTCGTCGAAATAGAGTGCGACGGGAAGGACGCGTTCCAGCGCCGACTGGACGATCCCGTTCGAGAACAGGTTCTGCATCGATCCCGACACGTCGATGTTGAGGCCAACCTGGGCGGGGATGCGCTCGTGGATGCCCTGCTTCTGCAGAACGAAGCCCACGCGGCGGACTTCCTCTTCCGGCTTCTCAAGTCTGAAGGTCGTCATTCGGTTCATCCTGTCAATGTGAGTTGAGGGGGATTCGGACGTTTAGCGGAGGTAGGCTTCGATGACCTCGCCGAGGCCTTCGCTGGTCGCCGCCCCGACGGCCTGGAATTCCCAGGAGCCATCAGACTGTTTGAGGAACGAGGCGACATGGATCGTCGTCTTGCCGGCGAATTCCTGCGTCAGCTGGTAGCGGCACAGCTCGACGTCGGCCATGTCGCAGACTTCGATATAGGCGTTTTTCACTCCCCCGAAATCCTGCCGCTTCTTGTCTGCGTCGTGGATTGTGCCCCATACCGCCAGTTCCACGACATCGGACGGCAGCTTTGCCAGCACGATCTTGAATTCTTCGCGGAAACCCTCGTCATGATGGCCACCGTCGCCATCATCATCGGCCTCCACCACGCCGCGCCCGGTGCGGTCGTCTCGCTGGTGCCACATCGAACCGTCGTCAGTCTCGAACGAGCCGTCAGGCCGCTTGTTCAGGGAACCGTCGAGATTGCCGGGCCCCCGCACGAAGGCATAGCAGAGGGCATGGGAGCCGAAGTTGTAGAGCCGGGCCCGAGTGCGGTCGCCGCCGGTATGGATCAGCGCGAAGCAGTGGACGTCGAGATCGAAAGTGGGGCCGCCCTCCTCGGGCGATTCCCAGACGAGGCCCGAGTGGACAAGCTGGATGTCCTTTTTGATCCGAAACGATTGGCCTTTGGTGAGATTGAATGTCGCCACGAGGTTGTCACTCCTGTCCTTGTTCGACGCCGTGGAATGGGGCGTCCGCCACGCATGTCGTCGCCCCCTCCAAACAACGAGTCATCCCTAGCGAATATTCGTGTCGGTTCGATGGACCCGATATCGATGGCCGTGCCTAAGGCTAGGACGTGCAGCCACCCGATCGACTGGCTGACGCAATAGCCTGAAGCTCGCCTTTTGCCGAGGCGATGTCCTTCTCCTTGTCACCGCCTCGGATGCTGGCCATCGGGATATGGACAGCCCACATCGCATCCCGGTCTTCCTGGGCCGTGGCGCGCTGCCGCGCTTCCAGCTCAGTCAGGGCTTGTTGCCTTTCCATCTGCAGCGCCGCCAACTCAACGCAGCTCTTTCGGATATAGGGATCGACCGGAACTGCGGTGGCGACAATGTCCTCCGGCGGTTTGGCGCAGGCCGTCAGGAGGAGGACAATGGGAATCAAGGCGCGCTTCATCATGGACCTCACGTCTTAGAGCCGCTGCGGGCAGCTTCGACCTGGCGCTTGACCAATGTCCTGAAGCCCTCTTCGCTGAAATCGATCAATGGCGCTCCGTTGACGAAGAACGTGGGAGTCTGTTCAACCTTGTTCGCGGCGACATCGGCGGCGTCCTGTTTGAGGATGGCGTCGATTTCCGGCGTGACGCTGTCGAGCCTGGCCTGCATGCCCTCGACTTTCTGACCATGCGCGATTTCCCAGGCCTTCTTGATATCCGGAGCGCCGTGGGCTGCCCATAGTTCTTGGTTATCGAAGAGCGCCGCGAGAACCTCTTCGAACTTGCCTTGCTTGCGCGAGGCCTCAATGATCCTGACCGCATCGTCCGATCCCTGATGAAAAGCGGCATATCGGACGACAAGGCGAACATCGTCAGGATATTGCGCCAGGACGTCTTTGACGATCGGGAAGAATGCGCGGCACGCTTCGCATGACGGATCGAGAAATTCGACGATGGTGACCGGGGCGTCGACCTTTCCAATTACGGGCGAATGAGCTCTCACAAGGGAAGTTTCAGCAGCCGAAGTGGTAGCGGACGTAGGTGTTTGAAGCATCCTGACATAGGCATATATGTATCCGCCCACCACGAAGGTCAAAATCGCGGCGACTGCCACGACGAACACCAGGAGACGCCTGTTCATGAGTGGTTCCTTTGATGAGTGAGGGCCAACAGGCCCAGAATGGCGGCGAAGGCTGCCAGCGAAAGCAAGGGGATGGGCAGGCCCAGAATGGTCATTGCCGCGTCGGAGCATGATGGCCCCTTGCCACATGGTTTGAGCGCCTCGGCGATGAAACCGAAATAGAGAAGGCTGTGATAGGCGGCGATCAAGAAGCCGACCAGGGCGAGAGGGCCGGCATAAAGCCAGACACGGGTGTCGTCGCGAAACGAGGCTATGCCCAACACGATGGCGAGGGGGAACATGAACACACGCTGATACCAGCAGAGTACACAGGGCGTCTGCCCCATGACCTCACCGATGAACAGTGCCCCCAAGGTCGCCGCGAGCGCGACCATCCACGCCGCGAAGAGCGGTCCCCACGCGCTGGCGGTCTTTGGTGTCTGCTTCACACCGTTCATGTTGCCGCCAAGGCTTCGATTGCGGGCTCCTCGACAAGCGTCGTCTTCTTCGCGGGCGGTTGCTCCTTGAGCACATGGCTGAAGCTGAGCGCGAAGACGATCGCGACAAAGAGGACCAGAAGGATCACAGTGACCCTGTTGCGCATTTGCTGGCGTTCGCGGACTTCATTGTCGGTGGGCATCTGATGCTCTCCATGTGGTGTAGGCGACTTGCGCGGAGGCCGCCGAATATTCGGCATTCGGGTCAAGGTTGGACTCGGAGCAGCCTCCCATCGCCAGCGTCATGCCGAACACTGCTCCGGCGGCCAGCGCCCGAAAGCTGCTTATTGTCGTGGGTCCCACGGTCGGCCAAGTCATGGCTTGTTCGGTGACGGATGGTGATGGTCGGTCAATGACGTATCATCGGCGATGAAGCGCGCTTGCAGCGAGGCGGACGACCCGTCATCAAAACGGACGGTGATCTTGGGGCTCTCGATGGCTTTGGTGCCGTTCAAGAGCAGGAACACCGTATCGATATCCATGTGAAGTTCGGATTTCGACGGCACCGTCACAACGGACGCGTCCAGCATGGAACGCACGACGTCGTCACTGACACGTTTGGCGAGCTCCGCTTTGCCGAAGGCTTCGACCTCGATCGAACGGATGACCTTATCCGAGGAGGACCCGTTCCAGATCGTCAGGTAGCCTGCAAAGCCATCCGACCCGAATGGAACGAATTCGGCGTGCTCGACGAGCACAGAGCCTTCGTACTCTGAAGACTGGCTATGGACATCCTGAGTGGAGGCGGTCACGGCCGAGGCTATGAGCGTGAACACCAAGGTCGCGGCGGCAAGGCGCATCGGCTTCGTGTCGGTCCCAGTGTCGTGCAAGGTGGTCCTCTGCTTCAATTCGCCCTCGCCGCAGGTGGATTTTCGTTGCTGGAGACATGTGTCGGGGCCGTATGGGCGAGCATGATCAGTTTCTTGACCTGCGCATCCCGGCTGTCATGCATGTCGAGCGTGCCCTGCAAGGTCCCGTCGGCTTTGACCAACCTGACGCCCGCGCTGTGATCCATAGTGTAGTCTCCGCCCTCGGTTGGCACCTTCTTGAAGGAGGCCGCGAAGGCCTTGGCTGCCAATCTGGTGGCGTCGACGTCGCCGCGAAGGGCGATGATCCGTGCATCGAATGCGGTCATGTATTGGCGCAGGGACTCGGCGCTGTCCCGCTCGGGATCGACGGTTATGAAGATGGGCGTGAGTTCATTGGCAGCTTCGCCCATCTCCTTCAGCAAGGAGGTCAGTTCGGCCAATGTCGTCGGGCAGATTTCCGGGCAGTGGGTGAAGCCGAAGAACACGGCAAGCGGGCGACCCGCGATGTTCGCCTTCGAGAAATCCCGTCCATCGAGTGTCTTCAAATTGAAGTCGCCGATCTCCAGCCCTGATTGGGCGGTAATCTCGTTCCTCGATACGGTGGGAAGCCGGACATAGATCGACAGGCTAAGGACGACCACAGCCGCAACCACATAAATCGGCAGCAGGCGTCGAAAGCGAGGAGTCATTGCATGTGGTCCTGATGCTCGTTGGCCACCTCTGGCGGCGAACGCGCCACTACGAGCTCGACGTCAAACCGTCCCGCCTTCTCGAAGGTCAATGTAAGCGGGATTTTCTCACCTTCCCCCGGGCGGGACTTCGGATTGAGCAGCATGAGATGAAGATCACCTGGCTCGAATTCGACGGTTTGGCCCGGCGGGATCGCAACGCCATCCGTCACCTGCCGCATGGTCGCGATACCATCGTTGATCGCCGACGCATGGATTTGGACGTTGTCGCTTATCGGGGATGAGACCGCGATGAGGCGGTCGGGTTCAACACCACTGTTGGTGATGGACAAATAGCCTCCGAGCACCGGAGCGCCTGGAGGCGCAACACGGGACCACGCTCTCTTGATCTCCAGGTCTGCCGCGCACGCCTCCTGGACGACCGACGATAGCGAGGCGGCCGCAAAGATCAGAAGGAATGCGACGAGGCGGCCGATCATTCGGTCTCACCTCCTAGCTTCGGCGACAGCAGGCGCAGGGCATTCATGGTGACGAGCACCGTCGCTCCGGTGTCGGCTAGGATCGCAGGCCACAGCCCGGTTACGCCAATGACCGTGGTCACGAGGAATACGGCCTTCAGGCCGAGCGCGATGGTGATGTTCTGCGTGATGTTGGACATGGTATTCTTCGACAGCCGGATCATACGCGAGATGTCGCGGACACGGCCATGCAGGACGGCGGCATCCGCGGTCTCAAGTGCAACGTCCGTGCCGCCCCCCATGGCGATGCCGATGTCGGCCGCGGCGAGTGCAGGCGCGTCGTTGATACCGTCGCCGACCTTTGCCACGACCATGCCCTTCGCGCGTAGTTCGCCGACGATCTTCTGCTTGTCCTCCGGCAGGAGCTCGGCACGGACATCGTCCATCCCAAGCTGCGCGCCGATCGCCTTGGCGGTGCGGCTGTTGTCGCCTGTAAGCATGACAGTCTGAATGCCAAGCTCCTTGAGCGCCTTGAGCCCATCCTTGGCGTCCGGCCGAGGCTCATCACGCATAGCGATAGCTCCGGCCACCTCCTGGCCCGCGAGAAGCACGGACACCGTCTTGCCGTCGTCGTTCAGCAGCCGGATGAGCTCCTTGAAGTCTGACGAAATCGTGGCGATTTCCGCTGCCGCTTGAGGTGATCCGAGGAATATGGAAGTGCCGTCGACCATCGCGGTGACGCCTTTGCCCCCGATCGCCTTCGATTCCGAGGCCGAGGCAGCCTGCACTTTGGCTTCCTCGGCCTTAGCCAGGATCGCCAGAGCCAACGGGTGACTGGAGCCCGTTTCCAAAGCTGCGGCAAGTCCCAGGACTTCGCTTTCGCTACGGCTCAGGGAGATGATGTCGGTGACCTTGGGTTTCCCCTCGGTAAGTGTCCCCGTCTTGTCGAGTGCGATGGCCGTGATCTTGCCAAGGCCCTCCAGGACCGCGCCACCCTTGAGCAGAAGGCCGCGTCGCGCGCCAGCCGAAAGCGACGCCGCGATTGCAGCCGGCGTCGAGATCACCAAGGCACAGGGGCAGCCGATCAGAAGGACGGCGAGGCCTTTGTAGACCCATTCAGACCATGACGCGCCCGACACGAGTGGCGGCAGAACGGCGACAAGCGCGCCGACGGCCAGCACTCCGGGCGTGTAGTATTTGGAGAAGCGATCAATGAACCGCTCCGTGGGGCTCTTGGACTCCTGCGCTTCTTCGACGAGCTTCACGACCCGCGCGATCGTGTTGTCGGCGGCGGCGGCGGTGACGCGGACCTTGAGGACTGCTTCGCCATTGATGGTCCCTGCGAAGACGTCATCGTCCTTTGCCCTACGCACTGGAACGCTCTCGCCTGTCACAGGCGCTTCATTCACCGCGCTAGCGCCATCGACAATGGTGCCATCCGCCGGAATCCGGTCGCCGGGCCTCACCACGATGATGGCTCCGATTTGGAGAGTATCGGCTTGCACTTCCTGCGTCTTGCCGTTCTCCTCGATCAGCGCGGTCGTGGGAACGAGCTTCGTCAACGACTGGATGCTGGCGCGGGCGCGTCCGGCGGCTATGCCTTCCAGCAATTCGCCGACCAGGAACAGGAATACCACGGCGGCCGCTTCCTCGCTCGCATTGATGATGACAGCGCCGACGGCCGCGATGGTCATCAGGGTCTCGATGGTGAAGGGAATCCCCGCCAACGCGGCAGCCAGCGCACGTTTGGCGATCGGGATAAGTCCGACCAGCATCGCGACGGCAAAGGCGTATTTGTCGATAGACGGGATGAAGTGGCCGACCAAATAGGCGACGACAAGTGCCGCGCCGCTCGCGAGAGTCAGAAGGGCCTTCCTGGATTTCCACCAGGGGCCGTCGGAGGGGCCATGATCATGCCCATGCAGGCCAAGACTCTCTTCGGTCTTGTCGCCGTGATCGTGCTTGTCATGGGAATGATCGTGGCCTTCATGATTGTGGTCGTGATCGTGGCCCTCATGGTCATGATCATGCCCCTCATGCGAATGGTCGCTGTGGGCAGGAGTGCTCTTCGGCGTCTTGTCCGAACTTTCCTTCGGCGCGACGCCATAGCCGAGCTTCTTGACCGTCCGCTCGACGGCTTCGAGGTTCTCCTCGCCGACGAAGTCCACCGTCATCGTGCCTGCGGTAGAGGAAACGGAGACGTCATTTATGCCAGGCAGCTTGCGGACGGCGGTGTCGATCTTCGCGGCACAGCTTGCGCAATCCATGCCGTCGACGCGGTAGCGCTTCTTGCTAGATGCATTCGCCATGATGGTACTCCCCAGGATGATTCATGTTGGCCTACACCCTCTAGCGGCTAGAGGAGCAAGCGGTATTTTCATCGATCGGGTAATTTTCTTGGTGCGTGCGTCGGGCTTGAATTCGCCTTGAACGGTCGCCATGCTCAAGGGACTAGAGGAGAGAGACATGCACTCGATGTCCATCAAAGACGCCGCGCGCGAAAGCGGTGTGAAAGTGCCCACGATTCGGTACTACGAGCAAATTGGACTGCTGGCGTCGCCGCAACGAGACGGCGGAAATCGACGCGTCTTCCAGATCGACGACTTGAGACGCCTGGCCTTTATTCGACATGCGCGCGAGCTTGGCTTTGAAGTAGATGCGATCCGCACGCTCCTCGAACTGCAAGACCGACCAGACCAGCCCTGCGCAACAGCCGATGCAATAGCCCAGGCCCGGCTGATTGAGGTCAACCAGAGGATCAGAAGCCTGTTGGCTCTCAAAACCGAGTTGGAGCAGATGGTGGAAGGATGCCGTCACGGACATGTGTCCGAATGCCGGGTCATCGAGGTTCTGGCCGACCACGCGAAATGCGTTCACGACCATCACTGACTGGAGGAAACGATGACGATCGGTGAAGGGCTTGGTATCCTGGTGATGTGGGCCTACCTGATGGGTTTCATGGTACTGACGGCAACCGCCGCCAAGAAAGCCGGCCGCCCGGTCTGGCTCTTCGGTGTCGGCAAGGAGCGTCAGGCGCTTCCCGCTTTGCTCTTCAGGTTGACGTTCATATTCGGGGCCATCTATCCACCGCTCTGGGAGGCGTGGTCCATCTACAGCGGGCGGACGCAACTGTGGTCCAGCCTTCATGATGGAACTCTCGAAATCTTCGGCCTTCTCGTCATGGCGATCGGCGTGGTGCTAGCCTTGGCGGCCCAACGGCACATGGGGGCGTCCTGGCGGATTGGTGCAGCCGAAGGCCATCAGGGCGCGATTGTGGACGACGGGCCTTTCGCGATCTCGCGCAATCCGGTGTTTGTCGGCCAGGCTCTACTTTTTATCGGGTCACTTGCCGTCTTCCCGTCCGAACCTCAGGCCGTTGCCGTGGCGGCGCTTCTCGCCGCCATTCATCTTCAAGTCGTCATCGAGGAGCGCGTGCTCGCTGCCGAACTCGGTCAGCCTTACGCCGACTACAAGCTGCGCGTCAGACGCTGGCTGTGAGATCGAACTCAGAAGGCCCGAGAGTCCACTGAGGTAACTATGGCCGTCGTTCTTATCGTTTCGTCAGGACCCGATCACGGATCATCAGAAACGTCCTCTCGACACAGAACCAGAGAACGGCCGCCACGACGAAGCTGGTTGAGAGGTAGACAAGAAATCCGAGGCCTCCCTCCAGGTTTTCCTTTCCGAACAATACGCGATCGATGTGGAACGTCGACTTGTGCGTTAGATAGAGGCTGTAGGAAAGCGTGGCTACCATGGCCGTTCCCGGGATCGACCACCCCTTTAACTCAGGTTCGAGATCGAGCATTGCTCCCAGCAAGAGTGCGATGCCCATCGATATGATCGGGAAACCCAACACTGCTCCCAGTTCGGCCTGAAAAACGGGAAAGACATTGCTGCCCTCGAGCGGTCCGCGTAATGAGAACACATAGAGCGCCACAGCGACCAAACCGATGCCGACGGGTATCGCGACGCTCGGATGGGCATAGCGGCGATAGTGCTCCGGTTTGTAGAACCTCGCCGCCGCCAACAGAACGCCGAACAACAGGCCGTCGATCCGGGTGTAGCTCGGATAGTAGACATCCCGGAGATAGACAGCGAAGGCCTCCCGGAACTTGGCGGCTTCGACGAGTTGCCGGACTTCACCCTCCCAGAGCGCGAACCGTACGATTATCCCGGTTGCCACCAAGGAAGCGACCAGCCAAAGGGTCGTCTTCATACCAAGTCGACCGCGAAACGCGAGCAGGAGCAACGGCAGTATCAGATAGAAGTGTTCCTCGACACAGAGCGACCACGCCTGGGAAAACGCATTGCCTTCT
Organism: Rhizobium sp. FKL33; assembly: GCF_005222915.1. GTDB lineage: Bacteria > Pseudomonadota > Alphaproteobacteria > Rhizobiales > Rhizobiaceae > Rhizobium_E. Next base: position 67,316 of record NZ_STFX01000036.1, read on the forward strand.
CGCGGATCGAAGCCGAAATTGACTGTGAAGGTGGCGAAGCTCCAGAGAGGCTGCATATTCGCACTGTCGCGCACTATGGGGAATAGAGCGTAGGCCGCGAGCACGACGAAGAAGGCGGGAAATATGCGGAACGCCCGACGCAAATAGAAGGACTTGAAGTCGATACGGCCGGCTGCGCCGATCTCTTTGAACAGCTGAGTACCAATGAGATAGCCGCTGAGGACGAAGAAGATGTCGACACCGAGCCAGGCGTAGTTTCGAACTCCGACCAGGAACGAGGGTGTCGCCTCTACGGGGATATGCACGAGCATGACAAGCAGAATCGCCAGCGCCCGCAATGTGTCCGGGCCGACGAGGCGAGTCTTGACCGAAACAATGACAGATGTCCTGACCTCGACGGAAGGAACGGATATAGGCTCGTAGGTGGCAATATGGGTCATGGGCAATCCATAAAATGAATGATGTAATGCCGACCGCGGTGGCGCGGCGAGAACGGCCGAATTCATTGCACGGATCACCTTAGGCGATCTTGGAAAGAACATATTAAGCTAAACGTTTCGTAAATTTGGACGGTTTGGGGCGGGCAACATCACTCGATCGAGCTGACCGGGATGTCGTCGGGGCAGTTCTCGATCTCGACCCAACGGCCAGTGTCGCTCGCGGATTGGCGTTTGAGATAGTGGTAGGGCGTCTCGGACCAGCTCTTGACCTCGGTGTCGAGATTATCGAGGACGAAGTCACCGTCGGTGGTGCTCAAGGTCAACACCGCATGGCCCGTGCCGTCATATTTCCGCACGACCGTGATCAGGAGATCGGCCTCGGAGAAGCCGCGTGCGAGAAGCAGCTTGCGCTTCTCCAGGACATAGTCTTCGCAGTCCCCGACATTGACCGGGTAGGCCCAGACCTCGGTGCGCCCGAAAATCTCGTCGTCGGTCATCGGCGCAATCCGCGCGTTCACCTCGGTGTTCACCTGCCTGATCGCAGCCCATCCTGCCTCGGTGACCTGCGCCTTGGAGCGCCGGATCGACTTGACCGAGCATTCATCCACGTAGCGTTTACAGAATTCGTAGTGGCCGATGGGTTGCGACGTGATCCTGCCGATGCGCATGAATGGCTCGCGGTCGGGAACGGCGAATTCAGGAGCGGCGACCGCGCCCACCGCGATTGCAGAAACTACGGTGGCAACGACTACAACCCACTTCGCTCTCATGTTCCGTCCCCGGCATGATTAACGAAGCGTTAATACCCCGGCAGCGCGGTTGCGAGCAATCCGCCAAATGGCTCGGTTGGGATCGTGGTTAACGTTGGTGCGTCAACTGCCTACAGCGACGTCGTAGAGCAACTTGATGTTCAATCCGGCGATAAAGACCGCGATGGCAAAGGCCCCAACGGAGAGCCATCGGGGCGCGACGAGTTCTCCCATCTTCGCCTTGCTGGCTGTGAACATGACCAGCGGAAAGACCGCGAACGACAACTGCAGCGACAGCACGACCTGAGAGAGGATCAGGAGTTTCGCCGTGCCGCCTTCGCCATACCAGATCGTGACGATGGCAGCCGGGACGATCGCAATGGCGCGTGTGATCAGGCGACGCATCCATGGGGGCATCCGGAATTGGATGAAGCCCTCCATAACAATCTGGCCAGCCAAAGTCGCCGTCACGGTCGAATTGATGCCGCAAGCGAGCAGCGAGATTCCGAACAATGCGGGAGCAATCGCGAACCCGAGGATAGGAGCCAGGAGGGAATGGGCTTCGCCCAGTTCGGCGACTTCAGACCGCCCCGTGGTGTGGAAGGTCGCGGCGGCGAGGATCAGGATCGATGCGTTCACCAGCAGGGCGAACATCAGGGCCACCGTTGAGTCGATGGTCGCATAGGTCAGCGCCTGACGTTTTTCTCGCACGCTTTCGCCGATCTCGCGGGTCAGAACGATCCCCGAGTGAAGATAGAGATTGTGCGGCATGACGGTCGCACCGAGGATGCCGAGGGCAAGATAGAGCATCTCGGGGTTCTTGAGGATTTCCGTCGTCGGCGCGAAGCCGCGGATGACATCCCCCCAAACGGGATCAGCGAGAGCGATCTGGACGAAGAAACAAACCGCGATGACGCCGAGCATCCCCATGATGAAGGCTTCGATCCAACGGAAGCCGAGTTTCTGGAGATAGAGGATAAGGAAGACGTCGAGCGCCGTGATAATGACGCCGATTTCGAGCGGAATGCCGAAGAGCAGGTTGAGGCCGATGGCCGTGCCGATCACCTCGGCTATGTCCGTGGCGATAATGGCGAGTTCGGCCAATAGCCAGAGCACATAGGCGACGGGTTTCGGAAAGGCATCTCGGCAGGCCTGTGCGAGGTCGCGGCCGGAGGCGATGGCAAGCCTGGCCGAAAGCGACTGAAGCACGATCGCGATGATGTTCGAGATCAGGGCGACGCTCAAAAGCGTGAAGCCGAATTTGGAGCCGCCCGCGATGGATGTCGCCCAGTTTCCGGGGTCCATGTAGCCGACCGCGACCATGTAGCCCGGACCGATGAAAGCCGCCATTCGCCGGAAGTGCGAAGCGTTCGGGGCGACCCTGATGGACTTGTAGACGTCGGCGAGCGGCGGCTCGCCACGCTCGGTTCGCCAGCCCCCCGACCTCCAGTTAACGTTCGCATCCATGGGTTTGCTCATTATTGCTATTGAGAATTATTCTCAATATACGCAGATCATTGGCTTTGGCAAGCTGGCCGCCGGGTCAAAAGAGAAGGTGTCCTCAGGGGATGGCCAAGGGACTTTGATCTCGGCTGCAAGCCCGAACCTGTTGTCCCTCAGGCACTTCGGACTTCAATTGGTGGCGCATCCGTGCGCCCAATTTGCTCGACGTACGGGAGCAGCCACGAATGACCACGATGAGCATCGACATTCTCCACGAAACCGAGGCGAGGTCGTACCTCTCTCGCTTCGCAGACATATTGATAGACTGCGTAGAAGGCGGCGCTTTGATTGGACACGTCTTGCCGATCGACCGAGCAATTGTCGAGGCCTATTGGGTGAGCGTCGTAGCATCGGTGGCAGCCGGAGAGCGTCTTCTCATATGCGCGGCCGTCGACGGCCAGATCGCAGGGACCGTCCAGCTCTACTTGTCACCGGAGGCCAACGCCCCCCATCGAGGCGAAGTCTACAAGTTGCTCGTCCATCGAGACTACAGAAACCGCGGCATCGGCGAGGTGCTCATGCTCGCTCTTGAGACGGAAGCCCGACGGCGCGGGCGTTCTGTGCTACTCCTCGACACCGTCCAGGATGGCGCTGGCGAACGCCTCTATCGACGGCTCGGGTGGCAGGAGATTGGTGTAGTTCCGCGGCACTTCGTCGACCCTTGGGGGCAATTTCGGGCCTCCGTCTACATGATGCGCTTCCTAGATTAGGACATCCGAAGTCCGACAAAGTTCGTTGACAAAATCCATATATCCATTAGTCTGGATATATGGATGAGATTCAGACGATCGCGGCGCTTGCCGCCCTGGCCCAAGCCACTCGGCTCCAGACGTTCAGGCTTCTGGTCGCGCGGGAACCCGACGGCGTTCCGGCTGGAGAGCTGGCGCGCCTGATCGGCGTGCCGCAGAACACGATGTCGGCGCACCTTTCGATCCTCGCCAATGCCGGGCTTGTCCGCGGCGACCGCCAGAGCCGCTCGATCATCTACCGTTCCGACCTAGAACGATTCCGCGAAGTCACCCTCTACCTGATCCGGGACTGCTGCGGCGGCAACGCCGAACTTTGCGCTCCGTTGATCAAGGAACTGACCCCCTGCTGTCCTCCAAAGGAGGCGGCCCACTCCAGCTGAGCCAACCAGAGAAACGACGATGACCGACAAGATTTTCAACGTGCTCTTCCTGTGCACGGGCAATTCCGCACGTTCTATCCTCGCCGAAGCCATCCTCAACCGGATCGGCCAGGGCAAGTTCAAGGCCTATTCCGCAGGGTCGCATCCGAAGGGCGAGGTCCATCCATACACCATCCAGCTCCTCAAGACCCTCAACTACAACACCGACTTCGCACGGTCGAAGAACTGGGACGAGTTCGCCGCGCCCGGTGCGCCACAGATGGACTTCGTCTTCACGGTCTGCGACAGCGCGGCAGCCGAGTCCTGTCCGGTGTGGCCGGGGCAGCCGATGACGGCACATTGGGGCATTCCCGATCCGGCGTCTGCGGAGGGCACGGAGGCGGAGCGGCATCTGGCGTTCGACGACGCCTACCGGATGCTCAACAACCGGATCGGCATCTTCACGAGCCTGCCGATGACCTCGATCGACAAGCTCGCCCTGCAGAAGCGGCTCGACCAGATCGGCCGCGACACGACGAAGGCGAACTGAGGTGACGTTCGACATCCGCCGCCGGCTGGCGGCCGAGGCGCTCGGTACCGCGATTCTAGTCGCGACGGTGGTCGGCTCCGGCATCATGGCCGACAAGCTCTCCGACGACGTCGCCATTTCCCTTCTCGGCAACACTTTGGCGACCGGGGCTATCCTGGTCGTCCTGATCACAATCCTCGGGCCGATCTCGGCGCACTTCAATCCGGTCGTCAGTCTGGTGGCCGCGATCAAGCGGGACATCACATTGTCGGAAGCGGCCGCCTATGCCCTCGTGCAGATCGTCGGTGGCATCGCGGGAACATGGATCGCACACGCGATGTTCGACTTGCCGATCTTCCAGGTGTCGGAAACGGTCCGGACCGGAATGCCGCAGTGGACGGCCGAGGCCGTGGCGGCCTTCGGCCTGTTGTTCACGATCCTCGGCGGCGTGAGGTTCAGGCCGGACTCAGTGGCTTGGCTGGTCGGGCTCTACATCACCGCAGCGTACTGGGCCACCTCGTCGACGAGCTTCGCCAATCCGGCAGTGGCGATCGCGAGAAGCCTCACCAATACGTTCAGCGGCATCCGCCCGCTGGACCTTCCCGGTTTCGTCATCGCCGAGACTGTCGGCGCGCTGCTGGCCGCCGCGCTTGCCTCATGGCTGTTCGCCGGGAACCGCCCCACCTTTTCACCAAAAGAGGTCGTATGACAATGGATGTCACCATCTACCACAATCCCGAATGCGGGACATCGCGCAACACGCTGGACCTGATCCGTCATGGCGGCATTGAGCCCACCGTGATCGAATATCTCGTCAACCCGCTGTCACGTACCAAGCTGGTCACCATGATTGCCGACGCGGGGCTCACCATCCGGCAAGCGATCCGCGAGAAAGGCACGCCCTATGCCGAACTCGGTCTCGACAATCCCTCGCTGACCGACGACCAGTTGCTCGACGCCATGCTCAAGGACCCGATCCTGATCAACCGACCGTTCGTCGTCACGCCGCTCGGCACCCGGCTTTCCCGTCCGTCCGAGGTCGTTCTCGACATCCTGCCCACCGACATCTTCCACGGTCCTTTCACGAAGGAAGACGGCGAGCAGGTTCTGGACAAGGGAGGCAAGCGCATTGTCTGATCTGCCAGCGGCTGACAGCCGCCATCTGCGCCTTCCCGACGTCGAAGCGTTGCGTCCCGCATTCTCCACCCATCGGCCCCGCCTCCTGATCCTCTATGGATCGCTCAGGCAGGTGTCCTAAAGCCGTCTCTTGGCGCAGGAGGCCGGGCGGCTCCTCGAGCATTTCGGGGCGGAGGTCCGGTTCTTCGATCCGTCGGGCATGCCGCTTCCTGACGACGCGCCCGCGAGCCATCCAAAGGTGCAGGAGCTTAGGCAGCTCTCCGAATGGTCCGAAGGCCAGGTCTGGGTCAGCCCGGAGCGCCACGGAGCCATCACGGGGATCATGAAGGCGCAGATCGACTGGATTCCGCTCTCCATCGGCGCGGTCCGGCCAACGCAAGGCAAGACGCTCGCCGTCATGCAGGTCTCAGGCGGCTCGCAGTCGTTCAACGCCATCAACACGATGCGTTTGCTCGGCCGCTGGATGCGGATGATCACGATCCCGAACCAGAGCAGCGTCGCCAAGGCTTTCCAGGAATTCGACGCCGACGGTCGGATGAAGCCGTCGTCCTACTACGACCGGGTCGTCGACGTCTGCGAGGAACTCGTCAAGTTCACACTGCTGACGAGGGACTGCGCGGCCTACCTCACCGACCGTTACAGCGAGCGGAAGGAGAATTCCGCAGAACTGGAGGCGCGGGTGAATTTGAAGACGGCGACCTGATGCCCGTTGGCGCTTAGCTGGCGACATGATAGGTCGCCAAGGCACGGGGAGATGGACATGACGCAGAGCAAGGCGGGGGCTTTCGGGGGCGGCGCGGTGATCGGCGCTTTGGGAGGCCTGATAGGTCTCGGTGGGGCCGAGTTTCGCTTGCCGCTCCTGATCGGCGTCTTCGGTTTCCAGGCGCTAGAAGCGGTCATCCTTAACAAGGCGATGAGCCTCGTCGTCGTGGCGACTGCGTTGCCGTTCCGGGCGTCCACGATCCCGTTCTCGGACGTGTTTTCCCATTGGTCCGTCATCGTCAATCTCCTCGCGGGGAGCCTTCTCGGAGCGTGGGTCGGCGCGGGATGGGCAACCCGGTTGAAATCGGAGACGCTCTATCGCGTCATCGCCGTTCTACTTCTAATGATCGCCGTGGTTCTGGTCCTCGGCCATCAACCCGGCGGCGATGGCCGTCCGGCGTTCTCCGGCCTCGCGCAGATCATCGCCGGAATAGCCGCGGGCTTCGTGATCGGCGTCGTGGCCTCGCTCCTCGGTGTCGCCGGAGGCGAGTTGTTGATCACCACGCTTATCCTGCTCTTCGGCATCGACATCAAGCTTGCGGGTAGCCTATCGCTCGCGGTGAGCCTGCCGACCATGGTCGTCGGCTTCACCCGCTACAGCCGCGACAGCAGCTTCGCCGTCCTCGGCCGGAACCGCACTTTCCTGCTCGTCATGGCGGCCGGTTCCATCCTCGGGACTTTCATCGGCGGCCGACTTCTGGGCCTGGTGCCGGAAGCCATCCTGCTCCCGTTGTTGGCCGCAATCCTCGTGATATCGGCCGTGAAGGTCTGGCGGCACAAATAGTCACCGGAACACTGCTACGAGACCGCTTGGTGCTCTTCCCGCGCCGCCTCCCAAACCTCCTTGGCAGCATCGAGGTTCATGTAGGCAATGCCGAAGCCCACCACGAGATCGGGCCACACCGAATTCCACAGGAACGCCGTCACCAAGCCCGCGGCGATGATCGCGACGTTCGCGAACGCATCGTTGCGCGCCGACAGGAACGCGGCCCGCGTGAGAGAGCCGCTGTGGTGGCGGTAAGAGGCCAGGGCGTAGGCGCATCCCAGATTGACCGCCAGTGCGCCAAGACCTGCCATGGAAAGCGCGAACGGCTCTGGCGGCAGCGGGTTCATGAACTTCTGCCAAGCGGTCCAGAGAAACGCCAAGGCAGGTGCCAGCAGGATCAGCGCCAAGACCATGCCGACACGGGCTCGGTTTCGCGCCGACCAGGCCACGGCGAAGAAAATGAGCAGATTGACCGAGGCGTCTTCGAGAAAGTCAGCGCTGTCGGCCAGCAATGAAGCCGAGCCTATGGCGAGCGCGACCGTGAATTCGATCCCGAAGTAGGCAAGGTTGGCGATCGCAACAAACAGGACGACACGCCGCAGGTCCGTGTCAACGGTCGTCATTTGCCATCGCTCCAAAGATCGACCCATACGGGGAGAGATCGTAACACAGACATTCTAGCTGCAGCACCCCTTTGCCTGCGGCTTCGACATGTCCTCAAAGATCACGCAGTCGACACCTGGGCCGCCGGCGCAGGCTTCGTCGCAACGCTTGACGAAGCCCTGGAGCTTGGTCTCCAGCGAGCGCAATTCGGCGAGCTTGGCTCGGACTTCGTCGAGATGGAGTTGGGCGATGTCGCGGGTTTCCACGCAATCGCGATCCCGACTGACCGACAACTCAACCAGCAGCCTGACGCGCTCGATCGAAAACCCGAAATCCCGGCACTGCTTGATGAAGGTCAGCCGCTCGACATCTGCCTCGGAATAGTGCCGCTGACCGCTCTCGGTCCGCCGCGCTGGCGGCAGAAGACCGATCTCCTCGTAGTATCGGATGGTGGGCGTGGTCAGGCCCGTGGCCTTGGCGAGCGCCCCGATGGTGAACACGCGGATGTGAAGATTCATGGCCGATTTTTCTCCTTGCCCTTCAAGTTACTTGAAGGATTACGGTTTGGCCAGTCCAACAGGAGAAGGTCGAACATCATGCAGACGTCCACCAAGATCGCGGCCACCGGAGGCGCGGCTCTCGCCGCCTGCGCCGCGTGTTGCGCGGTCAGCATCGTGCCCTCCGCCATAGCGGGGGTAGGCTTTGCCGCAGTCGGCGGCGCGGTCGCCGCATGGGGTGTTCCCGCGCTTCTGCTCGCCGTGCCGATCGGCATGTACCTGATGATCCGCAAGCCGTCGACATCGAAAGAGGTCCCCGCGACGAGCGCCATTGGCACGCCGCTGTCGTCCGGATGTGGCTGCGGCCCTTCGTGCGATTCCACGAAGGAGTCGTCGCCGATCGCCTGCACGCTCGACGCGGGTGACTTCAAGGCGCGAACGGCGTCGATCCGCGATCTCGCCCGGCGTTCGCTCCTCAAGTCCTCGCGTGGCCGCCTCACGCTGTCGCTCGTCTACGCCGCCGATGCAGCCGATGAGGTCGCCGAACTCGTAGCAAAGGAGAGAGCCTGCTGTGCCTTTCTCGACTTCGACAGGACGATCAGGGCCGACGGCGTCCATCTCGTCATCACTGCACCCGAGAGCGCCGCTGAGGCGGCCGACATGCTCTTCGACCACTTCTCGCCAGACCTCGCGCACGCTATCGATCAGAAGGAACCCGCATGATGATGAACCGCCGTAGTTTCCTCGCCGCCACCATGGCGCTCTCGGTCATGCTGCCGGGCCTCGCGCTCGCCGACGAGACCGACACCGCAATCCAGGCGGGCGGCCCCGTCCTCGTCCACGTCACCGCCCCCTGGTGCGAGACCTGCCAGGCGCAGAAGCCCATCGTCGCCGAGCTTCTCGACAAGCCGGACTTCAAAACGCTCAGGAAGGTCGACGTCGACTTCGACAGCCAGAAGGATGTCCTCGCCAAGCTCCGGGTGACGACGCAGAGCACGATGATCGTATTCAAGGACGGCAAGGAGATCGACCGACAGATGGGCCAGACCGATCCGGCAGAGATCGAGGCGCTGTTCCGGAAGGCGCTGTGACGGATGCTGGCGCTGGCTTTTCTCGCTGGGGTCCTCTCTGTCCTCTCGCCCTGCGTCCTACCGCTCATGCCCGTCGTCCTCGCCGGGGCGGCGGCGGAGCACAGGTTCGCGCCGCTGGCGCTCGCGGCCGGGTTGGCGCTGTCCTTCACAGGCATCGGCATGTTCGTGTCGACGCTCGGCTTCGCTCTCGGCCTCGACATGGACACCTTCAGGATCGCGTCGGCGGTTCTCTTGGTCGTCGCCGGCGCGGTGCTCGCGCTGCCGCGGTTCCAACCGGCGCTGGCCGCGGCGGCGGGTCCGATTGGCGATCTCGCCCAACGAAGGCTCGGCGGTTTCTCCGGGGCGGGTGTCGGCGGTCAGTTCGCGGTCGGCCTGCTGCTCGGAGCGGTCTGGACACCGTGTGTCGGCCCGACGCTTGGCGCGGCTTCGGTCATGGCGATCCGGGGCGAGAGCCTCTGGACCTCGGGCGCGACCATGGCCGCATTCGGGATCGGCACCGCCGCTCCCTTGCTCGCGCTTGCCGCCGTTTCGAGGGAGGCGCTACTTCGTTGGCGTGGCAGGCTCGTCGGTGCCGCGCGCGGCCTGAAGTCAGCTCTCGGCATCCTCCTGGTTTTCGCGGGCGTCATGACCCTGACGGGATGGGATCGACACCTTCAGACCTATCTCGAAGGCATGGTGCCCGACTGGCTGTCCGCCATCTCCACCAGCCTCTGAAACAGCCGGAGGCGGTGGCCTCCGGCCCACCGAACAAGAACAAAGGACATCGATGCTCACCTTTCTCGCCTATGCGGGCGCTGCGCTCGCCGAAATCGCCGGATGCTTCTCCTTCTGGGCTTGGCTCCGCCTCGACAAGTCACCGATCTGGCTGATCGCGGGCATGGCCTCGCTCGCTCTCTTCGCCTACTTGCTGACGCTCGTCGACAGCGACGCGGCAGGCCGGACCTACGCGGCTTATGGCGGCGTCTATATCGTCGCGTCGGTCCTTTGGCTCTGGATCGTTGAGGGGAGTCGACCAGACAGGTGGGATGTCTCCGGTGCCGCCATTTGCCTTGTCGGGACCGCCGTCATCCTAGTAGGTCCGCGGGCCACTTGAGCTTATTTCGAAGATTGTCGAAATACCAGTTGACGCATATTGCGAGGCCGCGTAGCTTATTTCCATGATCATCGAAAAAGCAGCATCCCAACTCGAAGCGCTCGGCAACGAGTCCCGCCTGAAGATTTACCGCACGCTCGTCCGGGCGGGTCGCCGGGGCATTCCCGTCGGTCAGCTTCAGGAGCGTGTCGGCATTCCTGCCTCGACTCTGTCGCACCATCTCAAGCGGCTCCTGGACACGGGCCTCGCCTCGCAGGAGAGGCAGGCGACGACCCTGATCTGCCGGGCCGACTATTCGAGCATGCAGTCGCTGATCGGCTTTCTCATGGACGAGTGCTGCGCCGACGAGGGATGTGCTGCGGCGAACAACGAAGACGAGGCGGCGGCATGATCCACCCCTTTTTTTGATCCTATAATTCGATCCTTCTGGAAATATAAAAGGAGAGTGGAATGACACAGAATGCAGAGCTTCCCGTGGCGGTCATCGGAGCCGGACCCGTCGGCCTCGCAGCCGCCGCACGCCTGATCGAGCGCGGCATCGAGCCGCTCGTCTTCGAGAAGGGGGCGTCCGCCGGAGCGGCTGTGCTCGAATGGGGCCATGTCCGGGTCTTCTCTCCTTGGAAGTACAACATCGACGACGCAGCGCGCGTTCTCCTCGAAGATGCGGGCTGGTCGAAGCCCGATCCCGACTATCACCCCAACGGAAAAGAAATCGTCGATGGTTATCTCGCGCCGCTCTCCAAGGTTCCGCGGATAGCCCAGGGCCTGAAGCTCGGCGCGACGGTGACGGCGATCACCCGCAAGGGCCTGAGCAAGGTCGGCTCAAAGAACCGCGACGCGGCCCCGTTCGTCGTTCGCTACGAGCAGGACGGCATCGAGAAGAACGTCCTCGCCGTCATCGACGCCTCTGGCACCTGGGGCCAGCCGAACCCGCTCGGCGTCGACGGGCTGATAATTCCGGGCGAAGGGTCTTTCAGCTACCTGTCCTACGGCATCCCCGACGTCGTCGGCGCGCGCCGGAGCGAGTTCGCGGGCAAGCGGACGCTGGTCGTCGGCAGCGGCCATTCCGCAATCAACGTCGCGATCGCGCTCATGGAACTGCAGGACGCCGATCCCGCGACCGAAATCTTCTGGGCGCTCCGCCACGACGGCGTCGACTGCCTGCTGGGCGGCGGCCTGAACGACAAGTTGCCGGAACGTGGCGCGCTCGGCCTCGCCGCCAAACAGGCGATGGAGGACGGCCGCCTCAACATGCTGACCTCGTTCTCCGCCGACTCCATCATGACCGACGGCGGCCCGACCGTGCTGGCGCAGGCGGGCGGGGAGCGTATCCAGCTGTCGATCGACCAGATCGTGGTGACGACCGGGTTTCGGCCGGACTTCGGCTTTCTCCGTGAACTCCGCGTCGAGGTCGACCCTGTCGTCGAAGCGCCCCCGGCGCTGGCACCGCTTATCGATCCCAACCTGCATTCCTGTGGCACCGTCCCGCCGCACGGCGTCGAGGAGCTGTCGCATCCCGAGAAGGACTTCTACATCGTCGGCATGAAGTCCTACGGCCGTGCGCCGACCTTCCTGATGAAGACCGGATACGAGCAGGTGCGCTCGGTCGTCGCCGAGATTGCCGGGGACCATGTGGCTGCGCGGCGCGTCGAATTGGTCCTGCCGGAGACGGGCGTCTGCTCGGTGACGACCACGTCGAATACAACGGAGGCTGGTTGCTGTGGAGGTCCGGCCCCGGCCGATGTCGACGCCTGCTGTGTCGCCGACGCTGTCGCCAAGGACGAAGGCAAGTCGGGATGCGGGTGCGGCTCGAAGGCTGCGCCCGAGAAAGTGGCTGAGAGCGTGTGATGCCTGAAGCGAAACTGCCCATGTGGGCGCTTGCCGGACTGGGGGCGACCCAGATCGTCGGATACGGCACCCTCTATTATTGCATCAGCATCCTCGTCCCCGACATCGCGCGTGATCTCGCGGTGTCGGAACCTTGGGTCTTCGGGGCGTTCTCGGTGGCGCTGCTGGTCGGGGCCTTCGCGGCTCCGACATCCGGCAAGCTGGCCGACCGATGGGGCGCAGGCCGCGTGATGGCCGTGGGATCGATCGGGTCAGCCGCCACGTTGGTCCTGACGGCGCTCGCGCCGGGAGCCTGGACATTCGCCGTCGCGCTCGCCCTGATGCAGATCGTGTCGGCAGGCGTGCTCTATTCGACCGCCTTCACTGCGATTGTCCAGGCGGGTGGCCGCAAGGCTCAGACCTCTATCGTCCACCTGACGCTCATCGCCGGATTCGCCTCGTCCTTGTTCTGGCCGCTGACGACATGGCTCCATGCCATGATGTCGTGGCGGGAAGTGCTTCTGCTGTATGCCGCCCTCCATGTCGTCGCGTGCCTTCCAATTCACTGGGCGCTCGCCAGGCTGACCTCCGGCGCGGTCACGGTGGCGCGCCTCACGGACCTCCCTGTGGAGGCGGCGGTCGCCCATCGCAACGGCAGCCTCGTCTTCCTGTTCATGCTGCTCGGTTTCGCGATCGAGGGCTACGCGCTCTCGGCGATGCTGGTGCATATCGTGCCATTGACGCAGGCCCTTGGTCTCGGCGCTACCGGGCTTCTGGTGGCATCCCTGTTCGGCCCGGCGCAGGTCGCGAGCCGCCTGATCAATCTCGTCTTCGGAAGCGGCCTGTCGCAGGTTTGGCTCGCAGTCATCGCGGCGGTTCTGATGCCCATCGGCATCGTGGTCTTGCTGGCGACGACACCGTCATTCGCGGGGGCGGTCGTGTTCGCCATCCTCATGGGTCTCGGCTCCGGGCTAACGAGCATCGTCGGCGGAACGCTGCCGTTGGAACTGTTCGGCCGACTGGGATACGGATCACGGCTCGGGTGGTCGACATCGGCAAAGCAGGTGACATCGGGGTTGGCTCCGTTCGCGATGTCGATGTCGATGGCCGGGATCGGCGTGCCGATATCGTTGTGGGTCGTAACGGCGGCCGGGCTTGCCGGGGCTGCGGCGTTCGCTCTCATTGCCTTGCTTCAGACGCACGCCTTCCGTCAGGTCGCTGGATAGGCGTGTATCATCGTCAGTGTGGATGACTGCTATTGGCGCGTTGACGACCACCGGCTTTTCGCCGATGGCCGCCGAACTCAGAGCTCGATTTGCTCAGCAATTCGTAATGCGTCGTCGATCTCGATACCGAGGTAACGGACGGTGCTTTCTAGTTTGGTGTGGCCGAGGAGGATTTGGACGGCCCGCAAGTTTCCAGTCTTCTTGTAGATCAAGGCAGCCTTCGTCCGTCGCATAGAGTGAGTTCCGTAGGCACTCGCTTCGAGCCCAATGCTTCGGACCCATCGTTGCACAATGCGCGCGTATTGTCGGGTCGAGAGATGGGCCGACTGGCGACGCCTTCCTGGGAACAGATAGCTCCCTCCTGTCCTCTTCACCGACGGCAGCCATGCGGCGAGGGCGACTTTCGTTTGTTCTGTGACTTCGAACTGAACGGGGCGCTTTGTCTTCTTCTGGATGATCGTAGCCCGGTCCCTGATCGCGCTTCCGGACCAAAGGTCCTCCACTCTCAGTCTGACGAGGTCACACGCGCGAAGTTTGCTGTCGATTGCGAGATTGAACAGGGCCAGTTCGCGCGTTGCGCCGCTCATTTCGAGGCGGACGCGAATTGACCACACGTTCTTGGGCTGAAGCGGCCGCTTCTGGCCCACGAGAATACCCTTGTTCCATGGATGGCGGGTACGCGGTACATCGGACTCCATGACGGTTCCTCCGCCACGCCTCCCACCACATCGCTCCCCGCGAGCGTCGACAGAATATCACGACTTGACGGTTCGTGGCCCGAAGGAGACTTTCCAGGAAAGATGGCTGCCAAGCGACCTCCTAACGGGGTATTGCGAAGGATCAGTCCCTCGCGGTCGGGATAAACCTCGTAGCTCTCTCGCATGTTGACCAGGTTCTCGAAGGCTCCGACTTCTTGAGCGAAGCGCGCGGACCAGTCTCGTGGTTCGAAGCGGTAGAGGTTACACATGGCAAAAGTCTGCTTCCGCCGCCGATAATTGCGGCTTCACGCGTTTCGGTCAATCCGCTCGATAAGGACCTCGTTTCCGATCCTGTTGCCACAGCTGCAGCGAAGCTTGCCGCGCAGATTGAGCAGGTACTGATTGCCGATCTGGCGCTCGATCGCTTTCTTGTCGAGCCAGGAGACAGGGCCGCAAACCGCGCAGCGGCCGCCGAGCACCTCCCATTCCGAAAGGTTCTTCAAATTCTCGAAGGCTTCTGCCGTCATGGACACGGAAGGTCTTGACCCCGTGGCCATAGAAGCGGAAATCTGGGCCGCCGGAGTTTTGCATTTTGATCCTTGAAGGGACGAATCCACCGCCGGATTATTTACCTAGGTTTTGCGAGTTATAGGAAAATTGTCAAGGATTATCGGCGAGGTCGTGTGGCGCGCCAGCGACGCCGTTGCGACTGCGTGTCCAGAGGCAACGCTGAACTCTCAGGGCTAACGCGCCCTAGATCTCGATAACTGCGGTAGGATCGAATTTCCCATAAGATCGCTCTCCGGGGTAGCCGCGCGGATTGCAAATCAACCGTGTGCTGCCGATCTCATAGTCCAGCCGCGTGTGCACATGGCCATGGACCCAAGACGAGGGCCGAAACTCGTGTATCAGCGTTTCCATGTTGGAAGCGAAGCCGGCCGAGGTGATGTCGATCTTGTATTCAGGGGCGATCGCCTGCCAACTCGGCGCATGATGTGTGACAACGACCGTCTTTTCGGGTCTTCTGCTGTCGAGGAAAGCCGTCAGCCATCGTCTGGTCTCCCAATGGCGTCGGCTGGTGTGGTAGGACCGAAGCCGCATATACGGGTTCTTGGAATAGGCGATCTGCCGATAATCGTTCATGACCTGCTCAGCATGGTCCATGGCGAGCGCCCGTGACCCCATGATGTCGAAATCTGTCCAGAGCGTCGCGCCGAAGAACCAGACCCCGAAGATCTCGACGAAGCCATTTTCGAGGAAATGGAGGTTCGGGAACCGGGCTGCGGCCACCATCCCATTGGCGATGCCCTCCACGATGCTGGAATGGTAGAACTCATGATTGCCGGCAACGAAGACCACGGGCATATGTGGGCAGACATGCTCGCCCAACCACGCGATGCTGCGTTCGGGACCGCGGACATGGATGTCGCCTGCGACGACGCAGATATCGGCGTCGGGGATTGCGAGTGGTGTCTCCATCGAGCTGAACGCCAGATGGAGGTCCGAGAAGACCCATAGCTTCATGACGATCAGCCCGCCCGCGACTGCGGCTTGTCCTCTCGAAACCGAAAGGCGTGATCGAGTTGGAGGCGGGCCACGTCTTCAGCCGACAGGTTCCTAGCCTCGGCAAGACTGTCGGCCAAGGCGGACACGAAGTCTTTGTTCTCGCGGATGATCGTCCTTGTCTCCTCGAACGCCTGTTTCAGAAGCGCATCAACGCGCGACCAGATGGCGGGATTGAACTGACGGAGCCGGGCAAGCTGGCCGTTGCCCTTGAAGGGTTCGGAGACAAGGCTCTGGCCCATGCCATAGACTGCCTCGTATGAGGTCGCATAGTTCGTTGCGCGCACCAGATCAGAATTCTGGTGTCCGCCGCATCCGTCGCTGTGAGCACCAAAGAACTCGGTCTCGGACGCCATGCCGCCAAGCGTGATTTTGATTTCGTCGAGCAGAAAGCTCGGGCCCCGACCATGAAAGGGGATCTCAGTGAAACGGCAGACGCCGAGCTGATACTCCCCGCGATCTTCAAGATAGCGGTGGGCCAGGCGCAGCTCCATCAGTTCGCGCCCTAGCGTGAGCCCGACGACGGCGTGTCCCGCCTCGTGCAGAGCCGAGGCTCGAACCCTACCTTCTGGAATAAACGAGATCTTGGGCAGGCAGGCGCGGATGGCTTCCATTCCTACCTTTGTTCCGCTGTCACGTGCCCAGCGACGAATGACCCGAGCGAGCCTCTCGAGCGATGCGCCCGTATCTCCCTCGGTTGCCATGGCGATTTCCTCTCGAAAGTCGGTCGGTATGGTCCAATCGAGATACCTCTCAAGGATGAGGCAGCGATCGTCGGCACCCGGAGGATCGATCCGGATGTGCGTATCGATACGCCCGGGCCGGATCACAGCCTCATCGATGACGTCGATCCGGTTGGTGGTGGCGACCACCACCGTCCCCACACGCCTCTCGACCCCGTCCAGGCATTCCAACAAACCGTTGGTCACGCCTCTGAGATAATCACCTGTGTCGGACTCGAGGTCACGATTGCGGAAATTGTCCAACTCGTCGATCAGCAGAATGGATGCCTCGTATGCGGACGCCGTCTTGAAGGTTTCTCGCATGGCCTTGAGAGCGTCGCCTTGGTGACCGTGCGACTGCCACCGCGCATATGACCCGGAGACAAGAGGTACGTCACAGGCTTCTGCCAACAGACGGGCGAACCGGGTCTTGCCAGTACCCGGAGGACCGTAGAGCAGGATGCCCCGCTCGATCTCGGACCAAGGCAAAGCGCCCGCTCTAAACTTGGTGAGGTCGGCCACCATCTGCTTGCCCCATGCAGTCGCGTCCCCATAGCCCTCGAGGTCACGCAATGCTTTCGCCTGAGATTGGCGGCGTGCAGCCTCATCGATGTCAGCGTTGGACATCCTCATCTTCTTCGCCTGAGCAAGCCTATCGGCCGATTGCCGGATCGACTTGCCGTCACGAAACAGGATCCGAAGGTCTTTCCAGTCCGCCCGCGCAATAATGTCGGCAATCTCCTTGCCGATGACCTCACCTCGGATCAGTTTGATCGCGGAGGTCACCAGCCCTGCGTCCGGAGGCGCGAGCTTGATCAGGAACTCGCAGGCAAGTCGGAAATGCGTCGGGATGAGGTCTTCAGACGCGAACAAGAAGACATTCCGGTTATAGATCGTGGCGTCGCCGTGCATCCGCGTTAATAACGCGGTGCTGTCGGAAAACGCACAGACCGAAGTCTTGTCCTGGGCCATTCTGATGCCCCTCAGGTCCCGCCTGAGAAACAACCTCTCCGCCGCGAGTTCATAAGTGGATAATCTTTCAGGGTCGTCCACGACGATGCAGGCGACGAATGCCACATCGCGGTCGATCACAGACCTCAGCGCCCGCCGAAGCGCGCAGTGGGCCATCGCTTCTGGAAGACTTCCGATGTCATAGGGAAGGTTGCGCATCGGTCCACGTCTCAAAAATCGAAATCCAGATTGAAAGGTTGATACGGCTGACCGAGCCGGTACCAGCGTGACAGCGTCCGCGCGATGCCCGCCTTCTTGTCGAAATAGTAGAGCTCAGACGTCTTTACACGCTCTGTCCCAACGGTCGGATGGTCCCAGACGAAACCCTCCAGGCAGGCCGTTGGACGAACCGCAAGACTCCAATCTGTGATGTCGACGAATGAAGTAGATAGAGTGAATCCCTTGGTACCCACCCCGCGCAAGTCGGCTGCCAATGCTTCGAGCCTTATGGCCAGGTCTTCCCGTTGCAGGCGTCGAGGCCCATATTCAAACTCTGCAGCTGATACGTTCATACACCTCTCCAAACTCCTGAGGAGCAATCCGCTTCCCGGCATCAATGGCGCACAGATCGGAGGGCGTCTCCTCCAGTCGCACTGCATCTTTGTCGAGCTTTCCAGTCGGTCGCCCCATATCGCGCTTCACGACTAATGATTCGCTCCGTCTGATGCCCTTGTGTAGCGGTCGTCGGAGTTTTCGTCTAGCCCAAATGATTTATTTAAAATCCCATGGGATGGAGAATGCATCCTATTGGATTTGAAATCAATGCTCCGCGAAGTGTCGTTGACATGGGAAGACTTCAAGTCATTCCTCATTCCATGAGCGAAAAAGTCCCAGGAAACCTTCTGCGCGCGGCGAGGGAGCTGCTAGGGTGGAGTCAACGTGAGCTAGCTGACAGAGCAGGCTGCGGAATTGTCACCGTTCAACGTATCGAGAAAGGCGGGGCCTTTCACGTGGAGGGCACTCGCGACAAAATCGTTGGTGCGATCCAAAGCGCTGGAATTCGCTTTCTTCCCCAAACCTCGACTGAGGGTGCTGGTATACGGTGGGCGACGCCAGCTGACCAACCTGCGGAGCGACCCGCTATACACAGGGGCAGAAAGTCTGAAATTGATGCATAGTTCTATTTGGGCAGTCCTCAATATGCTCCGGGTTCTCTTTACGCGATGCATAGTTTACCGTGGCACGTTCCAAAACTTGTTGCCTCGCGAGTAAAATTAATCTATTGAATAATCACGGTACAGGCTGGGAAGCCGATGACCGTGAAGGGATAGAAAATGTCTTCCTTGGTGTTTGCGCCAAGGCTGCTTTCGCGGTGTTTTTATGCGTGTGTTGTGGGGAACGCCGAGTTTCTCCCTCTCCCTCTCCCTCTCCCTCTCCCTCTCCCTCTCCCTCTCCC
>NZ_STFX01000036.1:86052-164218 GCF_005222915.1 Rhizobium sp. FKL33
TTGAAGAAGGGATAGGCCCTAAGGGCTCTCTGCAGCTCGGCAGTACATGCCGTCATAGGAGTAAGGAGAGTAACCCAAATACCCCCCTTCTACTTCCGCTGATTGCCCTGATGCGCGATCAGGTCGAGGCGCTCAAGCAATTGGGCGTCCGCGCGGCCGCGCTGAATTCGGCCATGAGCCGCGAGGATTACCTCGACGCCCGTCGCGCCATTTCACGCGGCGAACTGGATCTTCTCTATGTGACGCCGGAGCGCATCGTCACCCCGGCCTTCAAGGAGCTGGTCGGCTCGTCCAGAATCGCGCTGTTCGCCATCGACGAGGCGCATTGCGTGTCGCAATGGGGCCATGACTTCCGGCCGGAATATCGTGAACTCGGAAAGCTCGGCGAGGACTATCCCGGCGTGCCGAGAGTGGCGCTCACCGCCACCGCAGATCCGCATACGCGTGAGGACATCATCCGCGGCCTCGGTCTTGAGGGCGCGGAGGTGTTCACCACCTCGTTCGACCGCCCGAACATTTCCTATGAAATCGTCGAGCGCGACCAGCCGCGCCAGCAATTGCTGCAATTTCTGTCACGTCACAAGGGATCGAGCGGTATCGTCTACTGCCTCTCCCGCGCCAAGGTGGAAGACACCGCCGAATGGCTGAACGGCCAGGGCATCCGCGCGCTGGCCTATCACGCTGGCATGGAGAGAGCTGTTCGCGACGCCCATCAGGACGCCTTTCTCAAGGAGGAAGATCTCTGTCTCGTCGCGACGGTCGCCTTCGGCATGGGCATCGACAAGCCGAATGTGCGCTATGTCGCTCATCTCGACCTGCCGGGCTCGGTCGAGGCCTATTATCAGGAAACCGGCCGGGCCGGTCGCGACGGATTACCGTCGAATGTCTGGATGGCTTACGGCATGGCCGACGTCATCCAGCGCGGCCGCATGATCGACGAAGGCGGCGCGAGCGACGAGATCAAGCGCATCGAGCGCGGCAAGCTCAATGCGCTGCTCGCCATCTGCGAAACGGCAGGATGCCGGCGCCAGGCGATCCTCAAACATTTCGGCGAAGCCCATGCCGGCGGTTGCGGCAATTGCGACACCTGCCTGAAACCCGTCGACACCTGGGACGGCACCGAAGCCGCCATCAAGGCGCTGGCCGCCGTCTATCGCACCGGCGAGCGCTTCGGCGTCGGCCATCTCATCGATGTGCTTCTGGGCGTCGTCAACGAGAAGACCCAGCGCTTCGGCCATGTCGATATGCCCGTGTTTGGGGTCGGCAAGGACATCGCCGCCAAGACCTGGCAATCGGTCTATCGGCAGCTGCTGGCGGCCGGCTATGTCGGCGTCGATCACAGCGCTTTCGGCGCGATCAAGCTCGACGAGCGGGCGCGCGCGGTGTTTCGCAAGGAAGAAACAGTGCGCTTTCGCGTCGACCGTCCGACCAAGGGCAAGGCGGCGCGCAAGGCGTCCGCCAGTTCCACCCAGGCCCGTTCCTCGCTCGATGTCGCTGACGGCGAATTGTTTGAGGCGCTGAGGGCCGCGCGCAGCGCCATTGCCAGAGAGCTCGCCATTCCGCCCTATCTCGTCTTCCCCGACACGACGCTCGTGGCGCTCGCCACCGATCGACCTGATACGCCGGAGGCCATGCTCGCCATTTCCGGCGTCGGCCAGTCCAAGCTGGAGAAGTATGGCGAGGCCTTTCTCAACGTCATCGCCGAGCATCAAAGATAGGTCTTTGACTTTTGTCAGCGTTCGTGAATAATGTCAGAAACGCTGCGCAAAGGGAGATGCGAGGGACATGCGGTCCACAGACCAGATCATGCACAAGGCCGCCTGGCTTTATTACATGCACGGGCTCCGGCAGGACGAGGTCGCCAAGCAGCTCAACATTTCACGCGCCTCGATCGCCACCTATCTCAGGCGCGCCCGCGAGATCGGCATCGTCAATATCTCCACTTCCACCCAGCTCTTCTCCGATGACGTTCTGGCGCGCAAGCTCGAAGACGCGCTGAGCCTGGAAACGGTCTGGATCGTGCCAGAGGACCGCTTGGCCATCGATCCGGCGGCGGAAATGCCTGTTGTCGCGGCGGCGGTCTTTCTCGAGCTGATCAACAAGGGCGACCGGGTCGGCGTGGCCTGGGGCCGGACGGTCTATCATCTCGCCGATGTCATGCCCTATGCCGATCTCCAAGGCGTCACCGTCGTGCAGCTCTGCGGCAATCTCGGCGCGCCCTATAACTACCGCCCCGACCAATGCACGACCGAAATCGCCCGGCGGCTCAACGCCGAGGGCATCAATCTCTATGCGCCGCTGGTGCTGAGTTCCGAGCGGCTGGCGAGCGACCTGCGCAATGAGCCTGTCATTCGCGAACAACTTGCCTCGATCGCCGACTGTCAGCTGGTGCTCTATTCGGTCGGCGGCATCGAGAGCGACAGCCATCTGGTGCGCTGCGGCGCGCTGACGCCGGAGGAAATGCAGGCTCTGGGAGAGGGCGGCGCGGGCGGGGTCATCGCCGGCCAGGTCATCGATCATGAGGGCCGCTGGCTGGACTGTCCGCACAATCGCCGCTGCATTTCGGCGGATCTGGAGATCATCAAGACGATCCCCAAGCGGATGATGGTGGTGGAGGAGGATTCCAAGTTCCAGCCGCTGGTGGCGGCCATCAAGGGCGGCTTCGTTTCGCATCTCGTGGTGACGCATTCCATGGCGATGCGGCTTCTGGCCCGCTGGGAGGCTGAGGCCCCGAAACGCGGCTAAGGCCGCTCGAATAGAATTCTCCGCCCGGCCCGGATGCCGGGCGGAATCATGTTGAGGAGGAAACTATGGACAATCTCTGGAACGACCAGGACGCCGAGCGGATGGTCGAAACCTATGCGGCGAAGGGCGTCAATCGCGATCTCGCGCTGCGCACCTATACGACCCGGCTTCTCGGCGGCGTGCCGAAACTGGTTTTGCATGGCGGCGGCAACACGTCGGTCAAGACCACCGTCACCGATCTCGTTGGCGATGAATGGGATGTGCTCTGCGTCAAGGGCAGCGGCTGGGACATGGGCGTCATCGAGCCTGCCGGCCTGCCGGCGGTCAAGATCGCGCCGCTCTTGAAAGCCCGCAAGCTCGATCGCCTGTCGGACGAGGATATGGTGACGCTGCAGCGCGCCAATCTCATCGATCCCTCTTCGCCCAATCCCTCGGTCGAAGCGCTGTTGCACGCCTTCATTCCGCGTAAATTCGTCGATCACACCCATTCCACCGGCGTGCTCGCCATCGCCGATCTCTCCGACAGCATGGACCGCAGTAAGGAGCTCTATGGCGACAAGATGGGCTATGTGCCCTATGTCATGCCGGGCTTCGCGCTCGCGAAACTGGCCGCCGAAGTCTATGACCGGAATCCCGACGTCGAGGGACTGATCCTCGACAAGCATGGCATCTTCACCTTCGGCGAAACCGCCAAGGAAGCCTATGACCGGATGATCCACTATGTGAGCATGGCCGAGGATTATGTTCGCGCCCACGGCCGCAATCCCTTCACGCCTGCAGCGCTGCCGAGCGCGCTTGCCAAGCCCGAGGACATCGCGCCGATGCTGCGCGGCGCCGTCGCCGTGCCCAAGGGCGAGGGCCGTTTCGACCGTATGGTCAGCGAGTTCCGCACCTCTCCGGACATTCTCGCTTTCGTCAACGCAGCGGAAATCGAAGATATGGCGCGGCGCGGCGTCTCGACGCCGGATCTCTCCATCCGCATCAAGACCGGGCCTGTGGTGCTGGCCGCGCCCGAAGCCGCCAAGCTCGACGCTTACAAGGCCGACATCGCCGCCCGCGTTGCTGGCTTCGTCGAGGATTACACCAATTACTTCAAGGCGAATGACGGCCGCGATGGCGTCAAGAAGATCATGCTCGATCCCATGCCGCGCCTGACGCTGGTGCCTGGCCTTGGCCTGTTCGGCCATGGTCGCACGCTGAAGGACGCGAAGATCGCCGCCGATGTCGCCGAAACCTGGATCGAGACCGCCCGCGACGCCGAATCCATCGGCCGTTTCGAGCCGGTCAGTAAGCCTGACCTCTTCGATCTCGAATATTGGTCGCTGGAACAGGCCAAGCTCGCCGGCGCCAAGCCGAAGCCGTTCACCGGCCAGGTGGCGCTGGTCACCGGCGGCGCGGGCGCCATCGGCGCGGCTGTCGCCAAGGCCTTCGCCCGCGAGGGCGCCCATGTCGTGGTGCTCGATCTCGATGGCGCGAAGGCTGCGGAGGCGGCCAAGGCGGCCGGCAATATGTCGATCGGCGTCGCCTGCGACGTCACCGACCCGGCGTCGGTTCGCGCCGCTTTCGATAAGGCTGTCGCGACCTATGGCGGCGTCGATATCGTGATATCCAATGCCGGCGCGGCCTGGGAAAGCCCGATCGCGACCATGGACGACGCCCTGCTGCGCAAGAGTTTCGAGCTCAACTTCTTCGCCCATCAGACTGTGGCGCAAAACGCCGTCCGTATCATGAAGGAGCAGGGCACGGGCGGCGCGCTGCTGTTCAACGCCAGCAAGCAGGCAATCAATCCGGGCGCAAAATTCGGCGCTTACGGTCTGGCGAAAGCGGCCACGCTTTTCCTGTCGCGCCAATATGCGCTCGAGCATGGCGCCGACGGCATCCGCGTCAACGCGGTCAATGCCGACCGGATCCGCTCAGGCCTGCTCAACGACGAGATGATCGCCAATCGCGCCGCAGCGCGCGGCCTATCCGTCAAGGATTACATGGGCGGCAATCTGCTTGGCCTCGAAGTGACCGCCGGGGATGTCGCACAGGCCTTCGTCCACCATGCGCTCGCCGAGCGGACAACGGCCGACGTGACGACCGTCGATGGCGGCAATATTGCTGCGATCTTGAGGTGAGTCGCCGACTGGTAGACGGTGCTTTGAGGCCCTTTGATTACCCTTCACTGCAACGCGGTTGGCCCCGGTTGGCTTCTTGATGTTTGGGGTGCGGGTCGCTACGTTTGGCCATGGCCTTAATTGTAAAGACCTTGGTTAGCGCAGAAACGGTCCGCGATGGCGGATCGCTTTCGGCGTGTTTTCGCGATGAGCAGGGCGGGGATTGGATTCTCTTTCTTCCTCTTCGCAAAGCCTTTCATGAGGGCCAGTTACAGAAGCTTGGCTTTGAAGGCCCAGTGCTGATCGATGCTGCGCCTGAGAGCAGGCCGGCAGATACACCGGGGCGTGTGTATAGCGCGCTGTCCGGGCCAAGTTCACTTCTAACCTGGCAAGAAGCGCAGGCATTGACTACCCAGTTCATTGCACAAGCGGCCGCGCTGGAAGAGTGCGCTGCGGGAGCGTTGAGCGAGCTATGCTTTGCTGTCGCAAGTGAGGGACAACTCCCTCCTCGCATGGAGCGCAAATCGGAAGGTAAAAGGCTTCGCTAGGCCCACGTTATTCAGTCATGTTCCAAACCTCAGTTTGATCGGTAAGCCAAAGGAAATTGGTCGTCGATCTGGGTGTTTGAATGCCCGTTGACGATCCTTGTGAGAACGTCCGAAAGATAGGCCAGAGGCTCGACTTCATTGAGTTTGGCGATCTCGATCAGCGGCGCGATGGTTGACCAGTGTTCGGTCCTGGCGCCGGAACCGGCAAACAGCGCATTCACTGAATGCGCTCAGTTTGCTTACAAACCCCTCGTTTTTCCATGAGGCTCGAAAACGAGGAGTTTTGATTCCGATATGTTCACGGTCTGAATCTGTAACGTTCCGTGAATCTAAGGCGTTTCGGAGTGCCTCCGAGGTTTGTCAGCAGTCTGAGCGCATTCACTGAATGCGCTGTCTGAATGATGCGATCACCATCTCGGTGGTCGCATTTTCATTTTTTCTCAAAAGCATAAATATCTTCTGCCAGATATTCTTCTACCGAAAGAAGCTCGCTAGAAAGCAAAAAGCCCAGCCGGTTCGCCCCGGCTGGGCCCATTTCACATTTCTGAAACGCGATCTTACTTCGCGTTCGGGTTCGGCATCCAGGCGGGCATCGCCACGTCGGCATGGGCGAATTGCGGCAGTTTCGCGCCGAGTTCCTCGACATTCTTGATGTCCTTGTCGAGCAGATCCTTCTGGGTGATCAGCGTCGGCGGAACGATGACGTTGTGGCCGGGGTCTTCGCCGGCGAGCATCATGGCCAGCGCGCGGACCGACACCTGGCCGACCACGGCGGGGTTGGTGGCGGCGGTGGCGGCCCAGGCGGAGCCCGGCTCGCGCATCGCGGCGATGTCGGAGGTGGAGATGTCGGCGGAATAGATCTTGACGCTCGACGACAGGCCGGCTTCGTCGACGGCGATCTTGACACCCTTGGCGAATTCGTCATAGGGGGCGAACATCACGGTGATGTCGGGATTGGCCGAGATCACCGAACGCGCCTGGTTGGCTACGGAGTTGGCGATCGGATTGTCGAGCGTGCCGAACATCGCCTTTTCCTTGATGCCCGGATATTTCGCCTTGAACTGCTTCCAAGTCTCGTCGCGGCGGTCGAGCGGCGCGATGCCGGCGACATAGACATAGCCGGCGTTGAAGCTCTCGCCGTTGTCCTTGATCGCCTGTTCGAGGGCGAGACGGGCGAGGTCGCGGTCGGACTGTTCGATCTGCGGGATCTTGTCGTTTTCGACATTGACGTCGAAGGCGACGACCTTGATGCCGGCGGCCACCGCGCGCTGGGCGGCTTCCTTCATGGATTCGGTCAGGCCGTGCTGGATGATGATGCCCTGCACGCCCATGGCGATGGCCTGGTCGACCATATCGGCCTGGAGTGCGGCGTCCTGACGGCTGTCGAGCACGCGCAGGTCGATGCCGAGCGCCTTCGACTGGGCTTCCACGCCCGCCAGATAGGACTGGAAGAAGTCGCCGGTCGAGAGATAGCGCACCAGCGCGATCTTCGTGCCGGGCTTGTCGAAGGGCACCGGCATATCGGCTGCGAAGGCCGCGCCTCCCAACGCGGCGGCGCCGAGGACGCCGAGGGTGAGTTTTCCGAGCAGTCTGCGGGTGATCGTCATTGGGCTCCTCCACTTATTGACGGTCTGGTGTCTGTTCTTGCGCCTGCCGCCCGTTGATGGACCTGCGGCAAGCGATGGTCCGGGCCGGTCACCGCTTGCGGTGCGACAGCGCGAAGGTGAAGACGAGAGCGACGACAAGCACGCCGCCCTTGACGAAATCCTGGGTGTAATAGGGTGCGTTCATCATGGTCAGGCCCTGCAAGAGCACGCCGACGAACAGCGCGCCGATGGCCGTGCCGAAGGCGTTGGGCTTGGCTGCGCCCAGCACCGCGAAACCGATCAGCGCCGCCGCGACTGCATCCAGCAGCAGGTTGTTGCCCGAGGCGATGTCGCCGCGTCCCAGACGGGCGGCGAGCAGGATGCCGCCGATCGAGGCGAAGACGCCGGAGATGACATAGGCGCTGATCTTATAGGCGTTGACCGGCGCCCCGGCGAGCGAGGCGGCGCGTTCATTCGAGCCGACGGCGTACATCATGCGGCCGAAGCGGGTGTATTCCAGGAAGAACCAGATGACGATCGCCAGCACGATCAGCACCACCACCGACACCGGCAACAGGTTCGGCAGGATGAAATCGAAGCGATGGCGGCCGAGCGCCAGGAAGGCGGGCGAAAAGGTGCCGTTCGCCACGGTCCCATCCGGCAGGCTCATGCCGGTGGCGATCGAGCGTCCCTCGGTCGGAATGCGCTGCAGGCCGACGAGCAGGAACATCATCCCCAGCGTCGCGAGAAGATCCGGCACGCGCATGTAGACGATCAGCACGCCGTTGACGAGGCCGACGGCGACGCCGATCAGGATGCAGACGACGGTGGCCGTCATCGCATCGCCGCCCATCACCACCATCACATAGGAGGAGGCCATCATCGCCGTGGTGGCGACGGAGCCGATCGAGAGGTCAAAGCCGCCCACCACCAGCGTGGCGGTGACGCCCAAAGCCAGAATGCCGGTGATCGACACCGATTGCAGGATGAAGACGGCGCTTTGCGGCGAAGCGAAACCGTCGGTCGACACGCAGAAGAACAGGATCAGGCCGAGCAGCAGCACGAGGAAGCCGTATTTGATGGCGAGCTCGCGGCCGGTCAGCTTGCGGGCCTGCATCGGCCGGTGGGTGAGGGGGGACGTGGCGTTCGTCTGTTCGGTCATGATCAGGCAACCATATGATTTTGGCCCGCGATCTGAGCGAGCAATTTGTCGAGATCGATATCGGCGTTTTGATGTTCGCCGACGATCGTGTGTTCCGACATCACGAGAATGCGGTCGGCGACCTCGAAGGCCTCGTCGAGTTCGGTCAGGAACACGACGGTGGCGCGTCCTTCAGCCGAAGCGCGTAGTTTCGCGCCGATATCGCGGCGGGCGGCAATGTCGACGCCCTGGAAAGGCTCGTCGAGGATCAGGAGACGCGAGGCCTGCGACAGCCAGCGACCCACCATGACCTTCTGCTGATTGCCGCCGGACAGGGTGTTCATCTCGTCCAGTTCATTGCGGCAGACCACGCCGAGTTCGCGGATCTGGCGCTGCGCCATGTCGCGCTCGCGGCGCCTGTTGGTGACGCCGAAGGTCGAAATGCGCCGCAGAAACGGCAGACTGATGTTTTCATAGATGTTGAAGCCCGGCACGATGCCGTTGTCGCCACGATCCTTGGCGATGAGAAACACGCCTTTGTCGATCGCAGCCCGTGTCGATGACGGGTGATAGGCCGCGCCGTCCAGGCGCATCTGGCCTGCGAAAGGTCGCCGCGCGCCGAACAGGGTTTCGGCCAGCACCGTCTTGCCGACGCCGACAAGGCCGGTGATCGCCACCACTTCGCCCGCGCCGAAGGACAGCGAGAAAGGCCTTGATGTGGGGGTGATCTGCAAGCGGTCAGCCGTGAAGACGGGCCGCGTCGCCGCGCGCAGCGCGATGTCGCCGGCCGAGACTTTCTTGCCGAGCATGGCGTTGACAGCGCCTTCGTAATCGAGCTCCGGCCCTTCGAAAAGGCCGGCGATGCGGCCGTCGCGCAGGCTGACGATGGTGTCGGCAAGCCGGCGGATGTCGGACATGCGGTGGGAGATGTAGAGGATGGCGACGCCGCGCGCCTTGAGACGCTCGACGAGCTCAAACAGCCGCTCGGCCTCGGCGCTCGACAGCGACGAGGTCGGCTCGTCGAGGATCAGCACTTTGGGCTCATGCGCCATGGCGCGGGCGATCGCCACCATCTGGCGGTCGGCAAGCGAGAGATCGTTGATATTGGCCGAGAGATCGAGCGACAGGCCCATGCGCTCGGCCACAGCCTGGGCTTCGCGCTTCACCCGGCGCGGATTGAAGATCAGCCGCGCGCCGCGACCGTTGAGCCGGTCGAGCGTCAGATTGGTGGCGACGTCGAGATCGGCCACCACGCCGTCATTGATATTCTGATGCACGGTCACGACGCCTGCGCGCATGGCCTCCGCCGGCGTCACAGGCGCATAGGCTTCGCCCGCCAGCGACATCGAGCCGCCGTCATGGTCGTAGACCCCGCTGACGATACGCACCAGCGTGGATTTCCCAGCGCCATTGGCGCCCATCAAGACCGTCACCGCTCCAGCGCGCAATTCGAGATCGACCCCGCCCAGGACATGGACGCGGCCAAACGATTTGCGCAAGCCGGCGATCCGGAACACCGCTTCTTGCACCATGAACTCCTCCCTTGCGCACACTCTAAAAGCGCATTTAATCAAATGTCAAGACCATTGACATTTGCTAGCGTGGCAATTTAGGAAATGGAGGAGGGCCGGTTTGGCGCAAGGAGGCGCGCCCGGACCCACGGGAGGAAAAGCATGCAAACATTCGAGGCGCTGAACGCCGAGACGCTGCCCGTTCGTCTTGGCTCCTACGCCGTCCTGACCGACCGTATCGGCTCGGCTGCGGATGGCTGGACCGTTAGAGAAGTGGGCGACGGCAATCTCAATCTGGTCTTCATCGTGGAAGGCAAAAAGGGCAGCCTGATCGTCAAGCAGGCGTTGCCTTATGTGCGCTTGGTCGGCGAGAGCTGGCCCTTGCCGCTCAAGCGGTCCTTTTTCGAATACAATGCGCTGGTTCGTCAGGCGGAACGCGATCCGGGCATGACGCCGGAAGTGCTGTTCTTCGATCGCGAACAGGCGATCATCGTCATGGAGTTCCTGACGCCGCACATCATTCTGCGGCGCGCGCTGATCGAAGGTCAGAGGCTTCCGAAGGTCGGTCGCGATCTCGGCCTGTTCCTGGCGCGGACGCTGTTTCGAGGCTCTGATCTCGCCATGGAGGCGCGCAAGCGCAAGGAAGACCTGGCGCTGTTCGCCGACAATGTCGAATTGTGCGACATCACCGAGAACCTCGTCTTTTCCGATCCCTATTTTGAGGCCCAGCTTAACCGGCATACGACGCCGCAGCTCGACGGCATCGTCGCCGAACTCCGCGCCGACCGGGATCTCAAGGTCGAGGCGCAGCGGCTGAAACACAAATTCGTCGCCCATGCCGAAACGCTGCTGCATGGCGATCTCCACACCGGCTCCGCCATGGTGACCCCGGACAACACCCGTGTCATCGATCCGGAATTCGCCTTCTACGGCCCGATGGCCTTTGACGTCGGCATGCTGCTCGCCAATTTCTGGATGAGCTATTTTTCCCAATCAGGCCATGAAAAGGCCGGTGACCGCGAGGAGATGCGCGCCTATCTGCTCGGCGTCGTCGTCGAGATCTGGGACGTGTTCCGCGCCGAATTCGCTCATCTCTGGCGCACCGAGCGCAAGGGCATCCTGTATCAGGCCGCTCTCTTTGAAAATCGCGGCGATCCGCTCGGGGCCGAACAGGCGCTGGACGAGGTTCTGCACGCAATCTGGGACGACATGCTTGGATTTGCAGGCATCGAGATTCACCGGCGCATTCTCGGCCTGGCGCATAACGCCGATTTTGAAACCATTGAGGATGCGGATGTCCGCGCCCGTTGTGAAACCAAGGCGCTCAAGCTGGGCCGCCACCTCGCCGTCAACAGGCACAGGATCCATGGCCTCGCCGAGATCCACGCGCTGGCTGAACGGCTGGAAAAGGAGATTGTCTGGTGAAAGTCGGAGACCGCCACTACCGCACCATCTGGATGAACGAAGACGGCCGCTCCGTCGACGTCATAGACCAGCGCTGGCTGCCGCATGAATTCCGCGTCGTCACGCTCAAGACTGTCGACGATGTGGCAACGGCCATCCGCGACATGTGGATCCGCGGCGCGCCGCTGATCGGCGTCACGGCGGCTTACGGCGTGGCGATCGCCATGCTAGAGGACGCATCCGACGCAGCCCTCGACCAGGTCTGGGAAAAACTGCACGAGACGCGGCCGACCGCCATCAACCTCCGCTGGGCGCTCGACGCCATGCGCGCTCATTTGAAGGCCTATCCCGAATCCGAACGCGCTGAAGCCGCCTATGCGCGGGCGCATGAGATCGCCGACGAGGACGTTGAGCTCAATCGCTCGATCGGCGCCAATGGGCTGGAGCTTATCCGCAAGATCGCCGCCGGAAAGAAGCCGGGCGAGCCGGTCAATATTCTCACCCATTGCAATGCCGGCTGGCTGGCGACGGTCGATTACGGTACGGCGACGGCGCCGATCTATATGGCGGTCGAAGAGGGCATTCCGGTTCACGTCTATGTCGACGAGACCCGGCCCCGCAATCAGGGCGCCCAGCTGACCGCCTGGGAAATGAACGGCCATGGCGTGCCGCATACGCTGATCGTCGACAATGCCGGCGGCCATCTGATGCAGCATGGCCAGATCGACATGGTGATTGTCGGCACCGACCGCACCACGGCCAACGGCGATGTCTGCAACAAGATCGGCACCTATCTCAAGGCGCTCGCCGCCCGCGACAACGACGTGCCGTTTTACGTGGCGCTGCCGTCGCCGACCATCGACTGGACGGTCAAGGACGGCGTCAAGGAGATCCCGATCGAAGAGCGTAACAGCGACGAAGTGACCTTCGTCCAGGGCCGCGCCGCCGATAGCTCGATCGCCATGGTGCGGATTTCTCCCGAGGGTAGCCCGGCGGCCAATCCGGCCTTCGACGTGACCCCGGCGCGCCTGATCACCGGCCTGATCACCGAACGCGGCGTCGCCCAGGCCTCGCCCGACGGCCTCAAGGCCATGTTCCCCGAACGGAGCTGATAGAGATGACCCTGACCAACCGGCAAAGCACGGAAGATGTGGCGGCGGGTATCCGCAAACGCGTCTTTCTCCACACCATGCGCAACAATGGCGGCTATCTGAGCCAAGCCTGTTCGGCCGCAGAAAGCCTCGCCTTCCTCTACAACGAAGCGCTCAATCTCGGCGAGCCGACGCTGCCCAAGGTGCCGCTGCCCTTTTCCGGCGTGCCCTCGGCAACCAATCCGGACGCCTTCACCGGCGCCGGCTATCACGGCCCTTTCGCTCCCGAATATGACCGCTTCATCATTTCGCCCGCCCATTATGCTCTGGTGATCTATTCTGCGCTCATCCAGATGGGCCGGATGGACGAACATGCGCTCGATCACTTCAATCGCGACGGCAGCTCTGTCGAAATGATCGGCGCCGAGCATAGCCCGGGCATGGAAGTCACCACCGGCTCTCTCGCCCAGGGCCTGTCGATGGCCTCGGGCGTCGCCTGGGCGCGCAAGCGCAAGGGAGAGGCCGGCAAGGTCTGGGTCTATATGTCTGACGGCGAATTCCAGGAAGGGCAAACCTGGGAATGCCTGGCGGCAATGGGCTATCACGGCATCGACAATATCCGTGTCGTCGTCGACGTAAACCGTCAGCAATGCGACGGCGCGATGTCATCGGTGCTCGATCTCGGCGATCTCGCCGCGCGTGTCGCCTCCTTCGGCGTCACCTGCCGGTCGATCAACGGCCATGATCTCGACGCTTTCCGCGAGGCGGCCGCGAGCGCGGAGCCGGGCAAGCCGCTGATCATTCTCGCCAACACCTCGCCCTATCAGGGCATGGAATTCCTGAAGCGCCGTTTCCCGCGCCTGCACTATGTCCGGTTCAAATCGGCTGAAGAGCGCCAGGAAATGCAGACCGCCATCGCCGCCGAACTGGGCGTCGACGAAGCCGAAATCGCGAGGGCCTGATCATGGTGGAAATCGTCAATCGTCCTTACGCTAAGGCCTTTGAGGCCTTTGCCTCGGCGCGTCCCGAAATTCTCTGCCTGTCGGCGGATCTCACCTCGTCGTGCGAGGTCGACGGCTTCCGCGACCGGCATCCCGACCAGTTCCTGTCGCTCGGCATGGCCGAGCAGAACATGCTGTCTTTCGCCAGCGGTCTGGCTATGCAGGACTTCCGGCCCTTCATCCACACCTTCGCGGTGTTCCTCTATCGTCGGCCCTATGACCAGCTGATCAACTCGATCGCTTATTCGAACCGCAAGGTCAGGATGATGGGCTTTCTGCCGGGCATCACCACGCCGGGCGGCATCACCCATCAGGCGATCGAGGATATCTCGGTCATGCGGGCGATCCCCAATATGACGATCCTCGAATGCGGCGACGCCACCGAAGTCGAAACCGTGCTCGACGTCGCCGACAGCATCGACGGTCCCGTCTATGTCCGCGTGCTGCGCGGTGAGGTGCCCCGTCTCTTCTCGACCCCCTTCGCCTTCAACAAGGTGAGGACGCTGAGCGAAGGCGACGATGTGCTGGTGGTCACCGCAGGCGTCTGCACCGAGGAGGCGATGCGCGCGGCCGAACCGCTGAAAGCGCGGGGCGTCGGGGTTCATCACCTGCACGCATCCACCCTGAAGCCGTTCGATCGCGAGGCGATCGTCAAGGCCGCGGCCGGCAAGAAAGGCGTGGTGACGCTCGAGAACCACACGATCAATGGCGGGCTGGGCTCGATGGTCGCGGAAATTCTCGCGGAAGAAGGCATGGGCGTAAAATTGCGCCGTCTCGGCCTCAACGACACCTTCGCGCACGGCGCCTCCAAGCCCTATCTGATGAAGAAATACAAGCTCGACGCCAGCGCGTTGGTTTCGGCGATCTCCGACCTGCTCGGCAGGCCGCTCGACATTGCCGATGCCGAGTTTGAGGCTGTGCGACTTGACGCGGTTCATTCCACTCAGAAGGCGGAGGCGCTCTGATGGCTCGTTTTTCAGTCACCTATTGGGTCGGGGCGCGTGACGAGAGCGAGGCGCGCCAGCGCGCCCTCGACATCGCGCTCGAACAGACCGTCGAGATTCCGCGCGATGCGGTGCCCGCAGGTTATGTCGAGGACGAGATTCTCGGCAAGCTCGAAAGGTTGGAGCCGGGGCGTGACGCGCGTGGCGGCTACCTCGCCGAAATCTCCTATAGCGAGGACGATATCGGCGGCGATTTCCTGCAATTGCTCAACATCGTCTTCGGCAATTCCTCGATCAAAACCAATATCCGGGTCGAAGATATTACGCTGTCGCCAGGCATCCTGGAATTGTGCTCTGGTCCGCGTTTCGGCATCGAAGGCCTTCGGGCAAGGGCTGGCCTGACGTCAGGGCCGCTCCTGATGTCGGCGATCAAGCCGGTCGGGCTGTCTTCGCGGGAGTTGGCCAAAATCGCCCATGATTTCGCGCTGGGGGGCATGGATTATGTCAAGGATGACCATGGCCTCGTCGACCAGAAGACCTCGCCGTTCCTCGATCGAGTAAAAGCCTGCGTCGCCGCAGTGCATGACGCCAACGCCAAGACCGGCGGCAAATGCTCTTTCGTGCCCAACATCACCGGCCCGGCGCGGCAGGTGCTCGACCGCGCCTTTGAGGCCAAGGAGGCCGGCGTCGGCGCCGTCATGCTCGCGCCCGCGCTGGTGGGGTATGACGTGGCGCGCGAACTGGCTGCCGACGCGTCATTCGGCCTGCCGATCGTCTCGCATCCCACTTTCGGCGGCCCGAATGTGCTGACGCCGACCACTGGCTTTTCGCTGCGCTTCTATTACGGGCTGTTGCAGCGGCTGATGGGTTGCGACGCTGTCGTTTATCCCAATTTCGGGGGACGTTTCGGCTTCAGCCTGGAAGAATGCCAGTCGATCGTCGATGGCTGCCGCGCCGAGTTCGGCGGCTACAAGTCGATCACGCCCGCGCCCGGCGGCGGCATGTCGCTCGCCCGCGTCGACGAGATGAAATCGGCCTATGGCGATTATGTGATGTATCTGATCGGCGGCGCGCTGATCCGTGAGAAGGACGGTCTCACCGACGCCTGCCGGCGGCTGGTCGAGGCGGTCAGGGCCTGAACGACAAAGGCCGGCGTCCACGGGCGCCGGCCTTTCGATTGTCTTGCTGATCCGCTTAGGCGGCTTCGAGCTGCGCTTCGAGCGGAATTTCCACGTCGATTTCCAGCACCGAGACGAATTCTTCCCGATCCATGGTCACCCGCACCTTGTCGGCGTCGAGTTGCACATGTTTGGCGATCACGGCGAGGATTTCCTCGCGCAGGATAGCGCAGAGATCGGAATTGGCCGTCGCCCGTTCATGGGCGAGCAGGACCTGCAGCCGCTCCCGCGCCTTGGGCGCAGACTGGTTTTTCTTGAACAGGCCGAAAATATTCATGCAGCCCTCCGTGCGAAGATCTTGCCGAACAGTCCGCGCTTTTCGCCCGGGATGGTGACGGGCAGCGTTTCGCCGCAGAGCCGGCGCGCCGCTTCGAAATAGGCCTGGGCCGGAGCGCTGCGCGCGTCGGCGAGCGTCACGGGCGCGCCGATATTGGAGGCGCGCAGCACATCGGTGCTTTCCGGGATGATGCCGACCAGCGGAATGGAGAGGATTTCCAGAACGTCGTCGACTTTCAGCATGTCGCCGCGCTCGGCGCGGGCGGCGTCATAGCGGGTCAGCAGGAGGTGCTTTTCCATCCGCTCGCCGCGCTCGGCCTTCAGCGTCTTGGAATCGAGCAGGCCGATGATGCGGTCGGAATCGCGCACCGAGGACACTTCCGGATTGGTGACCACCACGGCGATGTCGGCATGGCGCATGGCGAGCGTCGCGCCGCGCTCGATGCCGGCGGGGCTGTCGCAGATGACCCAGTCGAAATAGCGCTTGAGTTCGCCGATCACCCACTCCACGCCTTCGGCGGTGAGATTGTCCTTGTCGCGGGTCTGCGAGGCCGGCAGCAGGAACAACGTCTCCAGGCGCTTGTCGCGGATCAGCGCCTGCGGCAGCTTGGCGTCGCCCTGGATGACGTTGATGAGGTCATAGACCACCCGGCGCTCGGCGCCCATGACCAGATCGAGATTGCGCAACCCGACGTCGAAATCGACGACGACGACCTTCTCATTGCGCTGGGCAAGCGCCGCGCCGAGCGCTGCCGTCGACGTTGTCTTGCCGACCCCGCCCTTGCCTGACGTGACAACGATAACCTTCCCCATCCTACTCTCCTGTTTTCGGCCGGATTCGGCTTAATTGATCTTTTCCGCCATGATGGCGTCGTCTTCGAGCCACAGCTGGACAGGGTGTCCGTGCAGCGTTTCAGGCATGTCATCCGCCATCTTGTAGACACCGTCGATGGCGATCAGTTCGGCTTCCATCTTGCGACAGAAGATGCGTGCGGCGGCATTGCCGAGAGACCCGGCCAGCGCGCGGCCGCGTAGCGCGCCATAAATATGGATCGACCCGCCGGCGATGACTTCGGCGCCCGAGGCGACGGAGCCGATCACCGTGATGTCGCCTTCCGGGAAAATCACCGACTGGCCCGAACGAACCGGCTCGCGGATCATCAGGGATTGCAGCTGCGGACGGCTTTCCATGATCACCGGCTGCGGCGCGTCGGCTTCCTTTTCGCTCGACTTTTCGTCCTTGGCTTTTTCCGGAGCCGCGGTGACGGTTGCCGGAACCTCGGACACGTCGACATCGGAGGACGCGCGTCCGCCCTTCAGCGCCGGCGGCATGCCCGGTCCGATCAGCGAGGGTCGGGCGCCTTCGACGCCCATGACGCTGACATTGCGCTTGGCGAGTTCTTCCAGAAATTCCTTGAGCTGCGCCCGGTCGATATCCAGCCCGGCAAGGTCGAGAACGACGGGACGGCCGAGGAAAAATCCGGCCGAACGCGACGCGAGATCGTCCAGCCGTCCCAGCCAGTCCTCGAAAGGAAGGTCGGGCGACAGCACGACGGCCAGAAAGGACCGGCCCTTGATGCGGATCGAGCGAGCGTCTGTTAGCACTTTGGTGATCTGTGTTAAGAATTCGTTGACAAGGAGTAGCGTCCGTTAGGTTAACAAATGGTTAACGCGGCTTGCCCGAGCCTTGCGCCGAGGGCTTTCGCGCTACGATGATGCTTTCCGGACACGCCGAAAATTGCGGACATCCTGTCCATCAGGCGCTATGAACAGGATCAGTCAGCAGGGAGCGGGCTACTCCTCACCAGATCTCACAGGAAGGCGTCTTGACGATCCGACATTTCTTCAATCGTTCGCGCCTTCACATCGTCTCCGGCGTCGTCCTCGCCGTGTTTCTCGTCACGCATTTCATCAACCACGCGCTCGGCCTGCATTCCCTGGCGCTTATGGAATGGGGACGGGGCTATTTCAGTCTCATCTGGCGCAGTTTGCCCGGCACGGTGCTGCTTTACGGCGCCCTTTTGACGCATGCCGTTCTGGCGCTCGAGCAGCTCGCCCGGCGCCGGAGCTGGCGCATGCCGGTGCGTGAGGCGATGAAGATCGGCTTCGGCCTCTCGATTCCCTATCTGATGATGGCGCATGTTGCGGGCACCCGGCTGGAATTCGTCTTGTCCGGCTATGATCGCGGCTATCTCGAAGTCTTGCGGGCGCTGTGGAGCGGCTTCGGCGCGAAGCTTCAATATCTCACGGCGCTGATCGTGGTCTGGAGCCATGCATGCATCGGCCTGTGGTACTGGCTGCGCGGCAAAGCCTGGTTCGGTCGCGCATCGGGCGCGCTGGGGGCCGCGGCCCTGCTGCTGCTGTTCATCGCCTTGGCCGGCTTCATCACCGGAGCGGAGGAGGCGCAAGGCCTCAGGATACCCAGACCGGCCGTTCAGCCGCTACCGCTCGATCAGCTCTACGGCATCCAGTACTGGCTCTATGGCGTCTGGACGCTTCTTATCGCCGTTGCGGCCTCCTCCGGCTTCGTCGTCCGGGGCGAGAAAGTCCGCGTTCGCTATGCCGGCGGAAAAGTCGTCACCGTTCCCAAGGGATCCAGCATTCTGGAGGCGAGCAGGGCAGGCGGGGTGCCGCATGTCTCCGTCTGCGGCGGCAAGGGGCGATGTTCCACCTGCCGCGTGCAGGTGCTCGACGGAGCGCAGGGACAACCTGAGCCTGAGGCGCGCGAGCTCGCCACGCTTCGCAGCATCGCCGCCGGACCCGATGTGCGCCTGGCCTGCCAGCTGCGGCCCAATCATGATCTGACCGTGCTGCCGCTTCTCGACGCCTCGGGATTGCCACAGGCGCCCGGTCGCTCTATCAACGGCGTGGCGGGTCGGGAGCGCCATGTGGCGGCGCTGTTCTGCGACCTGCGCGGCTTTACGCAACTGGCGGAGAACAAGCTGCCATACGATGTGGTTTACCTGCTCAACCGCTACTTCGCGATTGTCGACAAAGCGGTGACGGAGGCGGGCGGCGTGGTGGATAAATTCATCGGCGACGGCGCAATCGCGCTCTTCGGGCTGGAGACCGGTTTCGATGTCGGCTGTCGACAGGCGCTCACCGCGGCGGCGCGCTTGTCGGAAGAGTTGCGCCGCCTCAACACCTCGCTCGCCGCCGAGCTTGATCGTCCCCTGCGGCTGGCGATGGGCCTACATGGCGGTTCTGCGATCGTCGGGCAAATGGGGTCGGGCCGGGCAGCCGGGCTGACCGCCATCGGCGACACGATCAACACGGCGAGCCGGCTCGAAGGCCTGGCCAAACAGCGCAATGTCGAGCTCGCCGTCTCCGCCGATCTCGTCCGTACAGCCGGCGCCGACTGCACGGATCTGCAATCCGAGCATCTGGAAATTCGCGGCAAGAGCGGTCTTCTGGAAACCTGGCTGGTGCCGGACGCCGCCTCGGTGCGACGCCTGTTGCCTCAGACGAAATAGGCTGCCGATCTCAGATCACGGCGCAGACCGTCTTTGTCTCCAGATAGTTTTCGAGCCCCTGTCCGCCGTTTTCATAGCCCCAGCCGGATTGCTTGTGGCCGCCCTTGGGCAGTTCCGGCGAGAAATAAGAATGGCAGTTGATCCAGATCGTGCCGGCCTTCACCGCCGCCGCGACACGATGGGCGCTCGAAAGATCCTGCGTCCAGACGCTGCCGGCCAGGCCATAGGGACTGTCATTGGCGAAGGCGAGGGCTTCTTCGACCTCGTCGAACGGCGTTACGGCCGCCACGGGGCCGAAAATCTCCTCCCTCATCATACGCATGTCGGGCCGCACCGAGGTTACGACCGTCGGCAGATAGAATGCGCCGGTCTCGCCTTCCTGCCGTCCGCCCACGGCGATCTCGGCGCCGTCGGACTTGCCCTCATCGATGAAGGCCGCGACGCGATCGGCCTGCTTGCGGTTGACCAGCGGTCCGAGATCGACCTTGGGATCGAGGCCATGGCCGAGCGTCATTCCACCCGCCGTCGCCGCCAGCTTTTCAACGACCTCGTCATAGACGGAGCGATGCACATAGATTCGGGAACCGGCAACGCAGACCTGGCCGGAATTGGCGAAAATGCCCCTGGCGACGCCGGGAATAGCGAGGGCCATATCGGCGTCGGAGAGGATGATGGCAGGGGATTTACCGCCGAGCTCAAGAGTCAGCTTTTTGAGATTTCCCTGGGCGGCGCGGACGATGAGCTTGCCGACCTCGGTCGAGCCGGTGAAGGCGACCTTGTCGACATCGGCGTGCGCGGTCAACGCTGCGCCGACATCCTCGCCGAAGCCGGTGACGATGTTGACGACGCCGGCCGGCAGACCTGCCTCGATCATCAATTCGCCGAGGCGGATCGCCGTCAGCGACGTCTCCTCCGCCGGTTTCAGCACCACCGTGCAGCCTGCGGCGAGCGCCGGCGCAAGCTTCATGGCGGCCATCAGCATGGGAGAGTTCCAGGGCGTGATGGCGGCGACGACGCCCACCGGCTCGCGGGTGGTGTAGGCGAAGATCTGTTTGCCCTGGGGCTGATAGGCGATCGAGGTCGGGATCGTCTGCCCGAGGATCTTTGTCGCGAAGCCGGCATAGTAGCGGAACTGTTCCGCCGAGGCCGGGATCTCGCCAAAGCGGCCGGTCTTGAAGCTCTTGCCCTGATCGAGCGTTTCAAGCTCGGCCAGTTCGTCGACATGCGCCTCGATGAGATCGGCGATCCGCCACAGAAGTTTGCCCCGCGCCGAGGGCGTCATGCCTTTCCAGGAGGGACTGATCAACGCTCGGCGGGCTGCCGCCACGGCTTCATCGACATCCGCTACCGTTGCGCGGGCGAGATCCGCAAGATGCTGACCGGTGGCGGGATCGTGACTCGGAAAGGTTTCGCCCCCCTCCGCCTTGCGCCAGACGCCGTCGATCAGAAGCTGTTTTTCTGGCGCGGCGAGAAACGCCCGCGCGCCTTCGCTTGCGGGTTCGTGGACGGTGAGCGTGAAGGTCATGCGAGGTCTCCGGTGGCGCGCTCCGCGCGCAGCATGGCGGCGGCCGACAGAGCGCCGCGCAGAATGGAATGATAGCCGGTGCAACGACAGAGATTGCCTTTGAGCCCGGCGCGAATGGCCGCCTCGTCGGCGACAGGGTTCTCTTTGAAAAGCGCGAGCAGCGCGATGGAAAAGCCCGGCGCGCAATAGCCGCATTGAAAGGCGTTTTCCGCAATCAGCGCCTCGCGCAGAATGCGTCCTTCCGGCAGGGCATCGAGGCCTTCGACCGTGACGATGTCGGCGCCGTCGACCCGCCAGGCCATGGTCAGGCATGAATTGACCGCCTTGCCGTCGATGAGCGCCAGACAGGCGCCGCAACGGCCGAGCCCGCAGGCGATCTTGGTTCCCATCATGCCCAAATGATCGCGCAACAGCGTGGCGAGCGAAAGATCAGGCGGACAGTACAGAGAGACGCTTTCGCCGTTCAATATGAAAGTAATGTTCATGCAGCCTCCAGAGCGGCGAGGATCGCCTCGGGAGAGAAGGGCGTCACGGTGGGCCAGACGCCGGAAATCACGGCCATGGCGTTGGCGATGGCTGGCGTGATCGCGCCGATGCCGAGTTCGCCGGGGCCGCGCGGCCCCAATTCGTCGCCGTCGTCGAGGCTTTCGAGCGCGAAAATCTGCATGGCGGCGGGCGCGTCCTGAATGCAAGGCAGCATGTAACTGTCGAGATTGCCGGTGAGATAGCGACCGTCGCGCATGGTCGCGTCCTCCGTCAGCGTAAAGCCCAGGCCCTGCACCGCGCCGCCTTCCAGCTGGCCGAGATAGGCCGCGACGTCGATCACAGGCCCAGCGGCGGTGTGCTGGTGTAGATCGAGAATGCGGATCTCTCCCGTCACGCGGCTCACGGCCACCCGCGCCAAAGCCGCGCCAAAGGCGAAGATGTAACGGGCATTGCCGGCGGAATAGCTGTTCTTCGGGAATTCGAAGGCGATCGTGACGCTGGGGCGCTCATTCGGCGCCAAGCGTTCGGCGAGTTGCCGATAGGTCAGAAGCAGATCGCCGCGATTGGCGCCGCGCAGCGTGACGCCGCCAGGAGCGAGCGCCAAACTTTCGGGATCGCGTCCGAGACAGGCGCCTGCCGCTGTCCGCATCTTCAGAGAAAATTCCGGAGCGGCCCTGCGCGCCGCCAGCCATACGACGGCGGAACCACGCGAGGCGGTGGTGGAGCCGGATTCCGGCGCGAGCGAGGTGTCGCCGGTGACGGGCCTGACATCGTCGCGGCCGCAACCGAGCTCGTCGGCTAGCACGGATTTGATGGCGGCCAGCAGACCCTGCCCCATTTCATCCAGACCATAGGCGCCCTCGATCATCCCGTCCTCGGCGAGCGAGATCCGGCCGCCAGCGGGATCAGGCACCACGGAACCCAGGCCGTTGCCCTGATAATTCAAAGCCATTCCGGCGCCGATGACCCATTCGCCATCCAACTGGACGCCCGAGGGCATCCGCCAGATCGGCGAAGCCTTGGCTGCGGCGAGCATCTCGTGGATG
This sequence comes from Rhizobium sp. FKL33, assembly GCF_005222915.1. GTDB lineage: Bacteria > Pseudomonadota > Alphaproteobacteria > Rhizobiales > Rhizobiaceae > Rhizobium_E. Next base: position 108,107 of record NZ_STFX01000036.1, read on the forward strand.
CGCTCGGAGGGCGCGACCTCCTGGCCGAGATAGCCCGGCGTTCCCGGCGCACGAAGATTGCGGGCACGGATCTCGATCGGGTCGAGGCCGGCGAGCGCCGCAAGACGGTCCATCTGGCATTCGATGGCATAGGTCATCTGATTGGCGCCGAAGCCGCGAAACGCGCCGCAGACGCCGTTGTTGGTGTAGGCGAGCCGACCGCGCGTGGAGACATGGGCGACCACATAGGGACCCGCGGCATGCTCCAGCGCGGTTTCGAGAACGCCGGGCCCGAGCGAGGCATAGGCGCCGGCGTCCGAGAGCACGTCGACCTCCTGCGCCACCAGCTGTCCCTCGGCGTCGCAGGCGGTGCGCATTCGGATGTTCATCGGATTGCGCTTCTGGCCGGCGAGCACGGATTCGGCCCGGCTGAGCTGCAGTCGGACCGGGCGACCGCTCTTCAGCGCCAGAAGCGCGAGCGCCGGCTGGACGGTCAGTTCATCCTTGCCGCCGAATGCGCCGCCGGTCGGGCTGGTGATGACGCGGATCTTTTCTTCCGGCAGGGCGAGAATGCGCGACAATTGCATCCGGTCGCGGCCGCCATGCTGGCCGCCGACGGCGACGAGCAGCGATCCATCCTCCTCGATTTGCGCATAGCCGCCTTCGGTCTCCATGAAGCCGTGCATCTGGCGGGGCGTCACATAGACGTCCTCGACGACATGGGCCGCCGTGGCGAAGGCTGAGGCCGCGTCGCCGCGTGAGAAGGTGATGTCACGCTGCAGATTGCCGGTCTCGTGAACGCGCGGCGCGTCCGGCTGCAGCGCCTGTTCCGGGCTGGCCATCACCGGCAGCGCCTCATAGTCGACCCGGATCAGCGACAGCGCCTTCTCCGCCGTCTCGGCATCGACAGCCGCCACGGCAGCCACCGCATCGCCGACATAGCGGACCTTGTCCGCGCAGAGCGCCGGCTGATCCTGCACGACGATGCCGAACGCGTTGTCGCCCTGGATATCACGATGAGTCACGACCGCGACGACGCCGGGCAGCGCCTCGGCAAGACTGGTGTCGATGGAGAGGATGCGGGCATGGGGGACGCCGGCGCGGAGGATGCGGCCGACCAGCATATCCTCCTCGCGCCGGTCTGTGAGGTAAGGAAGCTTGCCTTCGACCTTGTCGCGCATGTCGGGCCTGACATGCCAGCGATCGGGTTGTTTGGTGCGCGATAGAGCGACTTCGCCGTCGATCCCTGGAGCAGTCGGTGGTGAGAAGGCGGCGCGATCAGCCATTGTCGGCAACACGCCGCCGAGACCGTGAACGAGCGCATTCGCCGCCGCCAGCCGCCGGTAGCGGCCCGACCTGAACTCGTCATCCGGCGCGTCGATCGTTTCGAGCAGAACTTCGCGGATTGCGCCCCAATCCAGATCGCTGTCGTTGCGGCCGATTAGCAAGTTTTCGACGGCAAACAGCCTTTGCGGCCTCGTGGCTCCGCCGCCGACCGCGAGGCGCGCTCCGGCGATCTTGCCGCCGTCCATCGCGAGGATGCCCGCGACATTGACGACGCTCGGCGTAAAGGCGGCGCGCAGGCCGATCTTGCGCCATGTCCAGCGTTGCGAGGGGCGCAGCGGCAGTTCGATGGCGACAATCAGTTCCAGCGCCTGCGGCGACCCAGCCAACCATCCTTGCAGCGGCATCACGAACTGACCGCCGGGCGTGGCGAGGACGAGATTGGCCTCAACAGCCAGAAGCGCGGGCAGCAGGCAGCCGTTGCGATTGGCGATATTACCGCCGATCGTCGCCATGTTGCGGATCGATGGGCCGGCGACGGTGCGGAGCGCGGCGGCGAGAAGAGGCGAGGTCTCCGAAAGCCTGGTGTTTCCGGCGAGCTCCGCGAGCGTCGTCACTGCGCCGATCGAGGCCAGATCCGGGTTGAATGAAACGCCTCGCAGAGCCGATAGCCCCGAAAGATCGATTAACCCCTCCGGCTTCGGCGCGCCTTTGGCCCAATCGAGTTGCGTCGTCGTCGCGCCCGCGACGGGTTTCAATCTCCCGCCGCCGGTGCGGATCAGCGAGAACACGTCGTCGATGGAGCGGGCGCGCCAAATCTGCATCAATGACCCCCCGCCGTGGTGCCGTAGCGCAAGCCTTTCTCCTTAAGCCAGCGGCGATAGGCGATGGAAGAGCTGTCGGCGCGGGTGGGGATCTCGGCGCGTGGTTCGAGCGGCAGCAGCAGCGGCCGCTGGTTTTCGACGATGATCCGGTCCTGCAAAAAGATCACCTGTTCGAAATTGAGAAGCGCCTTATGGGTCGAGAGGCTGTCGACCAGATACATCACTGGCTGCGCGCGGCAGAGCCCATCCTCCATTGGCTGGATGAACAGCGCGATGGCGTCGAGCCGGTTCGGCGAGGTCGGACAGACGCGGTAGAGCATCACCACGAAAGGCGAGGGCACGCGATAGGTCAGCCGAACGAAATCGCCCTGTTCTTCGGTCGCGGCGATGCGCGGCTGGAAGAAGGTGCAATTGGTCGCCCAGACCTCGTCGACGTCGCGACGGATTTCGCTGAGATAATTCGGCACTTCCGTATGCGGCTCCGAGCCGAGGATATCGGTATGCACGAAGGGGAAATGCGCCATGTCGAGGAAATTCTCGACCACGCGCAGGCCGGACGCGCGCATCGTCACCCAACCGCACGGCACGAAGCGGCGATCGCTCTCCTCGGCTTCCTCGATATGGACGATATCCTTCTTCGGGGCGCCGAGCGTGGTGAAAAAGCAGCCATAGCGGATGCGGGTCGGCAAGGGCGGGCCGAGCGCGCCGTCATCCAGCATCTCGCGCACCTCAGGCGCGCCCTGAGCGTCGAGCGCGTAGACCAGCGATTGGCCGAGGAGCTTGGTCGTCTGCGGCGCCTCGGTCACCTCGCTCGCGGTCGCGATGGCGTACCAATCATCCAGCGCCACCTGATCGGTCGTCTTGGCCATGGCTTACTCCGTTCCGTCGGTCCACTGCTTGGTCCCGCCGCCATTGGCCGCCAGCCATTCGGCGCGACGGGCGAAGTGTTCGGGGGCGAAGCGATGGATCTCATTGATGATCTCACTGATATCGGCCGTCTTCAGCGCGCCGTCTTCGACGATGATGTCGCCATTGACCATGGTCAGTACGACATCGCCGCCGCGTACGGCATGGACGAGATTATGGTGCAGGTTGAAATAGGGGCCTTCGGGGAAGAACGGCGTCATGCGCGGCGTGTTGGATTTTACCGCGATGATGTCGGCGCGCTTGCCCACTTCGATCGAGCCTATCTCGTGATCGAGGCCGATGGCCTTGGCGCCGAGGATCGTGCCCATGCGCAGGCATTGCCAGCTGTCCATGGCGGCGGCGTCGCGATCCCTGAGCTTGCCGAGCAGCGAAGCGGTCTTCATCTCCTCGAACATATCGAAATTGTTGTTTTCCTTTTCGCCATCGGTGCCGATGCCGACGGCGACGCCATGGGCGATCATGTCGGCGATCGGCGCGATGCCGGACGCCAGTTTCATGTTGGAGACCGGATTGTGGGCGACCGAGACATTGTATTTCGAGATCAGTTCGATCTCATGGGCGTTGAGCCACACGGCGTGGGCGATCATGGTCAGCGGCGTCTCGAAGAAGCCGAGCTCCTCGAGCGCGAACATCGGCCGCTTGCCATAGCGGGTCATGAATTCCGCCACCTCGATCTCGGCTTCCGAGCAATGGGTGTGAAAGCCGGTCTTGTGTTTCTTGGCGAGTTCGATCGCCCGCTTCTGGCCCGCCTCGTCGGCGTAGAACAAATGTTCGAGGCCGACCCAGACATTGACGCGACCGCCGGCCTTGCGGTGCCAGGTCTCGATCAACGCCTCGTTCATGTCGAGCGTGTCGAAATAGTTGTAATCCGAATGTTCGCCGACATAGGGGACGGCCACCAGCCGCGTGCCGATGGCTTCGGCGGCCCTGGCGCTGCCGTCCATATAGCGCCACATGTCGACCACCGTCGTCGTGCCCGCCAGCGCGGATTCGGCGTAGCAGAGCCAGCTTGCGGTTTCCGCCTCATGCGGCTGCAGCATGCGGTGCATGGGGTTGATGTGGATGGTCAGCCAATCCCAGACCGGCAGATGTTCCGCCGTGCCGCGCAGAAAGCCGGAATGGGCATGGGCGTTGATGAGGCCGGGCATCAACACGGCGTTGGTCATCATCTTGACCGGAAAATCCGGATAGGCAGCCGTGATCTCGTCGAGCGGTCCAACCGCGAGGATGCGGCCGTCATCGATCGCGACCGCGCCTTCGGCGATCACGGTGTTATCGTCATCCATGGTCAGCAGGCTCTCGCCCGCAAGGATCATTGCCGTCTTCGCCATGTTCTCTCCTGGTCTCCCTCATGGAGACACGATGCAATATTCAGGCCGCTCCTAACAGAAAATCGGCGGCGCGTTCGCCGATCATCGTGACGGGAGCATGGGTGTTACAGGTCGGTATGATCGGAATGACCGACGCATCGGCGATCGTCAGGCCATCGAGGCCGCGCAGCCTCAGATGCGCGTCGACCACGGCCATTTCGTCATTGCCCATCTTCGCCGTCCCGACCGGATGGAAGAAGGTGGAGCATCCCTGGCGGATGAAATCGATCATCTCAGGCTTGGACAGCCGCCGGGACGGCGCGGCAAATCCGGCAAACAGATCCGAGAAGGCGCGGGTTTCGGCGAGATCCATCATCGTCTCCACCGCCACGATGAGCGCATCGAGATCGGAAGGTTCGGCCAGATAGTTCGGCTGGATGTCGAGCGGCCCGAACGGGTCGGATGACAGCATTTTCACATGGCCAATGCTTTTGGAATGCATCAGCCCCGCGCCGATCGAGAAGACGTCGCCGGAGAGATCGTAAAGCTCGCGGATGCGCGGCTCGGCCGAATTGCCCTGGACGGGAAAGGCGTGGATATCGGACTGGGCAAGGCCGGAACGGGATTTCCAGTTGATCATTGAGCCGCCGCCATTGTCGAGCGCGGGTCCCATCGGCTGTTTCGATCGACAGACCACCGCCTGCACCAATGGATGGTCCTGCAGATTCTTGCCGACGCCGGGCAGCGCATGGCGGAACTTTATGCCGAGGGATGCCAATTCCTCGGGATCGCCGATGCCTGAGAGCATCAGCAGACGCGGCGTATCGACAGCGCCTGCCGCCAGCACGACCTGGGTGGTCGCGCGCGTCTCGATGGGCTGCCTCTCCACGAGATGGCGGACGCCGACGATCGCGCCGTTCTCGATCATCAGGCCGACAGCCTGTGAGTTGCACAGGATCGTGAGGCGCGGATTGTCGAATATGGGCGCGAGATAGCCCGTGCTGGAACTCCAGCGCTTGCCGCCGGAAATGTTGAAGTTCGAGGGTGCCGCGCCTTCATTGATCTCGGAATTAGGATCGGCGATTTTGGGAATGCCGAGCTCACCAGCCCCGTCGATCAACGCTTGCGCAACGGGATGCAGCGCCTTGCTGGTCTCGATCCTGAGCGGTCCGCCGGCACCGCGAAACTTCGTCTCGCCGCCTTCCCAGTCTTCCGCGCGTTTGAAATAGGGCAGACAGTCGGCGAAGCTCCAGCCGTCGCATCCCGCGGCCCCCCAGGCGTCGTAATCGGCGCGGTGGCCGCGATACCACATCATGGCGTTGGTGGAAGAAGAACCGCCGAGCACCTTGCCGCGCGGAATGCCGATGGTGCGACCGGCGACGCGCTCGGTCGGAGCGTAGTCGTAAAGCCAGTCATGCCGGCTGCGGCCGAGCGGCACCCATCGGGTGGGATCGGTAATCTCCGGCGCGTCGAACTCCGGAGAGCCCGCCTCGATCAGCAGCACCGTTGCATCCGAGCCATCGATCAAACGCCGCGCCACCGTCGCGCCGCCCGAGCCCGAGCCGACGACGATGTAGTCATAGGCTTTGAGGAGCGGGCGATTGGGGACGCGGCTCGGCATCATCTGTCTCAATTGTGCTCGCTCGGGCCCATGATGACGATTCCTTCGGTCGCCTCGACATGGCGGACGAAAATGTATTTGTCCTCACGACCGTCGGAATGCTTGCGCTTGATGTCGGGCTGCATCGTGCCCGCCACTTTCGCGACGACGATATAGGGGACGTCCGCCTTCAATCCGGCCTCGCAATGGGTTTCGAACTCTTCGAGCGTCCGGGCAGTGAAGGCGTTTTCGACGCCGGCACCGCGGGCGATTGCGGCGATGTCCACCCGACCGAAAGCTGTATGCGTCGGCGGGCCGCCGATCGACTGGTAGCACTCGTTGTCCCAGACCACCACGAACAGGTTTTTCGGCTGCTCATTGCCGAGCGTGGCGAGGATGCCGAGATTGAACATCATGCCGCCATCGGTGTCGAGCGAGACGATGCGGCGATGCGGAAGGCCGGCGGCCAGACCGAAAGCCTGCGGCGTGACGCAGCCGAGTTGTTGCTGGAACAGGCTCGCCTCGCGCATATGCGGGGCGGCGTTGTACCATTCGTCCACGGATGCGCCGAGCGAGAGGATGACGAGTTCGTCCTTAAGTCTGGCGGCGAGCAGCTTCATGCAGTCGTAGCGTTTCATCGCACGATCTCCCCGCCGAGCGCGATGGCCGAATGGTAATAGGCGTTGTAGGACCAGTTGTAGGCATCGACGATCGACTGCTCGATCTGCTCCTCTTCGCGCACGATCCGGTAGGGAATGCGCAACGCATTCAGCACCGGCTCCATGGTTATGCCGTGCGGGATAGCCCACCAATTGTTTTCGCCGAGTTCGCCGCGATAGCTCATCAGCATCACCACCGGGATACCAGCGCCGAGGCCCATGCGGGCGAGCGGCTCGACCGAGGCGCGCAGACCGGAATTCTCCATCACCAGCGCCGCGCGCTTGCCGGACAGGAACACGCCGCCGCAGATCGCAGCGCCCTCGCCCTCATTGGTCACGCGGATGGTGCGGATGTCAGGATCGGCGTCGAGCGCCGGATAGAGCGGCTTGAAAAGGGAATCGGGCAGGTAGCAGACGATGGACACGCCCGCTTTCTTGAGCCCGCGCAACACCGCGTCGACGGCTGATGGCTTCATGATGGTCTCTCCGTTCCAGGAGAGAAAAGCAAAGTCGAGATGTTCCGAATAGACGGGAAAATTTGTTGCTGTTGTTGCATCCTGCGCAACATCTCAGGCCATGCCCGGGGCGGCGAGCCGATCGATGGCTTCCGCCAGCAACTTGCCGAAGGCGGAGGCTGCGTCGGATATTTCCTTTTCCGATCGCGACAACAGCATCAGCTTGCGCGGCGGCAAGCGACTGTCCTTGAGCGGCACAAAATGCAGCGTGCCGTCGGCCAGTTCCTGTTCGACGCCGACCCGCGTTTGCAGCACCGCGCCGAGATCGCGCTTGGCGAGATCCACCATCAGCCCGATGGAATTGGTGCGGGCGCGGCGCGAGAGGTCGATGAGCGACCTATTGAAAGCTTCTTCCACCGAGGCGCCGAGCGTCAGCGACGCGTCCGACAGAATGACCCGCTGGTTGGCGAGGTCGAACAGCTTGAGTTCGTCTCTCGCCGCCATCTCGCTGCCGGGAAGCGCGAGGACGCCGAGCGGCAACAGCGCCTGGGTGATGCGCCGCATGGCGCGGGGCGGCCTGATGTCGAAGACCACGGCGAGATCGCAATCGCCCTCCGCCACCGCCGTCGCCGCCTGTTGCGAACCCATCACCTTGATCTCGACGGTGATGTCGGGATGCCGTCCCCAGAACTGCTGCAGCGCCCCCGGCATCAGGCCGCGGGCGACGCTTTCCACCACCGCCACCGACAGAGAGCCGCGATGCAGTCCATGCAACTCGTTGATCTCGTTGCACGCGCGGTTGAGCTCGCCGAGACTGGCGCGGGCGTGATAGAGCATCAATTCGCCGGCGCTGGTGAGTTTCAGCCTTTGCCGGACGCGTTCGAACAGCGGCGTGCCCAGTTCGTCCTCGAGCTGTTTCAGCACGCGGCTGATCGAGGACGGCGCGACATTGAGCGCGAGCGCCGCCTGCCGGATCGAGCCCAGCCGCGCCACCAGCTGGAAATAGTGGATGCGGGTGGCGACGAGCCCGAGCCGGAAAGGGTCCATGGCATCAGGCCGGCTCGAACAGCGGCTGGATGCGCATCTCAGGCACCAGCACATTGCCCTTGTCGGTGATGCGGATTTCCGGGATCACCGACAGCGGGATCAGGTTGAAGCCCATATAGGGGATGGTGCAACCAGCCTTTTCCCATTCGATTTTGAGCTTCTGCACCTCTTCGGCCACCACATGCACACGCTTGTCGGACAGGAGCCCGGCGATGGGCAGCGGCACCATGGCGGTCACCTCGCCGTCCTGCACCACGCAGACGCCGCCCTGATGGGCCTCGATGGCGCGGAGCGCCACCTGCATATCCGCCTCGTTCGTGCCGGCGATGATGATGTTGTGGCTGTCATGGCCGACCGAAGAGGCGACCGCGCCGCTCTTCAGCGCAAAATTCGACAGCAGGCCATGGGCGACATTGCCCGGAGATTTGCCATGGCGCTCGATCACGGTGACGAAGCACAGGCCGTGGCGGTCGAACTGCGTCTGCCAGTCGTTGGCGGGCTCCAGCTTGATCTGCTCGTGACCAAGTATGATGCCGGGCAGTTCGGTGCGGATCGTATGCGCGATCACCGGCGTCGTCGGCAGGTCGGGCGTGAGCTTCAGTTCCTTCGGCAGCTTCACAGTATGATAGGCGGCCTCGGGATAGCGCCAGAGGTCGGACAGCGCTTCGTCCAGGATCGGGGTGATTTTCTTCTGGTCGACGACGAGTTCGCCGCCATACCAGGTGCTGACGGGCTTGAGATCGTCGTCGAGCAGCACGAGATCGGCGCGTCGGCTGCCGCCCATGCCGCCAATTTCGCCTTCCTTGCCGAAGCGGGTCGCGCCGTGCAGCGAGCCCATCGACCAGGCCTGTTCCTTGGTCATGCCGGCTTTCACCGCTTCACGCACCACCCAGTCCATGCCAAAGGCCAGGAGGTCGTCGGCGTCGCGGTCGTCGGTGCAAACGGCCACGCGTTTGTGCGAAGAGCCTAGTTCGGTGATCGTGCGGATGGCGTCCGGCAGCGAATGCCAGGGCGTGGTCGGCGGGCCGCCGCGCAGGAAAAGCCAGATGCCGGCCTCCAGCATGTCGTCGGCGATATCGCGGTCGATGGCTTCATGGGTGTCGGTGACGCCTGAAGCGGCGTAGGCCGCGACAAACTCTCTGCCATAGACATGGCCGCAGACCGGCTTGCCGCGCGATAGCGCCGCCGCCAGGATCGCGTGGCTGCGCTCGTCGCCCATGGTCACCGGCACGAAATCCATCTTTTCGCCGAGGGCCACGGCTTCGGGCCATTTGTCGAACAGCGCCGCGATCTTGTCGGGCGTCAGGTCGCCGCCGGCGGTTTCGAGTTCCGGCGAGGTCGCCGGCACGGTCGAGGGCACGGTGAGGAAGATGGACAGCGGCGCATGGCGCGCATCTTCCAGCATCGCCTCGACGCCCGCGACATCCATGACATTGCCGATCTCGTGGCTGTCGCAGAAAATCGTCGTGGTGCCGTTGAGGAGTGCGGCCTCCGCATAGGCGCAGGCCGTCACCATCGAGCTTTCGATATGGATATGCGGGTCGACGAGGCCGGGCGCGATGATGCCGCCCTTGGCGTCATAGCGTTTCGCGCCGCCCTTGTGGGTTCCGGCAGGCTTGACGGCGGCGATGCGGCCGCCTGCGATCCAGACTTCCCGGGCTGGCAGGATGCGTTCGGAATAGGTCGACAACACGCGCGCATCGGAGATGACGAGATCGGGATCGGCGCGGCCGGAGGCGACATCGGCGAGCCTGCGGGTCATGCTGGCGAGCGGGGCGACGGAAAAACGGGTGAGGGACGTCATGGTCTTCTCCTGGGGCCGTCAGTGATAATCGGGGATGCCCGGCATGGTCTTGAACCCGTCGAGCGTGCGGAAGCGACGGATCCAGCGGCGCAGCGCCGGGAACTCGTCGTGATCGATGCCGAAATCGCGCGACAGCGCGAAGATCGGAAACAGCGTGACATCGGCGATGGTGGCGTGATCGGCGACGAACCATTCCACGCCGTCGATCTGGCGCAGCGTCATGTGATCGTCCATGACACGGAACGCCTCGCGTGCGGCGCGCTTCAAAATTTCCAGATCGCCTGGTTCATCGAGCAGCGCCACGAGCCGGGCCTGCATGGCAGGCGCGAGCGCCGAAGCGGAGAAATTCAGCCAGCGCATGGTTTCGCCGAAAGCCTTGGCCTCCATTGGTAGGAACTGCCCCGAGGGATCGTAGGCCTTGGCGAGATAAGCGAGGATCGCTTCCGGGCCGTAGAGCGTGAGATCGCCGTCTATGAGGACGGGCAGGGAGCCGAGCGGCGACAGCGCGCGCACGGCGGGGCCGAGATGTTCCTTGCCCGGAACCATATCCACCGCCACGACCTCATGCGGCGTCTTGAGTATGGAGAGAAGCAGCCGGACGCGGTAGCTGGAATCGTCGAGTTCGTAATTGTAGAGAGTGAGAGACATCACGCCACCTTTGCAATTGGAGCGGCCGGGGCGGCCTCGATCACCCGACGGGCGTTCTCCGCCCATTTGGCGATGCTCTTCTGCGCCGCGGCGTCGACCGAACCGATCGCCGCGATATGCAGCGCGCATTTCTCGGATGCGATCTCCTGTCCGGCGATGAGAAGTCTGACCGCGCCGCTCGCGAAAAGCACCGCGTCCGAAGACAGAGTCTCCACCGTCACATCCGCGCCATCGACGGGGAGGCAGGGCAGCAGGGGCGCGATGGCCTCGACCGAACGGTCGATATAGAGGCTGCGGATCGGCGTGACGTCGTCGGATACGACGGGAAGCGCCGAAGCGTCCGCCGTCTCCTTGAGACAGGTCCAGATCACCCCGCCGCGCTCAGTGACCGCATAGGACGGGATCTTGATGGTCGAGGGAACATCGAGGTCGGGATGCGCCGGAATATAGCGGCATTGGCCGCCCGTGTCATATTGCCAGCCGTGATAGAGGCAGGCGATATGGTCGCCACGCACGAAGCCGAAGCTCATGCGCATGCCGCGATGCGGACAGCGGTCTTCCCAGACATGCGCCTTGCCGCTGTTATCGCGCCAGACCACGACCTCGAAGCCGTTGATCTGGGTTCCTGCCGAGGTTCCGGCCTCGATCGAGGCGCTGAGCGCTACCGGCGTCCAGCCGCTTGCCGCTGTCATAATGTCACTCCTTCACATCCGATCCCGCGGATCATTCAAGTTTCGTTCCAGGCGTCCGCGCGGGTGACGTCGCGGATGATGCAGTCGCTTGGACCCAGGCTGCAGGCCATTTCGAACATGTCGACCAAAGCTTCCTGTCCGGTGACCCGCATCGTTGCGCGCCCGGCGTCGCAGGCGCCCATTTCGAGGCTGAGATCCAGCCTCGCAGCCCTGTGGCGCGCAAAGTCGATGAAGCTCTCGCAGGCGATTTCCCCGATGAAAGCGAACTGGATGTCTTCTGTCACGGCATATCCTTCAATGCGGGGCGAGAACTCGGTGATCACTGGCTCGAGTTCGACCAGGCAACGGCTCCGAGCATGCTCAGCCCGTTTATTGAGCGAATGGCTAAAAAGTAGCCATGCACTCGATTTCATCACTGTAGACTTTGGCCCACGCCGTTTTCAAGTGATTTTTTCTCGATAGTTGTTGCGCTCAGTGCATCAAGCCCGTCGAAAAATCAGGTCTATGCGGAACATCCTCTATTTGAAAGGCTGCCTCTCCGGCGGTTCCTGGCCGGTCTGTGTCGCCGCTCGAGAGACGCCGCCGAGCCTGATATTGGCGCTGGAGTTGCAGGGTCTTGCGGCCATTTCCCGCAAGGGATGCGGCTGGCGGCCTTGGCACAGGAGTTGCTTGATAGTTACCGAAACGCCCGGAAGCGAGGCTTATCCGGCGGAAAACCAAAAAAGGGGTTCACATGATCGATCTGCGTAGTCTTTCCCGCCGCGGCTTCCTCAATATGGCCGCCGCCGGCGCCGCATCCACCATGCTGCCGGGCGGCTTTGCCCGTTCAGCGATGGCCGCCACCCCGCTCGCAGCCGTCAAGGAAGAAGACGCCGTCATCGGCTTCGGCCATGTCGGCCCGATCACCGACGAAGGCTGGACCTGGAGTCACCATCAGGGCCTGCTCGCCGTCAAGGAAGCCTATCCCAAGCTCAAGAAGGTTCTCGAAGTCGAGAACGTTCCCTATTCCGCCGATGCGACGCGCACCTATCGCCAGTTCGTCAGCGAAGGCGCCAACATGATCTTCGACACCTCGTCGACCGGCGACTTCCTGCATGAAGTCGTCAAGCGCGCGCCCGACACCGCCTTCCTGGAATGCAACGGCCACATCCTGATGGATAATCTCGGCTGGTACTATCTGGCGCATTGGTATCCGACCTATGTCGTGGGCGTGGCCGCAGGCATGCTGTCCAAGACCGGCAAGCTCGGCTATGTTGCGTCTTTCCCGGTCGCCTCCGTCTACGCCTCGACCAACGCCTTCCTGATGGGCGCCCGCACCGTCAATCCGAACGCGACCTGCAAGACCATCGCGATCAATTCCTGGTTCGATCCGCAGGCGGCGTCTCAGGCCGGCACGGCGCTCATCGACGATGGTTGCGACTTCCTGTTCGGCATCATGGACGAGGCCGCCTATCTGCAGGTCGCCGAAAAGCGCGGCGTCTGGGCCGCCATGTGGAACACCGACATCCGCCGTTACGGCCCGAATTCCTACGTGTCTTCGATCATCATCGACTTCAAGAAATTCTACGTCGATCAGGTCGGCAAGCGTCTTGCCGGAACCTGGACCCCGGGCGAAACGCTGTTCGCTATGGGCGCAGGCGTCGATCGCGACAAGTGGGGCGAAAAGGTTCCGGCCGAAGTTGGCAAGGCTGCTGACGCTGTGCGCGACAAGATCCTCGGCGGCTGGTCGCCTTTCGAAGGAGAGCTCAAGGATAGCAAGGGCAATGTCAAGGTCGCCAAGGGTCAGAAGATGACCGAGATGGAACTCTACAACTGGGATTGGTCGATCGAAGGCGTCACAGGCCTCTGATTTCAGCCATCCGAAGGGGCGCGGCATGCGCCCCTTCTTCCCGCCTGTCTCCACTTCCGGTTACGCCTGATGTCAGAACATCCGATCCGCTATGTCGCCCAGCCCGGCGCTGCTCCGCTCGTGCAGTTGAAGGGAATCGCCAAATATTTCCCGGGCGTCGTCGCCAATCAGGATGTGGATCTCGACGTGATGCCGGGCGAAATTCACGCGCTTCTCGGCGAGAACGGGGCCGGCAAATCCACCCTCATGAATATCCTCACCGGCATCTATCAGCCGGATGGCGGCGAAATCATCATCGACGGTTATGCGCGGGAGTTCTCGACGCCACAACAGGCCATCGCCGCCGGCATCGGCATGGTCCACCAGCATTTCAAGCTGGTGAATGCCTTCACCGTGGCGGAAAACATCCATCTCGGCTGGAGCGAGACGCCGCGCCGGGCCTCCGCGTCGATCCTCGAAGCGCGCACGGTCGATCTCGCCGCTAAATTCAATCTCGAAGTCCGGCCCGCGGCCCGCATCACCGAATTGTCGACCGGCGAGCAGCAGCGCGTCGAAATCCTGCGCGTGCTGGCGCGCCGGGCGAAGGTTCTCATTCTCGATGAGCCGACGGCCGTTCTGACCCCTGGCGAAGCGCGCGAACTGTTCAAGGCGCTGCGCGAGTTCGTCTCGACCGGCAACGCCGTCATTTTCATCTCCCACAAGCTCGACGAAGTGCTGGAAATTTCCGACCGCATCACCATTCTGCGTGGTGGACGCAAGATCGCCACCGAAAACGCCGAGGACTGTACGCCCGCCAAGCTTGCCCGCTTGATGGTGGGCCGCGACATCGTGCTCGCCGATATGCGCGGTCGCCCGGAAGGCGCGGCGCCGATGTCGGCGACCCCGGTGCTCAGCCTGCGCAATGTCATTGCGCTCAATGACCTCGGTGACGAGGCGCTGCATGGCTTGTCGCTGGATGTCCGCGCCGGCGAGATCGTCGGCGTCGCAGGCGTCGCCGGCAACGGCCAGCGTGAACTCTCGCAAGTGCTGACCGGCACACGCGGCATTGCTTCGGGCGAGATTGTGCTGGATGGCGAGACCATGGGCCGCGCCAACGCCGCCGATTTCGTCGCGCGCGGCGTCGGCCATATTCCGGAGGACCGTCTGCATAGCGGGCTCGCGCCGGCGCTCAGCGTCGCCATCAACGCGGTGATGCGGGAATATGGCGCACCGCCCGTCACAAAAGGCGGCATCTATCGTCCTGGCGCGGCGACCGCGCTCGCCAAGGACATCGCGGCGGCGGCAGACGTCGCCATTCCCGATTTCGCCATGCCGATCCGCAATCTCTCCGGCGGCAACCAGCAGCGCCTCGTTGCGCGTCGTGAGATGCGTGTGGCCACCAAGGCTCTGGTGGCAGCCTATCCCAGCCGCGGTCTCGATGTCGGCGCTATCAACACCATGCTGCGCTATATCGTCGAACTGCGCGACGCCGGCGCCGGCATCATTCTGATTTCAGAGGATCTCGAGGAATTGCTCAATCTCTCCGATCGCATCGCCGTCCTTTATGAAGGAAAGATCATGGGCGTCGTGGACAACGACAATGTCGACATCGAGGAGATCGGGCTTCTGATGGGCGGCCGAAGCAAGGACGGGAGCGCTGTCCATGGCTAAGGTGCGTCTGCAGCGTCTTCCCTCCGCCCATCCCGGCGTGGCGCTCGGCGCCCGCATCGCGGCCATCGCGCTCGCCTTGATCTTCGCCGGCGTCGTGCTCGCCGTGGCCGGGCGCAATCCGTTGTCCCTGGGCATGGAGGTCATCGACGCGTCCTTCGGCTCCTCTTTCGGCATGGAGGATCTGGGGCTCCTGGTTATCCCGCTTATTCTCACCGGGCTTTCGGTGACGGTGGCGCAACAGATCGGCGCCTGGAATATCGGCGCTGAAGGCCAGTTCTATGCCGGCGCCTTCGCCGCCACCGCCGTCGGCCTGTTCATTCCTTTGCCGGATGGATTAAGCCTGGTCGCAATGTTCATCGCCGGCGCGATCGGCGGGCTGGTCTGGATCCTGATCCCGACGCTCGCGCGGGCCTACGCCAATGTCAGCGAACTCATCACGACCCTGCTTCTGAACTTCGTCGCGATCCTGCTGGTCTATTATGTCTCGACCGACGCTTGGCGCGAGCGGGGAGGGGTGGCCAATTCCGCCACGCCGCGCATCCCCGCCGAAATGCCGGAGTTCTGGGGCCTGGTGCATTGGGGCCTGCCGATCGCCGTGATCCTCGCCATCATCGCCGCGCTGATTTTCAACTTCACCAAATGGGGATATGAAATCAGGCTGATCGGCTCCAATCCCTCGGCTGGCCGTTACGCGGGCATCGCCTCGCGGCGCTATCTGATCCTCGTCATGCTCGCATCCGGCGCGATCGCGGGCGTCGCCGGCATGCTGGAGATCGCCGGCACAGTGCATCGCCTGCAGGGCGGCATTTCCAACAATTACGGCTATCTCGGCATCATGGTGGCGGTGCTGGCGCGCGGCTCATCCGTCGGCGTGATCTTCTCCGGCGCGCTGATGGCCTTCATTCTCAATTCCGGCATCATCCTGCAGACGGAAGGGCTCACCACCTCCGCCGTGCTCGCCATGACCGGCCTCATTCTCTTCCTCACCGCGATCGGCGATGAACTCGCCCATTACCGCATC
The DNA here is from genome assembly GCF_005222915.1 of Rhizobium sp. FKL33. GTDB lineage: Bacteria > Pseudomonadota > Alphaproteobacteria > Rhizobiales > Rhizobiaceae > Rhizobium_E. The sequence goes on from NZ_STFX01000036.1 coordinate 123,856, forward strand.
GTGCGCGACAAGGCCTGAAAGGACACGCCATGGAACTCCTGACCGGTCTCCTCACCACCGCCTTTCTCGCCGGCGGCGTGCTGTCGCTCGCGGCCATCGGCGAGGTGATTTCCGAACGCGTCGGCGTGGTCAATCTCGGCGTCGAGGGTCTGATGGCGATGGGCGCGGTGACCGCCGTCGTCACCGTCACCGCCGCGCCCTATCCGATGCTGGGTTTCCTGGCCGCGCTCGTGGTCGGCGCGCTGCTCGGCGTTCTCTTCGCCACCGCCACCGTTGCGCTCCGCGCCAATCAGGTGCTGTGCGGACTGGCGCTGACGCTGATGGGCACCGGTCTCGCCCAGACCATCGGCAAAGCCTATTCGGGCATGCCGGTGCCGGCCACCTTCGAGGGCGTTGCGATCCCGCTCCTGTCCTCGATCCCGATCCTCGGCAAGGCCTTTTTCAGCCAGAACATTCTGGTCTATCTCATCTATATCATCCTGCCTTTCGGCCTCTCCTTCCTGATGTTCCGCACCCGACACGGCCTCAATATGCGCGCGGTCGGCGAAAATCCGGCAGCTGCAGACGCCGCCGGCATTCCGGTCAATCTGATCCGCTTCGGATATGTCGCGCTGGGCTCGGCCCTGGCTGCGGGGGCGGGCGCCTATCTCGTTCTCGCTTTCGTGCCGTCCTGGTCGGATGGCGTCGTCTCCGGCCGCGGCTGGATTGCCGTGGCGCTGGTGATCTTCGCCGGCTATCGACCCATTCCGGCCGCTTTGTCGGGTCTGTTGTTCGGCTTCATCACCGCGCTCGGCTTTGTCGGCCAGGCGCGTGGCTGGCCGATCGCGCCGGCCTTCCTGTCGATGCTGCCCTATGCCGGCACGATCGCCTTCATCATCGCGCCCGTCGTCGCCTGGCAGCGGATGAAGCGGCTGATGGCGGCGCCGGCGGCGCTCGGCGAACCCTATTTCCGGAATGTCAGGTCGTGAAGCGCTTGCCTCCGCGCGCGGACGGCGTCATGACAGGACAAGAACCGAAGGGAGCACGGACATGACCAAGGCCACAGACAAAGCGTCGCTCGACCAGTGGTATGTGATCGAGACCGAGGCGGCGCTGCCGATCGGCGCGTCGCCCAACCGCCTGCTCGGCGTCGATCTCGCGGTAACCCGGACCGAAGCCGGCGATATCACCGTCATGGCCGAGGGCCGGGCCGAGCCCTTGCCGATCCGCAAGCGTTTCGGCTTTGTCTGGACTTCACTCGGCGAACCTGCAGGCGAAATCTTCCCGGTGCCCGAAGCCGACGAACCCGATCGCCGCTACGTTCCCTGCGGGGCGGTGGCGGTGAAGGCGTCCGGCCTGCGCATTATCGAGAATTTCCTCGACATGGCGCATTTCCCCTTCGTGCACACCGATATTCTCGGCTCGGAGCCGCATACCGAAGTCGAGCACTATAATGTCGAAATCCGCCGCGACGTCGACGAGGTCTGGGCGACCAATTGTCAGTTTTTCCAGCCGCAGGCGGCGCTCTCGGCCACCGACGGCATCATGACCCAATATATCTACCGGGTGATGACGCCGTTCACGACGCTGCTCTACAAGACCTGCCCGAATTCCGCCAATCGCTGGGACGTGATCTGCCTCTTCGTGCAGCCGCTCGATCCCGACCGCTGCCGGGCGCATCCGGTCATGTATCTGATCGACGATGTCTCGACGACGCCGGCGCTGATCCAGTTCCAGCAGCTGATCTTCCTGCAGGACCGCATCATTCTCGAAAACCAGCGCCCCGTGCTGCTACCCATGGAGCCGCGCTCGGAAATTCCGACCCGCGCCGACGCCTCCTCGATCGCCTATCGCCGCTGGCTCAAGGAAAAGGGCGTCACCTATGGCACCTCGCTGATGAACGCGGCCTGACGTAATGGCTGCGTCCGCGACCCAAATCGATCTCGCTTTCATCAACGCCACGGTGCTGCCGATGGGTGGGGCCGCCGAGATCGCCAATGGCGTTGTGGCTGTGCGCGGCGACGAGATCGTCGCCGTCGGAGCGACCTCCGAGATCGATGTATCCCGCGCGACACGCATCATCGATGCGAATGGACGCGTGGTGATGCCGGGTTTCGTCAATTGCCACACCCATATCGCCTCCAACATGCTGTTGCGCGGCCTGCTGGAAGATGTGCAGCTGTTCGAATGGCTGCAGACCATGTGGCGGCTCAAGCGCAATTTCGACGAGGACACGCTCTATTGGGCAAGCTTGATGGGTCTCGTGGAAATGGTGAAGTCGGGCATGACCAGCTTCAACGAACATTTCGACGGCTATCGCGTCGAGCCTCAGACCGAGGCGCTGAAGAAGGTGCCCCTCCGCGCCACGCTCGGTTACGGTTTCGCCGATCGCGGCATCTATGCGCCAATCATCGATTGGTCGTGGAAGACGCTGGACAGGTTCGGCGATAAGGTCTCCGCGCATCATCGCAGCGGCGAGGGCCGCATCCATGTCGGCCTGTCTCCGCATGCGCCTTATTCCTGCGGACCGGACATGTATCGCAAGGTGCGGGATGTCGCCGACGCCTATGGCCTCGCGATCCACACGCATCTCGCCGAGGGGCCGCAGGAGATGGCCTATATGCGGGAAACCTATGGGACGAGCCCGGTGAAATGGCTGCATTCCCTCGGCTTCCTGAAGCCGGATGTCACTGCGGCGCATTGCACGCAGCTCGACGATGACGATATTCGCATTCTGGCGGAGACGGGAACCAAGATCGGTCATTGCCCCTGCTGCAACGCCAAACTCGATTCCGGCACGTTGAGGCTCAGATGCTGCCAGGAGGCGGGGGTCACCGTCGGGCTCGCCACCGATGGTCCGGCCAGCCACAACAGCCTCGATATGTTCCAGGAAATGAAATTCGCGGGCATGATCCACAAGGACAAGACCCATGACGTCGAATTCTTGAAGACGCGCGACTTGCTGGAAATGGCCACCTGCGAGGCGGCGAAAGCGATGAACCGGCCGGAGACCGGGCGTTTAGCACCCGGCGCCAAGGCGGATCTGATCATGATCGATCTCGACAAGCCGCATACTCTGCCGGTCTATGATGTCGCGGCCGCGCTCGTCTATTCGGCGCGCGCCGACGATGTCGAGATGACGGTGGTCGACGGCAAGATCCTGATGGAGAACCGCGCCGTGCTCGGCATCGACGAGCGGGAAATCCGGGCGCGGTTTCGTGAGGCGGCGCTTTCGCTGCGCGACCGCAGCCTTTGAAAACGCCAAGAGGCGAGATAATGACCATGCGCAACAAGACCCTGCTCGCCAACGCTTTTCATGCGCCGACGCCCTGGAGCGTCGAGTGCCTCACTGACGCGCTGATCACCGTCGACGCCGACGGCGACATTGCCGACGTGATAGGGCCTGAGCATTCCAGTTATGCGGAAAAGCGCGCGGCGCTTTCTGCGAGCGGAGAGTTGGAGATCCTGCCGCGAGGCTCCTATCTGCTGCCCGGTTTTGTCGATTGCCATGTGCATGCGCCGCAATATCCGCAGCTCGGCAATGCGCTCGATGTTCCCTTGGAAGTCTGGCTGCAGAAATACACCTTTCCGCTCGAAGCCCGCTATGCCGACACGGCCTTTGCCCGCCGCGCTTACTCGCTGTTGGTTCAGGACATGCTGGCCAACGGCATCACCACCGCGCTCTATTTCGCCACCATTCATCAGGAGGCGACGCGGCTCCTCGTTGATATCTGCCTGGAAAAGGGGCAGCGGGCGCTGGTCGGCAAGGTTGCGATGGACAATGTCGACAGCTGCCCGGATTATTATCGCGATGGTTCCGCCGCCGAGGCTGTCGAGGGGACGCGGGCGCTGATCGATTATGTCAGGAGCCATCCCGCCAATCGCGATCATCTCGTGCATCCCGTGGTGACGCCGCGCTTCATCCCCTCCTGCACCGATGCGGCGCTGGAAGATCTCGGCGCGCTGGCCAAGCAATGCGGCTGCCATGTGCAGACCCATTGTTCGGAAAGCGACTGGGAGCATGGTTACGTGCTGGAACGTCATGGCATGACCGACGCCGAAAGCCTCGATCGCTTCGGCCTGCTTGGCCGGCGCACCATGCTTGCGCATTCCAACCTGCTGACGGCGTCTGATATGGAGCTGATCCGCACGCGTCAGGCGGCAGTGGCCCATTGCCCGCTGTCGAACGGTTATTTCGCCGGCGCGGTGTTCCCCCTGCGCGCGGCGCTGGAAAAAGGGCTGAATGTCGGCCTGGGCACCGACATCTCCGGCGGCCCTTCCGCCTCGATGCTGGAAAACGCCCGCGCCGCCATCCTCGTCTCGCGCATGCTGGAAACGGGCGTCGATCCCGCCAAGTCTGGCGTCGAGCGCGCGTCCGGCGCGCCCTCGCGCATCGATTTCCGCCAGGCCTTCCATATCGCCACCGCCGGCGGGGCAAAGGCGCTCGATCTTCCGGTCGGTCGCTTCGAACCCGGCTGCAAGTTCGACGCCATCGTCATCGACACCCAGGCAGAGAAGGGCACGATGCGGCTGTTCGACGAGTTCGACAGCAGCGAAGCGATCCTGCAGAAGATCATCTTCACCGCCTCCCGCGCCAATATTTCCGACGTCTATGTCTCCGGCCGAAAGGTCGCCTGAAGAGCGATCCGGCCAGTCCGTTGAACTGGCCGGCCTTGTCCGTCAGGCTTTGATCCTGGCCATCTTGGGATCGTAGAGCGGTGCGAGATGCAGCGTGGCGGGCGCCTTGTCCATGGCGACGACGAGTTCGTATGTCCCGCTTTTCAGGAAATCATCGGTGACGCCCTCGGCATGTTTCACATAACCGTAGCCGATATTCTTGCCGACCGTATAGCCATAGCCGCCGCTGGTGAGATAGCCGACGGCGACACCGTCGCGCAGGATCGTCTCGCGTCCCAGAAGAACCACCGAGGGGTCGTTGACTGTGAAGCCGACCAGCCTCTTCTTGAGCGAATGGTCCTTCACCGTTTCCAAAGCCTTGCGGCCTAGGAAGTCGATGGGCTTGCCGAGCTTGACGGCCCAGCCGAGCCCAGCTTCATCAGGCGTGTCGTTCGGCGTGATGTCGGAGCCCCAGGCGCGATAGCCTTTCTCGAGACGCAGCGATTCCAGCGCGCGATAGCCGACCGGCTTCAGCCCATGCGGCGCGCCCGCGTCCATCAAGGCGTCATAGATGCGGCCGAGATCGCCGATCGGCGCATGCAGTTCCCAGCCGAGTTCGCCGACATAGGTGACGCGGAGAGCCCGAACGCGCGATTCGGCGATATCGATCTCCCGGACATGGCCGAAGGGGAAGGCGGCGTTTGAGAGATCGGCGGATGTCGCGGCCGCCAGCGTGTCGCGCGCCTTCGGCCCCATCAGCGACAGCGTGCCCCAGGCTTCCGTGACATCCGTGAGCGTCACGTCCAGACCCTCCGGAATATGGTCGCGGATCCAGCCGAGATCGTGGGTGCGGAAGCCGGTGCCGGTGACGATGTAGAACCTGTCCTCGGCGATCCGAGCGACGGTCAGATCCGCCTCGATGCCGCCGCGGCTATTGAGGAGCTGCGTATAGGTGAGTCGTCCGACCGGCTTGCGGACGTCGTTGGCGCAGATCCAGTCGAGAGCTGCGAGAGCGTCCGGTCCCGACAGTTCGAATTTCGCGAAGGAGGACTGGTCGAACACCCCGACCGCCTCGCGCACATGGCGATGTTCCGCGCCGACCGCATCGAACCAGTTCTGCCGGCCCATGCTGTAACGGTCTTTCGGCTCCACGCCTTCAGGCGCGAACCAGTTGGGCCGCTCCCAGCCGAGTTTCGAGCCGAACACGGCGCCCGCCGCTTTCAGCCGGTCGTAAAGCGGTGAGGTCAAGCGGGGGCGGCCGCTGTCATACTCCTCATGCGGGAAGGCGACGGTGTAGTGTTTGCCATAGGCTTCCAGCGTGCGGTCGAGCACCCATTGCCGGTCGCGATGCATCTCAGAAAAACGCCTGATATCGACCACCCAGAGATCGAGCGGCGCTTCGCCATCAACCACCCATTGCGCGAGCACCCAGCCCGCTCCGCCGCCCGAGGCGATGCCGAAGGCGTTGAAGCCAGCGCCGACGAACATGTTCTTGCATTCCGGCGCAGCGCCAAGGATGAAATTGCCGTCAGGCGTGAAGCTTTCCGGACCATTGATCATCTGCTTGACGCCGACCGTCTCCAGCGCCGGCACGCGGGCGATGGCCTGCTCCATATGTTGTTCGAAATGGTCAAAATCGTCGTCGAACAGGCGGAAACCCCATTCATCCGGCACGTCGCCGGTGGTCCAGGCCTGGGGATTGGGCTCATAACCGCCCATCACCAGACCGCCGACCTCTTCCTTGAAATAGGTGCGGCGGTCAGGGTCGCGGATGGTGGGGGCGTCGGTCGACAGGCCCTCGATCTTTTCGGTGACGATATATTGATGCTTGACTGGCTGCAGCGGCACATTGATGCCGGCCATCGCGCCGACCTGCCGCGCCCATTGGCCTGCGCAATTGACGACCTTTTCGCAGGCGATGTCGCCGAGCGTGGTCTTCACCTTGAGAATGCGGCCATTGTCGATCTCGAAGCCGGTGACGCGGACATTCTCGACAATTTTTGCGCCATGCATGCGCGCGCCCTTGGCGAGCGACTGGGTGATGTCGGAGGGGCTGGCCTGTCCGTCGGTCGGCAGCCAGCTTGCGCCGATGAGATCATCCGTCGTCATCAGCGGCCACATGCGCTTGACCTCTTCCGGTGAGATCAGATGCATCTCCATGCCGAAACTACCGGCAGTGGTGGCGAGCCGCCGGAACTCGGTCCAGCGATCCTCATTGGTGGCGAGGCGGAGGCAGCCGGTCATTTTCCAGCCGGTGGCGAGGCCGGTTTCCGCTTCCAGCCCCTTGTAGAGCTCGACGGAATATTTGAGCACACGAGTGATCGAGGCAGACGAGCGCAACTGGCCGACAAGGCCCGCGGCATGCCAGGTGGAGCCCGATGTGAGTTGGCCCTGCTCCAAGAGCAGCACATCCGCCTTGTGATCGCGGGCGAGGTGATAGGCGGTCGAGCAGCCGATGATGCCGCCGCCGATGACGACGATCTGGGCGTGGGAGGGCAGGGTCATGATCTCAGTCCGTATTGGGCGCGGTACGCATCGAGCGCCGCATCGAGCTTGTCGAGATTCTCCGCCGTGTAGGCGACATAATCGGCGCCGGGAGCGGAGAGGTGAAGTTCAGACGCCATGCTCCACATGGCTTCGCGCAGGAGCGAGGCGCATTGCATGGCGGCGAAGGCGCGAAGGACCGAAGGGACCGGCTTGGCCCGGAAATAGGCCTCCAGAAAGTCCTGCGCCTCGTCCGGGCTGAACCCGGCATTCGAGGCGGCGCCGGCGAGATCGAACATCGCGGTCGAAAAGCCCGCATATTCGAAATCGATGAGCCAGAGCCGTTCGCCATCATCCAGCAGGTTCGACGGCAGGAGGTCGTTATGGCCGAAAATGATCGGCAGCGGCGCCTGCGCCGCCTCCAACTCTTCGGCGAGCGCGAGATAATCCGGCAGCTTTTCCGTCATCCGGCTTTCGCCGTCACGCAGCACGCGCGCGTAATCGCGGATGACATGGAAGACCCAGAACATATAGCCGGGGCCGGACACATGGCGGGGCATAAGCCGGTGGAACTCGGCGAGAAGCCGGGCAATGCGCATCCTTTCCGCCGCCACGTCTAGAGCGCCAAGCGTCTTTGCGCCCAAATAGGCGGAGACCATCAGGCCCGGTTCGGCATACTCAACGGCGGGCGCGAAGCCGGCCGCATGCGCGGCGCGCGCGGTCATCAATTCCCGGTCGCGATAGACCTGATGAAAAGGATAATCCTTGCCGAAGCGCACCACATGCCGGCCGCTGGCGTCCTCGACGACGAAGCTCTCATTGCTGAGGCCGCCCTTCAGCCTGTCGATGCCGATGGAGCCGTTCCAGCAGGGCAGGGCGCGGATGCGATCCTCGATCTCCGGGGCGATCGTCATAGGCGCCTCGCAGTCTGAAGGCAAAGGAAAGTCGAGATATGGAGCTGGTCCATCGCGTTCTCCCGGTGTGAAGACCAGGCCGCGTGTTCCCTGTTTTTTGTCACGGCCTCGTCGTTGAGCGCATGACACGCCATCCAGCAAGACCTGTCAATCTGGAATCTGTGGTAATGTGTGGTTTTGTGACCGATTGCGTGGCGGCGCATTGTCATGCGGCGGACGCTTCGGTTATGATCGGGGCAGTTGAATGAGGCGGTTATGGTTCAGAGCAAGCGCCAGACGGACATATTGCGGCTGCTCGAAAGCGAGGGCGCGATCGGCATCGCGGAGCTCGCGGCGCGGCTCGGGGTGTCGCTCGAAACAGTCAGGCGCGATCTGAAGCCGCTTGCCGGCCTGGGCGCTGTCATCAAGACGCATGGCGAGGTCGGGCTCCCCTCCTCGATGGGCGAAGCGCCGTTTGAGAAGCGAATGCGGGAAAATAGCGCTGCCAAGAAGATCATCGCCGCCCATGTCGCCGCCACGATCCGCGACGGCGATTCCGTCATGCTGGACACCGGTACGACCACGAGTTTCCTCGCGCGAGCGCTCATCGGCCATCGACGGCTGACGGTGGTGACCAATTCCTCCGACATCGCCCGCACGCTCGCCACCGTCAACGGCAACCGGGTCTATATGGCGGGCGGTGAATTGCGCAGCGACAATGGCGCAGCCTTCGGCTCGACGGCGATCGATTTCGTCAGCCGGTTCAGCGTCACCCACGCCATCGTCTCGGCGGGCGGCGTCGATAAGAACGGCGTGATGGATTTCGATCTCGATGAAGCGGATTTTGCACGCATGGCCTTGAGCCGGGGCCAGCGCCGGCTGGTGGTCTGCGACCACACGAAATTCGGCCGCCAGGGGCTGGTGCGCGTCTGCGGCTTCAGCGGCGTCACCGAACTCGCCACTGACTTTGCGCCGCCTGACGAGATCAGCGCCGCGCTCGAAGTTTCGGGCGCGGCGCTGACGGTGGCTCAGTAGTAAAGACCCGGCCGCTGGAACAGCGACCGGAAGCTCTGCCGTCAGGCTGGCAGCTGGAACACCACATTGGCGATCAGCACGATCGCCAGGCCGCCGGCCAGCGCGAGATAGGGCAGCATGCCTGCCTTCTTCACCCCGAGATCCTGACCGACCAAGCCGAGATCCTCCATGGCTTCCGGCGGGAATTTGCCCTTGTCCTGCACGAAATGTCGGTAGGCGAAGACCGGCAGGATGAGGGCGGCGAAGATGAAGCCGACCCACAGCGCATTCGAATAGCCCCAGACCTTGGCACCTGCGCCGAGGAACAGCGCGTTGACGAAAGCCAGCACGGTATTGACGCCGATCAGCCAGGTCGGCGCCTTCCACGGGCGTTCGACATGGCCCGAATCCATCCGGTGGATCCAGCCGGAATTGAGGTTCAGGAAGTTGAAGATGATGTAGCCGACATTCGATACGGCCAGCACGAAGAAGTAGCCTGCAGCGTCCGACGCGATCGCCAAGAGCAGCAGATTGAAGCCGAAGTCGGTCCACATCGCGCCGGTGGGGGCGCCGTTCTTGTTGACATGGCTGAGATAGCGCGGCAGCCAGCCGTCTCTGGAGCCCTGATAGAGCGTGCGCGAGGAGCCTGCCATCGCCGTCATGATGGCGAGGAACAGCGCCATGATCATCAGGATCACGAGGATCTGCGTGACGATACGGCCGCCATGGATGAGGCCGGCCAGCGCTTCGGCGACGCCGGTGCCGTCGACGATCCCCGGCGCCAGCATGCCGCTATGGCCGAGCACGCCCTGGAAGGCGAAGGGCACGAGGAAGAAGAACAGGCAGCAGACAAGGCCCGAATAGAAGATGGCCTTGAACGTGTCCGTCTTCGGGTTCTTCAGTTCGCGGGTATAGCAGACGGCCGTCTCGAATCCGTAGGTCGACCAGGCCGCGATATAGAGGCCGCCGAGGAACAGCGTCCAGCCGCCATTGCTCCAGGTTCCATCGACGCCGGAATAGCCGGCGGTCGGCGGCACGAGGCCGGTGACGTTGGCGGCGACAATCTGACCCGAAAAAATCGGCCAGAGGCCGATGAGCAAAAGCGGGATCAGCACGATGATCGCCAGCCATTTCTGCACACTGGCCGTTTCCGCGATGCCGCGATGCTGGATCGCGAAAATGATCAGCATCAGCGCGACGCCGATCACGAAGGTGGCGTTGAGATTGGCCTTGGCGAGGAAGGGAATGTCAAACGAGATCAGCGACCAGCTGCGGATGGCGGGCGTGAGCGCGGCGACCGCGTCATTGGAGAGGAGCGCGTTGATCGCCTGATCGGGCGTCGATCCCGCATTGGCTGCGAGCCATTCCGCCACGCGCGGGCTGTCTGCAGCGAGCGTCGAGGCATGCGCGGCGACCCAATCGAGCACGGCCTGCGATTCCGCTACCGGGATCGGGAATAGTGCATTGAGGATGTAACCGGCCGCAATCGCGCAGCCGAGCGACAGAACCGGCGACCAGGCGAACCAGTTGCACCAGACCGAAAGCGGCGCGATGAATTTGGAATAACGCAGCCAGGCGGTGGCGCCATAGACCGATGCGCCGCCGGATTTGTTGCCGAACATGCCGGCGATTTCCGCATAGGTGAAAGATTGCAGGAAGCCCATGATCATCGAGATGATCCAGACGAGGAAAGCGAGCTTGCCCGTGGTGCCGGCGATGCCGCCGATCGAAAAGAGAACAAGGGGCGGCACGCCTGCGGCAACCCAGAACGCGCCTTTCCAATCAAGCGTTCGTTGAAGACTGCCTTGCGTAGCGGGCGGCGCCGAAGCGACGTCGGTAATATTGGTCATGATCTTGGTTCCCCAACCGGTGTTGCGACGCTGTGCGTCCGTCGTTTTGCCCGGTCCGCCATGTTCGGTCGGCTGTTATGGGCCGCCTTCGCGTCCTTCTGTGTGTGGCGCGACGTGACCGGGAAAACTATCCTCACAGTGGAATAAATTTCACAAAGGTCAAGGGATTCTGCGTGGAGCGAGACCAGTCTTTGCACTTTTTCGCCGATGAAATCCCGCTTGGGCTGTGCGTCTGTTCGCGCATGCAATTTCTGGGGTGTGTGGAGGGCGTGGCGACGGTAAATGAGCCCTTTGGTAGCCGATCACAGCGACGTCGCTTCGGCTCAGGCTTTCGTAGATTCGGTAATCAAGGGAATATAAATTGAACGCAGTGAAAATATCTTTGCTTTGAAGACGGTTTTGTTGTTTCCTCCTGCCGAAGGTTCATGGGCAGGAGGCCCTTATGACGCGCTTTGACAGTTCGGCGGGACAGAGCCGTTTAGCTGGCGGCTATCCGGTCGTCGTGCGATCCGCGCGGCCAAGCCAAACATTCATGCCCGGCTTCCAATCGCCGGCGTCTTCCGTCGAACGTTACAGGGTTCGAGGCGGCGGCAGCCTGACTACGCCCGTATTCGAAGGCGACCGTCTCACATTCGTTGACAAGGAAGGCCTGCAGCCTTGCGAAATTTCCTTTCTCGACAGTCAGGGCAGGTTCGCCGGGCAGCCTCTGGGCGTCGCGTTTAATGCCCCTGGCGATGGCCTCAAGGCGATCCTTGTAAGCCAGGATGTCAGCGCCCGAAGGCTTCGCTCCGCTTTGGAGCGCCGGAATGCCGATCTTTCCAACCTGATGGCGCTCCGCGTGTTCGGCGGCGGCTCGCGTCCCGGCGAAAGTGTCGATTTGACCGTCGCATCCGCTGGCCTGTTGATTGCCGCTGCGCCCGGCGCCGCTATGTCGCCGGACGAACAGGAAACCGCCACCGAAATTGAACTCAGGATCGTTCGGGCCAATAAGGTGCGCGCATACGCGGCCTATCTACCAGAACCACTCGCCGATCCCCTGCAGGATATCCGCATCGATGCGGCGACGGCGAAAGCCTATTTCGTCCGCGCTGGCGAATTTATCCAGGTGATCGACGTGTTCGGTCGGCAATGCACGGATTTCCAGGCCTTTTCCGCCCGCAAGCTCGACAAGGGGCTTGATCTCGCGCTTGACGCCACCGTGACCCGCACCCTGCTTGGCCGCAGTTATCCGATCCCCGGTCTGCCGTCCAAGGCCTTCGATCGCGATTTCGAGCCTCTGGTGGAGGTGGTGCAGGACACTGTCGGCCGTCATGACGCCTTTGCGACGGCCTGTAATTCCCGCTATTATGACGACATGGGCTATCCAGGCCATATCAATTGCACGGACAATTTCAACGAGGCGCTCGCCTCCTACGGCGTGGCGCCGCGCAAGGGCTGGGAAGCGCTCAATTATTTCTACAATACGCGCGTCGACGACCACAATCAGCTCTATCTCGATGAGCCCTGGTCACGGCCGGGCGACTATGTGCTCATGCGGGCGCTGACTGATCTTGTCTGCGTGTCCTCGTCTTGTCCCGACGATATCGACGCCGCAAACGGCTGGACGCCGACCGACATTCATATCCGCACCTTCTCCGCCCAGGAAAAATTCTCTCGAGCCATGGCTTATCGCATGACCCCCGACGCGCCTGCCGAATTGACGCGGGAAACCGCCTTTCACGACAAACTGTCCGAGATGACCCGGGACATGACCGAATATCGCGGCTTTTGGCTGCCCAATCGCTTCACGGCCACGGGGCCGATCGAGGAATATTGGGCTTGCCGCGAGGCCGCCGCCTTGATCGACCTCTCCCCGCTCAGGAAATTCGAGGTCACCGGTCCGGATTCCGAAGCGCTGCTGCAATATTGCCTGACCCGCGACGTGCGCAAGCTGACGACCGGCCAGGTGGTCTATTCTGCGATGTGCTTTGAGCATGGCGGCATGATCGACGATGGCACCCTGTTCCGGCTCGGCGACCACAATTTTCGCTGGATCGGCGGCGACGACTATAGCGGCATCTGGCTGCGCGAGATCGCGGAGAAGAAAGGCTTCAAGGCCTGGGTGCGCTCCTCCACCGATCAACTGCACAATATCGCGGTGCAGGGTCCGAAATCGCGCGACATCCTGAAGGACATTTTCTGGACCGGACCGCGCCAGCCTGCTGTTGCCGATCTCGAATGGTTCCGTTTCACGGTGGCCCGCATCGGTCATTTCGAGGGGCCGCCGGTGGTCGTGTCGCGCACCGGCTATACCGGCGAGCTCGGTTATGAAATTTTCTGCCACCCCAAGGATGCCGCAGCCGTGTTCGATGCGGTCTGGGCGGCCGGCGAGCCGTACGGATTGAAGCCCATGGGCCTGCAGGCGCTCGATATGGTCAGGATCGAGGCGGGGCTGATTTTCGCCCATTACGATTTCGACGACCAGACCGATCCCTTTGAAGCCGGCATCGGCTTTACTGTGCCGCTGAAATCCAAGCAGGACGATTTTATCGGCCGCGAAGCTCTTGTCCGCCGCAAAGAAAATCCAAGGATGCGCATGGTGGGGCTCGATATAGCCTCCAACGAAGCCGTGGGCCATGGCGATCCGCTCTATATCGGCCGCGCCCAGATCGGCGTCGTCACCAGCGCCACCGCGTCACCTATCCTCGGAAAGGTTATCGCGATGGCGCGTGTGGATGTAACCCATGCGACGGTCGGGACTGAACTGGAGATCGGTAAGCTCGACGGATTGCAGAAGCGCATTCCCGCCGTCATCGCGCCGCTATCGCATTACGATCCGGAGAAAAAGCGCCCGCGGGCGTGACCAACGGCTTTGGGCGAGCAGATCAGCTCGCCCGCTTCTGTGCGGAGGTAATGGCGCGAGCCGCCTCTTCCGAGGCATTCGCCAGCTGACGCATTTCAGCGGCGAGCACGGCGAAGCCTGAACCCGCGTTTCCGGCGCGGGCTGCTTCGATGCCGGCATTGACGGCGAGCATCTTCAGATATCTCAGTGAATGGAGAATCTCGCCGGTCTTCGAGGCCGTCACCCGCATTTCCGATGTCTGCGCGTCGATCCGCTGGTAGAGCGACTCGATGTTGATGATGCTGCCTTCGAGATACATCAGTTCGCCATTGTCGTCCCAGACGCCCCCGCCTGTTTCGGTCACCCAGATCAGATGCCCATCCGCATGGCGCATGCGATACTCCATGGTCCAGTCGGTTCGCTTCTCCAGCGCCGCGCCGACGGTCTCGTCCATTCGCGCCACGTCTTCCTCGGAAATGAGCGAGGTGAAGGTCCTGACCTTGTTGCCGATCAGGTCTTCGGCGCGATAGCCGAAGATCCTCTGGATGCCGTCGGTGATTTCCAACATCGTATATTCAGCGTCCGCTTTGCAGCGGTAGAGGACGCCATTCATGCGGCCGAGTATGCTGGTCTGGAAATCCATGAAACACCTGAAAAATGAATTTTATGGTGAAACATTTCTTCCCCAAAATGCTTAGAAATCCGTGAATGCCGGCCGGAAAAGGGCAGGAAACTGGCCTCCGGAGGGCCAGTTTCCCGCTTCCTGTGTCAGTTCTGGAGATAGACCTCCATCGTGTCGTCCAGCGCATCCTTCCACGGCGTGTGATGCTTCGGCGCCATGGTTCCAGTCAGCAGCGATTTGTAGGAATTGTCCCGGAACGCCATGATGTCCTCCGTCTTGTGCTGCTTCCATTCGAAGAAGGCCTTGCACATGCCGTCGACGTCGAAATCGGGGTAATCGGTGTCGGCGAGCAGTTCTTTAACATAGGCGCCCTGATACTTTATTGCGGACTTCACATCGTCATAGGCCTCTTCGCGCGCCTCGCGGTCGGCGACATCGGCGAGCAATGTCTCCTTGTCGGCGGGAATCGCGATCCGGCCCAGGATGATGTCGCGCACATACCAGGCCTGGACGTCGAACATGTTGAAGGTGAACCACTGGTCCTGCATGCCGATATAGAACATCTTCGGATTGTGCACGAAGACCACGCCCTTGTAGAGATCGGCGGTCGCCAGCCGGTTCTTGGTCTTCAGCCTGAGATCGTCGGGCAGGAAGGGGAAATAATGTCGATAGCCGGTGCAGAGGATGATCGCGTCGACATCCTTGCTGCTGCCGTCCTTGAAAAACGCGGTCTTGCCTTCGACCCGCTCAAGCGCCGGCTTTTCTTCCCAATTGTCCGGCCATTTGAAGCCCATCGGCGCCGAGCGGTAGCAAGAGGTGACGGTCTTGGCGCCATATTTCCAGCATTGCGAACCGATGTCCTCGGCCGAATAGGACGAACCGACCACCAGCACGTCCTTGCCGGAGAATTCGCGCGCGTCGCGGAAGTCGTGCGCATGGACGATGCGGCCGTTGAAGGTGGAAAAGCCTGGATATTCGGGCACATTCGGCGATGAGAAATGGCCGGAGGCGCAAATCACATAGTCGAAGCGGTCTGTCGTCACGCTGTCCTTGACGAGATCGTGGACGCTGACGCTGAAATCACCGGTTTCTGGATGATACTCCACCCAGCGAACGACCGTCGAGAAGCGGATCCAGTCGCGAACGCCGGCTTTGACCACGCGCCCTTCGATATAGTCGAACATCACCGCGCGCGGCGGGTAGGAGGCGATCTGCTTGCCGAAATGTTCTTCAAAGGGATAGTCGGCGAATTCAAGCCCCTCCTTGGGACCGTTGGTCCAGAGATAGCGATACATCGAGCAATGCACCGGTTCGCCATTCTCGTCGACGCCGGTGCGCCAGGTGTAATTCCAAAGCCCGCCCCAGTTGGACTGTTTCTCGAAGCAGACCACTTCGGGGATCTCTGCGCCCTTGGCGGCTGCCGATTGGAAGGCGCGCAACACCGCGAGACCGGATGGGCCGGCCCCGATCACTGCAACTTTCGTCATGGGATTTCCCCCTCTTCTAGCATTGAGATATCGGATCCTCGGCCATCCCGGGGGATGGTCGGTCAGTCGGGAAAGATGCCGGGACTGGTGGGCGCGCCGTCATCGAAGCGGGACAGCCAGTCGATGGTGGTGTCGCGGTACCGGGTGAGCCCCTTGTAATCGATCAGTTCGGGCGGCAGCGTCTTGAGAACGCGATGGAAGCGGCGCGCCCATTTCGGCACCGTCACCAGTTCTTCCATATTCATGAGATAGCAGCGGATCACGAACAGGATCGCGTTGGAGCGCGGCAGGCGCCAGAGGCTTTGCAACTCCACCCGCAGATGCACTTTCTCGCCGACATTCTCGGGGGTGACCGTGGTGCGGTCCTTGCCCCATTTGGGATAGTTCTCCGGGCTGGTGTCGAGGCGCGGATTGATGGTCATCGTCCAGTTGAAGCGGCGCGTCGGCTGTCCCTGCTGCAGATTGAGCAGGAATTTCAGCGCGCGTTCGAACACGCCGATCTGGTGGGCCAGCGGCACCGGGCCATGCCATTCCATGAAATTCATGCCGATGTCGAAATCGAGCGACCAGTCAGCCTGGGTGGTCACCATGCCGGCGTCCATCCAGAGATTGCCGTCGCGCTGGTCTACGATGCAGAAATCGCCTTGCGCCTGGCGGGTGATGTATTCCAGCGGTTCATAAGGCAGCGTGGTCGGATCGCCGAAGGTGAAGGTGTCGTCGATGCCCAGCGGACGGTTGATCCAGCGCCAGCGGTCGCCGTTCTTGGTCAGGGTGAAATGCTCGGGATAGCCGGCCGCCTGCTGCTCCATCAGGAGTTCGAGCGTGTCCCATTGCGCCTGCATCATATGCGGCAGCGCCTGATAGCGCAGCGGGTCCTCTTTCAGCACCATCGCCCGATCGGCCATTTCGGCGACATAGTGCTCGTCGACATCGATCAGGCTTTCGAACACGGTGCCTGCTCTGCCCTTCACATGCGGCTCCATATTGACCGAATACATGTAGCCGTCCTCGTGAAACGGGAAGGGAAAGCGCCGGATGTTGCCCGGACTGTTGCGATAGGTGAAGTCGTTGCGGAAAGTTTCCTGCTTGAAAACGATGGCCATGGATCGGGCCTCCTTGCGCTCGGGCGCCGTCAGAGATCGAGTTGCAGCCGCGTCCCCTCGAAGCGGGAGACGCAGAGCATGATTTTCTTTCCCGACGCCTTTTCGGCATCGGTCAGGAACACGTCGTTATGCATGATCGCGCCGTCGCATGCCGACACCGAGGTCTCGCATTGCCCGCAGGCTCCGCCGCGACAGAGATAGGGGGCGTCGACGCCCGCTGCCTCCAGCGCTTCCAGAATGCTCTCATGCGCGCCGACCGGCACGGAGACGCCGCTGCGAAGAAGATCCACGGAAAAGGGTTTGCCCGGCGGCGGCGACAGGAAGCGTTCGGAATGCAGATTATGTGCGGGCCAACCAGCGTCGAGACCGGCGGCGAGGACGGCGTCGATCATGCCGCCGGGACCGCAGACATAGAGATGCGAGCCCAGAGGCTGGCGGGCGAACAACGCGTCGAGCGAGATCGCCGATCCCTCGTCGTCGACATAGATCTTGACTCGGTGGCCATAGCGGGCGGCGAGATCCTGGCAATAGGCGCCGCGGCTGCGCGAGCGGACGGCGTAGTGAAGTTCGAAAGCAATGTTTTCCCTCTCGAACTGTGACATCATCGCCAGGAAAGGCGTGATGCCGATGCCGCCGGCGACGAGGATATGCTTGCGGCCGCGCCAATCCGGCTGGAACAGGTTCACCGGCTGGCTGATCGTGAGGACATCGCCTTCATGAACCCGGTCATGCATGAAGATGGAGCCGCCGCGTGATTGCGGCACGCGCAGCACGCTGATCTCATAGGCCGAGGTGTCGGCCGGATCCGACATCAGCGAATAAGCGTTGCGCCGGATGTGATCGTAATCACGCATCGCCACCATGACATGGGCGCCGCCTGAAAAGACCGGCAAGGGCTTGCCTTCGACATGTTCGAAGCGGAAGCGCTTCACGCCTTCTGCAACAGGTTCGACACGGGTCACGCGAACGGAAAGATCGGTCTTGCTCATAGGAACAGCGCCTCCGGTTCCGGCCTGACGCCCGGTTCCTCGGCGTCGATGCAGACGCCCTGGAACGCGCCAAGGCGCCGCGAATAGTGATCGCGCACGAGCAGCGACAGGCCGCAATGACTGCAGGTGAACGGCGTCGTGGTCACGTCCTCGGTGACGCCCTTGCAATGGACGCATTGAACGCGGCGGGCGAGCGAGCCGCGATGTTCGGTGGGAATGGTGGAATAGTCCATGCCCTGGTCGAGCGCGACCTGCATGGCCTTGCCGATGAAGCCTTCCGTGCCGGCAATGTAGAGACGTGTTCCCATATGAGAGACGGCGAGCATGGCTTTCAGCCGGAACAGCAGCGTCTCGACCGTCGGCGCCGTCCAGGCGACATCTGCGCCGAGCGCCGAAAGCGCCTCGGCATGTCCCTCGCCGGCGGAGCCCCGGGCGACATAGAGGATTTCCGTTGACGCCAGGATCGCCGGCGTCAGGCTGGGTTCTTGCTCCAGAAGAGCGCGGGCGCCTTCACCCTCAAGAACGAAGATGTGACGGCGCGCGCGAGGGTCCGCCGCGATCCCGTGATAGACAGGGCGGCTCTTGATGCCTTCAACCAACATGACGCGATCCTCAGCCGATCGCCGCGCGCTTTTTCTTCTCGGGATCGTCGAAGGGCAGTTGATGCGCGATGGCCTTGGCCTGCAATCCCTTGCCCTTGACTTCGAGCGGCGTCCCGTGAACCGCCTTGTCGACGTCGAGACGGGCGATCGCCATGCTCTTCTTGGTGAGCGTCGAATAGCTCGGGCAAGTGATCACGCCGACCTTTTTGCCGTCTGCCCAGACCTCGTCGCCGAGATCGGCGGGGCCATCGGCCTCGATCAGCATGCCATAGATCTTGAAACGCTCCTTGCCCTTGAGGCGGGCATGTTCCTCCGCGCCGCGGAAGCCGGTCTTGCCGGGGGAGACGGTGAAGTCGAGACCGAGCTCCCACAGGCTGTCGCCGGGCTGCTCATCGGCGAAGGGATACATCTGCGAATTGTCGTAGGGGTAAAACAACAGGTAGCTTTCGACGCGCAGCATGTCGAGCACGCTGAAACAGCAGGGGATGATGCCCATATCCGCGCCTTCGGCGAGGATCGTGTCCCACACCTTCGCCGCGTCCTGGCCGCGCACGAAGATCTCATAGCCGCGCTCGCCGGTGTAACCGGTGCGGGAGATCATCACCGGAGCGCCGAACAAGGTCGTCTGCATGTGATGGAAATATTTGAGATCGCGAATGCCGGGCACATGCTTGGCGAGGAAGTCGACCGCCAGCGGCCCCTGCAGCGACAGATCGTGCAGATCGTCGTCGAACAGGACTGCGCAGTTGCGGCCAGCCGCCTGCTTCACGACTTCTTCATGCGCAGAACCCGACCCATGCACCAGCATCCAGGAATTGGGCCCGGTGCGATAGACGATGCAGTCGTCGGTGAAATGACCGCGATCGTTGAGCATGGTCGCATAGACCGAGCGGCCGGGATAGATCTTGGTCAGGTCGCGCGTGGTGATGTAATCCAGCACGGCAATGGCGTGCGGGCCGACCAGATGGACCTTCTTGAGGCCCGAGACATCCATCAGCCCCGCTTTGGTGCGGATCGCCACATGTTCGGCGTAGATGTCCTTGTCATAGGTCCAGGCGGTGCCCATGCCGCTCCAGTCTTCAAGCTTGGAGCCGAGCGCACGATGTCGTTCTGCGAGCGCGGAAAAGCGCCAGGTAAGAGCCATTGTAGTTCCCCATGCTTCACCACACTTTACTGTGCGGAATAATTATTTCCTCACTATAGAGCGAATTTACCGGCTGGCAAGCACCTATCGCGGCAAAATCAACGAAGGTCTTAGGGGGGGAGTTCGACGGCCCGAAGACGTCGAAAATGAAAGACCGGGCCGCTCCATGCGGCCCGGTCGGAAGATAGGCGGATGATGAGAGAAGTTACTGCGCCGCCGCCGACGCAGCGGCCGCTGTGGCGTTGAGCCTGCGCTTGGCGCGACGAGCGAGGAACACCGGCAGGATGGCGACCAGAGCCGCAAGGCACCAGAGAACGATGGAAATGGTGCTTTCGAACAGGATCGACACGTCACCGCCGCTGATCGCCAGCGCATTGCGGAGGTTGACCTCCATCACCCGTCCGAGAACGAAGCCGAGAATGATCGGCGCCATGTCGAAGCCGGCCTTTCTGAGCAGCCAGCCCGCCATGCCGATGGCCAGCATCAGATAGATCGAGAAGACCGAGGCGTGGGTCGAGTAGACGCCGACGATCGACAGCACCAGGATGCCCGGCACCAGCAGCCAGTTCGGCACGGTCAGCACGCGGGCAAAGATGTTGACCAGCGGCAGGTTGAGCGCGAGCAGGATGAAGTTGCCGACGAACAGCGAGGCGACGAGGCCGCCGACGATTTCGGGCCGTTCGACCATCAGCATCGGACCGGGCTGGATGTTGTAGAGCATCAGCGCGCCGAGCATGACGGCGGTGGTGCCGGAGCCCGGCACACCGAGCGTCAGCATGGGGACGAAGGCGCCGCAGGCGGTGGCGTTGTTGGCCGCTTCGGGCGCCGCGAGACCGCGCACGTCGCCCTTGCCGAAGGTGCCTTCGGTGTCGGAAATGCGCTTCTCGGTGGTGTAGGAGACCGCGCTCGACACGGAGGCTCCGGTGCCGGGCAGCACACCGACGATGAAGCCGATGACCGAACCGCGCAGCGTTGCTCCCGTGCATTTCACGATGTCGCTCATCCGCGCGGTCATTCGGCCGAGTTCGCGGATCACGGTCATGCCGCGGCCCTGATGCTCGAGAATGATCAGCGCTTCGGAGATCGAGAACAGGCCGATGACCAGCACGACGAATTCGATGCCGTCGCCCAGTTCAGGCTCGTTGAAGGTGAAGCGATAGGCGCCAGAAGTTGCGTCGAGACCGACGGTCGCCAGCATTAGGCCGAGCACGCAACCGATCAGCGTCTTGGCGGGCGCGCTGCCGACCATGGAGCCGAGCGTCGCAAAGGCGAACACCATCAGCACGAAATATTCAGCCGGACCAAACCCGATGGCAAGCCCCGACAGGAGCGGCGCGAAAAAGGCCAGCCCGATCGTGCCGAGGATGCCCCCGACGAATGACGAGAGGCCTGAAAGCGCCAACGCCTCGCCGGCGCGTCCTTGCTTGGCCATGGGGTAGCCGTCCATCGCTGTCATGACGGCGCCCGCGTCGCCCGGCACGTTGAGCAGGATGGAGGAGATGCGGCCGCCATATTCGGCGCCGCAATAGATGGCGGCGAGCAGGATCATCGTGCTCTCGGCCGGAAGTCCCATCGTATAGGCGATGGGCAGAAGAAGCGCGATGCCGTTGATCGGGCCGATGGCGGGCAGGGCGCCGACCATGGTGCCGATGAAGCAGCCGACGAGGCCGATGATGAGGTTCTGCCAGGTCAGCGCGACGGCGAAGCCTTGCCAGAGATAATCGAAATTCATGGCGAATGTCCTTTCACGTCGGCTCGCTCAGCCGAACAACATGCCGGCGGGCAGATAGACTTCGAGGAGATAGGAGAAGATGAACCACCAGAGCGCTGCATGCCCGATGGCGCCGATCAGCGCGGGCTTCAGCGGCGCGCCGAAAATATAGCCTGTTCCGAGCGTCAGCACGAAGATCGAGGCGGCGAAGCCCGCGGGTTCGAAGAGCGCGATCGAAATCACGGTCAGCACCGGAATGGCGAGCACCTTGACGAACAGCGGACCGGTCGGGAAACCCTCGCAGGCGCCGGGCCTGAGAAAGTAGAACACCGATAGACCTGCGAGCACGACGGCGAGAGCCACCGGGAAAACGCGCGGCCCCAACGGGTCGGAGGCGAAGGCGTATTCGATCACACTGCCGCCCAGGCCGTAGACCAGAGCGAGAGCGATGAGAATGAGGGCTGCGATGCGGCCGGTGAGGCGCGTGGCGCGCGCGGAAGGTTGATGGGAGTCCGACATCGGCTGGCTCCGGTATGGCTAGAGAAATATGTTCAAGGGTCTGGAGATCGCTCGGCGATCCTGATCTCCTCCATGCCCCGGCCGCCGTATCGACGGCCGGGGCGCGCCCCAGGCTCGGGAGGAGGAGAGGGGCTCGATTACATGCCGGCTTCCTTGGCGAGGATCTTGAAGCGGGCGACGTCGGACTTCACGCGATCCTCGAAATCCTTGCCGAGCAGGGTGAATTCGAACAGGCCGCGTTCTTGGCGCTCCTTGGCGAATTCCGGCGTCTTGGAAGCGGTTTCAAACGCCTTCACCCACCAGTCGTAATCCGCCTGGGAAACGTCCTTGCCGACATAGTAGCCGCGCCAGACCGGCCAATCGATATCGAAACCCTGTTCCTTGGCGGTCGGCACGCCGGCGAGTTCGCCTGGCAGACGTTCGGATGACATCACCGCAAGGATGCGGACTTTGCCAGCGACATGGTGCTTGACCATTTCGGCCGCGTCGCCGGAGCCGACCTTGACATGGCCGCCTTCAAGCGCGGTCAGCACGGCGCCGCCGCCTTCGAGCGCGACATAGCGCATGGACTTCGGATCCTGGCCGGCGGCCTTGGCGAGCAGCGATCCCTTCATCCAGTCCTGCGAGCCAACAGCGCCGCCGCCCGCGATGGCGAAGGCTGTCGGATCGGCCTTGAAGGCTTCGACAAGTTCGCCCAGCGTCTTGTAAGGCGCATCGGCGGCGACCACGAGCACGCCGTAATCGGCGCCGAGAGCGCCGAGCCAGCGCACGGCCGTTTCATCATATTTGCCGAACTTGCCCTGCGCGATCAACAGCGCGGAGCCCGAAGAAGCTGCGGTGATCAGACTGCCGTCATGAGCGCGCTTGCCGATGACGTGATTATAGGCCACGGCGCCCACGCCGCCTTCCATATAGGTCACGGCCATGGGCTTGGAGATCTGCTTGGTGGCGAGCAACGAATTGGCGGCGAGGCGGCAGGTCAGGTCGAAGCCGCCGCCGGGCTTGGCGCCGGCCAGGCATTCGGGCTTGGCGGGTTCAGCAACAGCGGTTGATGCGGCGCCGAGTGCGGCGAGGCTGGCTCCGACGAAAGCGGCGGCGAAAAATCTCTTCATCATGTCTCTCCCAATGGCGTGATCTCCGGGAGAAGGCGCGCAAAGACAGGCCCCGTTCGAACCGTCTTTACACAGCGATTTTGATGGTGCTCCTCCCCGGAGCGGCTCCTCCTCTCGGAGCCGATAACGATCCATTAACCCGCAAACCTGTCACCTTGCTGTCATGGCGCCGCAGCATGGAAATGCCGCGTATGGAGCCTTTCAGGCGGCTTGATCACGCCTTCCGACCGTGACAGCATAAGCCCATGCGCATTCTCCTGGTTGAAGACACACATGACGTCGGCGAGGCCATCTCCCGCCGTTTCCAATCGACGGGCCACACCGTCGACTGGGAAACCGACGGCGCTGCGGCGGCCGATATTCTCGATTTCACCGACTACGACCTCGTCATTCTCGACGTCATGCTGCCGGGCATGGACGGCTTTTCGATCCTGCGCCGGCTTCGTCAGGAGAAGAGCAGCGTGCCGGTGCTGGTGCTGACGGCGCGCTCCGAGATCGACGATCGGGTGAGCGCGCTGGATCTCGGGGCCGACGATTATCTGGTCAAGCCATTCGATTTCCGGGAACTCGAGGCGCGGGCGCGGGTGCTGCTTCGGCGGCGCAGCGGCGGTGAAGCCACGAACATCATCGTGTGCGGCGATGTCAGCCTCGATCGCGCCAACAGGAGCGTCAAGGTGGGCAAGCGGGAGGTGCAGCTCAAGCGCCGGGAGATGACCCTGCTCGAGGTGCTGGCGTCACGGCCGGGCAAGATCTTCAGCAAGGAGGAGTTGCTCGACCGCCTGTTCGGCTTCGAGGAAGCGGCGGGGCCGAACGCCATCGAGCTCTATGTCGGCCGCCTGCGCAAGAAGCTCGAGGGCGCGAGCGCCCGCATCGTCACCCAGCGAGGGGTCGGCTATCAGCTGGTGTCCGATGATCCAGCGTAAGGATTCCCTCTTTTCGCGCCTGATGACGCGGGTGGCCGCCGTGCTGGCGCTGGGCGCGGCCGCACTCGTCACCGCAGCCTGGTTCTACGCCCGCGCCGCCGCCGACGACGCCTATGACAGGTTGTTGCTGGGCGCGGCCTTCCAGATGTCCGACAGCCTGATCATCACCGGCGGGCAGCTGAATTTTGAACTGCCGCCCTCGGCTTTCGATCTCCTCGGTCTCGCCCAGCGCGACCGGATTTTCTACCGGGTCATCGATCCCCGGGGCCAAACGCTCACGGGCTATCCCGATCTGACCACCCGGACCGGTCTCGACGAAAGCCGCGCCGGGCCGCGTCTCGAAAACGGCGAGTATCGCGGCGCTTCCGTCCGGATCGTCACCGTCGCCCGCGCCTTGACGCAAGCCTCCGGTCCCGGATGGACCTATGTGATGGTCGCCCAGACGACCGAGGCCCGCCAATCGCTCGCCGCCGAACTGACCTGGCGAGCGGTGATTCTGGTGGGGGTGATGAGCACGCTCGCGCTCGTCGGTTCGGCCTTCGCCGTTCGGTTCTCGCTGAAACCGGTCGCCGATCTCGGCGAGGCGATCGAGAAACGCGACCCGCAGGACCTGACGCCGATCGGAACGGCCGCGCCGCGCGAACTTCTGCCCTTCGTCGACGCCATCAACCATTTCATTCGACGGCTCGACGAGCGTATCAAGCTGTTGCAGCGCTATGTCGCCGACAGCGCCCATCAGATCCGGACGCCGCTCACGGCCCTGTCCGCTCAGGTCAGCCTGATCAACGAAGACAACCTCGCGCCCGATGATCGCCGGCATCTGGAGCGCGTCCGCAACCGGACGGCGGAGCTCGCGCGCTTCACCAACCAACTCCTCAATCACGCCATGGTCATCCACCGCTTCGATTCCGCGCAGCTGGTGGCGATATCGCTGAATGACGCGGCGCGGACGGCCTTCCGGGCGGCGATCCCGATCACCGTCGATCCGGATATCGTCGTTTCCTTCGAACCAGCCGAAGGCGACCCGGTGGTGACGGGCGATATGCTCAGCCTTCGCGAGGCGATCGTCAACGTCATCGACAATGCGCTGCGTCACGGCGCGCGCAGCCGGCTCGACGTGCGAGTCGAGCGACGCGATGGACGGGCGCGGGTGGTGGTGGAGGATGACGGGCCCGGCATTCCAGCCTCCGAATGGGAGAATGTCACCAAACGCTTCTTTTCCTCCCGCACCGACGGGCCTGCCTCCGGTCTCGGTTTTGCGATCGCGGCCGAGGTCGCCAATGCGTTGGGCGGCGCGATCGGTTTTCAGGAGAGGTCTGAGGATGCGCCCTTCGCGGTGTTTCTCGATCTGCCCTTGGCGCAGGAGACATCATCATGAGGGGACGCAAGATTCTTGCGGCGCTGCTGGCCGCATTAGCCTCTTGGTCGCCGGCCGCCGCGATAGAAGGACAGCGCGTCGTTTTTCCGGCGCTGTCGGGACAGGAAAGCGTCCGCCTGATCATTCATGCGGCCACCGATCTCGAAGCGATGCGGCCCCTGATCCTCGACTTTCAGGACACCGCGCCTGACCTCGCCGTCGATGTGACCGACTATGTCACCAACGACCTGTTTCGCGAGGCGCAACTGGCCTGTTCGGGCGAGGCCAAGAGCGGAGACATTCTGCTGTCGTCCTCGGTCGATCAGCTCGTCCGCCTCGCCAATGACGGTTGCGCCCAGCCGCACCAGCCGCTGGCCAGTTCGAAAATCAAGGATTGGGCCAACTGGCGCGACGAGGTTTTCGGCTTCACCTTCGAGCCCGTAGTCTTCGTCTATGATCGCGCGCGCGTGCCGAAAGAGGATGTGCCTGAAAGCCACGAGGCGCTCGCCGATCTTCTGCGCCGCAACCCGCTGCGTTATCACGGACGCATCGGCACCTATGACATCGAGGCGTCCGGCGTCGGCTATCTCCTGGCCTTCAACGATTCCCGACAGGCGCCCACGACTTATGGCCGGTTGATCGAAAGCGTCAGCCGCGCCGCGCCGGTGATCCGCTGCTGCAACAACGAGGTGCTCGGCGAGATCTCGAATGGCGGTGTCCGCATCGCCTATAATGTGCTGGGGTCCTACGCCTATGCCGCTGCGCGCCTCAATCCCAATCTCGGTATCGTCGTGCCGCGGGACTACACGCTGATCCTGTCGCGCGGTGCGATGATCCCCAAAACGGCGGCCAATCCCGCGATGGGGCAACGCTTTCTCGACTATCTGTTGTCCGAGAGAGGGCGCGCCGTGGCCCGGGAGAAATCATTCTTCTTTGCCGAAGACAGGCCCATGCCGCCCGGGGTCGAAGGGCCGGCTGATCTGATGACCTCAGGCGTCGGTCGCCCGATCCGCATCGGGCCGTCGCTGCTGGCGGCCCAGGACGACATCCAGCGGCGCCACTTCATCGGCGACTGGAAGCGGCTGATCCGCAACGACGTCAAACGCTAGAGACGGCGATAGAGAAAATAGCGGCCTTCCGGCACGCCGTCGGGCTGCGGGAACGGGGTGAAGGCGGCGTGGTCCAGCGGTAGGCCGCTGACGGCGATGCCGCCAGTGGCCAGGGCTTTCGCCATCGTATCGGGCAACCAGGTGAGGGTGACGGCGTCGCGGTCGGGATGGCCGGTTCCGATATCGGCATGCACGAGCGCGGCCTTGCCATTGAGGTAGGGCGCAATCGTCGCCTGAATCTCGCCCACCACCATGTCGGCGTCATCCGGCCGGGATACCTGGTCGCGCCGCTCGTCGCGATCGAAGGCGACGATGCGTTTAGCCGGAAGCAATTCGCGGAGATGATCATAAGTGCGGCCGTTGCCGAGGCCGAGTTCCAGAACATCCCCTTCCAGACGGCGCACATCTTCGGCAATCGCATTGAGAATGTCGCGTTGGGCCAGAAGGCGGCGAATGAAACTGTCCAGACGGCTCATGCAACGTGTCCCCGATCACTGTTTCGTGAACCTCTAGCGTCCGGCGGCGGCATTGTCGACGCCCGGGTGGAAGCGTCGGACGTTTCAGGTTAGGGAACAACCGAAAATCAGAGGTGAGCAAGCGTGAGCGGCTGGAAGAAAAAATGGGGTAAGATCAGGGATCGCCTTGCGACCCGCTTCTTCGATACGCCGACGGGTCGGCGGCTGCTTATCCATGGCATCGGCCCGCGCGCGATTTCCATGACCGTCGATTGCGGCGATCACGTCATGACCTTTTCGCCAGGCGACTATATCGGTCGCAAAATCTTCCGGAAGGGACATTACGACCGTGACCATGTCGCCAGACTGCTCACGATTCTGGCCCAGGAGGGGGTGAAGACCGCCGGCGGCGTGCTGCTGGAACTCGGCGGCAATATCGGCACGCACACGGTCTATTTCGCGCTGGAGCAGCATTTTTCCCGTATCGTGACGGTCGAACCCGACCCACGCAATTTCACGCTTTTGTCGCTGAATGTCGCGCAGAACCGACTTGGGGAGGGCGTCACCGCTCTCAATTGCGCGGCCGGCGATGAGGCCGGAACCCTCGACTTTTTCCAGAACCCCGACAATCACGGACGCAGCGGCATGATCCGGCGCAGCGCCAGGGACATCCAGATTTCCGTGCCCGTGAAGCCCGTGACGGATCTTCTCTCCGACGCAGGAATCGCCGAGGACGACGTGGCCTTGGTCTGGGCGGATATCGAGGGTTTCGAGCCGGTTGCATTCCGCAGCATGGAGCCGCTGCTCCGACGCCGGGTTCCGATCCATACCGAATTCACGCCGGAACTTTACGGCCAGGAGGAGAGCGCCCGGTTTCGCGACTGGCTCGGCGGGTTCTATGACGAGTGCTGGGTTTTCATCGAAGACGATCGCCGGCGGATGAAGGTCCGGGACATTCCGATCGGCGAGCGGCAGTTCGACTTGCTGCTTTTGCCCTGAAGGCCGCCGTCATACCGTCATCGCCTTGCCGCAGCTACTGTGCTAAACTCGGCTATGTCATTGAAGCGCGTCGATCCCTTTTACAACAATGTTCCGGTTTTCACACAGTTCTCCGGCGTGATCGACGTCGATAACTATAGGCCGTTGCCAGACGATTGGTGGCTCGCCACCGGGGATATCGTCAATTCGACCGGCGCCATTGCCGCAGGTTCCTACAAGTCCGTCAACATGGCGGGCGCCGCGCTGATTTCGTCTGTCTTGAATGCGCTCGGCCATCAGGAGCTGCCATTCGTGTTCGGCGGCGACGGCGCGCTGGTGGCGTTGCCGGCGTCAGGCCTCGATCAGGCGCGCGCGGCGCTCTCCGCTCTTCGCACATGGGCCAGAGAGGCGATGGCGCTGGAGATGCGGGTCGCGCTCGTGCCGATCCGCGATGTTCGCGCAGCGGGGCACGATGTCCGCGTGGCCCGTTTCCGCGTATCTGATCACGCATCGTTCGCCATGTTTGCCGGCGGCGGCGCGAGCTGGGCCGAAGCGCGGATGAAGAATAATCAATATGCGATAGATTCCGCCCCGCCTGGCGCGGCGCCGGATCTCGAAGGTCTGTCCTGCCGCTGGAGCCCCATTCCCGCCCGCCATGGCGCGATCGTTTCAATCATCGCCGTGCCCGGTCCTGCCGATGACATGCCGGCCTTCGCCGATCTTGTGGAGCGGATCGTGGCTGTCACCGGCGGTGAGGAGCGCGGCGGCCATCCCGTGCCGGCCGAGGGACCTGAGCCGAGAGCATCCGGTCGCGGCGTGCTGATCGAAGGGCGCGCTGGTCCGCGGGTGGGCAGGGTGACGCGCTTCTTGAAGGCGGTACTCGCCACCGTCTTCGCTTTTGGACTGATCCGAATGAATATCAGTCTCGGCCGCTTCGATCCCGCCGTCTATCGCCGTGACGTCGCCGCCAACAGCGACTTCCGCAAATTCGATGACGGGCTCAAGATGACGGTGGATATCGATGCTGCCCGTCTCTCTGAAATCGAGCAGCTTTTGCATGAAGCCGCCGCCAAGGGCGTCTGTCGCTACGGTCTCAGCAAGCAGGATGCGGCGCTGATGACCTGTTTCGTGCTGACTGCTCTCGAGCGCGACCATATTCACTTCATCGATGGCGCGGCGGGCGGCTACGCCCGCGCGGCCGAGCATCTCAAGGCGTCTGCCATTACGCCTTGACGATATGATCTGCGGCGATGTCTCGCCGTCCGAAGACGTTGCGAGTGTCGACGATCAGCGGCGCCCATTCGGCGATGGCCTTGTAGTCGACATCGTCGTGATCGGTCGCCACCAGCACAGCGTCGAAGCCGCGCACAGTCTCCTCGGTGAGCGGCGTCGAGGCGCGGCCCTTGAAGCAGAGATATTCGCGCGTGGTCGGAATGGCTGCGACATGCGGATCGTGAAACTCGGTCTTTCCGCCGCGCGCCTCGATCAGTTCGATCAGCTTCAGCGACGGGCTTTCGCGGATATCGGGAACGTTCTTCTTATAGGCGAGACCCAGCACCAGCACGCGGCAGCGGCTGAGCGCCCGGCCGAGCTTCATGTCGAGCGCTTCGGCCAGCCGGTGCACCACATAGCGCGGCATCGAGGAATTGATCTCGCCGGCGAGTTCGATGAAGCGGGTGGGAAGCTCGTATTCATGCGACTTCCAGGTGAGATAGAACGGGTCGATGGGGATGCAATGCCCGCCGAGCCCCGGACCGGGATAGAAGGGCATATAGCCGAACGGCTTGGTCTTGGCCGCGTCCACTACTTCCCAGATGTCGATGCCCATGGCGTCGTAGACGACCTTGAGTTCGTTCACCAGCGCGATGTTGACGGCGCGGAATACGTTTTCGGTGATCTTGACCGCTTCCGCCGCCGCAGTGGAGGAGACGGGCACCACCTTCTCGACCACGGCGCCATAAAAGGCCTGCATGAGATCCGACGCCTCGGCGCCGTCGCCCGCAACGATCTTCGGAATGCTCGCGGTGCGAAAATTCTGGTTGCCGGGGTCTTCCCGCTCCGGCGAAAAGCCGAGGAAGAAATCAGAGGCGGATTTCAAGCCGCCTCGTTCGAGGATCGGCCGCACCACTTCATCAGTGGTCCCCGGATAGGTGGTGGATTCGAGAACGATCATCTGGCCCGGCCGCAGCGTTGCGGCGATCGCTTCCGTCGTCTTGACGATATAGGAGAGGTCGGGCGCGCGATGCTTGGTCAGCGGCGTCGGCACGCAGATGACGATGACGTCGCAAATCCCCAGCCGTTGGAAATCCGTCGTCGCCGAAAAGGCGCCCGATGCGACATGGCCCTTCAGCGTCTCGTTCGTCACCGCTTCGATATAGGAAGAGCCTGCCGCGATGCGCACGATTTTGTCCGGGTCGATGTCGAAGCCCGTGACCTGAAATCCGCCATTGGCGATGGCCATGGCGAGGGGCAGGCCGACATAACCGAGACCAATCACCCCGATCATTGCGGATTTGGAGGCGATCTTGTCGGACAGGGCTGAATAGGAGGAGACGGAGTTGGTCAAGACGGCTCTCTTGGTCTGATGCGTTGAGGCTTTATAGAGGACTCGAAGCCCGCAGTGTCAAGCAAGCGCAGGCCACACAGATCCGTGAAGGCGCGGTCATTCTTCCTTACGGCGCACGTCTTCTGAGGGTTTTCCGCCGCAGCTGCAGAGGTCAGAGCGGTTGCCCCGTACTCACTTGGACTTGAGAAAGATGTCGAGACCGACCAGCCGGTCGAGCAGTGCGATCGCGATGCCCGCGCAGGCGATGAACACTACGGAGATGGCGGCCAGATCCGGGGTGATGATCGAGCGGATCGAGTTGTAGATCTGCACCGGCAGCGTCACGCTGCGCGCATCGACGAGAAGAAGGCTGACAAGGAACTCGTTGAGCGCCAGGATGAACATCAGTAGGGAGCCGGTGATGACGCCCGGCAACACGGCCGGCAGCGTGATGTAGAAGAAGGTCTGTAGGGGAGGGGCGCCGCAATTGGCCGCCGCCAGCTCCAGATCCGGGGAAAGATTGCTGGCGCTGGCTGTCACCGCCCAGATCATAAAAGGTAGGTTGATGACCGCGCAGGCGATGCCGACAGGCCAGAGCTTGCCGAGCACGCCCATCTGTCCGAATGCCAGCATCATGCCGATGCCCGACCCGATCAGCGGAATTGTGAAGGGCAGCAGCAGATAAACCTGGATCGAGCGGGCGAAGCGCACTTGGTGTTTGGCAAGCGCGATCCCGGCAAGCGTGCCGACTGGAATGGAGACGGCTGTGCAAATGGCGGCCACGATCAGAGAGCGGACGAAAGCCTGACGCAGGTCGCCTGCCTGGGCGATCTTAGCGTACCATTGCAGCGAGAAGCCGTCGGGCGGAAAGGTGATGATGTTTCCCGACGTGAATGATGCGCCGAGCACGACGATAGTCGGCGCCGAAAGCATGATCAACGCGGCCGCCACGAAAGCCCAGATCACGATCCACTTGCTGCGACTGCCGGTCATCGGCGCTCTCCCCCGAGCGCCAGGGTGCCCGCCCCGAACAGCATGAAGACCACGCCGACGAGAATGGAGCCGACCGCGACGAGCATGAGCGACAGTGTCGCCCCAAGACCCTGATCCGACGTTCGGAAGAACTGGTCGTAAATGGCGTTGGCGATGAAGTCCTGCGTGCCGCCGCCCAGGATCGCCGGAATGGCGAAATCGGTTAGCGACAACGTGAGCACCACGAGACCGGCGCCGACGAGGCCAGGTCTGGACAATGGAAGCACGATGTGGCGGAAGCTTCGCACCCAACCGGCTCCCAGTGATGCGGCCGCCGCCTCCAGCTCCGCAGGGATGGCGGTCAGCGCTGGCGCGAGCATCAGCACGGCAAATGGCAGCATGTATTGCACGAGGCCGAAGAGCACGGCGGGGTAGTTGTAGAGAAGGCGCAGCGGCGCCACGCCGACAAGTCCAAGCGCTTCATTCATCATGCCCTGATTGCCGAGAATGATCAGCCAGCCATAGGCGCGGACCACCTGGCCGATGAAGAAGGGAAGAAAGAGCGCCACCAGCAGAAACTTGCGCAGCGCCGAAGACGGCGTCCGCACCATCAGATAAGCGTAGGGAAAGGCGAAGATCAACGTGATTACCGTCACGATCAGCGCGCCCATCAGGCTGCGGCCGGCGACGGTGACGAAGAACTTCTCGGTGACGGCGCGCTGGTAATTGGCGAGCGTGTATGTCTCGGACATGAGGAATGTATTGGTGTCCAGCGTCCGGAGACTGAGGTCACCAATCTGGAAGAGGCCGAGCACGAGCAAGCCGACAAGCACGATCGCCGGCAGCAACATCAGATAGGCCAGCGCCTTCCGGAAGCTGGCTGGCCAGACGAAGGCTGCAAAGCGTTCGAGCATATCCATGACGCGCCACGTCAGAGGATAGGCGACACGAGAAGCGCGCATGATGCCGGTCCTTTGGCCGTTCCCGCAAGGCCGATACAGGCCCTGATGGTTACGGAGGTCGATTGTCGTGAAGAATTGAGATGGCCCGCCGCCGTCCGGGCGGCGGGCGCGACAGGGGTCAGCCCTGCATGATTTCCTTGAATTTGGCGAACCACTGGCTCTCGTTTTCGACCTGAATCTTCGACGAGATGCGGATCAGATGTTTGAACTGCTCCTCCGTCGTCGGGTAGGACGGGTCGTTCACCAGATCCGCCGGAGGCTTCACGCCGGGAATGACGCCGGGCAGCCCCAGCCCATCGAGCCAGATCTGCTGGGCTTCCAGGGTCAGCGCATGATTGATGTACTGCTTGGCCCAATAAAGCTCGTTTTCCGGCAGACCCTTGGGGATCCAGAGGCCGTCTGTATCGAACTTAGCGCCTTCCTCGGGCACTACCCATGCGATATCGATGCCGTTCTTCTTGGCTTCGCGGGCGTTGGTCGAAATCGTGCAGGCCGCGTCGATTTCGCCCTTCTGGAACCAGGTCGTGAAATCCGGGTCCTCGCCCAACAGCGGCTGTTGCTCCTTGATCTTCGCAATGAAGTCCCAAGCCGGCTGCATATTGCCCGGAATATCCTCCAGCCTGCCGCCGCCGGCGACCTGTGCCGGGAAGTGGAAGCCGATGCCGTCATTGTAGAGCGCGATGCGGCCCTTCAGCTTGGGATCAAGCAGATCTTTCCAGGATTTAGGGGCGCCGTTCGGGAAGGCTGAGGGGCGATAGGCAAGCACATAGACATAGCCATAGGTGTTGACGATCGGATAGCCGTCGAGACCCACGGGCTTTGCGAGCTCGGTGGCGTTCTTCAGGTTCGACAGATCCGAAAGATCTTCGGTGACGCCCCGCAGCGCCGATTTGGTCGCATTGGTGGTGGTGTCCCAATTGATGTGGATCGGCGGAACGCGTTTCTGGGCGACTGCCGCCCAGACCTTGGGCTGGATTTCGTTGTCTTCGGTGAGATCGTGACGGACCGCGATCCCGGTCGCCTTGGTGAAGCTGTCCGACACGCCGGCCTTCAGCGCATCCACCCAGCTGCCGCCCCAGGCGCGGACGATGATTTCAGCCGGCTTTTCCGGCTCCTGCGCGAAAGCGCGGCCAGCGCCGAGGGTCGAAAGACCCGCGGATACGCCGGCAGTCGCTGCGGTCGCCAATAGCGTCCGGCGGCGGAGCGGGATATTCAAGAACCTGTCATGCGACATGAATCAATCTCCTCTGGCTTGACCGTCTGAGGGTCACTTTTGAAAAACATGCATATCCCTTGCATTCCAGCCCAGGCAGACCTCCTCCCCGGGGCTGAATTGCAAATGCGTTTCGGGATCATGGTCGAAAACGCGCATCAGCGCGTCGCCCAGTCCCGGAACACGGATTTCATAGACGACCCGCTCGCCTTCGAAAATGCAGTCGAGGACATGACCATCGACCACGGTTTCGAGACCAACCAGTCCATTGCCCCTGGCGGCGATGCGAATCTGCTCGGCGCGGATGGCGCCGGCGCATGAGCCTCCGATCGCAAGCTTCGGATCGGCGGCGACGCCGGAAAGGCGCATTCCATGCGCATCGAAGACCGCCGCCGGCGTGGAGAGAGCGGCGACTTTGCCCTCGATGAAATTGGTCACGCCGATGAAATTGGCGACGAAGGCATTGGACGGCGTACGATAGGCGTCGATCGGTCGGGCATTCTGCTGGATCTCGCCGCCGTTCATGACGATGACCTCGTCAGACACGACGAGAGCCTCTCGCTGGTCGTGGGTGACATTGATCGTCGTCACGCCAAGTTCCTTCTGAATCCGACGGAATTCCAGCTGCATTTCCTCGCGCAGCTTGCGATCCAGGGCGGCGAGAGGTTCGTCCAGAAGGAGCAGGTCCGGTTCGAACACAAGAGCCCGCGCAATGGCGACGCGCTGCTGCTGTCCGCCCGAGAGCTCGCCGATGCGTCGGCTTCCATATCCGCCGAGCCGGACGAGTTCGAGATACTTCTCGACTTTTTCGGGAATCGTGCGCGCATCGTGACGACGCATCTTGAGCGGAAACGCGATGTTCTCGCCTGCCGTCATATGGGGAAAGAGGGCGAGCTTCTGGAACACCATGCCGATTGCACGCTGATGCGCCGGCACGGCGCTGACCGGGCGGCC
Organism: Rhizobium sp. FKL33; assembly: GCF_005222915.1. Lineage (GTDB taxonomy): Bacteria > Pseudomonadota > Alphaproteobacteria > Rhizobiales > Rhizobiaceae > Rhizobium_E. The sequence continues at coordinate 158,271 of NZ_STFX01000036.1, forward strand.
GCTGATGAAAATTTCGCCGCTGGTCGGACGGTCAAAACCGGCAATCATCCGTAGAAGCGTGGTTTTACCAGAGCCGGAAGGCCCGAGAATGGTGAGGAAACGGCCCTTTGGCAGGTCGAATGAAGCATTCTTGACGGCCTGCACCGCACCGAATTTCATTCCGACGTTTTTAACGGAAACAGCGATCTCGCCGGCGGTGGCTGCGCCCATGACACCTCCCCTGCATTCTTTTTGCCACAACCAAGGTTTTCTATGGCCTCGTTCGGCGGTCTTGCGCGCCCCTTTTTTCGGGCGCTTGATGACAGATGTATAAACATACTTATACAAGTGTCGTCAATCGACCGCTCAGGTTGTCGGCGAGGGCGGTCTGCACACTGTTCAGGCAATCGAACGGGCCGCAAACGGAGCCATGCTTGCGAAGCCAGCCGCTCATATCTCTCCGGGCCGAAACAGGCGCGCAGATGCCGTCGCCCTCGCTCTCGCCTCATGGAATCCATCTGCGTTCACCGCCGCACGGGCACTCTTCAGAATGAGATCCGCCGCTTGCTGGGATTGAGACCTGTGCCGGTGATGTCAGCAAAGGCTAAAACGTCCCTTCGGGGGCGGTGGACCGCGACCATTTCATTCGAATGATTATGCTCTCGCCGCATTTGCGGCTATGCTCCTCCTGAGGATCACGGGAGGCGGCTCGTTTCGGGCCGGTGATTTCATGGGTTTTTCCGAGCATATCAAGGAAATCGAGCGCGTCGGACAAGGCGCCAACACCGGGCGCGATGCGCTGGTGGTGGAATCCTGGCGTCGATGCCTGGACACCTATCAGCTCGATCCCGCCAAAGCGCGCGAGGCGGTGATCGTCTCGGAAACGCGGCTGCGCGAACATCGCCAGCAGGCGGAGGATCTGGTCCATATTGCCCGCTCCGGTCTCGAACGGCTCTATCGCCAGGTCGCGGAACAGCACTACGTGCTTCTTCTCTCCGACAGGGAGGGGGTGACCGTCGAGTTCCTCGGCGATCCCTCGTTCAACAACAATCTGCGCAAGGCGGGCCTTTATCTCGGTTCGGAATGGTCGGAGCCGCGCGCCGGCACCTGCGCAGTGGGCGCTTGCATCGCCACCGGCGAAGCGCTGACGATCCATCAGACAGACCATTTCGACATCACGCATACGCCGCTTTCCTGCACCGCCGCCCCGATCTATGACACGCAAGGCGCGCTGACGGCGGTGCTCGACATTTCCCTCCTCAGTTCGCCCATTCTGAAGGCGAGCCAGAACATGGCGCGCCATCTCGTGTCCTCCACCGTGCGGCGGATCGAACTCGCCAATCTCATGGCTAATAGCCGCCATGACCTGGTTTTGCGTTTCGCTGCAGCGCCGGAATTTCTCGATGTCGATCCGGAAGCGGCTGTGTCGGTGGATGGCGTCGGGCGCATAACCGGCATGACCCATGGCGGCGCGCGGCTTCTCGCCCGGTCGCGCGGGCTGGATTGGCGCAGCCCCGAGTTGCTGATCGGCCAGCCCGTCGCCGACTACTTCGAAGCAGGCCTCGATGAACTCGCCTCGCTGACCCGCGCCAGCCTGCCGCAGGATCGCCGCATCGCCTTGCGCGACGGCGGTCTCCTCTACGCGCATGCGATCGAACCGCAGAGCCGCGTCGCCGGCGCGCCGGTCGCCAGGCTCGCGCGGCCGGCGCCCGCGATCTCTCGATTAGGCGGTACTTCGCCACTGATCGACGGTCTCAGGCGCAAGGTCGCAAAGCTCGCGCCAAGCCGGTTGCCGATCCTGCTGCAGGGGCAGACGGGAACCGGCAAGGAATTCCTGGCGCGGATCATTCACGAGGCGAGCGGCGTTGCAGGCCGCTTCGTCGCGGTCAATTGCGCGGCGATCCCCGAACAACTGATCGAGAGCGAATTGTTCGGCCACGCCCCCGGCGCTTTTACAGGCGCGCTCGCCAAGGGGCGCAAGGGGCTCGTCGAGGAGGCTGAGGGCGGCACGCTGTTTCTCGATGAGATCGGCGACATGCCCTTTGCGGCGCAAAGCCGCTTGCTGCGTGTGCTCGCGGAGGGCGAAGTCCTGCCCGTCGGCGGATCTGCGCCGCGCAAGGTGGATTTCCGGGTCGTGTCGGCGTCGCATCGCTTGCTGGCCGATATGGTGGCGGCCGGAAAATTTCGCGAGGATCTCTATTACCGGCTGAACGCCGCAGTGCTGTCGCTGCCGCCTTTGGCGGGGCGCGAGGATTTTGTCTGGTTGCTGGACAGACTTCTCGAAAAGCACGGAGCCATGGGCCGCCCTTTGCGTCTTTCCGGCGCGGCAAGAGTGATGATCCTCAACTATTGCTGGCCCGGCAACATCCGTGAACTCGACAACGCCATCGCTTTTGCCGCCGCGCTGTGCGAGGGCGGACTGATCGAGGTCGCCGACCTTCCGGATCATCTCACACATATAGGCGCTCTGGCCGATCAGGAGACGGGTGAAGCGGATGTCCGCGCCATTCTGGCCGCCTGCAAGGGCAATGTGTCCGAAGCCGCGCGGCGGCTTGGCATCGACCGCACCACGCTGCATCGGCGCATGAAGCGGTTCGGCATCGACCGGACGCATTGAGGGCGCTGTTGTGGCACGCGCCACACCTGTGGCGCCACAGCAGTGGCGCAAGGTGCGGTAATCGACCGAGAAAATGCCGTGAATTCAAACAATTGAAAACCGCGCTGCCGCTGGCATGGGGGTTGCAGCTCACTTTACGTCAAAAAGACCAAAGGGAGAAAACATGCGCGCGCTCAGATTTCACGCCGCCAAGGATTTACGGCTCGAAGAGATTGCCGAGCCCAGGCAGCCGGGGCCCGGGCAGGTTCTGGTTCGCAATCGCTTCGTGGGCATTTGCGGCACCGACCTTCACGAATATAGTTACGGCCCGATCTTCATCCCCACCGAGCCGCATCCCTTTACCGGCGCGCATGGTCCACAGGTTCTCGGTCATGAATTCGGCGGCGTCGTCGAGGCTGTCGGGGCAGGGGTGACGTCCGTTGCGGTCGGCGACCGGGTGTCGATCCAGCCGCTGGTCATGCCGAGATCCGGCGACTATTTCGCCGATCGCGGTCTCTTCCATCTGAGCCCGGATCTGGCGCTGGTCGGGCTGAGTTGGGATGGCGGCGGCATGGCCGAAGCGGCCGTCGTCAACGAATACGATGTCCAGAAAATTCCCGATGACATGACCGATGAAGAGGCTGCTGTTGTCGAGCCCACGGCGGTCGCCGTCTATGCCTGCGATCGCGGTGGCGTGACCGCCGGCAATAGCGTGCTGGTCACCGGCGCGGGTCCCATCGGCATGCTGACATTGCTCGCCGCCCGCGCCGCCGGCGCAGCGCAGCTCTTCGTGTCCGATCTCAATGACGCCAGGCTTGAGCTGGCCAAAGGGGTGCTGCCCGATGTCATCGCCATCAACCCGAAGCGCGACAAGGTCGGCGATGTCGTTCGCTCGCTGACGGAAGGCCAGGTCGGCTGCGACGTCGCCATCTAATGCGTCGGGAACGAACATGCGCTGAAAGCGTGCGTCGACGCGGTCCGCAAACAGGGTGTGGTGGTGCAGACCGGCCTGCATCCGCATGAAAACCCGCTCGACTGGTTCCAGGTCACCTTTCGCGATCTGGAGATCAAGGGCTCTTGGGCCTATCCGACTCATTACTGGCCGAGGGTGATCCGGCTGATCGCTTCAGCACTGCTGCCGGCGACCAAGATCGTCACCAAGCGCATCACCCTCGGCACAGCCGTCAAGGAAGGATTCGACGTCCTGCTCGATCTCGCCGGCGCGCATCTGAAGATCCTGATCGATCTTTCGAAATGAAGTTTTCAGCCTCGGTTGCCGGGAGAGGAGCCCGGCTGTCGATGGCTCGAAAGCCGAATGGAGCGTCCTCGGGCGCTTCCCCATAACCACCAAGCATCCATGGAGGAGATGACCATGCTTGATATCAGCCCGGGAACCAAGATCGACTCGGTTCTTTCAAAACTCGGCCAAGCCCTCGAAAGCGGCGACATCGACGCCGCCGTCAACCTGTTTCAGGCCGATTGCTACTGGCGCGATCTGGTGACCTTCACCTGGAACCTGAAGACCGTAGAAGGGCACGAGCAGATCCGCGACATGCTCACCAGCCAATTGGCCGCGACGAAGCCGTCAAATTTCGTGCAGGACGCCAAGGAGGCGGCCTCCGAAACCGGCGGCGTTACCGACGGATGGTTCGAATTCGAAACGGGCGTGGCGCGTGGCTACGGCCATATCCGCCTCAAGGACGGGCTGATCTGGACCCTGCTCACCACCATGACCGAACTCAAGGGTCATGAGGAGCCGAAAGGCTTTCGCCGTCCGATGGGCGCAGAACATGGCCATGGCCGAAATCGCAAGACCTGGAAGGAAAAGCGCGAGGTTGAGACCGCCGATCTCGGCTACTCCACCCAGCCCTATGTCGTCATCATCGGCGGCGGTCAGGGCGGCATCGCGCTCGGCGCCCGGCTGCGCCAACTCGGCGTGCCGACGATCATCATCGAAAAGAATGAGCGGCCTGGCGACAGCTGGCGCAAGCGCTACAAGTCGCTCTGCCTGCATGACCCGGTCTGGTACGATCACTTGCCTTACATTCCCTTCCCGGAAAACTGGCCCGTATTTACGCCGAAGGACAAAGTGGGCGACTGGCTGGAAATGTACACCAAGGTCATGGAGCTGAATTACTGGGGCTCCACCACCTGCAAATCCGCCCAGTTTGACGAGGCGGCCGGCGAATGGACCGTGATCGTCGATCGTGCCGGCCAGGAAGTCGTGCTCAAGCCGAAGCAGCTGGTGCTAGCGACCGGCATGTCCGGCAAGGCCAATGTGCCGACATTTCCCGGACAGGACGTGTTCAAGGGCGAACAGCAGCATTCCTCGCAGCATCCGGGGCCGGACGCCTATGCCGGCAAGAAGGTCGTCGTCATCGGCTCGAACAACTCCGCCCATGACATTTGCGCCGCGCTCTGGGAAGCCGGCGCCGATGTCACCATGCTGCAGCGTTCGTCCACCCATATCGTCAAGTCGGATTCGCTGATGGAAATCGGGCTCGGCGATCTCTATTCGGAACGGGCTGTGCAGGGCGGCATGACCACGCGCAAGGCGGATCTCATCTTCGCCTCGCTGCCCTACCGGATCCTGCATGAATTCCAGATCCCGATTTACGACAAGATCCGCGAGCAGGACGCCGATTTCTACGCGGCGCTCGAAAAGGCCGGCTTCATGCTGGATTTCGGCGACGACGAGTCCGGTCTGTTCATGAAATATCTGCGTCGGGGTTCAGGTTATTATATCGACGTCGGCGCCTGCGACCTGGTCATCGACGGTTCGATCAAGCTGAAATCCGGCGTGGATGTCTCGCATCTCACGGAAAACGCCGTGGTGCTGAAGGACGGAACCGAACTGCCCGCAGATCTCGTGGTCTACGCCACCGGCTATGGCTCGATGAATGGCTGGGCCGCCGACCTCATCTCGCGCGAGGTCGCCGACAAGGTCGGAAAATGCTGGGGGCTCGGCTCCAATACGACCAAGGACCCCGGTCCGTGGGAAGGCGAACAGCGCAATATGTGGAAACCGACGCAGCAGCCTGCTCTCTGGTTCCATGGCGGCAACCTTCACCAGTCCAGGCATTATTCGCAATATCTGTCGCTACAGCTCAAGGCCCGCCAGGTGGGCATCGATACCCCGGTTTATGGAATGACCAAGCCGCATCACCTGTCTTGAAAATGAGGCGGGCGCCGGTTTCTCCGGCGCCCGCTGATTTGTCTCACCACTCTGCCACGCTGCCATCGGCGTGCCGCCATACGGGATTGCGCCAGCGATGGCCCTCCTTGGCGCGTTCGATCACATAGGCTTCGTCCACCTCAACGCCGAGCCCGGGGCCCTGCGGGATCGACACGAAGCCGTCCTCGTAGTGGAACA
>NZ_STFX01000037.1 GCF_005222915.1 Rhizobium sp. FKL33
ATCGAACGTGCCGGCTTTGCTCAGGCGATCGAACCGCTTCCACACGCTATTCCATTTCCCGAAGCGTTCAGGCAATGCCCGCTAGGTGATATTGTGGACAGCAAAATAATGCAGAGCTTCCAGGAAAAGCCGGTCATTACGGCCTTTGTCGCCCCGGCGAGGCAATGATGCCCTAAACACTTCGAGCGCCACTACCCAATCACCGTCAGTCATCTTCGTGCTCATGCCGACCTCCAAATCAGTCGGCATCCCATGAATCAGACAACACTCAGTGGGGGAACCCCGTTTCAGCTAAATGCGGCAATCCGTCCACACCGCCTAGGCACGAGCCCCTTCTTCCCTGTTGGCGACGTCCGCCGCCTTCTCCCATTCTCGGTATTGCTTGGACTTGATGCGACCACGCCCGCGCAGCTTCATGTAGATGTAGCTGGCGCTGGGCGGGATGGGGAGTGGATGGCGTAGATGCGGCCTATGTCGATATCTTTCTTTTACAATGCCAATCCTAATTAAGTTTTTCTCACTTGCGAATCAAATTCGCCTCTTAAACTTGAAACTAACCCTCCCTATATCTTACCTTGCATTAGTGCACTTTGCCCACAGGAGGGGCATGTCAATCATGAGCCAAGGAGCTACGCCGAACGACCTCAACCACAAACACGAATTCATCAAGGCCGTAATTTACGTGCCTCTCGGAGTGGCTGCCACTTGGTTGTGCGTTATGGCGGTGACCAACGTCGGCGCTACGATCTGGCGGAGCAATTCCAGCGAAGCGATGAAGATGGCGGATGCGCCAGCTATCAAGATAGACCAGCCGAAGATCGCGGTTGACCCGAAGTCAAAGCCGATACCGCAATATGCCAAGAAGGACGTGATCAAGCCCGCCATCGCGTTCGATCAGGAGATGCCTGACGACTATGTCGTCAGCAAGGAAATGGCGAACGAGGCTCACAGCATCAACCCCGAATTCTATCAGGAGCCGAGTTCTAAGATGAGGGAAATGGGCCGCACGACGGCCTGCGATGATTTCGGCTGCACCACCGGCACGTGGAACCCTAACCTTTCCGGCCAAACCACCACGCGTGGTATCCCGCCGATGTATGACGATGCGGCTCAGGGGAAGCTCGTCAATCCGGACGACGATTTCGCCGAGACCGAAACGACGCCGTATTACGACAATTTCGGCCCACCGGTGAACCGCTACTACAGCTATCGGTACGATCAGGGCCTACAGAACTCTTACCCGGCAGGGCGGCGTCTGGAACCACAGATGAACTGGACGCAGTCGCGCGAACTCCAGCGCTCTCAGATCCCCGGCAAAAAGAAGCTGGCTCTGAAGAAGCGCAGCCACGCACTTCCTTTGCGGGACTCATCGACCAGCAAGAAGCTGGTTGACTAGGCTTAGGCCTCATTAATTAAGGGGCTTTTAAAAGCGGGCGAATTTTGATTCACTCAGGGCGGGAGGAATTACCATGAGTGATTTGTTTTTACTGACACCATCCCAGTTTGCCCGAATTCGCCCGTACTTCCCACTGGCCCATGGCATCCCGCAGGTTGATGATCGGCGTGTGGTCAGCGGCATTATTTATGTTTTGAAACATGGACTTCAGTGGAAAGACGCTCCAAAGGAATACGGCCCCCACAAGACGCTCTACAATCGCTTCATCCGTTGGAGTGAATTGGGCG
>NZ_STFX01000038.1 GCF_005222915.1 Rhizobium sp. FKL33
CAACCTCTTCAATCGAGCCGAATGCTGGAACTTCTTCAAAGCGGCAGGATGTGCCCCGGATTAATCGTACGATGCTCTAGCCTCAGGCGGCTTTCTGCTGGGCTGCGGCGTTGACAGCCGTCTCGGCCAGTTTGGTGAGGTCCTCGTCGGTGCGGGATTCCTCTTCCAGCGTCATGTCGAGCAGCTTGACGGCGTCCTTGTAACCGAGCTGGTTGGCCCAGGTGCGCAGCGTCCCGTAGCGGGTGATCTCATAGTGCTCGACCGCCTGGGCCGAGGAAATGAGACCGGCGTCGAGAGCCGGGGCGCCCTTGAACTCGTCCATGATCTCTTCGCCTTCGGCGATGATGCCCTGGATGGCTTCGCAGGTCTTGCCCTGGGCGCGCTTGCCGATCAGTTCGAACACCTGCTGGAGGCGCTCGATCTGGCCCTGGGTTTCTTCCTTGTGCTTTTCAAAAGCCTGCTTCAGCTTCGGGTCGGTGGCGCTGCGCGCCATCTTCGGAAGAGCCTTCAGAATTTGACGCTCGGCGTAATAGATATCCTTGAGCGTATCGTAGAACAGATCATCGAGCATTTTCTGAGCCATGTTTTTCTCCTTAGGGAATAGTTTCCAATGAGGGAGAGAGATTGGATATATGCTTTGAAACGCCAAACTCCGCCCATCTGCGAAAGAGGCGTCAACCTCAGATCCGCATGCTTACCGCGTTTCCGACGCATGCCTTTCTCGAAGGGGATGATAGAGAAAGTTGCAGGCGTCACGCGGCCTCCAAACGAAAGGCATGCGTGGAAAGTTCCTGATCCGAGACGAGATTCGCGGCAAACGGGTCTGACGGCGCTAGCAACGGAAAGTCGTCTCGGTGACCAGATCGACGGAACCTTTCCTTCCCCGAGAAGTTTTTGGAGCACGGCAACACGCTACGGCGCGCCGACGGTTCAAAGTAAATGCGGCAGCATGGAAAAGACAGATAAAGATTAACTCAAGGAGATCGCGTGATGAAAAGCTTTTTGGCAACGACAGCAATTGTGCTCGTGATGGGCGGCAGCGCCTTTGCACAGTCTTCCGACCAGTCGACCACGACGCCGGCCGCAACCGCCGGGGCCGCGTCGCAGTTCAGCGCCTACCAGGCTGGCCCGTCCGATATCCGCGCTTCGGAATTCATCGGTCAGCGCGTCTATGCGACCGAACAGGCCATGGCGACCGATCAGGCCGTGCAGCCGGGCGCCGAGCGCGACTGGGATGACATCGGCGAAATCAACGAAGTGCTGCTGGACCGTCAGGGCGACGTGAAGGCCGTGGTGCTCGGCGTCGGCGGCTTCCTCGGCATCGGCGAAAAGAACGTCGCCGTGGCGATGGATCAGGTGAAGTTCGTCAAGAATGGCGATGGCGCCGACGACTACTTCCTGGTGATCAACGCCAACAAGCAGGCTCTGAACGACGCCCCCGCTTGGAAAGCTCCGGAAGAAACCGCTGACGCCGCGAACGACGCAACCCAGAATCAGGCCGGCGCCACCACGGCGACGGACACCAACATGGCTGCCGCTCCCGCGGCCACGGATGCCGGAGCCTCCGGCGCGGCCGGCTCGACTGATATGGCCGCCGGCAACACCAAACCCAATGGCGCCGCCACCGGCATGAACTCCGGCGTCGATACACAGGCCTCCAACACCACGACGGCGACCCCGCCGGCGACCGGCCAGGCCACGAATGACGCGGCCGCCCAGCAGGACATGCAGACGACGGCTTCGACCAATACCGGCGCCGCGATGGACGACAACCGCACGCGTCTGACCGCTCCCTCGGTCACCCGCGAAGGCTATGAAACCGCCCAGCCGACCGAACTGACGGCCGAAAAGCTGCAGGGCGCCACTGTCTACGGCCCGAATGACGAAGACGTCGCCACGATCAACCGTCTGGTGATGAACGAACAGGGCCAGATCAAGGACGTCGTCCTCGATGTCGGCGGCTTCCTCGGCATCGGCGCGCGCGAAATCGCCGTCACGCCGGAAGAGCTCAACATCATGCGCAACACCAAGGGCGACGATGTCCGCGTCTATATCGACGCCAACAAGGACACGCTGAAGGCTCAGCCGGAATACAAGGCTTCGGCCGAGTAATCCGCCTCCGTCCAGACATTCGAAGGGTCGCCGTTTCGGCGGCCCTTTTCGTTGCCGTCTTTCCGCACGGAAATCGGGTGTCGCGCTGCCTGCTCACTCCCTATGCCTGGGCCTTCAGCAACAGGAGAACCAGTCATGGGCGTTTTGGACAACAAGGTCGCGATCATCAGCGGCGCATCCTCGGGCATCGGCAAGGCGGCGGCGCATCTTTTCGCTCAGGAAGGCGCGAGTCTCATTCTGAATGCGCGCGGCCAGCAGGCGCTTGAGCGCGCCGCCGCCGAGATCCGGGCTGGCGGCGGCAAAGCGATAGCGATCTCAGGCGATGTCGAATTGGCCGGCACCCATGCGGAACTGGTGGACGAAGCAAAAAGCAGATTTGGTGGAGTGGACATTGCTTTCAACAACGCCGGCATGGTCGGCGCGATCAAACCGCTCGCGGAACTCTCGGTGGAGGACTGGCAGGCGGCGCTCACCTCCAATCTGACCGCCGCTTTTCTCGCAAGCCGCGTCCAGATCCCCGCGATGCTGGCACGCGGCGGCGGCGCGATCGTCTTTACCTCGAGCTTTGTCGGCACGAGCGTCGGCCTTCCCGGCATGGGCGCCTATGCCGCCGCCAAAGCCGGCCTGATGGGCCTGGTCAAATCCATAGCCGCCGATTACGGCGCGAAAAACATCCGCGCCAATGCGCTTCTGCCCGGCGGAACCGACACCGGCATGGCCGGCGATCAGGCCCAGAAGGACTGGGCCGCCAGCCTGCACGCCATGAAACGCATCGCGGAGCCCGATGAAATCGCGCGCGCGGCGCTGTTTCTCGCAAGCCCTGCCGCGAGTTTCGTCACCGGTTCGGCGCTTTACGCCGATGGTGGGAATTCGGCGGTAAAATAGACTGCGCGTTCGGATCGGCTCCACCCCGGCTGGGCGGTCACATGCATGAGCCAGGCGCTATGAGTATAGCGCTGACAGTGCGGCTGCTCCCCGGATCATGCCCTTCTTGGAATCTTTTGGGAAGCCGCGTCTTTAGACGCGGCTTCCGGTCGAAACGACACGCGATTGCGGTCAACTCGCAGCGCGCTGCGTGCAGGTCGGCTCCCGTCTCGCTAGGTCTGCGAACAGGTGGGCGTCCTCGCCGATACCGGAATTCGGCGTGGTGAGCAGCGTGTCGCCATAGAACACCGAATTGGCGCCCGCGACGAGACAGAGAATTTGCGCCTCACGGTTCAACGCAGACCGTCCGGCGGAGAGGCGAACCGTCGAACCGGGCATGACCAACCGCGCCGTCGCCACCATTCGAACCAGCTCGAGAGGATCGATGCGCGCGCGGTTCGCCAGCGGCGTGCCTTCGACCGGCACAAGGGCGTTTATCGGCACGCTTTCCGGATGCGGCGCCATTGTCGCCAGGACCTGCAACATGGACGCCCGGTCGCGCATCGTCTCTCCCATGCCGATAATGCCGCCGCAGCACAGATCGATGCCGAAGGAGCGCACGATCGCCAGCGTCTCCAGCCGGTCCTCATACGTGCGTGTGCTGATGATCTGTCCGTAGAATTCCGGACTCGTATCGAGATTGTGATTGTAGGCGGTCAGCCCCGCCGCCGCGAGGCGCTCGGCCTGATGCGGCTTCAGCATACCGAGCGTGACGCAGGCTTCCATGCCGAGAGCGCGAACGCCGGCGACCATATCGATCACGGCGTCGAACTCCTTGCCGTCCCGAACCTGTCGCCATGCCGCGCCCATGCAGAACCGCTCCGCCCCCGCCGCCTTGGCCGTTTCAGCCAAGGCGATGACTTTCTCAGGGTCCATCAGCCGATCGCGAGTCAGGTCGACTTCGCGATGATGGGCAGACTGCGGGCAATAGGCGCAGTCTTCAGGACAACCGCCCGTCTTGATCGACAGAAGGCTCGCTTTCTGGACCTTGTTGGGATCGTGATGTTGCCGGTGCACGGCATTGGCCCGGCCCACGAGTTCGAGCAACGGCGCGTCCTGAAGATCGAGGATCTCTTCGACCGTCCAGTCGTACCGGATGACGCCATCCAAAGCCGTCATTCGCTTTTGCTCCGGAGGCGGATGCCCAAGGCAGGAAGCGCTGCGCTGCCCAAAGCCACCACGGCTATTTTGACCAGATCACCCGGCAGGAAAGGCAAAACGCCGACCGCAAGAAGCTGAGCCGCCGGGACATAGAGCGCCAGCCAGGCTGCGCCGATCCCGTAGATCAGCGCCATTCCGGCGAGCATCGCCCCGGCGCGGCCGATCATTCCCCTGCCGGCAGCCAAGACGCCGACAACCCAGGACGCGACGAGAAAGCCGAGCAGATAACCGCCGGTCGGGCCGACCATGTAAGCGAGGCCGATACCCCGTTCCGGCGAACCCGAGAACACCGGAAGGCCCGCAGCGCCCGCGGCGAGATAGGCGAGAAAGATCGAAACCGCCATCCGCGGCCCGAACGCGACGGCGAAGGCCATGACGGCCATCGTGTGGAGCGTCATCGGCACCGGCCAGAACGGAATCTGGACTTTTGCGGCCAGCGTCATCAGCGCCGCGCCCGCTATGATCATCGCGCCCGTGCGGATGGCTTTGGATCCAGGCCTTGCGGCCTGCTTCGTAACGATATCCGACATTCCATGTCTCCTTCATTCCATAATTATAGATAATTTTTAGAGTCTATCGCTAAATGAATCCACAAAAATACAATCGTGGCAATAGCCGCGTGCGGCGCGCGATCATTTTAGAATGTGATGGGAAACGCAGGAGCGTCTATTTGGGCTTTTTCTGCCCAATCGTCTGGACGTGACGCGCAAGCGTGGTTGCCGCGATTTCGGTCTGCCCGGCTCTCAACGCGTCAAGGATGGCGCGGTGGTCGCGATCCGTGGGGGCCTCCCATTCGGCGCGCCAGCCGGAAAACAGAAAGCGGGCGCTCGCAGTATGCAGATCATCGATCGCCTTCAGCAAGCGGGGCATGCCGCATGGAGCCAGGAGGATACGGTGAAAGGCGCGATTGGCCATTTCCCACGCCTGAACATTAAGCGCTCGATCCCCGGCCCGGTTGGCTTCTTCGGCCTGATCCAGAATGGCTCTGGTCAAATGCGGGACCGCATTGCGCAACGCCAGAGTTTCGAGGGCGGCGCGCATCTCGGCCACTTCGCGCACTTCGTCGACGCTGAAGCCGGCGACGCGGACGCCGCGACGCGGCTCGCTGACGACCAGGCCCTGCGACTCCAGTCGCTTGAACGCTTCGCGAACCGGAACATGGCTCGCGCCGAACTCCTCGGCGATATGATCCTGTCGCAGCTTGGCGCCGGCCTCGATCTCGCCGGCGATAATCCGCGCGGCGAGCGTCTTGCTGATCTGGGCGGCAATCGTTTCTGATTTGGCGGTCGTCATGATTTTATAGATAATTCGGATGAGACCGCGTGTCGATCAGCGATTGACCGGAAATGAACCGCGCTTCACCCCACCGCCAACCTGATCTCATACCCCGTCGCGCCAGACCGGCTGACGAGGCTGCGAAACAGCGCCGCATATCTCCCCGCGCTGCGCTCCCAGGAGAACCGCGCCTTCATCGCCTGCGTCTGCAATTGCCGCCATTGGGCGGGATCGGCATAGACGTCCATGGCGCGGCGGATGGCGTGGCAGAGGCCGTCGGTGGTGACCGGGTGGAACTGGAAGCCGGTGGCCACCTCGGCGTTCATGGCGGCGTCATTGGCGTCGATGACCGTTTCCGCCAGCCCGCCGGTGCGGGAGACGACCGGGATCGCGCCATAGCGCAGGCCGTAAAGCTGCGTCAGGCCGCAGGGTTCGAAACGCGAAGGCTGGATGATGGCGTCGGAGCCGCCATGGATCAGATGGGCCAGCTCCTCGCTATAGCCGATGCTGACAGCGATGCGGCCGGGATGGCGCGCCTGCATGGCCTGCAGCATGCCTTCGATTTCCGGATCGCCTTTGCCGCAGATCACCAGCTTGCCGCCGTTGAAGACGAGGTAATCGGCGGCGTAGGCCACCATGTCCATGCCCTTCTGCCAGGTCAGACGGCTGATGCAGGAGAAGATCGGCGCATCGTCGTCATGCAGGCCGAGTCGGGCGTTGAGCGCCTTCTTGTTGACCGCCTTCAAATCTAGGCTGTCGACATCGAAGGCCTGCGGAAGGAGCGGATCGTGTCCCGGATCCCAGATATCCTCGTCGATGCCGTTGAGAATCCCGCGCATATCTTCGCGGCGATAGCGCAGCACGCCGTCGAGCCCCATGCCGAAACGGGGCGTGAGGATTTCCCGTGCATAAGTGGGGCTGACCGTGGTGATCAGATCCGACGTCATCAGCCCGCCCTTGAGGAAGCAGATGTCGCCGTAATATTCGAGGCAATCCATGCTGAGCGCGCTGGGCGGCAGGTGCAGATAGGGCAGAAGCGCTGCCGAATACTGACCCTGGAAGGCGATGTTGTGAATGGTCAGGACCACGGGCTTATCGCAGCCCATATGGCGCATATAGACCGAGGTCAGCGCCGACTGCCAGTCATGCGTATGCACCAGATCCGGGCTCCAGCCGGGCAATTCGCCATTGGCGATCAGCGCGCCGGCGAGCGACAGGGCCGCGAAACGCTTCCAGTTGTCGGGATGGTCGACCCCATGCTCGTTGACATAGGGGCCCCCGGGACGACGATAGAGCGCGGGAATATCGAGGACGAAGAGCGCCGCGTCGGGCGTCTGCACGAAATGCAAAGCCGCTTCTTCGCCGAGGATCTCGTCGAAGCGGAACAATGGCGGCTGCGCGCCCAAGAGCGTATCGAAAACGGAGTAGCCGGGCACCAGGGTAATCGAGTCGACGCCGAAGACTTTCAAGGCCTTCGGGAGAGAACCAGTCACATCCGCGAGGCCGCCAGTCTTGATATAGGGAAAAACCTCAGAAGTGACGGACAGGATTTTCATGGGCGTTTCCCACTGATGGGTTCTGATCTCTGCGGCATGCTGCCCCCCGGCTAGGTTCCAAAAATGAAATCTGGTATCCGCTACAACTTCGCTGGGCTTTTCCGGTTCCTCCCGCGTTGCCGAATCATATTCATTTTGTCGGAGAAACCGTGACAGCGACATTATCATCAGATTGAAGTTATTAAAATATTTTTGACGGCTGCAAAGGTTGCCGGCTTATGTTCGCTTATGACCAAATCAATCTTCGCCGAGACTTACTGAGCAAAGCGGCCGACGGAAAACCGATCGGTAAGTTTGTAACTCAAGTTTATGAAATACAATATTCTGACGTTAGGGAAGTCAGCTTCGATTGGGTGCGCAGAAAGTTACAAATCATGCAGGCAGGGCTGACAGATACCGATTTCTTCAATCGATCCGCCGAAAGCGTGGCGCGGGATCTTCTTGGAATGACTCTTATTTTTCGCGGTTGCGGCGGCGTGATCGTGGAGACGGAAGCCTATCATCGCGACGATCCCGCCTCGCACAGCTATCGCGGTCGGACGCCGCGCAACGGCGCGATGTTCGGCCCGGCGGGCCGCGCCTATGTCTATCGCTCCTATGGCGTGCATTGGTGCCTGAATGTGGTGTGCGAACCCGGAAGCGCGGTGTTGATTCGCGCGCTCGTCCCGACCGAGGGGGTAGAGGTCATGCGCGATCGTCGCGGCGGCCTCGCCGACCGCCTTCTCTGCTCCGGCCCTGGGCGGCTGACCGCCGCGCTCGGGGTCACCGGCGTGGAGGACGGCGCGGCGATTACCGCTCCGCCCTTCTGCCTGCAAAGCCGAGCATCGGAACCGGACATCGTGATCGGGCCACGCATCGGCATCACCAAGGCGGTCGAAGCACCGCTCCGCTTCGGCGTCCGGGGCTCGCCCCATCTGAGCAAGCCGTTCCGCTAGATCATATTTGTAGTCGTCATCGTCCGGCGTCCCTGGCCAACCGGTTGTTGGCACTTTCAGTTTGCGCCGGTCAGGCGTAGCAAACCCTCGAGCCTCAAGCCTTTGCCCAGACCATGACCGAGACGAACCGTCTGGACATCGCCGCCGCAGAAGCGGCGCTCGACCGAGCCAACACCAGAAGCCTGACCAACATCGATTGAGACGTCGGCGGGGCGCACCCCACGCGACCATCACCCGCTCTTCGGTTTGTCGGTCTGGCAACGAAGTCTGTTCTGGACCGGCAGGCCGCCCACGCGCGCGGCAATGTCGGCGGCGATCACCACTTCCTCCGGATAGAGCACAATGCCGTCGAGCACGATGGCGCCGTCGACTTCCGTCACCGCCACCTGGGTGGCGTCGAGATCGGCGGCGCACGCCAGCGCATCGGCCACCCTCGCCTCGACCTGGGCGCCGCCGGCGGATTTGTCGATTTCCGGCGTGTCGCCATGAAAGGTCTGGGGTTTGAACACCATGCGGCAGCTCCTGCTTTTGCTCTCACGCAACAACAGGCGGACGGCGCTTCGGGTTCCCGCGCGCTCGCGCCGCTCGGGAACCTCCTGCCGAGGCTGCGGTTGTTGAACGGCACAGGAGAACGTCATGACGGAAGACAGCAGCGACACGACCAAGATCCGCAAGGACGCCGAGGGCCAGTTCGCGCCCAGCCAGGCCGACCGCAAGTCAAGCGGCGTGGCGAGCGCCAAGCCCACGGTGATCACCGGCACGGAAGACGCGACAGCCGCGAAAAACCCGGGCCAGAAGAAAGGCCCGGGCGACTGGGATGTCAATTATGATGAGCGGGATACGGAAAACCCGGAACCGGATCATTGAGCGTGACCGCTCACACATGCCTCGGCGGCGCGCGGGTTTCGTCGGGGTTCGGCGAAGGATCTTCGTCGGGGAGGCGATCGGGTTCAGGCTCCTGAACCGGCGGATCGGGCTTCCAAACCGGCGGCGGCATCACGTCCGGGTCCGAAGGGTGCGGCGATCCGGGCTCGATGGACGACGAGAATGTTTCATATTTCAGCATCGTATGTCTCCTTCCTGTCAGCCAAACACCTCTCGCCGGGACTTGTTCCCATTGCGGGTTGCCGATCAGGACCGCTCGGCCCGGAGGCGCGCCGCGTCCACGATCCGCCGGATTTCGTCCGCATGAGCATGTTCGAGCGCAAAAGCCTCGCTCGGCAACACGCCGGGATCTTCCTGACCATTCATGAACTGGGTCTCCGGCGCGAGATGATAGAGGATCTCGGTCTGGCCGTTCCTGGCCAGAGCCGCGACGATGGTGGTGAGCACGTCTCGATGCGCGTTCAATCGACGTTCGAGTTCATCAGCGTCCATTTCGTGCTCCCGGAAATCAGTCGATGAAGGCGCCTCGGCTCATGGAGAAGCCGGCGCGGTTGGCTTTGGCGGTTCGATGGCGATGGGATCATTGACCTTCGGCGGCGGCGTCACGATGTCGGGATCGCCCAATCCTTTGGGTTTCAGCACGCTGTTGCAATCCTGCAAGCGCTCGGTGAGAGGCTGGGCGGGATCTGCCTGACCATCCGGACGCACATGGCAGTCCTCTTGCGCGCCGCCGGGCGTATCGAGCGCCCGCTGCGGAGCGTTTTGCGCCAAAGAGGGGTGCGTCGTCGCAAACATCACTGCAATGAGCCCAACCGAGGCGGCAAACGAGTGGATCTTTTTGATCGACGACATGAGATCGCTCCCTGTTTGCTCAGGGAAACAATATCACCGTGACAACGTTCCATCGGACAAATTCAACCCTATGCACAAAACCCACTAGCTTTGCGCCCTCTCAACACCCATAATATGAACAGCGCCTAACAGACCGTGGCGCGTACTTCGGAGGAGAAACGAGATTGGCCGGGTCACGGACATCAGGCGAACACTTCGGCGTAAACGACAGCCGCGAGACGGCGGGCGCAGCGAATTCGACGACGATCTCGGCGCGCGCCGCACGCAGCGTCAAGCCCGTGAAACCGGCGGCGTCGGGCCGAAAACTCCTGGTGCTTGAAGACGATTATCTCATCGGCGAACAGCTGGCGTCGGAACCTCTGGCGGACGGCTATACGGTGTCCGGCCCTTATACCTGCGTGCAGGACGCGCTTGTCGCGCTCAGGGCAGACAATGACATCACCGCCGCCATTCTCGATCTCAACCTGAACGGTCGAATTGCGTTCGATCTCGCATCCGAGCTCGTGGCGCGGAAAATTCCGTACATCTTCTACACCGGCTATGAAAGCGCCATCGTGCCGGAGGCCTTCCGCGACGCGGCTAGGGTGAGCAAGCCCGCCCCATGGCCCGTCATCCGGCGCGCGCTGGAACAGGCCGAAGCGGAAGCGAAGAACAACGGCGCTGAAACCTCAGAAGACGAGCGCAATTTTCTGGCTCTGCTGCCGCTGTTGCGCCAGAGAGCCCGTCAGATCACCCCCACGGACGAATCCGCCGAAACGCTGGTCGAACGGGCGCTGGAACGCGCCATTCAGGAAATCGAAAGCTGCCCGGCCGACGTTCCGGTCGAAAAATGGCTGGTGACCCTGCTCGAAACCACCGGCATCGGCGAACCCCGCCTGATCAATTGATCGATGGATAGCTCCCGAGGGTAAAAATCCGGCGCAAGGTCAGGCTCAATCCCGCGACGCAGGTTGTGGCCGTTATGAACACGCCGCCCTTCATGCAGTAAGTGGATGAATCCGGCGATGTTGATGCGGGACCGCGCAAAGCGCCGCCGCCGCGGAGGAGTTGCACAACACGCCGCCGATCAGCCGCAAGAGCTACATCCCACCCCAAAGTTCTTGATCTCGCTCTCGCTGACGGCGAGCCGGTCCGCAGAACGTTGGCGGGCCTGCTCGTCACTCCCCCCGAAACGCCGCGCGGCTTGACCCGCAGGGAATCTTTGCTGATCGCCTTTTTGCCGAAGCCTGACGAAAGGGCCGAATTCGAAGTGGCCCGATCTTTCAAAAATTCGGGTTCGCGCGGAACCGGACCAAAGCCGGCGACGTTGAGCGGTCATGCGTGTTGATTTCGGGAAGGACCGTGCATATGACCGTGTCGCCGCCTCAGGGAGAAACGATACGCGCCGAGATCGTCGAGCTCATTCCCGCCCTCCGCGCATTCGCCCGATCCTTCTGCCGCAATGCATCTGACGCCGACGATCTCGTCCAGGAGACGCTGCTCAAGGCCATTGCCAATATCGACAAATTCCAGCCGGGAACCAGATTGAAGTCCTGGCTTTTCACCATCATGCGCAACACCTTCTACACCCGGATCGTCATCGCCAAGCGCGAGGCTCCGGGTTCCGACGCCTGTGTGTCCGATGACAGCGCCATCTCCGCCACCCAGGAATGGACGGTGCGCGGGCGGGAACTCGAACGCGCGCTTTCCCGATTGCCGATGCATTACCGCGAGGTCCTGCTGCTCGTGGCGGTGATGGGCGATAGCTACGAGACCGCCGCACAGGTCTGCGATTGCGCGGTCGGAACGGTGAAAAGCCGGCTCAATCGAGCCCGGCATCAGATTTCACTGGAAGTCGACGGAGACCTTTCAGCCTGAAGGTCCGAGGTCTTTGTCACGAAGATAGGGGACTGACATATGCTGATGCTTGCCTTGACGGCGCTCGTGAGCGCCGCGTCTGGCGTTGTGCTGCTGGTGGGCGGCATCAATCTCCTCACCCTGGGCGGCAGCCCTTATTATGCGATTGCCGGCGCAGCGTTCGTCGTGGTCGCGGCGCTTCTGGTCATGAGGCGCAAGGAAGCCCTGGCGCTCTATGGCCTGTTCACGCTGGCCTCTCTCGCATGGGCGGTATGGGAAGTGGGCTTCGACTGGTGGCAGCTCGGACCACGCGGCGGCTTCATCATCGTCTTCGGCCTCTGGCTTCTGACGCCGCTTGTGCGCAGGCGCCTGGGCAGCTCGCTGGAGCGTGTGGAGGGCCGCACCGCCTCGTCCCTGTCGCTCGGCGTCCCGTTGCTCGTCTCCATCGCTGTCGCCGTCTATGCGATGGTCCAGACGCCCCATGATCAGCCCGGCGTTCTTCCCGATCCGCCGCCGCAGGTGCAGGCCTCGACAACCGAAACCGTCGATCCCGGCGAATGGCCCCGCTATGGACGCACCCAGCTCGGCCAGCGCTATTCGCCGCTCGCAGAGATCACGCCCGCCAATGTCGGCTTGCTGGAGGAGAAATGGCGTTTCGAAACCGGCGACAAGAAGGGCCCGAGGGATGTCGGCGAAACCACCTATCAGGTGACGCCGCTCAAGATCGGCAACACGCTCTATCTCTGCACGCCGCACAATTGGGCGATCGCGCTCGACGCCACGACCGGCAAGGAAGTCTGGCGCTTCGATCCCGGCGTGAAACTCGATTCCGCGCGCCAGCACCAGACCTGCCGGGGCGTCACCTATTTCAACGATGCGGAAGCCGCCGTCGACGCCCCCTGCAAGGAGCGGGTCTATCTGCCGGTGTCCGACGCCCGCCTGATCGCGCTCGACGCCAAGACCGGCAAGATCTGCACGAGTTTCGCCAATCAGGGTCAGTTGCAGCTCGAACAGGGCATGCCCTACAATCCCAGCGGCTATTATTATTCCACTTCGCCGCCCGTCATCACCGCCGACAAGATCATCATCGGCGGCGCCGTCAACGACAACTACTCGGTCAAGTCGCCTTCCGGCGTGATCCGCGCCTTCGATGTCCGCACCGGCGCGCTGGTTTGGAACTGGGACAGCGGCAATCCGGAGCAAACCGCTCCAATCGGACCGGGCCAGACCTATACGCCGAACTCCCCCAACAGCTGGTCGGTTTTCTCGACCGACGAAGCGCTCGGCCTCGTCTATATCCCGCTTGGCAACCAGGTGCCCGACCAGCTCGGCATGAACCGCAGCCCGGCCGTCGAGAAATTCTCGTCCTCGATCGCCGCCCTCGACGTCAACACCGGCGCGGTGCGCTGGGTGCGCCAAACCGTGCATCACGATCTCTGGGACATGGATGTGCCCGCCCAGCCGGCGTTGCTTGACATCACACAGCCGGATGGAACGACGGTTCCCGCCCTTGTCGGCCCCACCAAGCAAGGCGACATCTATGTGCTGGACCGCCGCTCGGGCGAACCGCTGATCCCGATCGAGGAGGTTCCCGCCCCGCAAAAGACCATCCCCGAGGACCGGGCGTCGCCGACCCAACCGCGGACCGGCCTCACCTTCAGGCCGCCGCCTCTTCAGGAGCGGAATATGTGGGGCGTGTCGATGTTCGACCAGATGGCCTGCCGCATCTCGTTCCACAAGCTCAACTATGAAGGCCAGTACACGCCGCCGTCGCTCAATGGCACGCTCGTCTATCCCGGCAATTTCGGCGTGTTCAACTGGGGCTCGGTCGCCGTCGATCCGGTGCGGCAAGTGATGTTCGGCATGCCGGCCTATCTCGCCTTCACCTCGAAACTGGTGCCGCGCGCCGACATCCCGCCGAAGGGCGCCGACGAGAAAGGATCGGAACAGGGCCTCAACCGCAATGAAGGCGCGCCTTATGGCGTCTATATGGGCCCGTTCCTCGGCCCGCTCGGCATTCCCTGCCAGGCGCCGCCCTGGGGCTATGTCGCTGCGGCGGATCTTCGCACCGGCGAAATCGTCTACAAGCATGTCAACGGCACGGTCTATGACATGCCGCCGCTTCCTCTCCCCTTCAAGCTCGGCGTTCCCGGCATCGGCGGCCCTATCATCACCGGCGGCGGCGTCGCCTTCCTCGGCGCGGCCGTAGACAACTATATCCGCGCCTATGACCTGAAGACCGGCCGCGAACTCTGGAAGGGCCGCCTTCCGGCCGGCGGCCAGGCGACGCCGATGACCTATACCGACGCGTCGGGCAAGCAGGTGGTGCTGATTGTCGCCGGCGGCCATGGCTCGGTCGGCACCAAGACGGGCGACTATGTCATCGCCTACAGCCTGCCGGCGAAATAGACCGAAAGGCCAGGAACATCGGAAGGAGCGGGATGTTGGATCGTCCCGCTCTTTTCCTTTGGAGAAGCGTTATGCCCTAAGAACCAAGACCCGCCGCCAACCAGAACGCCGCCGAAGGCGATCCGGCCGTCATCGATCGCGAACTGGCGCGGCAGGGGGAAAAGAAGGTTCAGAACGACAAGCGAGACATTCAGCCCAAACGAAGCTGAACCACCTCAGGACACGTCCGGTCCATTTTCGTCGGACGGATGTCGTCTTGGAGGCGCGAACGCCGTCGTATTCTCTTCCGGATCAATGCTTCGGCCGACCTCGACGGGAAAGGGAGCTTCCCCCTCGTAGCCATCGAACATGTGAATTGTTCCGGGCGGTGGAGGAGCCTCGTCCGTCCATTCGAAATAAATCCGACGTGCGAGAAAGCAGCCTGCAGCAGCAGCGCCCGCATAGGCCGCGATCACCGTCCATGCCCAACTTGAACCGAGCATACGGGCAAGCCATGGCTGGATGTAACGTAGATAAGGAAGAAGACCGAACCCAGCGGCAGTGGGCGTGTACAGTGCAAAGAGCAGATATTTTACAGAGGGAGGAATGGCCGCGGATCCGGAAATAGAACGAGACGTCCGATCATGTAGGAATGACGCTCGCCAGCGCAAGATCCGACCGTTGCTACTCTTGCGATTAATTTTTGGTCGCGCCGCTCGGCATCGCCGCCAATTTGCGAACGGCGTCCGCGACCGCATCGGTCAATCCCACCGCCCAGTTCGCGCAACGCTTGCTGCGAAACTTTGGACAGTCGGCCGTCCCGGATGACGCAATTCCGACGACGTCCCAACCGTCATCCGTTCGCCGGAGAACGGGGGATCCAGAGGACTTCATTGTCAGGTCGCAATCGGTCTCGAGACCACTGCCTGATATGCCGTCGATGGCCCATGTCTTGCGGACCTGACATTCCGAGACGATCCGTTCATTCCAATCCTGGAACGGAAAGCCATCCTGCCGGATCGACACCGCCGTCACCTTATCCTTGACCGCCGCAGGGCGGACCGGAAGCTTGTACGGCTTTACTCCGGGGATCGGTTCGGCGAGCTTCATGGCGATCCAGTCGAAGCGGTCCGTAAACGACCTTTGTCGATCATCGGGATAAATGATCGCCTTGACATCGATCCGATACCATTGCGACGTCTTGCCGTCCGTGACCTCGAAACCGCAATTTCCCAGGGCTGGACGACCGGCATATCTGACCATGCTTCTTTCGGGAAAAATCACATGCCGCGCCGTCAGGATGACATCGCCCTGATGCACGAGGAAAGCCGACGCCTCGTTGAACGGACACATGATGCGTCCGCTCGCGGCGAATTCTTTCCGAACATCCGCTTCGGACTTTTTGACCGAGGCGGCATAGGCCGAAATCGGCTGTCTTCTGTCCTTGCCGATCACGCCGGCGGCGACATCCTGCCATCCAGCAACAAGACAGAGAAATGACAGGGAAAATCGCAGCGATCGCATGTGTGACCGAAAGTTTTTGGTTTGGAAATTCAGTAAAGGATGTAGCTCGCCAAATAAGATGCGACTCGGCGGTGTTGTTTTCGTTAGGAAAAACTACGCCCCAGCCCACCGCTGACGCGACTCGTCGCCTGATGAGATGCGACTCAGAGGCCGCTTCGCCAGACAAGATGCGACTCCGCTTTGCGAGCTTCAAAAGCAAGTGGCCGGAGACCTAGAGAAGAACGCAGTACATACTGGGGGTCAAAAACTAGAAAAACTAATATCCCAGTTCACTAGGAATCACGGAAGGGCACTTCGTGATCATTTTAGCGACTTCAGCAACGATTGGGTCGCCAAATCCCTGAGTTGAGAGGAGGTATTCTAAACACTCAAGCAATCCCTTGAGTTTGTTTGGGGAACTTGAAGGGACGTTTCCGGTCAGGTACTTTCTAGGCTGTTTCTGAAAAGACCGGTTAAATAGCCGATCATGGTGTGCGCAAATATTTCGAAGGTCATTCAGGGCCTTGACCCAGTTTTCCAGCAGTTCATAGGTCGGTAGTCCGAACGCTGCAGCGAGGTCGTTTTTGACAGTGTTGGATACTTGCTCCATGGCATGACTTAGATTTCCAAATGTCATGAACTCTTTGAGCACCCAGATTGGGGGGAGCATTGGAGGATTATATTCGTCGAAATAGTGCCGCGCTCGCTGATCGTTCTTCTTGTAAAATATATCTGAAAGACGCCCTAAGGTCGCGGCCCGTGTTTTCGGGGTCTGGAAGCCAGCGTTGTCAAAGTATGGATGTGAACCATGACGGCGTGACATTATTTCGGATAATTGATTTCGGAGCGTGACTTCAAATCGGCCCGTGTGAAGGAAACAAAACAGCCTAAGCCGCTCATCAAACTCGTATAACGCTATTATATCCCGGAATTTAGTTCCAGGGATGAATGGTTTACCCGGTAGGCTTACTTGACGTCTGCTACGAAAATAGATGCGCAGGCGCTCATATCCGATTTGGGCAATCTTCTTTTCCGCGAAATTTCGGGTGCGCCCTGGCAAAGGGAGGCCGCAGCTGATGAGATGCTGCGTTAACTGAGCTGGATTTTGATGGAGTTTGGTATAAGGTCGACGCGCCATCAGACGTCGACCTCAAAAACGAGAAGGGCCACCCTGTTGCACGTCCTTTCGGACGTGTGGTGACCCGTAGCCAGATGAATATGCTCATCTCGTTCCCAAAAATCAAGAGAAATCTTCTAGGTCACCACAATTAATTCAGCAATTTCTATAAGGCGCAATGATCAACTTCAGGTAAACGAGCCGAGGGAAAACACCGCAAGCCTCGCCGCCAATATCGCGGGAATTCAAACTACGAGTCGCATTTTATGAGGCAAGGAGTCGCATCTAGTAAGGCGACAGTCGCATCTCATGTGGCGACCTATAAAGGATGGTGGGCGTGACAGGGATCGAACCTGTGACCCCTTCGGTGTGAACGAAGTGCTCTCCCGCTGAGCTACACGCCCATCCTATTGAAAAACCAGCCGGAGCTCGCTTCCCGTTTGCGGTGCGCAGCCTCTAACAGCTTTGCGGGGGGAATGCAAGCGCCGGCGTTGTTATCATGCGGTTTTCTGGAGCGGGATTTCGGAGCCCGCGAGTTTCAGCCGGTCGGCGGCGTCCTTGAGATCCTGGCTGAAGGTGGAGGCGGCGCTGGCGGCGGACAAAATAACCTCGGCGGCGGCGGCGTCGACATGGGTGGCGCGCGATTCGGCGGGCGCAGGTTTCCCCAGCAGATAGCCCTGCAATTCATGGCAGCCGATCTGCGTCAGGAAGCGCGCCGCCTCGATGGTTTCGACGCCTTCGGCGACCAGCGTCATGCCGAGCCCGCGACCCAGTTCGGCAATGGTGCGGATGATGACGCCCGAGCTTTCGGCCTCGTCGAGATTGGCGACGAAGCTGCGATCGATCTTGATCGTATCGAAGGGAAAACGGCTGAGATAGGAAAGCGACGAATAACCGGTGCCGAAATCGTCGAGCGCGATTTCGAAGCCCTTGCGCTTGAGTTCCTGCAGGATTGCCAGCGCGCGCGCGTCGTCGTCAATCAGCACGCTTTCGGTGATCTCGAGTTCCAGCCGGTCGGTGGAGACGCCCGCTCCGCCGACGATCGCCACGAGCGAGTCGACGAAGCCGGGTTGGCGGAACTGCAACGGCGAGACATTGACGCTGAGCTTGCCCTCGGGGATCTGTTCGGCGAGCAGCCTGCATGCTTCGGAAACCACCCAGAGGCCGATCGGCACGATCAGCCCCGAGGCTTCGGCGACCGGAATGAAGTCGGCGGGGCTGATCATCTGCCCCTCGGCGTCGCGCCAGCGCAGCAGCGCCTCATAGCCGGAAATCGAGGCGGTGGCGGCGTCCACGCGCGGCTGCAGATAAAGTTCGAATTCCTCGCGCTCCAGCGCCTGGGCGAGTTTGGCCTCGAGTTCCCGGCGCTTTTCCGTCAATTCGTTCATGCCGGGGCGGAAAATGGTCCAGCGATTGCGGCCGGCATTCTTGGATTCATAAAGCGCGATGTCGGCGAGCGCGATGAGGTCGTCCGGCGTCTGGGCGTGATCGGGACTGCGCGCCATGCCGATGCTCACGCTGACCGGGCAGACGGCGCCGCCGCCGATGTCTACCGGCGTCCGGAAGGCGCGCACCAAGCGGAATCCGAGATCCGTCAGTTGATTTTCGAACGCGGTGTTGAAAACGATGACGCCGAATTCGTCGCCTCCCAACCGCGCCACCATCGTGTTGTTGCCAGAGATGTCGGCCAGACGGCGCGCCACTTCGCAGATCACCTTGTCGCCCGCCTGGTGGCCGTAGACGTCGTTGATGTCCTTGAAATGATCGATGTCGACCAGCGCCAGCGCATGCGCCGCGCCATGCGCCGTCGCGGCGGTGCGTCGCGCCAGTTCCTCGTTGAACAGCACCCGGTTCGGCAGGTTGGTCAACGGGTCGTGCTGGGCCATGTAGCGAATGCGCTGCTCGGCCGCCTTGCGTTCCCTGAGATCGATGATGCAGACCACCCGGGCCTGCTGCGATCGATAATGGATATCGCGGCTGCGCACTTCGATCGGGATGTGTTCATCCTCCACGCTCACCATGATCGTCTCGAACGTCTGTTCGCCCGGCGCGCCCAGCCTTGATCGGAGCCGCTGCGCCTCCTCCTCAGGCACGAAGTCGAGGAGATGGCGCCCGATGACGTCGTGACGCGGGCCGCCGAAGAGCTTGCTGAACTGATCATTGGCGTCGACGACCGTGCCGCCGATATGGACCAGAATGGCCTCGAGCGCGGCATTGGCGAGAGCCGCGACGCGATCGGCCTCCTGCAGGTCGCGCTTGGCGTGCTCGACATCGAGCCGCTCCTTTTCACGCTCTTCGAGCGTATCCATCAGCCGGTTGAACAGGCCGGTCAACGTTTCCGCCTCGCCGCCATTGTCGTCGGGCAACCGGTGCTTGAGATTGCCGGAGCCATTGAGAAGATCGGTCAGCGCCGTCTCGACATGACCGACGCCGAGACGGGTGTCGTGTTCGGCGACATTGAGGCCGATATCTTCCGCTTCCGGAGTGACGCGGATCGGCGAAACCTTGTCGAGGAGCCAGAAAAAGGCGTAGCCCATCGAAAAAGCCCAGAGAAAATTGATTGCGGAGCCCAGCAACTGGATCTCGAACTGCGCCCAGCGACCGCCATTCGGCAGATTGTCGACCGGCGCGAGGAAGGCGAGCAGCAGCGTGCCGATGAGACCGGCGACGGCATGCACCCCCACTGCGCCCACGGCATCGTCGATGCGCAGATAACGTTCGATCGCATGGGTGCTCCACACCGCGGCCGCCGAACCGGCGGCGCCGATCGCCAAAGCGCCGGCGGGCGTCAGGATATGGCAGCCGGCGGTGACCGCCACCAGGCCGCCCAACATGCCGGTGAAGGACTTTTCGGGCAGGATGACGCCGTTGCGCAACCCCATGATATAACCCACGGACGCGCCCATGCCGCCGGCGAGCACCGTGTTGAGGATGATCATCGGCACGTCGGCGCTCATGCGGAGCGTGGAGCCGCCGTTGAAGCCCAGCCAGCCGAAGAACAGCAGGAAAGCGCCCGTGGTGGACAACACCGGACTGTGACCGGAAATCCGGGTGATCGATCCGTCTTCGCGGAAACGGTTCCGGCGCGCGCCGATCACCAGGCAGGCGGCGAGCGACACCCAGCCGCCGGTGGCGTGCACCACGGTCGAGCCGGCGAAATCGACGAAGCCGAGATTGGAGAGGAAGGCGCCGGAGGATGGCGCGAGCGCCCCGCCCCAGGCCCAATGCACGAAGACGGGGTAGATGATCGCCGACATGAAGATGGAGCCGGCGACATAGGCCGACAGCTTCATCCGCTCGGCCACCGCGCCGGAAACAATCGTCGCCGCCGTGCCGCAGAACATCACCTGGAAGACAAAGAAGCCCGCTTCCCAGGGTTCGAGACCGCCCAGCATGAAAAACTCTTTGCTGAGACCGAACGGCCAGCCGGCGGAAGGCGCAAACGCGATCATGAAACCGACGGAGGCGAAAGCGACGATGCCGAAGACGAAATCGAGCAGGTTTTTCTGCGCAACGTTGATCGAATTCTTCGACCGGACCATGCCGGCTTCAAGAAGCAGGAAACCCACCTGCATCATCATCACCAGCGACGACGCCGTCATCAGCCATGCCAGGTCGATCTGCGCCTTGTAGGACATGTCGTCTTCGGCGGCCGACGCGACAGCAGGCGTGGTCCACAACATGGCCGCGAACGCAAAAACGAGGGGTGACAGACGCGAAAACAGTACTCTGAACATGGGTCATCCCGGTATGGTCCGGCGAAAACTAGCCCCATGACATTAAATTATCGTTTCATTTTGACGCAGGTCGCTCATTATCCTGCTGATAGTAATGCGTATTTTAGAAACAAAGCAGGTAAGACAGGCCGGCTTGCGCCGGCCTTCGATATCAGATCAGGCGCCTTCGAAGCCCTGCAGCACGCCCACGGCGTTGACGCCGATGTCCGCGACGGCATAACCGCCCTCCTGGACGAAGAGCGTCGGCAGGCCGAGTTTGGCGATGCGCGCGCCGATCTTCGGAAAATCCTCCGTCTTCAGCTTGAATTTGCTGATCGGGTCCTTCTCGAATGTGTCGACGCCGAGCGAGACGACGACGACATCGGGCGCGTAATCGGCAAGCTTGCGGCAGCCGTCTTCCAGCGCCTCGCTCCAGGCGTCGAATGTCGTGCCCCAGCGCAAGGGATAATTGAGGTTGAAACCTTCGCCCTCTCCTTCGCCGATCTCGTCCTTGTGGCCGAGGAAATAGGGATATTCCTGCATCGGATCGGCGTGGAAGTTGATGACCTGCACATCCTTGCGGCGGTAGAAGATCTCCTGCGTGCCGTTGCCGTGGTGATAGTCGACATCGAGGATCGACACGCGCGACGCCCCCTGATCGAGGAACCACTGCGCGGCGACGGCGGCGTTGTTGATGAAGCAGTAGCCGCCCATGAAGCCGGCGCCGGCGTGATGGCCCGGCGGACGGCAAAGCGCGTAAGCCGCCGTCTCGCCACCCTTGACGAGCGCGGCCGCCGTCATAGCCACGTCGTGAGAGGACTTGATCGCGTCCCAGGAGCCTTCCACCATGCCGATGCCGGCGTCGAACGAGTAATAACCGAGCGCGCCGTCGATGAAATCAGGCACGACATCGCCGCGCAGGCCGCGCGTCGGCCAGGTGAAAGGCAGCGCGGTGCCGTCGCGTCCCGCCTCTTTCCAGCGCGGATAGACCGTCGGCAGGAAATCGAGGAAATCCTTACGATGGACGCGGGCGGCGGTGTCGAGCGTGTACTCATCCGGCCCCAGGATCGGGCCGAGCCCGACCTCCAGGATGCGGTCATGGATGAACTGAGCCCGCGAGGGCATCTCGAAAGCCGGCACGATGGCGCCGGCGACGAGTTCGAGATTGTTGGCGTGTCCCAGATGACGGGGCGAGAATATCGTTTTCATGGCGAGGAATTCCGTTGAATGAAAACCCGCCGCGACCTGTGTCGCGGCGGGACAGACTTGAACGGACCTTACTTCTGCAGTTCGGTCCAGATCTTGGTGTAGAGATCCTGCGTGGCGGGATCGCAGAGCCTCATGAACTCGGCCTTGGCTTTGACGTCGGCCGGCGGGTTGAGTTCGGGGGCGCCCTTCATGTCGGCGGGCATGAACTTGTCGGAGCCAGCGATGCCGTTGGAATAGCGCGCGAAGGCCGAGATCATCGCCGCATTTTCCGGATCCATGATGAAGTTCTGGAACAGCTTGGCGTTCTCGACATTCTTGGCTTCCTTCAGCACGACGACGTTGTCGGACCAGAAGGTGATGCCTTCCTTTGGATAGAAGTAGTGGATGTTCGGCTTGGCGAGCCGCTGGCGCAACGCCGAACCGTTCCAGTCCGATGTCGCGGCGAAGTCGCCGGCGGTCATCTTTTCGATGGTGTTGTATTCCATCGCCACCCAGTTCGGCTTGGCCTTCACCAGGGTGTCGCGCGCCTTCTTGAGGATCGCCTTGTCCGTCTCGCAGAGCTTGCCGCCGTTATAGGCGATAGCCGCGAAAACCACGTCGGACATCTCAGGCACGATGTTGATCTTGCCCTTCAGCTCTTCCGGCGGATCGAAAAGAATGCCCCAGCTGTCGGCAGGACCCTTGTAGACGTCGGTGTTGACCACCACGCCGACCGAACCCCACTGCCACGGAACCGAATATTTGCGGCCGGGATCGAAGTCGGGATTGGCCCATTCGGGAGAAATGTTCTTGGCGTTCTCCATCTTGCCGGGATCGGTTTCCTGGATCAGGCCTTCCTTGATCCAGATCGGCAGATGGCTCTGGCTGGGCACGGCGATGTCGAAGCCGGTTCCGCCCTGACGAACCTTGGCGAGGGCGGTGTCATTGGAGTCGTAGTCGGTGATGGTGACCTTGACGTTGTACTTCGTCTCGAATTTCTTGATCAGTTCGGGGCTGGTGTAGTTGCCCCAGTTGTAGATGTGCAATTCTCCGTCGGCATGGGCAAAGCTCGCCGACGCCATCAGCATGGCGAAGCCCGCCAGCATTTTTCGTCCCAGTATCATCTTGGTTCCCTTCCTTTATGAACTGCGTTTTCTGTTGATGAAGAAGAAGATGGTCACCGCCACCAAGGACAGCAGCAGGAACATCGTGGAAATGGCGTTGACCTCAGGCGTCGTGCCGCGGCGGATCTGGCCGAGCATATAGGTCGGCAGCGTATCCTGCCCGCCGGATTTGACGAATTCGGTGATGACGACATCGTCGAGCGAAATGACGAAGGCCAGCATGAAGCCGGCGATGATGCCCGGCCAGAGCAGCGGCAGGGTGATGTAGCGGAAGGCCTTGACCGGCGTGGCGTAGAGATCCGCCGCCGCGCGCTCGAGCGTGTTGTCCATGCTTTCGAGGCGGGCGCGAACCGGCAGATAGGCGAAGGGCACGCAGAAGGCCGTGTGCGCGGCGATCAGATAGCCCATGCCGGAATAGCCGGTCCACATTTTGAGCCGGGAGAAGAAGATCAGCAACGCCACGGCCGTGACGATTTCCGGCACCATCAAGGGCAAATTGATGAAGGCGTATTTGGCGGTCAGCCCGCGATAGGGCTCTGTCCTTGTCATGGCCACCGCCGCCAGCGTGGCGACCGCAGTCGCCACCAGCGCCGCCACAGTTGCGATCTGGAAGGAGCGCGCCGCCGCCTCGATCACCTGGATATTGCCGAGCGCGGACCGATACCAATCCAGCGAAAAGCCGCCCCATTCGGAAATGCTCTCGCCCGCATTGAAGGAAAACACCACCAGGACCGCAATCGGCACATAGAGCGCGAAGAAGGAGAAGAGAGCGATCGTGGTGAAGCCGCGCTGACGGCGGACGTCGAAGACACGGTTAGCCATGGCTCTTCTCCATCGAGCCGGAATTCCGGACATAGGCGATCAGCGCCACCATCACCAGCGCCATCATCACGATGGACAGCGCAGCCCCCAGCGGCCAGTTGCGCCCCTGGCCGAATTGCAATTCGATCAGGTTGCCGAGCATCAGGTTCTTGCCGCCGCCAAGGATGGAGGGCGTCACATAGGCCCCGAGCGAGGGGATGAAGACCAGGATGGAGCCCGCGATCATCCCCGGCTTGACGAGCGGGATGATGATGCGCCGGAGCACCTGGAACGGCGTTGCGTAGAGGTCGTATCCGGCCTCCACCAGCCTGAAATCGAGCTTCTCCATGCTGGCGTAGAGCGGCAGCACCATCAGCGGCAGATAGACATAGACCATGCCGGCCAGGATCGCGCCGTCGGTGAACAGCATCTGGATCGGCGCGTCGATCACGCCCAGCTTCATCAGGAGCGTGTTGATCAGGCCCTGGTTCCGGATCACTTCCAGCATCGCAAAGGTGCGGATGAGAAGATTGGTCCAGAAGGGAATGGTGATCGCAAACACCCAGAGATCCCGGCTATTCGCCGGGCGCGTGGCGATGAAATAGGCGGTGGGAAAGCCGAGAAACAGGGTCAGCAGCGTCGTCAGAACCGACAATTGCAGCGAGCGCAGGAAGATCGACACATGCGCATCGGCAATGGTCAGCGTGTCGTCGAAAATATCCCGCTGCAGCACGACGCCGACCCAGGATTCGGTCGAGAATTTCCATTCGACGTCGCCATACTGGCCGGGCGTCAGGAAGGAATAGACGAGAACGATGAGCAGCGGGCCGGTGGCGGCGAACAGGATGATCAAAAGCGCCGGCAATGACAGAAGCCAGCGGTTGCGAACATCCCGTCTTTGCTGCGCCTCGATGAGAGCCTCGTGACGCGCCATGGTCTCAGCCCCTCAACACGCGGATCGCGGCGTCGGGGAAGGCGACGCCGAGGGTCTGGCCCTCTTCGACAGCGCTTTCCTCGCCCGGCCGGTTCTGCTGGCGCACGGTGAAGATCGAACCGTCGGAAAGACGGAGGTTGAAATAGGTGTCGGTGCCGAAATAGACGATCGACGCGACCTCTCCGGCCAAGGCGCCGCCCTCGCGGGTCAACCGGCTATGTTCTGGCCGGATCATCACCGTCACGTCGTCGCCGGCGGACGCGCCATCGGGAAGCGGCCCGGCAAGGGAGACGCCGCAGGCGAGATCGACCTTCGCGGCGCCGGCTTCGATCGCGCCGATCCTGCCCTTGAGGAAATTCGTCTCGCCGATGAAATCGGCCACGAAGCGATCGGCGGGGCGGTCGTAGATGTCGCGCGGCGCGCCGACCTGCAGGATGCGGCCGGCCGACATCACCGCGATGCGGTCCGACATCGTCAGCGCTTCTTCCTGGTCATGCGTCACGAAAATGAAGGTGATGCCGGTTTCGGCCTGCAGCCGCTTGAGCTCCACCTGCATTTCCTTGCGGAGCTTGTAGTCCAGCGCCGACAGCGGCTCGTCAAGCAACAGAACTTTGGGCGCCGGCGCAAGCGCCCGGGCGAGCGCCACGCGCTGCTGCTGGCCGCCGGACAGTTGGCTGGTGGCGCGGCCGGCGAGATGCTCCATGCGCACAAGCTTGAGCATCTGGGCGACCCGCGCCTGGATCTCCGCCTTCGGCTTGCCGAGCATCTTCAATCCGAAGCCGATATTGTCGGCCACCGACATATGCGGAAAAAGCGCGTAGTTCTGGAAAACCGTATTGATCGGCCGCTGGAAGGGCGGCATCTCGGCGATGTTCTCGCCATAAAGGATCAGCTCGCCTTCCTGCGGAAATTCGAAGCCCGCGATCATTCGGAGCAGCGTGGTCTTGCCGCAGCCGGACGGGCCCAAAAGCGTGAAGAATTCATTTTGCCGGATGGAGAGATTGGCTTCCCGCACGGCCGCCACGCGGTACTCGCCATGGCCGTAATATTTTGTAACGCCGCGAATATCGATCGCGTTGGTGCTACTCATTCTAAATTACATCCCAGGTTTCGGTGCGCATCGTTATGACGCTCTCCGCCCACGCAAATTGCCTCCAAGATGAGGCGCCAGCATGAAGATGTTCCCCGGATCGCTTTGTTTTTTCTCATTTTTTGAAATGCTGTTTTCAGCGATCGCCCGATTAACTGACCACAGCGAAACGAAATTGACAACTCTGTTTTCGGCGTCCGAGACCTAAAATTTTTAAGTCTGAGACGCCGATGCATTTTCGGTGGGGGGTCAAGCCGAATAGGTAACGCGCCCGCCACAGACGACGAGCGCCGGCGTGACGCCATAAACATCCTGCGGATCGCGGGCTTCGAGATCGGCGCCGAACAAGGTGAGATCGGCGAAATAGCCCGGCTTGATCATACCCTTGCGATCCTCGCTGAATTCCGCATAGGCGCCCTCGGCGGTATAGGCGGCGAGCGACTCTTCAAGCGTGAAGCGCTGTTCGGGATCGCTGTCCTGCCACGTGTCCCGCGTCATCGCCGCCTGCACGGAATAGAGGGGGTCGATCGGCGACACCGGCCAATCCGAGGCGAAGGGAATATGCGCGCCGGCGTCCTTGATCGTCCGCCAGGCATAGGAATAGGCCCAGCGATCGCGCCCGATCATCGAAATCGTCGGCTCGAGCGCCAGAGACATCACGCCCGGCGCATGCGCCGGCTGCATCGAGGCGATGACGCCCAACTCTTTGAACCTGCCGATATCATCGGGATGGATGACTTCGATATGCTCGATGCGGTGGCGGCTGTCGCGCGGGCCATTGGCCTCGCGCGCCGCCTGATAGGCGTCGAGCACAGCGCGCACCGCGCCGTCGCCGATGGCGTGCACGGCGATCTGCAGGCCCCGGCGATCAGCCTCGATCACCACGTCGCGGAACTGGTCGGGCTCGAACAGGCTTTCGCCATAGGCGTCGGGCTTGTTGGCGTAGGGCTCGATCATCACCGCCGTCCAGCTGTCGATCACGCCGTCATGGAACAATTTCACCGTGCCGGATGAGAGAAAATCGGAGTTGTAGGCCTCCGCCATCGCTGACGCCTTTTCCAGCATCGGCAGGTCCATGAAACTCTTGTAGTGGAAGGGAATGCGCACCCGCAGCGGCAGGAAGCCGTCGCGCTTCTCGATCTCGGCGAGCAGTTCGAGCTGGTAGAGATTGCCGTCCATGCATTGCAGCGAGGTGAAGCCGTGCCGGGCGCAATAATCGAGCCCGCGCCGCATCACGGCGATGTCCTTCTCGTATTCGTCGCCTTCAGGATAAGGATCGGGCTCGCCGCCGGTGGCGAGACCGAGCCGGTAGCGCTCGAAGCCCGAAGCGCGCAACAGCGGACCAAAGGCCTCCATCTCGCGCAACTCCCCGGTCGCCAGTCCGTCCTCGCCCATCACCACTTCATTGCCCGGACGAACCTTGAGCCCATGCAGGAGCCCTCCGAATTCCAGCGCCTTGGTGTTGGCCCAGAGCGTATGATGATCATGGGCGAAAACAGCGAAAGGGCGGTCCGGGAAGATCCGGTCGAGGTGATGACGCGTCATGCGCTCGTCGCCCAGCACGGTGTAATTGGCGCCCTGACCATAGAGCACCGCCTCATCCGGCATGGCGGCGCCGTAAGCGAGCGCCTTTTCCTTCAGCGCCTCGAAGCCCTCGACGCCCGCAAGCTGCAGATGGTCGAGCTCTGCGGCGCCGGAGAAGAGGTGCAGATGGTTTTCCGAAAGCCCGGGCGTCAGCGTCTTGCCGCCGGCGTCGATGATCCGGGCGCCCTTGTCCGCAATCGCCCGCATGGCGGCGTTCGAACCGACGCCGACGATCCTGCCATCGGCGACATAGACCGCTTCGGCGCGCGGATTGGCCGGGTCCATGGTCAGGATGGACGCGTTTTCGATCAGGATGGGGGTGATGCCGGACATGAGCGACTCCGAAGGCTGGCTGATTCTGGTTAGGCTTAGCAGATCCCCATAAAAACCACAGGCGCGCGCCAGAGGGCGCACGCCTAAAAAAGATCGGGGCTCAGACCTCTCAAATCCGCGGCAGATAGGTGCGGTAGTCGAAGTCGGAGACGGTGCGAAGAAAGGTCAGCGCTTCCTTGCGCTTGGTGTCGGCATAGAGCTTCTGATATTCGCTGCCGAGAATGTCGCCGATGAAGGCGGAGGACGCGAAAGCCTCGACCGCTGTCAGGAAGTCATGCGTCAAACGCTCGGGATTTTCGGGACCGCCTTCGGGCGAGGTCGCCGGACCGGGATCGAGCGTCTCTTCCAATCCGAGCAGCATGCCGCCGAGAATGGCGGTCAGCAGAAAATAGGGATTGGCGTCGGCGCCGGCGACGCGATGCTCGACGCGCGCGCCCGGCCCATCCTTTTCTGGAATGCGCACCGCCGTGCCGCGATGGCTGAAGCCCCAGTCGATATCGACGGGCGCAAAAGAGCTGGGCTGGAAGCGGCGATAGGAATTGGCGAAGGGCGCAAACAGCAACTGGCTCTCGCGCATGGTCTTCAGCATGCCGGCGGTGACGGATTTGAGGAGCGTCGGCTCTCCGCCCTTGGCGTCCAGCACATTGCGTCCGTCCTTGTCGATCAGGCTCGCATGCACATGCAGGCCGGAGCCGGCCTGATCGGAATAGGGCTTGGCCATGCAGGTGGATTTCAGCCCCATCTTGCGCGCCGCCTGCTCGACCACCCGCTTGAGATAGATGCAGTCATCAGCCGCCGCCATGGCGTCGGCCTTGTGGTTGAGGTTGATCTCATACTGGCCAGCGCCGAATTCCGCCGTGGTGGCGTCGGCCGGCAGGCCCATCTCGGCGCAATAAGCGCGCACGAGATCGAGATAGGGCTGCATGCTGTCGACCGCGTCCATCTCGTAAAGCTGGAAGCCGTTGGGCGCGCCCTTGCAGGTAAGGATCGACGGCGGCATGGGCACGCCGGTCTCGCGGCTCGATCCCTCCATCACGTAGAATTCGAGCTCGGTGGCCACCACCGGCGTCAGGCCCTTGTCCTTGAAGCGTTCGAGAATCGCAGCCAGCTTGGCGCGCGGATCACAGAAATGCGGCGCGCCCGACAGCGTGTGCATCGTGGCGAGCGTCTGGCTCGATCCCTTGGGCGCCCAGGGCATCGGCCGATGGCTGGCCCTGTCAGCTATGACAGCTCCGTCGGGATCGCCGAGCGTCAGGGAGATCTGGGTGAGATCGTCATTGTCGTCGCCCCAGATGTCGAGCGATTGCGTGGAGGCGGGCAGCCGCACGGCGCCTTTCCAGACCTTGTCTTCGGCCTCGATCGGGATCTGTTTGCCGCGCAGGCGGCCATTCATGTCGACCAGAAGAATTTCGATGCGCGGCGGCGTCGCGGGGTTCGATTGGCCGGCGTCCGGTCTCGATGATGTCATGATGGAATTGGGCCTCGCTGAGCAGGTTTATCTGGCGAAACGGGCAAAAAGCCGCAGATCTCTTGCCAAAATCGTGAAGTCAGGCCAATTTGGTAACTGATAACACGTCGCCTTTCAATCAGGCAAAACCGCCGCATGCCCCGCCTTGCATCCCTCCGGAGCCGGGAGGGCTTTCTGCGGCAAGGGGGAATGACATGACCAGAACCGCCGCGCTCTCCAACATCGCCGCCATCGACGCAGCCCACCACATCCATCCCTTCTCGGATATGAAGAAGCTGAACGAGGCCGGCTCCCGCGTGATCGCCCGCGGCGAGGGATCGACCATCATCGACACCAACGGCAAACGCTATCTCGACGCTTTCGCCGGCCTGTGGTGCGTCAATATCGGCTATGGCCGCACCGAGATCGCCGACGCCGTGCGGGCGCAGATGGACGAACTGCCCTATTACAACACCTTCTTCGGCACCACGACGCCGCCGACCGCGCTCTTGGCACAGAAGGTGACGGCCCATGCCGGCCCCAACATCAACCATGTCTTCTTCACCAATTCCGGCTCGGAAGCCACCGACACCTGGTTCCGCATGGCGCGCGTCTACTGGGCGGCGCTCGGCAAACCGGAAAAGACCCATTTCATCTCCCGCCGCAACGGCTATCACGGCTCCACCGTCGCCGGCGCCAGCCTCGGCGGCATGAAATACATGCATGAACAAGGCTCGCTCCCGATCGAGAAGATCCATCATATCGGCCAGCCCTATTGGTATGCGGAGGGCGGCGATCTCTCGCCGGAAGAGTTCGGCGTGAGGGTCGCCCGCGAACTCGAAGCCAAGCTCGACGAACTGGGCGCGGAAAATGTCGCCGCTTTCGTCGCCGAACCGATCCAAGGCGCTGGCGGCGTCATCGTGCCGCCCTCGACCTACTGGCCGGAGATCGCCCGCATCTGCAAGGAACGCGACATCCTGCTGGTCGCCGATGAAGTGATCTGCGGCTTCGGCCGCACCGGCAGCTGGTTCGGCCATCAGCATTTCGGCTTCGAGCCGGATATGGCGCCGGTCGCCAAGGGCCTGTCCTCGGGCTACCTGCCCGTCGGCGGCGTGCTCGTCAGCGACCGCGTCGCAAGTGTGATCATGCAGACCGACTTCAACCACGGCTACACCTATTCCGGCCATCCGGTCTGCGCCGTCGCCGCGCTTGAAAATCTCCGCATCATTGAAGAGGAAAAGCTCGTCGAGCGCGTGCGCGACGACATCGGCCCCTATTTGGCTAAAGCGTGGCATGCATTCGCCGATCACGATCTCGTCGGC
Source organism: Rhizobium sp. FKL33 (assembly GCF_005222915.1). Lineage (GTDB taxonomy): Bacteria > Pseudomonadota > Alphaproteobacteria > Rhizobiales > Rhizobiaceae > Rhizobium_E. Next base: position 30,084 of record NZ_STFX01000038.1, read on the forward strand.
GAAACCCAGGCCGTCGGCCTGATGGCCGGCCTGCAGATGGCCAAGGACAAGAAGACCCGCGAGCGCTTCGAAAAGCCCGACGCGATCGGCACCTGGGTGCGCAATCACTGCGTCGAAAACGGCCTCATCCTGCGCGCCACCGGCGACCGCATGCTCGCCTCGCCGCCGCTGATCATCACCGAAGAGGAAGTGGATTTCATGGGCAAGACGCTGAAGGCCGCGCTGGATGGGGCGTGGAAAGAGTGGAAGTAAGAGCAAAGTTGCGGCTGGCCCCTCATCCGGCTGCCGCCACCTTCTCCCCGCACTGCGGGGAGAAGGGCGAGCGTGGCGCGGTCGGCGCTCCATCCTCCTTCGCCCCGCGATGCGGGGAGAAGGTCCCGGCAGGGGGATGAGGGGCCTTGCACGCCCGCGAACCTGAGCAAGCCCCGCTTGTCACATCCCTGACGCCTCCATCCGCTACCCACACGCAAGCCTCACATGGGAGCCGCACATGAAGTTCATCCACGTCACCGATCTTCATCTCCTCCCCGAGGGAGGCGCGCTCTGGGGTCTCGATCCCTTCGAACGGTTCGAGGCCTGTCTCGCCGATATCGAGGCGCATCACGCCGATGCGGCGTTCGTCGCCATCACCGGCGACCTCACCGACAAGGGCGATGAAGCGTCCTATCAAAGGCTCAAGGATCGGCTCGCGCGTTTCCCCCTGCCCCGCCATCTCATTCTCGGCAATCATGACGACAGGGCGAATTTCCGCTCCGTGTTCTCCGACCGCCCCCTGGATGAAAACGGCTTCGTCCAGTTCGCCATCGAGGCGGATGGCCGGTCGCTTCTGTTCCTCGACACGCTCAAGGGACCGCCCTCGTCGGCCGGTCTCTATTGCCCGGCGCGGCGCGAATGGCTGGCAGAGCAACTGGATGCGGCCGACGGCAAGCCGGTTTATCTCTTCATGCATCATCCGCCTTTCGGCATCGCCCATCCGCTGATGGACAAGATCATGCTCGATGATCCCGAGGATTTCGCGGAAATCATTTCGGGCTATGATGTCAGGCATATCTTCTTCGGCCATGGCCATCGCGCCGTCTCCGGCGTCTGGCGCGGCATCGGCTATTCCGCCCTGCCTTCGACCAATCACCAATTGCCTTTGGTCGGCGGATCGGTGGAAACAGTCTATAGCGACGAGCCGCCGGCCTATGCCGTGGTTCACCTGAGCGAAGAACAGACGATCATCCACAACGACGCCTTCCTCGACCGCCGTCCCGCAAGGATGCCGGTGGAGGCAGAACGAGACGACTGGTATTGATCGACAGGCGTTTCAGCCCTCCGCCGGCAACACCCGGCCGGGATTGAGGATGCCGTTCGGATCAAGCGCCGCCTTGATCCGCCGCATCAGGGCGATTTCCTCCGGGCTGCGGCTGTGGCCGAGATAGGCCCGCTTCAACCGTCCAACGCCATGCTCGGCCGAGACGGCGCCCCTGTAAAGCCTGACATGGTCATAGACGATGGCGTCGACGGCGTGATGATCGGCCTCGTCTGCTTTTCCGACCGAAATGCAGAGATGAATATTGCTGTCGCCCATATGGCCGAAGACCGACACATGCGCCTGCGGATAAGCGGCGAGCATCTCGTCGGTCACGGCCTTGGAATAGGCGTCCAAATCGCCGATCGGCAGGCTGACGTCGTAATTCATCAGGTCCGGCAGATGGTCGAGCGCATAGCCCTCGCGCACTTTCCAGAAGTCGAGCCGCTGCTTCTCCGATTGGGCGATCACCGCATCCGAAATCAGCTCCTGTTCGAACGCCGTTTCGAGAAAAGCTTCGATCGAGGCAGCGCTTGTCTGCTCGATGAGCACGACGAAGGGCGGGGTTTCCTCGAAGAAGCGCAGCCCTTCGGCCTTTGAACTGAACTCGAAGAAGACCCGCCACATCACCTCATAGGCTGACAATCCCGCCATACCCTTGCGCGCCGCATGCAATAGCGACACCGCGGATTCATAGTTATCCACCGCGCAAAGGCAGGTTTCCCGGCCCTCGCCGAGAGGCTTGAGCTTGAGAACCGCCCGCGTGATGACCCCAAGCGTGCCTTCCGAGCCGATGAACAGCTGCTTGAGGTCATAGCCGGTATTGTTCTTCTGCATCTTGTTGAGCGAGGAGATCACCGTGCCATCGGCGAGCACCGCTTCGAGGCCGAGCACATTGTCGCGCGTGACGCCATGCGAAATGACCCTGACGCCACCGGCATTGTTGGCGAGATTACCGCCGATCTGACAGGAGCCGCGCGCGCCGAGATCGATCGGCAGCAGGAAGCCTGCCTCCTCCGCAGCCTTCTGCGCCGTCTCCAGCACCGTCCCCGCCCATACCGTTATCGCGCCCGCATCCCGGTCGATCTCTTCGACGCCGGCAAGACGATCGAGCGACAGCGCCACGTCGCCGGCCTCGGGATTGGCGCCGCCGGCAAGACCAGTCATGCCCCCTTGAATGGTGACCGGCCACCGCGCCGCGTTGCAGAGTCGCAGCGCCTCAGACACCTCGGCGACCGTGCGCGGCCGGAGATAGATCAAGGGCATGGCGTGCCCGGTGCGGCTCTCGTCGGACCTGGCTTTGCCCGGGATACGGTCTCCGTTGAACACGACCTCCTCCCCAAGCGTGTCGAGCAGATCCTGCAGCAAGGGGTCGGAGGGTTGGGTCATGACGGTCTCAAGGTTTATGGAGAAAAGAGGGTAGGTCCGAAAGCGTCGCCGCGCCGACCTGCTGCATCGTGCCGAACAGCTCCTGCTTGAGCACGTCGATCAGATGCGCCGGGCCCTCGTCGCTGACAGCCGCGGCGAAGAGGAAGGGTCTGCCGAGAAACACATAATCGGCGCCGAGCGCGATCATCCGGGCAATGTCGAGGCCGGAGCGCACGCCGCCATCGACCATCACCAGCGCTTCCGGCCCGAGCTTCGCCCGGATCTTCGGCAGCATGGCGGCGGACGACGGCGCAGCGTCCAACTGACGGCCGCCATGATTGGAGACGATGACGCCATCGGCGCCGGCGGCCATATAGATGGCGGCCTCATCGGGATCGAGCACGCCCTTGACGACAAGTTTTCCGGGCCATTGATCACGGATGCGCTTCAGCCGGTCGGCGGTGATGTGGCCGGACAGGATCTTGCCGAGAAAGGCGCCGAGCTGGGTGATGCTCAGACCCGGCGGCGCATAGGGTTCGAGATTGCGGAAATGCGGCATGCCGTATTGGGCCAACCGCAAGAGCCAGCGCGGTCGCGTCAAGACATGCGACAGTGTCCGCATCGTAATCTCAGGCGGCACCGAGAGCCCGTTGCGGATATCGCGGTCACGCCGGGTCGGCGCGGGAATGTCGACGGTGACGACCAACACCTGATAGCCGGCCTCGCGCGCCTTGCGGATCAGATCGCTCTCCATCTCGGGATCGTTGGGCGGATAGAGCTGGAACCAGCCACTCGCGCCGGAATGCCGTTTCATATCCTCGAGCGATTGCGTCGCATGCGTCGACAGCACATGCACGATGTTCTGCGCACGGGCGGCGGCGGCGATCGGCTTTTCGCAGCCCGGCCAGATCAGACCGTTCAACCCCATCGGCGCCACGCCGAACGGCGCATCCAGTTGCGCGCCGAACAGCGATGTCGAGAACAGAGGAACATCGGCCTCGCCGTTCAAATAGCGCGGCATCATCTGCACCGCCTGGAGATCGTCGACATTGCGCCGGACATTCTCTTCGGGGCCGATCCCGCCGGTCATGTATTCCCAGGCGAAGCCCGGAATGCGTGTCCGGGCTTCTTCTTTCATATGCGCCACCGAGGGGTAGCGCCGGCTCAAATCGGCCATCAATGCCTTCCTGCGTGTCAGGCGGCTTCGCGCTTCAGGGCCTGCGCCATGCAGTGGATTCCGCCGCCGGTCTTGGAAATCTCGCTGGTGTCGACGGCGGCCACTTCGAAGCCACGCGCCTTCAACTGCTCGATCAACGTTTTGCTCGTGGTGGGGGCGATGATGCGGTCCTTGCCGAGCGCCATGAAATTGCAGCCGAGCGCCATCGTGTCCTGGAACGGCACGTTGACGATCTCATGCCCCTTGTCCTTCAGCCAAGTTACGATCGCGGGATCGGTGCAGTCAAGGCAAACGGCGGTCAGCTTCTCGGCGATCGGCACCACCATCAGGTCGATATGAACGTAATATTCGTCGATGAAGGCGAGCCGCGTTTCCCAGCCTTCCTTGTCGAACCATTCTTTCACCTGGCGGGCGCCTTCTTCCTGGGTTCGGGCGCCGCCGCAACCGATCAGCACCACGCCGTCTTCGATGACGTTGAAGTCGCCGCCTTCGAACGTGCCGGCGGTGACCATGTCGTAGATCGGGATGCCGAGTTTCTCATAGGTGCGGATGGCGGCGTAATTCTCGCCGCGCCGCCACCATTGCGCCATGGCGGTGATGATCGCGCCATAAGGGGTCATGACCGAGGAGTCGCGGCTATAGACCTGCATCGGCAGTTCCGGCGTCGGCTCATGCCAGTGAATGCGCACGCCGAAATGTTCATAGGCCGACACCAGCTCCTTGTGCTGCGCTTGCGCCACCTGAATGTTGCAGGGGTTCTCGCGCAGATGCTTGCGCGACAGCGAACTGGTGGCCATGTGGCGGAGATAGGCCGGCGAGCCGAGCAGCACATCGGTCAGCGGATCGGTTTCGTTCTGAAAGCCCCAGGCGGTCAGCCTGGGGGTGTTTCCGGTGAGGCTGCGGCGCTGAAGTGAGAAAGGCTCGTTGAAGGGGCTGGTCATGATCGGGTCTCCTGGGTTTCGGGGGCAAGGGTCGAAGGTCGAGGGATCAAAGAGAGGGTATCCACCAGTCGCGACCGCGCGGCGTCTCGATATATTCGGGCCAGCGGAACTGGATGGGCGGGTCGTAATCGCAGAGCGGGGCAAGCCATCGGTCGCCGCTGACCCCGCCGCCGGTGCGGGCGTCGAACTCGGCTTTGGCGGCGGCGCGCGCGGCGGGATCTTCGAGGATGCGCAAGCCCGCATGCGCCAGCACTTTCGCCGCCGTCGTCACCATTGGGTCGATGGTCTCGGGGATGCCGCCAAGCGCATTCATCGCCCAGGCAGGATAGCGAAAACCATTCGGTCCCTTGAGCGTGGGCCGGGCGATGTAGAAGCGGGCGAGCGGCGCGTGCCAGCTCATATCGGTGTAGTCGTCCGAGGTCGAATGCGTCTGCGACGGCGCGAGATCGCGGCGCAGGATCGCCTCGGCCTCTTCGGGATCAATCAGCCTCTCGCATTCGTCGAGGAATGGATTTTGCATCGGCTCGACGCCACAATTCTCTTGTACGGCGCGAGCGATCTCGCGGGCCGGCTCATCCCACTGAGGCGCCCCCACCGCCTGGATCGTCTCCCACACCGTTCCGGCCAAAGCGAGATTGGGCAGACCGGGCCGAGATTTGCACACCCAATGCCGCTCGACCCGGCAGCCTGACATTTTCGCCGCCGCCTCGGAATTGCGGTCGAGCACAGCGATCACCTGCTCGGCCATGTCGATCGTTGGCATGCGCAGCATGTACTGGATCTCGGCGAGCCCAGCCGGAAGATTGTCTGCGGTCGCCTGCCCAGCGGTCAGAATGGCTTCAGACACCGACCACCCACCCATATGCGGCAGCATGGATTCGCGCAGGCCCTTGGAAGACATATACATCAGCATCAGTGCGTCATTGGCGCCCGGCGCGCGCACGGCGGAATGCGCCTGCGGGATCGGCGCGCCATCGGAACGTCCCCAACCCTCGGGCTCATCGCAGATGAATCGATAGATCATCGAATAGGCGGCGCCGCAATGCGTCTCCAGCCGAACCGTGTTGCACATCGGCAGCATATAGAAAGGATGGAAGGACAGGATGGCGTCGAGCCCGTCATAGTAACCCTTGGCGGCATGGATGGGCTTGGAGCCGCGCACCTTTTCGGCCGCCTCGCCGGTGAAGCGAAGCGTGCCCTTGACGTCATGCCGCTCCATCGCCGATTTGATGGCGAACAGCGCCGCGAGCCCCGCCGTGCCGAGACCCGAATGCGGATCCGTATGCCCACCGGCGTGAACGCTGAGACCCTCGCGCGGCCGCTTTTCAACCGCCGCCGCCTGGCAGTTGCCCGGCACGGCGTCGTATTCGGCGTAGAGACCGAGCGACGGGCCGGACCCATTGCTCCACTCGGCGGCAAAGGCGGTCGGCATGCCGGCGGAGCTTTCCTCGACGGTAAACCCGTTCGCCCGGAGGATCTTCACATACCATTCGGCGGAGCGATATTCGCGCCAGGCCGTCTCGCCGAAATCGAAGATCGTCGCGGTCCAGGCGGAACGCGTCGACGACGTCGCATCGATTTGGGCTAGGGCATGGGCTTGCGCCGCTGTATCGGCCATGGCCTATTCTCCTCGGGTATCGCTGTCACTGGCCACTACAGCGCAAGTCGCTTATTCGAAAAAGTGAATTGTTTTCCGGGCTCGTGCAAATTCGGTTCACCAATGCCCAAGATTTGGCTAGCCTTGGGTCAGCATGGGAGACTGATCATGACCCGTATTCCCTCCACGCAAGCGCTGCGTGCTCTGGAAAGCTTCGCCCGCCACGGCTCCGTCTGGAAGGCGGCCGACGAGCTCAATCTGACACGGTCGGCCGTGAGCCATCAGTTACGCCTGCTCGAACGCGATCTCGGCTTCCAGCTTCTCAACCGAATCGGCACCAAGGTGGAACTCACCGAACAGGGCCTCGGCTATGCGCTGGATGTGCGCAAAGCCTTGACCACGATCGCCGGCTCGGCGGTCCGCCACGCCAATCGCGGCGTCACCGGTTCGGTGAAGGTCTCCTGCCCGCCGGGCTTCGCCTCCAGCTGGCTTTGCGCCCAGGTGGGCGGCTTCACCGAGATCCATCCCGATGTGCGCCTGTCGATCACCACGCCGGGCCGCCTCGACGACGTCTCCAATCCCGATGTCGACGTCTTCATCGCCTTCGGTCATGGCCATTGGCCGGAGATGCAGGTGGAACTGCTGGCCGAGGTGGAGTTCACGCCGCTCTGCAGCCCGGTCCTTCTCAACAGAGGAGCGGCGCTGTCGGGCCTGGCCGATATCGGCAAGCTCACGCTACTCCATCTTGTCGATCACGAAGACTGGGAGTTTTTGCTAACGCAGGCCGGGCTGGACCGATCGCTGGCGCAAAGCGGCATCGTGTTTTCGGACATGAACCTGGTCTATGCCGCCGCCATGGCCGGTCAGGGCGTAGCGATGGGCGATGAATTTATTTGCCGCAGCGCCATGGACCTCGGCCATCTCGTCCGCCCCTTCGACATCAACATCCAGTCGAGCCGCGCCTATTATCTCGTTGTCTCCGAAGCCAAGGCCGACAATCAAAGCGTCGCCGCCTTTTCCTCCTGGTTAAAATCGGAGGTGATGAAAAATGATGCAGCGCAGCGAAGAGCATGAGGCAGAAATGGCGGTGAAGGTGAATTTAATTTGTCGGTAGGGCGAAAAGATTTCGTTTGTGCAAGGGAAGCATCGCCCATAGGCTCCTCAAAAAAAGGGAACGGCGATGCAGACTGCGACACGGGCGGCCGAACTTTCCGCCCAAGGGATCGGCAAGACTTACGGGAATTTTAAAGCGCTTCACGATGTGTCCCTGACCATCGGACGCGGCGAGTTCCTGACGCTTCTCGGGCCATCCGGCTCCGGCAAGACCACCTTCCTGATGATCCTTGCAGGGTTCATCCAGGCGAATTCCGGAGCCCTCACCAGGGACGGGACAGACATTACCCGGCTGCCGGCCGAAAAACGCGGCTTCGGCATGGTGTTTCAGGGCTACGCCCTGTTTCCGCATATGACGGTCGAGAGAAACATCGCCTTTCCGCTGCAGGTGCAGGGCCGCAGTCCCGCCGAGATCAAGGCGCGCGTCGACCAGATGGTCGACACCGTCGGCTTGCGCGGCCATGAGAAGAAGCGCCCGGCCGATCTCTCCGGCGGCCAGCAGCAGCGCGTGGCGCTCGCCCGCGCGCTCGCCTTCGAACCCTCCGTGCTGCTGCTCGACGAACCCTTTTCAGCGCTCGATAAGAATTTGCGCGGCTCGATGCAGGAGGAAATGCGCCGGCTGCACAAGGAAACCGGCACCACCTTCGTCTTCGTGACGCATGATCAGTCGGAAGCGCTGGCGCTGTCGACCCGGGTGGCGATCTTCAACCATGGCCAATTGCAGCAGGTGGCGGCTCCTCGGGAAATCTACGACCGGCCGTCCAATCGCTTCGTCGCCGAGTTTCTCGGCGACATCAACATCCTGCCCGTCACCGACGCGATTTTCAGCGGCGACGGTTATGTGGCCCGTTGCGCCGGCGAGATCATCCGGCTTGCGCCCGACGCCGGCTCGCTGTCGAACACCATTGCCATCAGGCCAGAATATATCACGCTCACATCGACACGCGGCGCCGACGGCAACGCCCTGCCCGTGACTTTGACATCGTCGACCTATCTCGGCGGCGTCACCCGTTTCTCGGCCGTCACCACCGATGGCGCGGCCGTGGTGGCGGAATTGCCGACGCATCTGACGCCTGCGGATTTCGTTCCAGGCGCCCGCGCTTTCGCGTGCTGGCCTGAGGAGCGCGGCTACTTTCTCTGACTTTCCGGCCGGGCCTGATGGCCCGAGGGAATGCGCATGCCATAACCATAAAACAGAGGTGAACGACATGACTGACAATTTCGAGAAAGACTGCCTTGATATTCTGGAAGCGAAAGCCGCGCGCGGGGAGATTTCGCGCCGCCGCTTCACCCAGATCGCCGCTTTCGTGCTGGCCGGCGCGCCGCTGGCGCTCAAGGCCAAGGGCGCCCAGGCCGCAGCCAACGAACTGGTCTTCGTCAACTGGGGCGGCGACGCCGGCAAGGCCTATGACGCCGCTTACGGCGCGCCCTTCCTCAAGGAAGCCGGCGTCACCGTGAAGCAGGACGGCTCCGGCCCGACCGAAGGCGCGATCGAAGCCCAGGTCAAGAGCGGCAAGCCCAGCTGGGACATCGTCGACGCCGACCCTTTCTCCGCCGAAGCGCTCGGCAAGAAGGGCCTGATGGAAGAGATCGACTATTCGATCGTCGACAAGAACAAGATGCGCCCCGGCTTCGGCTGGAAATATTCGGCCTCGACCTATTTCTTCTCCTACATCATCGCCTATGACGCCTCGAAATTCGGCGACAAGGTCCCGACCGGCATGGCCGACTTCTTCGACGTCGAGAAGTTCCCGGGCAAGCGCTCGCTCTACAAATGGGGCGCCGGCATGTGGGAAGCCGCGCTCCTCGCAGACGGCGTGGCGCCCGACAAGCTCTACCCGCTCGATCTCGACCGCGCCCACAAGAAGCTCGCCGCCTTCAAGGACAATGTCGTCTCCTATTGGGGCGGCGGCGCCGAAAGCCAGTCGGTGCTTCTGAACGGCGAAGCCTCGATGGCGCTGATCTGGTCGACCCGCGCCAGCCTCATCGAACAGGATTCCGGCGGCTCTATCAAATTCGTGTGGGACCAGGGCCTGATCTCGCCCGGCGCCATGGGCGTGGTGAAGGGTAATCCGGGCGGCAAGGAAACCGCGATGAAGTTCATCGCCTCGGCCCAGGATCCGGCCAAGCAGATCGTGATGTTCGACATGCTCGGCCAGGGCCCCGCCAACCCCGCCGCCGACGCGCTGATCCCAGCCGACAAGAAGCGGCTGAACCCTGTCGATCCCGAAAACATGAAGAAGCAGATCGCGCTCGACATGGCCTGGTACGAAACCAATTACGGTCCGGCGCTCGACGCCTACACCAAGATCATTTCGGCCTGACCTGAGCGTCTGCCCCTCATCCGACTGCCGCCACCTTCTCCCCGCACGCGGGGAGAAGGATGATGGTGAGCCAACCTCGCCAAACTCCCCCTTCTCCCCGTAATACGGGGAGAAGGTCCCGGCAGGGGGATGAGGGGCGGCGCACCACTTACATTTTTCCCGGAACCCCGCCATGCCGCACAGTCTCAAGCCCTTCGTCCTCATCGGCCCGCTGATGCTGTTTCTGGCGGCAGCCTATGTCATGCCGTTCCTCGGCGTGCTGGAATGGAGCGTGACGCTGCCGGAACCGGGTCTCCAGAACTACGCGACCGCCGCCAGCGATCCGCTGATCCTGTCGGTCATGGTCCGCACCTTCCGCATCTGCCTGATTGTCACGCTGGTGGCGGTCGCGGCCGCCTATGCGATCAGCTATATCTGGGTGCGCGGCACGCCGGGCCAGCGGCTCGCCATGGAGCTCTGTATTCTCATCCCCTTCTGGATCTCGGTGCTGACCCGCGCTTTCGGCTGGGTGGCGCTGCTCTCCAATCGCGGCCTGATCAACACCTGGCTGACCCAGCTCGGCGTGATTGCCGAGCCGCTGACCATGGTGCGCAACGAATTCGGCGTCGTGCTCGGCATGGCGCATTTTCTCATCCCCTTTGCGGTCTTCCCGATTGCCTCCTCCATGCGCAATCTCGACGAACGGGTGCTGCTCGCAGCCCGCGGCATGGGCGCGACGCCGCGGCGTGTGTTCTGGCAGGTCTATCTGCCGATGACCGCTGCGGGCATTTTCGGCGCCGCCATTCTCACCTTCGTCTTCTCGCTGGGTTTCTTCATCACGCCCGCCATCCTGGGCGGCGGACGCTCGGTCATGGCCGCTGAACTCATCTATCTCCGCATCTTCCAGAGCCCGGACTGGGGTTTGGGCGCCGCGATCAGCGTGATGATGATGATCGTGGTCGGCCTTCTGCTCTCCCTGCTCATGCGCTATGCGCGCCCCAGCGGCATGTTGAAGTGAGGTCACGCCATGTATAAGCCTTCCGCCCTCGCCGTCATCGCCGCCGCCTTTGTCGCGATTTTCCTGCTGATGCCGCTGGTCGCCGTGGTCCCGGTGTCGTTCACCCCGGCCCGTTTCCTGTCCATGCCCAATGGCGTCTGGTCGATACGCCACTATCAGGCGCTGGTCGCCGACCCCGCCTGGGCCCAGGCTGCCTGGCTTTCCATTCGCATTGCGCTGATGAGCACGATCTTCTCGACCGCGCTGGCGCTGGCCTTCGCGCTGGGCGTCTGGATGTTCCGCCCGTGGTTTTCGAGCATGTTGATCAGCTTCGTGCTGATCCCCATGGTGGCGCCGCCGGTTGTTTCGGCCATCACGCTCTATTTCTTCCTGACCTCGCTGTCGAAGATCAACGACTGGATCGGTTACGACACGCCGCTCGGCGTCGCGCTCGCGCATGCCGTGATGATCGCGCCCTATGGCGTGGTGCTGATCCTGGTGGCGCTGTCGCAGGTCGATCGGCGCATTGACCTCGCCGCGCGCGGCTTCGGCGCAGGCGTCTTCACCCGCGTTTTCAAGGTCATCCTGCCCAATATCCGCTTCGGCGTGCTGACCGCCGCCTTCATGGGCTTCGTTCTGTCCTGGGAAGAGATCGGCGTGACGCTGTTCATCACCTCGGTCAATGCCGTCACGCTGCCGCGCATGATGTGGATGGGCCTGCGCGACAATATCGATCCGGCCATCGCCGCGATCTCGGTCATCCTCATCGTTCTGGTGGCAATCGGCGTGATCGTCAAAACGCTGTTCTCCGGCGGCGAGAAAAAGCCTGCCGAGTGACTTGCCGCCGCCTTCAAATTATACAATTGTAGAATAACAGACTCGCAGACAGGGAGCGCGACGTGATCAGCACGGGCATGTATCTCACCAGGCTTCTGGAAGCCTATGGCGTCGACACGGTGTTCGGCATTCCGGGCGTGCATACGGTGGAGCTCTATCGCGGCCTCGCCGGCAGTTCGATCCGCCACATCACCCCGCGCCATGAACAGGGCGCCGGTTTCATGGCCGATGGTTACGCCCGCGTTTCGGGCAAGCCGGGCGTCTGCTTCATCATCACCGGCCCTGGTATGACCAATATCGTCACCGCCATGGGCCAGGCCTATGGCGATTCCATTCCGATGCTGGTGATCTCCACCGTCAACAGCCATGGCCGCATGGGCTCGGGCGAAGGCTGGCTGCATGAATTGCCGGACCAGCGGGCCCTTGTCGAAAACGTCGCCGCCTTCAGCTACACCGTCAACCGCCCCGAGGAGCTCGCGCCTGCGCTCGCCCGCGCCTTCGCCGTCTTCGACAGCGCCCGCCCCCGCCCCGTGCATATCGAACTGCCGATCAATGTCATGCTGGCCTCCGCCGAACATCTGACGGTTCCCCGCCAGATCGCTCGTCTCAGCCGGCCGGAGGCGAAATCCGATGACATCGCCGCAGCCGCAGAACTTCTGAATGGCGCCAAAAGCCCTGTCATCCTCGTCGGCGGCGGGGCGGTGCGTGCGGCCGACGAGGTCCGCTCGCTCGCCGAAATGCTCGACGCCCCCGTGGTCATGACCACCAACGCCCGCGGCCTTCTCCCCGTCGGCCATCCTCTCGCCGTGTCGCTGTCGGCGAGCTACTCCGCCACGCGGCAGATGATCGAGGCCTCAGACGTGGCGCTCGCCATCGGCACCGAATTCGGCCCAACCGATTATGACATGTATGAAGACGGCTTCTTCACCATTCCGGGCCGCCTGATCCGCATCGACATCGACCCGACCCAGATCATGCGCACCATCCTGCCCGAAATCGGCATCGTCGCCGACAGCGCCGAGGCCGCCGGACACCTTGCCGCCCTCATCGAGCCGGCGTCGCGCAACGGCTCGGCCCGCGCCGCCCATATCGCGACCAATCCCAACCAGGATCTCTCGCCGCAGATGCTGGGCGATCTCAAGATCCTGGAGACGATCCGCGACCGGGTTCCCGACGCCATCTTCGTCGGCGACTCCACCCAGCTCGTCTATGCCGGCAATCTCGGCTACGCCTCGGCCGCGACCGGCTCCTGGTTCAACTCCGCCACCGGTTACGGCACGCTCGGCTACGGCCTGCCCGCCGCGATCGGGGCCAAGCGCGCCGCGCCCGAACGGCCGGTCATCGCGCTTGCGGGCGACGGCGGCGTGCAGTTCGCCATCGCCGAACTGGCCTCCGCCATGGAAGCGCGTCTTCCGGTGACATTGCTGCTCTACGACAACAAGGGCTATGGCGAGATCAAATCCTATATGGTGTCGCAGAACATCCCGCCGCTCGGCGTCGACTTGTTCACGCCAGATTTCCTGGCGCTCGGCCAGGCCTATGGCTGGGAAACCACACGCGCCGAGACGCTGGACGACCTCTTCGACCTCGTCGAAGCGGCCGCCAAGAACACCGAGCCGACGCTCGTGCTGTTCGGCCCGGACGTGCGGGATCAGGCGGTGAAGGCGGGTTCTTGATGCTGCCGGTCTAGGCATGACGAGGTCGAATACCCCGCAGTCGTCATCCTCGGGCTTGTCCCGAGGATCTGCTGAGCAAGCGAGGAAACGCAAGTTCATCCGCTTGCGGATCCTCGGGACAAGCCCGAGGATGACGTCGTGCAAAAGGTTTCGCCCCTGAAAATATGATGAGCCAAACCCGAAAAGGGTCGGCGCGTTTGCGAGGGGCGAACAGATTTCATGACAAGGAAGAACACCATGACCCAGTTCAACCAACCCCTCGGCGGCAATGAGATGCCGCGCTTCGGCGGCCCCTCGACCATGATGCGCCTGCCGACGCAGCCGACAGCGGAAGGCCTCGACGTCTGCTTCGTCGGCATTCCGCTTGATATCGGCGCGTCCAACCGCTCCGGCACGCGGCTAGGGCCCCGCCAGATCCGCCAGGAAAGCTGCATGATCCGGCCGTACAACATGGCGACCGGCGCGGCCCCCTTCGACAGTCTGCAGGTGGCCGATATCGGCGATGTCGCGATCAACACCTTCGACCTCAAGAAGACGGTGGACATCATTACCGCAGCCTATGACGAGATCCTCAGTCATGACTGCATCCCGCTGACGCTGGGCGGCGATCATACGCTGACCTATCCAATCCTCCGCGCCATCGCCAAGAAGCATGGCCCCGTGGCGCTGATCCATATCGACGCCCATGCCGACATCAATGACGAGATGTTCGGCGAGAAGATCGCCCATGGCACGCCCTTCCGCCGCGCCTATGACGACGGCCTGTTGATCAACGACAAGGTCTTCCAGATCGGCCTGCGCGGATCGGGCTATTCGCCTGACGATTTCAACTGGGGCCGCTCCAAGGGCTGGACGGTGGTGCAGGCCGAGGACTGCTGGGGCAAATCCATGACGCCGCTGATGGCCGACATCAGGGCCAAGATCGGCGACGCGCCCGTTTATTTCACCTATGACATCGACAGTCTCGACCCAGCTTTCGCGCCGGGCACCGGCACAGTCGAGGTCGGCGGGCTCACCACCTGGCAGGCGCTGGAAATCGTCCGCGGCGCGGCCGGCCTCAACATCGTCGGCGGCGATCTGGTCGAAGTCTCCCCGCCTTTCGACCCCTCGGGCAACACCGCGCTGATCGGCGCCAATATCCTCTATGAAATGCTCTGCGTTCTGCCGGGCGTGAAAAGGATAGTCTGATGTCTGCTGCCCAGAACCGCGAACAGACTGTCCGCACGCTGATCGCGGCGCTGGATGATTATCTTGACCGTTTCAGTGGTGGGGGCGTGGCGGACGTCCGCGCCGGCATCACTCGTTTCCGCGACGGGCCGCTGCGGGAGAAAGCGCCAAACCGGATTGCGGCTGTCGAACACGTCGACGCGGCGCTCGGCTGGATGGCCGCCAACGGAGAGGCGCTGCTTGCCGGCGCCATCCGCGCCGCCATGCCCTATCTCGACTGGCGCGCCTATGATCCCTATCCGCGCGAGATCATCGGCGAGACCTACGCCACCAATCACTGCGCGACGATCCTGATCGGCGAACATGGGCTGATCCAGGCGGAGGATTTCGATCTCGGTCTGTTCGGCTTTGGCGCAAACATTCTCTACCGCGACCACAAACACGCCGCGCCGGAACTCTACGCCCCCTTCACCGGCCCGAACGGCTGGCGTTTCAGGCCCGGCGACCCGCTTGATTGGCGGCCGGCGCATGAGCCCGTCTGGAACGAAGCCTGGGCTCCGCACGCTTTTCGTTCCGGGGATGTTCCGTTTCTCTGCGTCTATGGCTGGACGAAGGATGTGAACATCCCGGCGGAAATGATCCTTTGCGACGATTGGGCCGCGATCGAAGCGGAAAACCCGCCTCTATCCGCCTGAAAGAGGCGGAAACGTCTCGGTGAATTTGCTTTTGGCAAGCGGGAATTGCCGCTTGCTTTCCCCCGCTGCATTGCACAAACTCTTGTTCAAACAAGGGGAACCACCGCGCATATGTCGATCAAGGCCAGCATCTATCATCTCACGCATTACACATACGA
The DNA here is from genome assembly GCF_005222915.1 of Rhizobium sp. FKL33. Taxonomy (GTDB): domain Bacteria; phylum Pseudomonadota; class Alphaproteobacteria; order Rhizobiales; family Rhizobiaceae; genus Rhizobium_E. The sequence continues at coordinate 45,407 of NZ_STFX01000038.1, forward strand.
CAATCCAGTTGTCCTGAGCCCGCAGATCATCCGTCTCAAACCGGCGGCGCATTCCAAGACCAAGGTGCTCAGCCATTCGCTGAAAGTCACGCCGTCCAATCATTTCGTCAATCTGCAGCAGGATCCCTACGGCAACTACCTCGCTCGTTTCGTCTTTCCCGAGCCGGTGACGGAACTGAAGATCGAAGTCGACCTCGTCGCCGATATGACGGTCTACAATCCCTTCGACTTCTTCGTGGAGGAGTCGGCGCAGAGCTGGCCGTTCGAATACTCCGAGGACCTCGTCGAGGACCTGTCGATCTACCGCAAGCCAGAACCGACCGGCCCGCTACTCGAAGCCTTCTTGAAGACGCTCGATCGAACCGAGGGCCAGCACACGGTCGACATGGTCGTGGCGCTGAACGCGCGCCTGCAGCAGGAAATCGGCTATGTCATCCGCATGGAGCCCGGTGTTCAGGAGCCGGATGAAACGCTGAAAACGAAGAAAGGCTCCTGCCGCGACACCGGCTGGCTGCTGGTGCAGATCCTGAGGCATCTCGGTTTCGCCGCCCGCTTCGTCTCCGGCTATCTGATCCAGCTTGCGCCCGACCTCAAGGCGCTCGACGGCCCCTCGGGCACCGAAGTCGATTTCACCGATCTCCACGCCTGGTGCGAAGTCTATATTCCCGGCGCCGGCTGGGTCGGCCTTGACCCGACCTCGGGGCTTCTGACCGGCGAGAGCCATATCCCGCTCGCCGCGACCCCGCATTACAAGAACGCCGCGCCGATCACCGGCGGCTATTTCGGCAAGGCGGAGACGGAATTCGCCTTTGACATGACCGTGACGCGCGTTTCCGAACATCCGCGCATCACCAAGCCTTTCCCGCAGGACAGCTGGGAGAAGCTCGATGAACTCGGCGAGGAGGTCGACGCCTATCTCAAGGCCGAGGACGTCCGCTTGACCATGGGCGGCGAGCCGACTTTCGTCTCCATCGACGACTTCCAGTCGGAGGAGTGGAACACAGGCGCCGTCGGCCCTATGAAGCGCGGACTTGCCGACACGCTGATCCGCCGTCTGCGCGACCGTTTCGCCCCCGGCGGCTTCCTGCATTACGGCCAGGGAAAATGGTATCCCGGCGAAAGCCTGCCGCGCTGGACCTTCTCGCTCTACTGGCGCCGCGACGGGCTGCCGATCTGGAACAATCCCGATCTCATCGCCATCGAGACGCGCGATCACAAGGTGACGCATGAGGATGCGGGACGCCTCCTGCAGGCCATCGCCGTCGAACTCGACATCAAGACCGACAATGTCATGCCGGCCTATGAGGACCCGGCCGAATGGATCGTCCGCGAGGCCAATCTGCCGGAGAATGTCGACCCCTCCAATTCCAAGCTCAAGGATCCCGAAGAGCGCAACCGCATCGCCAAGGTGTTCGCCAACGACCTGACGACGCCGGCCGGCTATGTGCTGCCCGTGCAGGCCTGGCAGGCGCGTGTTTCGGGCCGCACCTGGGTGTCGGAGCAATGGCGCACGCGCCGCGGCCGCATCTATCTCATTCCGGGCGACAGTCCCGTCGGCTTCCGGCTGCCGCTCAATTCGCTGCCCTATATTTCGCCCTCCTGGTATCCCTATATCAATCCTGCCGATCCGATGATCGAGAAGCCGCCGCTGCCGGATTTCTCGACCGAAAAGGGTCGCGTGATGCCGGAACATTCCTTTCAGCGCGACATCGCCCAGCGCAACCAGCCCATGGGCCAGTCCTATGAGGAGATCGGCGGCCGCGTGCGCACCGCGATTTCCGTGGAAGTGCGCGATGGACGAGTTTGCGTCTTCATGCCGCCGACGGCGACGCTCGAGGAATATCTCGACCTCATCGCCTCGGCCGAGCGCGCCGCCGCCGCCCTCAAGCTGCCCATCCATATCGAGGGCTACAGCCCGCCGCATGACGAACGGCTGAACGTCATTCGCGTCGCGCCCGATCCGGGCGTGATCGAGGTCAACATCCATCCTGCCTCCAGCTGGAAGGATTGCGTCGACATCACCTCGGCGGTCTACGAGGAGGCTCGACTCTGCCGCCTCGGCGCGGAGAAGTTCATGATCGACGGCCGCCACACCGGCACCGGCGGCGGCAACCATGTCGTGGTCGGCGGCTCCACGCCGTTCGACAGCCCCTTCCTGCGCAGGCCGGACCTGCTCAAGAGCATCGTGCTCTATTGGCAGCGCCATCCGTCATTGTCCTATCTGTTCTCGGGCCTGTTCATCGGCCCGACCAGCCAGGCGCCGCGCATCGACGAAGCCCGCCATGACGGGCTCTATGAACTCGAGATTGCGCTTGCCCAGGTGCCCATCCCCGGCAAGGGCGCGCCGCCCCTGCCCTGGCTGGTCGACCGCCTGTTCCGCAATCTGCTGGTCGACTCCACCGGCAACACCCACCGCTCGGAAATCTGCATCGACAAACTCTTCTCGCCGGACGGGCCGACGGGTCGTTTGGGGCTTGTGGAGTTCCGCGGCTTCGAAATGCCGCCGGAAGCGCGCATGTCGCTCGCCCAGCAATTGCTGATCCGCGCGCTGATCGCCCGCTTCTGGAAGGCGCCGCTGGAGGGAAGCTTCACCCGCTGGGGCACGGCGCTGCATGACCGCTTCATGCTGCCGCATTTCGTCTGGGCCGATTTCATGGATGTGCTGGCCGATCTTCGCCAACACGGCTTCGACTTCCGTCCCGAATGGTTCGAAGCGCAGCTGGAATTCAGGTTCCCCTTCTATGGCGAGGTGTCCTACGAAGGCGCGCGGCTCGAATTGCGCCAGGCGCTCGAACCCTGGCACGTGACCGGCGAAACCGGCGCGGTGGGCGGCACAGCCCGCTTCGTCGATTCCTCCGTCGAACGTCTGCAGGTGAAGCTCGACAACGCCAATCCCGGTCGCTTCACCGTCGCCTGCAACGGCAGGCCGGTGCCGCTGACCCAGACCCATGCCGGCGGCCCCGCCGTGGCGGGCGTGCGCTTCAAGGCCTGGCAGCCGGCTGCCGGCATCCATCCGGTTCTGCCGGTCAATACGCCGCTAACCTTTGACATCTATGATCAATGGACGGGAAAGGCAGTGGGCGGCTGCATTTATCATGTTGCCCATCCAGGTGGGCGGAACTATGAGACCTTTCCCGTCAACGGATATGAAGCGCAGGCCCGGCGGCTGGCGCGCTTCGAGCCCTGGGGACATACGGCCGGTCGCTATCAGCTCTGGCCGGAGCACCCCCATCCCGAGTTCCCGTTGACGCTGGATCTCAGAAGGCCGCCAGGAGTCTGAATTGGCAGCAATTGAAGCGAACGGCAGGAAGGACGACGAGGCTTTGGCGAACAGCAGTTTCGACTATAAGCCGATCGCCGGCGCGCCGGACGAAATGCTCGGGCCGGACGGCAAGGTCCGCCCGGTCTGGCGGCATTTCGTCGACTCGCTCGGCCGAATGCCGGAAACGGAACTGGAGCGGCGTCTCGACAAGGCCGACCGCTATCTGCGCGACGCAGGCGTCTTCTATCGCGCCTATGGCGGCGCGCCGAACGCCGAACGCTCCTGGCCGCTTAGCCATGTTCCCGTGCTGGTCGACGCCCGCGAATGGGAAAACCTGGCCGAGGGCCTCGTTCAGCGCGCCGAACTGCTCGAACGCATCGCCGCCGACATCTATTCCGACAACAGGCTGGTGCAGGAAGGCTTCCTGCCGCCAGGCCTTATCGCCGGCAATCCCGAATTCCTCCGGCCGATGGTGGGGGTGAAGCCGGTCAGCGGCCATTTCCTGCATTTCGTCGCCTTTGAAATCGGCCGCGGCCCCGACGGCAACTGGTGGGTTCTCGCCGACCGCACGCAAGCCCCATCAGGCGCGGGCTTCGCGCTCGAAAACCGCGTCGCCACCACCCGCGCCTTTTCCGACATCTATGCCGAAACCCATGTCCATCGCCTTGCCTCTTTCTTCGGAGCGTTCCGAGATGAGTTGCAGAGCTACAAGAAAAACGCCGACGACCGCATCGCCATCCTGACGCCGGGTCCGGCCAACGAAACCTATTTCGAACATTCCTACATCGCCCGCTATCTCGGCTTCATGCTCCTCGAAGGCGAGGACCTGACCGTGGTCGACGGCCAGGTCATGGTGCGCACCGTCGCCGGCCTCAAGCCGGTCAGCGTGCTGTGGCGCCGCCTCGACGCCAGCTACGCCGATCCCTTGGAATTGAACCAGCAATCGCAGATCGGCACGCCGGGCCTGACCCAGGCGCTGCGCGCCGAGACCGTGACGATCGTCAATGCGCTGGGCGCAGGCCTGCTCGAAACCCGCGCCTTCCTCGCCTTCATGCCGGCCATCTGTCGCCGACTCCTGAACGAGGATCTCAAGCTGCCGTCGATCGCCACCTGGTGGTGCGGACAGAAAAAAGAGCGCGAACATGTCGCGCGCAATCTCGACAAGATGGTGATCGGCCCCGCTTATTCCCGCCTGCCCTTTTTCGACGACGCCGGCGAATCCAAGCCGGGCCGCGCGCTACGGGAAAAAGACCCGGAAATCCTGAAAACGCTCGCCGAGCGCGGCGGCCGCCTGGTCGGACAGGAAATCGTCAAACTGTCGACCACACCCGCCTTCGTCGACGGCAAGCTCGCGCCGCGTCCGATGAGTCTGCGCGTCTTCGCCGCCCGCACCCGCGACGGCTGGACCATCATGCCCGGCGGCTTCGCCCGCATCGGCGCCGGCGACGACGTCTCGGCCATCGCCATGCAGAAGGGCGGCTCGGTCGCCGATGTCTGGATCGTCTCCGACAAGCCGGTGAAATGGTCGACGCTGCTGCCGTCTGAAGAAAACTTCACCCGCAACATGCCCGGCAGCCTGCCGAGCCGCGCCGCCGACAATCTGTTCTGGCTCGGCCGCTATATCGAGCGGGCGGAAGGCGCGCTGCGCATCCTGCGCGCCTGGCACGGCCGCTTCGCCGAATATGCCGACCGGAAGCAGCCTCTGCTCGCCAATGTCTCCGACTATCTGGCGGCGCTCGACATCGACACCGAAGAGGTGGTGCCCGAAAGCCTGCTGATGAACATTTCGAGCGCGCTCTATTCGGCCTCGAACATCCGCGACCGCTTCTCGCCCGATGGCTGGCTGGCGCTCAACGACCTCTCCAAGACCGCGCGCGAATTCCGCGAGAAGATCCAACCCGGCGACGACGCCACCAGCGCCATGACCGTGCTCTTGCGCAAGCTCGCGGGCTTCGCCGGTCTGGTGCATGAAAACATGTATCGTTTCACCGGCTGGCGATTCCTGTCGATCGGACGCTATCTCGAACGCGGCCTTCACATGTCCAGGCTGCTCGGCCATCTCTCCGGGCCGAATGCGCCCGATGGCGCGCTCGATATGCTGATCGAGATCGGCGACAGCGTCATGACCCATCGCCGCCGCTACAATGTCGCCACCGCCCGCCTGACCGTCACCGATCTCCTGGCGCTCGATCCGCTCAATCCGCGTTCGGTCCTTTACCAGCTCAACGAGATCAAGACCGAAGTGGAGCAGTTGCCGAACGCCATCATCAACGGCCAGATGTCGCCGGTGCATCGCGAGGCGCTCAGGCTCTATTCGACGCTGGCGTTGATGACGCCGGAAGGCATGTCGGTCGATGTCTACGCCCGTCTCGAACGGGAGATGGAAACCTTCTCCGATCTCCTCACCCGCACCTATATCGGCTAGGCTCCGCCATGCTTTACGACATCTCGATGAAGATCGGCTATCTCTACGAGGTCCCGGCCAGCGGCGCCCGCCATATGGTGCGCGTGCTGCCGCTGACGCTCGGGCCGGGCCAGCGGCTGATCGCCGGCACGATCAGCTTCGATCCGCCGCCAGAGGAACGCTCCGACTTCGTCGACTTCTTCAAGAACCCGGCGGTCGCCGTGAGCTTCCGCCGGCCTCACGAGAAGATGGAGATCCGGCTCCAGGCCCGCGTCCAGGTCGAGAACCCGTCGCCGCAGGCCGATTTCTCGCCGACCGTCGCCAAGCTCGGGGCCGAAATCGCCGATTGCTGGTCGGTCGAGGCGGAATCGCCGCATCATTTCGTCAGCGACAGCCCGCGCCTCGGCCCCGCGCCGGAGATCGCCGCTTGGGCCAAGACGATCGTCAAGCAGGACATGTCGATCCGCGAAGCGGCCACCGCGCTCTGCAGCCGCATTTACCGCGAATTCAAATATCTGCCCGGCGCCACCAAGGTCGACACGCCCGCCAAGGAAGCCTTCAAACTCAAGAAGGGCGTCTGCCAGGATTTCGCCCATGTGATGATCGTCGCGCTCCGCTCGCTCGGCATCCCCGCCGGCTATGTCAGCGGCTTTCTGCGCACCATTCCGCCGCCGGGCAAGGAGAGGCTGGAGGGCGCGGACGCCATGCATGCCTGGGTTCGCGTCTGGTGCGGCCGCGCCACGGGCTGGATGGAATGGGACCCCACCAACGACATCATGGCCGGTTCGGACCATATCCGCGTCGGCTTCGGCCGCGATTACGCCGATGTCGCCCCCGTTATCGGCGTGCTCAAGAGCTATGGCAGCCACACCACGACGCAAGCCGTCGACGTTGTTCCGGTCAAGCTTTAACCCACTGTAAACACCGGTAAAATTTGCATTAAATTCGCGTATGCGCGGAAACCGGACTACAATATTTCGCTGTTAACTTTTGCGTCGTGACCACTCCATGACGAGAGTAGCATGATGCGACCACGCGGTAGATGTATTACCGAATTGCGCCGCCTGCTGAAAAACAAGCGCGGCAATTTCACTATTATGAGCGCCCTGATCCTGCCGGTCGGGCTCGGCGCTGCGGGCCTTGCGATCGACGCGTCGCAATTGATCGCCAACAAGAACGCTCTTCAGGCGGCGGCCGATGCGGCGGCGCTCGCTACAGCCTCCGCTCTCGCCAAACAGACGATCACCACTGAGCAGGCCGAGGCTTTCGCGGTGGACTTCGTCAAGGGCCAGATGTCGAATCAGGCCAGTGTCGATGAAGCAGAAGAAGAAAATAGCGACTTCGACTTATCCTCCTGCACGCATGTGGACGCAACGGAGACGACGACGGTCGGCACGGCGAAGAAATACAACGTCACGGTCACCACCTGCTACGACGTCGACTATTCGGCGCTATCGAACTTCCTCGGACAAGACGGCGGCCGGATCACCGTCAGCGCCTCGACCATGTCGACCACCGAAAGCAAGAACGCGCTGTCGATGTATCTGGTGCTCGACCGCTCGGGCTCGATGGCGGAATACACCAACACCGTCTCCGGCACCTATACCTGCCGCTATGGCCGGCGCACCTATACCTGCTACACCTATTACGACAAGATCACCGCGCTGCGGAACGCCGCAAACAGCCTGATGAGCCAACTGGCGAGCGCAGACCCCGATACGGTGCTGGTGCGCACGGCGGCGGTGTCCTACAATTCGTCCATGCAGACGCCAGTCAATCTGGCCTGGGGCGAAAACCACACCAAGACCTATATCAACGCGCTGACCGCCACCGGCGGCACGGATTCCAGCGCAGCCTTCAAGACCGCCTATCAGGCGCTGAACGCCTCGACCGAAGACGCGGCGCACGCCAATGTAAACGGTCAGACGCCCTCCAAGTTCATCGTGTTCATGACCGACGGCGACAACAACTACACCTCGGCCGACACCACCACCAAACAATGGTGCGACGCCGCCCGAACCGCCGGGATCGAGGTCTATTCCGTCGCCTTCATGGCCCCGGATCGCGGCAAGGCCTTGCTCAATTATTGCGCCACCACCAGCGCACATTATTTCGCCGCCGAAGACGCCGACGACCTCAACGCCGCCTTCGAATATATCGGCGAACGCGCCACCGAAACGGCCACGCGGCTCACTCAGTAAGCCTCTTTTCTTTTGCCTGCCCGCACGACTTGCCGCCGGCCCCGCGCCGGCGGTTTTTTTGTTTGTCGATCAACAGTTGATCTTGTCGTCGCGGAATGCCTATTATCGGCAAAACAACAAAGATGTTCGGCGGGGACAGACCGGCATCGCAGAGGGGAAACGCCAGATTGGGCAGGGTCGCATTGACACCAAAGAATGCCAGGCCGAGGGGGATTTTCGCACATCATGATCCCGGTCAGCACATCGTCCCGTCACCTTCGATGCGCATAACGGCTGCATCGACATCTCCAATTCGGTAGCGACATCGAGAAGACCATGACCACAAACACCGAGACGTCCGAAATCCCCTTTCCGTCGCCGCGCCCGACCGATCCCGAGGCGCTCGCCAAGGACATCGTCGAACGCCTGACCTACCGAATCGGCAAGGATGTGAAGGTCGCCAAGCCGCATGACTGGCTGACCGCCGCCATCCTGGTGATTCGCGACCGCATCATCGACCGCTGGATGGCCTCGACCCGCCAGACCTACGAATCCGGCGGCAAGCGCGTCTATTATCTCTCGCTGGAATTCCTCATCGGCCGCCTGATGCGCGACGCCGTGTCCAATCTCGGCCTGATGGAAGAATTGCGCGACGCGCTGAAGACGCTCGGCGTCGAAATCGACCTCGTCGCGGCGCTGGAGCCGGATGCGGCGCTCGGAAACGGCGGCCTCGGCCGTCTCGCCGCCTGCTTCATGGAATCCATGGCCACCACCGATGTTCCGGCCTATGGCTACGGCATCCGCTATGTGCACGGCCTCTTCCGCCAGCAGATCGCCGACGGCTGGCAGGTGGAACTGCCCGAATCCTGGCTCGCCCATGGCAATCCCTGGGAGTTCGAACGCCGCGAAAGCGCCTATGAAGTCGGCTTCGGCGGACAGGTCGAATCCGTCCTCGCCCCCGATGGCGACGCCCGTTACGTCTGGAAGCCCGCCGAGCGCGTGATTGCGGTCGCCTGCGACACGCCGATCGTCGGCTGGCGCGGCAAGCGCGTCAACACGCTCCGCCTCTGGACGGCGCAACCGATCGACCCGATCCTGCTCGACGCCTTCAACGCCGGCGACCATATCGGCGCGCTGCGCGAGAGCAACAAGGCGGAAAGCCTCGCCCGCGTGCTCTATCCCGCCGACGCCACGCCAGCCGGTCAGGAACTGCGCCTGCGCCAGGAGTTTTTCTTCTCATCGGCCTCGCTGCAGGACATTCTTCGCCGCCATCGCCAGAAGTTCAACACCTTCGACAATCTGCCGGACAAGGTGTCGATCCAGTTGAACGACACGCATCCGGCCGTTTCCGTCGCCGAACTGATGCGTCTGCTCTGCGATGTGCATGGCTACGAATTCAACGCCGCCTGGGATCTGGTGCGCAAGACCATCTCCTACACCAACCACACGCTCCTGCCGGAGGCGCTGGAGACCTGGCCGGTGCCGCTGTTCGAGCGCCTGCTGCCACGCCATATGCAGATCATCTACGGCATCAACGCCAAGATTCTTCTGGAAGCCCGCAAGGAAAAGAACTTCACCGACACCCAGATCCGCTCGATCTCGCTGATCGACGAAGGCGGCGAACGTCGCGTGCGCATGGGCAACCTGGCCTTTGTCGGCTCTCATTCGATCAACGGCGTCTCGGCGCTGCACACCGACCTCATGAAGGTCACGGTGTTTTCGGATCTGCACAAGCTCTATCCCGAGCGCATCAACAACAAGACCAACGGCATCACGCCGCGCCGCTGGCTGCAGCAGTGCAATCCCGGCCTGACCGGTCTGCTGCGCGAGACGATCGGCGACAAATTCCTCGACGAAACCGACGCGTTGCAGGATCTCAACAAATTCGCCGACGACGCCGAGTTCCAGAAGAAGTTCGCTGCGGTCAAGCGCGACAACAAGGCCCGTCTCGCCCAGTTGATCCAGAGCCGCATGGGCCTGAAGATCGATCCGTCGGCGATGTTCGACATCCAGGCCAAGCGCATTCACGAATACAAGCGCCAGCTTCTCAACATCATCGAGGCGGTGGCGCTGTACGATCAGATGCGTTCGCGTCCCGAACTTGACTGGGTGCCGCGCGTGAAGATCTTCGCCGGCAAGGCGGCGCCGAGCTATCACAACGCCAAGCTGATCATCAAGCTGATCAACGACGTCGCCCGCGTCGTCAATTCCGATCCGGCCGTGCGCGGCCTGCTCAAGGTCGTCTTCGTGCCGAACTACAACGTCTCGCTCGCCGAGATGCTGGTGCCGGCCGCCGATCTCTCCGAACAGATCTCGACCGCGGGCATGGAAGCCTCGGGCACCGGCAATATGAAGTTCGCCCTCAATGGGGCGCTGACCATCGGCACGCTCGACGGCGCCAATGTGGAAATGCGCGACTGCGTCGGCCCCGAAAACATCAAGATCTTCGGCCTGACCGCCGAGGAAGTGTCCAAGGCGCGCGCCGACGGCCACAATCCGCGCGCGCTCATCGAAGGCTCGCGCGAACTGTCGCAGGCGCTGCACGCCATTTCCTCCGGCGTCTTCTCGCCGGATGATCCCGGCCGCTTCGCAAGCCTGGTGGAAGGCCTCTATCAGCATGACTGGTTCATGGTCGCCGGCGATTTCGACGCCTATGCGGCGGCCCAGCGCGACATGGACCAGCTCTGGACGGACGAAGCCGCCTGGTTCTCCACGGCGATCAAGAACACCGCCCGCATGGGATGGTTCTCGTCGGATCGCACGATCCGGCAATATGCAAAGGAAATCTGGAGGGCGGGATGAGCCAAAAGGCAGGAACGGCCGGACGCAAGACAGGTTCAGGGGGAGGAGTTGCGAACGACCGGGCCATGCCCGAAGCCTCAGCGGAGGCGGGCGCAAACGCGCCTTCCGCCGAGCGCCCGAAGGACAACAGGGACTTCCGCATTTTCAATGAGGAAGTCGCCGCCATCGTCAACGGCGTGCACGCCAACCCCTTCGCCGTGCTGGGCGTGCACGAATTCGGCAAGCAGTTCATCGCCCGGACGTTCATTCCGGGCGCCGAAAGCGTGATCGCCTATACGCTCGCAGGCGATGTGGCGGGAGAAATTCCGCGCCGCGATCCGGCCGGTTTCTTCGAAGGCCCCGTCTCGATCAAGAGCCGGCAGCCGCTGCGCTATCACGCGCAGAACGCGCTCGGTTCCTGGGATGTCGTCGATCCCTACGGCTTCGGCCCGGTGCTCGGCCCGCTCGACGATTTCTATCTGCGCGAAGGCTCGCATCAGCGGCTGTTCGATCGCCTCGGCGCGCATCCGCTTCGCCATGAAGGGGCCGACGGCTTTCATTTCGCCGTCTGGGCGCCGAATGCCGCTCGCGTCTCCGTGGTCGGCAATTTCAACAGCTGGGACGGCCGCCGCCATGTGATGCGGCACCGCTCCGACACCGGCGTCTGGGAAATCTTCATTCCCGGCATCGGCGCGGGCGAAACCTACAAGTTCGAAATCCTCGCCAAGGACGGCGCGCTTCTGCCGCTGAAGGCGGACCCTTTCGCCCGGCGCTCCGAACTCCGTCCGAAGAACGCCTCGGTGACGACCGGTGAAATGGCGCATGATTGGCAGGATGCGGCCCATCGCGCCTGGTGGTCCAGCATCGACGCCCGCCGCCAGCCGATCTCGATCTATGAGGTCCACGCCGCCTCCTGGCGTCGCAAGGCCGACAACGAGATGATGAGCTGGGATGAACTCGGCGACACGCTCATCCCCTATTGCGTCGAAATGGGCTTCACCCATATCGAATTCCTGCCGGTCACCGAACATCCCTTCGATCCGTCCTGGGGCTACCAGACCACGGGCCTGTTTTCGCCCTCCGCCCGCTTCGGCGAACCGGAAGGCTTCGCGCGCTTCGTAGACGGCGCGCATAAAGCCGGCGTCAGCATCATTCTCGACTGGGTGCCGGCGCATTTTCCGACCGACGAATTCGGCCTGCGCAATTTCGACGGCACGGCGCTTTACGAACATGCCGACCCCAGACAGGGCTTCCACCCCGACTGGAACACCGCGATCTACAATTTCGGACGGACGGAAGTGGCGAGCTTCCTCGTCAACTCGGCGCTCTACTGGGCGGAGAAATTCCATATCGACGGGCTCCGCGTCGATGCGGTCGCGTCGATGCTCTATCTCGATTATTCCCGCAAGGACGGCGAATGGGTGCCCAACAAATATGGCGGGCGCGAAAATCTCGAAGCCGTGCAGTTCCTGCAGGAGATGAACAAGCAGCTCTACGGCTCGCATAACGGCATCATCACCATTGCCGAGGAATCCACTTCCTGGCCGAAAGTCTCCGCTCCCGTGCACGACGGCGGCCTGGGCTTCGGCTTCAAGTGGAACATGGGCTTCATGCATGACACGCTGCAATATCTGGCGCGCGATCCGGTGCATCGAAAGCACCACCACAACGAGCTGACCTTCGGCCTGCTCTACGCTTTCTCGGAAAACTTCGTGCTGCCGCTCAGCCATGACGAGGTGGTGCATGGCAAAGGCTCGCTGATCGCCAAGATGGCGGGCGACGACTGGCAGAAATTCGCCAATCTGCGCGCCTATTACGCCTTCATGTGGGGCTATCCCGGCAAGAAGCTATTGTTCATGGGTCAGGAATTCGCGCAATGGAGCGAATGGTCCGAAGCCCGCGGACTGGATTGGGGCCTTCTCGATTATCCCAACCACGCCGGAATGCGGGATCTCGTGCGTGATCTGAACCATCTCTACAAGGACAAGCCCGCGTTGCACGCTCGGGATTGCGAGCCGGAAGGCTTCGAATGGCTGATGGCCGACGCGCATGAACATTCGGTCTATGTCTGGCTGCGAAAGGCGCCGGGCGAAAAACCGATCGCGGTCATCACCAATTTTACGCCGGTAGTCCGGGAGAACTACCGGATCCCGCTGCCTGAAACGGGCACGTGGCGGGAGATCATGAATACCGATTCCGAAGTCTATGGCGGCTCCGGCATCGGCAATATGGGCGCGGTCGAGGCCGGGCCCGGGGAACTCGGACGGGCTGCGGCGCATTGCACGCTCCCGCCGCTGGCCACGCTGTGGCTGGAATTGGCAGACTGACGAAATAATACGGGAGGACTTCAAATGGCGGAAAAACGCATTCAACCCCTGGCGCGCGACGCCATGGCCTATGTTCTCGCCGGCGGCCGCGGCAGCCGGCTCAAGGAATTGACCGACCGGCGCGCCAAGCCCGCCGTCTATTTCGGCGGCAAGACCCGCATCATCGACTTCGCTTTGTCCAACGCGCTGAATTCCGGTATCCGCCGCATCGGCGTCGCCACCCAGTACAAGGCGCATTCGCTCATCCGCCACCTGCAGCGCGGCTGGGACTTCTTCCGTCCCGAGCGAAACGAGAGCTTCGACATCCTGCCCGCCTCCCAGCGCGTCTCCGAGACGCAATGGTATGAAGGCACCGCCGATGCGGTCTATCAGAACATCGACATCATCGAGCCCTATAACCCGGAATATATGGTCATCCTGGCTGGCGACCACATCTACAAGATGGACTATGAGCTGATGCTGCGCCAGCACGTCAATTCCGGCGCCGACGTTACCATCGGCTGCCTGGAAGTGCCGCGCATGGAGGCCACCGGCTTCGGCGTCATGCATGTCGACGACAAGGACGTGATCATCGACTTCATCGAAAAGCCCGCCGATCCGCCCGGCATCCCCGGCAACGAGGAATTCGCGCTGGCCTCGATGGGCATCTATGTCTTCCACACCAAGTTCCTGATGGATCTCCTGCGCCGCGACGCCGCCGATCCCAATTCCAGCCGCGATTTCGGCAAGGACCTGATCCCCTACATCGTCAAGAACGGCAAGGCCGTGGCCCATCGCTTCGCCGAATCCTGCGTGCGCGCCGAGACCGAGACGCATGCCTATTGGCGCGACGTGGGAACGGTGGACGCCTATTGGCAGGCCAATATCGACCTGACCGACATCGTCCCCGAACTCGATCTCTATGACGGCAACTGGCCGATCTGGACCTATGCCGAGATCACCCCGCCGGCAAAATTCGTCCATGACGAAGAAGGACGCCGCGGCGCCGCCGTCTCCTCGCTGATTTCCGGAAACTGCATCGTCTCCGGCGCGTCGATCAACCGCACGCTGCTGTTCACCGGCTGCCGGGTGAATTCCTACTCGCATCTCGACCACGCCGTGGTGCTGCCCGAGGTCACCGTGCATCGCAATGCGCGGCTGAAGAACTGCGTCGTCGATCGCGGCGTGATCATTCCTGACGGCCTCGTCGTCGGCGAAGATCCCGAACTCGACGCCCGCCGCTTCCGCCGCACCGAAAGCGGCATCTGCCTGATCACCCAGGCGATGATCGACCGACTTGGCTGAGGCGCAGATGAAGGTCCTTTCGGTCGCTTCGGAAGTCTTTCCGCTCATCAAGACCGGCGGCCTGGCCGATGTCGCGGGCGCGCTGCCGCTCGCGCTCGCGCCGCTCGGCGTGGAGATGCGCACGCTGCTGCCCGGCTATCCCTCCGTGCTCGGCAAGATCGGCGAGGCGACGGTCGTCGCCGAGCTGCCGAGCCTGATCGGCGCGCCGGCGCGGATCCTGTTTGTGCGCCATGCCGGGCTCGATCTCTATGTGCTCGATCAACCCGTCTATTTCGACAGGCCGGGCGGTCCCTATACGGATGCTGGCGGTCGCGATCACGAGGACAATTGGCGGCGCTTCGCGGCGCTGTCCATGGCCGCGAACCGGCTCTGCAACGGGCTCGACCCGGATTGGACGCCCGAGCTGCTGCATGGCCATGACTGGCAGGCGGGCCTCGCCCCGGTCTATCTGAAATACAGCCCCGCGAGCGCCCGCGTGCCCTCGCTGATGACCATCCACAACATCGCCTTTCCCGGCCGCTTCTGGGGCGGGATCTTCGGCGGGCTGGAACTGCCGGCTGAAGCCTATCATTCCGGCGATGTCGAATATTACGGCGACGTCGCCTATCTCAAGGCCGGGCTCCGCACCGCCTGGGCGATCAATACGGTCAGCCCGACCTATGCGGAAGAGATCAAGACCCCGCAATACGGCATGGGCCTCGAAGGCCTGATGCAGGCCCGGGAAGCCAATCTGAGCGGCATCGTCAACGGCATCGACCCCTTGGTCTGGGACCCGTCGAGCGACGGCGCGATCGCGGTGAACTACACACCGTCGACGCTGGAGCGGCGAACCGAGAACCGGCTGAAGCTCCGCAAACGTTTCGGCCTGTCGCCGAGCGAAGGGCCGCTCTTCTGCGTGATCTCGCGCCTGACCCATCAGAAGGGCATCGACCTCATCGCCGCAGCGGTCGACCGCATCGTGGCGGACGGCGGCTCGCTCGCCGTTCTCGGCGCCGGCGACAGCGCGCTCGAAGCGCAGTTGCGCGACGCCGCAGAACGCCATCCCGACAAGGTCGGCCTGGTGCTGGGCTACGACGAGCCGCTTTCGCATCTGATGCAGGCCGGCGCCGACGCGATCCTCATTCCCTCGCGCTTCGAACCCTGCGGACTGACGCAGCTCTATGGCCTGCGCTACGGCTGCATTCCCATCGTGGCGCGCACCGGCGGGCTTGCCGATACGGTGATCGACGCCAATGGCGCGGCGCTCACCGCCGGCGTCGCCACAGGCATCCAGTTTTCGCCCGTCACCGAGGCGGGCCTGAACGGCGCGCTGACCCGGGCCTTCAAACTTTTTGCCGACCATCCACTCTGGACGGGCATGCAGCGGGCGGCCATGCGGTCGGATGTCTCCTGGATCGCCAGCGCCCGCCAATACGCCCATATCTATGAAACCCTCCGAGCGAAGGTATGACCGCGATGATCAAGACCGTTGCCACCACCCCCTATTCCGACCAGAAGCCCGGCACATCGGGCCTGCGCAAGAAGGTGCCGCATTTCCAGCAGCCCAATTACGCCGAGAACTTCATCCAGTCGATCTTCGACTCCCTTGAAGGCTTTGAGGGCAAGACGCTGGTGATCGGCGGCGACGGCCGCTATTTCAACCGCGAAGTCATCCAGATCGCCATGAAGATGGCCGCCGCCAACGGCTTCGGCAAGGTGATGGTCGGCCAGGGCGGCATTCTCTCGACGCCCGCCGCCTCCAACATCATCCGCAAATACGGCGCTTTCGGCGGCATCATCCTGTCGGCCTCGCATAATCCGGGCGGTCCGACCGAAGATTTCGGCATCAAATACAACGCCTCCAATGGCGGTCCTGCGCCGGAAAAGATCACCGACGCGATCTATGATCTGTCCAAGAAGATCTCCAGCTACAAGATCTCCGACGCAGCCGACGTCGATCTCGACACGGTGGGAACCGTGACGCTCGAAGGCATGCAGATCGAAGTCATCGACCCGGTCGCCGACTATGCCGAACTGATGGAGAGCCTGTTCGATTTCCCGGCCATCCGCGCCAAGATCGCCTCGGGCTTCCGCGTCGTTTTCGACGCGATGAGCGCCGTCACCGGCCCCTACGCCAAGGAAATCATCGAAGGCAGGCTCGGCGCGCCGGAAGGTTCGGTGCGCAACTTCATTCCTCTGCCCGATTTCGGCGGCCACCACCCCGACCCGAACCTCGTCCACGCCAAGGAACTCTATAACGAGATGATGAGCGGCGATGGCGCGCCCGATTTCGGCGCCGCCTCCGATGGCGATGGCGACCGCAACCTGATCATCGGCAAGGGCATTTTCGTCACCCCGTCGGACAGCGTCGCCCTGCTGGCGGCCAACGCCCACCTCGCTCCCGGCTACGCCAAGGGCATCGCAGGCATCGCCCGCTCCATGCCCACCTCCGGCGCCGCCGACCGCGTGGCCGAGAAGCTGGGCGTCGGCATCTATGAGACGCCGACCGGCTGGAAATTCTTCGGCAACCTGCTCGACGAGGGCATGGCGACCATCTGCGGCGAAGAATCCGCCGGCACCGGCTCCAACCATGTGCGGGAAAAGGACGGCCTCTGGGCCGTGCTGCTCTGGCTCAACATTCTCGCGGTGCGCAATGAACCGATGAAGGACATCGTCACCAAGCATTGGGCAGCCTTCGGCCGCAATTACTATTCGCGCCACGACTATGAGGAAGTGGCGAGCGACGCCGCCAACGGTCTGGTCGACAATCTCCGCGCTCAGCTCGCCAGCCTCCCGAGCAAGAGCTTCGGCGATCTCAAGGTCCAGGCGGCAGATGATTTCGCCTATCACGATCCGGTCGACAATTCCGTCTCCAAGAACCAGGGTATCCGCATCCTGTTCGAAGGCGGCAGCCGCGTGGTGTTCCGTCTGTCCGGCACCGGCACGTCGGGCGCGACGCTGCGCGTCTATATCGAACGATACGAACCGGACGCCAGCCGCCATGATATCGACACGCAGGAAGCGTTGGCGGATCTAATCGCCGTCGCAGACGAAATCGCGGAAATCAAAAAGAGAACCGGCCGCGATGCGCCGAGCGTGATAACCTGAGGCCACGTTTAAATCCCAATATTGAGGGGCGCTGAATGCGCCCCTCAATTAGCGCAAACTAAACGATCTCCATCTAAGATCCCTGCTCATTGATGGGGGAACGTATGCAGGACGAAAGCGAAGCAACAAGCGCCGAGGAACTACGGCTTCAGGCGCTTGCCAGCTATTGCATCTTGGACACCGAGCAAGAGGCTCATTTTGGCAGGATCGTCGAGCTCGCGCGCGACATTTTCGACATGCCGATTTCACATATTTCCCTGATCGACCGGGACCGCCAATGGTTCAAGGCCGAAAGCGGCACGGCGCTTTGCCAGACCAACCGCGCGGATTCATTCTGTCGCTTGACGATCCAGGAGAAATCGACGCTGGTTTTTCGAGATCTGAGCCTCGATCCCCGAACGGCGTCGAACCCCTTCGTGACAGGGGACCCACATATGCGGTTCTATGCCGGCGCGCCGCTGATTTCGCCGGATGGTTTCGCGCTCGGCGCGCTCAGCGTGATGGACTACAAGACCCAGGAGTTCACCGAGGCCAATGCACGAGTGCTTGCAGGGCTTGCCGCAATCGTCATGGACCAGATGGAGCTTCGCCTGCGCTCGAGCCTTGATTGGCTCACGGGCGCGGCCTCAAAAGGCGCATTCTACAGTTTCGCGCGCGAACTCATGTTGCCCAGCCCCGGCGCGAAACCCTTCGTGGCCCTCATTTCCTTCGATCTCGACCATTTCAAGCAGATCAACGACCGGCACGGACATCTCGTTGGCGATCAGGTTCTGACCCGCGTCACCCAGGCCTGCCGGCGGACGCTCCGAAACCGAGATGTGATCGCGCGGATGGGGGGCGAGGAATTCGCCGTCCTGCTGGAAGGCGCGACGCCGCAGGTGGCCATGGCCGTGGCCGAACGCTTGCGCCAGGCGATCTCCGCCATCGATTTCGGCGATCTCGATGTCGATCTCACTGTCAGCGCCAGCTTCGGCGTCGCCATGGCCTCGGCTGCGACCGCCCATATCGACGATGTGCTGAACGAAGCCGACAAAGCCCTCTATCAGGCCAAGGCGGCAGGACGAAACCGCGTTCATTTCGCCGGCGACGACGGCCATATCCCGGACATCCGCGGCGTCAGCGCCGCCTGAAACCCTTAGCCTCTTGGCTAATGGCGAGCCATGGCCTCCTCTGCTAAATTCATGGTGGAGGAGGACCGCATCGTGCTGATCGCGCTGTTGTCGGACATACATGCCAATCGCGAAGCCTATGAAGCCTGTCTTGCGGCCGCAGACCGGCTGGGCGCGGAGCGTCTGGTAATCCTGGGCGACATTGTCGGCTACGGGCCGGATCCGGAATGGTGCGTGGAGAAGACCCGCGCGCTGCAGGACGCCGGCGCGCTCGTCATTCGCGGCAATCACGACCAGGCCTGCAAGGAGGCCTCCGAGACCATGACCGACGCCGCCCGGCGCGCCATGGACTGGACGCGCAACCAGCTCTCGGACGACGCCCGCCGCTATCTCGGTTCGCTGCCGATGAGCCTCAATGACGAGGACCGTCTCTACATTCACGCCGAAGCCAGCGAGCCGGCGCGCTGGCGCTATGTGCTGTCATCAGACGAAGCCGCCCGGCATCTCGGTGCCTGTAAAGCGACTGTGAGCTTCTGCGGCCACACCCACCGCCCGGCCCTCTATTCGCTGTCCCCAACCGGCAAGGTCACGCATTTCACGCCCTGTTCGGATCAGGCGATTCCGCTCTCCGCCTCCCGCCGCTGGCTGGCGGTGATGGGCGCGGTCGGCCAGCCGCGCGACGACAATTCCAAGGCCGCGATCGGGCTCTATGACACCGAGGCCCGCACGCTGCGCTATCTGCGCGTCAGCTACGACATCGACAAGACCGTGGGCAAGATCCACGCCGCCTGCCTGCCGGAAAGCCTCGCCGGACGATTGATGGCGGGACGCTGACATGGCGAAATCCGCCCTTGTCCCCGGCGACATCATCGACGGTTTCGTCGTCGGCGACCTCAAGCACAATGGCGGCATGGCGCGGCTCTGGAGCGTGACGCATCCTGATCAAGCCTTTCCCATGCTGATGAAGACGCCGAAGATGAGCGAGGGCGACGACCCCGCCGCGATCGTCAGTTTCGAGATGGAGCAGATGATCCTGCCGCGCATCTCCGGCCCGCATGTTCCGAAATTCGTGGCCAACGGTGATTTCGCCCGTCAGCCCTATATCGTTCTGGAGCAGGTTCCCGGCCCCTCGCTCTATCCGATGCTGGAAAAACTGCCGCTGCCGCCGCACGAGGTCGCGGATCTCGGTCGCCGGATCGCGCTGGCGCTCGACGACCTGCATCGCCAGAATGTGGTGCATCTCGACATCAAGCCGTCCAACATCCTCTTCCGCGACACGGGCGAAGCGGTGCTGATCGATTACGGGCTAGCCTGCCACACGCAATTGCCGGATCTGATGGCCGAGGAATTCCGCCTGCCCTATGGCACCGCGCCCTATATGGCGCCGGAACAGATCCTGGGCAAACGCACTGATTTCCGCAGCGATCTCTTCGCGCTCGGCGCGCTGCTCTATTTCTTCGCCACCGGACGGCGTCCGTTCGGCGATCCGCAACGGCTGAAAGGGCTCAAGAAGCGGCTCTGGCGCGATCCCTATGCGCCCCGGACGTTGAACAAGGACATCCCGCCGGCGCTGCAGGAGATCATCCTCAAATGCCTCGAGGTCAATCCCGCCTGGCGCTATCAGACGGCGGCGCAACTCGCCAATGACCTCAAGGATCTCGGCCAGGTCAAACTGACGGCGCGATCGGAGAGGATCAAGCGCGACGGCCTCGCCGCCGTGCTGCGGCGGCGTTTCAATCCAGAGCCCTGGGATCGGGTCGAGCCGCAGGTGGTCGCCGGCCAATATGCCGACGCGCCGATCGTGCTCGTCTCCATCGATCTGGCCCGCGCCGACCAGGATCTCCTCGACGCGCTCCGGCTGAACGTCTCCCGCATCGTCGAGAAATCGCCGGGCGCGCGCATCGCCTGCCTCAATATCCTGCGCATCAACCGCATCAGCCTCGACACCACCCTTGATGAAGAGGGCAACAACAAGCATGTGAGCCGGTTGGTGGAGCTCAAGGGCTGGGCAGCGCCGTTACAGGCGCGCGATGGCGCGATCACCTATCACGTGCTGGAAGCGGTCAATCCGGCCGACGCCATTCTCGACTTCGCCCGGGCCAACAATGTTGATCACATCGTCATGGGCGCCCGCGCCGCCTCCGCCATCCGCTCGCTGATCGGCAGCGTTTCGGGCGAAGTGGCGGCGCATGCGCCCTGCACAGTGACCGTGGTGCGCAAGCGCGCGCTCAAACCGTCAGCGGATCAGGCTTGACGTCAGAAAAACCGAGAAGGCGGCCAGGATGACTGCGCCCAAACGGCGCATATGCGCGCGCTTGAACCTGCCGCCAGCGCTCAGCGCAAAAGCCCCGAAGGCGATCCATGACAGGGACGCCGCCGCCACCAGCCCTGCGAACAAGGCGAGACGGGGTCCGATGTCCAAAAGCGTCCCATGCGGCATGATCACCAATCCGATGATGACCGCCTTGGGATTGAGAAGCGTGGTGATGAACACATGCCGGGCGCCGACGGCGCGCGCCTGTCCGCCTTCCGGCAACCACAGGCGGATGGCGAGATAGAAGATCCACATCGCCGCCCCCGCCTTGAGCGCGGCGGTCGCCATCGGATAGTCCGACAGTAAAGGCGCGGCCACGGTGGCGAGCGGAATGACCACGATGAGATAGGCGAGGACTTCCGCGACCATATAGGGCAGCGAGGCGCGAAAGCCGCCCGCTGCGGCGCCGACGGCCAGCAATGTGTTGGTCGGCCCCGGCGTCAACAAAAGGGCGAGAATCGCGAAGATGAATTCTATCGTGGTCATGTCGATCACCTGAAAGCCTATGCCCCTCGCTTTTCGCGCGCGAAACTGCCTCCCGCCTTGATCGACGTCAAGCTTCGCCTGTTTGCCGGGCCCGATCACGCACTCGTATTTTAACGCATGTCTCGTAAGATAGGATCAGGAATCGCAGGGACCGCCTCATGACCCACCATCCACTCGGAGCCACGCTGACTGAGCACGGCGCGCATTTCAGCGTCTTCTCGCGGCATGCCGGCAAACTCGACCTCTGCCTGTTCGACAAGGAGGGAGCCGAGCGTCGCGTGGACATGGTCTGCGGTCACGACCATGTCTGGCGGTGCGATGTCGAGGACGTCCGCGCCGGCCAGCGCTACGGCTTCCGCGCCCATGGCGACTACGCCCCCGGCCACGGCCTCTGGTTCGATCCGTCCAAACTGCTCGTCGATCCCTATGCGCTGGAGCTCGACCGGCCCTTTGCGCAGGACCGCCGGCTGGCGGCCTATGGCGTCGACACTGCAGACATCGCGCCGCGCGCGGTTCTCCAGCATCTGTCGCCCATCCATGCCCAGCCGCCGCATTGGAAGCCGGGCGGGCTGGTCTATGAAGTCAATGTCCGCGCCCTCACCATGCTGCATCCGGATATCCCCGCAGCAGAACGCGGCACGATCAAGGCCCTTACCCACCCCGCCATTCTCGCCCATTTCGAGACGCTCGGCGTCGCGGCTCTCGAGCTGATGCCGATCACCGCCTGGCTCGACGAACGGCATCTGCCGCCGCTCGGATTGAGAAACAGCTGGGGTTATAACCCGATCGCGCTGATGGCGCTTGATCCCCGGCTCTGCCCCGGCGGCGTGCGCGAACTCGCCGAAACCGTGGCGACGCTGCACAGCCATGGCCTCGGCGTGATCCTAGATCTCGTCTTCAACCATACCGGCGAAAGCGACGCCGAGGGCGGCACGCTCTCCATGCGCGGGCTCGACAGCCTGACCTATTACAGCCATCCGCCGGGAAAGCCGGGCGAATTGATCAACGACACCGGCTGCGGCAACACGCTGGCCTGCCATCACGCGCCGGTGCGCAATCTCGTTCTCGACAGTCTTCGCCATTTCGTGCGGCACGCCGGCATCGACGGCTTCCGCTTCGATCTCGCACCGATCCTGGGGCGCGGCCCCCAGGGCTTCACCTCTGACGCTATGCTCTTGTCGGACATGCGCGCCGACCCGATCCTGAAGGATCGCATCCTCATCGCCGAACCCTGGGATATCGGCCCCGGCGGCTATCAACTCGGCAATTTCCCGCCCTCCTTCCTGGAGTGGAACGACCGCGCCCGCGACGACATCCGCCTTTTCTGGCGCGGCGACAATCATCGCATCGGCCCGCTCGCCACCGCGCTATCAGGCTCGTCGAACATTTTCAGCCGGCACGAGGGTCGCCGCACCCGCACCGTCAATTTCGTCGCCGCGCATGACGGCTTCACGCTCTGGGACCTCGTCTCCCACGCCCACAAGCACAATGAAGCCAATGGCGAAGCCAATCGCGACGGCCACAACGAAAACTATTCCTGGAACAACGGCGTCGAGGGCGCGACCAACGACGCCACGGTCAACGCCAGCCGACGCGCGGATGTGATGGCGCTTCTCTCAACCCTGTTCCTGTCCCGAGGCGCGATCATGCTGACGGCGGGCGATGAATTCGGCCGCAGCCAACAGGGCAACAACAATGCCTATGCCCAGGACAATCCACTCAGCTGGATCGATTGGGACAGCCTCGATCGTAACATTTTCGAGCATGCCTGCTCACTGTCAGCGCTGCGTCGTCGCTTCACCATCTTCGAGGGCCAGGAATTCCTCACCGACCTCGACGTCTCCTGGCTGACCGCGAAGAGCGAACCGATGCAGGTGGCGGATTGGGAGGCCCATCACGCCGACCAGCTGATCATGGCGCTGCAGACCAATGACCGCGTCACCGGTCGCCCCGCGACACTGGCCGTCGCTTTCAATCGCGCCAGCGAAGCGAAACCCATCCGTCTGCCCGGCGGCGCGCGGCTTTGGAAATGCCTTGTCGGTGACGGCATGACTGTGGCTCCCCGCTCGGTGAGCCTCTATCTCGGTCCGTCCGCCTGAGCGTTTCGGCGCCAAAGTTGCAAGACGCCGGCATAGAAGCCGCCGTCAATCGGCTCTATCCTCGGTCGGTGAACACAGGGACATCTTGCATGACCATCAACGCCGTCCGCCACGCCTTCGAACGCCAGTCCGTCGCCTGCGAGGCGCTGGGATCGCCTTTCACCGCCCGTCTCTGCCGGCTGGCCGCAGCGCGTCTGACGCTCGGGGACACGGTTGCCGATCGCGTGCTCGGCTGGCCGGGCGACCCCTCGCCCCAGGCGGATTCCGTACCGCTGCGCCTGGCCGGTTGCCTGCATGCACTGGTGCTGGAAGGGCTCGCTCCGGATCTCATCTCCGTCTACCCGCCGCACGACGTGGCGGATGATCGGCTGTGGGACGCCGTCGAAAAGGCCCTCACCGATCATGCCGACTTCATTCTCGCGCGTCTTCAATCCGCGCCGCAAACCAATGAAGTGAGCCGCTCCGGCGCGCTGCTTCCCGGTTTCCTGACCATCGCCGAACTCATGGGCAAGCCGCTCGTCCTGTCAGAAGTCGGCGCGAGCGCCGGGCTCAATCTGCAATGGGACCGCTATCGTTACCGCCTCGGCGACCTTGCCTGGGGCGATCCGGCCTCCCCCGTCGAGATCGCGCCGGACTGGCATGGCGAAACGCCGCCCGAAGCGCGCATCTCGGTGCTGGAGCGCGCCGGCTGCGATCTCGCGCCCGTCAATGCCGCCGATTCCGCCCACCGCCTGCGCATGCTTTCCTACATCTGGGCGGATCAGCAGGATCGTCTGTCGCGCACCCGCGCCGCGCTTGACATCGCAGCAGGCCATGGCGTGACTGTCGAACAGGCCGACGCTATCGACTGGCTTGGAACCCGCCTCGCCTCACCGCGCCCCGGCGCCGTTCATGTGATCTTCCACACCATCGCCTGGCAATATTTGCCGGCTGCGTTGCAGGCGGAGGGAGAGGCCCTGATCGCCGCCGCCGGCGGGCGCGCCACCGATGACGCGCCGCTGGCCCGTCTTGCGCTCGAAGCCGACGACAGATCCCATGACGGCGCCGCCCTCACGCTCGAGATCTGGCCCGGCGGCGCAAAAAAAGAAATCGGCCGCGGAGATTTCCACGGCCGATGGATCAGGTGGGCGGGGTGGTGAATCGTATGCCTCCGGTGAAAGCCACAGGCAGGCGGCCTATGCTTCGAAGGTCCGTTTCGTCGTCAGTTTGATTGATGACAAGCGGACGCAATGAAGCCTTCTACTTACTTTTTTGCCGCCACTTCAGTATCAATTTGCGCTCAATGCCACTCATCCCAAAGGCGAGATAGAGCGCCATAATTATCACGAATATGTAGGGGTTTGAGGGAAATAGAACGCCATTGATGAGTGCCGCAACAAGCGCTGCGATAATCGTTCGATATCTGAATCCAAGTGGCCCCAGCAGAAAGTGGTATATAATTTTATCTCTACCAATCTTCATGATGAGACTTCCATTTTGGTTGCTTTCGTATTGAGCTTTACAGACCCCAAAATCAGGTTATACGCCCTCTTTCTGATCTGGACTCAATGCGTGGAAAAACAGTTGATATCCGCTTCCGGCGGAGGCAGCTCATCCGCCGTCCCCCAGCTGTCCACCCATGCATGCATCTTTGCTTGAGAAACGAAATAGCCCTTGTCCGCCTCCGCCGCAGCGGCGCGGGCGGAATTCAGGCGGACCTCCCGGAGATCCAGATAGTGCTCGACGGCGCGCGCGACGATTTCCGGGGCCGTCGTGTCGGTCTCGTCGGCGGCGGCTTTCAGCCGCTCTTCCAATTCGCCTGTCAGCGTCAGTGAAATCATTGAGCTTCGCCCCACGCAAGAATGTCGTCAGACAATAGCGCAGGGCGATGCCTATGCAAAGCGATCCGTCAGATCGCCGCGTCTTCCGCGCCTTCATTCAGCATGCCGAAGCAATAGTCGCCGAAGGAGCGCCAGCATTCGAGCCGGAAGCTTTCCTCGCCGGTGCGGTAGATCACCACTTCGGCCTTGCCGAACACCGTGCGCGAGGCCGCGCCGACCGGGAAGATCGCGTCGCCGAGATCCAGCGGGCAGGCCGAGGCCAAAGTGGCGCGGGCGCCCGGGCCGGAGATGACGAAGGCGACATTGCGATGCGACACATCCACCGCCGAATGCAGCGCGCCGGATTGGCCGGCGAGCGCCACGAAATCGACGCCGTCGGGACCGATCAGCAGCCATTCGTCTGGACCAAGCCACAGCGCATGCTTGCCATCGGCCGAAGCCGTGCCCTTGGGCCTGGTCGGTAGTTCCAAGCCGAGCGCCGAAGACAAAGCGGGGACGGCGTCGGCGCCGGCGCGCAGCGAGGCGCGGGAGGCGGCCGGAGCAAAAGTCACGGACGCGACCGCCGAGCCGCCATGGCCCGCCTTGATCGGCGACTTGCGGAGAGCAGAGAGAGCGTCAGCCATTGATGCGGCCTCCTTCCTTGTCATAGAACACGGCGTCGCAGACTTCGACGGCGACCACGCGGTCAGCCATCGGCACATACAGCGTCTGCCCCATCTTGGCGCGACCGTCGATAACAACGGCCATGGCGATCGAGCGTTCGCAATTTTCCGACCAATAGGACGACGTCACATGGCCGAGCATGGTCATCGGCTTCGGCTGGTTGGGATCGGCGACGATCTGCGCGCCTTCCTCCAGCACCTCGCGCGGGTCCTTGGTCTTGAGACCGACCAGCTGCTTGCGGCCGCTGCGGACGAGATCCGGGCGCTTCAAGCCGCGAATACCGACGAAATCGGTCTTCTTCTTGCCCACAGCCCAGGCGAGGCCGGCGTCATCGGGCGTCAGCGTGCCGTCCGTGTCCTGACCGACGATGATATAGCCCTTTTCGGCGCGCAACACGTGCATGGTTTCCGTGCCATAGGCGCAAGCGCCCATCGGCTCGGCGCCTTCCCAGATCGCTTCCCAGACGGCCTGGCCATAATCGGCCGGCACGTTGATTTCGAAACCGAGTTCGCCCGCAAAGGTCATGCGGAAGAGACGGGTCGGCACGCCGGCGATCTTGCCTTCAGCGACGCTCATATGCGGGAAGGCCTCGTTGGAAAGGTCGATGCCTTCGACGAGGGGCGCAATGATCTCGCGCGCCTTCGGGCCCTGTACGGCGATGACGGCCCACTGTTCGGTGGTCGAGGTCAGCCACACCTTGAGATGCGGGAATTCCGTCTGCAGATAGTCTTCCATGTGATGCATCACGCGCGGCGCGCCGCCCGTGGTGGTGGTGACATGGAAACGATCCTCCGCCAGACGGCCGACGACGCCGTCGTCATAGACGAAGCCGTCCTCGCGCAGCATGATGCCGTAGCGGCAGCGGCCGGGCTTCAGCGTATCCCAGGAGTTGGTGTACATCAGGTTCATGAAGGCGGCGGCGTCGGGGCCGACCACTTCGATCTTGCCAAGCGTCGAGGCGTCGAACAGGCCTGCGACCGAGCGCACCGTCTTGCATTCGCGATTGACGGCCTGATGCATGTCTTCGCCCGGACGCGCATAATACCAGGCGCGCTTCCAGTTGCCGACATTTTCGAAATCCGCGCCCTGGGCTTCGTGCCAGGCATGGATCGGCGTCTTGCGGGCCGGGTCGAAATGCGGCCCGCGCGAATGGTTGATCAGCGTCCCGAAAGTGACCGGCGTATAGGGCGCGCGGAAGGTGGTGAGACCCACTTCCGGCATCGCCTTGCCGAGCGCTTCCGCTGCGATCGCCAGACCGTGGATATTGGAGGTCTTGCCCTGGTCGGTCGCCATGCCGTTTGTGGTGAAGCGCTTGACATGCTCGATCGAATGCATGCCTTCGCGAACGGCGAGACGGATATCCTTGGCGCAGACATCGTGCTGGAAATCGACGAATGCCTTGGCCGAGGTATCGTCAGGGCCGGCGCCTTCGGCGCTGCCCGCCATGCCGCCGGTCCATTCAAAGGCCTGGGTTGCGGCGATGGAGAGGGTGGACTTGCCCTCGGCTCCGGCGGCGCGGGCGAGCAACTCGCCGACGCCCAACGCCTCGTCGATCGTGGCCTGGATGCCGTTCGTGCCGTTGCAGGCGCCGACCGACATGCAGTCCTCGAGATAGGTTCCCGGCAGGAAGCGTTGGTTGTCCGCATCGAAGGCCAGCTTGCCGCGCGACTGCGAGAAGAGATGCACGGACGGCGTCCAGCCCGAGGACATGATCAGCGCGTCGACGGCGATCTTTTCGCCGCTCTTCTGGCCGCGGCGCGCCACGACCATGGCGGAGACGCGCAACTTGCCCTTGGTGGTCAGCACCGCATGCCCGGTCAGCACATTGATGCCCATCGAACGCGCTTTTGCGAGCACCGCTTCGCCGGGCTTGTCGCGGCTGTCGACGATCACGGGAATCTCGACGCCGGCGGCCTTGAGGTCGAAAGCGGCTTCATAGGCGGAATCATGGGCGGTGTAGACGCCGACCTTGGCGCCGACGGCCACGCCGTAATGATTGAGATATGTCCGGGCCGCCGACGCCAGCATCACGCCGGGACGGTCATTGCCGTCGAACACCATGTGGCGCTCAATCGCGCCGGTGGCGATGACCACGCGCTTGGCGCGGACCTGCCACAGACGCTCGCGCGGCAGATGCGGCGCGGGCTTTGCCATGTGGTCGGTGACGCGCTCGGCGAGACCGATGAAATTGTGCTCATAATAACCGAACACGGTGGTGCGCGGCAGCACGGTCACATTCGGCAGGGCCTTGAGCCTGGCGATCGTCTTCTGCGCCCAGACGTAGCCGTCCTGGCCATCGATGGTGACGTTGGTGTCGAAATGCAGGGCGCCGCCGAATTCGGCGCGCTCGTCGGCGATGATCACGCTCGCGCCGGTTTCAGCTGCTGCAAGCGCTGCGGCGATGCCGGCCGCGCCGCCACCCGCCACCAGCACGTCGCAATGGGCGAAGCGGTTGGCGTAGTGATCGGGGTCGTCCTGCGTCGGCGACACGCCGAGGCCGGCGGCCTTGCGGATCTGCGGCTCGTAAAGCTTGTGCCAGGCGGCCTTCGGCCACATGAAGGTCTTGTAATAGAAGCCGGCTGCGAAGAAGGGCGCGAACAGGTTGTTGATGCCGCCGATGTCGAAGGCGAGCGACGGCCAGCGGTTCTGCGACGACACGGTTAGGCCGTCATAGAGCTCCTGCATAGTGGCGCGCACGTTGGGCGTCTTGCGGCTCGGATCGCGCGACACGTCCATCAGCGCATTGGGCTCTTCCGGACCGGCGGTCAGGATGCCGCGCGGGCGGTGATACTTGAACGACCGGCCGGCGAGATGAATGCCGTTGGCGAGCAGCGCCGAAGCGACGGTGTCGCCTTCGAGACCAGTCAGGATGCGGCCGTCATAGGTGAAACGGGCGGTCTTGGCGGGGGTCAGGCGGCCCTTGCCTGCGATACGGTTTGCTCCGCTCATTTCTGGCCTCCAATGCCGGCGAGTTTGGCCTGGACGGTCGCCTCGTCAGGACGCGGCTCTTCCTGCCGGTAGGTCATGACGAATCGATCGCTGACGGTGTGGCGAATGGCGCGGAAGAAGCGCCCGCAGCCATGGATATGGCGCCAGCGCTCGTAGATCAGGCCTTTCGGATTGTCGCGCATGAAGAAATACTCGGCGAATTCCTCGTCCGAAATTTCGGTGATGTTCTGCGCACGGTCGATATGGGCGTCGCCCACGCCGCGGAACTCGAGTTCCGAACGGTCTTCGTTGCAATAGGGGCAGTGGATGAGAAACATGGTCTTGACCTAACCTGTCAATGCGCAACGGCGGCGGCGGCGGCTTCGTCGACCAGGCGTCCGGAGCGGAAGCGGTCGAGCGTCAGGCCGGCGGCGAGCTTGTGCGGTTCGTCGCGCGCGATGAGATGGGCGAAGAGATGGGCCGAGCCCGGCGTGGCCTTGAAGCCGCCGGTTCCCCAGCCGCAATTCACATAAAGGCCCTTGACCGGTGTCTTGGACTGGATCGCCGAACGGTCGGGTGTGTTGTCGGTGATGCCGCCCCACTGGCGCATCATCTTCACGCGCCGGAAGATCGGGAAGATTTCGCAGATGGCGTCGAGCGTATGCGTGATGATCTGCAGACCGCCGGTCTGCGAATAGGACACATACTGGTCGGTGCCGGCGCCGATCACCAGTTCGCCCTTGTCGGACTGCGAGATATAGGCGTGAACCGTGTTCGACATCACCACGCAGGGGAAGATCGGCTTCATCGGTTCGGACACCAGCGCCTGCAGCGGGTTGGAATGCAGCGGCACGCGGACATCGGCCATGGACATGATCGCCGTGTTGTGGCCCGAGGCCGACACGCCGATCTTCTTGGCGCCGATAAAGCCGCGCGAGGTCTCGACGCCGATCACGGCGCCATCGGGTCCGCGGCGGATGCCGGTGACTTCGGTGTTCTGGATCACATGCACGCCGCGATCGGTGGCGGCGCGGGCGTAACCCCAGGCGACAGCGTCATGGCGGGCCGTGCCGCCGCGACGCTGCAGCGCTGCGCCATTGATCGGGTAGCGGGCGGAAGCGGCGATATCGAGCGGCGGGCAATAATCCTTGGCCTGCTCGGGCGTCAGCCACTCATTGTCGATGCCGTAGAGACGGTTGGCGTGGACATGGCGCATGAAGGTCTGCTTGTCATGCACCGTATGCGACAGCATCATCACGCCGCGCGGCGAATACATGACGTTGTAGTTCAGCTCCTGGGACAGGTTCTCCCACATCTTGAGCGAATGCTCATAGATGTCCATGCTCTCTTCATAGAGATAGTTGGAGCGAATGATGGTGGTGTTGCGGCCGGTGTTGCCGCCGCCGAGCCAGCCCTTCTCGATCACCGCGACATTGGTGATTCCATGCTCCTTGGCGAGATAGAAGGCCGCGCCGAGGCCATGACCGCCGCCGCCGATGATGATGACATCATATTCCTTTTTCGGCTCGGGCGACGTCCATTGCTTTTCCCAGCCCGTGTGCCCGCGAAGGGCCTCGCGGGCGACGGCGAAAACAGAATATTTGCGCATCGCGAATTTGCTCCAGATACCGGCGTCAGCAGCCTTGATGAGCCTGAGGAAATCGCAAAAAAGATGTTCTGACAACGTCCATTTTGCGACGCAGTCGGGCGGGTCTCCGCCAAAGCTGCGACACGCTGTATAACCGGCGCATGCGGTTCAAAATATGACGCGAACCACTGGACTTGCCGCGTTCGATCTGGTAGGTGCTTGCCTCAATCGCTTGGCCAGCCGGCCCAGCGAATTTATTTTGCTTGCTCCGCAGCCGACAAGGCCGGACTCAACTCGAGATAAGGAACGGGATTAACGTGCAGGTACTGGTTCGCGACAACAATGTTGATCAGGCTCTCCGCGCTCTGAAAAAGAAGATGCAGCGCGAAGGCATTTTTCGTGAAATGAAGATGCGCGACTACTACGAAAAGCCGTCGCAGAAGCGCGCTCGCGAAAAGGCCGAGGCTGTTCGTCGCGTCCGCAAGCTGGCTCGCAAGCGCGCCCAGCGCGAAGGCCTCGTGACGGGTCGCGCTGCTGCGCGCTAATCCGCCGTCGTCTTGACGAAATTCGATGCTGTCTGGCGGGGGCGATATGATTCGCCGCCGCCTTTTTACTTGTCCCCTGCTCCGGCAGCTTGCGCGAAGAACCGATCATGCTCCGACACAATAGCCTCGCCACTTCCCTCCTCGCACAGGCCGGCGGCCTGGGTCGAAAGGTCCGTATCGGCCTGGCCATGACGGGGCTGTCGCTGGCGCTCGCCGCCTGCAACACCACCGATACGACGGATACGATCCGCATCAACAAGGCGCAGGGCGGCGAAGAGAACATCGCCTCGCTGACCGCCGTGATCGACAGCAATCCGCAGGATCCCGAAGGTTACAACACCCGCGGTTCGGCTTACGGCCGCGCCGGCGAGTTCAAGCGCGCGCTGTCGGATTTCAATCAGGCTCTCACGCTCAACCCGCGTTTCTTTCAGGCCTACGCCAATCGCGGTCTGATCTACCGCAATATGGGCCAGCCGGAAGCGGCGCTGGCCGATTACAACATGGCGCTGAAGCTCAACCCGCGCTACGACGTCGCCTTCATTGGCCGCGGCAATGTCTACCGCCAGGCCGGGCAGCTCGACGCGGCGATGAACGATTACAACCAGGCGATCGGGCTCGACACCACCGATCCGCGCGCCTATCACAATCGCGGCCTGATCTATCAGAAGCGCGGCAATCACGCCAAAGCGATCGAAGACTTCTCGACCGCCATCTCGCTGTCGCCGAGTTCCGCCGAACCGTATAACGGCCGCGGCATCTCCTACGTGGCGATGAACGACGACGACAACGCCTTTGCAGACTTCAATCACGCCATCGAACTCGACGGATCGCTCGCCGAATCCTGGGCGAACCAGGCGCTGATCTACGAGCGCAAGGGCGACATGCGCCGCGCCTATAAATCCTACGCTCACGCCCTGTCGCTCGACCTGAAATATCAGCCCGCCCGAGACGGCGTCGCGAGAACGCGCGCAGCGACGGGCATGCCCGCGCAGTGATCGAATGAGGCCGCCGCGAGCGGCCTTTTTCATGCAGGCCCGTTCGAAGGAGGATCGGCGTGGCTGACAGCGTTGTCCAGACGCAACACCGACGGCTCTCGGCCGATCAGAGTTGCGCCGTCCATATCTTCGACGCCGATCGCGGCCAGACGACCGAAGTTTACCGCACCCGGAATCTCCTCCTGGAAGCGCCCAACTGGCCTTGGCCGGACCGGCTGCTTCTCAACGGCGACGGGCTGCTCTGGACGCTCGATCTCGACGGTGGAGAACTTCTACAACTCGACACTCCCGGTCTGCCCTTCGTCAACAATGATCACGTGCCAGCGCCGGACGGCGATACGGTTTACGTGTCCTGCTACGACTGGCGCATCTACGGCCTGTCGCTCTCCACCGGACGTTTCTGGCCCGTGAGCCGTCCCGATCCAGACAGGCCGCTCCGGCATTTCCTGCATGGCGTCAGCCCTGATGGGACCGAACTCGCCTTTGTCGGCGTTGCGCCCGGACCGCATGGCCCCTGGGGCGCCGCCAATATCTACGCCATGAATGCCGACGGCGGCGATTTGCGACAGCTGACCTATGGCGACAAGCCGGCCGACGGATGCGAATATTCTCCCGACGGCGACTGGATTTTTTTCAACACCGAGCGCTTCAGCGCCATGCCGGGCCATGCGCAGATCGCGCGGATGAGGCGGGACGGTTCGGCGCTTGAGCAGCTGACCTTCAACTCCCGGGTCAACTGGTTTCCCCATCTCGCGCCCAGAGGCGACCTCGCCTGCTACCTCTCCTATCCCGAAGGAACCCGAGGCCATCCGGAGAACCGTCCTGTCGAGTTGCGCCTCGTGCGCAAGGGCGACTGGGCGGCTCCGGAAACAGTCGCGAAGATCTTCGGCGGTCAAGGCACGATCAACGTCAACAGCTGGTCGACGGATGGCCGGCGCTTCGCCTTCGTTTCCTATCCCATGGAAAGCTAGACCTTCCCTTCTCCTCCTCCGGCGATAAGTTGGCGGCGCAACAGAGGGAATCGGGATGTCGGGCAAACAGATCATCGTCATCGGCGGCGGCGTCATCGGAGCCTCCATCGCCTGGCATCTCGCCAAGGCGGGCGCGCGGGTCACGGTGTTCTGCGGCGAGCCCGGCGGCGTCGCCACGCCCAATTCCTTCGCCTGGATCAACGCCAATTGGGGCAATCCCGAACCCTATTTCCGTCTGCGCATCACGGCCATGACCGGTTGGCGCAGGCTTGCCGCCGCCGTGCCCGGCGTTGCCCCCGAATGGTGCGGCTCGATCTGCTACGTCCTGCCCCCGGAAGAGCTCGAAAAATTTGCGGTGGAACAGACCGGCTGGGGATACGGCGTTAAGCGAATCCTGCGTGAGGAAGTCCAGCGGATTGAGCCGGCGATCAAGCACGCTCCGGAATGGGCGCTCAAGATCGATGAAGAAGGCATGGTGGAGCCCCGCCCCGTGGCGCTTGCGCTGCTGGCGGATGCCGAACGGCTCGGCGCGAAGATCCGCACGGGCGTCGAGATTTCCGCGCTCGCTTTGCGCGATAGGCGGGTCGTCGGCGTCGTGACAGAGGAAGGCGTGACGGAAGCCGACGAGATTATCCTCGCTGCCGGCGCGGCAACGGCCGATCTGGCCGCCACCGCAGGCGTCCGGATTCCGATGAGCGCCTCGCCCGGCCTGATCATCGACACCAAACCCGCGCCACCCATGCTCGAGCATATCGTCGTCGCGCCGCAAATGGAGATGCGACAGGCGCCGGACGGCCGCATCATCGCCTCCACCTCCTTCAACGGCACGGACCCCGGCGCAGATCCCGCCGCCACCGCCAGGCGCGTGTTCGACGACATGTGCTCGCGCCTCGTCGGTGGCGAACAGCTGGAACTCGAAGGCTACCGGATCGGCTATCGCCCGATCCCGG
Source organism: Rhizobium sp. FKL33 (assembly GCF_005222915.1). Lineage (GTDB taxonomy): Bacteria > Pseudomonadota > Alphaproteobacteria > Rhizobiales > Rhizobiaceae > Rhizobium_E. The sequence goes on from NZ_STFX01000038.1 coordinate 79,200, forward strand.
AGGATGGTTTCTCGATCGTTGGCCGCGCCGACGGGGTTGAAGGTCTATACGTCGCTGTCACCCATTCCGGCATCACGCTCGCCCCCGCGCTCGGTGAATTCGCGGCGAAGGAAGTGTTGGACGGAATATCCGAACCGCTGCTGGCTTCCTACCGCCTGTCGCGCTTTTCGTGATCAGAGACCGAGCGCCTTGCGGAGATCCGCATTCATGCGGCTCTGCCATCCCCTGCCGCCCGCCTTGTAGCGCGCCACGACATCGGCATCGAGCCTCAACGTCACCTGCTTCTTGGGGTTTTCGGACACCGGACGCCCCCGGCTGCGCTCGATCTCTGCGGCGAGTTCCGGAAACACCTCGCGGAACGGCCGCGCCAGCTTGAAATCTTCTTCCGTCCATTCGGGATTGTCGGACACCTCTTCCCAGATTTCCCGCGGGAAACCGTTGATCATGTCATCAGCGAGAGCTTTCTTGCCGTCACTCATCAAGCAGTCTCCTTTCACGCAAGCTGGCCGGACGCATGGAAATCACCGAGATGCCCTCACGCCCGAGATAAGCGAAGATGACCGCCACTGACCCATCTTCCAGACGCCCGATCGCCCTGTGACGACCGTGTTTCGCCGGCCGGATCACAGCAGTGAGGAAAAAACCTACATCCAACCCGGCGAAATCAAAACCGTGCTTGCGCAAATTCGCCTGCCGCTTCACCTCGTCCCAAACGATCTTCATTTAATGTAACTACATTTAATGACGAAAACAAGCGTATCGATGCTATCGGGATCGCGCAAAACGTGCAAATGAAAAACCCCGCCGTTGCGGGCGGGGTTTTGAGCAAACCGCGATGTCGGAACGTCAGTGGGCCAGCGCCTTGACGATGTCCTCCGTCACTTTCTTGGCGTCGCCCAGCAACATCATCGTGCCATCCTTGTAGAACAGCGTATTGTCGATGCCGGCATAGCCGGAGCCGAGCGAGCGCTTGACGAACAGGCAGGTCTTGGCCTTGTCGACGTCGAGGATCGGCATGCCGTAGATCGGCGAGGACTTGTCGTCGCGCGCCGCCGGATTGGTGACGTCATTGGCCCCGATGACATAGGCGACGTCGGCTTGGGCGAATTCCGAATTGATGTCCTCGAGTTCGAACACGTCGTCATAGGGAACATTGGCTTCGGCGAGCAGCACGTTCATATGGCCGGGCATGCGGCCCGCGACCGGATGGATCGCGTATTTCACCTCGACGCCGGCTTCCTTGAGCTTGTCGCCCATTTCGCGCAGCGCATGCTGGGCTTGGGCCACCGCCATGCCGTAACCCGGCACGATGATCACCTTGGAGGCGTTGGCCATCAGATAGGCGGCATCGTCGGCCGACCCCTGCTTCACCGTCTTGTCGGAATTGTCGGCCGCGGCGGAAGCCCCCGCATCGCCGCCGAAGCCGCCGAGGATGACCGAGACGAAGGAGCGGTTCATGCCCTTGCACATGATATAGCTGAGGATCGCGCCAGACGAACCCACCAGCGCCCCGGTGATGATCAGCGCCAGATTGCCGAGCGTGAAGCCGATGCCGGCCGCCGCCCAACCCGAATAGGAGTTGAGCATCGACACCACCACCGGCATATCGGCGCCGCCGATCGGGATGATCAGCAACACGCCGAAGGCCAACGACAGGGCCACGATCAGCCAGAATACGAAATGGCTTTCGCTCGCCACCAGCACGCCGATCAGCACCACGATCGCCGCGAAAATCGCGATGTTGATCAGATGCCGCATCGGCAGCATGATCGGCTTGCCGCTCATGCGCCCGTCGAGCTTCAGGAAGGCGATGATCGAACCGGTGAAGGTGATCGCGCCAATCGCGACGCCAAGCGACATTTCCACCAGCGCCTGGCCATGGATCTGACCCACTTCGCCGATGCCGAACGAGGACGGCGCATAAAGCGCCGCCGCCGCCACCAGCACCGCGGCCAGACCGACCAGCGAGTGGAAGCCCGCGACGAGCTGCGGCATCGAGGTCATGGCGATGCGCCGGGCGATGACCGCGCCCAGGCCGCCACCGATGGCGAGGCCGAGAATGATCAGCGCCAGCCCGCCGAATGTCGGCTTGGCGAGCAAAAGCGTGGTGACGATGGCGATGCCCATCCCCACCATGCCGTAGAGATTGCCTTGCCGGCTGGTGGAGGGATGGCTGAGCCCCCTCAGCGCCATAATGAACAGCACGCCGGAGACGAGATAGAGAAAGGCTGCGAAATTGACGGACATGGATTTCGCCCCTTACTTTTCTTTTTTCTTGTACATGGCGAGCATACGCTGGGTGACCAGGAAGCCGCCGAAAATGTTGATCGAAGCGAGGATCAGCGCCACGAAACCGAAGCCGGTGGCGAAACCGCTCGCCGACAGACCGACTGCGAGCAGCGCGCCCACCACGATCACCGAGGAGATCGCGTTGGTTACCGCCATCAGCGGCGTGTGCAGCGCCGGCGTCACCGACCAGACCACGTAATAGCCGACGAAGATCGACAGCACGAAGATCGCCAGCCGAAAGACGAAGGGATCGATCGCCCCGCCCGACAGCGCATGCGCCGCATCGGCGATGGACGGCTGCGTTTCGACGGCCTGATGCACGGCTGCCACCGCCGCGTCGAGATTCTGTAGAGCTTTATCCAGAGTTTCCGTCGCCATCTCAGCCTCCCTGCGCGCCGCCAAAATTGGGGTGAACCACCTTGCCGCCATGGGTCAGCATGGTCGCCTTGACCAGTTCGTCCTCGATATTGAGGTCAAGCGTCTTCGTCTCCTTCGACACCATGGTCTCAAGGAAGGTCACGAGGTTCTTGGCGTAGAGCAGCGAGGCGGACGCGGCGATGCGGCCGGCGACATTGAGGTGGCCGATGACTTTCACGCCCTCGACCTCGACAACCTCGCCCGCGACAGCGCCCTCGATATTGCCGCCGCGCTCGACGGCGAGATCGACCGCCACAGACCCCGGCTTCATCGCCTTCAGCATCTCGCGGCTGACGAGCCGCGGCGCCGGACGCCCGGGAATGAGCGCGGTGGTGATGACGATATCCTGCTTGGCGATATGCTCGGCGACCAGCGCGGCCTGCTTGGCCTGGTATTCCGCAGACATCGGCTTGGCGTAACCGGCCGCGGTTTCGGCCGCCTTGAACTCCTCGTCCTCGACGGCGATGAACTTAGCTCCCAGCGAGGCGACCTGCTCCTTGGCGGCGGGACGCACATCGGTGGCCGACACCACCGCGCCGAGGCGGCGAGCAGTCGCGATGGCCTGCAGACCCGCAACGCCAGCGCCCATCACGAAGACTTTTGCGGCCGGAACGGTGCCGGCGGCGGTCATCATCATCGGCATGGCGCGATCATATTCCGCCGCAGCGTCGATCACCGCCTGATAGCCCGCCAGATTTGCCTGGGACGACAACACGTCCATGGATTGGGCCCGGGTGATGCGCGGCATCAGTTCCATGGCGAAAGCGGAAACGCCGGCAGACGCCATGGCCGCGATCGCTTCGTCGGCGCCGTAGGGATCCATGACGCCGAGCACGATGGCGCCGGATTTGTAGCCGGCGAGTTCCGCTGTGGTCGGCCGGCGGACTTTCAGCACGACATCGGCGGACGCGGCGTCAGACCCAGCGCCGATCCGCGCGCCCATCTTCTCGAATTCCGCATCCGGGATGCGCGAGGCCGTCCCTGCGCCGGCTTCGACGATCACGTCGAAACCGAGCGACTTCATTTTCTTGACCGTATCGGGAGACGCCGCCACGCGCGGCTCGCCTCCCTCGATCTCCTTGGCCACAAACACCAGACTGCCCACGCGCCGGCTCTCCTCTTCACCAGATGATAGGCGCGCGAAAGGGTCCAGCCGCAGTCACGGCCGGCGAGATTTCGCGCGGATCGAAATGTCAGATCAAAAAGAAGCCGGCCAGCGTGAGCACGATGAACAGCAGGAGGGAGAAGAAGACGCCCGCGCCGGTGAAGAAACCGACCGTCATTGCGATCAGCAGCACGACAATGGCCATCGTGCCGAATTTGGCGGCCCAGAGGAAACCCTTATAGGTCTTCTCATGTTCGGCGTAATCCATGGAGGCGCCAACTTCTGCCGGTCCGGAATGATGTTCGGCCATTCAAATTCTCCCATTCATAAGGCGCTGAAACCTGTTTCACGCGCCTTGTCCTACTCCCCTGGGGCCACAGGCTGAACCTAGGCTCTGACTCTGGCCTTACACAAAGGTCTAGGGGCGCGCAATCTCACGCAGGCCGCCAGGCGACATAAAATCGATTAAACGCGACGCCGAAAAACAAAAAAACGGCCCGGAACCGCGAAGGCTCCGGGCCGGATGAATTCTCGCTTGAGTCTTTAGAGTTTGCCGGCGCGCTGCTGGATCATCATGAAGGTGTCGAAGGTGTATTCGCCGATCTGCGCCCAGAGATAGGCGTCCTTCTTGAAGGCCAGCTGGTGATCGTAGATCTTCTTGAAATGCGGGCTCTTTTCGCTGAGCTCGGCATAGGTCGTCAACGCGGCTTCATAGGCGGCATTGAGGATTTCCTGGCTGTAAGGCTTCAGCACCGCGCCGCCGCCGACCAGCTCCTTGAGCGCAACCGCGTTCTTGGCGTCGTATTTGGCGAGCATGATCGAATTGGCCGTCGCGCAGGCGTCGGAGAGAACAGCCTGATAATGCTTTGGCAGTTCGTTCCACTTGGCGAGGTTGACCACGGCGTGAACCACCGGGCCGCCTTCCCAGAAACCGGGATAGTAATAGTATTTGGCGACCTTGTTGAAGCCGAGCTTGGCGTCGTCATAGGGGCCGACCCACTCGGCCGCATCGATCGTGCCCTTTTCAAGCGCCGGATAGATGTCGCCTCCGGGGATCTGCTGCGGCACGACGCCGAGGCGCTCCATCACCTTGCCGGCCAGGCCGCCGATGCGCATCTTGAGACCCTTGAGATCTTCGAGCGTGTTGATCTCCTTGCGGAACCAGCCGCCCATCTGCACGCCGGTATTGCCGGCGGGCATGCCGTAGAGGTTCTGGGTGGCGAGGAACTCGTTCATCAGATCGCCGCCGCCGGCATAGTACCAGGAATTCTGCATGCGGGCGTTGAGGCCGAAGGGGATGGCGGCGCCGAGCGCATAGGTCGGCTCCTTGCCATAATAGTAGTAAAGCACGGTATGGGCCATTTCCACCGTGCCCGCGCCGGCGGCGTTGGCGGCTTCAAGGCCCGGCACGATTTCAGCTGCGGCGAAGACCTGGATGTCGAAGGCGCCGTCAGTCGCCGCGCGCACATGGTTGGCGACATCGACGCCGCCGCCATAGATCGTGTCCAATCCCTTCGGGAAGGACGACGTCAGGCGCCAGGTGATCTTCGGATTGGACTGCGCAATCGCGGGCGCAGCGAGCGTTGTGGCCGCGGCAGCGCCTGCGGCTGTAACACCGGCCTTCTTGAAAAATGAACGACGATCCATGTGACACCTCCCAGTAGAACGGATCTTGCAGTTTGGCTTTCCCCAGCGAGGTGGCCCTCGCCCGACGCGGATGTTAAGCATGGCCCCTCGGCGCCCGCAAGACGCGAACTCCTTATTTTCCTAATGCTTCCGTCGAAGTAAGATAGTGCTTACCGATAGTTAGGGTCTGGGATTTAAAATCGGACAATTGACATCGCAGAGCCGACGCGCCACTTGATGGCCGTTCAAAACGTCTTCGGAGACAAGCATGCCCAGCCCGATCATCGCCATTCCCGCCGACACGCGCGAAATCGAAGGTTATTACTGGCATGCGACGCCGCAGCAATATGTCAATGCCGTGGTGAAGGGCGCCGGCGCAACGGCGATCGTCGTTCCCGCGCTGGAAAGCGGCAACGACATCGACGCCATCCTCGACCGCGTCGACGGCGTGCTGATTTCGGGCTCACGCTCCAACGTGCATCCGTCGCTCTATGGCGGCGACGCCTCGGAAAAGAACGGTCCTTATGACCCGGCCCGCGATGCGACGAGCATGGAGCTGATCCGCCGCGCCATCGATCGCGGCGTGCCGCTGCTCGCCATCTGCCGCGGCATTCAGGAGCTCAATGTCGCGCTGGGCGGCACGCTTGAAACCGAAATTCAGGAAAAACCAGGCGTCTGGGATCACCGCCGTCCCGACGTGCCGGAACGCGACAAGATGTATGCGATCCGCCAGACGGTGAAGGTCAAGGAAGGCTCCTGCATCGCCGCCGCCCTCGGCGCCGGCGAATTCCAGGTCAATTCGCTCCATCGCCAGGCAATCGGCGTCACCGCGCCGCGACTGACTGTCGAAGCCGTCGCCGAAGACGGCACAATCGAGGCGGTCTCCGTGATCGACGCCCCGAATTTCGCCATCGGCGTGCAGTGGCACCCGGAATACTGGGTGGAAAGCGACGCCACCTCCGCCCGCCTGTTCAAATCCTTCGGCGACGCCGTACGGGCCTATGCCGAAGCGAAAGGCCGCTGAGCGGCGGTATACTTCGCCAGCCGATAGAGCAACAACACGGCGATGATCGCGATATAGACCAGCGGTCGCGGCGGCCAGCTTTTGACCGCCATGATGAAATGCGTGACGCCGAGAATGGCGGCCGGATAGATCAAGAGATGCAGCCGGCCCCAGTTGCGGCCCATCCTACGGATCGACCAGTTGTTCGACGTGACCGCCAGCGCGATCAGGCCCACAAACGCCGCCATGCCCACCATGATATAGGGCCGCTTGATCACGTCGGCGACGATCTCCGGAAACACCAGGGCGCGGTCGAGGATCGCATAGACCAGCACATGCATCAGCGCATAGTAGAAGCTCATCAGCCCGAGCGCCCGCCTGAACCGGAAGAGATTGACGCGGGTGAAATCCCGGATCGGCGTCACCAACAGCGTCGCGATGAGAAAACGCAGCGTCCATTCACCGAGCAGATGCTCGAAGGCCTGAACAGGATTGGCGCTGAGTCTCCCGGTCGCGCCGAGCCAGAAATACCAGGCAGCCGGGATAAAGCCGAGCCCGTAGATCCACCAGGGCGAAATCTTGGCGGCGACGCGGTTGATGCGTCGCGGCAGATCGACCGGCGCGTCGCTGGCGGGGGCCGCCATCAGAAATTCGCCTTCAGATCCATGCCGGCATAGAGCGAGGCGACCTCGTCGGCATAGCCGTTGAACATCAGCGTGTCCTTCTTCGGCGAATTGAAGAAGCCGCCGCCCTCGCCGATCGGCCGTTCCGTGGCCTGGCTCCAGCGGGGGTGATCGACCTTGGGATTGACGTTGGAATAGAAGCCGTATTCGTCCGGCGCCGCCGTGTTCCACGCCGTCGGCGGCTGAGCCTCGACGAGCGTAATGCGCTCGATCGACTTGATGCTCTTGAAGCCGTATTTCCAGGGAACCACCAGCCGGATCGGCGCGCCGTTCTGGTTGGGCAGGAGATCGCCGTAGATGCCGACCGCCATCAGCGTCAGCGGATGCATGGCCTCGTCGAGCCTGAGACCTTCTTTGTAAGGCCAGTCGAGAATGGGCGCAAAACCGCCCACGCCAAGCATTTCATCGGGCCGCAGCGCCGTCTGGAACGCCACATATTTGGCGCTGGCGAGCGGCTCCGCCATCTTGAGAAGATCGGCCAGCATGAAGCCGCTCCAGGGCAGCACCATCGACCAGGCCTCCACACAGCGGAAGCGATAGACGCGCTCTTCGACCGACATTTTGGAGATCAGCTGATCGACGTCGATTTCCAGTGGCTTGGACACGAGGCCGTCGATCTTGATCGTCCAGGGACGCGGCTTGAATTTGTCGGAATAGTCGGCCGGATCGCTCTTGTTGACGCCGAATTCGTAGAAATTGTTGTAGGTCGTGGCGTCTTCCTTCGGGGTGAGCTTATCGCTCACCTTGTAGGCGGAAGGCTTGGCTGCCAGCGCCGCAACGGACGGCGAGGCGCTCGCGCCTACCAAGCCGGCCGCCGCCGCGCCCGCCAGAAATTCCCGTCGGCGCAGGAACACGGAATGCGGAGTGATCTCCGAGGCTGCGATCTTGGGAAAGCGATAAGCCGGCATGACGGATCCTCTTCAGGTCAGGTCTCGCAAGCTTATACGGACAAGCGCGGCTTTTGTTACAGCGCCGCGCGTAAAATCACCGTGAACGGCGTTTTTGCCAGCGTGCGCGCAGCCAGAAGATCGCGAAGAAAGACAGGATGATCGCCACGCCGGCGGCAAAGCCGAGCCAGGGCGACACATTGCCGAGCCTCAGCACGATCTTGGGCATGAGAGCGAGAACGAGGCCCGCCCCCAGAAGAATGATGGCGGCGGCGATGGCGTTCTTGCGCGTCTCGCGCTTGTCTTCTGGCTGGGACACGTCAACCTTCCGTGATGGTTGTGCGAAGTTCGGAGAGACCATGCAGTTGCCGGCCTTCCGCATCGAAATTGGAGGGGGCGAGCCAGGCTTCGAACGCCATTTTCAGGCGCGGCCAGTCGTCGTCGATCATCGCATACCAGGCGGTGTCGCGATTTTCGCCGCGCGAAATCATATGTTTGCGGAACACGCCTTCGAAGGAGAAGCCGAGCCGCTTCGCCGCTTCATGGCTGGGCGCATTGTCATTGTGGCATTTCCATTCATAGCGTCGATAGCTGAGATCCTCGAACACATGCCGCGCCATCAGATAATGAGCCTCGGTGGAGATCGGGCTGCGCGCCATGGCGAGCCCATGCGCCACGCCGCCGACCTCGACCACGCCATTGGCGGGATCAGGACGCATGTAATGCGCCATGCCAACCACATCGCCGGTCTTGCTGTCGATGAAGACCTCACGCAGCCATCCGGCTTTTTCGACGGCGTCAAGCCAATCGGCGAAGGCTTCGGCCGTCTGGAAATCCGGCGCGGCGAAATATTTGAGCCGCGCATTGACGCCGGTTTCGCCGAGCGCTGTCCACAAAGCCAAACTATGCTCATCCCGCTTATAGGGCACGAGCGTCACATATCGCCCTTCGAGCCGCACCGCCTTCGGCGCGGGTCTGGGTGTCCAGTTGCTGAGATCTTCCTTTTTCATCCCCGTCTCCTTAACAGAACCGGGGATGATGTTCATCACCACGCCGAGAGATCGACAAATAAATTTCGGTGATGGGCGGAGGGTCAGCCGACCTTGGCGGAGGCCACGGTCGCCTCGATATGGTCGATCAATCCGTCCGCGAGACCCAAACGACCCGCTAGCAGATCGAGATAGCCGCGTTCGGCGCGGGTGTCCGGATCAATCGCGATCCGTGAGGCGGTGTAGAGCTCCACCTTCTGGCTCTCGGTCTTGGCCGCGCCGATGATGGCGTCGAGATCGACCGGATTGGAAAGTTCAGCGCTGAGGAAGGCTTCGGCGTCTGGATCGAGCCCCGCGAGCCTGACCTTGCCGAGGATCGCCTGGCGTTCGGCGTCGTCGATATGACCGTCAGCCCGGGCCGCCGAAATCATCGCCCGCACCAGGATCAGCGCGAAATCGTCATTATTTGCGTGATCTTCCAGCGAAAAGCCGGTGCCGGCGGGCGCGGGCAGCAGTTCCGGCGCAGGCTGGCCCTGAGCAGGCGCAGGCGCCCCGCCCACGGGCTGCGGCTGATTGCCGTCCTGCCAGTTCTTGTAGGCCTGGTAGCCGAGGCCGGCGATGGCTGCGAGACCACCGAGCTTCAGCACCGAACCGGTCAGTTCGCGGCCCGTGCCAGTGCCGAGCAGCACCGCGGCGATAGCGCCGGCGGCCAGAGGATTGTCCTTCGCCATCTGGGTGACCTGTCCGGCCCGGTCCTTCACCGACCCGCCGACCCCAGGCATGTTGGAGCCTAAAAACTGGTCGAGAATTTTCTTGGCGTCGAACATTCCATATCCTCCGGTTGAGATGATCTCGTCAGCAGATAGGTATGACGCGCCAATTATGCAAAGGGGATGACGCCGATCCGCCAATCGCCGAAAATTTTGCGCAATTTTCGGCATGAGCCTCTGGAAAAATCGAGACATCGGCGCAACCATGAAGGGATACTCACCACAACCGAAAAATTCTTCCGTTGAAAATTGATCCAAATATGGTACAAATCTCAAAAAGGATTGTTGCGAGGTTTTTCACGACCGAGACCGGCATGCAGCCTGTGAAAGAATGGCTGATGTCCCTCGGCAAAATAGATCGACAGGTGGTCGGGATCGATATCGCCAGGGTCGAATTTGGCTGGCCGATCGGCATGCCGACATGCAGACCGCTGCGCGGCGGAGTGCTCGAAGTGCGATCGAGCATCAAGAATGGTCAAGTCGAAGCAAGAACCTATTTCGGGATCGATGACGGCGTCATGCTGCTGCTTCACGGCGCGGAAGGCAAAGATGGCCAGCAGGCGGCAATCAAAGTCGCGATGAAGCGATGGAAAGAATATCAAATTCGCAAATTGAACTGAGGAACATCGAGATATGACGACAAAGGATGATGTTATCGGCGGCTCGTTAGAAGACTTTCTCGACGAACTCGGCGAGAAAGAGGCGGTGTACGGCGCTGCGATCAAGCAGGTTTTGGCGTGGCAGATCGAGGAAGAGAGAAAGTCTCAAGCGCTGTCAAAATCGGACATGGCAGCAAAAATGGGAACCAGTCGCTCCCAGCTGGACCGTGTTCTTGATCCATCCAATATCGGCATTTCTCTCGACACGCTGGAGCGCGCCGCGCGGTCGCTCGGCAAGCGACTAAAGATCGAACTGGTCGACACCTGACGCCGCCTCCCGTCCATGGGACATAAGAGACGGCGGCAGGCATTTCACTCCGGGATCAAGCAGAAACCCTGCGCGTCACCCAGCCAATGCCGCAGCTTCCGCCGCGAGCTTGGTGATCCCGGCCCAGTCGCCTTCCGTCACCATCGCCTTCGGCGCGACCCAGGAGCCGCCGACGCAGACGACGTTGGACAGGCTGAGATAGTCGCGGGCGTTCTTGAGCGAGACGCCGCCGGTCGGGCAGAAGCGGATGCCGGCCAGCGGAGACGCCAGCGCGCCGAGATAGGCGGCGCCGCCGGCCTGTTCGGCGGGGAAGAATTTCAGCACGCTGTAGCCGCGGTCACGCAGATGCATGACTTCGGTGGCGGTGGCGGCGCCCGGCAGAAGCGGCACGTCGCTCTGGTCGGCGGCGTCGAGCAGCGACGGGCCTGCGCCCGGAGACACGACGAATTTCGAGCCCATCTTCACCGCCTGTTCCCACTGGCGGGCGTCGAGCACCGTGCCGGCGCCAGCGACAGCGCCTTCGACTTCCTCGGCCACCGCCTTGATGGCGTCGAGAGCGGCGGGCGTGCGCAGCGTGATTTCGATGGCTTTCAGGCCGCCCGCGACCAGCGCGCGGGCCAGCGGCACCGCCGATTTCACATCGTCGATCACGATCACCGGCACGACCGGCTGCAGCTTGAGCGTGGAGAGAAGGTTCTCGGTCTTGGCGTTCATGTCGCCGCTCCCTTAAAACGATTGAATTTGATGCAGACCTACTAAACTCGGCTGTCGGTGTCGAGCAAAAAGGATATGACAGACGTGATCCGCAGGCGTCCCGACGGCGGTCAAACAGGTAATCCGATGTCCCGTTCCGCCCTTCCCCGTTCAGAGCGGCTGATGCAGCTGTTGCAGGCGCTCCGGCGTCACAGGCGGCCCGTCACCGGCCAGGCGCTCGCCGAGGAAACCGGCGTCAGTCTGCGGACGCTCTACCGCGACATCGCCACGCTGCAGGCCCAAGGCGCCGATATCGAGGGCGAAGCCGGTCTCGGCTATGTGCTGCGCCCCGGTTTTCTCCTGCCGCCGCTGATGTTTTCGGAAGACGAGATCGAGGCGCTGGTGCTCGGCGCCCGCTGGGTAGCGAGCCGGGCCGACGAAGGCCTGTCGGATGCGGCAGGCCATCTCCTCGCCAAGATCGGCGCCGTCTTGCCCGCCGATCTCGCTGAGCGCCTGGAGACGTCGAGCCTATTGGTCGGCCCCCCTCCCCGCGCCGGGTCGAGCGCCGATCTCAAGCTGATGCGCCGGCTGATCCGCGAAGAACAAGCCGCGGAAATCGACTATGCCGACGCGCGCGGTGCGGCCACTCGCCGCGAGATCTGGCCTTTTGCGCTGGGCTTCTTCGAAAATGTCCGCGTCGTCGTCGCCTGGTGCACGCTCAGGGATGGCTATCGCCACTTCCGCGCCGACCGCATCCACCATATGCGCCCGCTCGACCGTCGCTATCCGCGCCGCCGCGCCGCCATGCTCAAGGACTGGAAAAGCCGACAGGGGGTTGGCCCAAACGCTGCTGACAAAAACTGACAGCAGGCCGGGCTACATCGTCCGTCGAGGCCACGGGATGGGCCGAGGCTCAGACACCGGAAAGGACGACATCATGACCCCGAGCTACATTCTTCTCTACGTCGCCGATATGGCCGCCAGCCGCGCCTTCTATGACGCGCTGTTTGGTCTCGATGCGGTCGAAGCCGCGCCGACCTTCTCGCTCTATGTGCTGCCGAATGGCTGGAAGTTCGGTCTCTGGACCAAAGACGGCGTCATTCCCGCCGCCACCGCGCCGGGCGGGTCGGAAATCGGCTTCCCGCTCGGCACCGACGCCGAGGTGGACGCCACCGCCGAAAGCTGGGCTGCGCGCGGCGTCGAGATCATCCAGCCGCTGGCGGAGGCGGATTTCGGCCGCACCTTCACCGCCGTCGATCCCGACGGTCACCGGCTGCGCGTTTTCCACGTCTCGCGCTGAGATCAGGCGAGGCCGCCGGACTGGACCACGACGCGCGTTCCCACAGGCGTGCGGCCATAGAGATCGATGATGTCCTGGTTGAGAAAGCGGATGCAGCCCGAAGACACCATCGTGCCGATCGACCAGGGCTCGACCGTCCCATGCAGGCGAAACAGCGTGTCCTGGCCATCGACATAGAGATAGAGCGCGCGCGGGCCGAGCGGATTCATCGGCCCGCCCTCCATACCGTTCTGATATTGAAGATATTTTTCCGGATCCCGCGCGATCATGTCGGGCGTCGGCGTCCAGCGCGGCCAGGCCGCCTTGCGGCCGATCCGCGCCTCGCCCTGAAAGTTCAGGCCTTCCTCGCGCCCGACGCCGACGCCATAGCGGATGGCCTCGCCATTGCCGAGCACCGAATAGGCGAAACGTTCCTGAATATCGACGACAATGGTGCCGGCGGGCTCGTAGGTGTCGTAGACCACCTGCTGCCGCCAGAACCTTGGATTGACCTTCCGCAGATCGACGGCGGCGACAGGATAAGGCTCGTTGAGCACCGGCCCGTACATCGCCTGATAATAGGGATCGATGCGCGGCCCCGCCGGCCTTGCAATGCCGGTCACCCGTCTCTCGGTGGCGCAACCCGCCAACAGCAATGGCGCGCCCAGGATGAGGCTGCGCCGGGAAATTTTGGTCGTCATATACACCTCGTCTCGTCTGACACGCGCTTTGACGCTATGTCTCCGCCCGAGCAGGCAAACGTATGACGGTCGTTAGGGTTCCCCGTTCACGACTGGGTGAACAGACTCAATTGGTCAACCGGGTGGCGCGGTCGGAGACCTTCTTGGCGATAGCCTCGAATGCCGAGATCAATTCAGACGCATTGTCAGCCGTATAGGAATTGCTGGACGAACCCGAACACGACAGGAGCAGCGTCTTGCCGCGCGTCGGCGCCATGAAGGCGACGGTGTAAATGGTGATGCCCGCGTCCTTGGCCTTGGTGCAAGCGGTCAGCGTTTTGGTGTCGAGCGACGGCTTGTGCTTGTTGCTCGCGCCGGTGTTTTCGCCATCGGTCATCAATACGATGAACTTCTGCACATGGGTGTTGCCGTGGTTGGCGTGTTCTGTCGTTTCACCGGCGTCGGACAGCGCCTCATAAGCCGTGTTCATGGCGTCGGACATATCGGTTCCCCCAGAGGGATAGGCCGGTAGCGCATTGATGTAGGCGCGCGATGTGGTAGTGCCCCAAGCGAGGTTCGACGCCGTCTGCTGCTTGTCGGTAAACGTCACCGATCCCGTGCGCGTGACGAGATTGGTCGAATCGAGCGCCTCGATCGTGTCTATCGTATCGAAAAGGCTGGATGCGGCGTTTTTCAGCGCGCCTATCTTGTTGAGATAGCAGGGCGAAGTGAAGCCGATGTCCGGATAGTATCCCCAGTCGTCCAGGTCGACATAGTTCTGGCAGCTGACGGGTGTCGGCAACACGGAGTTGGTCACCCAGGACATCGATCCCGAACGGTCGACGACGAGGTAGAGCGACAGGGCGTTGCCGACCACCACGGACGACGTGGACGAACGTGCTGCGACCTTGCGGTTGGCGATGCCGAGTAGCCGCGACAGAGGCGTCATTTCAACCGTAATGCGCGCCGACATGGAGACCGTGTAGGTGATCTTCGTGCCGACCGTCTTCTTGTCGGGCGTCACGGTTGTGGAGGTCTTGAGTTCTTCGACCACATCGCTCGGCAACTGGCCAGACAGCTGCGCGACGAGAAAGTCGACGGCATAGCTGCGAACATTCGCGGTGGTCTTGTCCTTGGCCGCGAGCGCGCTGACCGACGAGAGAGACGCGGTGTCGAGTCCGTTCTGCAGCACCGTCCGCTGATTGACCATCGTCGCCATGTCGAAGGCCACGCCGACGCCGCCGACAAGCACAGGCAGCACGATCGCCGCCGTCAAAGCAAAATTACCGCCGCGAGCGCGGAAAAAACGACGAAACAAACCACACAGCATCGACAACACAGGCATCCGGCATTCACGCGCATCATTGCGCACCACCGATCTAACATGCTGACCTTTATGCCGTATTAACAAATACTAATGTGAATATGTGTCAGAAATTCAGGGCATCAACCTAAACTGTAAAGGGGATCCGCGCCGCCCTTCGCAAGGGGCGGCGCGGCGCGCATTACTGACCCAGCGCCGCGGCCAGCACCGTCTTCAGCGACGTGGTGGGGCGACCGATGATGCGGCTCAAGGCTTTGCCTTCATCAAACAAACCGCCCTTGGAAGCGCCGACATCCGAATCGGCCAAGAGGCCTGCGAAGGCTTCGGGAAGACCGACCTGCACCAGCATCGCCTTGTAGGCTTCTTCCGGCATATAGGCGTAGACGACGGGCTTGCCGGCGAGGTCGCCGATCGTGGCGGCGAGACTGCCCAGGGTGAAGGCTTCGTCGCCCGCAAGTTCCAGCACGGCGTTGATGTACTGATCGGAATTCACCAGCACCACGGCGGCGGCTTCCGCATAGTCTGCGCGGGACGCGGCGGAGATGCGTCCTTCGCCGGCCGCGCCGGCGACAGCGCCATGCTCCAGGGCGGGACCGATCGAGCCGAGATAGTTTTCGAGATACCAGGAATTACGCAGGAATGCGTAGGGGATGCCCGAGGCGGCGATGCTCTTTTCCGTGGCTGCATGTTCGACGGCGAGGCCCAGCGGCGAGGAATCGGCGCGCAGGATGCTGGTGTATGCGATGAATGCAACCCCGGCCTTCTTGGCGGCGGCAATGACATTTTCATGCTGCGGCAGACGCTTGCCGATTTCACTCGAGGAGATCAGCAACAGCTTGTCGACACCCGCGAAAGCGGCATCAAGGCTGGTCGGGTCGTCATAGGAGCCGATCCGCACTTCGACGCCGAGGGCAGCAAGCTCAGCTCCGGCTTCCGGCTTGCGGACGAGCGCGATCACCTGCGAAGCGGGGACCTTTTTGACCAGGCTTTGCACCACGAGTTGGCCGAGCTGGCCGTTTGCGCCGGTGATCAGATATTTTTTAGCGTCTTGGGACATCACATTCTCCTTGGGGATGGTCTAATTATGAAGACAGGTCTATAATAGAGACCACAATCCGCAATGAAAAGGAGGCAGTTTGCAATGCCCAGGTTACTTTCAAAGAACCAACCAGGACCGCTGCGGTCCGGCGACCGCGTGGAAAAGTGGCAAGCGCTCGGTTTCAGCCGCGAGAATTGTCCGGTCCGTGACGTGCTCGACCATATCGGCGACAAGTGGACGGTGCTCATCCTTCTGTCGCTTGCGACCGAGAACCGGCGCTTTTCGAGTTTGGCGCGCGATATTCCCGACATTTCCAAGCGCATGTTGACGCAGACGCTCAGAGATCTCGAACGCGACGGCCTCGTCAGCCGACAGGTGTTTCCAACCAAGCCGCCCAGCGTCGAATATGGACTGACCGAACTTGGACGCGACGCGATGATCCCGATTTCGGCGTTGATGGACTGGGCGGAGCGTCGCCACCCCGATATCCGCATCGCCCGCGCTAAATTCGATTCCGCGCAGGCCGTCGCGGCCTGATTTCGGCTTTTTCGGGATCTGCTGTCGCTTGGCGCGAAAAAAACTTAGCTTGAATAGGTTTTCCAGATTGACAAAAGTCTGGCGGGCCCCATGTAATGCGCCAATAAAAAGAACGATCGTTCGCAATCCTGCATGGACCACCGATGGCAAAAACGCGCAAAATTTCGATCGACGACGTGCTCGACGCGGCAGAGCGCGTGGTCGTGCGTCTGGGCGCGGTCGGCCTGTCGATCGACGAAGTCGCCCGTGAAGCCGGGATCAGCAAATCCCGCGTGGTCTATGACTACAAGACCAAATCCGGTCTTTTGAACGCGCTGGTCGAACGCCGCATCCGCATCGACCGGGAGCGTATCGCCGAAAGCGAGCGCCAGCAGCAGCAAACCGACAATCCGCCCCTTTTCGGACGGCTGGCCGTGGCCGGCGCCCAGACGTCCGATAGCGAAAGGGCGGTCGCGCTCGCCATCTGCGCCGCAAGCTCGCATGATGAAGGCGTACAGGCGCTGTTTCGCCAATGCACGGCCGAAGATCTGGCCGCCGTCACCCGGGACGCCCGGCGTCCGCGCGCCTCCCTCGTCGCCTATCTCGCCTATTACGGCATGACGATCATGGAATATTTCGACCTCTATCAATGGAGCGAGGCCGAGCGCGCCGGACTGCTCCGTGACATCGGGGTGATGTACGCTGCTTTTCCGGAACCCTGACCGCCTTTTCGGGCGCGCGCCCAACCCCAGAATTTCACTCTTTCAGACAAACGATTGAAGGTAAGACGATGAAAAAAATCGCCCTCGGACTGACGGCTTTCGCCATGTCCGCCATGATCGCCTCGCAAAGCTTCGGCCAGGCGCAGCAGATGCCGCCGGCCGCCGTCGGCGTCATCACCCTCAAGACCCAGCCCGTGCCTGTGATGAGCGAACTGCCGGGCCGCATCGCCGCCACCCGCACGGCGGAAGTGCGCGCCCGCGTGACCGGCATTCTGCAGGAACGCGTCTTCGAACAAGGCAGCCTGGTCAAGGCCGGCGACGTGCTCTACCGGATCGACCCGAAGCTCTTCAAGGTGCGCGTCGCCAGCGCCCAGGCCACGTTGCAGCGCGCCATCGCCACCGAGAAGAACGCGCGTCAGCAGCTCGAACGCCAGGACCAGCTGCGCAAGCGCAACGCGGTCTCCGAAGTCGAATATGACAACGCCGCCGTCGCCGCAGCGCAGGCCGCGGCCGATGTCGCCTCCGCCCAGGCCGCGCTCGATGAAGCGTCGATCAACCTCGACTATACCGAGGTTCGCGCGCCGATCACCGGCATCATCGGCGGCGCGCTGGTGACTGAAGGCGCGCTGGTGACCGCCGACAGCACCCAGAACCTGGCGCTGATCCAGCAGATCGACCCCGTCTATGCCGACTTCACCCAATCGGTCGACGAGATGCTGTCGCTGAAGCGCGCCGTCGAGGCCGGCCGGCTCGAAAGCCCCGCTCCCGGCCAGGCGCGCGTCGAGCTCGTCTTCGACGGCGGCGACATGTATGCCGAAAAGGGCAAGCTGTTGTTTTCGAGCGCCAGCGTCGATGAAACCACCGGCCAGGTGACGCTCCGCGCCGAATTCCCCAACCCCAAGGGCGACCTCCTGCCCGGCCAATATGTCCGCATCCGCATCGAACAGGCCGTCAACAAGGATGGCATCCTCATTCCGCAGCGCGCCGTCATCCGCACCCAGGATGGCCGCGCCCAGGTCTATGTCGTCGGCGAAGGCGATGTCGCCCAACTGCGCGACGTGACGCTCGGCCCGGTGATCGATGCGCAATGGACAGTCGAAGGAGGCCTAAAGGGCGGCGAACGCATCGTTGTCGACGGCGTCTCCAAGGTTCAGCCCGGCGCGAAAGTGGCTACCGAAGCCGCTGCCCAGCCCAAGAACTAAAGGCTCGTCCTGATGGCACAATTTTTCATTCAACGACCAATTCTGGCCTGGGTGTTCGCAATCTTCATTTCGATTGCCGGCCTCATCGCCCTGCCCTTCATGCCGATTGCGCAATATCCGAACGTCGCGCCGCCGCAATTGTCGATTTCCACGTCTTATCCCGGCGCTTCGCCGCAGGAAATCTACCAAAGCGTCACCCAGCCGATCGAAGAGGAGCTGAACGGCGTCGATGGCCTGCGCTATTTCGAATCGACGTCGGATTCGTCCGGCCAGATCTCGATCGATGCGACTTTCGTCTCCGGCACCAATATCGACCAGGCGCAGGTGGATGTGCAGAACGCCATCCGCCGCGTGGAGCCGCGGCTGCCGCAGACCGTCACCCAGCAGGGCATCGAGGTGCAGCAGGCCGGCTCGGGCTTCCTGATGGTGGTGGCGATCACCTCCACGGACGGCAAGCGCAACGCCGTGGCGCTCGGCGACTATTTCAGCCGCAACGTGATGGGCGAACTGCGCCGCATCGAAGGCGTCGGCAACGTCCAGCTCTTCGCCGCCCAGCGCGCCATGCGCATCTGGATCGATCCCGAGAAGATGGTCGGGCTGAAACTGACCGCTGACGACATCACCGCCGCAATCAGCGCTCAGAACGCCCAGGTCGCCGCCGGCCAGATCGGCGCGGCTCCCAATCCGATCAACCAGGATCTGACGGCGACCGTCCTCGTCAAGGGCCAGCTCACCGATCCCAAGGAGTTCGCCAATATCGTGCTCCGCGCCAATGCGGACGGCTCGACGGTGCGTCTGCGCGACGTCGCCCGCGTCGACATCGGCTCGGAAAGCTACAACTTCTCGAGCCGCCTCAACGGCCAACCCACCGCCGCCGTCGGCATCCAGATGAGCAGCGGCGCCAATGCGGTGGCCACCGCCAACGCCGTCAAGGCCAAGATGGAGCAGCTCAAGGGCTTCTTCCCGGCCGGCATCGATTACGCCGTGCCCTATGACACCAGCCCCTTCGTCTCCGCCTCCATCGAAAAGGTCGTGCATACGCTGATCGAGGCCGTCGCGCTGGTCTTCGTGGTGATGCTCATCTTCCTGCAGAGCTTCCGCTACACGGTCATCCCGACGCTGGTGGTGCCGGTGGCGCTGCTCGGCACGCTGTCGATCATGTATGTCAGCGGCTTCTCGGTGAACGTGCTGACCATGTTCGCCATGGTTCTCGCGATCGGCATTCTCGTCGACGACGCCATCGTCGTGGTCGAGAACGTCGAGCGCATCATGGCCGAGGAAGGCTTGTCGCCCAAGGAGGCCACCAAGAAGGCGATGAGCCAGATCACGGGCGCCATCCTCGGCATCACGCTGGTGCTCGCCTCGGTCTTCATCCCCATGGCGTTCTTCCCGGGCTCGACCGGCATCATCTATCGCCAGTTCAGCCTGACCATGGTCGTGTCGATCCTGTTCTCCGCCTTCCTGGCGCTGTCGCTGACGCCGGCGCTCTGCGCGACGTTCCTGAAGCCGATCCCGCAGGGTCATCATGAGAAGAAGGGGCTCGCCGGCTGGTTCAACCGCGGATTCGGTCGCCTGACCGACAGCTATGGCCGCGGCGTCACCGGCATCGTCGGCCGCGCCGGCCGCATGATGATCGTCTATCTGGCGATCGTGACCGGCCTCGGCTACCTGTTCATCCAGCTGCCGGGCAGCTTCGTGCCGAACGAAGACCAGGGCTTCCTGATCGTCAATGTCGAAGGTCCGGCTGAATCGAGCAGCAATCGCACGGTGGCGACGCTCGAACAGGTCGAGAAGATCTTCCGCGCCGAGCCGGCGGTCGAGAACATCGTCGCCGTCCAGGGCTTCAGTTTCTCGGGCAACGGCCCCAATGCGGCGCTCGCCTTCGTGACGCTCAAGGACTGGTCCGAGCGCGGCCCCGGGAACTCTGCCGAAGAGATCGCCGGCCGCGCCAATATGAAGTTGTTCGGCCTCAAGGACGCCATGGCCTTTGCGCTGTCGCCGCCGCCCATTCAGGGTCTCGGAACGGCGAGCGGCCTGTCCTTCCGCCTGCAGGATCGCGGCGGCAAGGGCCAGGCGGCGCTGCAAGCCGCAGCCGGCCAGTTGATGGGTCAGGCCGCACAGAGCGGCATGCTGGTCGGCGTTCGTCCGGAAGGTCTGCCTGACGCCGCGCAGGTGCTGCTGCAGATCGACCGCGAAAAGGCCAACACTTTCGGCGTCACCTTCGCCGACATCAACGACACGATCACCGCCAATCTCGGCTCGTCCTATGTCAACGACTTCCCGAACGAGGGGCGCATGCAGCGCGTCGTGGTGCAGGCGGGCGAGCGGAGCCGATTGCAGGCCGAAGACCTGCTGAAGCTCAATGTCCGCAACTCCAGCGGCGGCATGGTGCCGCTGTCGGCCTTCGCCGACGTCAAATGGCAGCGCGGTCCGGCTCAGATCATCGGTTACAACGGCTACCCCTCAGTCCGCATTTCGGCAATGGCGGCGCCGGGCGTGGCGTCTGGGGCCGCCATCGAGAAGATGCAGGAACTCGCCAAGCAATTGCCGGAAGGGTTCGGCTATGAATGGACGGGTCAGTCGCTGGAAGAGCTGGAATCGGGCTCGCAGGCCCCCTACCTCTACGGTTTCTCGCTCCTGTTCGTCTTCCTGCTGCTCGCAGGCCTCTATGAGAGCTGGTCGATCCCGCTGTCGGTGATGCTGGTGGTGCCTTTGGGCGTCATCGGCGCGGTGCTCGCGGTCTTCCTCCGCGACATGCCCAACGACATCTATTTCAAGGTGGGCCTGATCGCCATCATCGGTCTCAGCGCGAAGAACGCGATCCTGATCGTCGAATTCGCCAAGGACTATTTCGCCGAGGGTCGTAGCCTCAAGGATGCGGCGGTGGATGCGGCCAAGATCCGCTTCCGCCCGATCATCATGACCTCGCTGGCCTTCGCGCTCGGCGTCGTGCCGCTGGCGATCGCGACCGGACCGAGCGCCGCGAGCCAGAACGCCATCGGCACCGGCGTTCTCGGCGGCATGATCTCGGCGACGCTGCTGGCGATCATCTTCGTGCCGGCTTTCTTCGTCTTCGTGCTCCGGCTGTTCAGGACCAAGCGGCCGACCCACGTTTGAGACGATTGCGCAATGACTGCCGAAGGGCCGCCGCACAGGCGGCCCTTCGCATTTTTACCATTCGACAAGAATTGCTATGCATGCAATGCATATTTGCCGCGCGCTAGCGTCTGTTCATTCCTTGGGCGCCGGCGCCTATATGACAGGCGTTGGATAAATGCCGAAAAGGCCAAGGATAACAAAATGAGCATCATGAAAAGACTGAACGACTGGCGCAAATATCGCCAGACCCTCTCCGAACTCGGCCGCATCAGCGATCGCGAATTGCAGGATCTCGGCCTGCGCCGTTCGGATTTCGAAGCCGTCGCGCGCGGTGAAATCCGCCGCTGACGCCAGTACCGTCTTCGGATCGCCCTTTCAGACAAGGGCGATCCCTTTAAAACCTTCCATCCGTGCCTACTTGCCCGTGATCACCGTCTCGGTACGGGCAATGGCGGTCTGCCCGGCGCTATAACCGCCGCTTGCGGCGTTTGCCGATACCTGCTCGCGCCCCCAGGCCTCGATCCATCCCGCCGCCGCGTCGTCCTTCTTTTTGAGGATGACGGACAGGGTATAGGAATCGTCGCAGCCCTTCTTCCCGCAATTGAAATGCAGAACGCCGGCCGCACGGATCTTGCCGCTTTCGTCGACCACCACCGCGCCGCGCTCTATCGCGCTCTGATAGCGGGAGGCGGAAAACCGATAAACGCCGGCCGCAGCTTCCATGCGATCGTCGGGCACACCACTCATGGCCTCGCTGACGACCTCCCACAACGGCTTGGCCCGTCCCAGCCATGTGACTTTCTTTTTCCCTGCAAAGGCCTTCAAAGCCGGCTCGAAGTCCTTGGCCCAGACCAGCTGGTTTCCATCCTGACAGTTCGAGACGGAAGACAGGCGGCAATCGCCTCCAGCCTGGGCAGTTGATGCAGCGGCCAAAAGGCCGAATACCAGAACGAAACGTCGCATGAGGGGTCTCCGAAAAAGTGTAGAGTGTCTGACGAGCGGCGTTATCCTAGCCAAGCGTTCTGCTACGGCTACGGTCGAGACCAAAACACCTCGGATTTCATAGAAAAAAGAGGCCGCCCGATCAGCCGCCGGTGCACACCACACCTTAGGCCAATTCATCACCCTCGCCGACGACGGTTGATATGAGGGATATTTGACAATCAAGAATGAGACCGGCGATTTCCTCCCGGCTAACTTGCCAGTTGCGAGGGTTCGCCTGTATCCTCTTGTCCGGGAGGAAGCGAACGGCGGGGAGGCCGGGCGCGAAACATCATATGCTGGCAGGCCACAATCCCTATCTCGTGGCGCTTTCCCTGGCGATCGCGGTTCTGGGCGGGTATACCGGTCTCGGCCTCGCGGGCCGCATCCTGGGAAAGACCGATCTGCAACGTCGCGCGCTTCTGGTGGGCGCGGCCGTATTTCTGTCGACGGGCATCTGGACGATGCATTTCATCGGCATGCTGGCGGCGCCCTTGCCCGCCGATATCGCCTATCTGGTCTTGCCCACCATCATCTCCTATCTGATCTGCGCGCTGGTGGTCGGGGTGTCGATCTTCTTCGTGGTCGGCAGCCGGCCCGGGACGTTCGGAACCGGACTTGCGGCGCTGCTGCTCGGCGTCGGCATCTGTTCCATGCATTATGTCGGCATCCATGGGCTGGCGGGGCCCTTCGCCATCGAGCACGACCCGTTGAAGGTGCTGCTGTCAGTGGTGATCGCGATCGCCACCGCCTATGGCGCGCTGCGCATCTTCCTCGATCCACAAGTGGGCCTGCGGCTGGCGATTTCCGCCGTCGCTTTCGGGCTTGCGGTGTCGGGCATGCATTATACCGCCATGTGGGGCATGCATGTGGTTCCCGCGGGCTCCGGCCATGACATGGCGGCGATGGGGGCGAGCTTCCAGATGTCGTCGCAATTCGTGTCGCTGGTCGTCGCCTGTCTCTGTTTTCTCGTCACGGCGGGCTTCCTGTTGTTCCTGCTGCCGGAGCAATGGGGCCGCGCCGACACGCCGCCCCCGCTCGCAGCCACCGAGGGGCCTGAGATCGCGGAGGTTCCGGCGATCGAGCCCGACCCGGCGCCCGCGCCGGCGCAACGCGGCCGGATCGAGCGCATTCCGGTGCAGAGCGGCGGGGCGACTCAATTCGTCGCAATCCGCGAGGTCAGGTCCATTCGTTCGGACGCGCATTACACCTGGGTTCACGACGGCAATCGCGAGCGCATGTGCGGCTGGTCGATCTCGGAGGCCGAGGCTGCGCTCGACCCGACCATTTTCATCCGCGTCCATCGCAGTCATATCGTCGCCATGCCGCATGTGACGCTGGTGCGGAAGGAAGGCGACGCCGCGGTGGTGGAGCTCGACGGCGCTCATCCGCATCAGGCGCCGGTGAGCCGCGCCCGCGTCGCCGAGGTCAAGGCGCGGCTCGGACTGACCCGCAGCAGCGCCGGATGATCGAGCCTGCAGGATAGGTAAGAGAGACTGACGCAGTTCGTGCGCCAGCAACCGCATTTCGTGCGAAAAGTCGCGTTTCGTGACGTCGGCCGCCTGCCTGTCTTGCCGAAATCAGGGATGCGACACAGGCTCCTCCAACACCCGCGTCGGGAGCGCGGCGTGCCCATCATCTGGAGGAGAAGATGATCCCGGGTTCTTTCGACTATCACCGCCCGTCGAGCGTGGCGGACGCGATCAAGCTATTGGCCGATCTCGGCGAGGAGGCGCGACCGCTCGCGGGCGGCCACAGCCTCATCCCCATGATGAAGCTGCGCATGGCCTCGCCGGAACATCTGATCGATCTCGGCGGGATCGCGGCGCTGAAGGGCGTCTGTCGTTCCGGCGCCGACATCGTCATCGGCGCCATGACCACCCAGCACGAGTTGCTACAATCCACCGACATCGCGCAATCGCTGCCGATCCTGCATGAGGCGGCCAAGCTGATCGCCGATCCGCAAGTGCGCTATTGCGGCACGATCGGCGGCAATGTCGCCAATGGCGATCCCGGCAACGACATGCCGGCGCTGATGATGACGCTCGGCGCCCACTACCGCCTCGAAGGGCCGAACGGCGCCCGCGACGTCGCCGCCCGCGATTTCTACGAGGCGGCCTATTTCACCGCGCTCGAGCCGGGCGAGATCCTGACGGGTGTGTCGATCCCGTCGCCGGCCGCAGGTCATGGCTACGCCTATGAGAAGCTGAAGCGCAAGGTGGGCGATTACGCGACCGCCGCCGCCGCCGTGGTGTTGACGATTGAGGGCGGAAAGATCGCAACCTGCGCGATCGGCCTCACCAATCTCGCCGACACGCCGCTGCTTGCGGAAGAAGCAGCCGCTTCGCTGATCGGCTCCGGCCTCGACGAGGCGTCGATAGCCCGCGCCGCAGACCTCGCCCGGTCGATCATGGCGCCGGCGGCCGATGGCCGCGGCCCGGCAGATTACAAGATCCATGTCGGCGGCGTGATGGTCGCCCGCGCGATCAAGCGCGCCGCAGCGCGCGCGGCCTGAGGAGGACACAATGGCGAAAACCCATATCAAGATGACCGTCAACGGCGCCGAGGTGGAGGGACTGGCCGAGCCGCGCATGCTGCTCATCCATTTCATCCGTGAGACGCTGTCGCTGACCGGCGCCCATATCGGCTGCGAAACCTCCCATTGCGGCGCCTGCACCGTCGATATCGACGGGCGCTCGGTGAAGAGCTGCACCGTCTTCGCCGTTCAGGCGAACGGCGCCGACATCACCACGATCGAAGGCATGGCCAATGCCGACGGCACGCTGTCGGCGCTGCAGGAAGGCTTCCGCATGATGCACGGCCTGCAATGCGGCTATTGCACGCCGGGCATGATCGTGCGCGCTCACCGGCTGCTGAAGGAAAATCCGAACCCGACGGAGGAGGAAATCCGCTTCGGCATTTCAGGCAATCTCTGTCGCTGCACCGGCTACCAGAACATCGTCAAAGCGATCCAATACGCCGCCGCCAAGCTGAACGGCGCCGAATTCCAGGAGGCCGCGGAATGAACGACATGACACCCACGCGCGAACAGCGCGAAGCCCGCCTCGAAGGCATGGGCTGCAAGCGCAAGCGGGTCGAAGACATCCGCTTCACCCAGGGCAAGGGCAATTATGTGGACGATGTGAAGCTGCCCGGCATGCTGCATGGCGATTTCGTCCGCTCGCCGCACGCGCATGCCCGCATCAAGTCGATCAACACCGAAGCCGCGCTGAAAGTGCCGGGCGTTCTGGCGGTATTGACCGCCGAGACGCTGAAGACGGTCAATCTCGCCTGGATGCCGACGCTCGCCGGCGACGTGCAGATGGTGCTGGCCGACGGCAAGGTGCTGTTCCAGAACCAGGAAGTCGCTTTCGTGGTCGCCACCGACCGCTACGCCGCCGATGACGGCATCGCCGCCGTCGAGGTGGAGTACGAGCCGCTCGACGTGCTGGTCGATCCCTTCCAGGCCATGGCCGAGGACGCCATCGTTCTGCGCGAGGATCTCGCCGGCAAGACCGTGGGCGCCCATGGCCCCCGCAAGCATCACAACCATATTTTCGAATGGGCGGTGGGCGACAAGGATCTGACCGAAGCCGCCTTCCGCAAGGCGGATGTGACGGTGAAAGAGATGATCTCCTATCACCGCACCCATCCCTCGCCGCTCGAAACCTGCCAATGCGTCTGTTCCTTCGACAAGATCAAGGGCGAACTGACGATCTGGGGCACCTTCCAGGCGCCGCATGTCATCCGCACCGTGGTGGCGCTGATTTCCAAGATCCCGGAACACAAGATCCATGTCATCGCCCCCGATATCGGCGGCGGCTTCGGCAACAAGGTCGGCGCCTATCCCGGCTATATCTGCGCGGCGGTCGCCACCATCGTCACCGGCAAGCCGGTGAAATGGGTGGAGGACCGGATGGAAAACCTCACCACCACCTCCTTCGCCCGCGACTATCACATGACCACCGAAATCGCCGCCACCAAGGAAGGCAAGGTCACCGGGTTGCGGGTGCATGTGCTCGCCGATCACGGCGCTTTCGACGCCTGCGCCGATCCGTCGAAATGGCCGGCCGGCTTCTTCAACATCGTCACGGGGTCCTATGATTTCCCGGTCGCGCATCTCGCCGTCGACGGCGTCTACACCAACAAGGCGCCGGGCGGTGTGGCCTATCGCTGCTCATTCCGCGTCACGGAAGCCGCCTATTGCATCGAGCGCGGCATGGATATCCTCGCCCAGAAGCTCGGCATGGACCCCGCCGAACTCCGGATGAAGAACTTCATCAAGCCCGAGCAATTCCCCTATCACTCGGCGCTCGGCTGGGAATATGACTCCGGCGACTACCACACCGCCATGGCCAAGGCGATGGAGACCATCGACTATGCCGGCCTCCGCCGCGAACAGGCGGAGAAACGCGAAGCCTTCAAGCGCGGCGAGACGCGCGAGATCATGGGCGTCGGCGTGTCCTTCTTCACCGAAATCGTCGGCGCCGGCCCGTCGAAGAATTGCGACATTCTCGGCATCGCCATGTTCGACAGTTGCGAGATCCGCCTGCACCCCACCGGCGCCGGCATCGCCCGCGTGGGCTCCAAGAGCCAGGGCCAGGGACATGAGACGACCTGGGCGCAAATCATCGCCACCGAAATCGGCATCCCCGCCGACGACATCATGGTCGAGGAAGGCAATACCGACACCGCGCCTTATGGGCTGGGCACCTATGGCTCGCGTTCGACGCCGGTGGCCGGCGCCGCCATCGCCATGGCGGCCCGCAAGATCAAGGCCAAGGCGCAGATGATCGCCGCCTATCTGCTCGAAGTGCATGAGGACGATCTCGAATTCGACATTGACGGCTTCCGGGTCAAGGGTCTGCCGGAAAAGTTCAAGTCGATGAAGGAGATCTGCTGGGCGGCCTATCATTCCGTGCCGCCGGGCATGGAGCCGGGCCTGGAGGCGGTCAGCTATTACGATCCGCCCAATATGACCTATCCCTTCGGCGCCTATTTCTGCGTGATGGACATCGATGTCGACACCGGCGTCTACAAGGTCCGGCGCTTCTATGCGCTGGATGACTGCGGCACCCGCATCAACCCGATGATCATCGAGGGCCAGGTGCATGGCGGCCTCACCGAAGCCTTCGCCATCGCCATGGGCCAGGAGATCCGCTACGACGAGATGGGCAATGTGATGGGCGGGTCCTTCATGGACTTCTTCATCCCCACCGCCGTGGAAACCCCGCATTGGGAAACGGATTTCACCATCACGCCGTCGCCGCATCACCCGATCGGCGCCAAGGGCGTCGGCGAAAGCCCGAATGTCGGCGGCGTGCCGGCCTTCTCCAACGCCGTCAACGACGCCTTCGCCTTCCTCGGCGCGACCCATATCCAGATGCCGCATGACCACTGGCGCAACTGGAAGGCCGCCCGCGATCTCGGCGTGGCGGCGTAGAGTGCGGCCATGACTTGGCGGTCCGTCAAGATTATCGGGGGCCGGCTGGAAAAGAACCCCTCCCCAACCCCTCCCCACAAGGGGGAGGGGCTAAGCCCGCCTTGTCAGTGTCACTCATTGGCGGGAAAGACGCAGATGCAGGGTCTCTCCCCCCTTGTGGGGGAGATGGCCGGCAGGCCAGAGGGGGTTTTATCGCCCTGTTTTGCGTCATGACCCCACCCACCCGTCCCGACATCGCCTCGCGCCTCGCCGCCGCCGGCTACATCCCCGACGCCGATCTCACGACCGCCATCCAGCTGATGCAGATGCTGGGTCGTCCCTTGCTGCTCGAAGGCGAGGCCGGCGTCGGCAAGACGTCGGTCGCCACCGCGCTCGCCGAGGTCCACGGCGCGGAGCTCATCCGGCTGCAATGCTATGAGGGGCTCGATCAGGCCGCCGCACTTTATGAATGGAACTATCAGCGTCAGCTGCTGGCGATCGAGGCCGGCCGCGGCCGCGATGTCGACGCGCTCGCCGACGATGTGTTTTCCGAAAAATATCTGTTGGAGCGGCCGCTGCTGAAGGCCATCCGCAGGGCCTCGCCGCCGGTGCTGCTGATCGACGAGATCGACCGCGCCGATGAGGAATTCGAAGCCTTCCTGCTGGAACTGCTCTCGGACTATCAGGTGACGATCCCGGAACTCGGCACGATCAGGGCCACGTCCGTCCCGCTCGTCGTGCTGACCTCCAACGGCACGCGCGAACTGTCGGATGCGCTTCGCCGCCGCTGTCTTTATCATTATGTGGATTATCCCGATGTCGATCGCGAGGCGCGGATCATCCTCGCCCGGGTGAAATCCGCCGGCGCCACGCTGGCGCTCGCCATCGCCCGCATGGTCGAAGCGATCCGCAAGGAGGATCTGCGCAAGGTTCCCGGCGTCGCCGAAACGCTGGATTGGGCGGTGGCGCTCGTGGGCCTCGGCGTCGAAACCCTCGGCGACAATCCCGAGATCGTGCATGAGACGCTGCTCTGCCTGCTCAAAACCCGCGAGGACCGGGCGCGGATCACGCCTGAGGTCACCGCGCGTCTGCTCGGGAGGGTCGCATGAGCTGTTGCGGAACGCCCCTGACCTCAGACGAATCCGATCATGTCGACCGCGTGATCGCCGAGCGCCTCGCCGCCTTCCTCGCGACCCTGCGCGACAACGCCTTTGCGATCGGCCTCAGGGAAGCGCAGGATGCGGCGCTGCTGATCGCGAAGGGTTTCGCGGCTGCGCCCGGGCAATTCCGATCCGCGCTCAAGCATCTGCTGACCAGTCGGCGTGAGGAATGGCAGCGGTTCGACGGTCTGTTCGACGCCTTCTGGCTGGGCAAGCGGGTCAAACGCCGGAGCCTCGTTTCCGCGAGCCATGGCCCTGAGGCCAATCCGGCGATGAAATCGCTCGCAGACCGCGCCGCAAGCGCTTCGCAGGCGGGCGGCGCCGACCAGGTCCCCGCATCGGGAGAAACAGAAACGAAGGATGGCGCGACGGGCCGCATGGAGGGCGCGTCTTCGGTCGAGACAATCGACCGCATCGATTTCCGCAAACTCTCCGACCCCGACGACATCGCCCGCGCCCACGCCATCGCCGCCCGCCTCGCCCGGGTGATGCGCACGCGGCTGACGCGGCGCGACGAGATGCGGGCCAAGGGCAGGCGGATCGATCTCCGCCGCACCATCCACGCCAATATCAGCCATGGCGGGGCCGCGCTCGATCTCGTCTGGCGCCGGCGCAAGGTCAAGCCGCTCCGGCTCGTGGTGCTGCTCGACGCGTCGGCCTCCATGCAGGCCTATACCGGCGTTTTCCTGCGCTTCATCCATGGCGTGCTCGATGAATTCCGCGAGGCCGAAGCCTTTCTGTTCGACACCCGTCTCGCCCATGTCTCCTCGGCGATGCGCGAGCGCAATCCCGCCCGCGCGCTCGATCGTCTCGGCCTGATGGCGCGCGGCGCGGGCGGCGGCACCCGTATCGCCGAGAGTCTCGGCACCTTCAATCGCTGGCATGCGGCCCGCGTCATCCATTCCCGCACCTGCGTGATGATCGTCTCCGACGGTTACGAGACAGGAGACGCCACGGCGCTTGGCCGGGAGATGGCGCAGCTCGCGCGCCGCTGCCGCCGCATCGTCTGGCTCAATCCGATGCTGGGCTGGGACGGCTACGAGCCGCGCGCCGCCGGCATCAGGGCCGCGCTGCCTTACGTCCAGCTGCATGCGCCGGCCAATACCCTGGCCTCGCTCGCCGATCTCGAACCCTATCTCGCCCGCCTGTGAGGACAAACAGATGACCGTTCACGTCGACGTCATGGACATCATGTCGAAACTGAAGGCCGCCGAGGAGAGCTTTGCGGTGGCGACCGTGGTGCGCACCGTCTCCGTCACCGCCGCCAAGGCCGGGGCCAAGGGGGTGATCCGCCCGGATGGAACCATCGTCGCCGGCTGGATCGGCGGCGGTTGCGCTCGCGCCGCCGTGCTCAAGGCGGCGCGGCAGGCGCTGGCCGATGGCCAGCCTCGGCTCGTCTCCATCCAGCCCGAGGATCTGCTCGCTGATCAGGGCCTGAAGGGTGGGCAGGAGCGTGATGGCGCGACCTTCTTCGTCAATGGCTGTCCGAGCAAGGGCTCGATGGACATTTTCATCGAGCCGGTGCTGCCCAAACCGGCGCTGGTGATTTTGGGCGCGAGCCCGGTGGCCTTGGCGCTCGCTGCGCTCGGCCGGCAATTCGGCTATCATGTCGATCTCGCCGCGCCGCATGCCGATCTCACTGTAATCCCAGACGCCGACCGCGTGACCGATGGCTTCGCCCCTCCCCCGCCCGAACAGAGCAGGCGTTATGTGGTGGTGTCGACACAAGGCCGCGGCGACCGCGCGGCATTGGAAGCGGCGCTGTCCATGGAGACCTACTATTGCGGCTTCGTCGGCAGCAGACGGAAATTCGCAACGCTGACGGAGGCCATCCGTCAGGCAGATCCAGGAATGAACGAGGAGCGGGCCCGGCGGCTAGGCGGCGTCAAGGCCCCCGCCGGGCTCGATATCGGCGCCATCGCGCCCGATGAAATTGCACTCTCCATCCTCGCCGAAATCGTCGCCGTCAGGCGCGGCCGCCAGCGGGCGGAACTCGACAGTCACACACAGGACGCCAACAGGGAGGAATAGACAATGGATATGAACGGCAGCGAGATCATCGCCGCGCCCGTGGACACGGTCTGGCAGGGGCTCAACGATCCCGACATCCTCCGCCAATGCATTCCCGGCTGCGAGGCGCTGGAAAAAAGCTCCGACACCGAGATGAGCGCCACCGTGGTGCTGAAGATCGGCCCGGTGAAGGCGCGGTTCGAAGGCGCGGTGCAACTGTCCAACCTCAACCCGCCTTATTCCTACACCATCTCGGGCGAAGGCAAGGGCGGCATGGTGGGCTTCGCCAAGGGCGGCGCCGATGTGACGCTGACCGCGCAAGCCGATGGCACCACGCTTTTGAGCTACACGGTGAAAGCCGATGTCGGCGGCAAGATCGCCCAACTCGGCGGCCGCCTGATCGATTCCACCGCCAAGAAACTGGCGGCGCAGTTTTTCACCAGTTTCGGGGAGAAGGTGGCGGGGGCGGCCGAGGCGGCGTAAGCCCGCTCACGCCGCGCGGCGGAAGGCGAAGTGTTTGCCGTCGGAGGTGGAGACCAGCCCCATGCGATATAGAGCTGCGAGCACCGCCTGAACCGGGCCGACGCATTTGCGGCCCTGCTTGAAGGCCGAGGCGATCGTCTCGGCGTCGACAAAACCCTCCGCCGCCATCAGCTGATGCAGCACCGCCGGGGTCTGGTCGCGTTCGTCGCTCGGGAAAGCGGGCTTGGGGCCTGATATCTCGGCCAGAATGGCCTCGCCGAGATCGGCTTCCAGCTGCTCGTGCTTTTCCTTTTCCGAACCGAAGCGCGGGATCTGGTAATCCGGCCGCAGCCAGCGCACATGGCCACGCTTTTCCTCTTTGGCCCGCTCCTTGTTGAGCGCCACCAGCCGGGCGAGAAGGTCCTCTTCCGGCAGATCTGCGGGCCAGCCATAGGCCTCGGCCACCGCGACATCGAGCTTCTCGTGCAGCTCCTTCAGGATCAGCACCAGCCCGTCGTCGAAAATGCGGCGCTCCTTGTCGGTCAAGTCGTCGGGACGCGCGCCCGCCTTCAGCCGCTCCAGCACATTATAGAGCCCGGTCAGCGTCAGGTGCTCATGCGCCGCCAGCACCCGCTTGCGATGGGCGTCCAGCTCCTCGGCGATCGCGCCGATGGCGGCCTTTTGGGCGTCGGTGGCGTCGGGGAATGGGAATGGGTCGAAGCATTCGGTATGATTGTAAGTATGATCATTGCCGGCCCCTAACCATCCACCAGTCGCAAAAGAGAATACACGATGTATTTTTGAGCTCAGTACGCCCAATGAGAAGGGCCCATCCAAGCATATTACTATCACTTTGCTCTCTGATATCACGTTATTGTTTACAAACTGAAAAATCCGATGCTTAGCTGTACGAGTTGTGGCTATGTATCGATCTAATTGCTCTATGCCTTCTCGCATGCGCGGAGCAGGTTCTCCATATCTCCACCATTTCAAACGCCTTACGTCACGCCTGTTTTCGTCCCGCTCGGGCTTCACGCGATTCAATATGATTTGGTAAAGAGTAGGGTAGAGCGCTCTTAAATTATCGGCGTCAAAACCAAATGTGTCGATAACCTTAACCGAGCGGGGTTGCTGCACTAAATCACGCCCGTTAACAAAACTCTTGATGATGCCAAATTCGTTGGGAGCACGTTCGGCAATAAAATTCAAATCATCCTCAGTTAATACGAATCCCATTCCATTAAGCTGCACGCCTTTATGAGCTAAACCACTAGATGCTTCGAGTCTCGCTACTGAAATTACATCCACCCCAACCGTCAAATCCGCGTTGATCTTGCCCTGCTTCTCCGCAAACAGGATCACCGGACTGTCGGTCTCGACAGCCTCTTCCGCCGTCACCTCCAGCAACCGCCCGTCCTTCTTGCCGGCTTCCGCCACCGTCATGGCGATGCGCACGGCGGCGCTGTCGCGGGTCAGTTTGGTCCAGGGATGATCGGCAATCGCCATCACCAGCGACAGCGGCTTCTTGGCGGCGAGATAGGGCTCCATCACCCGGCGCTGAAACACCTGGCTGATGGAATTGGTGGTCACGAAGCCGAAGCGTTTCAGCGGGCTCTTGGCCTTGAGCAGGATCTCGGCGGAGCGATCCCACCAATACATCACGAAATCGGCGCTCTCGTTCATATGCTGATGCGCCTTCCACAGCGCTTCGGCATAGCCAGAGCCCATGCGGGCGCGGATATCCTTGCCGCCCACGAAAGGCGGATTGCCGACGATGTAATCCGCCTTGGGCCAATCCGGACGGCGCGGATTGGGATAGGTTTCCCGCCCCTCGACCACTTTCGGCAGCGGATAGCCGTCCCAGGTCAACACCGCATCCATGGTCTGGATATTCTTGAACGCCTTGAGGATCGGCTCGGACGGGGCGACGCCGCGATTGCGGTAATGCCATTGCAGATGGCCGATCCACAGCACCAGTTCGGCAATGGCCGCGGCGCGCGGATTGACTTCGAGGCCGAGAAACTGGTGCGGATCGACCGTATGGCTTTCGAGCGCCAGCCCTTCCTGGCCGCCGAGATCGTTGAGCGCTTCCAGCACCTCGCCTTCCAGCCGCTTCATCAGTTCGAGCGACACATAGAGAAAATTGCCGGTGCCGCAGGCGGGGTCCAGCACCCGGATCTCGCAGAGCCTGTCGTGAAAGGCCTGCACGGTCTTGATCGCCGCATCCGCCTTGCCCTCGGCCTTCTGCCGGTCGGCGGTGGAGCGGGCATTGTCCCATTCGGCCCGGAGCGGATCGATGACGGTTGCGATCACCAGCCGCTCGACATAGGCGCGCGGCGTATAATGCGCGCCTAACTTGCGCCGGTCGTCGGGATCGAGCGCCTGTTCCAGAAACGTGCCGAAGATCGCCGGCTCGACATCCTTCCAGTCATAGCGGGCGGCGGCGGCCAATTCGCCGATCTCCTCCTGCGCGAGCGGCAGCGCGCGGCGCTTTTTGAAGAACTCGCCGTTGAATTTCTTGACCTTGTCGCGGATCGTGGCGGAGAAGGCGCCCTCGTCCATCGCCTTCCACAGCTCTTCCATCATGCCCGGAAAGATCGCCGGCTTCCTGGCGCAATCCTCGAGCAGCGTCTTGAAACTGTCCTTGGGCAGCAGTTCGACATCCTCGGCGAACATGGTGAACAGCGTCCGCATCAGAAACATCGCCACCTCTTCGGTGCGATGGCCCTGCTTTTCCAGCGCCTGGCTGACCTTGGCGATGCGGGCGGCGATCTCCCGCGTCACCTTCGCCGCATGGCGGGAAGGGTCAAGCGAGATCGGGTCGAGCCAGATGGCCTTCAGCCGCTCGCGCACTTTTTCGTCGCGCAGGTCTTCGAGATAGATGCGGAAGGAGCGGCGATCGGGAAACTGGTCATAGGCCTTTCCGTCGCGGCGGAAATTGGCGTAGACCTCGATGGCGTGGCCGACATCGCAGACCAGCACGAAAGGCGGCGGCTCATGGGCAGTGGGCAACAGCCGCACATAATTCTCGGCCTGGGCGCGGGCGTTCATCATCAGCACGTCCCAGGACCGGTTCGCGCCGGCGCGCTTTCCGCGCGGCGCCGTATCCTGCGGGGCGGCAAGGCCGGGCAGCTGCGGCGCGCTCGTGAGCTTCTTGTCGCCCGCAAGCCGGCTCTGCTTGGCTTCCAGCACGAAACAGTCGCGCTTGTAGAGATCGATGCGCTTGAGCGACGTCGCCCCATCGCGCGCCGTCTCCGTCACCGCCCGTTCGAAGACATAGTCGTTGCTGGCATGCGCCGCCGACGCCGGCTGGGGATGCGGCAGGCCCAGGACATCGCAAAGTTCGGTGAGGAACAACGCGTAATTCGCCCGCTCCTGGCCGCCTTCCTGCCCCTGCCACCGCTTGATAAACGCCTCAACCAAAGCCTGCACGCCGCCGAATCCCCGCCCTGTAGATGAACGGATCATAAACCCTGCCGCAGGCCGCGCAACACGCCGAATGAATGGTTATCGTGGAACAAGGCAAAAAGGCGCGGGCCTGACATCGCCTTGAAAGGTCAAAGAAAAGGCCATGCGGCGAAGGCCGCCCCACCCGGCCCGCCTCAGGCGGCCCTTTCCCGGGCGCCCTCGTCCTGGCGCAGCGTCAGTTCGACGGTGACGCCCGCCGGATCGAGGCCGCTCAGGGCGCCCGTGTCGGCGTTCGGCGTCAGCACGCGCCGGGCGCTTTCGAACACGTCCGCATCCGCAGTTTCGAGACTGTAGCGCAGAAGGCGCGCCATGCTGGATGGCGCGGGCTTGGCATGCGGGCCGGCCCAGAGATTCATCGCGAGCCGATGCGTATAGGCTGCGCCCGCGCCCATATCGGCAATGCCCATTTGCGGCAGATAGAGGTTGCGGGCAAAGCCGAGGCGTTCGAACCAGACCAGCGCCGCATCGAGCCCCGGCACATGAAAATGCAGATGCGCGAGCACGGTTCCGTCGGCGACCGGCGCGGTGATATCCGCGTCCCCCGCCATGGCGAGTTCGGCCGGGATATCGAGCGGCTCGCGTCCGCTATGCAGATTGCCGTCCGCATCGAGCATGGCGAAATGGCGGGAGTCCTGCAGGAAACGCCCGAAACGTTCGGGCGTCTCGAAGGCGATCTCGATGCCGTGGCCATCGGGGTCATTGAGGTAGATGGCCTTGGACATCAGATGATCGACCGGCGCATGCGACATGCCCAACCGGCGCAGGCGCAGCATCATGCGCGAAAACTCGGCCTGAGTGGGCATGCCGAACGCGGCATGATAGAGGCCGATATAGCCCTTCGCCGCCGGGACCGACGCTCCCGGATGCAGCACGACCAGCGTGCGATCGGCGGCGCCGAGAGCGACGCCCGGGCCGGAATGCGGGCGGGGAACAAATCCGAGCGCCGTCGTCCAGAACCGAACGGCCCGATCGAGATTGGTGACCGACAGTTCGATCGGGCCGTAGCTCAGCCGTTCGGGGAGGTTCCTCGCTTGACGCGAGCGGGCGAGAGCCAGGGCTTCCGTTTCCATGTCGGTCTCCTGCGTCAGGCGTGGATCAGCGCGGGGTAATCGGCGACTTGCGGGCGCGGCCCCACAGCACTAACAGGCCGACCGCCACATAGATGAGATTGAAACCCAGGAGATTGGCTTCGCCGCGGAACAGGTGGAAGGGGATCGCTAGCGCCTGGATGGCCAGAAGGCCCATGGCGGCCCAGACTGTCAGTTCCGGCTTGATCCGCGTTGCCGCCGGCAGGATCACGCCGACGGCGCCGAGGAATTCCATCAGGGCGATGCCGCGCACCAGCGCGATCGGCGCATTGGGCGCCCAGGTCATGCCCATGGTGGCGAGATCGGCGACGGGCATCAGGCCCTTCATATAGGCCGCCATCAGATAGAGCGCGGCGAGAATGATCTGGCCGGCCCAGATGGCGATGTTCCAGCCTTTGCCGGCGGATGCGGGTTGCGAGGACGAGGTCATGGACATGTCGATCTCCAGTGCATTGCGATTGACTGAAGCCTAACCAGTTCTCAGGCGTTGATCATTGGGCGCGCCGTTGATACAAGATTTACTGAGAGGGAACGATCATGGACAGGCTTCTGGGCATTCGCGTGTTCGCCGCCGTGGCTGAAGCCAGGAGCTTCACGGCCGTGGCCGATCGTCTGGGCCTTTCCCCGGCCATGACCAGCAAACATGTGCAGCATATCGAAGCTCAGGTCGGCGCCCGCCTGCTCAACCGCACCAGCCGCAGCGTCAGCCTCACTGAAGCGGGCGCCATCTATCTTGACAGCGTCCGCGCCTTGCTCGACGGACTGGACGAGGCCGAGGCCCGGATTTCACAGTCTTCCATCAAGCCTTCGGGCCGGTTGAGGATCAGCGCTCCCGTCTGGATGGCGACGCCGAAATTCGCGCGGCTGGCGGCCGAATTTCACGACCAGTGCCCGGATGTCGTGCTGGAGCTCGATTTCAGCGCCCGCACGATCAATATGGTGGAGGACGGGTTCGACCTCGCCATCCGCGTGGCGATGTCGCTGGAGCCCGGCCTCATCGCCCGCAAGCTGGGCGACATCCATTTCCGCATGGTGGCGGCGCCCGGCCTGCTGGACAAGATCGGCCGACCCAAGAGCCTGACAGATCTCAACGGCGCGCCTTTTCTCGCCTATACCCAGGTGACGCGGGACGGAAAGGTGAAGCTTCCATCTCCCGACGGACCGACGGAGATCAGCTTCAGGCCGGCGATGCTGAGCGGCAATGAGAGCCTGTTGATGTTCGCCGCCCGCGAAGGCCTCGGCTTCACCTTCATGCCGCATTGGGTCGTCGACGAGGAACTCGCCGCCGGCCGGCTGGAGCATGTCCTGCCGGATCTTGCGAAACCCGTGGCCCCCCTCTTCGCGGTCTATCCCGACCGCAGCTATCTGCCGGCCAAGGTGCGCAGCTTTCTCGATTTCCTCGTCGCCTCGGGCTTTCCTGAAGCCGTTTCCTGACACCCGCCCTGGCGCCGGCATGGCGCGACAACGTTTCCTAATTCGAAATGCTGGATCAAATCGCGCGGCAATGATCTCCGCCTGAGAAAGACATAGCTTCTCCTGGCCGGCCCGCTCACCCTTTCGCGGCCAACACGGCAACCGAAGCAACACTGAGGAGATCGACATGACCATCACCCGCCGCGCCACATTCGCTCTTGCCGCCGCCGTCGCGCCCGCGCTGATGCTCGGCGCAAACACCGCCCGAGCTGAGGCGGACTACAAGACCAAGATCCAGATCTTCTACGATGTGTTCAGGAAGAACGATCCTTCGCTGCTCGACCAGATCATCGCGCCGGATTGGGTCCGCGTTCCGACCCAGCCGAATGTGGAGCCGGGCCGCGAAGGCTTCAAGAAGCTGGTCCCGGGCTTCGCCGCCGTCTTCAAGAACGCCACGCTGGTGACAGAAGACACGATCCAGGAAGGCAACAAGGTCGTGGTCCGCTCGACCTACACCGCCACCCAGGCCGCTCCCTTCATGGGCTTCCCCTCCAAAGGCCGCACCTTCACCATCATGACCATCGACGTCCACGAATTCAACGAGCAGGGCCTCGTCCAGACCACCTGGCACCTCGAGGACTGGGTCGGCGCCCTGTTCCAGATGGGCGCTTTCGAGAAGTAAGCCCCACCGCTTCCTGATCGACGCGACATGCGGCC
The DNA here is from genome assembly GCF_005222915.1 of Rhizobium sp. FKL33. Lineage (GTDB taxonomy): Bacteria > Pseudomonadota > Alphaproteobacteria > Rhizobiales > Rhizobiaceae > Rhizobium_E. The sequence continues at coordinate 117,171 of NZ_STFX01000038.1, forward strand.
CGGACGCCCCCGGGCCGCACTGCTCAGGCGACGCGGGACAGGCTCATAGCCCGCAGAACAACGTCGCATGTCATGCGTTCCACAGAACGCGCAGTTTGCCGGATTTGATGATTGATGGCGGAGAGGGTGGGATTCGAACCCACGGTACCCGTAAAGGTACTCCGCATTTCGAGTGCGGTGCAATCGACCACTCTACCACCTCTCCGCAGTCCGCAGTCGCCCGGGTGGAGAGCTGGTCGAGGGCTCAGGGGCGAAGCGTGGGCGGGATATAGCGACGATTTTCTGGGATGGCAAGATGGAAAAACGGGGATTTGGGCGGTTTCTTCAGGCCGCTCTCCTGCGCGCCTTGCGGAGTCCATAGTTGCTCAGTGTGGCGCGGCTGCGCCTAGTCCTCGCTGGGCGGGGTTGGCGTGGCGAGACCAAGAACCGCGCCTAGCTGCAGGCCGTCGCCTTCTCTCAGCCAGTCCATGTAGCCCGTAGAGCTGCGGCCATTGACCAGGGCGGACGCCGGAGAGGGCTTTGAGAATGGAATGTCGCGCATCAGTTCCATATAGTCGCCGCGATCGATCAGCTCGCCATTTTCGATTGACTGCTCTCGCAATCTCTTCACGTTTGCCGGCAAGGTGTCGGTCGTCTTCGCACTGATCTTCGACCCTCGCAGCAGAGTGTATGAGCCGTTGGCATATGTGAGAAAAGCCTTGTCTTGAGGACGCTTGGGCAAAGGCGAATAGAGCTTCAGCGTGGGGCTGGCCGCTTCAGTAACGGGCTCATCAACCAGGCGAGACACTTGCGGCGACGCCGATGTCCGCTCCTCCACGGAGAACAGATCATATCCCAGCGCCTCGAGGACATAGATCAGATTTCCCAGATAGGTCCGCATCGTCGCAATATCGGCGCGCGGGAGATTTGATCCTGTCGGCTTGTTGCTGTTGGCGACCAGCGCCTTGCCGCTGTTGCCTTTGAGGATCATCCACAATTCGCGTTCCAGCCACAACTTTTGATTAAAGTCCTGGTTCTCAGATCGGGCTCAGATTATTGATTGATACGCACGCCTAAAGCCGGGACATGCTACACTGCACAGCAGCGACAATTTTTTATAAGTAGGGATGCCGACATTGACCAACAGCGCAGCAGTCGTCGGGGGCGACCTCACAGGCAACGTGAAAGAGGACGAGATTGTCTCGGCATCTGGCCAGTTGACCATTGATGACGTTGATGGAGAGCGGGAGTTCAAGCCGCTTGCCGACGTCGACATGACCTATGGCGTCTTTTCGCTGACAAAGGACGGCGCATGGACCTACACGTTGAATACGCTTGATGCACTGCCTGCCAGTTGGAACTACGCTGACAAGATCGCAGTCGAAACCCTGGACGGGACATTCACCTGGCTCACGATCACGGTCAAAGGGACCAACGACGCGCCGGCGTTCACGACCGGTCAATCGCTCTTCGGGACGGCGCTTGAAGAAGGCACGATCACACCGACAGTCTCAGTCACAGATGTCGACGACAATGCTTCCTTTCTCAGCTTTTCGTTCAGCGCCGAGCATGGCACGGCTGTTTCACTGTCGAATGGTGAGTTCCAATACACTGCCGCTACCGATTTCTATGGAACTGATACGGTGACTGTCACCGTCACCGATCAAAGCGGCGCGTCGGCAACGACGACCTACAGCGTTATCGTGTATAACCAGTCGGATGCGCCGTTCGGAGCCGACAAATCGGTGACAATAGCGGAAGACGGCAGCCATACGCTTGCGGTGGATGACTTCGGCTTTTCCGACTCCAAGGATGCGGGCTCACAGATCAATGCCTTCGATACGGCCATCATCTCTGCGGTGAGCGGCGATGGCGAACTCTGGCTTGGCGACGCCGAAATCGATCTATCTGACGGGCCGGTCAGTGTATCGAAAGCCGATATTGAAGCCGGCAAGCTTGTTTGGAAGCCGAGCGCCAACGCGACTGGCGAGGCGCAGATCACATTCAACGTGAAGGATGACGCTTCCCCCCTGGCGCAGGCGGACACCACCTCGGCAGACGCGAATACGCTGACGATAACTGTCGCCGCGGTCAACGATGCCCCGACCTTCACGGTCGGCGCCAACCAGACCGTGGACGAGGACAGCGGCTCGCACACGGTCGCCAACTGGGCGACCGAGATATCCGCAGGCCCGTCCGACGAAAGCGCCCAGACGCTGTCGTTTACGGTAACCAATAACAACGCGGCCATGTTCGCCGAGGCTCCAACGATCTCCTCCGATGGCGCGCTGACCTACAAGCTTGCGGACAACGCGTTTGGCGTGGCCACCGTGAGCGTTGTGCTCGAGGACAATGGCAGCAGCGCCGGCGACAACGACAACAGCTCCGCGCCGGTGACATTCACGATCACCGCCGCGGGCAGCGCCGATGCCCCGAAATTGACCAAGGCGAATGCTGACGCCGAGGTCCGCGCCGGTGAAAGCCTGTCGTTGAAGATCGGCGATACGCATTTCCTCGATCCTGATGGCGACGACCTGACCTATGCGATCAAGGTAAATGGCAAGACCATGCCGTCCTGGATGACGTTCAACACGGAAACCGGCGCGTTCAAGGTCAAGCCGGGCGCGCAACACGTCGGCGATTATGAAATCACCGTCACGGCGTCGGATGGTTCGGCCAAGGCCCGCGATACGTTCGAACTCACCGTGCTGCATGCCGCCACATCCGGCGACGCCATTGCTCTGTCGAGCAAATCAATCGCCGAGAATTCCAAGGCCGGCGCCGTGATCGGCGCCCTCTCCGGCAAGGGCGGCGATGGCCATGACTTTGCGTCCTTCGCGCTCGGTAGCAATCCGGACAAGATGTTCAGGATTGTCGATGGCGACCTCGTCGTCAACAAGGGGGCAAAATTCGACTTCGAGACCAAGTCAGCCTATGCCGTCAAGATCCTGGCGACCGACGACGAAGGCGTCACAGTCCACAGGACATTCACCATCGCTGTGAAGGATGTCAGGGAAGACCCGCAGGGCACCAAGGGCAATGACACGCTGTATGGCGACGCGAAGAACAACATCATCGACGGCGGCCGCGGCAATGACAAGCTGACCGGCGGCGACGGCGCCGACACATTCGTGTTCGGCAAGGCCTATGGCAAGGATGTCATCCTCGACTTCCATCGCAAGGAGGCCGATGTCATCGATTTGTCCGATGCTGTCGGTATCGACAGCTACAAGGATCTCCTTGCTCATCACGCCAAGGAGGTCGGCGATAGCGTCAGGATCACCGCTGGTGACGGCTCGGTGTTGACAATTGACAACATGGACCTCGACGAACTGACCAAAGACATGTTCCAGATCTGAATGTGCGGCAGTGCTTCTCCGCAGCGGTAGCATCTGGTAGCGCACGATTTTCAGCAGGAAGATAAATAGGTCCTTATTCGTCGGCGATAGTCGTTGTAGCTGAAAACGGAATCTCTCAAGAGGCCTGCGTCTATGTCCGCGCCCGTTCCACGATCGTGGCTGATGGGCGCCGAAGAGGTGCGGTCTTTACGATCCACTGCGTTGAAAGTCATGCATCAAACTCTACGAGCTCGAATTTTCGGTGCTATTGCCGCCAATCTGGGGCGGCGGCAAATCTTCAGGTAAGCGTTCCAAATGCGTTGAACCCAGCGGCTCCCAAATTGGCAATTCCTTCTCGTCGAGCATGATGTTGCGATGACCTAGTTGAGCTCTTCAAATTCCGAGCCCAAATTATGCATGCGACCGCTCAATCAGGGAGTATTTGTATTGCAACTGACACGGAGGCAGATATACGATCTGGTCTGGGCGAAGCCTCTGAACAAGATCGCGGCCGAGCTCGGACTTTCCGACCAAGGGCTTGCAAAAGCATGCCGGCGCTTTGACATAGCAGTGCCCCCTTTGGGTTATTGGCAAAAGCTGGCACACGGAAAAGCGGTGCAAAAGCCTGCTCTAGCAGGCTGTTGAAAAAGTCCGCCTAAGGGGCGGATTTATTCCCTCAGGGACCGATCAGCACGAAACTGCAAGAAGGGCCTAACTGAAAACATTGACTTTTCGAGAGGGGCGTACGTGAACAGTTTCGTATCGAAAGCCCCCAAAATGCTTTTTCAACAGCCTGCTAGCGCCAGCGTTCGATCTTGCCTTAAGTCTCGTGATGGCCGGAAGCGCCATGAACCGGGTCGATCCTGTATTTCTACAGCCATTTGCCGAGGTCGGAGGACGTCGCACGACCCGTCATCGGACAGCGGGCGCGGTCGGTGTTCGACCTTGACCTTGTCGCAGCCTAGGCATGCGCTCCAATGACTATACGCTTGGCGGCACGTCCTGGAATTTTAGCCCGAACCGCCCGAGATATTTCACCAGCCGATCGGCATCGTTGCTGCTCTGCTTCTCCATCCGGGACTGTGCAAAAAGAGCACGGCCGGCTGAGCTGGCGGATGCGTGCTGGCGGCAGACGCGCAGGACATCTGCGAGTTGGACGGCATCGAAGCGGTCGAGGCGGGAGGCGGCTTCCTCTCCGAGCGCCTCTTCGAGGATAGAGACCCAGCCGTCGCCCGCCACCCGCCACAGCATCCTCAGCCTGCGGATTTCGTCATCCACGGCCTCCGCGGTGATGCGACCCTGCGGCGCAAGCGTCGCCATGCGGGTGACGGAGGCGGAGAGATCGCGGAAATTGGCGGTCCAGGCAGCGTCCGGTCCCGTTGCGAAGGCGAGATAGCGCTCACGCGCCTCCTTGTTGAAGGTGACGTTCTGGCCCTCCCTGTCGAGGTAGCGGCGAAGTTCGAAGTCGAGATTGGGTTCGATATCCTCCTTGCGGTCGCGCAGCGCGGGCAGCTGAAAAGTCCAGAGATTGAGGCGGGCGTAGAGATCCTCGCGAAACTTGCCCTTGCGCACATCCTCGCCGAGATCGCGATTGGTGCCGGCGAGCAGTTGGAAATCGGCCGACGCCTCCTTGTCGGCGCCGACGGGCAGGAAACGCTTTTCCTCGATGGCGCGCAGGCACATCGCCTGCTCGTCGAGCCCGAGTTCGCCGATCTCGTCGAGAAACAACACGCCCTTATCGGCGGATTTGAGCAGCCCCGCGCGCTCGGTCGCAGCGCCGGTGAAAGCGCCCTTCACATGCCCGAACAGCGCCGACATGGCCTGGTCGCCGCGAAGCGTCGCGCAGTTGACCTCCACAAACGGGCCGCTGATCTTGTGCTGGCTCTTCTTGAGTTCAAAGATCCGCCGCGCCAGTTGCGATTTGCCTGCGCCGGTCGGCCCTGTCAGCAGCACCGGCGCCGTCGAGCGGACCACGACCCGTTCGATCTCATCGATCATGCGGTTGAAAGCGGCGTTGCGGGTCGAGATCCCGGATTTGAGGAAGGACGCAGCCTCGGTCTGCTCCGCTGCGAAGCGCTTGGCGATTTCGTCATAGCGCGAGAGATCCAGGTCGATGACCGTATGCGTGCCGGCGAAATTGTCGAACTTGCTCCGCTCGCGCGGCGGCGACAACTGCAATAGGCGCGCCGGGATGATGCGCGCTTCGGTCAGCAGAAACCAGCAGATCTGGGCGACATGGGTGCCGGTGGTGATGTTGACGATATAGTCCTCGCTGTCGGGATCGAAGGCGTAGCCGCGGGCGAAATCGCGGAGCTTCGTATAGACCTCTGAAAAATCCCAGGGATCGCGGAAGTTCAGGACGGTCGGGCGCACTTCTGTCGCGGGCGAGACGATCTCGATGTCGTCAACGATCCGCGTGCACAGGGACTGGGCGTGGTCATCGTGAATGAGCTCCAGCCGATCGATGAACAGACCCGACTGCTGACACAGCGCGACATTGGGCCGCCAGCGGCTCCAGCGGTCCTCGCGCTTGCCCATGTCGAGCGTGGTTCCCAGAATGCTGATGGCGACCCGGCGTTTCACGGCTTATCCAAACTTATAAGATCCGATATATTTAGATATAATATTTTGATTGAACACAATGCGCAAGCGCACGCCGCGCCCATTGCTGTAAAAGATAAAACCACACAATATCAATTTGATAGGAGAAATTGTCTCGAAGGCCGCGCGATTGTCGGCAAACTGGCACACGCCCTGCAAAGTATCTGGCATGAACAAGCAGAGGGGCTCCGTCATGGCAAACAAGGCGATCTTCAAATCCTACCTCGGCAAACTGCTTCCGGGCATGGACGCACGCAATCACGAAGGGGCTGCGGCTTATGCGCTGTCGGCGCGTGAGGCGCTGGCGCAATATGCCGTGACCGGAACCTTCAACAACACCTTTTACGCCGATGGAGCAGACCAGCTTGACGCGGTGCGTAAGCTCGCGCTTGAGGTGGAGCCGGAATTCCTGGCCAAACTGGCGATCCATGCGGCCGAGAAGGGCCAGATGAAGGATATGCCGGTAACCTTGCTGGCGATCCTGTCGGGCCTTGAAAGCGACGCCTTCGCCCGCGCTTTTCCGCGCGTGGTGAAAAGCGGCAAGATGCTGCGCGGCTTCGTGCAGGTCATGCGCTCGGGCGCTGCGGGACGGAAATCGCTGGGGACGCGGCCGAAGAAGATGGTCCAGGCCTGGCTCGAACGCGCCAGCACGGAGCAGATCCTGCGCGCCATGGTCGGCAACGATCCGTCGCTCGCCGATGTGATCAAGATGGTGCATCCGAAGCCCGCAAGCGAAGAACGCCGTGCGCTCTACGCCTGGGCGATCGGGCGACCCTACGATCACGCAGCGCTGCCCGACCTCGTCAAGGCGCTGGAAGCCTTCCGGCGCGACCAGACCAATCCGATTCCGGACGCGCCGTTCCAATTGCTGACCTCGCTTTCCTTGACGCGGGAGCATTGGGTCGAAATCGCCCGCAAGGGCGGCTGGCAGATGATCCGGCAGAACCTCAATACCTTCGCGCGCAATGGGGTGTTCGAGGTCGACGGTGTGGCCGAGGACATCGCCGGTCGGCTTTCCGACCCGGCCGAAGTTCGCAGGGCGAAAGTCTTCCCCTATCAGTTGATGGTGGCGTGGAAGATGGTCGACCCGACGGTTCCGGCTGTCGTGCGGGACGCGCTTCAGGACGCCATGCAGACGGCGATCGCCAATGTGCCGGCGGTTGCGGGCGATGTCGTGCTCTGCCCCGACGTGTCGGGATCGATGAGTTCGCCCGTGACGGGCTTCCGCAAGGGGGCAACGTCGTCGGTGCGTTGCATCGATGTGGCCGGCCTGATGACGGCGGCGTTTTTGGAGCGCAACCCGAAGGCGCGGGTGCTGCCGTTCGAGAACCACGTGGTGAAGGTGGATCTCAACCGGCGGGACTCGGTGATGACCAATGCTGACAAGCTGGCGGCGATCGGCGGCGGCGGAACGAACTGCGCAGCACCGCTGAAAAAGCTGGCCGACGAGAGAGCCAAGGTCAACCTCGTCGTGTTCATCTCGGACAACCAGTCCTGGTTGGATGCGCGGCCGCAAGGCCAGGCGTCGGCGATGATGACGGAATGGGCGCGGATCAAAAGGCGGAACCCGGCTGCGAAGCTGGTCTGCCTGGATATTCAGCCCTATGGGACATCGCAGGCTCCGACTTCGGCCGATGTGCTGAATGTCGGCGGCTTTTCCGACGCGGTGTTCGACGCCATCGCCGCCTTCGCCTCGGGATCGTCCGGGCCAGCTCTTTGGGTGAAGACGATTGAGGACACCGTCCTCTGAGAGAATGCTCCCCGCCGGGTCGTGACCGGCGTGGGGCGCCGTGACGAATGCCGGAGAAACTACAGGCTATCACCCTCCAGGTCGCGGGTTCGAATCCCGCCGGGTCCCCCAAATTTATTTGCGCGCAGCCGCCACACCAACCCTGCGCGCGCATCATGGACCCGTAGCTCAGCGGATAGAGCAGGACGTTTCTCCAAACCTTGTCGTCACGGCAAGAACATGGATGGCGAATGCATGAGAAACTACATCTCTGTCTCGGGTTCGACTCCCGGCGGGACAAAAGTTCCGAAGCTCACGGCGAGCAAGATGTTTCTCAACCCTTGTCGCCATGGCTGGTTGAAAAATGGAGAATGATGAGACGACGTGACGAATGCATAAGGGAACTACATCTGGGTAGCGGGTTCGAGTCCCGCCGGGGCAGACGCCCTGTAGCTCACCGGGTAGAGCAAGACGTTTCCATTGAAAACTCGTCGTCACGGACTGAATTGCAGCGGCGAATGCCGGACGGAACTACAGCCACCAACTCTGGGATGGTCTGGCAGGTTCGACTCCTCCTGGGCATACGCTCTCTGGCACGAGCGGGGCCATCCGGTTTCGTCCATTCTCGTCGCCGCTGCAAGCAGGCGCTTCGGCGAATGCCGACAGGACTACAGGTAGCGCGCCTTGCCCGGAAGAACGGGTTAGGAGGCCGGATGTTCAAATCATCCCATGGTCGTATTTGCGAGCATGTGGCGCAGGTCGAGTCTTGTCCCGCCTCGTCGCCGAGGCCTTGAATACCCCCGGCGAATGCCGGCAGGACTACAAGGAAAGAGCGCTCACTTCAGTTTCGAAGTGAGAGGTCGGATGTTCAAAGCATCCCGGCTCCTGCAACGGAGCGCGTAGCTCAGAAAACGTCTTGCCAACCGTCGTCGCCGGGGCCGGAAGACGCAAACCACTTTGAAAAGGACTGCAAACGCAGAAAAGAAGATGATTGAGATAGTGAGCGGACAAGATTTGATCAACGCCGGCATGAGCCAGGGCAAATGGTTTCGCCCCGCGCTCGAGGCGGCCAACACGGTCTTGGCGCAAGGTGGTTCGATGGCGGATGCGCTTGACGCCGCCCGACGCTTCGCGCCGGCCCCGGCCCTGCCGCTGCGGTCGGAAAATGACATCGAAATCCACATGAACATCCGCGCCGAGGACGAGTTCGAGCGCGACAATATCGAAAAGGTCAACGCCACCATGCGCGCGCTCGTGCGCACGCCGGGCATCCGCGCCGCCGCCATCATGCCGGACGCCTGTCCTGCGGGTCCGGTCGGCTCGATTCCGGTCGGCGGCGTGGTGGCCTCCGAGCATATCCATCCGGGCATGCATTCGGCCGATATCTGCTGCTCCATGGCGATCTCGATCTTTCCGGGCGTCGCGCCGAAGGACCTGCTCGACGCGGTTCATGCAGTGACGCATTTCGGCCCGGGCGGACGTCCGCGCGGCGCGCAGATCAAGCCGTCCGAACAGACGCTGACGGCCTTTCAGGACAACCCGTTCCTGAAGGACGCCGTCAGCGCGGGAATCGAGCATTTCGCAACGCAGGGCGACGGCAATCACTTCGCCTATGTCGGGCAGATGAAGTCCACAGGGGAGACGGCGCTGGTGACCCATCACGGCTCCCGAGCACCGGGCGCGCGGCTCTACGACAACGGCATGCGGGTCGCCAATCGCTATCGCGCAGAGCTTTCGCCGGAAACATTGAAGGACAATGCCTGGATCCCCGCCGACGGCGAGGACGGCGAGCTCTATTGGACCGCCCTGCAGACGATCCGCCAATGGACCAAGGAGAACCATCTGGCGATCCACGACATGGCGGCGGAGAAGCTGTCGGCCAAGATCGCGGACAGATTCTGGAACGAGCACAATTTCGTGTTCCGGAAGTCGGACGGCCTGTTCTATCACGGCAAAGGCGCGACGCCGGCCTTCGACGGCTGGGCGGAGGACGCAACCGATCTGACGCTCATTCCGCTCAATATGGGCGAGCCGATCCTGATCGCACGCGGGTCCAACGCAGTCAACGGACTGGGATTTTCGCCGCATGGCGCGGGCCGAAACTTCTCACGCAGCGGCCATATCCGTCGCCTCGGCGCCGAATATGGCGCCGATAGCCGCGGCTTGAGTCCGAACAACATCGCCGCGATCCTGGCCAAGGAAACGGCGGGGCTGGATGTCAGGTTCTTCTCCAACGCTCCCGACGTGTCGGAACTGCCGAGCGCCTACAAGAACGCCGCCAATGTCCGAGCCCAGATCGACCATTACGGCCTTGCCGAAATCGTCGACGAGGTCATCCCCTATGGCTGCATCATGGCCGGCGACTGGCAGAGGGACCCGCCGTGGAAAAGGAAGAAGAGCCGAGAGAAGTGAAGAGGCTCGTGGCGAGCTTTCAAGGTTCGCCACGGCGGCCCTCGTCCTGGTATTCATCGCGACGCCCGGGAGTTGGGCCAGTCAGCCCCGACAAAACACACTTAATCGATTTTCATCGCTGGCATGAACGACCACAGCCAGCCCGAGCCAGTTTGGCTGTCTTTACCGGGCCGTGGCCATCATTCTCGTTATAGGAGAGATCACCGATCAACCTATGGATGGACTGGCTAAGCAGGAAAACTCAAGGCCTTGATATGCCGACCAACGGCCCATCAACATTGAAGAGCGACGACGAAGCCTATTCTAACTCATAGCGAAATGGAGACCGAGATGTCGGCGGTATCGCGCCGCTGCTCTAGCGTTAAGCTGTCGAAAGCATTAAACGCCATATCATGACCGAAGGCTCCACAAATAGCGCCTGATAACAAGCGATTGCGTGTGAGCCGATCGAATGTTGAAAAGCGCGACCGCGACCGATCCGGTGCAGATTTCGGGTGCGGTGCAATCGACCACTCTACCGCCTCTCCGCAGTCCGCATTCGCCCCGGTTGAGAACCGGTCGAGGGCTCATGGACGATGCATGGGCGGGATATAGCGAGGAAGATCGGCGGCGCGCAACAGAGAAAATCGGCCTTTTTCGCTTTTGCCGCCGCAGCTTGCCTTGACACCTCCAAGCCCCTCGCGTACACGCAGGTCACGAATGCTGCGGATAGCCATATCCTCGGCCAGAAATAGGCTTTGCCGAAAGGCTAGCCACCACCGGCGGATATCCGCCACACGCAACCGACTGACAAAAAGACCGCACGGGCGGCGTTCGCGAGAACTTTTCCCGATGTGCGTACAAAGAACATGAAAGGAAAAATAATGTTCGCAGTCATCAAGACCGGCGGTAAGCAGTACCAGGTTTCCGCCAACGACGTCATCGCCGTCGAAAAGCTCGAAGGCGAAGCCGGCGCTCAGATCGAATTCAAGGAAGTCCTCGTTGTCGGCGAAGGCGCCGGCGCCAAGATCGGCGCGCCCTTCGTGGCTGGCGCCGTCGTGACCGCGGAAATCGTCGAGCAGGGCCGTTCGCGCAAGACCATCGCTTTCGTGAAGCGCCGCCGTCAGAATTCCAAGCGCAAGAAGGGCCATCGCCAGGCCTTCACCAAGGTGCGCATCGTCGCGATCGCGGCTTGATCGGTTAAAGAGGACCAAGGAGAACTACTATGGCACACAAAAAAGCTGGCGGCTCCTCGCGTAACGGCCGCGATTCCAATTCCAAGCGCCTCGGCGTCAAGAAGTTCGGCGGCGAGAACGTCATTCCGGGCAACATTATCGTGCGTCAGCGCGGTACGCAGTGGCATCCGGGCGCCAATGTCGGCCTCGGCAAGGATCATACCATTTTCGCGCTCGTGGAAGGCAATGTGGACTACCGTACGAAGGCCAACGGCCGCGTTTACGTGTCCGTAATGCCGAAAACGGCGGCCGCAGCAGAGTAAGCCGGCGCTCTTTAAACAGCCGGCGCCTCATCGGCCCGGCTGACGCTACAGGTTGCAAAACCTCCAGGTTTCAAAAGGGAAGATGGGGAAAATCCATCTTCCCTTTTCGCATTTGACCAAGGAGGTTGTCATGCAAAGCCCAATCTTGAAGGAAAGCCAAAGTGGTTTTCCCAGCGACGCGCGGCCAATGCCGCAGGAGTTGTTAAGTCCGCAATTGCAAAGCGAGCGTCTGACGCTCCGCGCGCCCGAAACGGCCGACGCCCACGCAATTGCCCATCTCGCCAACAACATCAACGTCGCCTCCAAACTCTCCCGCATGCCGCATCCCTATACGGTGGCCGACGCCGCGAACTTTATCGCCCGTGTTGCCTCCGGCGCGATGGGCAAATGCGTGTACGCCGTGACCCGAACCGACAACCGCGCCTTCCTGGGCGGCTGCGCCCTCGAGGAGACGGATGGCGGCCGAGGTCTGGAGATCGGCTACTGGCTCGGCGAGCCCTATTGGAACCGGGGTTTTGCGACGGAGGCCGCGCAGACCCTGATCGACCACGGCTTCCACACCTTCGACGCCGATTACATTGACGGCCGTTGCCGGGTGATGAACACCGCGTCCCGCCGGGTGCTGCAGAAATGCGGCTTTCAGTTCCAGGGCACGGGCATGGCCTCCTCGCTCGCGCTGGGTGGTCGGGTCGCGGTGGAATGGTTCCGTCTCGATCGCAAGACCTGGGATTCGCTGAGACATTGGGGAGGAGCGAGATGAACGCGCTCGTCCATGATCTCCTGCTCGGAACCCGGCCCTTGCCGCCCCGCACCAACCCCGCCTGCCCCGATCTCGGCGAACAGCCGCTGATCCGCACCGGGCGCCTGACGCTTCGTCCGCTGGCCGGAGCCGACGCGCCGGCCATCCGGGCGGGTCTCGACAACTACCGCGTCGCCAAGATGCTGGCCCGCGTTCCCCAGCCCTATCACCTGGAGGACGCCGAGGACTGGCTGGCGGCGGGGCCGCAGGGCGGCTGGAGCTTCGCGGTCACCCAGGGCGGCATCGGCGCGATCCTGTCGCCTTCGACCCGGGCCGCCAACGCCAATGTCGATGACCGGCTGATCGGCGTCGTCTCGATCGAATGGACCGAGAGCGCCGGCCGCAAGGGTTGGCATCTCGGCTACTGGCTCGCCGAGGAGCATTGGGGACGCGGCTTGATGACGGAAGCCATCAATGCGGTTCTGGCCCGCTTCTTCTCCGCCCATATGGGCGAGACGCTCTATTCCCAAGTGATGGCCGACAATCCGGCCTCGCTGAGGATCCAGGGCAAGCTGGGCTTCGACGTGACCGGCGTCTCCGATCTCTATTCGGAAGGCCGCTCGTCCATGGTCAGGACCATCCTGACCGAAGTCACCTTCGGCGGCTACATGCCGCACTGAAAAAGAAAGGCCCGGGACGCGTTCCGCCCGGGCCTTTCGCATGGAGGCAAGCTGCGTTCACGCCGCCCTGCGCGTCCGCGCCGCCCCGCCATGTTGCGTCTGCGCGAAGGTGAACCGTTCGACCAACGTCTTCAGCTTGGCAGCCTCCATGGCGAGCGCCGAGGATGCGGCGTTCGATTGCTCCACCAGCGCCGCATTCTGCTGCGTGGTGTGATCCATGGAATTGACCGCCTTGTTGACTTCGACCAGCCCGCTCGATTGTTCCTTGGTCGAGACCGCGATCACGTCCATATGCGCATTCATCTCGACGATGAAACCGCCGATCGTCCGCAGCGCCTCGCTGGCCTGACGCACCAGATCGACGCCGTTGGCCACTTCCGCGCTGGAATTCTGGATCAATTGCTTGATTTCCTTGGCGGCGTTGGCAGAGCGTTGCGCCAGTTCGCGCACTTCCTGCGCCACGACGGCGAAGCCCTTGCCGGCCTCCCCCGCCCGCGCCGCTTCGACGCCGGCGTTCAGCGCCAGCAGATTGGTCTGGAAGGCGATCTCGTCGATGACGCCGATGATGTTGGAGATCTGCTGCGACGAGGACTCGATCTTGCGCATCGCCTCCTCTGCATGTCCCACCACTTCGGAGGATTGTTCGGCCGACTGGTTGGCGCGCGAGGCGACGCCTCGCGCCTCCTGGGTGCGCTTGGAGGAGTTGGCGACATTGGCGGTGATCTCCTCGATCGCCGCCGCCGTCTGTTCGAGCGCAGCGGCCTGCCGCTCCGTGCGGCGGGCGAGATCGTCCGCCCCCTCGGCGATTTCCCGCGTGCCGATATCCATTGTGGCGATGCTCTCCGCCACCGAGCCGAGCGCGGCCCCGAGTTGCGCGACCGAACTGTTGAAGTCCTTGCGCAGGCCCTCGAAATTCTCGTCGAAAGCGTTGTGGAGCTGCACGGTGAGATCACCCTGCGACAGGCGCTTCAGGCCCTCGGCCAGGCCGGAGGTGGCCTGACGCAGCCGTTCGTTGGCCTGTTCTTCGGCCTGGAGCCGGGCGAGGCGCTGAGCTTCTTCGGCTTTCAACCGGTTGCTTTCCGCTTCGGCCTGCAGCCTTTTGTTGGTGAGCGCCGCCTCGCGGAAGATCTGCATAGCCCGCGCCATCCGGCCGATCTCGTCTCCGCCGCCGGCGGGAATATCCACTTCGGTATGTCCGGCCGCGAGCGCTTCCGTCGCCACCGAAAGCCGCTGCAGGGGACGGGAGACGAGCCGGTGATTCATCAGCGTGAGGCCGGCGGACATGGCGGCGACGACGACCGCAGCGATCAGGCTGATCTGGCGAACATCGGCCAGCGCGTCCTTCTGCATCTTCGCCGCAAGAGCCGACTTCGCCCGCACGGATTTGGACAATGCGGTCATCGTCTTGACGAAAGATCTCAATAGTCTTGCGCTCTCGCCGTCCAGTTCGATGGCGCGCGCGAGATCGACCGTGTCGGTCGACCGCATATACTGGATCTGCTTCAACACGAACTCCATCTCCCAGCGGTGGATGGCGGTGGAAGCCTGCTCGAATTTGGGAAGATCGTCCGGGGTCAGCGTCGTGATCATGCCGCGAAGAATCTCGACATCGCCGTCGAGATGGCTCAGCATGCCCTCCACGTCCTTGACATAGACCCGGTCTCCAGTGAGCAGGAAATTCTTGAGCGCCAGCCCGGCTTCGCTCACGTCGGCGCCGAGGTCGTCAGTCCGGCTGACCAGCAACATCAACGCTTTGTCGTTTTCGGCGAGCGAGGCGACGATCTGAACCCGTTCGAATATGAACACGCACACGCATATTGAGATGAACGCCAGCGCGGCGAAGGCGATCATGCCCTTCTTACTGACGGAAAGATTGTTCAACATGATAGGTCTCCAAGCGCGCCGGCTGTCCCGGACAGGCGCCGATTGTCAGGCGTTGTGAGGTCCGCATCGTCGTTCATCCGCCCACGCCCCGCCGTCGCGCCAGTTCGGTCAGATTGAACTCAATGGTGACGGCGCCGATCTTGCCGCCGCCATCCTTGTCCGACAGGGTCATGCTGGCCTGGCTGCGCCAGATCTTGAATTCGTCGTCCCATTCGGGTTCGTCGATGAACAGCGCGTCATTGCCGACGTCGAACGTTTTCTGAAACTTGTCTTCGTCTCCCTGCCAGAAATCGCTGGTGATCGAGCTCTGGCCGACATTCAGTCCGTGTTCGTCCATCACGAAGATTTCCGCATAAAGGCCGAGCGATCGTCCCTGGATCCGGCTCAGATAGATCGACAGCGGACTGGACATGGTCGCCGCAATCAGGGGCTGATCGTCGGCCTCTCTTTCGGCGCGCCAGGACTTGTCCAGCTCATCAATGCCCGTCTGGTCGAGATCACCGCCGTTCTTGTTCCGGGCCTTCACCGACAGCTGAACGATTTCGGTCTGCAGCCAGCCCTGCACCTCCTTGATCACTTCAGGGGAGATGAGGGCTTTGGCGTCGGGTTTTGGCGGCTCCGCATGGGCGGCGGCGGTCGTCATCAGCAAGATGGCGGCGATAGTTTTAAGTTGCATGTCTCTCTCCACTTCCCGAATAAGGATTGGCGAGGATAGCTAAAATTTTATGAATTATAGCAACTATTATTCACCCAGCGAAATTCACACCCGCATTGCGCGCGCAATCTTTAGTTTATAGAGAATATTGTAATTTAGATACACCGCGAACTACCGCCACGACTCAGCCGAGCTCCAGCCAGACCGGCTTATGGTCGGAGGCGATGCAGTCCATGTCCGTCCAGCCGCGCTTGAGACGGGACGTCAGCGTGGCGCTCGCGAAGATATAATCGAGATATTGCCTCACTTCGGGCCTGCCGGGCTCTTCCCAGGAGTAATCGCCAGTCTGCCGCCCGCCCAGAAAGGCCAGCACGTCCACCGGCATGGTGGCCCGAGGCGTGCGCCCGTAATAGGGATCGACGCGTCCGGCCATGGCGACATATTCAGGCGTTTCCGGCATCATGTTGAAATCGCCGAGGATCAGATAGTCGTCGGTATGCGGCAAATCCGGAAAGCCGAATTCGCAGCCGCCCGTCACCCCGCCGCCTTCGACGCCATAGAGCGTCGCTCTGTCCTTGAGATAGACGATCTGACCAATCCGCTCATCCGGATCGCGATGATCGAGATGCGTGGAATAGACGCGGATCGGCCCCTCCGGCGCGTCGATCAAGGCTTCGAGCGCCGCCCGCTGCAGATTGAGCTCGCCATAGGTGCGGCTGCGCGGCAGGAGCAGATTGCGCAGCGACAGGATCGGATAGCGCGACAACACCATATTGCCGAATTGTAGGCGCCCGACATGCCCCGCCCCCGCATTGGCCGGTCGGAAATCGACATCGGCGCCGGGACCGAAGGCCTGGTGAAAATCGGGAAGCAATTCCATCAGCCGCGCCGGCATGTCGAGAAAGCCGTTTTTCGGCAGGTTCCGGGTCACTTCCTGAAAGCCGACGATGTCGGCGTCGCGCACGACATCGGCGATGCGTTCGAGGTCGCAGACGCCGTCGAGACCGAAACCATATTGAATGTTAAAACTGACGACTTTCATGATACTCTTTGACCTTTCCGGCTTAGCCGCTATATCGAACACGCGAGGCGGCCAGAGAGCAAGCCCGAGACAAGAAGAACGGCAAAAAGATGAAGTTTCTCGACCAATGCAAAATCTATGTCCGAGCCGGCGACGGCGGCGCGGGCTCCGTGTCATTCCGGCGCGAGAAATTCATCGAATTCGGCGGCCCTGACGGCGGCGACGGCGGTCGCGGCGGCGATATCTGGATCGAGACCGTCAACGGGCTCAACACGCTGATCGACTATCGCTACCAGCAGCACTTCAAGGCCGAAACCGGCGTGCACGGCATGGGCCGCAATCGCCATGGCGCCAAAGGGTCGAGCGTCACGCTTAAGGTGCCGGCGGGAACGCAGGTCTTCGAGGAAGACGGCGAAACGCTAATCTGCGACCTGACCGAAGTCGGCCAGAAATTCCGCCTCGCCAAGGGCGGCAATGGCGGTTTCGGCAACGCCTATTTCAAGAGCTCCACCAATCAGGCCCCCGACTGGGCCAATCCCGGCCAGGCCGGCGAGGAAAAGACCCTCTGGCTTCGCCTGAAGCTGATCGCCGACGCCGGTCTCGTCGGCCTGCCGAACGCCGGCAAGTCGACCTTCCTGGCAACCTGCACCCGCGCCCGGCCGAAGATCGCCAATTACCCCTTCACCACGCTGCATCCTAATCTCGGCGTCGCCACCGTCGACGGCAAGGAATATGTGCTGGCCGACATTCCCGGCCTGATCGAAGGCGCGCATGAGGGCATCGGCCTCGGCGACCGCTTCCTCGGCCATGTCGAGCGCACCCGCGTGCTGCTGCATCTCGTGTCCGCCCAGGAAGAGAATGCCGGCAAGGCCTACAAGACCGTCAAGGCCGAACTCGACGCCTATGGCGCGGGTCTCGGCGAAAAGCACGAAATCGTCGCGCTGTCGCAGATCGATACTGTCGACGCTGAAGAACTGAAGAAGAAGAAGGCCTCGCTGAAGCGCGCTTGCGGCCAGACTCCCTTCGCCATTTCCGCCGTCAGTGGCAAAGGCATGCCGGAAGTGTTGCGCGAGCTTGCCCGCATCATCGAGACCAGCAAGGCCGAAGATCCCAATTTGCCCAAGGCCGAAAGCGCCATCGACTGGAAGCGCAAGGAAAAAATGGCGCCGATGGCCGACGAAGACGATGAGGACTTTGACGACTATGACGACGAATGAGCGCCTCAAGCTCGAAGACTGCCGCCGCATCGTCATCAAGATCGGCTCCGCGCTGCTGGTGGATCGAAAGACTGGCCTGAAAAAGGCCTGGCTCGAGGCGATGTGCGACGACATCGCCCAGCTCGCCGCCAAGGGCGTCGAAGTGCTTGTGGTGTCTTCGGGCGCCATCGCCATGGGCCGCACGGTGCTCGATCTGCCCTCGGGCGCGCTGAAGCTCGAGGAGAGCCAGGCCGCCGCCGCCGTCGGCCAGATTTCGCTCGCTCGCGCCTGGTCTGAAAGCCTGTCGCGTCACGACATCGTCGCCGGCCAGATCCTGCTGACGCTGGGGGACACTGAGGAGCGCCGTCGCTATCTCAACGCCCGCGCCACGATTTCCCAGCTGATGAAGCTGAAGGCCATTCCCGTCATCAACGAGAACGACACGGTCGCCACCAGCGAAATCCGCTACGGCGACAATGACCGGCTCGCCGCCCGCGTCGCCACCATGGTCGGCGCCGACATGCTGGTGCTGCTGTCCGACATCGACGGTCTCTATACGGCGCCGCCGCATCTCGACCCCGAGGCGCGTTTCCTCGACTTCATTCCGGCCATCACGCCGGAGATCGAGGCCATGGCGGGCGGCGCCGCGTCCGAACTGTCGCGCGGCGGCATGCGCACCAAGATCGACGCCGGCAAGATCGCCACGTCTGCGGGCTGCGCGATGATCATCGCCTCCGGCAAGGTCTATAACCCCCTGGCCTCGATCGCCAAGGGCGTCCGCCACAGCTGGTTTGCGCCCTCGCCCGAACCCGTGACAGCCCGCAAGACTTGGATCGCCGGGCAACTCTTGCCCGCCGGCCGTCTCGTCATCGACGAGGGCGCCGAACGTGCGCTCCACAGCGGCAAGAGCCTGTTGCCCGCGGGCCTCCGCGACATCGAGGGCGACTTCTCGCGCGGCGACACAGTAGCCATCCTGTCGCTCGACGGTCGCGAGATCGCCCGCGGCCTCGCCGGCTACGACGCCCAGGAAGCCCGGCAGATCGCCGGCAAGAAATCCGCAGAGATCGCCGAGATTCTCGGCTATTCCGGCCGCGCCGCCATGGTCCATCGCGACGATATGGTGATGACGGCCGCCCGCCAAACCCGGAGCAAGACGAAGGACAAGATCGATGCTTGACATGGCCAAGGACGATATCAAGACACTGATGCTGGAAATCGGTGCCCGCGCCCGCGCCGCCAGCCAGCCATTGTCGATCGTCCCGACGCCAGCCAAGAACGCCGCCCTTCTCGCCATGGCCGAGGCCATCGTCACCCGCAAGGCGGAGATCCTCGCCGCGAACGCGCTCGATCTCGACGCCGCCCAGGCCAACGGCATGGCCGCGTCCTTTGTCGACCGCCTGCTGCTGAACGACGCCCGCATCGACGCCATCGCCCAGGGCATCCGCGAAATCGCGGCGCTCCCCGATCCCGTCGGCGACGTCATCGCCGAATGGGACCGTCCGAACGGGTTGCATATCGAACGCGTCCGCACACCGCTCGGCGTCATCGGCGTGATCTATGAAAGCCGTCCCAATGTGACCGCCGACGCCGGCGCGCTGTGCCTGAAGGCCGGCAACGCCGTGATCCTGCGCGGCGGCTCCGATTCCATCCATTCCTCCTCGGCGATCCATGCCTGCCTGGTCGAGGGATTGAAATCCGCCGGCCTGCCCGAGCATGCGATCCAATATGTGCCCATCGCCGACCGCGCCGCCGTCGGCGAAATGCTCTCGGGCCTCAATGGCGCGATCGACGTCATCGTGCCGCGCGGCGGCAAATCGCTGGTCGCCCGCGTCCAGTCTGAAGCCCGCGTCCCGGTCTTCGCCCATCTCGAAGGCGTCAACCACATCTATGTCGACGCAACCTCGGATGTGGAGATGGCCAAGAACCTGGTGATCAACTCAAAACTCCGCCGCACCGGCGTCTGCGGCTCGGCCGAGACGCTTCTGTTCGACAGCGCAGCCCTCGGCACCCATCTGATGCCGATCCTCGAAGCGCTCACCCATGCCGGCTGCGAGATCCGCGCCTCGGCCACCGTGCTGAAGGTCTTCCCGGCCTTCAAGCCGGCGACCGACGAGGACTGGTCGACCGAATATCTCGACGCCATCATCTCGGTGGCCGTGGTCGACGGCATTGGCGGCGCGATCGCGCATATCAACCGCTATTCCTCGCACCACACCGAAGCGATCATTTCGGAAGATCCGGACGCCGTGGCCCGCTTCTTCAACGAGATCGATTCCGCCATCCTGCTGCACAACGCCTCGACGCAATTCGCCGATGGCGGCGAATTCGGCATGGGCGCGGAAATCGGCATCGCCACCGGCAAGATGCATGCGCGGGGTCCGGTTGGCGTCGAGCAATTGACCTCGTTCAAATATCGCGTCCGCGGCAGCGGCCAGATCAGGCCCTGACGCCGGTGGATGCAGGGGGGATTGGCCGGCGTCATCTGATCATGCCGCATGTCGAGCCCGGCATGCTGGTGGGCCTGTTCGGCGGATCCTTCAATCCGCCGCATCAGGGGCACCAGCTGGTGGCCGATATTGCGCTGCGCCGCCTCGGGCTCGACCAGCTCTGGTGGATGGTGACCCCCGGAAATCCGCTCAAATCCCGCCGCATTCTCGCTCCGCTCGCCGAACGCCTGGACCTCTCCGAGGCGATGGCGCATGACCCGCGCATCCGCGTCACCGCCTTCGAGAAGAGCCTGAACTCCACCTACACAGCCGAAGTGCTGGCCCGCGTCAAGGCTCGCAATCCAGCCGTCCGCTTCATCTGGATCATGGGCGCGGACAACCTGCGCGATTTTCACCGCTGGCAGAACTGGCGCAAGATCGCCATGACCTTCCCCATCGCCGTCATCGACCGGCCCGGCGCGACCCTGGCCTTTCTCTCCTCCGTCATGGCCAAGACCTTCGACTATGCCCGCATCGACGAGCATGACGCGGGCGCGCTCGGCGCGCTTCCCGCCCCGGCCTGGACTTTCATCCACGGCCCACGCTCGCGGCTGAGTTCGACCGCCATCCGCAAGGGGGCTAGGACCAGCTGAGAGCCGGGCTTGGAGCGTATCTCAGCTCTCGATGCGCCGGGCTTCCGATTCCAGCATGATCGGCACACCGTCGCGGATTGGAAAAGCGAGCTTGGCTTTCTCCGAGACGAGTTCGTTGCGGTCGCGGTCATAGATCAACCGGCCTTTGGTGACGGGGCAGACCAGAAGCTCCAGCATTTTCGGATCGGGGCGGGCGAGATCGAGATCGGTCATCGCGAGCTCACTGCAGCGTGCGGGCGGCGTCGCCGAAGGCTTTGGCGAGCACGATTTCGGTCATGGCGACCAGCGTTTCGGCGCGCGTCTTGAGGTCGGGAGCTTCGAGCAGCGCCTGCTTTTCGCGAGGTCCGAACGGCGCCATCATCGACAGCGAATTGACCAGCGTGCGGTTCGACGTCTTGCCGACCGCTTCCCAGTCCACTTCCAGCTTGTTGGCGTCGAGATAATTGCGGAAGGCGGAGAGCAGCGCGTCGCGATCCACCGCCGGATCATCGTCGGGCTCGATGAGATCGCCCATGAAAGGCTTGATCGCAAAGCGACGATAGGGACAGTGGCTCTGAGCCAATTCATTGAGCAAACGGATGCGGCAGATGCCGGAGACATCGATGACATAGCGGCCGTCGCCGGTTTCGCCGAAGGTGGTGATGCGACCGATCGTGCCGACCTTGCAGAGCTCGGGAGTGCCTGCCGGACTTTCATCGGTCTCGGTGAACACCGGCTGTGCGACGCCGATCAGACGGTTATGCTTCAAGGCGTCGTCGATCATGGCGAGGTAACGCGGCTCGAAGACATTCAGCGGCAGATGCGCGCCGGACAGCAGCAACACGCCCGACAAGGGAAAAATCGGAATGCTCTCCGGCAGATCCGCCTCGGTCAGATAACGCGCATTGCCAACCTGCATAGACCAACCTCTCTCGCAACTCGACAAGAATATGGGGGGCGAAGGCCCCCCATTCAAGCAAATGGATCAGGAGAACAGGATCGACGACAATTTGCGCCGTGCGGCGATGGTCGCGGGATCCTTGAAGCCCCAGACATCGAAGAACTGCAACAGCTGACGGCGGGCGCCGTCGTCGTCGTAAGCGCGGTCCTTCTTCATGATGTAGAACAGATGCTCGGCGGCGCCGTCGCGGTCGCCCTCGACATTGAGGATCTTGGCCAGCTTCATGCGAGCGTCGTGATGATCGGGGTTGAGCGCCAGTTCATGTTCGAGCGCGCGGGGATCGCCGAGCTTGCGGGCTTCCTCGATCTGGGCGAGCTTGGCGAGAAGGGGCGCGACGACGGCGTCCGTCTTCTTCTCCTCGGGGAGGCTCGCGAGCAGATCGCGGGCGCGCTCCCACTGGCCGGCCGCGATCATGCAATTGGCCATGCCGGCCAGCGCCTTGAGATTGTCGGGATCGGCCTGCAGCACCGCGCCATACATATCGGCCGCGCCGCCGAGATCGCCTTCGGCGAGCGCCGCCTCGGCTTCGGTCAGCACCGCTTCGATTTCCGCCGCTTCATCCACCGGACCTGCGCCCGGCCCGGCAATCTTGTCGATGAAAGCGCGAACCTGCGTTTCGGGCAGCGCGCCCATGAAACCGTCGACCGGACGGCCATTGACGAAGGCGACGACGGCGGGAATGGACTGGATGCCGAGCTGTCCCGGAATGGCCGGATGATCATCGATATTGAGCTTGACGAGCTTGACCTTGCCGCCCGCCTCGTTGACGACCTTTTCGATCACCGGCGTCAACTGACGGCAAGGGCCGCACCAAGGCGCCCAGAAATCCACCAGCACCGGCTGACGGGTCGATTCTTCCATCACGTCGCGGCCGAAGGCTTGGGTGGTGGTGTCCTTGATATGCGCCGATGCGCCGCCATTGGTTTTGGATGCGGGCTGGCCGCCGAGACCGCCGAATGGATTGCTGAAACCCGTCATTCTCGTCACTCCGATTTTTCCGCCCTGATGTCGTGGGTCAGACGGTCACTTTCAAGATATGGGCCTTGTGTCCGGTCGCTTCGATGAAGCGGATCAGGTCGTCGCGGCCGATCGAGGTCGTGGCGTCGTTTCTGAGCGGGTGGCAATTGATGATGTCATTCTTCATCAGTTCTTCGTCGAGCACAATCGTCACATTTTGCCCTATGTCGTTGATCACGCCGAAAGCGGTGACCGAGCCCGGGACAACGCCCAGATACTCCATCAGCTTCTCCGGCTTGCCGAAGGAGAATTTCGATGCGCCGCCGACGATCTGATGCACGGTTTTCAGATCCACCGTCGCATGCTCCTCGACCGTCAGCAGGAAAAACTGGTCCTTCTTGTCCTTCAGGAACAGGTTCTTGGTGTGGCCGCCGGGAATCTCGTCGCGCAACGCCGCCGATTCGGCGACCGTGAACACGGCCGGATGGGTTTTCGTCTGATGGCGCGCCCCGAGCTGATCGAGAAATGCGAACAGATCCTCATCGGTTTTCGGCTGGGCGTCGGCCATTCTTCTTCTCCTTGCTGACTCGATCCGGAGCCGAGTGATACGCTGCTTCCGCGCCGGGAGCAATGGCGGCGGCGACGGCGAACCGTTCAATTTCCGACGTGATTTCAAGGAGATGTCATTTTTCTTCTCTTTGCTGTCATTTCCCTGTTGCAATCTCCGGAGCCTTGAGCGATATAGCGCCCGTCGCCGCCGGAAGGCAGCGGCTCACGGTTCCAACCTACCCCAGGAACGTGAATGATGAGCGGGTGTAGCTCAGGGGTAGAGCACAACCTTGCCAAGGTTGGGGTCGAGGGTTCGAATCCCTTCGCCCGCTCCAATTTCTCCCAGACTGTGAATTGCTTTTGTTATTGCCTCAGGATTGCCATCCGTGCAGCCTTTCGCGCTTGCCGCCAGCGTTCGGGCATAGCTCGAAAAACAATCCACAAGCTTGATTTTTTTCGCCAAAAACCTGTTGCATTTCATCTCCGGCTGGGGCATATCGCCCTCGTCGACGGCTTCGGCGACACCCGGTCCACACTACCCCAGGGCCGCGGGTTTTGAGCGGGTGTAGCTCAGGGGTAGAGCACAACCTTGCCAAGGTTGGGGTCGAGGGTTCGAATCCCTTCGCCCGCTCCAGTTTTCCTAAAAACGACCACGCATGACAAATCGCTCCGCCGCGTCCGTTCGCCCGAAGTTTTGCCTCATTGTCTCGCTTCGCCCATGAGGGCTCGGCCGGGGCGCGAAGAACGCCTCGTTAAGTTAATTTTATAGTGACGCTCGTCGCGCCCCGCATTCGGCGGTTTGTGCCTCGAACTTGACGCTCGTCGCCGCAGATCGAGCCTGCGGGTAATCCGCCTCTAAAGCGGGCCTTACTGTAACGTCCCTTGCGAGACGCCACCCTGGGGGACGCTTTCACGTCCAGGTCCCCAGTGTTCGGGGGTCGTCGTTTCTCGAAGCCCCGGAGAAAGAGGGTTCACGTCGTCCCTCTTCCCCCAGCGCCGGCCCCATCTCGCCGCGACGCCTCGCGGTGTAGCCGATGATGGGACGAGAGACAGGATAAGGGGCGTGGGATGGTGGGGGATGAAAAAAATTTCGTGACGGTGATTTTTTTGGAGAAGACCCTCCCCCACCCCTCCCACAAGGGGAGGGGCTTAACCTGGAACTGCCGCCGGCGTCCCACAGTTCAGCCTAGAGCATCGTACGATTAATCCGGGGCACATCCTGCCGCTTTGAAGAAGTTCCAGCATTCGGCTCGATTGAAGAGGTTG
>NZ_STFX01000004.1 GCF_005222915.1 Rhizobium sp. FKL33
CAGAACGCCGCGAAACGTCTGAAACCGAGTAGAATCAATGTCATGCGCCTTGTCCAGAAATTTAAACCGGACAGCAGTGGGCCTGTCCCGAGCATCTGCAACGCTTTGATTTTACTCGCTGGCTCAGATCCTCGGCACAAGGCCGAGGATGACGACGTAGCGGGGGAAAACCCCTCCCCAACCCCTCCCCACAAGGGGGAGGGGCTTATGCTGCCTCGCCCTCCGACCCCAATCGACCTTTCCTCCGCTAGACCGAGTTGTGGGACGCCACCATCTCCCCGGGTTAAGCCCCTCCCCTTGTGGGAGGGGTGGGGGAGGGCCTTCTCCAAAAAAAATCACCCTCTCGAAATTTTTTCATCCCCCACCATCCCACGCCCCTTATCCTGTCTCTCGTTCCATCATCGGCTACACCGCGAGGCGTCGCGGCGAGATGGGGCCGGCGCTGGGGGAAGGGGGACGACGTGAACCCTCTTTCTCCGGGGCTTCGAGAAACGACGACCCCCGAACACTGGGGACCTGGGCGTGAAAGCGTCCCCCAGAGTGGCGTCTCGCAAGGGACGTCATAGTAAGGCCCGCTTTAGAGGCGGATTACCCGCAGGCTCGACCTGCGGCGACGAGCGTCAAGTTCGAGGCACAAACCGCCGAATGCGGGGCGCGATGAGCGTCATACTAAAACTAAACAAACGAGGCGTTCTTCGCGCCCCGGCCGAGCCCGTATGGGCGAAGCGAAAGGATGAGGCAAAACTCCGGGCGGGAGCACGCGGCGGAGCGATTTGGCGCGTCCGCCGCTCTGCCTCACCCCAATTGCTTCTTCAGCGCATAGAGAGCCTCCAGCGCCTCGCGCGGGGTCATGTCGTCGGGATTGATCGCCTTCAGCGCCGCCTCGACTTCGGAGGCTTTCTGGGCCTTGGGCTCGTCGCGGCGGACCGCCGCCTGGAAGAGCGGCAGGTCGTCGATCAGCGTGGTCGCCGGGTTCTTGCGGTCGGCGTCTTCGAGCAGCGTCAGCACTTCACGGGCGCGGGCCACGACCGAATCGGGCAGGCCCGCGAGACGCGCCACCTGGATGCCGTAGGAGCGATCGGCTGCGCCGGGGCCGACTTCGTGCAGGAAGACCACGTCGCCATGCCATTCCTTGACGCGCATGGTGACATTGGCGAGCCGGGCGAGCTTTTCCGACAGCACGGTCATTTCGTGGAAATGCGTGGCGAACAGCGAGCGGCAGCGATTGACCTCATGCAGATGCTCGACCGCCGCCCAGGCGATCGACAAGCCGTCGAAGGTCGAGGTGCCCCGGCCGATTTCATCGAGGATCACCAGCGAGCGCGGCGTCGCCTGGTTGAGGATCGCCGCCGTCTCGACCATCTCCACCATGAAGGTGGAGCGGCCGCGGGCGAGATCGTCGGACGCCCCGACGCGGGAGAACAGCCGGTCGACCACGCCGATGCGCGCCTCCTCGGCCGGCACATAGGAGCCCATCTGGGCGAGAATGGCGATCAGCGCATTCTGGCGCAGGAAAGTCGATTTACCGCCCATATTCGGGCCGGTCAGCAGCCAGACGCCGCCATTTTTCTGGCCTGCCAGCGGCGAGAGATCGCAGTGATTGGCGACGAAGGGCGCGCCTTGCGCCTTTTTCAGCGCCTGCTCGACCACCGGATGGCGGCCGCCGCGAATGCAGAAATCGAGCGTGTCGTCGACATGAGGCCGGCAATAGGCCTGCTCGTCGGCCAGGGCTGCGAGGCTCGCCGAGACGTCGAGCACGGAAAGCGCATTGGCCGCCGCCTTGATCTCTTCTGCGGCGTCCACCACCGCTCTCACCATGCGATCATAGGCGGCAAGTTCGATCGCGAGCGCCTTCTCCGCCGCGTTGGCGATGCGGCTTTCGAGATCGGACAGCTCCACCGTGGTGAAGCGCATGGCGTTGGCGGTGGTCTGGCGATGGATGAAGCGGGCGCGGCGTTCGGGCGTTTCGGTCAGCGCGCCCGATGTGCCCGTAGTCATTTCGATGAAATAGCCGAGGACATTGTTGTGCTTGATCTTGAGCGATTTGACGCCGGTTTCCTCGGAATAGGAGGCCTGCAATCCTGCGATCACCCGGCGCGACTGGTCGCGCAGTTCGCGCAGTTCGTCGAGTTCGGGGATCGCGCCGTCGCGCACGAAGCCGCCGTCGCGTTTCAGGAGCGGCAGATCCTCCGCCAGCAGGCCGGCGAGAAGATCCTCGAGCGCGAAGGGCACGCCGCCGAGCGCCGACACAGCCTCACCGAGCTCCTCTGGCAGCGCGCGTCCGGCGAGGATGCCCGCGGCGCCACGGGCGGCGGCAAGACCGGAAAGAATGGCTGCGAGATCGCGCGGGCCGCCGCGATCGAGCGCCAGCCGCGACAACGCGCGCGGCATATCGGGCGCGCGCCGCAACTCGCTGCGGATCTCGTCGCGCAATCTCGCCTCGTCGAGGAAGAAGCCGACCGCGTCGAGCCGCGCGTTGATGATATCGGGCTTGGTCAAAGGCGACATCAGCCGCTCGGTCAGAAGCCGGGTCCCGCCGCCGGTCACCGTCCGGTCGATGGCTTTCACCAGCGATCCCTCGCGCGAACCGGACAGGGTGCGGGCGAGTTCGAGATTGGCGCGGGTGGCGGGATCGATGAACAGGGTGGAGGCGGTGCTTTCGCGCTCGGGCCGGCCGAGCGGCGGCCGTTCGGCGATCTGGGTCTTTTCGACATAGGCGATGGCCGCGGCGCCGGCGGCGAGTTCGGCGCGGGTGAAGCCGCCAAAGCCGTCCAGCGTGCCGACATTGAAATAGCGGGCGATGCGACCCTCCGCCGTGGCGCTGTCGAACAGAACGGACGGTTGCGGGCTGACCACCCGTCCCAGCACGTCGAACACGCCGCGCAGGTCGACATCGTGGAACAACTGGTCGGAGACGATCAGCTCCTTGGGGTCGATGCGCAGGATATCGGCGAGCAGTCGCTGCAATTCGCTTTCGGCAACGCGGAAGACGCCGGTGGAAATGTCGATCCAGGCCAGCGCATAGACGGGCTTGTCGCCGCCCTTGATGCGGGCGAGCGCCATCAGATAATTGCTGTCGCCGGGATTGAGGAGCTTCTCCTCGGTGATGGTGCCGGGCGTCACCAGCCGGATCACGTCGCGGCGCACCACGGATTTCGCCCCGCGCTTCTTGGCTTCGGCGGGGTCTTCGATCTGCTCGCAGACGGCGACGCGATAGCCGAAGCCGATCAGTTTCTGCAGATAATCGTCGGCGGCGTGCACGGGGACGCCGCACATCGGAATGTCCTGGCCGAGATGCTGGCCGCGCCGCGTCAGCGTGATGCCGAGCGCGCGGGAGGCTTCGAGCGCGTCTTCGAAGAACAGTTCGTAGAAATCGCCCATGCGGTAGAACAGCAGGCTGTCGGGATTGGCGGCCTTGATCTCGATGAACTGCTCCATCATCGGCGTGGCGGAAAGGCGGCTTTCCTCCGAGGCGAGCTGGGCGACCGTGAGCGCGTCGGTAATCGTCATGCTGTTCTTTTTGACAAAGGAGAAGTGGTGGCTGATAAAGCCAAGACACTAGACGGATTGCGTCCAAACACAATAAGGGCCGCGCCCGAAACGGGACGCGCCCACAGAAGCCTTGAGGGAGGAATTTTATGCCGAAAGAGACCAAGCGCGACCGCACCCTGCCCACCGTGACGCGGCAGGAAGCGCTGGATTTCCATTCGCAGGGACGGCCAGGCAAGCTGGAGGTGACGCCGACCAAGCCGATGGCGACGCAGCGCGATCTGTCGCTCGCCTACTCTCCCGGGGTCGCCGAGCCGGTCAAGGCCATAGCCGAAGATCCGGCGACCGCCTATGATTACACCTCGCGCGGCAATATGGTGGCGGTCATTTCCAACGGCACGGCGATCCTCGGCCTCGGCAATCTCGGCGCGCTGGCCTCGAAGCCGGTCATGGAAGGCAAGGCGGTGCTGTTCAAGCGCTTCGCCGACGTCGATTCCATCGATCTCGAGATCGACACCGAGAATGTCGACGAATTCATCAATTGCGTGCGTTTCCTCGGCCCCTCCTTCGGCGGCATCAATCTCGAGGACATCAAGGCGCCGGACTGTTTCGTCATCGAAAGCCGGCTGCGCGAACTCATGGACATTCCGGTCTTTCATGACGACCAGCATGGCACCGCGATTATTGCCGCCGCAGGCCTCATCAATGCGCTGGATCTCACCGGTCGCGACCTCAAGACCACCAAACTCGTCTGCAATGGCGCGGGCGCAGCCGCCATCGCCTGCATCGAGCTGATCAAGGCCATCGGCTTCAATCCCGCCAACATCATCCTCTGCGACACCAAGGGGGTGGTCTATCAGGGTCGCACCGAGGGCATGAACCAGTGGAAGTCGGCGCATGCGGTGAAAACCGACCGGCGCACGCTGGTCGAGGCGATGGATGGCGCCGATGTCGTGCTCGGCCTGTCGGCCAAGGGCGCCTTTTCGGCCGAGATGATCCGCTCGATGGCGGACAATCCGATCATCTTCGCCATGGCCAATCCCGATCCGGAAATCACCCCGGAAGAGGTCGCCCGCATCCGCGACGACGCCATCATGGCCACGGGCCGGTCGGATTATCCGAACCAAGTCAACAATGTGCTGGGCTTTCCCTATATCTTCCGCGGCGCGCTGGATGTGCGCGCCTCCACCATCAACGACGCGATGAAGATTGCCGCCGTGCGCGCGCTCGCCAATCTCGCCAAGGAAGACGTGCCGGACGACGTGGCCGCCGCCTATCAGGGCAACCGGCCGCGCTTCGGCGCCAATTACATCATCCCCGTGCCGTTCGATCCCCGGCTGATCTCGTCGATCCCGGTGGCGGTCGCTCAGGCGGCGATGGACACCGGCGTGGCGCGCAAGCCGATCACCGATCTCGACGCCTATGGGCGGTCGCTCAACAGCCGGCGCGACCCGATCGCCTCGACGCTGCAGCAGATCTATGAGCGCGTGCGCCGCCATCCCAAGCGGGTGGTGTTCGCCGAGGCCGAGGAAGAGCAGGTGATGCGGGCGGCCATCGCCTATGTCAACCAGCGTCTCGGCACCGCCATCCTGCTCGGCCGCGACGATGTGATCCTGGCCAATGCCGAACGCGCCGGCATCGATCTCAACCGTCCGGGCATCGAACTCATCAACGCCCGCACCTCGACACGCCGCGAGGCCTATATCGACTATCTCTATGCGCGGCTGCAGCGGAAGGGCTACCTGCATCGCGACGCCCAGCGGCTGATCAACACCGACCGCAACCATTTCGCCGCCTGCATGGTGGCGCTCGGCGACGCCGACGCCATGGTCACCGGCATGACCCGCAACTATTCGACCGCGCTGGAAGATGTGCGCCGCTGCATCGACGCCAAGCCCGGACATCGCGTCATCGGCGCGTCGCTCGCGCTCTGCAAGGGCCGCAACGTGCTGGTGGCCGACACCGCCGTGCACGACATGCCGTCGTCCGAGGAACTGGCCGACATCGCCGAGGAAGCCGCAGGCCTCGCACGCCGGCTGGGTTACGAGCCGCGCGTCGCCATGCTCGCTTATTCCACCTTCGGCCACCCCGAGGGCGAACGCTCCGAGCGGCTGCGCGAGGCGGTCAAGATTCTCGAAAAGCGCCGCGTGGATTTCGAATTCGACGGCGAAATGGCCGCCGATGTCGCACTCAATCCGAAGCTGATGGAGCAGTATCCGTTCTGCCGTCTCTCGGGCCCGGCAAACGTGCTCGTTATGCCGGCGTTCCATTCGGCCTCGATCGCCACCAAGATGCTGCAGGAACTCGGCGGCTCGACCGTGATCGGTCCGCTGCTGGTCGGCCTCGACAAGTCGGTGCAGATCGTCTCGATGGGCGCAAAGGACACCGACATCGTCAATATGGCGGCGATCGCCGCCTATAACGCCGGGACCTGAGATCCGATGGCGGCGTCCAGCGCCGCCATGCTCTCGCCGAGCTCCGCCTTCAGCCAGGCCCTGAAGGCTTTCGCCTTGGCCGTTTCGCGCCCGCCTTTCGCCGTCACGATATAATGGGCGAAACCGGTGCGGGCGCGGACGGGAAAGGGAACGGAGAGGCAACCGCCGAGAATCGCGTCGACGGTCAGCGTCTGCCAGCCCAGCATCACGCCCTGGCCCGAGATGACGGCGTCAAGACAGAGCGAGGCTTCATTGAGCCGATGCTTGGGGGTGATCGCGGCGCCCTGCAGGCCGACGGCGTCGAGCCAGACATTCCAGCCGAACATGGCCTGGCTGTCGATCACGGTGGGCACGGCAAGGAGATCGCGCGGCTCCTTGAGTTGGGTCGCCAGTGCAGGGGCGAGGACCGGGAAGATTTCCTGCTCCAGGAGCTGTTCCGCCTCGACGCCGGGCCAGTCGCCGCGGCCGACGCGGATGGCGAGATCGACGTCGGAGACGGCGGGATCGACCAGTCGGGTGGTGGCGTCGATGCGAATATCGATCTCGGGATGCAGGCGGAAGAAGCCGTCGAGCCGGCGCACCAGCCAGCGGGCGGCGAAAACGGGAGCGACGGAAATCGTCAGCGTCCGGTCATCGCCGCTGCGGGCCGACGCGACCGCGCTCGACAGCAGGCCGAAACCTTCCGTCAGCTTCGGCAAGGCGGCGCGGCCGGCTTCGGTGAGCGCAAGGCCCTTTGGACGGCGCTCGAAGATCTGTCTGCCGAGCTGCGCCTCGGCCTTGGCGATCTGCTGGCTGATCGCGCCCGGCGTGACCCCGAGTTCTTCCGCCGCGGCGAGAAGCGAGCCTGTGCGGCCGACGGCTTCGAGAGCCCTCAGGCCGTTCAGATGAACGAGGTTGAGATTGCGCATTTAGAAAACCTAAATCGACGACGTGAAGAGCTGCATTGAATGCAGGACTGCGAAGGAGAATATCTAAATCATCTCGTCAAAGCCAGATGGAGGCGACAAGATGATGGAGACAAGACGAAACGGGTTGGCGACGATTGTCGAGGCCGCATGGGCGGCGCTGTCGCGCGGCGCGGCCTGGCTGATAGAGCGCGATGAGCAGGAGGCGGATCCGTTTCTCGATCCGGTCTTTCGCCAGATGAGCCCGCGCGAGCTCGCGGATCTGCCTGTCGCTCCTTGGCCGGCGGAAGCCACTCGGCCGGCAGAAAAAGAAACCTCCCCGGTGCGGATTCCGGAGAGGTTGAAGAAAATGCCGGAGCGAACGGCCAGTCCGGCCCCGGGCCTGCCGAAGGATGGGGTGGATGTTCAGCAGGCAAAACGCTGCGCGTCTGCGCCGTAGTAATTGAGGTAGCGGGACGAGATCGCCTCGACCGGCAGCACGATCAGCACATCGGTCGTGCCGAAGGCGTGATCGACCACGGCGCCGTCGCCGACCATGGCGCCGAGGCGCAGATAACCCTTGATGAGCGGCGGCATGGCCATCAGCGCCCGCTTGGCGTTGACGGCTTCCGGCGGCATCAGGTCCATATGGCGATGATGCTGCGGCAGGGCGCTGACCGCCCATTCATCCTTGGCGAGATTGTTGTGATGCAGGAAGGACAGAGCCAGTGCATGCAGTTCCGGATAGCGGCCCGGAAACGAGCCGCAACCGAACATGACTTCGAGACCATGCTTGAGCGCATAGGCCCAGTTGCCCTGCCAGAGCAACTCCACCGTGCGCTTGGTGCGGTAGGCCGGCAATACGCAGGAGCGCCCGAGCTCCATGAATTTCTTGCCGGGATGGCGGGCGAGGAAGGGCGCGATGTCGAATTCGGAGGCTGAGTAAAAACCGCCATTGGCGAAAGCGACGTCATGGCGGAGGATGCGATAGGTGGCGACGATCTGCTCGTGGCTTTCGCCTTCGATGCCGGTGTCGAGCACGATCAGGTGATCGCAGATCTCGTCGAACGCGTCGATGTCGCGGCCGAGGCGCATGGCCGACGCCGGCAGTTCGGCGCCCATTTCCTCGACGAAGATCTTGTAGCGGATGGTCTGGGCAGCCTCGATCTCGCGGCGGGACACGGCAAGACGGGTCTCCAAAGCGCCAATACGGCCGAGAACGGGCTCGCGGGCGTTGAACAGCGAAGAAGAGGAAGGGTCGAGCGGCGGCGCGATGTCCGAATTGATCTGTAAGAGCTCCGCGGTCATGGCAGCATCCTTTGCGTCGAGATGCCGCTCTATAACCATATCTGTGAGACAATACGATGACGCAGACTGTCGACCGGCGGAGCCGCCGGTCTCTAAACGGCGGCGTCCAGCGCCGGCTTTCCGAGAAGCCTGAGGATCGCGCCATTGAGCAAATCGGGCTCCGCCGGCTTCAACAGCACGAGATCGGCGCCGCGCAGCAGAAGCTCCCGACGCGTGGCGTCCGAGGCGTCGGCGGTCAGCACGATCACGGGAGTGACCGGCCAGCCCTCGGCCGCTTCGGTCTCGCGCAGGCGGGCGATGAATTCGAGGCAGACGCCATCGGGCATATGATGATCGGTGAGGATCAGGTCGGGACGCTTTTCGACAAAGGCGGCGTCCAGCTTGCCGAATGTGTCGGCAAGACGGGCGCGGTGGCCGGCCTTTTCGAGAATGGCCTGAGAGATCATCGCATTGACCGGATCATCCTCGCCGATCAGGATCGAATAACCCGCTCCGGCCGGATGGGCCAGCGTCGGCTCTTCATCCTGCGCTTCGGCAGCGAGAACGGGGAAGTCGTCGTTTGCGGCGTCGCGGGCTTCGAGACCGCGGAGCTTGCCGGTCAACACATCGATCAGCGACTGTTCGCGGAGCGGCCGAATCAACCAGCCGTCATAGGCGCCGCCCGACATCTGGGCGGGACGAGATTCGGGATTGACGAGATAGACCCGCTTGGCCCCCGCAAGCCGGGGATCGCGGCACAGACCGGCGGTGAACTCGGCGTCCAGCCGGTGATCGACGATGATGCCAGTGAATTTCTCGCGCATGGTCAACAGCGTTTCGGCGTCGATGATCGAAGAGGCCGCATGCGTCTCTGCGCCGAGGCCCTGCAGCGTCTCGGCGAGCGCAGAGGCGGCGGGGCCGACGGGGGCGAGCAGCAGGATACGGCCGCCGGCCAGTTCCCGGCCGCTGCGCATGGGCTTGGTCTGCATGTCGGCGGGCATGCGGATGGTGAACACGCTGCCCTGGCCGAGGGTGCTCTCGACCGTGATGCCGCCGCCCATTTCGGCCATGATGCGGGCGGAGATCGCCAGACCCAGACCGACGCCGCCTTCGCGGGCGCGGCTGAGATCGCCCTGCTCGAAGGCGTCGAAGATGCGCTTGAGTTCGCCTTCGTTCATGCCGGGGCCGGTGTCGCGCACGGTGACGACCAGCTGACCCGCCTCGACGCCGACATGGACGATCACGCCGCCCTGTTCGGTGAATTTCACGGCATTGCCGACGACGTTGTAGATCACCTGCTTCAGGCGCGCCGGATCGACGCTGAGCAGTTCGGGCAGATCGGACGCCATGACGGCGCCGATTTCCACGCCCTTTTCATGAGCGCGGCTCGACAGAAGCTCGACGATGCTTTCGACCAGCGGACGGATCGGTTCGGTGCGCGGGCGCAGCCGGAAGCGACCGGCCTCGACGGTGGAGAAATCGAGGAGATCCTCGACCAATTGCGCAAGCGCTACGCCGGACGCGCGGATGCCGGCGAGGTAATTGGCCTGAACGGGCGTGAGCTCGGTGTTGGACAGCAACTGTCCCATGCCGAGCAGGCCGCTGAGCGGGGTGCGGATTTCATGGCTGACGGTGGCGATCAGCTGCGATTTCAGCCGGCTCTCTTCCTCGGCGCGCGCCCTCGCCTGCTCGCGGCTTTCGGCGTCGGAGCGTTCGGAGGTGACGTCACGGGCGATGGACTGGACGACCATGTCGCCCATGATCGGATCGCGGGTGACGATGTCGTGCCAGAGATAGGTGCGCAGACCGTCGCGCGTGCGGAAGCTCACATCATAGCAATGCTTGATCTTGCCGGGTTCGAAACGGATGCCGAGATCCTCGCAGGTGCGGCCCTCGGGCGTCTCGCAGCCGCTGACGCGGCGGAACGTGTTGTTGGCCGACAGGATGACGCCCTTGAGGCTGCGGCAGACGGTGATGTCGCCGAGCGCGTCATGGATCGCACCCATCAGGACGCCTGCGGCCAAACGGCTGTCGCCGGAGGCCGAGGACGGCTCTTCGGGCGGAGAAGCTTTTTGAAGCGAGGAAGCGGGCGTCGCGGTCCGCGACGCGGGCCGGCGCGCAGAGGAGCGGAAGAACAGGCTCGCAAGCGCTATCAGCGCCAGAAATCCGCCGAGGGCCAGCAAGCCGGCCTCCAAGCCGGAGGACAAGGCAAGAGCGGCGGCCACCAGCAGGCTGCCGGCGATCCAGTATTTTATCGCGCCCGGACCTTCGGTCTCCGAGATCGCCAGGAGCTCGTCGGGATCGGGTTCGAGGGGCGGCGAGAAGTCGCGCCGAGACGGATCTTTCACCGGATAACGCAAGTCCATAGGCTCCTCCTTCGGGCGAGGAGCCTCGGATAGGAATTCCATCGCAAGGCGATGCTGGAGTTTTTGCGGTTCGCTCATACACGATGGGCTAACACGCATCCGCTTTCAAAAGCCTTGCGGGACATTCTTAAGGCCGGGTTAATTCCCGTTCCGGGACGCTTTTGGCTGAAAAAAGATCTCCCAGACGCCGACGCAAGCGGCGCCCACCGAGATCAGCGCATCCGCCAGGTTGAAGACGGCGAAGGACCATGTCTCAGTATGAAACAACACATAGTCGACGACATGGCCGTAAACGAATCGATCGATGATATTGCCGATGGCGCCGGCGACGATCATCGCAAAGCCGAGATTGAGCAGGAAGGCCCGCCGGTCGGAGCCGCGCCACCACCACAGCACAACGCCGATGATGATGAAGCGCATGACGACGATCACCCAGCCGTCCATGTCGGACAGAAAGGAGAAGGCGACGCCTTCGTTCCAGGTGCGATAGAGCGCGAGAAACGGGATGACCGGCAGCGCCTCATGCAGCGGCAGATAAAGCTCCACCAGCGCCTTGATCAGCTGATCGAGCGCGACAGCAACGAGGATGAAGGGCAGGAAGGCGCGCGGCCGGGCGAACAGGCTGTCTTTCTCGTCCATGTCAGGCGTCCAGTTCGAGCAGGTGACGGCGCGCCTCGAACAGCATGACGGCGGTGGCGCAGGCAAGGTTGAGCGAATCCGCCTTGCCCTGCTGGGGGATCTTGACCCTGACATCGGCGGCTTCCGCCAGTTCGTCGGGGATGCCGGATTGTTCGTTGCCCATCAGGAGAACGACCGGGCGGCTCTTGTAATCGGCGCGACGGTAATCGATCGCGCCCTTGAGATGGGTGGCGACCATCGTGGCGCCGGACGTCTTGCGCCATTTGATGAATTCGGCCTGGCTGGCGCGGACGACGGGCATGGTGAAGATCGAGCCCATGGTGGCGCGCACGGTTTCCAGCCCATAGGGATCGGTGGTTTCGCCGACGAGGATCACGCCAGAGGCGCCGGCGGCGTCGGCGGTGCGGATGATCGTGCCGAGATTTCCGGGATCGCGGACGCGATCGAGCGCCACCCAGGTCTCGCCGGCCTTGGGCTTGATAGACGAGAGCGAAGTCCAGCGGGCATGGAAGATGCCGACCACCATTTGTGGATTGTCGCGGCGGGTGACGGAGGACAGCACTTTTTCGCTGACTTCGAGCACGAGACCGCCGGCGGCGACGGCGCGCGAGGCTGCCTTCTCAACCAGCGGCTTGTCTTTTGCGGATTTCGCGAAGATCAGCGTATCGATCTTCCAGCCGGTCTCCAGCGCATCGAGCACCAGCTTCAGCCCCTCGGCCATGAACAGGCCGCCAGCTTCGCGG
This sequence comes from Rhizobium sp. FKL33, assembly GCF_005222915.1. GTDB lineage: Bacteria > Pseudomonadota > Alphaproteobacteria > Rhizobiales > Rhizobiaceae > Rhizobium_E. The sequence goes on from NZ_STFX01000004.1 coordinate 11,844, forward strand.
TTCTTCTTCTGGCTGAGCGCCTTGATGTCCTTGATGATGGGATTGGCGAGCGAGGTGATTTCCTTCACCTGTCCCGGACGGCGCGGGCCGTCTTCATGGCGTTCGGTCATGGTCTGGTCCAGCGGCTGAAAAGCGAGGTGGAAAGGGCGCGGGCGGCTTGTCCCGGTTCGGACGGCGTTTCGCGGATGATGAGTTCGCCCGACTCCACCAGTCCGCCCATGCCGCGCATGGTCTCCATCATCAGCTCATGCATGGAATAGAAGCTCGCCCGGATGGAATAGGCGGTCAGCACCAGGCCGATCGGCTTGGGCGACAGGAGATCGCGGCAGATATCGAGCATGACGGGCAGATGGTCGAAAAGCTGCCAGACTTCGCCATCCGGTCCGCGGCCGAATTTCGGCGGATCGGTGAGGATGATGTCATAGGTGTTGCCGCGCCGGCGTTCGCGCTCGATGAATTTCATCGCATCGTCGAGGATCCAGCGGATCGGCTTGTCGGTCATGCGCGCCAGCTGCTGGTTTTCCTTGCCCCAGCCGATGGCCTTCTTCGAAGCGTCGACATGGGTGACTTCGGCGCCGGCGGAGGCGGCGATCAGCGAGGCGACGCCGGTATAGCCGAACAGGTTGAGCACCTTGACCTTGCCGCTGCGTTTGGCGACTTCGTCGCGCATCCAGCTCCAGTGCACGATCTGCTCGGGGAAGACGCCGGTGTGGCGAAACGAGGTGAAACGACCGAAGAAATCGACGCCGAGCAATTGCATGGGCCAGGTTTCGCCGATGGCGCGGCGCGGAAAGCGCCAGCGTCCCATGCCTTCCTCGTCGGTGTCGCCGGTGAAGATCGCATCCGCCTTGTCCCAATGCGCCTCGCCGAGCGATTTCGGCCAGAGCGCCTGCGCCTCGGGACGGACTACGGTGATGTCGCCGTAGCGTTCGAGCTTGACGCCCGCGCCGCTGTCGAGCAGGCGGTAGCCGTCGTCGCCTGACGTTTCCAGAATGAGCGGCGCGCGCTCGGCCGGCCGCGCCCCGGTTCGCAAGTCAAGCTGCGGCTGCGGTTGCGGCGCGGGCTTGGATTCACGCTTCTCCCGCGGCGCTTCGCGCACCGTTTCATGGCGGGCGGCGCGGGGCTGCTCTGGGCGTCCGCCCGGTTTTGCGGCGCGCGCGGGGGCGCGATCGGCGGATGCTCGGGGACCGCGGGGCGGATTCTTGCTCTTCACACTCTGCCTTTTCTCAATTCTGCGACAAGCGGGTGGAATAGCACCGTTGCGCCACTTGGCAAAGATGTTTGAGGGCGGCATTACATGCAACAAAACCCCGCATGGAGGAGATGCGCATGGACCTGACCGGAGAAGAACGCATTGCCGCCCCTCGTGACACAGTCTGGGCGGCGCTGAACAATCCCGATATTCTCAGCAAGTGCATTCCGGGCTGTCAAAGCCTCGAAATCACCGGCGACAACCAGATGGCTGCGGTGAGCAAGCTGAAAATCGGCCCGGTGTCCGCGACCTTCAAGGGCACGGTGACCCTCAGCAATATCGTGCCGCCGGAAAGCTACACAATCTCCGGCGAAGGTTCGGGCGGGATCGCCGGTTTCGCCAAGGGCGGAGCGGATGTGAAGCTGACGGCGGATGGCGACCACACGATACTCGCTTATGCGGTCAACGCCAAGATCGGCGGCAAGCTGGCCATGCTGGGGTCGCGGCTGATCGATTCCTCCTCGAAGAAACTCGCGGAGAAATTCTTCCGCAAGCTGAACAAGGCGGTGACCAACCAGGCGATCACCGACGACGACGACGAGGATTGACCCTCAACGGGAGGCGGAGATGAGCTTTTGCGTGGTGAGGTCTTCGACCCGGACGCGCTGGCGATCCGCCTCCTCGCGCCATTTGCGGGCTTCGAAAGCCTCGTCGCGGGCGCGCTTGCGGTGACGCCCCTGGGCGAACCAGGTGGCGAAAGAGCCGATGACCACGCCGATCATCACGGCGATGAGCAGAAAGATGAAGAAGGGCAGCGTCAGCGCCAACGCCTGATCGGCGGGATCGAAGGGGTTGAGCGCAAGCGTGGCGGCGTGCCGGTTGGCGACCGACAGAAGGATCAACACCAGAGCGACGGGGATCAAAATCACGAGTTTGAAGATGCGCATGATCATCCGGCCAGTCTCTTTCTCACTTCATCGCGCCTGAAGCGCGCCGCACCATAGATCCGGCTGATGGGCAAGATCAAGCCGCAACGCCGACGCCTCTCGCGAGAGGAAAAACAGGATCAATCCTCGTCGTCTTCCTGATCGGCCAGATCGGGATTGAGGCGCTCGCGCAGTTCCTTGCCGGTCTTGAAGAACGGCACCCACTTTTCCTCGACGAAAACGGCGTCGCCGGTGCGCGGGTTCCGGCCCGAACGGGACGGACGGTTCTTGACGGAGAAAGCGCCGAAGCCGCGCAACTCGACGCGATTGCCGTTGGCGAGCGCGTCGGTGATCTCATCGAGCACCGCATTGACGATGTTTTCCACGTCGCGGTGGTACAGGTGCGGATTTTTCGCAGCGACAATCTGCACGAGTTCAGACTTGATCACGGACGCCCCCTCTGACGGACTCGGAATTTTCCCTATTATTTCTCGTCAAACTGCCAAACCGACACAAGACCGTCAAGCAACATCTTGTCATTGCTCAGCTTCCCGAAGGATTTGAGGTCAAGCGCCCAATCGAAGCCGACCATGCCCAGCAATTGGCGAGCGATGGCCCCGACGCCGAACAGCGACGTTTCTTTCTTCGCCGTCCATTCGACGATCGGCAGATCGGCCGCGACTTTCTTGCTTTCGAAATAATCGCGTATTTCCGCTTCGCCGCCGAGGGCGTCGACGAGCTTGACCACTTTCGCCTGCCGACCGGTGAAGATGCGGCCGTCGGCGAGTTTCAGCGTGTCCTCGCGGCTCAGCTTGCGCCGTTCGGAGACCAAAGTCACGAACCAATCGAAAGAGTCCATCACGGTGCCGCGAATGGCGTCGAGCGATTCGGGCGGCGGGGCGTGGAATGGCGATGGCTCGGCCTTGAGCGGCGCGGATTTGATCTCTTCCAGGGAGACGCCGAGCTTGTCGAGCAGCGGCTTGACCTGGCCATACTGGAATATCACCCCGATGGAGCCGGTGAGCGAGGTGTCGCCCGCGACGATATGGTCGCCGGCGACCGCGATCATATAGGCGGCGGAGGCCGCGAGCGTGCGGATATCGGTGACGACGGGCTTCTTGGCGGCGACGCGGCGGATGGCCTTGTAGATGACCTCGCCGCCATAGGTGGTGCCGCCCGGCGAATTCAGCGAGACGATCAGCCCCTTGACCGAATTGTTCGCCGCAATCGCGTCCAGCCGCTCCACCAGCTCCTGGTCGTCGGTGATGACGCCGCCGATCGAGACGCGGGCGATGTGGTCGCGGCCGGTCGGCGCAGACCCGTCTTGCTGCATCCAGGCGCTCCAGCCGATGGCCAAGGCCACGGCAAGAATGAGGAAGGCGAAAATGCGCCAGCGGCCGAGCTTCCGGCGCAGGCTGCGCCTTTCCAGGATCTGCGAGGCGTCCATCAATCCCTCCTGCATCATTCGTCCGGTCCTGACATAATTCCGCCAAGCCGGCAAGGATACCCGATAACGCCATTTAAACCGTCCTGATCAAAGATTTTCAGGGCAGGAGGCTTGATTGTAATTTTATGGCCAGCCGCCTATGTGATAATGCTCATGCGACCATTCAGGATGTTCATGAAGATTCGTTCCACATTCGACGCGCCGTTTGCGGATCCGCAACTCGCCTATCGGCGGGCGATCTCGCATTCGGCTCACGTCAAGAGGCTTAAAATCCTGCTGCCTGTGCTGGCGCTGGCGATTTCGCTCGCCTTCATCGCAGTCTCCTGGGTGCGAGCGATCTTCCCCGACAATCTGTCGATTGGCGGCGCGCGCATCGAAAACGGTCGCGTGGTGATGGAAAAGCCGGCGATCTCGGGCCGCAACGACGAGGGCATCAGCTATTTCATGAATGCGGCGCGCGCGCTGCAATCGATCGCCAACCCCTCCGACATCGCGCTTGAGACGATCGAGGCGGCCGTGCCGATCCGCAGCGACCTGATCGCGCGGGTGACGGCGACGGCGGCCAAATTCGATCGGGATACGGATCGCCTCGACATGACCGCGCCTTTCGTGGTGACCTTGTCGTCCGGCATAACCGCGCATTTCAAATCTGCCCATCTCGACGTGCATGCCGGCATTCTCGCCTCCAAGGAATCGGTCACCGTGACCGCCAAGGAATCGACCCTGGTTGCGAATGGCATGAATATAACCGATAAAGGCCGGGTGATCGGGTTTTCGGGCAATGTCCGACTGACCCTCAATCCAGCCGCGTTCCGTTCCAAAGAAAATCAAGGACAATGATCCGATGAGATTGGCCCGCTCTCTTGCAAGTCTGTCCTTCCTGGCTGTTCTGGCCGCGATCTCGTCGGGGGCGCACGCGCAAACCGCTGAGAAGAAGGGCTTTGCGCTGTCCAACAACAAGCCGATCCAGATCGAGAGCGACAATCTCGAACTGCGCGAGCAGGAAAAGCGGGCGCTGTTCGACGGAAATGTGAAGGTCGTCCAGGGCGCGATGACGCTGACTTCGGACCACATGATCGTCTATTACAAAGGCAAGGGCAATTCGCTGGCCGCCGGGGGCGGCGATATTGACCGCATCGAAGTCAACGGCAATGTCCAGGTCGTCTCGGGCACACAGAGCGCGCGGGGCGAAGAGGGCAATTTCGACATGCGCACGGAACTTTTGACGCTGTCCGGCAAGCAGGTGGTGCTGGTGGACAGCGGCAACGTGCTGACCGGCTGCAAGCTGACGGTGCAGATGAAGAGCGGCCAGGCCACTATGGGCAATTGCGGGACCGGCCGGGTGCGGATCCTGATCGATCAGCAATCCAACAAGTCCAATTGATCCGGTTGACGTCTTGAAAATCCCGTTTCTCACCAAGGCGCGGCCTGACGCCATCGCGGCCGAGCCGGACGATATCGCAGCGCGCGAACGCTATCGCGGCACGCTGATCGTGCGCGGCATCACCAAGGCCTATCGCGCCCGCCGCGTCGTCAACGGCGTGTCCATGGTGGTGCGCCGCGGCGAAGCCGTAGGCCTTCTCGGCCCGAACGGCGCCGGCAAGACCACCTGCTTCTATATGATCACCGGGCTGGTGCCCGTTGACCAGGGCCGCATCGAGATCGACGGCAACGACGTCACCTGGATGCCGATGTATCAGCGCGCCCGGCTGGGCGTGGGCTATCTGCCGCAGGAGGCGTCGATCTTCCGTGGCCTGACTGTCGAGCAGAACCTCCGCGCGGTGATCGAAATCCACACCAAGGACAAGGCTGCCCGCGAGAAGAAGCTGAGCGAGCTTTTGGGTGAATTCGGCATCACCCACCTCCGGGAATCGCCGGCTGTGGCATTGTCGGGCGGTGAACGGCGACGTCTCGAAATCGCCCGCGCGCTGGCGACCGATCCGTCCTTCATGCTGCTCGACGAACCCTTTGCGGGCGTCGATCCGATTTCGGTGGCCGACATCCAGAATCTCGTCCGACACCTGACGGCACGCGGCATCGGCGTGCTGATCACCGACCACAATGTCCGCGAGACGCTCGGGCTGATCGACCGCGCCTATATCATCCATGCCGGCGAGGTGCTGACCCATGGCCGCGCCTCGGAGATCGTCAGCAATCCGGATGTGCGCCGGCTTTATCTGGGCGACAATTTCAGCCTTTGAACGGCTGAAAATCAGCCGGCGGGCGCGGGTCCCGCCGCTTTCTGCTCTCGGCGCGCATAATTTTGCGGCAAAAGCCTTCCCTCTCTTGACCCGGGGAGATTTCTAAGCAATTTTTGGGCCAGTTCGTCATCGTTCGCATCACACTGCCATTGTCCCGCTCTCGGCGGGGACGAACAGGGAGTATAGCGTAAGCCATGGCCTTGTCTGCAAGCCTCTTTTTGCGACAGTCTCAATCGCTGGTGATGACGCCCCAGCTGATGCAGTCCATCCAGCTGCTACAGATGAATTTTCTGGAGCTGAACAATTTCATCGCCCAGGAAGTCGAGAAGAATCCGCTGCTGGAGATTGCGACGCCGGCGAATGCCGAACAAGGCGATTTCGACCAGCGGGGCTTCGACGGCGGGCGAGCCGCCGATCGCGGCGAAGAGCCGCCCCTGCAGCCGAGCCGCGCGGAGCGACTGTCAGAAGCCCTGGACACCGGCGTCGAAAACGTCTTCCAGGACGATGCCGGTCCGCGCAAGGCCGACGCGCCGGAACTGTTGCAGCAGTGGAAATCCATGCCGGGCGGCGCAGGCGAAAGCAGCGAAGCCTATGATCTCGACGATTTCGTCGCCAGCCAGGTGACATTGAAGGATCATCTCGACCGGCAGATCCCCTTCAGCGTGACATCGGACATCGAACGGCTGATCGCGCGGCACCTCACCGACATGCTCGACGAGAACGGCTATCTCGGCGCGGAAGTCGACGAACTCGCCGGACGGCTGAATGCCCGGCGCGAGGATGTCGACGCGGTGCTCGCCAAACTGCAGGAGCTCGATCCGCCCGGCGTCTACGCCCGGTCGCTGTCGGAATGCCTGGCGATCCAGCTGCGGCTCAAGAACCGGCTCGATCCGGCAATGAGCGCGCTTCTCGCCAATCTCGAACTTCTGGCCCGGCGCGACTTCGCCTCCCTCAAGAAAATCTGCGGCGTCGACGAAGAAGACCTGCTGGACATGCTGGGGGAAATCCGCGCGCTCGATCCCAAGCCCGGCAGCAGCTTCGAAAGCGCGCCGTCGGAATCGATCATCCCCGACGTGATCGTGAAAGCGGCCGCGGACGGCGGCTGGACGGTCGAAATCAATCCCGACACATTGCCGCGGGTGCTGGTCAACCAGACCTATTACGAGAAGGTCGCAGGCTCGGTGGCCAAGCAATCCTCCGACCACGCTTTTCTCGCCGAATGCCTGCAGAACGCCAACTGGCTGACCCGCAGCCTCGACCAGCGCGCCAAGACCATCATGAAAGTGGCGACAGAGATCGTGCGCCAGCAGGACGCCTTCTTCGCTCAGGGCATCGCCCATCTCAGGCCCCTGAACCTGAAGACGGTGGCCGAGGCGATCAAGATGCATGAATCGACCGTCAGCCGGGTGACGTCGAACAAATATATGCTGACGCCGCGCGGCCTGTTCGAACTCAAATATTTCTTCACCGTCTCGCTGGCCTCCAACGAGGGCGGCGACGGGCATTCGGCGGAGTCGGTGCGCCACCGCATCAAGGCGATGATCCAGGAGGAAACCGCCGACAAGATCCTCTCGGACGACGACATCGTCGAGGCCTTGGGCGGCGAAGGCATCGAGATCGCCCGCAGGACCGTGGCGAAATATCGCGAAGCCATGAACATTCCGTCTTCCGTGCAACGCAGGCGCGAAAAGAGAGCCATGGCCAAGGCGGTTCCGGCCTGAGACCGCTGATTTTCCAATCAACCTGGACAATCTCTATTTGTATGATTTATCGCCTATACACAGCCTGACGGAGCGTCTGCGCTTGACTTCGCCGCAGACGAGCGATAGAGCCCGCGCCCAATCACAGCCAAACCGCGCGTTCGAAACTCCTTAAGCACGCCGCGAGAAAAGCTTGGATGACGGACCGGCTTGGAATAGACTGACCCGAATGGTTTGCCGAAGCAGAACAGGCGCGCGCCCGGCCTTGGGCGGAGCGACCGGCTCTCGCGGCGGCGAAGGCCTCACGGGAACAGAGGTCCCTCCCGGAAAGGTCGTGACCATGCGGACTTCGGAAACGAAAGTGCAGGAAGGGAAAACACCATGAGTGTGCGTGTGACCGGCAAGCAGATGGATATTGGCGATGCGTTCCGCACCCGTATCACGGGCGCGATCAGTGATGGCGTGACCAAGTATTTCGACGGCGGCTTTTCGAGCCAGGTGACCGTCACCAAGACCGGATCCCGTTTCAACGCCGATTGCCGCATCCACCTCGATTCGGGCGCGGACCTGCATGCCGCCGGCGACGCCAACGACCCGCAGGTCGCTTTCGACTCGGCGCTGGACAAGATCGAGAAGCGCCTGCGCCGCTACAAGCGCCGGCTGCGCGACCACCACAATGGCGGCGACGCCCGCCTGCATATGGAAGTTGCCTATTCGGTGATCGACGCGCCGTTCGAGGACGACGACGAGCAGGAAGTGGCGGAAGATTTCGCTCCCGTGATCGTGGCCGAAACCACCAAGAAGCTCTCGACCATGTCTGTGGCGAACGCCGTGATGGCGCTGGATATGACCGATGAACCGGTCGTGATGTTCCGCAAGCCGGGATCGGACGAGTTGAACATTGTATATCGTCGCAACGATGGCAATATTGGCTGGATTGATTCTGCCAGCATCAAGGGCTGACCCCCTCGATTGAGACCATGCGGGTCGGCCGAGGCCGGCCCGCCGATACCAAGCCGGAAGAGGACAGTGTTTATGGCTTTGGCGGATATCCTGCACCCGGAAGCAATTCTACCGGGCCTGCGCGTACAGTCCAAGAAGCAGCTCCTCATGGAGCTTGCGACATGCGCCTCCACTCTCACCGGCATTTCCGAGCGGGAAATCTTCGACGTGGTGCTGCAGCGTGAAAAGCTGGGCTCCACCGGCGTCGGCGGCGGCATCGCCATTCCGCATGGCAAGCTGAAATCGCTCGACAAGATCACCGGCGTCTTCGCGCGGCTCGAAACGCCCGTCGATTTTGAAGCGCTGGACGACCAGCCCGTCGATCTCGTCTTCATGCTGCTCGCCCCGGAAGGCGCGGGCGCGGATCACCTCAAGGCGCTGTCGCGCATCGCGCGCGTCCTGCGCGATCAGGATCTCGTCGCCCGTCTGCGCTCGTCGGAAACGGCGCAGGCGCTGCATGCCTGCCTGAACCAGGAACAGACCTCCAACGCCGCCTGAGGGCGACGCAGGAGGGTTATCCCAGAAGAAACGCCCAGAATGTGACGCTGACGACGCCGAAACCGGTGGTCAGCGTAATCGTCGACGCCGCCAGGGGTTCGCCGGTGCGGAACTGCGAGGCGATCAGCCAGGCGTTGACGCCTGTGGGAACGGCGGCGACCAGCACCAGCGCGGTGCGCCACTGGTCGCTCAGACCCAGGAGCGTCGCGAACAACAGCACCAGCGCCGGCATGGCCACGAGCTTCAGCAGCGTCGCGGTGAGCGACAGCGGCAATTGTCCCGCAAAACCGTAGCGGCGCATGGCCATGCCGAGCGAGAGAAGCGCCGCAGGCCCGGCGATCTGCGAGATCTGGTGGATCACCGTCGCGGGCACGCCTTCCAGCCGCACGCCGAGAAGATGCCAGAGACCGCCGCCGATGATGCCGAACACCAGCGGATTGCGCGAGAGATTGCGCCAGAGCGAGGCGAGGAATTCCAGCCAATTGCCTTTGGGTTTGCCTGTGTCGCGCTGTTCGGCCTGCTCGATCAGCAGCGAGGAGGCGATCATCATCACCGGCAGATGAATGGCGATGAGGATCGACAGCGCGACAAGGCCTTCCGGCCCGACGATGCGGTCGATCAGCGGCAGGCCGACGAAAACGGTGTTGGCGAAGGCGGAGGAGACGCCCACGACGGTCGCCATGCGATGATTGACGGCGAAAACCGTGATCGACAGTGCATAAGCGATGGCCCAGACGATGGCGACGGCCGAAAAATAGGCGATCCACAGCCTGACCGGGAAAGCCCCGTGAAAATCCGCCTCCGCAATGGTGCGAAACAGAAGCACGGGCACGGCCACCTTGAAGACGAAGTTCGACAGCGCGTCGCCGGCTTCCGCTCTGAGATAGCCGGTGGCGACCGTCAACCAGCCGGCGAAGATCAGGATGAAGACCGGCAGGACATTTTGCGCGGTGGCGAGCATGGTTCGCGTCTCCTCGAGTTCAAGCCCTGCATATAGGCCGGACGCATGCCCGCAAAGCCTATCTTGCGTCAGGAAAAGCCTTTTCATGGTCATGGTGCGGCTTGTGTCTCGGGGGAAGTGATGGCAGTTTCGCAACCGCGAAAGGGCGGACCATGGCAGAACAGACGGATTTTCGGGAGCGGATCGAGGCGTCCTTCGCCTCCCAGGGCGCGATGGCGCTGATCGGGGCGGAACTCACCCGCATCGAGCATGGATCGGTCGAGATCGAATTGTCCTATCGGCCCGAACTCACCCAGCAGCACGGTTTCCTGCATGCGGGCGTGATATCGGCCGCGCTTGATTCTGCCTGCACCTATGCGGCCTATACGATGATCGAACCTGAGACCTCGATCCTGACGATCGAATTCAAGGTCAATCTGATGTCGCCCGGCAAGGCGCCGCGTTTTCTGTTTCGCGGCGAGATCACCAAGCCCGGCTCCAACATCATCGTGGCGGACGGACGCGCCTATGCGCTGGGCGACGGACCGGCCAAGCTGATCGCCTCGATGACCGGAACCAAGATGGCGCTGAGAGGACGAGAGGACATTCGCGGATGAGCGACAGGCTGAAACAGACGGGCGGAAAATCCATCCTCTATGTGATGGCCGCCGAGGCGGAATATGGCCCGGCGCTGAAGGCGCTGTTCACCCCCGTGATGACCGGCGTCGGCCCGGTGGAGGCGGCGGTGCAGCTGACACGCGTGCTGACCGAACTGACGCTCGACGGGCGCAAGCCCGATCTCGTCGTCTCGCTCGGCTCGGCAGGCTCGGCGACGCTGGAACAGACCGATGTCTATCAGGTTTCCTCCGTCTCCTATCGCGACATGGACGCCTCCGCCTTCGGTTTTGAGAAGGGGCGCACGCCCTTCCTCGACCTGCCTGCGGCGATCCCCCTGCCCTTGCGCATTCCCGGCGTGCCGGAAGCGCGGCTGTCGACTGGCGCCAATGTCGTCTCCGGCGCGGCGTACAAGTCGATCGACGCCGATATGGTGGAGATGGAAACCTTCGCCGTTTTGCGCGCCTGCATGAGCTTCGATATTCCGCTGATCGGCCTGCGCGGCATCTCCGACGGCAAGGAGGAGGTTCGCCATGTCAACGACTGGACCGAATATCTCGAGGTGATCGACGAGAAGCTCGCCCGCGCCGTCGAGGCGATGGAGACCGCGATCGCCGACGGACGCCTGGTTTTTTGAGCGACGCGGCGGCGCAACCGCTTGCGCGATCCCGAGAGATTCTTTAAAGGCTCGCCATGACCCAGCAAGCTCCCTCCGACACCATTCTCATCATCGATTTCGGCAGCCAGGTGACGCAGCTCATCGGCCGGCGCGTCCGCGAGGCGGGCGTCTATTGCGAGATCGTTCCCTTCCAATCCGCCGAAGAAGGTTTTCACCGTCTTCGTCCCAAAGCGATCATCTTTTCCGGCGGCCCGGCGTCGGTGCTCGATGAGGGCAGCCCGCGCGCTCCGCAGGCGGTGATCGACAGCGGCCTGCCGATCCTCGCCATCTGCTACGGCCAGCAGACGCTCTGCACCCAGCTCGGCGGCAGAGTGGAAGGCGGCCATGCGCGCGAATTCGGCCGCGCCGATGTCGAGATCCTCAAATCGAGCCCGCTGTTCGAAGGCTTCTGGGAGGTCGGACAGAAATATCCGGTGTGGATGAGCCATGGCGACCGCGTCACCGTGGCCCCCGAAGGCTTCGAGATCATCGGCACCTCGGAAAATGCGCCGTTCGCGATCTGCGTCAACGAAGCGAAGAAATATTACACCACCATGTTCCATCCGGAAGTGGTGCATACGCCTGACGGCGCCAAGCTGCTCTCCAACTTCGTGCACAAGATCGCTGGCGTGGCCGGCGACTGGTCGATGTCGGCCTATCGCCAGCGCGCGGTCGAGACGATCCGCGAACAGGTCGGCGACGGCCGCGTGCTCTGCGCGCTTTCGGGTGGCGTTGACTCCTCTGTCGCGGCGCTCCTCATCCATGAGGCGATCGGCGATCAGCTGACCTGCGTGCTCGTCGATCACGGCCTGATGCGCAAGAACGAGGCGCGCGATGTCGTCGCCATGTTCCGCGAGCATTACAATCTGCATCTGATCCATGTCGACGCCTCCGACCGCTTCATCGGCGCGCTCGAAGGCGAAAGCGATCCGGAGACCAAGCGCAAGACAATCGGCCGGTTGTTCATCGAAGTGTTCGAGGAAGAGGCCAAGAAACTGGGCGGCGCCGACTTCCTCGCCCAAGGCACGCTTTATCCTGACGTCATCGAAAGCGTTTCCTTCACCGGCGGCCCGTCGGTGACGATCAAGAGCCACCACAATGTCGGCGGCCTGCCCGATCGCATGAACATGAAGCTCGTGGAGCCCTTGCGTGAACTGTTCAAGGACGAAGTGCGCGTGCTCGGCCGCGAACTCGGCCTGCCCGACAGCTTCATCGGCCGCCACCCCTTCCCGGGTCCGGGTCTCGCCATCCGCTGCCCGGGCGGCATCAGCCGCGAAAAGCTGGAGATCCTGCGCGAAGCCGACGCTATCTATCTCGACGAAATCCGCAAGGCCGGCCTCTACGACAAGATCTGGCAGGCCTTCGCCGTGCTGCTCCCGGTGCAGACCGTGGGCGTGATGGGCGACGGCCGCACCTATGAATTCGTCTGCGCGCTGCGCGCCGTGACCTCGGTCGACGGCATGACGGCGGATTTCTATCACTACGACATGAACTTCCTCGGCCGCGCCGCGACCCGCATCATCAACGAAGTGCGGGGCATCAACCGCGTGGTCTACGACGTGACGTCGAAGCCGCCCGGCACCATCGAGTGGGAATAATTCAGGCTCTCTCCTGAGCGAGAAAAAGGCTGCGGCGAGCGATCGCCGCAGCCTTTTTGTTTTGACCTATCAAGCCTTGACGAAGGCCAGCAGGTCTTCGTTGAGCACATCGGCATTAACAGTGAGCATGCCGTGCGAGAAGCCGGGATAGGTCTTGAGCGTACCGTTCTTCAACAGCTTCGCCGACTTCAGCGCCGAATCCGCGATCGGAACGATCTGGTCGTCTTCGCCATGCAGGACGAGCGTCGGCACGGTGATCGCCTTCAGGTCTTCCGTCTGGTCAGTCTCCGAGAAGGCCTTGATGCCGTCATAATGGGCCTTTGCGCCGCCCATCATGCCCTGGCGCCACCAGTTCTGGATCACGCCTTCATGAACCTTGGCGCCTTCGCGGTTAAAGCCATAGAACGGGCCGGCCGGAACGTCGCGGAAGAACTGGGCGCGATTGGCGGCCAGAGCGGCGCGGAAGCCGTCGAACACCTCGATCGGCAGACCTTCCGGATTGGAGGCCGTCTTGAGCATCAGCGGCGGGACGGCCGCGACGAGAACGGCCTTGGCGACGCGGCCGGCGGGCTGACCGTGCTTGGCGACATAGCGGGCGACCTCGCCGCCGCCGGTGGAGTGGCCGATATGAACCGCGTTCTTCAGGTCCAGATGTTCTGCGACGGCGAATGCGTCGGCGGCGTAGTGATCCATATCGTGACCGTCAGCCACCTGGGCGGAGCGGCCATGGCCGCGGCGATCATGGGCGACGACGCGATAGCCCTTCGACAGGAAGAAGAGCATCTGGGCGTCCCAATCGTCCGAGGACAACGGCCAGCCGTGATGGAAGACGATCGGCTGCGCGTCCTTCGGACCCCAGTCCTTGTAGAAGATGTCAACGCCGTCCTTGGTGCTGACGAAACTGCTGGTCATGTCGGTCTCTCCTTGGTTCGTGGAAGCGGTTTGGGTCTTGGCGAATGCGGGAATATTGAGGGCTGCGAGCGACACGGCTGCGCCGCCCGTGATCAGCAAGCCGCGGCGGGTGGCCATCGGGCCGAAGCCTTGTTCAATCGATGCCATGGTCGTTCCTTTCTCGGATGGTTCGCGCTCTGTCGTCGTTTCGACATGGACAGATGTAGGCCATTCGTGCTTCATGGAGAGGTGGCGAAAATGACTTTAATGATGCAGAAAGTGACAATATGACGGAACAGGCCGACGTCGTGACGGAAATCGGGCTGCTGATCTATCCCGACTGTCAATTGTCGGCGGTTTACGGCCTGACGGATCTGTTCCGCATCGCAAGCCAATGGGCGCCGCAGCAGACCGAACATCCGAGAACCATTCGGGTTTCGCATTGGCGGATTGCCGGCGACGATGTGGTGTGCGGCTGGGACAGTCACCCGGGAGCGCCGCACCGTCTCGGCTATGTGATCGCGCCGCCGAGCATCATCATGCCGGCTGAGATGCAGCCGATGCCCGTCGCGGCGCGCTGGATGGCGACCAAGCACAAGGAAGGCGCCACGATCGGCTCGATCTGCGCCGGGGCCTTCGTTCTGGCGGAGACCGGGCTGATCAATGGCCGGCGCGTGACGACCCATTGGGCGTTCAGCCAGGAACTGGCCACACGCTATCCGAAGCTCGAACTGGCGGCCGAGCAGATGGTGATCGATGACGGCGACATCATGACGGCGGGCGGGATCCTGGCCTGGACGGATCTTGGACTGACGCTGGTCGAAAAGCTCATGGGCGTCGGAACGATGCTGGCGACAGCCCGGTTCCTTCTGGTGGACCCGCCCCGTCGCGACCAGGATGTCTACAAGGCCTTCGCGCCCAGATTCGACCATGGCGACGCCGCCATTCTCAGCGTGCAGCACCATATCCATGCGCAGGCTGCGGAGGCCCATGACATTCCAGAGCTCGCCGGCCGGGCGGGGCTTGCGGAACGCACCTTTCTGCGCCGCTTCGTCAAGGCGACGGGGCTTCGACCGACGGAATATCTTCAGCAGATCCGCATCATGAAAGCCCGTGATGCATTGGAAACCACCAATCTGCCCGTGGAGCAGATTTCGTGGAATGTCGGCTACTCCGATGTCACGGCCTTCCGGCGCGTGTTTCTGCGGGTGACGAGCCTCACGCCCACCCAATACCGGCAGCGTTTCGGCGTTCGGCATGGCGCATCGGGGGCACAGCCTGAGCAGGCTGCAGTCGGCTGAACAGTCCTCTCAGCCGTCGGCCTGTTTGAGCGCAGACAGCGCCGCCTGGAGATCGGCGATCAATGTCTCGCCGGTCTCGAAGACGCCGCCTTCCACCACGACCATGTTGCGACCTGCGCCCTTGGCCTCATAGAGGCATTGGTCGGCGCGGTCGATCGCCGCCTGCAGGGTGTCGTTCTCCGCCTGCATCTTGGCGACGCCGAAGCTTGCGGTGATCTGCCGGTCAATGCCGAACTGGCGCCAGTCGCGGCCGGCAAAGCGCAGGCGGACGCCATGGGCGAGCACGCCGGCCTCGGCGAGGCTGGCCCCGGGGATGCAGATGACGAATTCCTCGCCGCCGAGACGGGCGGCGACTGCGCCGGCAGGGATCGACGTGCGGATTTCCAGCGCGAAGGCTGCGATCACCCGGTCGCCGGCGGCATGACCGAAGCGGTCGTTGACCTGCTTGAAATGATCGATATCGGTGACGACGATGACGCCGGACCAGGCGTCGCGAGCCTGGATCGGCTTCAACGCCTGTTCCAGGCCCCGCCTGTTGTAGAGACCGGTCAGGGGATCGACTTCGGCGGCGCGCCGATAGTTCAGCATCACCCGCATGACCATGGAGCCAAAGGCGGCGGCGGCAAGCAGCACGCCGAAACAGCCGGAGGTGATCTGCATGACCACGGCGTAAACCGATTCGCCGAAGGCTTCGATATCGTCGTTGCCGTCGACCAGATAACTGATGGCGGCCACGCGCGTCAGCGTCTCTATGACCACCAGCGACGCGGCGGCGACGACAAGCCGATCGGCGGTCGCATGCGCCTGCTGAACGACGGCG
This sequence comes from Rhizobium sp. FKL33, assembly GCF_005222915.1. Taxonomy (GTDB): domain Bacteria; phylum Pseudomonadota; class Alphaproteobacteria; order Rhizobiales; family Rhizobiaceae; genus Rhizobium_E. The sequence continues at coordinate 27,633 of NZ_STFX01000004.1, forward strand.
GACAGCGGCAGACCAAGCAGCAGCGCTGCGACGAGATCGTTGAGCAGCAATTCGGAGCGCAGGTCGGCAAGGCCGAAGACGAGATAGCTGTCGACCGCAAGATAGGCGCCGATCAGCGCCAGACGATAGCCGAGAGGATATTGGGCGTCAAAATGGGTGAGCAGCGCCTGGCCATAGAAGAAGAAAGCGAAAGCGAACAGCGCATCGCCCGTCATGGCCATGATATCGGCAGGACCCAGAGGCAAACTCACGAGAAAACCGAGCCCGGAACAGCCGAAGCCCAGGCCCCAGAACAGGGCGGCCTTCAGCCCGAACCGCCACAGCACCAGAAAAACCGCGGATACGGTCAGCGCCATGATCGGCAGGGTCAGGGCAAAACTGTCGAAAGCTTCCATGACATTCCCGGCGACGAATTCACTCTTTCCTCCAGAGCTACAGGGCCGGCCTTAAAATTCGTTTTAAATGGAGGCGGTTTGTCGGTTTTCGCCCGGTTGCAGGGGCGACGGCGGCTGGATAGAACCTAGGAAAAAGGATGAGGATCGCATGAGCGTCACGATTTACGGCATCAAGAACTGCGACACGATGAAAAAGGCTTTCACCTGGCTGGACAGCCAGGGAGTGGCCTACCGGTTCCACGACTACAAGAAGGACGCCCCGGCGCCCGAGACGATCGCCGCCTGGGTGGACGCGCTCGGCTGGGAGACGGTGTTGAACCGCGCCGGCACGACCTTCAAAAAATTGCCGGATGAAGACCGGGCGGATCTCGACCGCGACAAGGCGATCCGGCTGATGGCGGCGCAGCCCTCGATGATCAAGCGGCCGATCCTCGACAAGGACGGATCGCTGACGGCGGGCTTTAAGCCTGAACTCTATGCCGGCCTCTTCGGGGGCTGAACATGTCGAAATCGACCCGCGCCACGCTGGCGCTCAGCAAGGCCGGCGTGTCCTTCGAGACGGTGACCTATGACTACGATCCCGACGCCGACCGGATCGGGCTGCAGGCCGCCGAAGCGATCGGCGCCGCGCCATCGATCGTGCTCAAGACGCTGATGGCCGAGGTGGACGGCAAGCCTGTCTGCGTGGTGCTGCCTTCGGACGAAGAGGTCAGCATGAAGAAGCTCGCCAGCGCCTTCAAGGGCAAGTCGGCCAACATGATGAAGCCGGCGCAGGCGGAAAAGACCACCGGTTTCGTGGTCGGCGGCATTTCGCCGTTCGGGCAGAAGAAGCAGGTTCCCACCGTATTCGAGGAACAGGCGCTCGCCCATGCTCTCGTCTACATGAATGGCGGACAGCGTGGACTGCAGGTGAAACTCGCTCCCCAGGATGCAATCAAGGCGGCGAATGGCTTCGCCGCCTCGGTGATCGCCTGATTTCTCGAGCGATCAGGCCGTCTGTTCGGGAGCCGGCGCGGCGTCCGCCTTGGGGCCGCCCTTGGAGACGCCGACCATGGCGGGACGCAGCACGCGGTCGCCGATGACATAGCCGTCCTGCACAACCTGGATCACGGTGTTTGCCGGAATCTCCGGATTGGGGACCTCGAACATCGCCTGATGGAAATTGGGGTCGAATTTCTGGCCGGTCGGTTCGATCTTCTTGACGCCGTGGCGTTCGAGCGCGCCGAGCATGGAGCGCTCGGTCATTTCCACACCTTCGACCAGCGCCACGAAACCGGCGTCGCCGCCGGTCCGGGCTTCCGCCGGAATGGCGTCCAGCGCGCGACGCAGATTGTCGGAGACGCCCAGCATGTCGCGCGCGAATGCGGCGACCGAATAGGTCTTGGCGTCCTTGACGTCACGCTCGGTGCGGCGGCGCAAATTGTCCATCTCGGCGGCGAGGCGCAGATATCGGTCCTTGAGATCGGCGTTCTCGGCCTTCAGCAGCTCGACCGGATCGGGTTCGGCGGGCTGGGCCGTTTCGGCGTTTTCATGAGCGGCGGCGGCGGTTTCGGCGTCCTGCTGCGGCGCGTTCTTGGTCTCGTCGGTCATTACGGTCTCCGCATATGTGAATGCATCAAAGTGAGCTGATTTGATCGGGGATATCGAGCTTCGAGGCGAAAAAATCAAGGTGTTGCGCCAAGATTCGCGGGTTTTCGGGCGGGGCTAGACCGCCTTGCCGGCCAGTTTCGACATCAATTGCGCGGTGTAGTCGACCATGGGCACAATCTTGGAATAATTGAGCCGGGTCGGGCCGATGACGCCGACCGCGCCGATGATGCGGTCCTCGCTGTTGCGATAGGGAGCCACGACGAGCGACGAACCCGACAGCGAGAACAGCCGGTTCTCCGAGCCGATATAGATGCGCACGCCCTGCCCGCCTTCGGCGAGATTGAGGATGTCGCTCAGCGATTCCTTCTTTTCGAGATCGTCGAACAGCATGCGCAGCCGGTCGAGATCCTCCGCGCCATCGACGCCTTCCAGAAGATTGGAGCGCCCGCGCACGATAAGCCGCGTCGGGCCGTCATCGTCGGCCGCGCCGGACCAGGTCGCCAGCCCCCGTTCGACGAGGTCACGCGAGAGCTGGTCGAGTTCGGTGCGGATGGTTTCCTTCAGTCTGGCGATGCGTTCGCCGGCCTCGGTGAGCGTCAGGCCGGACATATGGGCGTTGAGGAAATTGGCCGCCGCGATCAATTGCGACGAAGTGATGCCGGCCGGAAGCGAAATGATGCGGTTTTCCACCTCGTCGCGGTCGCCGACCAGCACCGCGAGCGCCTTTTCCGGCGACAGCCGGATGAACTCGACATGCTTGACCTGGGTGTCGTTCTTGGCGGTGATGACGAGACCCGCGCCGCGCGAGGCCGATGACAGAAGCTGGCTTGCGCCGTTCAGCGCGTTTTCGACCGGCGTATCGCGATTTTCAGGACTGATCTGCCGGTCGATCTGTCGGCGCTCTTCTTCCGACAGGGCGCCGATCTGCATGAAGGCGTCCACGAAGAAGCGCAGGCCCTGCTGGGTGGGGAGCCGCCCCGCCGAGACATGCGGCGAGTAGATCAGGCCCAGTTCTTCCAGATCGCTCATGACATTGCGGATGGAAGCCGGCGACAGCGACATGGGCAGAAGGCGCGACAATGAGCGCGATCCCAGAGGCTCGCCTGTGCCAAGATAGCTTTCGACAATGCGCCGGAAGATTTCGCCAGACCGATCGTCGAGCATTTTCATCTAGCATTCCCTGTCGATGACATATTCCACCAGAGCCAGCACAGCCTGGACCAAAGGGAAATATAAGGATTTGAAGGCGCTGCGCAAAAGAAAAAACATCCCTTTTCCTTTGCAAATCCCCCCTTGCGCCCTTAATACGGCTCAGACACGCACAGCAGGAGAAGTGACGATGCGGCCATCCGGACGGAAAACCGATCAAATGCGCAAGGTGACGTTCGAACGCGGCTTTTCCAAGCACGCCGAAGGCTCCTGTCTGGTCAAATTCGGCGACACGCATGTGCTGTGCACCGCGAGCGTCGAGGAAAAGCCGCCGGCATGGCTGCGCAACACCGGCAAGGGCTGGGTGACGGCCGAATATGGCATGCTGCCACGTTCGACCGGCGACCGCATGCGCCGCGAGGCGACCTCCGGCAAGCAGGGCGGCCGCACCCAGGAGATCCAGCGGCTGATCGGCCGCTCGCTGCGCGCGGTGGTGGACCTGCAGGCGCTCGGCGAACGCCAGATCACCGTCGACTGCGACGTCATCCAGGCCGATGGCGGCACCCGCACCGCCTCGATCACCGGCGGCTGGATCGCGCTCCATGACTGCCTGAAATGGATGGAAAACCGCAATATGCTGAAGGTCGACAAGGTCCTGAAGGATCATGTCGCGGCCATTTCCTGCGGCATCTTTGCCAACCAGCCTGTCATCGACCTCGATTATCTCGAAGACTCCTCGGCCGAGACCGACGCCAATTTCGTCATGACCGGAACGGGCGGCATCGTCGAGATCCAGGGCACCGCCGAAGGCGCGCCGTTCAGCGAAGAAGAACTGTTGACGCTGATGGGTCTCGCCAAGAACGGCATCGCCGAACTGGTGGGCCTGCAGAAGCAGGCGATCGCCTGAGGAGATCCCCGATGAAGGCAGGCCGCGTGCTCGAAACCGCCGTCTACGCCGCCGATCTCGACGCGGCCGAAGCCTTCTATCGCGACATTCTCGGGCTGGAGCTCATCTCGCGCGGCGCCAACCGCCATGTGTTCTTCCGCGCGGGAGACGGGGTGCTCCTGGTGTTCAACCCCGAGGAAACCGTGACTTCGCCCGCGCCCGATCAACTGCCCGTGCCGCCGCATGGCGCGAGAGGCGAAGGTCATCTCTGTTTCGCCGCGAGCGCTGCGGAGATCGACGCCTGGGAACGGAAACTGACCGCGGCGGGCGTGGCGATCGAATCCCGCGTCGCCTGGCCGAATGGCGGCCGCTCCATCTATTTTCGCGATCCGGCGGGCAATTCGCTGGAATTCGCCGAGCCCCGCATCTGGGGCGTCTGAACCAGAGGCAATCATGCGCAAGCTCGACAGCAAGACCATCATCGTCGCCAGCCACAATGCCGGCAAGATCGCCGAGATCAACGATCTCATCGGCCCCATGGGCTTTACCGCCAAATCCGCCAAGGAATTGAACCTCGCCGAACCCGACGAGACGGGCACGACCTATGAGGAGAACGCGCGCATCAAGGCGCTGGCATCGGCTATTGCGTCAGGTCTTCCGGCGCTTTCGGATGATTCCGGCATCGCCATCGACGCGCTGGACGGAGCGCCGGGCGTCTACACCGCCAACTGGGCAGAGCGCGAGGACGGCAGCCGCGATTTCGCCTGGGCAATGGAGAAGGTCGAGCGCGCGCTCGAGGAAAAGGGCGCGATCGCGCCCGACCAGCGTAAGGGCCGCTTCGTCAGCGTGCTCTGCCTCGCCTGGCCTGACGGCCATACCGAGACGTTTCGCGGCGAAGTCGAGGGCGAGATCGTCTGGCCGCCGCGCGGAACCGCAGGCTTCGGCTATGACCCGATCTTCAAGCCCGACGGCTATGAAACGACCTTCGGCGAAATGACCGCCGAGGAAAAGCATGGTTGGCGGCCTGGCGACGCAGAGGCGCTGTCGCATCGCGCCCGCGCCTTTAAGCTGCTGGTGGAAACGGGGCTGACGCTCTGAGATGGACGTGAACGCCGCCCTGCTTCCGGATACGGGCGAACCGGGTTTCGGCGTTTATCTGCATTGGCCTTTCTGCGCGGCCAAGTGTCCCTATTGCGATTTCAACAGCCATGTCCGCCACCAGCAGGTCGACCAGGACGCCTTCGTCGTGGCCTTCCTCAAGGAAATGTCGGTGATGCGTGACATCAGCGGCCCGCGGACGGTGACATCGGTCTTCGTCGGCGGCGGCACGCCGTCGCTGATGAGACCCGAGACGATCGACGCGCTGTTGACCGGGATTTCGCGGCTCTGGCACATGCCTGACGGCATCGAGATCACCATGGAGGCGAACCCCTCCAGCGTCGAGGCCGAGCGCTTTCGCGGCTATCGCGCCGCAGGCGTCAACCGGGTGTCGCTCGGCGTGCAGGCGCTGAACGATCGCGATCTCAAATTCCTCGGACGGCTGCACAATGTCGAGGACGCGCTGAAGGCGGTGCGGCTGGCGCGCGAGATCTTTCCGCGCATGAGCTTCGACCTGATCTATGCGCGGCCAGGCCAGAGCGAAGACGAATGGATCCGCGAGCTCAATGAGGCGATCGGCTATGCTGTCGATCACCTCTCGCTCTACCAGCTGACCATCGAAGAGGGCACGCCTTTCTTTGGACTGCACCAGAACGGCAAGATCGTGCTGCCGGACCCGGAGGCCGCGGCGCGTCTCTACGAGATCACCCAGGAGGTGACGGAGGCTCATGGCATGCCGGCTTACGAGGTGTCGAACCACGCCAAGCCGGGCGCGGAAAGCCGGCACAACCTGACCTACTGGCGCTATGGCGATTATGCCGGCATCGGGCCCGGCGCGCATGGGCGCATCAGCCGCCAGGGCCACAAATATGCGACCGCCACCGAGCGGCATCCCGAAACCTGGCTGGCCGCCGTCGCCGCCAAAGGCCATGGCATGGTCGAGCAGGAAAGCCTGGAGCGCGACGAGCAGGCCGACGAGATGCTGCTGATGGGCCTGAGGCTGCGCGAAGGCCTGGATCTCGCGCGCTGGAGCGAGCTTGCGGGGCGCGGCCTCGATCCCGAACGGGAAGCCTTCCTCATCCAGCACGGCCTTCTCGAACGGCTGGGAAATTCACGGCTGCGCTGCACGCAATCCGGCATGCTGGTGCTCGACGCCGTCGTCGCCGATCTCGCCGCCTGACGGCAGTTCGGCTTGCGCGGAGCTTGAAGGCGACGCTGTCAATCGCTTGCATGGCCTTGACGAAAAGCGGATTTGGCTTTTCTAATAGGGGCCTAGGTAGCGCCAGGATGATTTTGCTCTCCGCGTTCGGAACCTGATTTCTAGCATATCGCTTTTCATGTCATCCCACACAATCGAAGGCGCCTCTGCGGGCGGCGCGAAACGGGTCCGCAAATCCATCGAATGGCCCACCGTTCTCCTTGCTCTCGTCATTTACGGCGGCTGGGGGCTTCTCACCTTCTTCTGGGCCGCACTCCCCTATCCTCTGCTCTTCGTGCTCGGAGGCTGGATCATCGCCTGGCACGGATCGCTGCAGCATGAGGTGCTGCATGGCCATCCCACCCGCTTCTGGGTGATCAACGACGCGATCGGCTGGCCGCCGATTTCGATCTGGCTGCCATACCGGCTCTACAAGCGATCGCATCTCAAGCATCACCGTGACGACTGGCTGACGGACCCGATCGAGGATCCGGAATCCTATTACTTCACCGGCGAACACTGGGCGCGGACCGGGGCTGCGGGCCGTCTGCTGGCGACGATCAACAACACGCTGCCGGGACGGCTGATCCTCGGCCCGCTGATCGCCATGGCCGCGCTGTTCGGCTCGGAGGCGGCGCTGATGCTCAAGGGCGATCTGCGCAATCTCGGCATGTGGCTTCGGCACGCGCTGGGCGCTGTGGCAGTGCTCGTCTGGGTCATCGGCGTCTGCGGCATGCCGGTCTGGATCTATCTGACCGCCTTCGTCTATGCGGGCCTCGCCTTCTCGCGGCTACGCTCTTTCGCCGAACATCGCTATGCCGGGGAAAAGGAAGAGCGCACGGCGATCGTCGAGAACACGCCCGCCTTCGGATTGCTGTTCCTGCACAACAATCTCCACATCGTGCATCACAGCCGTCCGCAACTCGCCTGGTACAAGATCCCGGCGCTCTACAAGGCCGAACGCGACGCCTTCATCCGGCTGAACGGCGGCCTGGTCTATAACGGTTATTGGGAGGTGGCGCGGCGCTATTTCTTCCGCACCCATCATCAGCCCGTGCATCCGCATCATCCCGATCGGGTGAGCGTCGGCGATCAGGCGAGGGCCGGGTAACCCAGCTCTTCGGCCTGATGACGGAGATCGTCGAGCCTCTGGTAGTCGCCGTCCGAGAGGATGGCGACGCCTTTCAGACCGAGGGTCGCAAGAATTTCGGCATTGGCGGGATCGGCGACGACATCGGCAAGCGCCGAACGAATCGCCGCGAGCTCCGCATCGCGGGTCGTCCCGCGCGTGATGAAGGGCAGACCGGGACCCCGAGGCGTTTCCGCAACGATTCGCACGCCGGACAGCCGCTCCGGCGCGTGCTTTTCGAGCAGGCCCCAAGTGACCGTGTCGACCGAGGCGATGTCGGCCAGTCCGTCCCGTACGGCGTCGATGGAGCCGACGTGGCCGCCGCTGACCGTGATCGAGCCGAAGAAGGGCCTGCCCTCGGCAAGCGGCGCGATGGACGCGCGAAACAGATTCATGCCGGAATTGGACATCCAGTCATTGATCGCTGCGCGGCGCCCACGGAAATCCTCGAGCGTGCGACCGGGATGCGTCTCATGCGCAATGACGAAGCTCGCCCGCTCCACGCCCTGCCCGCCCGAAAACTCGTAGATCGGCGTCGCGACCAGCCGCACCTTGCCCCTGAGCTCCATCACATAGGGATAGCCGCAGGTCTGCGAAAAGATGAGATCCGGCTCGCTCCAGACCGCATGATAATGCGACTGGCGGTCAAGCTGATCGCTGACAGGAAAACCGCGCTCGCGCAGGTTTTGCGAGAGCGCGGTCCAGAAGAGGTCGTTGGCCCGCCGCACAGGGCCTTCCATGTCGTACATCGACAGGGTGGCGCGGAGCGGCGAGACCAAGGCCGGATCACTCATTGATGAGGCGGCGCAGCAGCTCGACTTCCTGCGACAGCTTCTGATCGGAAGACAGGAGCTCCTCGATCTTGCGCACGGCGTGCAGGACCGTCGTATGGTCGCGTCCGCCGAAGCGACGGCCGATCTCCGGGAAGGAGCGCGGCGTCAGCGTCTTGGAGAGATACATCGCCACCTGGCGCGGCTTGACGATGACGCGGGTGCGGCGGTTCGACACCAATTCCTGGCGCGAGACATTGTAATGCCGGGCCACGATGCGCTGGATGTCTTCGATTCGCACACGCTTGGGCTCGCCGGCGCCGACCAGATGCGAGAGGAGTTCGTCGACCCGCTCGATCGACAGATCCGGCTCGAAGGAGCGGCGGAAGATCAGCTGGTTGAAGGCGCCTTCGAGTTCGCGGCCGGACGCCGTGACGTTTTCGGCGACATGGCGCAGGATCTGCTCGGGAATATCGATGCCGGGATCTTCGGTGCGGGCCTGAGCCAGCCGGATCTTCATCATTTCCAGGCGCATTTCGAAATCGGGCGCCTCGATCTCAATGGCGACGCCGCCCTGCAGGCGGGACCGCACGCGCGGATCGAGCGATTCGAGCTCCCAGGGAGCGCGATCGGCGGCCACGACCACCTGCTTGGCGCTGTCGAGCAGCATGTTCAGCAGATGGCAGAATTCGTTCTGGATCAGCTTGCCCTGCAGGAACTGCATGTCGTCGATGATCAGGATGTCGATGTTGCGCAGCGATTCCTTGAGCGTCAGCGCATCATTGTCGCGGATCGCGGTGGCGAAGCGCCACATGAAATATTCGGCCGTCAGATAGACGACGCGCGGATTGCGCGGGTTCGACAGCGCCGCAGCCGCGATGGCCTGCAGCATGTGGGTCTTGCCCAGGCCGACGCTCGAATGAATGAAGAGCGGATTGAAGCGCACCGCGCCGGCGCCCGATTCGGCGATGGTCTTGGCGGCGGCGAGCGCCACGCGATTGGATGAGCCTTCGACGAAGCTCTGGAAGGTGTAGCGGCTATCGAGCGGCGAACCGAACAGCGTGCTCTGCTGGGTCGGAGCCTGTCGAGCGGCGGGCTGCTGCGCCTGCGGCTGAGACATGTGCTGCGGCTGAGACGCGGTGAACGGAGCGCCGCGACGCTGCGGCTGCTGAGCCGGCGCCGGATCCGCAAGGTTCGCGCCAGCTTCGTCTGCCATACCCGGCCGAGAGGGACGTGCGGCGGACCTGACGAGAATCTCGACCTTGAGGATGTTGGCGTCTTCTTCCTGAAGAAGAGACGTCATCATGTCGAGATAACGATTGTTGATCCAGGATTTGAGGAAGGTCGTCGGAACCGAAAGACGGACGACGCTCTTGGAAACGGAATGGATCTTCAGCCGGCCGAACCAGCTGGCGTAAACTTCAGGCCCGACCTTGGCCTTGAGTCGCGCGCTGAAACGCTCGAACAAGGCGTCGCTCTTCATGCCGCTTTCCCCCGCATGCGCTTCAGCATTGGCTGCCGTTATGAGGGCGTCCCCGGAAGAGAACGCGCCCTTTTCTGTCATTGTCATGTGCATGTCGCCGCCTTTTTCCACGTCATGAACGACTGTCGAAGATCGCTCTCCGACACATCATCCGTCCTCCTGAAAGTCAGGCTCATCCGCCAATCCGCAGCCGTTCCCGGTTGCGAAATGTTTGACGGGCCTCGTTGGGCTTGACGATCAGGATCTAACGCTCATCTACTCACACTGTTCCCCGCATTTCCTGTCCCTGGAAAATGCCGGGATTTACGCACTCGCCTCGTCGAAACGCTCCCCGCGATAAGACGACAGAACTACGCGGGATGACTCTGACGAGTCGACCCTTGGCACGCCTGTCGGTCGAGGATTGAGCGATGTTTCCGCCCGAAGCCGGAGCTTGGTTTACCGGTGCGTCCTTGTTGTCTTCACCGGTTTTCCCTGTCTCCGTGGAAGTCATTTAGGCAAGATCGGCGGGCAAGATCAATCGCCTTTTTTACCCAATCTTAAGAGAAAACCGTTGACTTTCCCGAAGCCCAATTCGCACCCGGGACCCCCAAAAGAGAATCGCAAACAAATCAATAGGATTCCCGTGAGGCCCATTTTTTGAGGCGTCACAAACAAAAAAATAAAAAATTCACTTGACTCGATTTAGTGAGCCGCTGCCGCAGCGACAGGCTGAGACGGCAAAGTGATCCTCCCGCAACCCATTGATATTCATATATTATTTACGTCTCTCACAATCGCTCCGAAATGTTGCAAATGTCAGATCTCATGACAATTTGACGAAATTTCGGTCGAGAATCCGGAAAACGACAAAAGGCCCGGCGCGAACGCCAGGCCTTTTTCGGAATGCGATGAATGCCTAAATCAGGCGCCGATCGTCTTCACGCGCTGGGCAAGGCGAGACACCTTGCGGGACGCAGTGTTGCGATGGACGACGCCCTTGGTGGCGGCGCGCTGCAGCTCGGGCTGAGCAGCCTTCAGAGCGGCTTCGGCAGCGGTCTTGTCGCCGGAAGCGATGGCTTCCTCGACCTTGCGGATGAAGCTGCGCATGCGCGAACGACGCGCCTTGTTGACTTCCGTGCGGCGGGCGATCTTGCGGGTCGCTTTTTTCGCCGAAGTGGTATTGGCCATGTATGCCTCTCTAAATTCGATCCTGTCCGACATGCCCCTTTGCCGCGGACCCTTCCGGGGTACGGCCTCAATGCCGGGCAATGAGGGAGCATCCAGAAAAGCCGGATATACGGCTTTTCAAACTGTGGGCGGCGTATAGCGCCAAACCGGTCGTGCGTCAATGATCCCGTCAAAAGAATCTGAGGCGGTTGCGCGCATGACGAGTCCCGTCTCAGCGGTGCCGGAAGACCGGCTTGCGCTTCTCCACGAAGGCGGCCATGCCTTCCTTCTTATCTTCGGTTGCAAAAAGAGAATGGAACAAGCGACGCTCGAAGCGCAACCCTTCGGCGAGCGTGGTCTCGAAGGCGCGGTTGACGCTTTCCTTGGCCATCATCACCGAAGGGCCGGAGAAGGAAGCGATCTTCTCGGCGGCGGCAAGCGCTTCCTCTATCAGACGCTCCGCAGGCACCACGCGGGCGACCAGCCCGATGCGCTCTGCCTCGGTCGCGTCGATCAGGCGGCCGGTCAGCACCATGTCCATGGCCTTCGCCTTGCCGACGGCGCGGGCGAGCCGCTGTGTGCCGCCCATGCCGGGCAGGATGCCCAGGGTAATCTCCGGCTGGCCGAATTTGGCGGTGTCGGCCGCAATGATGAAGTCCGCCATCATCGCCACTTCGCAGCCGCCGCCGAGCGCGAAACCCGCAACAGCTGCGATCAACGGCTTGCGGAAGCCGGTGACGCGATCCCAGCCGGCGGCGTAATCGACGCCATAGGCTTCGGTGTAAGTAAGGTCTTTCATCTCCTTGATGTCGGCGCCTGCCGCAAACGCCTTTTCGGAGCCGGTCATCACCACGGCGCGCACGCCGTCATCGGCGGCGAAGGCCGAGAGCGCATCGACCAGTTCCTCAAGCAGTTTCGCATTGAGCGCATTCAGCGCCTGGGGGCGATTGAGCGTCACGAGGCCCACGGCTCCGCGCGTTTCGACGATCAGCGTTTCATAGGCCATGTGCCGTCTCCCAAGTCATGTCTGGCATTGTGAACAAAAGAAGGTCGAGCGACCGGCCTGGACGATGCGGCCGACGGTTCCCGCGCAGCCCGGCGTCGGACAGGACTGCCCTTCGCGGTCGTAGACGCGGAAGCGATGCTGGAAATAGCCGAGCGAGCCGTCCGTCTGGATATGGTCGCGCAGCGACGAGCCGCCCGCCTCGATCGCCTCGGCGATCACGGCGCGGATATCGTCGGACAGCCTGATCAGGCCCGCCTTTGGCCGGCCTGCGGCGTCGACAAGCGCGCCGACAGGCGTTTCCGGCGACAGGCCGGCGCGATGCATGGCCTCGCAGACATAGATATTGCCGAGCCCGGCAATGATCTTCTGGTCGAGAAGCGCGCCTTTGAGCGGTTGTTTGCGGGTCTTGAAACGCGAGGCGAGATAATCGGCCGACAAGAGATTGCCCGTCGGCTCCGGTCCCAGTCCCTGGAAGGCGGGATAGTCGTCGAGGAGATGATCGCTCCAGAGATGCATGAAACCGAAGCGGCGGGGATCATTGTAAATGATGCGGACCGGTCCCGCCTCGCCTGTAAGATCGAACACCACATGGTCGTGGGTTGCGTCCTTGGAGCGGGGATGGTGAAACTCACCCGGCGTTTCGCTCGCCTCCGCCTCGATGCGGAACGAACCGGACATGCCGAGATGGGCGATCACCGTGGAGCCGCCCTCGACATGGATGAGCAGATATTTCGCGCGGCGTCCGAGCGCATCGATGCGACGGCCCTGCAACGCCTCGGCGAAGCCTTCGGGAAAGGGAAAGCGGAGATCGGGCCGGTTCAGCGTCACGCGGTCGATGCGCGCCTTTTCCATGAAGGGCGCGAGCCCGCGGCGCACGGTCTCCACTTCAGGCAATTCGGGCATGGGCGGCAGGCTTTCTCGGGCGGTGGCTCACGTCGCCTATATAGACAAGCCGAACGCCCCCCGCCAGCCCGGCCGATCAATCGGTTGCCGGCTGATAGGGATCGGCGAGCGCCGCGCCGGGGCGGCTGATCGGATATTTGCGAACCGAGATCTTGGCCGCCATGCGCTTTTCGCCATAACGCGACAGCAGTTCGCGGAAGCTCTTGTGCATGCCGCCATCCTGATAGGCGTAAGCGGTCGACGCCGCAGGCATGGAGAGCGGCGCAGACGCGAGCGCCGGTTCGGCGAGGCAGGGCGCGAGCGGATTGGCGGGCAAGCTTTCCGCCGGCTGGTTGAACACATAGCGGCCGGAGCAGGCGCCGACCGCAGGTTCTCGTCGCGTCGTCTCGAAGGAATCGTAGCCGAGTTTGATCGCCCGCCAGAACTCCATGTTGGGATCGCCTGCATGGCGGGCCATGTTGTCGGCGGTCAAGCGGAACGGATAGGACTGGACCTGGAAGGACGGTTGGCCCGCTTTCAGCGCCGCCTTCACCAGCGGATAGATTTCCGCCATCTGCTGGTCGGTGAGCGCGAAGCAACCCGAGGACGAGCAGGCGCCGTGCACCATCAGCGCTTCGCCTGTATAGCCCAGCGCGCTTTCGAGCCGGTTGGGATAGCCGAGATTGAAGGACAGATAGAATTGCGACCTGGGATTCAACTGGCCGAGCGAGACCTGATAGAAGCCCTCCGGTGCCTGGCGGTCGCCGATCTTCTTCTTCGGACCGAGTTTGCCGGACCAGCGGCAGATCGGATAGGTCTTGAACAGCGCATATTGCCCCGACGGCTTTTTCTTCCAGACCTCGAATTCGCTTTCCGCCTTGAAGATGCGGATCAGCACCGGGTCCTCCTCGCGGAAGCCCTTGGCGCGGATTTCGCGGGCGAGTTTGGGCGAAATGGAGGTGTCCGGCTCGATGTCGAGCGCTGATGTCGTGCAGCCGGCAAGCGCCGCAAGCGATAGGAGACTGATCGCGGCGAAAGCGGAGCGGAACGGAGACGACTGCATCTTGGCCATCGGATATTTACTCGGGACTTCTGACCTCCCTTATCCGGGGACGATCTTTCCGGTTCGTTAATCACATGTCTCGATAGGGGAACATGAACAGCCTCTACACGACAACGTGACCGTATTATGCCCGGCAAAGCCTGCGCGAGGCCTTTTTTCCAATCGCCGCGTCCGGACCCCGCGACCATTTTGCCCTTCGCGCCTATGGCGTCGGCCGGACCGATCCGGTATGGTCCGCCGCATTCTGAAGCAAAAAGACGACAAAGACAGAGATGGAGCGCCTCATGACGACGGAACGCGCAAGCGCCGATGGCGGCATGGAAACATCCTATGGTTTTCGCCAGGTCAATCCCGGCGAGAAGCAGGGCCTGGTCAATGACGTGTTCCACAAGGTCGCCAAACGCTACGACATCATGAACGACCTGATGTCGGCCGGCCTGCACCGCGTCTGGAAAGACGCGATGATCGCAGCCCTCAATCCGCGCAAGAGCGCCGATTACAAGGTGCTGGACGTCGCCGGCGGCACGGGCGATATCGCCTTCCGCATCGTCGAGGCCTCCGGACGGCAGGCGCAGGCGACCGTGCTCGACATCAACGGCTCCATGCTCGGCGTCGGCGCCGAGCGCGCCGAAAAGAAGGGACTCGCCGGCAACCTGACATTCGTGGAAGCGAATGCCGAGGAACTGCCCTTCGAAGCCAACACATTCGACGCCTATACGATCGCCTTTGGCATTCGCAACGTGCCGCGCATCGATGTGGCGCTGTCGGAAGCCTATCGCGTGCTGAAGCGCGGCGGCCGTCTGCTGGTGCTGGAATTCTCGGAAGTCGAACTGCCGCTGCTGGACCGCGTCTATGACGCCTGGTCGTTCAACGCCATCCCGAAGATCGGCAAGGCGGTGACGGGCGAGGCCGAACCCTATCAATATCTGGTGGAATCGATCCGCAAATTCCCCAATCAGCGTGATTTTGCCGAAATGATCACCAAGGCCGGCTTCTCGCGCGCGACCTACACCAATTATTCGGGCGGCATCGCCTGCCTGCATTCCGGCTGGAAGCTTTGACCCGATGAGCACTGCCGGAGCTTATCTGCGCCTGATCAATCTGGGTTGGGTGCTGACGCGCGAGGGCGTGATCTCCGCCCTGCCCGCCGATCACCTGCCCGCCATATTGCGCTTCGGCCATTCCCTGGCCGGACTGCTCGCCAAGAAGCGGGCGAAGACGTCGGCGCAATCGGACAATCTCGCCCGCGCCGTCGACCGGCTGGGACCGTCCTATGTGAAGATCGGCCAGTTTCTCGCCACGCGCCCCGATGTGGTGGGCAAGGATTTCGCCGCCGACCTCGCGCAGTTGCAGGACCGGATGTCGACCTTTCCGATGGAGGCCGCCAGGCGACAGATCGAAGATTCGCTCGGCCGCAGCATCGAGGATCTGTTCGAGGAATTCCTGCCGCCGGTCGCCGCCGCCTCGATGGCTCAGGTGCATCCGGCCATTGTGATGGACAAGGACGGGGGGCGCCGCAAGGTGGCCGTCAAGGTGATCCGACCGGGCGTGCGCGAGCGCTTCGCCCGCGACCTCGAAACCAATTTCGTGGTGGCGCATCTGCAGGAGCGGTTTTATCCGCCCGCCCGCCGCTTGCGGCCAGTGGAAGTCGCCAAGACGCTCGAGCAGACCACCAAGATCGAGATGGATCTGAGGCTGGAGGCGGCCGCGCTATCCGAACTCGACGAGAACACGGTCAATGACCCCGGCTTCCGCGTGCCCAAAGTGGACTGGGAGCGGACCGGCCGCGACGTCGTGACCATGGAATGGATCGACGGCGTCAAGATGTCCGACATCGCCGGGCTGAAGGCGGCAGGCCATGACCTGTCGACGCTGGCCCAGACGCTGATGCAGAGCTTTCTGCGCCATACGCTGCGCGATGGTTTTTTTCATGCCGACATGCACCAGGGCAATCTCTTCGTCGATCCCACCGGCGAGATCGTCGCGGTCGACATGGGCATCGTCGGACGACTCGGAAAGAAGGAGCGCCGCTTCCTTGCCGAAATCCTGTTCGGCTTCATCACCCGCGATTACCAGCGCGTGGCGGATGTGCATTTCGAGGCCGGCTATGTGCCCGCCCATCACAATCATGCCTCCTTCGCGCAGGCGATCCGGGCCATCGGCGAGCCGATCCACGGCCAGCCGGCCGACACGATCTCCATGGCGAAACTGCTGACGCTTCTCTTCGAAGTGACCGAACTCTTCGACATGGAGACGCGCTCCGAACTGATCATGCTGCAGAAGACCATGGTCGTGGTCGAAGGCGTGGCCCGCTCGCTCGATCCGCATTTCAACATGTGGAAGGCGTCCGAACCCGTGGTCGGATCCTGGATCCGCGACAATCTCGGACCCAAGCGCATCGTCGGCGACCTGAAGGACGGTTTGAAAGCGGCGATGCGCATCGCCGAGGCCGTGCCTGAGATCGCCGCCCGCGTCGAGAAACTCGCCGTCAACATCACAGACATGACCGAGCATGGGCTGAAGTTCGACGCCGAGACCGCCGAGAAGATCGGCAGGTCCGAAGCGCGGCATTCGCGTTCCGGGCGGATCGCGCTCTGGGTGATCGCCGTCGCTCTTCTCTATATCGCTTGGCGCATTTCGGAGTTCTGAGCGGAGATCCCGGTTCGGCAACGCCGTCGCCTGCTTGAAGCGTCGGGACCAAAACAGGGCAATCCCAGATGGCGGCTGTCGCGGCCGGCGCGATCAGGCCGGCGCGACAGATCCTGAAACCGGCTATTTGGCGGCGAAGAAGTCGAGAACGGCCTTGGTGTAGCCATCCGGGTCCTGAAGCATGGCGAAATGGCTGGCGTCCTTCAGGATGATCAGTTTTGCGCCGGGAATCATGCTCGCGATATAGTCGGTATGCTTGCGGTCGACCGCCTCGTCATGATCGCCGAGCACGATGGCGGTGGGGGTCTTGATGGACTTCAGCTCGGAATCCGGCCAATTGGGCTGGCTCGCCCACATGCCGCTGATTTGCGTGACGAAGGCGTCATACTCGTTCGGCGTCGGGGAGATCTTCTTGTAGATTTCGCCGCTGCGCTCGATATAGGTGGTGAAGGTCTTGTTCTCCATCACATCCGCCTTCACGCCTTCCACCTTGGTGTTGGCGGCCTGGGCGAACAGCTTGTTCAGGCGCTCAGGGTGATGGATGGCAATATCGAGACCGATGATTCCACCATCGCTCCAGCCCACCAGATCGACTTTGTCCACCTTCAGATAATCGAGAAGCGCCAGATAATCCGACGCCATCAGGTCATAGCCAAAGGGCTCGGCGTTTCGCGTCGAGCGGCCATGGCCACGGCTGTCGGCGACGATCACCCGGTGATCCTTCGAAAGAGCCTTGACCTGATTGGCCCAGATATCGGCGTAACCCAACCCGCCATGAATCAACAGGATCGGCGTGCCCGTCGCCTCGCCATAGACCGCATAATACATCTTGATGCCATTTACGGGCGCAAGGCCGGAAGTAACGGCTGCAGGCATGGCTGGCGGCTCTGGAAGCTCCGTCCAGCGATCGGTCGCCGCAGCCATGGATGCGGTCGCCAATCCCAGAGCGCCGACGACGGCAAGCAACAATTTCCTCATGTCATTCCCCTTTCTTGTGTTGCATCAAACAGATTCCGGACGGCTTGCATGCCGCCGCCTCCCCGACCATACTCACCCTCGCGAAAGGCCGGTTATCCGTTTTGCGCAAGGGGCGGCGATGCAGACGCAGACCAAAGCCACAGACCTCCATGTCCGTCGCGATCGCTATTCCGACATGGATCGGCAGGCGGCGCAGCTGAGCGGCTATGGCCAAATCTACCGCCAACTGAGTCGCGGAACATTTGACGGCAGCTTCACCTCCATCGAGAGCGGCAACGGCGCCGCCGGCGTCTATGTCGAAAAGGTCAATCAGACCATCGAGCAGGTCAGCGCTGCGCCGCAGGATCAAGCGGGCCTGGTCTTTCTCTGCGGCGACCAGCCCTCCGCCCGCTTCGGATCGCGGCCATTCACCCCGGGGACGGCGATGCTGCTGGGTCCGGGCGTCGAAGTGGATTTCCAGAGCTTCGCCGGAACGCATATCTGCGTTCTGACGCATGACCACCAAGCCCTGATCCAATCTTCAGAAAGCACAGGCGCAGCGCTGCCGGCTCGAGGCGAAACCAGGCTCATCGACAATCCGGCAGAGGTGGGGCGGCTCGTCCAGCGCATCAATGCGATCCTGCGCTGCGCGCTGCTGGCGACCGGCCACGGCGCAGAGGCGATCGACGGCCAAATGCTCGGAGCGGAGATCGCCACAATCATGGGGACCATGACCGCATTGGCCAGCGCCTGCGTTACGACCCGCCTGCCGCCGTTCCCCACCAGGACGGCGCTGTTTCGCCAGGCGCGAGACATGATTCATGACGGGCTCGATATTGTCTCGGTGACACGACTTAAAACGCAACTCAATGTCAGCCGGCGAACTCTGGAATACTCATTTCAGGAGGCGACGGGCATGACCCCGCACGCCTATATCGCCGCCATCAGGCTCGACGCCATCAGGCGGGGGATCAAGTCGAGCGGCGACAGCATCGGCGACATTGCAGGGCGCTACGGCGTCTGGCATCTCAGCCGCTTCGCCCAGCAGTTCCGGGACGCTTTCGGCGCGCTGCCATCGGAGATGCGGATGCGTGCGGCGCCCGCGAAGCCTGATATGGAGGAACCATCGACAGTTCCAAGGCGCGACAGGTCCGCGACTACCTAGTCGCGCTCTGGGTGATCGCCGGCGCTCTTCTCTATATCGCCTGGCGCATTTCGGAGTTCTGAGCGGCGGCCCAAGCCGGCAGGGCAGCGATCGCGCTTTCGGCGCTCATGACTGCGGCGATCTTGTCGGTCATGTAGCGCAGCGACACCGAAGCGTGTTCGTCGTCATAAGAGGCCACGGCGTCCTCGACGATCACCACATCGAGATCGCGCTGATAGGCGTCGACTGCGGCCATGCGGATGCAGGCATGGGTGTTGACGCCGGTGAGCACCAGCCTGGTGACGCCGCGTTCCGCGAGGATTTCATCGAGATTGGTGCGGAAGAAGGTGCTGTAGCGCTTTTTCACGATTTCGATATCGCTCCCGTCGCACTCGAAGCCCGGATGAAGGGCGGCGCCGGGCGTTCCCTCGATCGAGACGGCAACCTGCTTACGGCGCATTTCGAGGAAGGCGTCGCTGAGATCGGCCTTGAACTCGCCACGCACCAGAATCACCGGCAGGCCGCGCGCCCTGAAGGCGCGGGCGAGGCGGTTCTGTCGGTCGATCAACTGCTCCACCCGTTCGGGCGTCAGCGCCTCGAGCGCGTCGTTCTGCATATCGATGATCATCAGGGCTACGGTCATGGCCTCGTCTCCAAATCGCGCCCGATCCATGACGCTCGCGGGCGACAGGCCGATGACAGAAACCAGGCGATTTCACGGCGCTCAGAAGCGATCCACAGCCGATCGCACATGATCGCGGATGGTGGTGATCATGATCGACAGGGCGAGACTGGACTCACGGTCGGCGCGCGTGGTCAGGCCGACAGCCCCCCGCGTCTCGGACGTGTCGACATCGAGCCGCGCGAGACGCCCCGCAGCGATATCGGGCGAGGCGACGCCGCGCGAGATGATCCAGACGGCGTCGAAACGGTCGAGAAAGGCGCGGGCGAAACTGTCCGACACCGTCTCGATCGTCTGCGGCAGGTCGGCGATGCCGTTGGTCAGCAGGAAGCGATCGACCAGGGGACGGATGACTGCGCCCGCAGGCGGGATCAGCACCGTGTATTGAGCGAGTTCGGTGAGCGAGAAATGAGGACGCGCCGTCAGCGGATGGTCGGCGCGAACAACGAAGCAGACCTCTTCCGAATAAAGCGGCTCGAAATGCAGGCCGGTCATGCGCTCGGGCGCGGCGAGACGACCGACGACGAGATCGAGGTCGCCGAGCCTGAGCGCGTCGAGAAGGCCGCGATTTTCTCCCGAGACGATGGTCACGGGGCTGCCGGTTTCGGCCATCAGGAAGGCATGGACGGCTTCGGGCAGGAAGGTGGCGGAGGCGGTCGGCAGCGCGCCGATGCGCAAGGGCGGCCCGAGCGATTTGCGCGCCAGCGAAATGGAATCGACGCCGCGCTGCACGGCCGCAACGCTTTCGCCGGCATGGCGGAGAAAGACTTCGCCGAAGCGGCTAATGCGAATGCCGCGACCTTCCTTTTCGAAGAGATCGACGCCGAGCGCCTCTTCCAGTTCGCGGATGGTGCGGGTGACGGCCGGCTGGGTGATCGCCAGCACATCGGCGGCGCGGCCAACGCTTTTCTGTCGCGCGACCTCTATAAAGGTCTGCAGATGGCGAAACTTGATTCGGCTGTCCAATTCATAGCTCCATAGTTATGAATAAAGCCGTAAATATCATTATTCTCGCCAAAATCCATTCGGTATCTTTTATCCCAGTGAGGAGCGCATCATGGCATTCGCCAAAATCAACGGACAGGTTCTGCATTACGAATTCCTGACGGAATCAAAAGACGATCCCGTCGTCGTGCTGATCAATTCGCTGGGCACGGATTTCCGCATCTGGCTGCCATTTATTGATGAAATCGCCGAGGAATGGTCGTTCCTGCTCTATGACAAGCGCGGCCATGGCCTGTCGGAGACAGGTTCGACGCCCTATTCGATCGGCGATCACGCCCAGGATCTGATCGGTCTTCTCGATCACCTGAAGGTCAAGAAGGCCACGCTGGTCGGCCTGTCGGTCGGCGGTCTGATCGCCCAGGAGATCTGGCGGCAGCGCCCCGGTCTTATCGAAAAGATCGTGCTTTGCGACACCGCCCATAAGATCGGCACGGCCGACGGCTGGAACCAGCGGATCGCGGGCGTCACCGAAAAGGGCATTGCCTCGCTCGCCGATGGCGTGATGAAGCTGTGGTTCACGCCGGATTTTCACGCCAAGCGCGCCGATGATCTAGCCGGCTATAAGACCATGCTGACGCGCCAATCGGTCGAAGGCTATGCGGCGACCTGCGCGGCGATCCGCGACGCCGACTTCACCACTGTGGCGCCGACCATCACCGTGCCCGTGCTGACCATCGTCGGCGACCAGGACGGCTCGACGCCGCCGGATCTGGTGCGCTCGACGGCCGCTCTCATTCCCGACGCCCAGTTCGAGATCATCGAGGGTTGCGGCCATATTCCCTGCGTCGAACAGCCGGCGGCGCTCGCCGAACTGATCGTCGATTTCATCAACGAGGACTGACACGTGACGGACGCTTCCCAGACGGAACGGCATCGGCAAGGCATGGCGACGCGGCGCTCGGTGCTCGGCGACGCGCATGTGGACAGGGCCGAGGCGGCCAAGACCGCCTTCGACGAACCCTTTCAAGCGCTGATCACCGAAGCAGCCTGGGGGCATGTGTGGTCGCGGCCGGAATGGACCAAGCGCGAGCGCTCGATGGTGACGATCGCGCTTCTGGCCGCGCTCGGCCAGGACGAGGAGGTGGCGATGCATGTGCGCGCCACCGCCAATACCGGGGCGACGCCCGAGGATCTGCGCGAGGCCATGCTGCATGTGGCCATTTATGCCGGCGTGCCGGCCGCCAATCACGCCATCAAAATCATAAAAAAAGTGCTGGATGAGATGAACGCCACTCAATCTCATGGAGGAAAAGCATGAGCAGCAATCAGAGGCCCGAAACCGGCGCCTTCTACGCCCGCGACCGCGCCTGGCATCCGCCGGCGCTGACGCCGCTTTACAAGACATCGGTGGCGCGTTCGCCGCAGCGCGCGCTGCTGTCGCTCGACGGCACCAAGAGCGAGATCACCGGGCCGGTCTTCGGCCACAACATGCTCAACGAGCTGGATAACGACCTGATCGTCAATTACGCCAAGCCCGGCGAAATGGCGATCGGCCAACGCATTCTCGTGCATGGCCGGGTGCTCGACGAGCGCGGCAAGGGCGTGGCCGGCGCGCTGGTGGAATTCTGGCAGGCCAATGCCGGCGGCCGCTACCGCCACAAGAAGGAAACCTATCTCGCCCCTCTCGATCCCAATTTCGGCGGCTTCGGCCGGACGATCACCGACGAGGACGGTTACTACTGGTTCAAGACCATCCAGCCGGGCCCTTACCCCTGGATGAACTGGGTCAATGACTGGCGTCCCGCCCATATCCATTTCTCGGTATTCGGCCATGGCTTTGCCCAGAGGCTGATCACGCAGATGTATTTCGAGGGCGATCCGCTGATCTGGAAATGTCCGATCGTCAAGACGATCCCGGATGAGGAGGCCATCAAGCAGTTGATCGCGCCGCTCGACATGAATTCGACCATTCCGATGGACATGCGCGCCTATAAATTCGACGTGGTGTTGCGCGGCCGCCGCTCGACCCTGTTCGAGAACCGCAAGGAGGGCAACTGACATGGTGCAGAAGCTCGATTATCTCAAGGAAACCGCCTCCCAGACCGCAGGCCCCTATGTGCATATCGGCTGCACGCCGAATTTCACCGGCATTCACGGGGTCTATGACAGCGATCTCGGCTCCGGTCCGCTTTACAACGACAAGACACGCGGCGAGCGCATCACCATCAAGGGCCGGGTGATCGACGGAACCGGCACGCCCTTGCGCGATGCGCTGGTGGAGATCTGGCAGGCCGACGCCGACGGCTTCTACAACAGCCCGTCAGAGACGCGCGGCAAGGCCGACCCGAACTTCTTCGGCTGGGGCCGCTGCCCTGCCGACATGGACAGTGGCGAATTCACCTTCCAGACCATCAAGCCGGGACGCGTTCCCTTCCGCGACAAGGACCCGCGGCTGATGGCGCCGCATGTCACGCTCTGGATCGTGGCGCGCGGCATCAATATTGGGCTCAACACACGGATGTATTTCTCCGACGAGCCCGAAGCCAATGCAGAAGATCCGATCCTCAAGACGATCGAGCATCGCGTGCGGGTGCCAACGCTGATCGGCCAACGGGATGGCGATGTCGTGACCTTCGACATCCATCTGCAGGGCGAGAAGGAAACGATCTTTTTCGATATTTGAGCGGATCAGAAAAGGCTCTGTGGAGCAACTCTCATGCGCCCACCTCCAGTCTAGTGGGCGTGTGATTGCACTTTGAAGAGAAGACAGCATAGAATGCCGCGTTGCTCCGTGTAACGTCGGCGGAGCAACTGCATTTGGCTGTTGGACCTTTCGGCGAAGCGGAACTCATAGGACCATTGTCATGGGCTACGCATTGTTTAATGTCGTGTTCTTGATCGGGCCCTTGCTGGCTTCAGCCTTTGAAGTTGTCTCGCCATCTGCGACGGCGCTGCCGGAAATAGCGAGGAACCTGCCCTACGATTTTAAAGAAGCAACAGACGAGTTCGAGCGGCGGCTCAAAGAGAAATTTCCCGTCTCAATGTCTGCAGCAGAGGTCAGGTCTCGCCTCGCAAAACAAGGTTTCAAGGTAGACGCTGCAACCAACACTGCAGAATTTGAGACAAGCGGGCACCTTTGCATTTTGAGATGGCGCCTCATCTGGGAGGAGCAAGGTGGGATCGTTACCGCCCTGCATGCAGCTTATGGTGGGATTTGTCCGTAGAGAACAAAGTTCCAATGAGTGGGCTTAAAAGAGCGTTTGCTGTCGGATCATACCAGCACATGTGATAGTTCCGCTTTCACTGATAGAAGCGCTGGCAGGTAACGTTCAAGCATCGCAGAGACCGGCTCGCCGCTTGCCGCGAGGCCGACATTCAGGGACGCAACCACCTTTCCTCTGGCGCTTGTCAAAGGCACAGCAATGGAGCGTAGGCCGATTTCGACCTCTTGATCGTTGATGGCATAACCCTGAGTGCGCACCTCGCCGAGCAATGTCATCAGTTGTTCAATGTCGACTATCGTGCGGTCTGTCCGCTTCTCGCGCCGAGAAGCTTGGAGCAGTAGCCTGGCCTCCGCCGGATCGAGCGCCGCGAGCAGGATGCGGCCCATGGAGGTGCAATAGGCCGGCAGGCGCGAGCCCGGCATCAGCGCGATCGACATGACCCGCCGCTGAGCGGCGCGCGCCACATAGACGATCTCGGTCTCATCGAGAATGCAGACGGAACTGCTTTCACCGATCTCCTGGCTGAGCCGATCAAGCACCGGCTGCACGATGCGTGGCAGCGGCATGGCGGCGAGGCTGCCGACGCCCAGACGCAAGACCCTCGGCGTGAGCGTGAAGAATTTGCCGTCGTAATCGGCGTATCCGCCTTCGGCGAGCGTCAGGAGACAGCGGCGCGTCGTGGCGCGGTCGAGCCCCGCCAGCGTCGCCGCTTCGGTGATCGACAGGCGGGGACGCTCGGCGCTGAAGGCTTCGATGACCTTTAGCCCCTTCATCAATCCGCCCATGATGTCACGCGGTTCGGCCATGGCGATGCCTCCTCTCCATCAAATTGTGCGATATTCGTACAAATATCTTATATCGCACAATTTGATGGACGTCGATCCGGGACGGGATTATTTCTTCTCTGCAAGCCGACCGGTTCTCCGTGCGGTCGGGATGGAGGTTCCGAATGGACAAGACAGTTTCCAGCGCGGCTGACGCCGTCGCCGCGATCGGCGATGGCGCGACCGTGATGATCGGCGGCTTCGGCGGCTCCGGCGCGCCGATCGAACTTATTCACGCGCTGATCGACAAGCGGCCAACCGGCCTGACGGTGATCAACAACAATGCCGGCAATGGCCGCATCGGCATCGCGGCGATGATCGACGCCGGCATGGTCAGGAAGATGATCTGCTCGTTTCCGCGCTCGTCGGATCCGCGCGCCTTCACCGACCGCTATCTGGCCGGCCAGATCGAACTGGAACTCGTGCCGCAGGGCACGCTCGCCGAGCGCATCCGCGCCGGGGGCGCCGGCATTCCCGCCTTCTACACGCCGACCGCCTTTGGCACCGAACTCGCCAATGGCAAGGTGATCGCCGAATTCGACGGCCGCTCTTACGTGCAGGAGCGCTGGCTGAAGGCGGATTTCGCCATCGTCAAGGGCCATATCGGCGACCGCCACGGCAACCTGACCTACAACAAGGCCGGCCGGAATTTTAATCCGCTGATGTGCATGGCGGCCAAGACCACGATCGTGCAGGTCTCGAAGATCGTGGAAGCCGGCGAGATCGATCCCGAACAGGTCGTGACCCCCGGCATCTTCGTCAACCAGGTCGTCGAGATCCCCAACCCGCAACAGGAAGAAGAGCTCATCCGAGCCGGAGTGGCCTATATATGAGCATCGACACGCGCGAAGACATCAAGCTTTCCAACGCCCAGATCGCCTGGCGCGCCGCCCAGGACATCGAGGACGGCGCCTATGTCAATCTCGGCATCGGCTTTCCGGAAATGGTCGCCAAATTCCAGCCGCCGGGCCGGGAGGCGATCTTCCACACCGAAAACGGCATTCTGAATTTCGGCGAAGCGCCGAAGCCCGGCGAGGAAGACTGGGACCTGATCAACGCCGGCAAGAAGGCCGTGACGCTGAAGCCGGGCGCCGCTTTCTTCCACCATGCTGACAGTTTCGCCATGGTGCGCGGCGGCCATCTCGATGTGGCCATCCTCGGCGCCTATCAGGTGGCTGAAAACGGCGATCTGGCCAATTGGCGCGTCGGCTCCAAGGGCGTGCCCGCGGTGGGCGGCGCGATGGATCTGGTGCATGGCGCCAAGCAGGTCTTCGTCATCACCGAACATGTAACCAAGACCGGCGAGCCGAAGCTGGTGGAGCGCTGCGCCTTCCCGCTGACCGGCGTCGGCTGCATCACCCGCGTCTACACCAGCCATGCGGTTATCGACATCAGGAACGGCCATTTCGTGGTGCGCGAGAAGCTTGCGGGCATGACCATGGGTGAATTGCAGGCTATGACCGGTGCCCCCCTCCATATCGAGGGCGAGGTCGCCGATCTCATCGTGCCCGCGCTTTAAGGACAATGACCATGACCGACGCATTTATCTGCGCCTATATCCGCACGCCCATCGGCCGTTTCGGCGGTTCGCTGTCTTCCGTCCGCGCCGACGATCTCGGCGCCGTGCCGCTCAAGGCGCTGATGGCGGCGCATTCCACGGTGGATTTCGCCGCCGTGGACGAGGTGATCTTCGGCTGCGCCAACCAGGCGGGCGAAGACAACCGCAATGTCGCGCGTATGTCCGCGCTGCTGTCCGGCCTGCCCGTCTCGGTGCCCGGCACGACGATGAACCGGCTCTGCGGCTCCGGCATGGACGCGGTGATCACCGCCGCCCGCGCCATCAAGGCCGGTGAAGCCGAATTGATCATCGCCGGCGGTGTGGAAAGCATGAGCCGCGCCCCCTTCGTGATGCCGAAAGCCGAGAGCGCTTTTTCGCGCGCGGCGGAAATCCATGACACGACCATCGGCTGGCGCTTCGTCAATCCGCTGATGAAAAAGCAGTATGGCGTCGATTCCATGCCGGAGACGGCGGAGAACGTCGCCAACGATTACAAGGTCAGCCGCGAGGACCAGGACGCCTTCGCCGTGCGCTCGCAGGCCAAGGCGTCGGCGGCGCAGGCCAATAGCCGTCTCGCCCGCGAAATCACGCCGGTGACCATACCCCAGAAGAAGGGCGACGCCATCGTCGTGGACAAGGACGAGCATCCCCGCACCACATCGATCGAAGCGCTCGGCAAGCTCCGGCCGATCGTCCGCGCCGACGGCACGATCACCGCCGGCAACGCCTCGGGGGTCAATGACGGCGCGGCCGCCCTGATCATCGCCTCGGAAGCGGCGGCGAAAAAGCATGGCCTGACCCCGATCGCCCGCATTCTCGGCGGCGCGACCGCCGGCGTGCCGCCGCGCATCATGGGCATCGGCCCCGCGCCTGCGACCCAGAAGCTTCTCGACCGGCTGGGCCTGACCCAGGACCAGCTCGACGTGATCGAACTCAACGAAGCCTTCGCCAGCCAGGGCCTTGCGACGCTGCGCCAGCTCGGCGTCGCCGACGATGACGACCGCGTCAACCGCAATGGCGGCGCGATCGCGCTCGGCCACCCGCTCGGCATGTCGGGCGCACGCATCGCCGGCACGGCGGCGCTGGAACTCACGCTGACTGGCGGCCGCTATGCGGTGGCGACGATGTGCATCGGCGTCGGCCAGGGCATCGCCATCGCGCTCGAACGCGTCTAAGCTTACGAGGCGGGCGTCACAGCCCGCCTTTCGCATTTTCAAATCGGACCATCCTCATGAGCCAGATCGCCCTCGCTTTTCTCGACGCCCTCCTGACGGATCAGGAGATGGCGAAGCTGATGGGCACGGAGGCCGATATCGCCGCCATGCTGCGGTTCGAAACAGAACTCGCGGCGGCGCAGGCTGAACTCGGCATGATCCCCGCCGATCACGCAGAGGCGATCCGCAGCGGCGTAGCGACCTTTTCGCCCGATGTCGCGGCGCTGACCCGCGCGGTTCTGAAGGACGGCGTCGCGCCGCCCGATCTTATCCGGCAATTGCGCGCCCATATCGGCGGCGAGGCGGCCAAGAGCCTGCATGTCGGGGCCACCAGCCAGGATGTGATCGACACGGCGCTGGCGCTGAAGCTGAAGCTGGCGCTCGAGCTGCTGGAGAGCCGGCTGGGCGCCGTCACAGCGGCGCTGTCCGCCCTCGTCGCCAGCCAGGGCGATCACGCGCTGATGGGCCGGACGCGGATGCAGGCGGCGATCCCGATCACCGCGCGCGACCGCATCGAGGCCTGGCGGGCGCCGCTCGCCCGGGCGCTCCACGATCTCGCTGATGCCAGCGCCAGAAATCTGATCCTGACGCTGGCGGGCGCGGCGGGAACATCGGACAAATATGGCGACAAGGCCGAGGCGCTGCGGGCCTTGCTGACGGCGAGGCTTGGGCTTTCTGCGCCAGACTACACGCCGCATGCCCAGCGCGACCGTATCGTCGCCCTCGGAAGCTGGCTGTCGCAGGTCACGGGCGCGCTCGGCAAGATGGGCCAGGACGCAGCCCTGATGGCGCAGAACGAGATGGCCGAGATCGTGATGTCGGGCGGCGGCGCCTCCTCCGCCATGGCGCATAAGCAGAATCCGGTGCTGGCCGAGACGCTGGTGGCGCTCGCCCGCTTCAACGCCGTGCAGATATCGGGCCTGCATCAATCGCTGGTGCATGAGCAGGAGCGCTCCGGCGCCGCCTGGACGCTCGAATGGATGATCCTGCCACCGATGCTGAATGCAACCGCGACCGCGCTCGCCCATGCCGAAACGCTGGTCGCCTCGATCCGATCGGTGGGCAAACCCAATCCTTGAGCCGGATTGTGGCTGGCATTCCCGGGCGAATCCGCTAGCGTCAGCGAAACTCAGTTGGAAATCCGCATGCGCGTCCTGATCGTCGAGAATATTCATTCCACCCCCTGGGGCAATGTGGGCATCGCGCTCGAAGAGGCGCAGGCGGAAACCGTGCTCTGCCGCGCCTGGCAGGGGGATCCGCTGCCCGAGCCTGACGGCTATGACGCGATCGTGGTGCTGGGCGGCGAACAGAGCGCTCTCGATGACGACAAGCACCCTTATCTGCCCCATCTCGCCGCTTTGATGCGGCGCTTCGGCGAGGCGGACAAGCCGGTGCTCGGCATCTGCCTCGGCAGCCAGTTGCTGGCGCGGGGGCATGGCGCAACCAATCTTCTCGGCCAAGCGAGGGAAATCGGCTGGCGCGAAGTGCGGCGCACCGAAGCGGCGGCTGATGATCCCGTCCTGTCGGTCGTGGATGACGCTTTCCCGATCTTTCAATGGCATTCCGACACGTTCACCCTGCCGGAGAGCGCGGTGCGGCTGGCGACCAATGACACGGCGACCAATCAGTGCTTCCGGGTGGGTCGGGCGAGCTATGGCATGCAGTTTCATTTCGAAGCCAACCGGGATGTGGTCGCGAGCTGGGTGAAAACCTTTCCCGAGGCCGTGGCGCGCATGGACCCGGACTGGCTGCCCAGCTATCCCCAACGCGCCGAGACCGACGGCCGGACGGCCGATGCCATGGGGCTGGCGCTCGCCCGCGCCTGGGTGCTGCTGATCGGCGCCTGATCACCCGCCATGCATTGTTGCGGCTTTCTGGCGGCGACGAATTGCTCTAAAGGCAGGGCATGCCTCAGAAAGTGTTCATCCGACGTCTCGCGCTGACCGCCTATCGCAACTACCGCTCCGCCGCGCTAACCTTCGACGCGCGGCATGTGGTGCTGACGGGCGAAAACGGCTCCGGCAAGACCAATCTTCTCGAAGCGGTGTCGCTGCTCTCGCCCGGCCGGGGATTGCGCCGCGCGGTCTATTCCGACGTGGCGCTGAAGGGCGAAGAGGCGGGCTTTTCGGTGTTCGCCGAGGTCGAGGGCATGGAGGGCGATGTCGAGATCGGCACCGGCGTGCAGCCTGAGACGGCGGCGCGGCGGGTGCGCATCAACGGCACCGAGGCGAAAAGCGGCGACGAATTGCTCGATCACCTGCGCGTGCTCTGGCTGACGCCGGCCATGGACGGGCTGTTCACCGGCCCGGCCAGCGAGCGCCGGCGCTTTCTCGACCGGCTGGTGCTGTCGCTCGATCCCGCCCATGGCCGCCGCGCAGTCGATTTCGAGCGCAGCATGAAGATGCGCAACAAACTGCTCGAAGAAGGCCGCTATGACGCCGACTGGATGGCCTCGATCGAACGGCAGATGGCCGGCCTCGGCGTGGCCATCGCGCTCGCCCGCACGGAGGTCGTGGCGTTGATCGCGCGGCTGTCGGAACGGGCGGAGGAGGCGAGCCGCTTTCCGCAATCGCTGTTGACGCTGGAAGGCTTTCTCGACGGCGGGCTGGACCGGCCGGCGATCGATCTCGAAGACCATTACGCCGATCTCCTCGAACAGGGGCGCAGGCGCGACCAGGCGGCGGGTCGCACGCTGGATGGACCGCACCGCACCGATCTCATGGTGCTGCACAAGGAGAAATCCATTGAGGCCGCGCTCTGCTCGACCGGGGAGCAGAAGGCGCTTCTTGCGGGGCTGGTCCTCTCGCATGCCGAGCTGACGGCGTCGATGACCGGACATGCGCCCATCCTGCTGCTCGATGAAGTCGGCGCGCATTTCGACCGCCATCGCCGCGCCGCGCTGTTCGACCTCATGGACAGAATCGGCGCCCAGGCCTTCATGACGGGGACCGACGCGCATCTCTTCGAGGCGCTGGGCGACAGGGCGCAATACGTCCATGTGAACCAGGCAAGACTGGAGCCGCAGGCCCGTCCCATAGTGTGACGGCGCGCTCAGTATGTCTTTACATTAACAAGAATTAACATTTCTTTGCCTGGCCGATCCATTGAAATGCCACAAAGTCGGGGCCATCTCTTGGTCATAGCAGCCACGCCCCTAAGGCTGCAAAAGCCCGGCAAAAGGCAAGTCCCCCGCCCGGCCGGGCCCGCGGACAAAGACGCCCCTAACTCTTGTCCGCATCACAGAGACCGTCATGGCGCCGCCCTCCGGCCATGACGGTCTTTCTGTTTTTTTTGGGGGGGGGGGCTCCACCTTTGGTTGCGCCTGCAGTGAGTGTTCACTCCAGTCTTTCGCAAATCATGTCCGATTCCTTAATACATTTCCGCAGTTACTGTATGTTGCGGATTTTTCAGCAAAACTAGTGTACAAAATACGAGATAATTGCCTGATAGAAAGCCTCGAAGGGTTGCTTTAGCAAAGTCGAAAATTGAATTTTATTTCCCGAATAAATGATCCCTCGACAAATTGGCACATAAAAGCCGTTGACAACCTCCCCTGGTTGAATTCTTTTTCGTTGCAGCAAAACAGGGCAAGAAACGATTTAAGCGCGCGCATTCCGTAAGAGGAGATATAGGTTTGTCAGTAGTTGTTACTGTTATGAACATGAAGGGAGGCGTTGGGAAGACGACAGCAGCCGTAAATCTGGCCGGCATTCTCTCCTCCTTTAATATTGGTGGAAAGCCTGCCCTCAAGGTATTGGCTATTGATTACGATCCACAATTCAATCTATCGCAGGCCTTCCTGCCAGCGAAGGACTATTTTGCAGCTGAAGCCGCCCGACAGACAACCTTGGCAGTTCTGATGGACAGCGGAGTTGCGCTAAATCCCTACCAACTTCAGGTGTCGGGTAATCACAACCCACCGAGCGTTAAGACCCTAGCTAGAAATATCTTCTCATTTCAATCGAGTCGTCTCGACATTGTTCCGTCAACTCTCGACCTCATGTACGTAGCGCTGGGCCAAGCTACCACCAACACGAAGCCCATAGAAGAGCGTTTTGAGAAGTTTATTGCCGAGTGTCGAAGCCTATATGACTTGATACTGATCGACTGCCACCCTGCAGGCTCTTTGTTCACCAAAACATCGTTGATTAATTCGGACTTTGTGCTGATTCCCGTAGTGCCGCAAAAATACGCCGTTCGTGGCATCGGGCTCATGATGGAGTTCATTAAGGCAAAGAAAGCGGGCTCAAAAGGTCCGGCACCGCTCATATTGTTCAACGCTACGGCAAGGGCGGGCGTCTCTTCGGAAGAGTCATCCATCCGCGCAGACCCTAAATATGCCCCCTTTTGCTTATCTTCAACATTGAAATGGTATAAGGCTTTTGGTGAACCTGAAAGCGGAAGTGGCTTTGTGTGGCAGAGCACTAAGCCGTATAGCACCTCAGCGTTCCAAAATCTTGTATCTGTAGCACGTGAGTTTAGGACGAAGGTGGGGAAATGATTCAATCGTCGTCTCGGTACAAATCGCTCTTGAGGTCACTGTATTCTGCAATCCTGCAGACCGATCTGAATGCTAGTGACCTTAAGCAACTGTCCCATGAACTTCGTGTTGGTCGACTTCCTGAAGAACTAGCCTACATGCTAGATAAAGTAAGCATACATTTCACAGGCAGTGATCAACCGGAATTTTCTAATGATCTAGTGATGGAAGCCGAACGCATAATACGGGACCGCAAGATCTCCAAGTCGTCTTTGATCAATATAATTGCAAGCATTGATGAATCGAATTCAGTTTTCAACAATAACTCGCTGTCCGTGCGGCAAATGCTAATTCGGTTCTTTAATGACGCAAGCATGGCGCGAGCGAAGAAACTCCTGGAGGTTTTATCTTCGTTGGATGCACCTGATCCATACCTGAAAGGCATGACGGAATCCCGGAAATGAAAACCACGCTCCCCGAGGTTCTAAAGAGTGTCGATTGGTGTTCAAATATAGATGCCACGTTTGCAGATTCCCCAACGCTAAAGAAATTGGAGAACGCTCTTTTCAGGATTGCCGTATGGTCACATCAACTGGAATCCGCTGATCAAGACAATCCTGCGCTTTGCTTTGTAAGAGAGATGCAGCTTGCGGCTCAGCAGGGTGCGGCACTTATAGGTCTATGCCTATATAAATCTGCTGCTGCATCTGCAAGGACATTGTTAGAAACTTGTTTATATTACACTTACTTCCGCACGCATTTAGAGGAGTTATCTACGTTAATTCGTGTTGAGCGCTACTACATTTCAAAGACGGAAATAATCGAATACCACAAACTCCACACTATTGGGTTTATCCCACGCCAGGAGGCATTCGGATTAATTGGAAATATTGACAAATGGTATTCGAAAGTTTCTGCAATTGTCCATGGCCAGATACCCGGGGCCTGGAATGACCATGTAGCTCTGGATAAAATTTCATTCAGTGCAGCAACCAGCAAACTGGCTGTTGATACCTTTATAACTTGTGAGCAATTAGTTCATGAACTTCTCCTTAGCACAACGGGACACCAATTATGGGCGGGCTTTGCGCCTGATGCAAAAAAAGAACTCGTAAAGGGACTCCCTGGTGAGAAGCGACAGCTGCTTGGCTTGGACTTGAAGTAGCAGCAGGCTCTTTGAGTTTGGCTAGCATTATCCTGAGAGAACCAACGCCGAATATTGTTAGCGCTTCGGCTTTACCAAATCTCCCCCGACTGCGAACCCGAGACATCAGTGACCGCCCCCGTCCCGCCGTGGGGGCGAAGGGATCGAGGGCACCTAGGTCATGCCGATAGTCCATGAGCAGCCCCGGACGGTCGGGATGTTGGCGGGGCGACTGGCGATTGTGGTGACGTCTTTCAGGCCGATGCGGAATTCCGTGCCGATGGTCAGGCGCGGATTGCCTGCGCCACCGTGTCGGGGGCTTGCTCGATCACTTTCAGAAGCAGTATTGCCGCGCGATCCGGCCGGCGGCGCTTCTGCTCCCAATCCTTGATCGTGCCGGCGGGCAAGCCATAGCGCTTCGCAAACGCCGCTTGCGAGAGTTTCTGGCGCTTGCGAATGGCCGCAACGTCGATCGTTTCAGGAACAAAAACAGCGGCGGGTTCTGCGCGGCCCTCTGCGATCGCCAGTGCTTCATGTGCGCTCTGGATAAGCTCTTTTCCGAAGGTCATTCCGTATTCTTTCTCTGTCTGTAGGCATCGGCCAGCTTGGGAAGGATGCGGGCCAGTTCGTTCCGTTCCGCTTTCGAGAGGTTGCCCTTCTCGTTCTTTCCGTAAATCGCTAGGGCGAACACAGGAATATCTCCGCCCCCGAAGTAATGAACAGTCCGGAATCCTCCGCTTTTTCCTTGCCCTTCACGGGCATGACGCAGCTTGCGCGCACCGCCCGTTCCAGCCATCAGAACCCCAGCCTCAGGGTCCGCAGCGATCACGGCGACAATCTCTTGAAGATCTTCGTCGGACAGGCCACATCGTTTGGCCTGCATGAGAAACGTAGTCGTCTGGATTACGCTTTGCATGAGGAACTATACGGCAATGCCGTCTATTGGGCAAGAAACTATACGGCATTGCCGCCTAGTGCTGAGCCGCGAAAGCCGGTCGCACAAGGCTGACTTTCGCGCACGGCTTTTACGGCAGATTTCTCCCTGCAAAATCAGCGCGGGGATTTTTTGACCATTGCGTTGACCGTCCGTGACGGCAAGGGGCCAAAATGATCCCTACGACTCAACCCAATTAACGCCCCCCACCCCTCACCGTATCTCCCCCGCCTGAGGCCCCCAGACATCCGTGACCGCAAAGCCTTCCGCCGTGGGATCGAAGGGATCGAGCGCCACCTGGGTCATGCCGAAGGTCCAGGCGCGGCCGGAGATGGTGGGGATGATGGCGGGGCGGCCGGCGATGGTGGTGACGTCTTTGAGGCCGACGCGGAATTCGGTGCCGATGGTGGAGCGCGAGATGAAGGTGTCGCCGATCTTGGCCTTGCCGCGCGCGTGCAGCGTGGCGAGATTGGCGGAACTGCCGGTGCCGCAGGGCGAGCGGTCGACGCGGCCGGGCCACATGGTGGTGCAGGTGCGCACCGCGCCATCGGGCTCCTCGCCACGGAACATCACATAGGCGACGCCGCGGATTTCGGGGATTTCCGGATGCACGACGGGGATCGTGCGATTGATGAGATCCTTCAGCGCCATGCCGGCGGCGACGAGCTCGCGGGCGTTCGCCTTGTCGATGGTCAGGCCGACGGCGCTCGCGTCGGCAATGGCGTAGAACACGCCGCCATAGCAGAGATCGACCTTCACCTTGCCCCAGGTTCCGGTATCGACCTCGACATCGAGATCGAGCACGAAGGAGGGCGTCATGGTCAGCTCCACC
Organism: Rhizobium sp. FKL33; assembly: GCF_005222915.1. Classification (GTDB taxonomy): domain Bacteria; phylum Pseudomonadota; class Alphaproteobacteria; order Rhizobiales; family Rhizobiaceae; genus Rhizobium_E. The sequence goes on from NZ_STFX01000004.1 coordinate 62,018, forward strand.
CGTTCGCAACGGCCGTCGCGGCAGGTGGCGGTGGCCTTGACGAGGCCGGCGGCGGTGTCGAGCATGACCACCGTTTCCGGCTCCTTCATCTCGATAATGCCTGTCTCCAGCAGCGCCGTCGTGACGCAGATCGAATTGGAGCCGGACATGGCGTGCGCCTGATCGGCCTGCAGGATGATGAAGCCGGCGTCGGCGCCCTCGCGCTTGGGCGGCAAGAGCAGATTGACCGAGCCGAGCGGCCCCTGCCGGGGTTCGAGGCAGAGGAAACGGCGCAAGCTGTCATCCACGGTGTTGATGTAATTGAGCTGTTCGGCGATGGTCTTGCCGGGAATGTTCGGCACGCCGCCGGTGGCCAGCCGGCCGATTTCGCCTTCGCAGTGAACATCCACCAGTTGGATCGTGCGTTTCCAGCGCATGGGTCTTCCTCTTGTTCGGGGCCGCGTGTCAGTAGCGGTTGATGCGGTAAGGCGTGAGATCGATCGGCGGCGCCTGGCCGGTCATCAGATCGGCCATGGCGAGCGCGGTCGTGGCGCAATAGGTCAGGCCGAAATGACCATGGCCGGTGGAATAGTAAAGGCCGCGGGTGGTCGAAGACGCCGAGAGCACCGGGATCGTATCCGGCAGCGCCGGGCGATGCCCCATCCATTCGGTCGCCTCTTCCACCTTGAGACCCGGCAGCGCATACCGCGCATGCTCGACCAGGAAACGGGCCCGCCGCCAGTTGGGCGCGCGCTCAAGCCCGGCCATTTCCACCGAGCCGCCGACGCGGACGCCGCCCGCCGTGGGCGTGATCATGAAGGCGCGCTCCGGCCAGATCAACGACCATTTGAGATCGACGCCCGGGGCCATGATCTGGGTGTGATAGCCGCGTTCGGTCTCCAGCGGAATGGGCTCGCCCGCCGCCTTGGCGAGATCGCGGCTGTGCACGCCCATGGCGATCAGCACCCGGTCGGCCTCGATGCGCTTGCCGTCAGCGAGAATGACGGCGGTGACGCCGCGCGCGTCACGCTCCAGCCTGGCGACCTCGCCCTTGAGGAAAGCGCCGCCCTGGGCGCGCATGGCCTCGACCAGCCGCAGCACGAGGCCGTGGGGGCTGGTGACGAAATGATTGTCCGGGAGCAGCACCGCCTTGGGCAGAGCCGGATTCAGCAAAGGCTCGACTTCGCGCAGGCGCGGGCCGGAAAGCACCTCATATTTGAGGCCGAAATGGTCCATCAGCGCCAGATTGGCGCGGCCGGCCGCGAATTCGGCTTCCGTGCCGAACAGCTGCAGGCAGGCGGTGTCGCTGAGCATATCCATGGCGCCAATGCGGCCGAGCAGCGTCTTGAGATCGGCGAGCGAGCGCAGCGCCAGATTGGCGCCGGCCTCTTCGATCTCCTTGATGCGATCGGGACGGCCGGCGGCGAGGAAGCGCAGGAACCAGGGCAGCATCTTCAGCGCATACACCGGATTGACCGCCACCGGCGCGACGGGATCGGCGAGCCAGCCGGGGATCTTTTTCCAGACCGCCGGCCGCGACACGGCCTCGAAGCCATTGACGGCGATGCTGGCCATGTTGCCGAAGGAGGCGCCGAGGCCCGGCTCCTGGCGATCGATGAGCAGGACAGGCTCGCCGCGCAGCGCCAGTTCCGCCGCGGTCGACGCGCCGACGATGCCGGCGCCCAGGATGATGATCGGCTTCTTGGACATGCTTCCCTCTCAGGTCTTCAGCGCGAGCGGCGCGAGATGGGCGATTTTGGTTTCAAACATCCGGGCGGCGCGTTCGGCGGCCAGCGCTTCCGCGCGGTCTATGAGACGAAAGCGCAGCCGATCGCCGGCGCGGGCCTGGGCGAGCTTCCAGTGATCGGCCCCGATGACATGGCCGATCTTCGGATAACCGCCGCAGGTATTGGCCTCGGCGAGCTGGATCACCGCCTGTCCCGAGGGCGGCACCTGCACCGTGCCCGGCATGATGCCGTGGGAATGCAGCTCGAGCTTGCGCATGAGGATCAGCGGATCGCCTTCAAGCCGCATGCCCTGGCGATTGTTTTGCCGGCTAACGACGAAGTCGGAGCCGAGGAGGGCGCGGCGGGCCTCCTCGGTGAACTCGGTATATTCGGCGCCGGCCATGATGCGCAACAGCGTGGGATCGTTGCGGCCGAGCAGCGCTGGATCGAGGCCGTGGCCGGCGGGTTGAACAGCACGGATGCGGCTGGGGCCGAGCGTAAGGCGATCGCCGCGTTTCAGCGCCCTGCCTTCCAGACCGCCGAAGCCGCTTTTCAAATCCGTGGCGCGGGAGCCGAGGACGAGCGGCAGGTCGACGCCGCCCGAGAAAGCCAGCAAGACGCGCGCGCCGGCGCTGGGAGCCTCGATGCGAAGCTCGTCGCCGGCCTCAGCCTGCCGCGCCCACCAGGCGGGAAAGCTGCGATTGCCGAGCTGTGCGAAAGCGACAGCGCCTGTCATCGCCACGAGACAGGGCGCGTGAACGCGCATGCGGAACGGGAAGACGGCGATTTCCAGCCCCGCCGCGCCAGCCTCATTGCCGACGAGCAGATTGGCCGCCGTCAACGCCTGCCGGTCCATCGCGCCGCCGCGGCCGACGCCCTGATCGAGATAGAGGGGACGGCCGAGATCCTGGACGCTGTTCATCAGACCCGAGGTGAGGATTTCGATCATCGCCGCGCCTCCGGCACGAAGCGCAGTCGATCGCCAGGGGCGAACAGCGCCGGCCTGTCGCGGGTCGCGTCGAACAGGCTCAGATCGGTGCGGCCGAGAATATGCCAGCCGGACGGCGCCGTCACCGGCATGATGCCCGCCTGCGCGCCGCCGACAATCACGGAGCCATCAGGCACGCCGTCGCGCGGACTGGACAGGCGCGGCGCGGCCAGCTGCGGATCGAGCCCGGAGAGATAGACGAAGCCCGGCATGGCGCCGACCGCGGCCACCGAATAGAGCGGCGCCGCATGGCGTGCGATCACCTCGTCTGTGGTCATGCCCTTGGCGCGGGCGAAGCCTTCGAGATCGGGTCCATCCTCGCCGCCATAGCGAACCGGCACATCGCGAACCACGCCCTGAAGCGGCGCGCCTTTGGCGGCCCAATCGTTGAGGATGGTGGCCTGTAACACGTCTACGTCCGTCAGGAAGGAGTCGAAGACGAGGAGCAGGTTGTTCATGCCCGGAACCGTCTCGATCATGCCGGGGAAAGCGCGCAGGCTCTCGGCCAAGGCCCAGATCTTTTCCTGCACGGCGTCGGAAAACGCCCCCATCGCGCCGTCGATCAACAGCGCGTCGGGTCCTTCGAAGGACAAGCGGGGTGGGCTTACCTCTATCATCGATGTTCCTGTGTCTCCCGATCTGATATATCAGTCGAGCGAGCTTGCCTACTGGGGTGGAGAAGATTCTTTGTCGCGGGCGCGGTGACGGCCGGCCCGGCGCATGCTTTAAGGAAGCAACGGTGACGCAGGCAGGAGACGGCGATGAAGGTGGACCTCAATTCCGACATGGGCGAAGGCTTCGGAGCCTGGAAGATGGGCGACGACGCAGCGATGCTCGACATTGTCAGCTCCGCCAATGTCGCCTGCGGACTGCATGCCGGCGACCCGGAAGTGATGGCCAACACGTTTCGTCTGGCGAAGGAAAAAGGCGTCGCTGTGGGGGCGCATCCAGGCTATCCCGATCTCTGGGGCTTCGGCCGCCGCAACATCCCCTTCACCATGGGCGAGACGGAGCGGTTGATCGCCTATCAGATCGGCGCGGCCCAGGCGATGGCGGCCTATTCCGGCCATGCGGTCCGCTATGTGAAGCTGCATGGAGCGCTCGGCAATCTCGGCCAGCAGAATCGCGAGGTCGCGCTTGCCGCCTGCCGGGCGATCAAGGCCGTCGATCCCACCCTCATCTGCCTGACGATCGCGCTCGGAGAGATGGAGAAGGCGGCGGACGAGATGGGCCTCGACTATCGTTCGGAGATCTTCGCCGACCGGGCTTATACTGATGATGGTTTTCTCGTCGACCGCCGCCTGCCCGGCGCGGTGCTGCATGAGCCCGACGAGATCGCGCGCCGCATCCTCTCGATGCTGGAGGCGGGCGCGATCGAGACGGTGACCGGCAAACGGCTGAAGACCGCGATCCATTCGATCTGCGTGCATTCCGACACGCCCTCGGCCGTCGAGATCGCGCGCGCGCTGCGGCTGTCGCTGGAAAGCGCCGGCGTCACCTTCCAGTCTTTCGTGGAGTAAACCAATATGGATTTCGATCTGATCGACCGGCTGATGCGCATGCTCGAAGCCTCCGATCTCAACGAACTCGACGTGACCGAGGGCGGCATGCGCATAAGGCTGGTGAAACAGGCGTCGGAGGCCGAGCTTGCTTCATCTCCAAAGCCGTCGGCCGTCCCTCAAGCGCTTGCGTCGGCGGCGGATGCGCCGAGCGCGACGCGGCAGATCAAGGCCGGCATGGCCGGGACCTTCTACCGCTCGCCTGCGCCCGGCGCGAAGCCGTTCGTGCAGATCGGCGATCGCGTGCGCGACGGCGACCAGATCGCCATCATCGAGGCGATGAAGCTTCTCAATCCCGTTGAAGCGGACTGCTACGGAGTGATCACGCACATCCTGCCAGCCGATGGCGATGGCGTCGAACCGGGGACGCTGCTGTTCACAATCGAGGTCGATGCATGACCGACCGCAAGACAGAGCGCAGGCTGATGCGGATGATGGCCGCGCGCGGCATCGGGGCCATGACCTATGAGGACAGCGGGACAGATCTGACCATCACGCTGCCGAAGGACCTGATCGGCGCTGTCAGCGCGCCGCAGGCCGGGCGTTTCACGCTCTCGACGCCAGAGGGCGAAGAGCCCATGTTTCCGCGTCGCGTGCGGGCGGGCGAGATCCTCGCCTGTCTGCGCGTGGGGCCGCTGCTTCTACCCGTTTCGGCAACCTCAGAGGGAACCTGCCCTCCCCCGCTTGCGGAGGAAGGCGATCTCGTTGGTTTTGGAGAACTGCTGTTCTGACGATCAGCCGGCGGGCTGTTCAGCCGCGTCCGCCGCGCCGGATTGATCCGCTTCTTCGCGTGTCGGGCGGCGACGCACGGCGGCGCGGGTGATGCGCACCTTCTTGATGCGGCGCGGATCGGCGTCGAGTACGTGGAATTCGAAGCCAGGCACCGCCTGGACGACTTCGCCGCGCGCTGGAATACGGCCGAGTTCTGCGAAGATCAGACCGCCCAGCGTATCGACTTCGTTGACCTGGCCCGACACGTCGAAATCGGAGCCGATCGCCTGCGCGATTTCCTCGAGTTCGATGCGGGCGTCGGCGATGAACACGTCGTCCGACTGGCGGATGAACAGGATTTCCTCGTCGTCATGTTCGTCTTCGATGTCGCCGACCAACATTTCGACGATGTCTTCAAGCGAAACCAGGCCGTCGGTGCCGCCATATTCGTCGATCACCAGAGCCATCTGGATGCGCTCGGCCTGCATCTTGGCCATCAGTTCCGAGGCCAGCATGGAGGGCGGAACGAAAAGGACCGGCCGCAGGATTCCGGCGTCCTCGATCGACACATCGGTGTCGATGCGGCCGAGATCGAACGGCTTGGAATTCTTGGATGCGCGCGGCGCGGGCGCGCCTTCGACGGTGGGCTGCGCAGCGGCTCTCGGCGCGGCGCGGCGCCGCTTGGCCTCCTTGATCATATAGCCCATGAGGTCGCGGATATGGACCATGCCCTTGGGATCGTCGAGCGTTTCGGCGTAAACCGGCATGCGCGAGCGGCCGGTCTCGTGAAACATCAGCATGAGATCGCCGACGGAACGGTTCTGGTCGACCGCCTCGATTTCCGCGCGCGGCACCATCACGTCTTCCACCCTCACCTCGCGGAAGCGCAGGGTGTTCTTGAGCATGGCCCGTTCGATGGGGGAAAATCCGATGCTGGCGCTCTCTTCGGTGGCCAGCACATCCGCGAGATCCTCACGGAGACTATGCGCATTCTGCGGACGCAGAATTCTCGCGACCTTTGCCCAGAACGATTGCCTGGGCGCGGTGGTACTCTCGCCTTTTTGCGCGTTGGAACTGTCCTCGGCGGATTTGACCGCCGAAGCGCCTGTGTCGGTCTCGCTGGACCGTGTAGAATATTCGTTCATTGCCTCAACTGTCAGTTCCGGTCGTCATCCCGGTAGGGATTTTCAAGGCCAAGCTCCGCAAGTATGCGGATCTCCAGACCTTCCATGACCGCCGCTTCCTCTTCCGTCATATGGTCGTAACCAAACAGGTGCAGGAAGCCATGCACCAGAAGATGGGTCAGATGATCCTCGAATGCAACGCCGAGGTCAAGGGCTTCGCGCCGCAAAGTTTCCTCGGCGAGGATGATGTCCCCCAGCATCGGCCCGGGCTTGCCGCCCGGCGCGAGCGGAAAGGCGGGGAAAGACAGGACATTGGTCGGCTTGTCCTGTTCGCGCCATTCGGCGTTGATCTCGCGGATCGCGGCGTCGTTGGTGAAGACGAGCGACACTTCCACAGGCTGCTTCGGAAAGGGCTGACGCTCTTTCTCGGACAGATGCGCCGCCGCATGCTCGAGCACGCGGCGAGCGAAAGCCTCCAGAACCTCTTCGCTCTGCCAATCGCCCTCTTCGAGCGACAGCTGAATATCGAGACGTCCGGACATCAGTTGTCGCGACCGCTGTCGATCGCGCCTTCGGCGTCATAGGCTCGGACGATGCGCGCGACCAGCGGATGGCGCACGACGTCGACATCCTTGAAGCGGACGACGGAAACGCCCTCGACCGAATGCAGGATCTGCAGAGCTTCGACGAGGCCGGATTTCACGCCCCGCGGCAGGTCGATCTGGCTCGGATCGCCGGTGACGATCATCCGGGCATTGTCGCCGAGACGCGTCAGGAACATCTTCATCTGCATCGAGGTGGTGTTCTGCGCTTCGTCGAGAATGACGGCGGCGTTGGCGAGCGTGCGGCCGCGCATGAAAGCGAGCGGCGCAATTTCGATGACGCCCGCGGTGATGGCGCGCTCCACCTTGTCGCCCGGCATCATGTCATAGAGCGCGTCGTAGAGCGGCCGGAGATAGGGATCGACCTTTTCCTTCATGTCGCCGGGCAGGAAGCCCAGACGCTCGCCGGCTTCGACGGCCGGGCGCGAGAGGATGATGCGGTCAACCGCGCCGCGCTCCAGCAGCGCAGCGGCATGGGCCACCGCCAGATAGGTCTTGCCGGTGCCGGCGGGACCGACGCCGAAGACGAGCTCGGACCGCTCCAGCGCCCGCATATAGGCGTCCTGGGTGGGCGTGCGGGCGACGATGGTCTTCTTCCGGGTCGAGATCTGGCTCATGGACAACTTCGCCTTCTTCTCGAGCGCGGGAAACACCAGCTGATCGTCGGCGGCCTGGGCCATGCGCAGCGCGCCTTCGACGTCATTCGCTTCGATCTGGCCGCCGGTTTGCAGCCGGCCATAGAGATAATCCAGCGCCCGGCGGGCGACATTGGTCGCCTGCACATCGCCCGTGATCGACACCGTATTGCCGCGCGCACGCGCGTCGATATGGAGCCGATCCTCGATGAGTTTGAGGTTCTGGTCGAACTGGCCGAAAAGCTCGCTTGCGAGGCGGTTGTTCTCGAAGGTCAGGACGAAGTGATTGGCGTCTGCCGGGGGTCGCTTGGGCTGGCGCTCGTGGGAAGACATCGCTTCGGGTCTCGTCAAACCGCCTTGCTCCTTTTCATCGCCGGCGCCGGTCTGTCATGCGGGATCCGCGTGGAGACTGTTGGTCCCGGCCTTGGTGATTCGCACAGAGATAATGTCACCGATTTTCGCGGGGTTTGCATCAACAATCACCGGCAGCAGCCAGGGCGACCGGCCGACCATCTGGCCCGGCAGACGCCCCGGCTTCTCCATCAGCACATCCATGGTCTGGCCGACCAGAGACTGCTGGAAGGCGGTCTGCTGCGCCATCAGAAGCTTCTGCAAACGCTCAAGACGCTCGGCTTTCACCTCTTCCGGCACATGATCGGGCAAATCGGCGCCCGGCGTGCCGGGGCGGGCGGAGTATTTGAACGAGAAGGCGGAGGCGTAACCGACGCGCTCGACGAGCCGCATCGTATCTTCGAAATCCTCGTCAGTTTCCCCAGGAAAACCTGTGATAAAATCGCCCGACAGCGCCAGATCGGGGCGGACGGCGCGAATCTGGTCTACGAGGCGGATGTAATCTTCCGCCTTGTGACGCCGGTTCATGGCCTTCAGGATCTTATCCGAGCCCGCCTGAACCGGAAGATGCAGATAGGGCATCAGCTTCGGCAGGTCGCGATGCGCCTCGATCAGCCGCATGTCCATGTCGCGCGGATGAGACGTGGTGTAGCGCAGCCGCGCGATGCCGTCGATCTCGGCGAGATGGTAGAGAAGATCGCCCAGGCCCCAGGGCTTGCCGTCGGGACCCTCGCCATGCCAGGCGTTGACGTTCTGACCGAGCAGCGTGATTTCGCGCACGCCGGCGTCGACCAGGCGCTTGGCCTCGACGATCAGCTGCGAGAGCGGGCGCGACACTTCCGAGCCCCGGGTATAGGGAACGACGCAGAAGGTGCAGAACTTGTCGCAGCCTTCCTGCACGGTCAGGAAGGCTGAAACGCCGCGGGCGAGCGTCTTTTCCTTGTTGATGTCGGGCAGATGCTCGAACTTGTCCTCGACGGCGTATTCCGTCTCGATGACGCGCTGGCCGTTGTCGACGCGGGTGAGCACATCGGGAAGGCGGTGATAGGTGGTGGGGCCGATGACCAGATCAACCACCGGGGCGCGGCGGATGATTTCGGCGCCTTCAGCCTGGGCAACGCAACCCGCAACGCCGACCTTGAGATCCGGCGCGCCGGCTTTCGCCCGCTGGCGCTTCATCTTCTGCAGGCGGCCAAGTTCGGAATAGACCTTCTCCGAGGCCTTTTCCCTGATATGGCAGGTGTTGAGGAGGACGAGGTCGGCGTCCTCGACCGTATCGGTCGGCTCATAGCCCTGCTCCGACAGCGCGTCGGTCATGCGCTGGGAGTCGTAGACATTCATCTGACAGCCATAGGTCTTCACGAACACCTTGCGGGTGTTGGCGAGCGGCTTCTTTTCAGGGCTTTCAACGATCTGGTCCATGCCGGCTCTTTAGTGCCTTTCAGCCGAAAATGGAAGCGCCGGCGTCAAAGGTCGCGCACGGCGCGGTCGCGCAGGCATTCCTCCATCAGCCGGCGGATCTCGCTCTCGGCCTGGACAGCCAGCGCCTTGCGGTTCGTGGCCGTCGTCACCTCGATCGGCGGGCCGAAATTGACCTCGGCGTCGATGGCGCCGGTCTTCAAGACGCCGATCAGATGCGGCAGCAGATCGATATCGCCGGGCCAGGCGGCGACAGGGCGGTGATAGTGCCCCATGGGCATGCCGTGGATACGGGTATAGGCGATGGCCGCGGGTTGCACATCGACGCGGCCGGTGGCTGACGTCTGGGCTGCGGAGGTCGCAGCGGCGAAGAGCGTGGATTTGGTCACGAGCAGCCGATTGCCGTCGGAAGTCGTCCCCTCGGGAAACAGCACCACCACCTCGCCGGCGTTGAGTCGATCAGCCATCTCGTTGGCCTGGTCCTGGCTCTTTCGCTTCTGCTCCCGCTCTACGAAGATGGAGCGTTGCAGCCGGGCGAGCACGCCGAAAATGGGCCAGTCCTTGACTTCGGCCTTGGCGACATAGGTGACGTCCGCCACCGAGGCCATCACGAGAATATCGAGCCAGGAGGAATGATTGGAGACGATGAGCAACGGCCTGCGGTCGCCCAGTCTTCCCTTGACCTCGACCCGGACGCCGATTGCCCAGAGGGCGGCGCGGTGCCAGAGACGCGGAAGGCGCGCGCGCCAGCGATGTCCTGTCGCCAGAAAGATCAGCTGGAAGGGCAGCAGAAGGGCGGTGATGGCCAGGACGCCGATGAGGCTGACAGCAATCCGGAGCCAGGCGACCATGAATGCGCGCCTCAGCCCTGATCGTCGCGGGTGAGCGGCACGCCGTAAAGCTCCAGCCGGTGATCGACGAGCTTGAAGCCGTGTTCCCGGGCGATCCGCTCCTGCAGCGCCTCGATCTCGGGAGAGTGAAACTCGATGACGCGGCCGGTCTTGAGATCGATCAGGTGATCGTGATGCTCTTCAGGTACGGTCTCGTAGCGGGAGCGGCCCTCGCGGAAATCATGCCGCTCAATGATGCCGGCGTCCTCGAACAGTTTCACCGTGCGATAGACGGTGGCGATCGAGATGCGGGAATCGACCGCCGCCGAACGGCGATGCAATTCCTCGACATCGGGATGATCGGTGGATTGCTGCAGGATGCGGGCGATGACGCGCCGCTGGTCGGTCATCCTGAGGCCGCGTTCGGCGCAGAGTTCCTCGAGCGTGCGCGTGATATCCGCCATGAACGCGATCCTTCAGCTAGTTCGGCTGAGGAACTAGCGAAGATCAAGGCGCATGACAAGCGCGGTGGATCTGCCGCCCTTGTCGTCGGCATAATAGCCCTTGCGCTCGGCGACCTGGCGAAAGCCCAGTTTGCGGTAGAGCCCGAGCGCGGCGGCATTGCCTTCATCGACTTCGAGGAAGATGGTTTCGCCGCCGCGGGCGCGGATTTCGCGCATGGCGGCGAGCATAAGCCGCCAGCCGAGGCCTTGGCGTCCGAACCTGTCGGACACGGCGATGGTGAGGATTTCCGCCTCGCCCGCCGCCTCGCGCGCGAGCACGAAGCCGCCCAGACCCAGGCTCGGCCCACTGGTGACGCGGGCGGAAAAGCCGAAGACAGTGTCCTGGGTCATCAGCGAGTGGAACTCGCCATCGCCCCAGCGGCGATAGAAGCGCTCGCCATGCAGGCGAGAATACTCCTCGCAATCAGCGCTTTCAGCAGGAAAAATATCGAATTCGATTTTCCGGGCGAAGAGGTTTTCAAGAAAAGCGCCTGGTTTCATGGCTCCCATCCATGCATGCGAGGTATCGGAAGAATGAGCTTAAGCCCAACTTCTTTAGAAAACTATACGGACTTGACTTGCCTCACGCATGCTGCACTGCAAAACCAGTTTGCGGCTTTGCATCAGCACCCCGGATATAGAGGGGGCTGGCCTGTTCATCTTCATCGGCGCGAGAGGCGATGCGGCCGATCACAGCAAGGGGAAAGGCGTCGGCACCATCAGCGTCCCCACCCGTGAGGAGGCCTGCGCCCGAGCCGACGGTGATGGCCTGGAAGCGCGAGGCCGCGGCCTGCGCACCCGCATAGTCATAAGCGACGGGATCGGTCAGCGCTTCCCCCGCAGGGGAAAAGACCTGCCCATAGACCTCTTCGCGCTTGGCGTCGAGAACTGCCATGACCGGCGCCGGAGGGCCGATTTCCAGCACGCTTTCGGCAACGATTCGGAGCGTAGAGACGCCGACCACAGGCTTGCCCAAGGCGACGCCGAATCCCCGCGCCATGGCGACGCCGACGCGGATGCCGGTGAACGAGCCCGGACCGACGGTGACGGCGACGCGGTCGAGATCCGCAAGCGGCACGCCCGATTCGGCGACGATCTCGTCCACCATCACCGGCAGCAGTTCGGCATGACCCTTGCCGATCATCTCCGAACGCTGGGACAACAGGCTGCCGGCCTCCGCGTCATAAATCGCGGCGGCGCAGACAGGTCCGGAGGTGTCGATCAGAAGCAGGCGCATGCGTTGATATCAGACCGCCTCGACTTCGCGGACTTCCGGGATGAAGTGGCGGAGCAGATTCTGCACGCCATGCTTCAGGGTGGCGGTGGACGACGGGCAACCGGCGCAGGAGCCCTTCATATTGAGGAAGACGGTGCCGTCGCGGAAGCCCTTGAAGGTGATGTCGCCGCCATCCTGAGCCACTGCCGGACGCACGCGGCTTTCGAGCAGTTCCTTGATCGTGTCGACGATGGTGACATCGGCGGGATCGAAGAATTCGCCTTCGACATCTTCCGCTTCGGCGGAGCGAGCACCGCCCATGATCGGCGCGTCGGACATGAAATGCTCCATGATGGCGCCGAGGATGGCGGGCTTCAGATGCGCCCAGTCGGCGTCTTCCTTGCTGACGGTCACGAAATCATAGCCGAAGAACACGCCGGTGACGCCGCGCACCGAAAACAGCCGCTCGGCGAGCGGCGACTGGGCTGCATCCTCCGGGCCGCGGAAATCGGCAGTGCCGCTTTCGAGCACGACACGGCCGGGAAGGAATTTCAGCGTCTGCGGATTGGGCGTGGCTTCGGTCTGAATGAACATCTGGGGCTCCTGTGGTCCTCGCCGGTCAAGACGGCGGCACTTTAGAATGGTTTTAAACAAATAGGCTGTTTAACGGCCAATCGCAAGCGATATGCGCCTGAAACCTGCGCCAAACAAGGTTGGCTTGCTCAAGTTTTCGCGATCTTTTGCGGAGTCAGCTCAGCGCGTCGATATCCTCGTCGGTCAGGCTGTCAGGAATGATGGTGACGGGAATGGGGAAAGCAGCGCCGCGCCCGGCCACCTGCTGCACCAGCGGGCCCGGACCTTCCTTGCCGCTGCCGGCGGCCAGCACGAGAATGGCGATGTCTCGATCATCCTCGATCAGCTGCAGGATCTGGTCCGACGCCTTGCCTTCGCGAATCACCAGTTCCGGCTCTGCGCCGATCTCGTTGCGCACCCGCTGGGCGATGGTGGCCATGACGGTTTCGGCTTCCTCGCGGGCTTCGGCGCGCATGATGTCGCCGACGCCGATCCACTGGTTGAAGTCGGCGTCGGAGATCACATAGAGCAGCACCAGTCCGCCGCCGGAATTCTTGGCGCGCATGCCGGCGTAACGCACGGCGCGGCCGCATTCCGGCGTATTGTCGATCACCGCCATGAATTTGCGGCGGTGACCTTCAAGCCGCGACTGTCGCTTGGACACCATGATGATCAGCCCCCTCTGAACAGGGCCAAGACTTAGCGCAGAAATCCGACGATGTCGCGCACTTCATTCATGGTGACTTCGGCCCGCGCCCGCGCCCTTTCGCCGCCGTCCCGAAGGATGGCGTCAATATGGCTGGTGTCGTCCATCAGGCGGCGCATTTCGCCGGTGATGGGCGAAAGCACGTTGACGGCGAGATCGACCAGCGCCGGCTTGAACACCGAGAATTGCTGGCCGCCGAATTCGCCGAGCACATCGGCCTTGGTCTTGTCGGCGAGCGCCGCATAGATGCCGACGAGATTGTCGGCTTCCGGGCGGCCCTTGAGGCCGTCGATGTCGCTCGGCAAACCATCCGGATCGGTCTTGGCCTTGCGGATCTTCTTGGAGATGGCGTCGGCGTCGTCCATGAGGTTGATGCGCGAGAGATCGGAAGGATCCGACTTCGACATTTTCTTCGAACCGTCGCGGAGCGACATGACGCGCGGCGCCGGGCCGTCGATCAGCGGCTCGACCATCGGGAAATAGGCGTGCACGGGCTCGTCGCCGACCGTGATGTCGATCCCGAAGCCCGCCTTGCGGATATGCTCGGCATAATCGAGATTGAACTTCATGGCGATGTCGCGGGCGAGTTCGAGATGCTGCTTCTGGTCGTCGCCGACGGGCACATGCGTGCCGCGATAGACGAGAATGTCGGCGGCCATCAGGCTCGGATAGGCATAGAGACCGAGCGAGGCCTGCTCGCGATCCTTGCCGGCCTTGTCCTTGAACTGCGTCATGCGGTTCATCCAGCCGATGCGGGCGACGCAGTTGAAGATCCAGGCGAGTTCGGCATGCTGCGGCACGGTCGACTGGTTGAAGACGATGTTCTTTACCGGGTCGATGCCCGAGGCGATGAAGGCGGCGGCGATGGAGCGGATCTGGCCGCGCAGGTCGTCATGGACGAGCTGGGCCGTCAGCGCATGCATGTCGACGACGCAATAGATGCAGTCGTTGCCATCCTGCAGCGCGACGAATTTGCGGATAGCGCCGAGATAATTGCCGAGATGCAGATTGCCGGTGGGCTGCACGCCGGAGAAGACGAGTTTCTTGAATTCGCTCATGATCGACCTCATAGGGAGCGCTATGCTCAACGCTCCGGGCTTGTGGAGGGCCCCAAGGGCCAAAGGCCCATGTTGCTAACGGCCGCGCTTATGCACGGCGCATGCGGCGGGATCAAGAAGATTTGGCGTGCTGGATCAGGTCCCAGAGATTGCCGAAGGCGTCGCGGAAGACCGCCACGGTCCCGTAAGGCTCGTGACGGGGCTTCTCCAGGAAGGTTACGCCGCGGCCGAGATAGAGCGCGTGATCCCTCGCGAAGTCGTCGGTCGACAGGAAGAAGCTGACCCGACCGCCGGTCTGGGCGCCGATGACCGCCTGCTGATCCGCTCCGTCCGCCTGGGCAAGAAGCAATCCGGCGCCGTCGGTCTTGTCGGGCCGCACCACCACCCAGCGCTTGCCGTCGCCGAGCGGCTGGTCCACCACAAGGGTGAAATCCAACACGTCGCGATAGTATGCGATGGCCTCGTCGTAATCGGGAACCACCAGCGTGGCGAGAAACAGGCTGCGCATCAGTCCTCCGAATCTGTGGGAGGCGGCGTTGCGGCGCTGCGCTTGATATTGCGCCGGAGCATGCCGAGGCTGGCGCCGCCGATGGCGAAAGCGACCGCGAAATAAACCACCATGGCCACGCCGATCAGCGCGAGCACTGCGCCGACCTGCTCGAACAATCCGCTTTCGGCGCGAATATAGGGCGCGGCGTAGCGCGAGGCGTATTCCACCGCCGCCGCCATGATCAGCGCGGAGATGATCAGTCTCACGACGCGCCAGGCCATGGCCGGTTCGATTTCGAGATGGCCGCGACGCCAGAGCGTGATCCCCAGCAGCAGCGTCGAGATCCAGCCCGAAGCGACCTCGGCGGTGGCGATGCCGCGTTCGGCGATGAAAGGAAAGAGCGAGACGGCCAGCGCGCAATTGACCCCGACCGCGATCATGGTGAAGCGCATCGGCGTCTTGGTGTCCTCGCGAGCGAAAAAGCCGGGATTGAGCCCCTTGATCATCACGAAACCGGGAAGGCCCAGGCCATAGATCGCCAGGATCGAGGCGACGGTCGCGGTCATCGACGGATTGAAGGCGCCGTGTTCATAGACGACGCGGATGATCTCGTCCGACAGCACCCAGATGCCGGCAGCGGCCGGCAGCGTGAGGAACAGCACGAATTCCAGCGACCGGTTCTGGATGTTGGACGCTTCCTTGAGATGGCCGGCGCGCAGCGCGCGCGACAATTCCGGCAGCAGCACCACGCCGACGGCGACGCCGACGACGCCAAGCGGCAACTGGTAGATGCGGTCGGCATATTGCAGCGCCGCGATCGCGCCATCCTTGGTGGAGGCGATCATCTGGCCGATGAGCTGGTTGATCTGGGTAATGCCGCCCGTAACAGCCGCCGGCAGCGCCAGAACCAGGAGCCGCTTGACGTTCGGCGTCATGCGCGGCCGGCGGAAGGTGATCGACATGCCGGCATGCAACACGCCGAGATAGAGCACCGCCATCTGCAACAGGCCCGCGCCCAGCACGCCCCAGGACAGATACCAGGCAGTGGCGAGCGGATCGGCGCCGGTCCAGAGACCGTAGCCGAGCGCGCCGATCATCATGACGTTCAAGAAGACGGGCGCGATGGCGGCGGCGAAATAGTGATGCAGTGAATTCAGCATGCCCGACAGCATCGCGGTCAGCGACATGCACATCAGATAGGGGAACATCACGATCGCCAGCTTGACCGTGACTTCGTATTTTTCGGTGCCGGGCTCGAAACCGGGCGCGATGATGGTGCGCACGATCAGCGGCATGGCGAGCTCCATCACGATGGTGATTAGAAGCAGCACCGTGAACAGGACGCCGAAGACTTCCTCGGAAAAACGCTTGGCGGCTTCCTTGCCGCCGCCCTCGATTTCCTTGGCGAAGAGCGGCACGAAGGCGGCGTTGAACGCGCCCTCGGCGAACAGACGCCGGAAGAGATTGGGGAACCGGAAGGCGGCGTAGAAGGCGTCGGCCATCGGCCCGGTGCCCAGCGCCGCCGCCATCATGGTTTCGCGGGCGAAGCCCATGAAGCGGCTGCCGAGGGTGGCGCCGCCAACGGTCATGAATTTCTTGACGAGGCTCATGCGTTGGAGACCGGTTTGCGAACGCCTTTGGGTTGGAGCGGCGTGACGACGCCAGGGGCGACGCGGGAGGCCCCGTCGTCATCTTCCGGCATCACCGATTTGAGACGGGCTGCGATCAGCGCCTGACGGTTTTCGGTGGTGATCTTCTCGCCGGTCAGATCGGTCACGTAGAAAGTGTCGATCACCTTTTCGCCGAAGGTGGTGATGCGGGCCGAGGCGATGTCGAGCGACAGATCGGCCAACATCGAGGTGATGTCCGAGAGCAGGCCGGTCCGGTCGAGGCATTCGATCTCGATGACCGTGAACCGGTTGGACAGGCTGTTCGAGATCGTCACCGACGGTGTGATGGTGAAGGTCTTGTCCCGCTTCTTGCCCTTGGTGCGGGCGGCGATGACCTCAGGCAGGCGGCGTTTGCCTGAGAGGACATCCTCGATCATGCGGGTGATGGTGGTGGCGCGCCGCAATTCATCCTCGTCGTCCTTGAACTGGCGGCTGACATGGATCGTGTCGAGCGCCCGGCCGAAGGCGGTGGTGAAGATCTGCGCATTGACGATATTGGCGCCGGCCGCAGCACAGGCGCCGGCGATGATCGCCAGCAGGCGCGGATGGTCGGGCGCGAAGACGGTGATTTCGGTGATGGCGCGGAAGGCGTCGGTGCGCGCCATGGTGGCCAGCGCCCTGCCGTCCTTGTCGACGTCACGGATGAAGCCGGTGTGGCGCACCTGATCCTCGAGCGGCACGGACAGCAGATATGGCGCGTAATGCATGCGCACATAGGCCTTGCGCTCGCTCTCCGGCCAGTCGGACAGCGCATGCGCCAGCTTGTCGCGCGCGTTCTGGACGCGTTCCGTGCGGGTGACTTCGGAGAAGCCGCCAGCCAGCACCAGCTCGGTCTCGTAATAGAGGATGCGCAGAAGCTGGCCCTTCCAGCCGTTCCAGACGCCCGGGCCGACGGCGCGGATATCGGAGACGGTGAGGATCAGCAGCATCTTCAGCCGTTCGAGCGACTGCATGCGCATGGAGAAATCGTTGATCGTCTTCCAGTCGTTGAGATCGCGCGTCTGGGCGACCATCGACATGGTCAGATGCTCTTCGATCAGCCAGGCGACCATTTCGGTCTGCTTGGGGGAAAGGCCGAGACGCGGGCAAAGCTTGCGGGCCACCTTGGCGCCGGCGATGGAATGATCCTCGGGACGGCCTTTGGCGATGTCGTGCAACAGCGTGGCGACATAGAGCGTCTCGCGGTCCTCGATCGTCTTGATCAGGCCGGACGCAAGCGGATGCTCATCCTTGCCCTCGCCCTTTTCGATGGCGGAAAGCACGCCGACAGAGCGGATCAGGTGCTCGTCGACGGTGTAGTGATGATACATGGAAAACTGCATCATCGAGACGATTTTGCCGAATTCCGGAATGAAGCGGCCGAGAACGCCAGCCTCGTTCATCCGCTGCAGCACGAGCTGCGGATCGCGCCGCGTGGTCAGCGCCGACAGAAACAGCCGGTTGGCCTCGGCATTGGAACGCAGGTCGTCGTCGATCAGGCTGAGCGAGCGGGTGATGCTTTTGAGCGCATTGGGATGCAGCTCCAACCCGTGCAGATCCGCGACATGGAAGAAGCGGATCAGGTTGACCGGATCCTTCTTGAACACATCGGGGGCGGCGACATCGAGGCGGCCGCGATCTTCGACGAAATCGGCTGCGCCGGGGATCTTGCGGCGGCGATTGGCGAAGCGGCTGAAGACATTGGCGATGCCGGGCTGCTCCTTTGCCTGCTGGTCTTCGAGCGCGGCGCAGAGAATGCGGGTCAGATCGCCGGTGTCCTTGGCGATCAGGAAGTAATGCTTCATGAAGCGCTCGACGGCCGAGAGGCCCGGTCGCGACTGATAGCCGAGCGCTGCGGCCACGTCCGGCTGGAGATCGAAGGACAAGCGGTCCTCGGCCTTGCCGGTGATGAAATGCATATGGCAGCGCACCGCCCAGAGGAAATCCTCGGCCTTCTGGAAGAGGGCATATTCGGATTTCGAGAGAACGCCCAACCGCACGAGATCGGCGGTGTCGCGCACCCGGTAGAAATATTTGGCGATCCAGAACAGCGTGTGCAGATCGCGGATGCCGCCTTTGCCTTCCTTGACGTTCGGCTCGACCAGATAGCGCGTATTGCCGGACTTGGCGTGGCGATCGTCGCGCTCAGCGAGCTTGGCGGCGACGAATTCCGGTCCGGTGTTCTTGACAATCTCGCTGTCGAAACGCGCTTCGAGCTCCTGTTCGAGGGCGCGGGCGCCGCAGATATAGCGGGTTTCGAGGATTGCGGTGCGGATGGTCATGTCGCTGCGCGACAGGCGCAGGCATTCCTCGATGGTGCGGGTGGCGTGGCCGACTTTCTGGCCCATATCCCAGAGAAGATAGAGGATGAACTCCACCGCTTTATGGCCGATCTCGGTCTGCTTGCCCGGCAGCAGGAAGAGAAGATCGATATCTGAGCCCGGCGCGAGCGTGGCGCGGCCGTAGCCGCCCACGGCGGTGACGCAAAAATTGCCGCTGCCGGGATAGGCGTGGCGGGTGGCGTAATCGAAGGCGGCGGCGACGATCTGGTCTTCGAGCCAGGAAATGCGCCGGGCGCAGGCCATGCCCAGGCCTTCGGTCTCGAAGATCTCGCGCACCTTGGCGCGGCCTTCCGTGTTGACGGTCCGGAAAAATGTCAGAAGGGCCGCGCGGGCCTGGTCCGGCTTGCCCTTGTGCTCGACTGCAATAGCGTCAAGGGAGCGCTGGAATTCCAGCGTGTCCAGAATATCGGGATAGCCGGCGTCGGGCGACGGCGCCACGGCCTTCTTATGCTGCATCGGGAGACACCTCGTCGGTCATGCGGTCGGACGCGCCGAGTGCGGGCCTATAGCGCGGCGCCCCGTTGAAATACAGGAAATTCTTTTCGCCGGGATTAACGCTGCCAATGCGTCAAAATTCCGATGGCTGAGGATTTCCATATCATTCCGTTTTGGAATGAACTCATGCAAAAATAAGGATATTCAGGATGGCGTCGACCATTTAAGACCACAGGTCTAGGGCCGATCCGCACACATCAGAGGCAGCCATGCTCAACGATCCCCGCTCGCACGGTCTATGGGAAAAGACCGCCCCTTCGCCAGCATCCACGCCTGCCCTGTCAGGCGACGCCCAGGCTGATGTCGTCATTGTCGGCGGCGGGTTCACCGGCATTTCGGCGGCGCTACATCTCGCCGAACGCGGGACGTCGGTTATCGTGCTCGAAGCGCGCGAGCCGGGCTATGGCGGCGCTGGCCGCAATGTCGGCCTGATCAATGCCGGCATGTGGGTGATGCCCGACGACCTGCCGGGCGTTCTCGGCGATCTGCATGGCGAGCGACTGCTGGACCTGCTCGGCAACGGCCCGCGGCTGGTGATGGAGCTGATCGACAAGCATGCCATCGCCTGCGAACTGGAGCGTCAGGGCACGCTGCATTGCGCTGTGGGCGACGAGGGTCTGAAGGAGATCGAGGCGCGCTGCGAACAATGGGCGCGGCGCGGGGCGCCGGTGAGCCTGCTTTCAGCCGAAGAGACAGCCCGCCGCATCGGCGCATCCGCCTATCGCGGCGCGCTTCTCGACATGCGGGCCGGCACGCTGCAGCCGCTCGCTTATGTGCGCGGCCTCGCCCGGGCCGCTCTGGCCGCCGGCGCACGGCTTTGCGGCGACAGCCCGGTCATCGCGACCGAACGGCAGGGATCGCGCTGGAAAGTCTCGACCGCGCAAGGGTCGGTCACCGCCGACTGGATCATCGTCGCCACCGACGCCTATAGCACCGGCCCCTGGGAGCAGGTGCGCTATGAGCAGATCCACCTGCCCTATTTCAACCTCGCCACGGCGCCGTTGTCGGCCGATCTTCTGAAAGAGATCCTGCCCAACCGCGAGGGCTGCTGGGACACCAAGGAAATCCTGTCCTCCTTCCGCATGGACCGAGCGGGACGCATGGTGTTCGGCAGCGTCGGCGCGCTGCGCAATGGCGGCCAGACCGTGCACAAGAACTGGGCGCGGCGGGCGCTCTCCAAGCTCTTCCCGCAACTGGGCGAGGTGGATTTCGAAAGCGAATGGTATGGCCAGATCGGCATGACCGACAACGCCCTGCCCCGTTTCCATCGTTTCGCCGACAATGTCGTGGGTTTTTCCGGCTATAACGGCCGCGGCATTGCTCCCGGCACCGTGTTCGGCAAGGTTCTCTCGCAACTGATTCTCGGCGACATGACGGAACAGGATCTGCCGCTGCCGGTCACCGATCCGCGCGCGCCGAGCCTTCGTCCCATCAAGGAAGCCTGGTATGAGGCGGGCGCCCAGGTGGCGCATTTCGCCGAACACCGTCTCTGATCAACATTCAACGCCCTCCAACCTTCGGAAGACGATCATGACCCTCTCCACTCTCGACCTCGCCAGCGAAACCGCCCAGCTGATGGCGTCGCTCGGCGTTCCCGCCTCGCGCCTCACCGGCGGCTCGCTCAAAGTCTTCTCGCCGGTCACTGGCAAAGAGATCGCCACTGTCGCTGAAGACGATGCGGCGGCGACCGACGCCGCCATCGATCGCGCGCATGCCGCCTTCCTCGCCTGGCGCAACATCCCGGCTCCCAAGCGCGGCGAACTCGTGCGCCTGCTCGGCGAAGAACTCCGCGCCCACAAGGATGCGCTCGGCCACCTCGTGTCGATCGAAGTCGGCAAGATCACCTCGGAAGGCCTGGGCGAAGTGCAGGAAATGATCGACATCTGCGATTTCGCCGTCGGTCTCTCCCGCCAACTCTACGGCCTGACCATCGCCACCGAACGCGGTGACCATCGCATGATGGAAACCTGGCATCCCCTGGGCGTCACGGGCATTATCTCAGCCTTCAACTTCCCCGTCGCCGTCTGGTCGTGGAACGCGGCGCTAGCGCTGGTTTGCGGCAATTCCGTCCTGTGGAAGCCGTCGGAAAAAACCCCGCTGACGGCGATCGCCACCCACGCCATTCTCGACCGCGCCATCGCCCGTTATGTCGAAGCCGGCTACGCCGCGCCCGAAGGCCTGTCGCAGCTCTTGATCGGCGGCCGCGCCATCGGCGAGACACTGGTCGATCATAAGAAAGTGGCGCTCGTGTCCGCCACCGGCTCGACCGCGATGGGCCGCCAGGTGGGTCCGCGCGTCGCCGCCCGCTTCGGCCGCTCGATCCTCGAGCTCGGCGGCAACAATGCCGCGATCATCTGCCCTTCGGCCGATCTCGATCTGGCGCTGCGCGGCATCGCGTTTGCCGCCATGGGCACCGCCGGCCAGCGCTGCACCACGCTGCGCCGTCTCTTCGTGCATGACAGCGTCTATGACGCGCTGGTGCCGCGTCTGATCAAAGCCTATGGCTCGGTGCAGATCGGCAATCCGCTCAAGACAGGCACTCTGATCGGCCCGCTGATCGACGCCCGCGCCTATCAGGCGATGCAGTCCTCGCTCGACGCCGCGAAAGCCAATGGCGGAACCGTGCATGGCGGCGGCCGTGTGCTCGAAACCGAAGGCGACAACGCCTATTACGTTCGCCCGGCGCTGGTGGAAATGCCGTCGCAATGCGGCCCGGTGGAGCACGAGACCTTCGCGCCCATTCTCTATGTGATGAAATATTCCGATTTCGACGCCACGCTTGAATTGCACAACGCCGTGCCGCAGGGCTTGTCCTCGTCGATCTTCACCAATGACCTGCGCGAAGCGGAAGCGTTTCTCTCGGCGCGAGGCTCGGATTGTGGCATCGCAAACGTCAATATCGGCCCCTCGGGCGCAGAGATCGGCGGCGCATTCGGCGGCGAGAAGGAAACCGGCGGCGGCCGCGAATCCGGCTCCGACTCCTGGAAGGCCTATATGCGGCGTGCGACCAACACCATCAACTACGGCCGCACCCTGCCGCTCGCCCAGGGCGTGAAGTTCGACGTCGAATAAGACGTCCGGACCGTGAATAAGAAAAAGCCCTTTCCGGCGGCGCCGGAAAGGGCTTTTTCATGGGGCTATTGGCCGACGGATCAGGCGCGTTTGGCGGCCGGCAGCAGTTCCTCGCCGAGCGTGGCGATCCTGTGCATGGCGATCTTCAGATCCTCATCCGGAACGGTGAGCGACAGGCGCAGGAAATTGCGCGCCTGAACGCCGAAGGAATTGCCCGGCATGACAGCGACATGCTTGTCCTTCAGCAGCTTCCAGGCGAAATCCTCGCCCGACAGGCCGGTCGCGGAGACGTCGAGCAGGATGAACATGCCGCCTTCGGGCATCAGCGGCGCGATGGCGTTCGAGCCTTCCAGCGCCTCGCGGGCGATATTGGCGCGGCGCCAGTAATTGTCGCGCATCACCGCGGCGGTGTCGAAATCCTGGCTGAGCGCCATGGCCGTCATGTCGGAAATGAACGGCTGAACGCCGAACAGCATGGTCTCGGACACCGGCAGCAGCCGCTCGCAGAATTCCGCCGGACCGATGGCCCAGCCGGAGCGGAAGCCCGGCGCGGCATGCGACTTGGAAATCGAGGAGACGACGATGACCCGGTCGGCAAGCTCGGGATCGTCGAAGGGCGAGGCGAAGGCCTTGTCGAAGATCAGCTCTTCATAGACTTCGTCGCAGACGATCCAGAGATCATGCTTGCGGCAGACTTCGCCAATCTCGGCGACTTCACGCGGGCTGAGCACCGCGCCCGAGGGATTGTGCGGATTGTTGAGCAGCAGCACGCGGGTGTTGGGCGTGATTGTCTTTTCGAGATCGGCGGCCTGGAGATGGAAGCACTGTTCGGCGCGAAGCGGCACGGTGGCGAGCCGCGCGCCGGTCGAGGCGACGACGCCTTCATAGGTGGCGTACAGCGGATCGCCTGTCAGTACGACATCGCCTTTTTCGACGAGGCCGAGCATGACGGTGAACAACGCCGTCTGCGTGCCAGGGAAGCAGAGAACATTGGCGGAGGTGACATCGTCGCGACGCTTGCGATATTTCTCGACCAGCGCCGCCACGACGCCCGGCTCGCCACGACCATTGGAATAGCGGGTGCGGCCGGCATACATGGCGCGGGCGCATTCATCGAGCAGTGCGCGATCCGGCGGCAGATCGGGTTCGCCGATGGTCAGCTGGATCACGTCGACGCCGTCATGCGCCATCTGCCGGGCGGCGATGTGCAGCGCCCATTTGCCGGAGCCGAGCCCGTCGAGCCTTTCGGTGATGGAGGCGTAGCGCATGATGTCAGTCCTTTTTAAGAAAATGCGGATCTTCGATGGGCAGTGTCAGCCCGGTCAGACGCTCGACGGCGAGAAGCGCGATGCGCCCGAGTTCGCCGTCGGAAAACATGTCGGCGGCCATGCAGCCTTCGAGCCAGAGACCGTCGATGACGCCGTTGATGGCGATGGCCTGGGCGCGGCGATCCTCGGGGGTCGAGGCCTTGCCAGCGGCCTCCATCGCGTCCTTGACGAGATGTTCGATCGTCTCGCGATAGGAGATATAGCCCTCGCGATGAATGCCGGCCAGCGCCGGATCGACGCCGGTCTGGGCGATGAAGGTGGCCCAGAGCGCCAGCATGCGCTGGTCTATGACCGGCGGCTTGAAATTGGCGAGCACGAAGACGGAGAGACGCGCGAGCGGATCGCCCTGATGTTCGTCGGCCGAGCGCTGGGCCGTGTCGAACATGGTCTCGACCACTTCGCGATAGGCGGCCTGGAAGAGATTGTCCTTGCCGGCGAAATAGTGCCGGATCAGGCCGGCTGTCACCCCGGCGCGATCGGCGATCTGACGTACCGTCGCGCCCTGCAGGCCGAAATCGACGATGCACTCGAGCGTGGCGGCCACCAGAGCCTGCCGCCGCGCATCCTCGCTTTCATGATGAAAGCTGCGTCGCGTCATCTCAGTCCCTTCTCAGGATCGGCCGCGTGAGGCAGGTCGGGCCGCCTTCGCAGGCGATGCAGAGCGCATCGGCCTCAAAGGTCTGGACCTCGCAACCGGCGGCCTCCATGGCGGCTTTGGTCTTGGGAAAGCCGTCGATCATGATCACCTTGTAGGGCGAGGTCGGCAGGACGTTGAGATTGAGGCCGTTGCTGTCGGCGAATTCTTCCGGCGGCGCGACGATCATGCGGATGCCGCGCTCTTTGAGCAGCAGATAGAAGCTCGCCGGCAGAAGCGGCGCATGCACGAGCGCCAGATCTTCGGCGAGCGGCGAGATCACGCTCATCAGATGCAGGCAGGCTTCTTCACCCTGCCAGAGCGGCAGGTCGAAGCCGAGCACGGTGACGCCGAGCGGCGCGAGAATCGTCTGAAGCTGATCAATGCCGGCCTGATTGGAGCGCACGCCGCGGCCGATGCAGAGCGTCTGCTTGTCGAGCCAGACGCAATCGCCGCTTTCCACCGTGCCCGGCGCTTCGAGACGACCGAGAATAGGGATTCCGGCAGCCCGGTAGGCCGCCTCGTGCAGATCAGCCTCCTGGCGGCGCAGCGGCTTGCCCATGCGCAGGATGACGGCGCCCTTGTCGGTGACGAAAGACGGGTCCTGGGTGAACATCGAATCGGCAAGGCCGTCGCCCTCGTCTTCCAGCCAGAGGATTTCGGCGCCGGATTGTTCGACGAGACGCGCAAAGGCCTGATACTGCTCTATCGCCTTGGGCGCATCGAAGGTCGGACCGTAATGCCATTCCTGCGGATCCGCAGCGAGAAGGCTCTTGCCGGGGCGTCGCATCAGGACGCGGGCAAGAGAGGTGGACATCGCCTGGGAACCATAGGCGCTCATGGAAAACTCCGAGATCGGGGACGTAAGCGGAATTGCTGCCCTGCAAGATAATTGGATTATACACTTGAATAATTGCAAAACAAGTGATTTACTTTTCTGAACGGCCGGGCGGAGGCCAGTGACCGCACCGGTGAATGATAAGACTGGGGAACAAAAAACATCACGAATGGGCGGCTCCACGCCCATGTTTGGCGGTATTCATGACAGAGACGGCGAAAGCCATCGAGGTTCACGATCTACACAAAAAATTCGGCCCGCTCGAAGTGCTCAAGGGAGTTTCGATCTCTGCCAGCCAGGGCGACGTGATCGCCATCATCGGCGGCAGCGGCTCCGGCAAATCGACATTCCTGCGCTGCATCAACATGCTCGAACTGCCGAGCGCCGGATCCATCCGCATTCACGGCGAGGAAATCGCCCTGAAACGCGACGGACAGGGCAACCTGCAGCCCGCCAATCGCAAGCAGGTGCAGCGGATCCGGTCACGGCTCGCCATGGTGTTCCAGAGTTTCAATCTCTGGCAGCATATGACGGTCATGCAGAATGTGATCGAAGTTCCCGTGCATGTGCTGGGCCTGAAGCGTGACGAAGCGATCGCCAAGGCCGAGACGATCTTGAAGCGGGTGGGCCTTTATGAAAAGCGCGACATCTATCCCGCCTTCATGTCCGGCGGCCAACAGCAGCGCGCGGCGATCGCCCGCGCCCTCGCCGTCGATCCGCTCGCCCTGCTATTCGACGAGCCGACCTCGGCGCTCGACCCGGAACTGGTGGGCGAAGTGCTCGCCGTCATCGGCGATCTGGCCAAGGAAAATCGCACCATGCTGCTCGTCACGCATGAGATGAATTTCGCCCGCAACGTGGCGAACCATGTCGTCTTTCTTCACAACGGGCTCATCGAGGAGCAGGGCCCGCCGGATCAGGTCTTCGGCGCGCCGAAATCGGACCGTCTCCGGAAATTCATCAGCTCCATCCACTGATCACAACAGAAAACAGGGGAACCTCATGATCAAGGCATTGAAAACCGCAGCGCTGGCGCTGGCGGTCGTTCTGGGCGGCGCCGCAGCGGCCTCGGCGGAAAGCGTGAAGATCGGCTTCATCACCGAGCCCTATCCGCCCTTCACCTCGATGGACGCTTCCGGCAAATTCGTCGGCTGGGAAGTCGAGCTTCAGGAAGCCGTCTGCAAGGAAGCCAAGCTCGATTGCGTCATCACGCCGGTCTCCTGGGACGGCATCATCCCGGCGCTCACCTCGAAGAAGATCGACGTGATCATCGCCTCGATGTCGATCACCAACGAGCGCCTGAAAACGATCGACTTCACCGACAAATATTACAACACGCCCACCGGAATCATCGGCCGCAAGGAAGACAGCTTCAAGCCGACCGCCGAAGGCCTGTCCGGCAAGATCATCGGCGTGCAGGTCTCGACCGTGCATGCGGACTATGTGAAGAAGCACTTCGCCTCGACCGCCGCCGAAATCAAGGAATACCAGACCCAGGACGAAGCCAATCAGGATCTCGCGGCCGGCCGCGTCGACGCCGTCCAGGCCGACGCCATCGCGCTCGACGCCTTCCTGAAGTCTGAAGCCGGCGCCGCCTGCTGCGACTACAAGGGCGATGTCGCCGCCGACCTCGAAATCCTCGGCCCCGGCGTGGGCATGGGCGTGCGCAAGGAAGACACCGCGCTCAAGGACAAGCTGAACGCCGCCATCAAGGCCATCCGCGCCAATGGCGCCTACGACGCCTTCTCCAAGAAGTATTTCGACTTCAACATCTACGGCGATTGATCGCCACCGGCGCGACGGCTGACCGTCGCGCCGCTTTTCCTTCCGGCGGCGATTGCGATTTCGATGTTTGACGCGCTGATATCCCTCTCCAATCTCGGCATGCTGTCGCTGGAGCCGCCCGGCTGGGGCGGCGTGCTGCTCGACGGCTTTCTCGTCTCGATTGAAATCGCCATCGGCGGCTTCGGACTCGGCGTGCTGATCGGCGCGCTCGGCGCCTCCGGCAAGCTCTATGGCGGGCTCGTGACCCGCGACCTGATGGAAGTCTATACGACGCTGGTGCGGGCCATTCCCGAGCTCATCCTGATCCTGCTGCTCTATTACGCCGGGACAGATCTCGTGAACCAGGCGCTCACCGCGTTTGGCCACGATCCCATAGACATCAACGGACTGGTCGCCGGCATCGTGGTGATCGGCTTCGTGCAGGGGGCCTATTCGACCGAAGTGATCCGTGGGGCGATCAAATCCATTCCGCCCGGACAGATCGAGGCGGCCCGCGCCTATGGCATGGGACCAATCCTGATCTTCCGCCGCATCATCCTGCCGGCCATGCTGCCCTATGCGCTGCCGGGGCTCGGCAATCTCTGGATGATCGCCACCAAGGACACCGCGCTGCTGGCCGTGGTCGGCTTCACCGAACTCACGCTCGCCACACGGCAGGCGGCCGGCGCCACCAAGGCCTATATGACCTTCTTCCTCGCCGCCGGCGCGCTTTATCTGGCGCTCAGCATCGTCTCCGGCCTGATCATCAAGGCGCTCGACGCGCATTTCCGCCGCGGCATTGCGAGGCCGTCATGAATGCTGCGACACCAATGGCAAAGCCGGGTTTCTGGATGCCGCATCGCATCGTCATGGCGGCGTTGTTCGTCGCCCTGATCGCATCGGCGGCGCTGCTGATGCGCTGGGATTGGCTGCCGCGCTATATTCCCCTGCTCGGTCAAGGCATCCTGCGCTCGCTTGCAATGCTGTTTTCCTCGGCGATCGTCGGCTTCTTCTTCGCCATCCTGCTGGGCATCGCGCAAGTGTCGGGACCGGTGCCGATCCGCTGGCTCGCCTCCGGCTTCTGCGGAATCATCCGCGGCACGCCGCTGCTGCTGCAACTCTGGTTGCTGTATTATGGATTGGGATCGCTTTTCGCGCAGTATCCGGAAATCCGCCAATCCTTCCTCTGGACCTATCTCAGACAGGGCTGGCCTTATGGATTCACCGCGCTGATGATCTCCTTTGCCGCCTATGAAGGCGAGGTGATGCGCGGCGCCTTTGCCGGCGTGCCCAAGGGCGAGATCGAGGCGGCCAAGGCCTATGGCATGAGCCCGTTCACGCTCTTCCGCCGCATCTGGCTGCCGCGCGCCGTGCAGCGGGCGCTGCCGACGCTCTCAGGCGAGACGGTGCTGCAGCTGAAATCGACGCCGCTCGTGGCGACGATCACGGTCATCGATGTCTATGGCGTGATTTCGAAAGTGCGGCAGGAGACTTACCTCACCTACGAGCCGCTTTTGCTGCTTGCGGCTATTTACGTCTGCCTGACCGGGCTTCTGGTCGTGACGTTCCGCTATTTCGAGAACAAGATCCCGGTCAAGGGCTGAGGGACGTCACAAGTTTATTTGAAAATCTGGGGAGTAACCTCCCTCTCCCGGCGAACCGGGAGAGGGAGTTCGGGCTTTCGCCGAGTGGGCGTCTCGACCCTTCCGAACCCCGCATCGGAGGGGAGACGCACCGACTGCCAAGCCATCGGCGAAAGCCTTGACCGAATGGGTCAGGCGGCGGACGCCATTGTCAGGCGTCCCATGTTTTTGTCGTCAGGCCGTCTTTTCCAGCGACGGCATCGGCTTCAGAATGCTCATCAGCGCGCCATAGGGCAAGAGCATGATGAGCGCCACCAGCATCTTCACCGTGAGGTCGCCCAGCGCCCAGGAAATCCAGCGCGGCGCCTCCGTCGTCATCACCCCGAAAATCGGCGCGACGCCCAGTGCGAAGTCGTCATTGGGGCCGAGGAAGGAGAAGAAGGCCGCAAAGGACAGGCTGAAGAACAGGGCGGTGTCGAGCACCGAGCCGAACAACGACGCCATCAGTGGCGCGCGCCACCAGGACATGCGGCGAAGACGGTTGAACACGCTGATATCCAGCATCTGGCCGCAGAAGAAGGCTACGCCAGAGGCGATGGCGATGCGCGGGGCCGAGAACCACCAGGACAGCGTGACGCCGACCACGAAACCGGCAATCACCACGAGACGGGCGTATTTCGGCCCGAACTGGCGATTGGTCAGATCGGTAATGAGGAAGGCCACCGGATAGGTGAAAGCGCCCCAGGTCAGCAAGTCGGCGAGATTGACGCCAAGAAGCGTCCCGCTCAGCGGATACTGGACGAGAATATTGGAGGCGACGACCACGAGGGTCATCAGGAGCACATAGATAGTCGTATAGCGTTGAGCCTGCATTTTTTTATCCTGGGTGATGCCACCAGTTGGAGGACGGATCTGGGTCGATAAAGCACAAAGAGAAAAGGCCTGAACGACGCCGTTCAAGCCCTCATCTCATGCATGCGCAGCCTGAAATCAGGCAGCAGCCTTCTTGGCGATCTGGCGCTTCAGCAGGCGGGCGCGAACGGACAGTTCGCCTTCGTCAGCCTTGGCGAGGAACGCATCGAGACCACCGCGATGTTCGACCGAACGCAGAGCGGCGGCGGACACGCGAAGACGGAAACGCTGGCCGAGCGCGTCGGAGATCAGCGTGACGCTGCACAGGTTCGGCAGGAACCGGCGCTTGGTCTTGTTGTTCGCATGGCTAACATTGTTTCCCGACTGGACGGCCTTGCCGGTCAATTCGCAACAACGGGACATGATATCACCTATTCTTTTTCGAGCCCTACGACATGACTTTCCGGCCCGATAGTCGGGCCCGCACGCCGCCGGCCTGTTTTGGAAGTTGCGGTTCCATAGAGAGATGGCGCGGCCCTGTCAAGCCAAAGCAAGCGAAAGAGGCAAAAATCTCGACTCGGAGCGCCTGGCGCTTCACCTTGCGGCCAGCGCAGAAAAACCACATTGACCGCCTAATCAGTCTCGCAAATGATCGTGGCCGCCATGCAGAATCGTCTTCTCCCGCTCCTCGTCTCCGCTCTGATCGCCACGGGCGCATCCGCCGCGCGCGCCGACGACCCCGTCAACAAGGCCGAATTCAGCATCGCGCTGTCTGGCCTGCCGATCGCACGGGCCGAATTCACCACGACGCTGCGCGACACGCGCTACGAGGTCTCCGCCGCGCTCAGGACCACGGGGCTCGCCCGCTTCATCACCGACACCAAAGCCGAAATCAAGGTCGACGGGCTTGCCGGACGCAAGAGCTGGCGGCCGCGCGATTTCTCCTTCCATTATGACTATGGCCGTCGTTCGCGATCCTTCCAGACGCGCTTTCTGCATGATCAGGTGACCTCTTCGACGATCACGCCGAAGCCCGATTACAGCAAGCGCAAGAACTGGGTGCCGACACGGCCGGAAGACCTGCGCAACGTGACCGACCCGGTGACCGCGCTCATCGTCCCCGCGGCGGGCGATCCCTGCCGCGCCATGGTCGGCGTGTTCGATGGAGAGGCCCGGATGAATCTCAGGCTCGCGCCCAAACGGACCGACAAGTTCAGCGCGACGGGATATGATGGCGAGGTGACCGTCTGCTCGATCCGCTACGAGCCGGTGTCCGGCCATCGTCGCAGGAGCAAGGATATCGATTACGTCAAGCGGCTCGACAATATCGAGATCTGGTTTGCGAAATCGGCCAAGCTCGATGTATATGCGCCTGTCTATCTCGCCGTGCCGACGAAATATGGGGTGATCAGCATCACCGCCACGCGTTTCGAAGGATAGCGGCCGCTTCCGGGGGCTTCTCAATGACGCGCGCCACGCTGATCGGTTTTTCCGCCATTCTGATGTGGTCGCTGCTGGCGCTGATGACCGCCGCCTCGGGCAAGATGCCGCCCTTTCAGATGAACGCCGTCTGCTTCGCCATCGGCGCTTTGCCCGGGCTTATCCTGTTTGCGGTCAAGCCGGAGCGGATGAAATTACTGCGCCAGCCTACGCCGGTGTGGATTCTCGGCATAGTCGGCCTGTTCGGCTATCACTTTCTCTACTTCACCGCGCTGCGCAACGCTCCGGCCGCCGACGCCAGCATGATCGCCTATCTCTGGCCGCTGTTCATCGTGCTCGGCTCGGCCATGCTGCCGGGCGAAAAGCTGAAGGCGGTCCATATCCTCGGCGCGCTCGCAGGACTGGCCGGCGCCGTTCTGATCGTTTCGGCGCGGTCGACGGATGGAGCCGCCAGTTTCAGCGAAGGGCAATTGATGATCGGCTATGGCGCAGCGCTCGCCTGCGCCTTCTTCTGGTCGGGCTATTCGCTGATCAGCCGCAAATTCGGCTCGGCGCCGACCGACGTGGTGACCGGCTTCTGCCTCGCGACGTCGCTCCTGTCGCTCGTCTGCCATCTGGCGCTTGAAACCACGGTCTGGCCGGAGACGGCGACGGAATGGCTGGCGGTCGTCGGCCTCGGGCTCCTGCCGGTCGGCGCCGCCTTCTACACCTGGGATTACGGGGTGAAGAAGGGCAATATCCAGATCCTCGGGGTCGCCAGCTATTCGGCGCCTGTGCTTTCCACCCTCGTGCTGATCGTCGCCGGCTTCACCGAACCGTCCTGGCGAATTTTGATCGCCTGCCTGCTGGTGACCGGCGGGGCGCTGATCGCCGTGTCGGGATCGCTGCTCGGCAAGAAGCAGCCGGCTTGAGACATGACGCCGGTCTTCCGCTTCGCGCCCAGTCCGAACGGAGAGCTGCATCTCGGCCATGCGCTGTCGGCGATCCTCAATCACGACATGGCGCGTGACACGAGCGGCCGGTTTCTGCTTCGCATCGAGGATATCGACCCGCAGCGCTGCCGGCCGGAATTCGAAGCGCAGATCTTCGAGGACATGCGCTGGCTGGGGCTCAACTGGGAAGAACCGGTTCGCCGGCAATCCGAGCATGTCGACGTCTATCGCAACGCTTTGGAGACATTGCGCGGCATGGGACTCGTCTATCCCGCCTTCCTGTCCCGCGCCGAGGTCAAGCGCCGGGTTGCGGAGGTGGAAGAGCAAGGCGATAACTGGCCGCGCGATCCCGACGGCACGCCGCTTTATCCGACCGAAGAGCGAGAACTCGATTCGGCGCTCGCCGCGTCGCGCCTTAAAGCCGGGGAGCGGCATCTCTGGCGGCTCAATATGGACCGGGCTCTGCAGCGTCTGGGATCGGAGACGCTGCATTGGCTCGAGACCGGGGATGCCGCGCCCGAACGCATCCCGGCCAATCCTGCTCGCTGGGGCGACGTGGCGCTCTGGCGCTGGGATGCGCCGTCGAGCTATCATCTCTCGGTGGTGGTGGACGACGCGCTTCAGGGCGTGACGCATGTGGTGCGCGGCCGGGATATCTATTGGTCGACGCCGGTTCACAGACTGTTGCAGCGCCTGCTCGATCTGCCCCAGCCGACCTATCTGCATCATCGGCTGCTCCTCGACGAGGGCGGTCAGAAACTGTCGAAAAGCCTGCAGTCGACAGGGCTCAGGTCGCTCAGGCAGGCGGGCGAGACGCCCTCAGATATCCGACGCCGGATCGGGCTCTGAGGTTGGAGAACCGCTGATGCTGCGCTTGATCAGCCGACGGACGCGATATTTCATCAGCGCCGCGTTGATCTCAGCGCCCAGCATCAGGATCACGCCGAGCATATAGAGAAACACCAGCGCGATCATGATCGAGGCCAGGCCGGCATAGGTGGCGGCGTAATTGGCGAAGGTGGAGAGATAATAGCCGAACACCTTGGCCGCCGCATACCAGGCGATGATCGTCAGGACGATGCCGGGCAGCACGTCGAGAAAGCTGCGCTTGCCGGCCGGCAGGAAGAGATGGGCGACGAAGAGCACGATCAGGATCGTCGCAAGCGCGCCCCATACGCTCCAATTGTCGATCAGCGTCATCAGATCTGAAGCGATCGGGATGTACCGTCCGGCGAAATGCACGGCGAGCGGCGCGGCCACGAGGAATGCCGAGAGCAGAACTAGCGCCATCACCGCCGCCAGCACATAGCCGAGGCTGATCATGCGGGTGATGTACCAGCGCCTGGGATCATAGACGCGATAAGCGCGGTTCATGGAAATGCGCAGCGCCTCCACGCCATTGGAGGCGAAGTAGAAGGCGGCGAGCACCGAGATCGTCAACAATCCGCCGCGCGGAATGGTCAGCACCTGCACGACCTCCTTGGAGATCGGGCCGGCGATCAGGGCCGGGAGATTGTCGAAGATCAGATGCACGGCGGTTTCGGAGAATTCATCGGCTCCGAGAAAGGAGGCGAGCGTCGTTCCGAAAATCAGAAACGGGAAAATCGCGAGCAGCGCCGACAAGGCCACGTGACTGGCCATCGCCCAGCCGTCATCCTCGCTGAAATGCCAGAAGGCGTCGAAACCCACTTTCCAGGCCAATCTTATGGCTGCCGGCATTCCATCTCCACGTCTTTTCTCCTGGGCTCAAAGGGAATATGGGAAGGCTTTGTTCCTTTGTACAGGAAAAGCGTCGAAATGACCGAGAAGCCGAGCATCATCGTCACGGGCGCATCGAGCGGCATCGGCGCCTATTGCGCCCGCGCCCTGAAAGCCGAGGGATGGCGGGTCTTTGCGACCGTCCGGAGAGAAGAAGATCGCGCGAGCCTCGAAGCCGATGGCATCGAGACCTTTCTGATGGATTACACGCAAGTCGAGACAATCGACGCCTTGGTGGGCGAAGTGTTGGCGCGAACCGGTGGAACGCTCGACGCCCTGTTCAACAACGGCGCCTATGGGCAGCCGGGCGCGGTCGAGGATCTGACGACGGACGTGCTGAGGCGACAATTCGACGCGAATTTCTTCGGCTGGCACGATCTGACCCGGCGGGTGATCCCCGTCATGCGGCAGCAGGGCCATGGACGAATCGTACAATGCTCGTCGATCCTCGGCCTCATTCCCTATCCCTGGCGCGGCGCTTACAACGCCTCGAAACATGCGCTGGAGGCGCTGTCGCTCACCATGGCGATGGAGCTTTACGGTTCAGGCGTGCATGTCTCGCTGCTGGAGCCCGGGCCGATCGAATCGCGTTTCACCGCGAATGCGCTATCCCATGTCGAGGCCAATATTGATCTCGAAGGGTCCGTCCATCGTAAGGAATATGAGAGGCAGTTGGCGCGCCTGAGAGGCGAGCGAACCGGCATGAAGGGCAAACTCGGCCCCGACGCCGTCTATCGGGAATTGCGCCACGCCTTGACGTCGCCGCGGCCGAAGCCGCATTATGTCATCACACGACCGGCCAGGCAGGGCGTTCTGCTGAAACGGCTTCTGCCGGCGGGGCTGCTTTACAGACTGCTGGCCCGGCTGGGTTGAGATTGGATTTTTCGATGGGCACAGTCACCTATTTCGCGGCCATCGTCATCATGTTCCTCGTCGTGGTCGTACTCGGACGCGGCCTCTACAACATGATGGTGGGCGGCAGCGGCAACACATCCAACAAGCTGATGCAGTTGCGCATCGTGCTGCAGGCGATCGCGGTCGCGCTGATCATGCTGACGCTGTGGCTGACCGGAGGCGGTCGCTCCTGACATGGTGAAGCTCAACAAGATCTATACCCGCACCGGCGACGACGGAACGACCGGGCTGGCGATCGGCCCGCGCCGGCTGAAATCCGACCTGCGCATCGAAGCCTTCGGCGCGATCGACGAGGCCAATTCCGCCATCGGGCTGGCCATTCTCCATTGTGGCGAAAGGGCTGAACTCGCCACGGCCCTGCGCCGCATCCAGAACGATCTCTTCGATCTCGGCGCGGATCTCGCCACGCCGGAGACCGGCGAACCTCTCGCCTGGGAGCCGCTGCGCATCCTGCCGGCTCAGGTGGCCTGGCTGGAAGGCGAGATCGACCGGCTGAACGACAAGCTCGAGCCGTTGAATTCCTTCATCCTGCCCGGCGGATCGGCGCTCGCGGCGCATCTGCATCTCGCCCGCACCATTGCGCGGCGGGCGGAGCGGGTGATGGTGGCGCTGCGCGATGGCCAGCAGGAGATCGTCAACGCGGAAGCGCTGAAATATGTGAACCGCCTGTCGGATTACCTGTTCGTCGCCTCGCGGCACGCCAATCATGACGGGCGCGACGATATTCTCTGGGTTCCCGGCAAAAACAGGTAAGGGCTGATCAGGCGCATGTTCGTTCCAATCTATGACGTCAATGCGCTCAAACATATCCGCCTGCAATATGTGACGCTGGGTCTGATCGCCCTCAACACCATCGTGTGGCTCGCGACCGGTTTTTTCGCCACCGAGGATTTCGCCGCCGGCGCCTCGCTCGGTCTCGGCTTCATCCCGGCGCTCATCCACGACTATGCGGTGCTCGACACCGAACTCAAGATCGCGCCTGAGGGCGCGACCTACATTACCTATGCCTTCCTGCATGGCTCCTTCATGCATCTGGCCAGCAATATGCTGTTTCTCTGGGTGTTCGGGGACAATGTCGAGGACGCCATGGGGCATGTGCGCTTCATCCTCTTCTACCTCCTCTGCGCCGCCGCCGGCGCCTGGCTGCACGGGATGGTGCTGCCGCAATCGGACGGGCCGCTGATCGGCGCCTCAGGGGCGATCTCCGGCGTCGTCGCCTCCTATTTCTTCCTGCATCCGCGCGTCCGGGTCTGGGTGCTGATTCTCTGGCGCTTCCCGCTGCCGCTGCCGGCCTTCATTCCGCTGATCTTCTGGATCGGCCAGCAATTCTACATGCTTCTGGTCGACGCCGACGGCTCTGTGTCCTGGGCGGCGCATGTCGGGGGAATCATCGCCGGCCTCGCTCTGACGCCCCTGTTGAAACGGCGGGAGACGCCGCTGCTCGACAGGCAGATCGTCAAGCCGGCGGGCGTGGAATTGACGCAAAAAGAAGAGACCGCCGGAAATGACGACACGCCGCGCTGGGGTCGCGGATAAAATCGATTGGGCCAGACCAACCCGATGTTGACGGTCCCTCAGGCCGCCTATATTCCCATTGCGACATCTATTTCGGGAGGACTGTCAGCATATTCCGTCTTTCGAATGGCAGAATCGTGCTGGAAACTGACGCCGATAGACAAATGAACCGGGCGAAGATGGCGCATTTTCGCCAGCAGAGCTGAACAGGAAGGGAACCCATGAAAATCCTTGTGACCGTCAAGCGCGTGGTCGATTACAACGTCAAGATCCGGGTGAAAGCCGATGGTTCGGGCGTCGAACTCGCCAATGTGAAGATGTCGATGAATCCCTTCGACGAAATTTCCGTCGAGGAAGCGCTGCGTCTCAAGGAAGCCGGCAAGGCGAGCGAAGTCGTCGTCGTGTCCGTGGGTCCGGCAAAGGCCGAGGAAACCCTGCGCACCGCGCTCGCCATGGGCGCTGACCGCGCCATCCTGGTCGAGACCGACGCTGAGGTCGAGCCGCTCGCCGTCGCCAAGATCGTCAAGGGCGTGGCGGAAGCCGAACAGCCTGGTCTGGTGATCGTCGGCAAGCAGGCGATCGACGACGATTCCAACCAGACAGGCCAGATGCTGTCGGCCCTGCTCGGCTGGCCGCAGGCCACCTTCGCCTCCAAGGTCGAAATCAAGGACGGCTCCGCCGACATCACCCGCGAAGTCGACGGCGGCCTGCAGACCATCAATGTCAAGCTGCCGGCGGTGGTGACCTCGGATCTCCGCCTCAACGAGCCGCGCTACGCCTCGCTGCCCAACATCATGAAGGCCAAGAAGAAGCCGCTCGACAAGAAGAGCCCGGCCGATTTCGGCGTCGACATCGCCCCGCGCCTGAAGGTCGTCAAGACCGAAGAGCCGGGCGGCCGCAAAGCCGGCGTCAAGGTCAAGACCGTCGCTGAGCTGGTCGAAAAGCTGAAAACCGAAGCCGGCGTTCTCTAATTCAGGAAAGGGACAAGACAGATGGCTATTCTTCTTCTCGCCGATCACGACAATTCCACTCTTTCCGACCAGACCGCCAAGGCGCTGACGGCGGCCGCCCAGATCGGCGGCGACGTGCATGTGCTGGCCGCAGGCAAAGGCGTGTCCTCCGTGGCCGAACAGGCCGCCAAGCTCGCAGGCGTCGCCAAGGTGCTGACGGCTGACGGCGACGACTACGCCCATCAGCTGGCCGAGCCGCTCGCAGCCCTGATCGTGTCGCTGGCTCCGGCCTATGACGTGATCCTCGCCGCCGCCACCGCGACGGGCAAGAACGTCTCGCCGCGCGTCGCAGCGCTCCTCGACGTCGCCCAGGTGTCGGAAATCATCGAAGTGGTGTCCGCCGACACGTTCAAGCGCCCGATCTATGCCGGCAACGCCATCCAGACCGTGCAGTCGACCGACACTAAAAAGGTGATCACGGTCCGCACCGCCGGCTTCGCGGCAGCTTCCGACGGCGGTTCCGCCGCGATCGAAGCCGTGGCCGGCGCCGGCAATCCGGGTCTTTCCAGCCATGTCGCCGACGCGCTGTCGTCGTCTGATCGTCCGGAGCTGACCTCGGCCAAGATCATCGTCTCGGGCGGCCGCGCCGTGGGTTCGGCCGAGAAGTTCCGTGAAGTGATCCTGCCGGTGGCCGACAAGCTCGGCGCCGCCGTGGGCGCAAGTCGCGCCGCCGTCGACGCCGGCTACGCGCCGAACGACTGGCAGGTGGGCCAGACCGGCAAGGTGGTCGCGCCCCAGCTCTATATCGCCTGCGGCATTTCCGGCGCCATCCAGCATCTCGCCGGCATGAAGGACTCCAAGATCATCGTCGCCATCAACAAGGACGAGGAAGCGCCGATTTTCCAGGTGGCCGATTACGGCCTGGTGGGCGACATTTTCGAGATTCTGCCGGAACTCGAAAAGGCGCTCTGATCCCAGAACCCTTTCTTCGCACCTGCAAAAAAAGCTGGCGCGAAGATCATAAGGGAAGTATCAAAATGGCCGGGCTTGCGAAAGCAGCGCCGGCCATTATGATGTTTATGGGCCGGGCGCCCAAGGGATAGACAAGACTTCATAAAAAGCGGAAACGGACAGGACAATGGGCAGTGAAATCAAGTCTGTAGGCGTCATCGGGGCTGGCCAGATGGGCTGCGGCATCGCGCAGGTGTCGGC
The DNA here is from genome assembly GCF_005222915.1 of Rhizobium sp. FKL33. Classification (GTDB taxonomy): domain Bacteria; phylum Pseudomonadota; class Alphaproteobacteria; order Rhizobiales; family Rhizobiaceae; genus Rhizobium_E. The sequence continues at coordinate 99,768 of NZ_STFX01000004.1, forward strand.
AGCTTCCGGCTACCAGGTGCAGATCTACGACCTGTCGCCTGACCGTATCGAGGCAGGGCTCGCCACCATCAACGGCAATCTCGCCCGCCAGGTGGCGAACGGCAAGATGAGCGAAGAGCAGCGGAAAGCGTCGCTGGCGCGGATCTCCGGCTCGGCCGATCTCAACGACCTTGCATCCGCCGACATCGTGATCGAGGCCGCGACGGAGGACGAATCCGTCAAGCGCAAGATCTACTCTTCCGTCTGTCCGGTTCTGAAGCCGGATGCGATCCTGGCCACCAACACCTCGTCGCTGTCGATCACCCGTCTGGCCTCGGCGTCGGACCGGCCGGAAAAGTTCATGGGCATCCATTTCATGAATCCGGTGCCGGTGATGAAGCTGGTGGAACTGGTGCGCGGCATCGCGACCGACGAGGCGACCTTCAAATCCGCACGCGCCTTCGTGACCAGCCTCGAAAAAGAAATCACCGTCGCCGAGGATTTCCCGGCCTTCATCGTCAATCGCATCCTGCTGCCGATGATCAACGAAGCCATCTACACGCTTTATGAAGGCGTGGGCACGGTGGACGCCATCGACACGGCGATGAAGCTCGGGGCCAACCATCCAATGGGCCCGCTGCAGCTCGCCGATTTCATCGGCCTCGACACCTGCCTGTCGATCATGCAGGTGCTGCATGACGGTCTGGCCGACAGCAAATATCGCCCCTGCCCGCTGTTGGTGAAATATGTCGAAGCCGGCTGGCTCGGTCGCAAATCCGGCCGCGGTTTCTACGATTATCGCGGCGAAGTGCCGGTTCCGACCCGCTGAACCGCGACCCTCGCGCCTCTTCGAACGGCCGGCTCTCGTCGGCCGTTTTTTGTTGCGCCCGGACATAAAATCATACAATTTCCCGCGCCATCAGACTGCGCAAAGGGGGACATATGGCCAAGGTGGAAGATTTCGGCGTCGACGCGAGCGGCGCGAAGGTTGCGCGCATCACCCTGACCGGCGGCGGCCTGACCGCCAAGGTGCTGACCTGGGGCGCGGTCATTCAGGACCTTCGGCTTGAGGGACATGCGCCGCCGCTGGCGCTCGGCTTCGAAACCATGGAGCCCTATCTCTCCCATTCGCCCTATTTCGGCGCGACGCCCGGGCGCAACGCCAATCGCATCGCCAAGGGCCGTTTCACGCTGGACGGCCAGCAACACCAGCTCGAAAGCAACGAGCAAGCGATCACCCATCTCCACGGCGGATCTGACGGCATCGGCGTCAGCAACTGGACGCTGGAAGAGGCAGGAGACGATTTCGTCCGACTGTCCATCGTCGATCCCGATGGTCGCGCCGGCTATCCCGGCAATTGCAGCGTGACCTGCACCTACAGGCTGAGCGGAGACGGCGTGTTGAACGTGCTCTATGAAAGCCGCACCGACCGGCCGACCATCGCCAATATCTGCCAGCACAGCTATTTCAATCTCGACGGCCTGTCCACGACCGACGAACATGAGTTGATGATCAAGGCCGACGCCTATCTGCCGACCGATGAGGAGCAGATCCCGGTTGGCGGACCACGCGACGTCACCGGAACGCTCTTCGATTTCCGCGAACCGGCTTCCGTGGTGCGGCGCGACGACAATGGCGAGCAGTTGCTGCTCGACCATAATTTCTGCCTATCGCCGGAGCGCACGGACAAGCGTCTTGTGGCGCGGCTGGCAAGCAAGGCGTCCGGCGTCGCCATGGATGTGCTGACGACCGAGCCCGGCGTGCAGGTCTATGCCGGCTTCAAGATGGACGTGCCCGTCCCGGGCCTCGAAGGCCGTCGCTATGGCCCCTTTGCAGGGATGTGCCTGGAAACGCAGATCTGGCCGGACGCCATCAACCAGAAGGGCTTTCCCAACGCCGTGCTGCGGCCGGGCGTGGTGTTGCGGCAGGAGACCGACTACGTCTTTTCCCACGCCGGCTGAGGCGCAGCGGCGGATGTAAATTCTCGTCGGGCGATGGAACTCAAGCGCTCCCTACCGGTTTAGCGAAGGGAGTTTTCGGGAACATCGCCATGACCACACCGCTTGCGCTGGACGGCTGCGCCGTTCTCGTCGTCGAAGACAATTATTTCGTTGCGGTGGATACGCAACGCACGCTGATCACCGCCGGCGCCGTCGTGTTCGGCCCCGCCGCCAACGAGCAGGATGCGATGCGGATGATGCAGACCATGTCGCCGACTTTCGCCGTGGTCGACGTCAATCTCGGCCAGGGTCCGTCTTTTCATGTGGCCGAGGCGCTCGCCGATCGCGGCGTGCCGTTCATCTTCGTCACCGGCTATTCGGACCTCGACGCGCCCGATCGCTTCAAGGACATCGTGCGCATCGAGAAGCCCGCGCCGATGGAGAATATCGTCAACGAACTGCACCGGATGAAGAAAGATATTCTGGCGCGCCCCAGCTGATCAGCTCTTTACGGGCGGCACCTTCATCGCGTAGCAACGCACCAGTTCCTCGATGGCGGGATCGAGATCCTGCTGTTCCCAGCCGGCGGCAAGTCCGTCTTCGACCAGACGCAAGCGGATCGGCTTGAGATCGAGAAAGGCCGTATCGGCCTTCAGCGCGAGATCGAGAAACAACGCTTCCAGCGCTTCCTGACAATCGAGATCACGGTCCGTGTAGGGACCCTCTGCGCGCGGCGGACGTATCATCCGGTCTCCCTTTCCCAGCGCGTGAACCTGACCCGGCCGACGCCCCGGCCTGGCGATTTCATGCAATGCGCGGGGACGCAGTAAAGTTCCGGCCATCCGCAATTTTCCTAAAAAAATGTGAGACGGTTGGGCTTTGGAAGTGGTGGGGCCAAGGCCGGAAGGGTCGTGACCTGAAATCCAATCAAGGAATATTTGCTGACCGCGCCCAAACATCGACCGCACAAGGACTACCCGCGGTGACACGAGCGCGTCGGTCGGCATCATCCAGTTCGAAAATTGGCAAGCGGCGATCCGTCGGACCTGGTGATTGTTCCGTTCAGAAATTCTGAGCTTGCGGAATCAAGGTGGAGGCGGACAGAAACCTCGTCGCCAGCGTCAATGTTGCCACGAAACAGCATGGAGAATGGCGCACCGAGACGCCGCACGGCGGCGCTACCCTCCCGCATGCAGAGAACTCCGGTCACCAACGCTGCGAATTCTGCGAAGTAAAACAGTCCCGCGCCGTTGAATTCCTCAAAGGGGCAGGGACGCGTCGTCATTTGATGGATCGGCGCCCCCTGGGGCTCTCGCCACTCCTTGATCGCCTGAATATCCTCCGCGAACTGGCTGGGCCTATGATTGGTTTCAGGTTGAAAATGGCGAATGATCGAACGGCGAATGGAGCGGTTCTCGGCCGCGGCCCGAGCGACGAAAGTCGACTGCAGCAAGACGGAGCCGATCGGCTCGCCATTGACGCTCAATCGATGCAGGCTTTCCATACGGGCATCCGAAACAGCGTAGAGATCCGACGACAGGCCGAGAATGTCGTTCGGACAGGCGGCCGAAAGACGTGCATCGACCTTGAGGGCCGAAATTGCCGCATAGGCTTCCTGGTTGTCGGGGGTGCGGAAGTCTGCGTTGGCGAGGCCGAGGCGCCTTGCGAGCAAGATCCAGTGTCGGTGCCCCAGTTCTTTCAGAAGCCATGTTCGGGAGAGGCCGAATGGTGTGAGATGCGGCATTCCCAACAGCAGTTCCGGACAAAGGGCAAGGCGGAACAGCGCATCGCTCCTGTTGTCCACCGGGCTGGGATCGCGCGGCATCATGTTCATGTGAAATGCACCTCTCTCCGTGGCAATGCGGTCTTCGTCGCGCCGGCCCCGGACGTTTCCAAGGGCCGGTCTGTATTGTGGGGCGGCTTGTCAGGCACCCGAGGCGCGCCGCAAGGGCGTTGCGGCGGCGTCGAGGAAGCGTGCGAGATGATCGACGACGTATTCGGCATCCTTGCCCATGCCGAGGAAGCGGCCGGAGCCCCATGTCCACAACCATGGAAGTCCGAGCACATACACCCCGGGCTCGCGCGTGACGCCGCGACGCTGGACCGGATAACCGGTCCCGTCGAAGATCGGCAAGGCGGCGAAGGACCAGTCGGGCGTGAAGCCGGTCGCCCAGATCACGCTGGTGACGCCAGCGGCTTCGAGATCGAGTTGGGTGATCTCATCCCGAGGCTCCCAGACCGGTTCGTAGATGGTCGGCGGCGGCGCATCGACGCCCTTTTCCGCTATGTAGCGATCGATCAGCGCATTGATGCCGTTATAGACGCGGTCAGCTTCGTCGAGGTTCTGTTTGAGGTTCGGCCGGAAGATCATCTTGCCGCCGGTGACGGTCTCCATGCGTCCGTAGAGCGCCATTCCCTCGAGCGCGAACTGGCGCAGATCAATGTCGCGGCCGCCGTCGCGCCCTGTCAGGTAGTGGTTGGTGTCGTGCTTCTTCTTCGACATTCCGTCATGCTCGATGGTAATTTCGTACTGACCGATATCCGTCAGCCAATCCACCACATCACGACCTCGATAGAAGCGCGCGCAGCGCGGAGCGTTTCCGGTGACCAGATGCACCTTTCGTCCCGCCAGATGCAGGTCCTCGGCGATCTGGCAACCGGATTGGCCTGAACCCACCACCATGACCGCGCCCTCCGGCAAAGAAGCCGCATTGCGGTAATAGGCGGTGTGGACCTGGAGGATCGCTTCGGGCAGTTTCGCCCCGGCGCGGGGAATGAAGGGGTCGGCATAAAGACTGGTCGCCAGAATGACGCTGTTTGCGGTGACGGCGCCTGCGGAGGTCTCAATCAGAAAGACGTCGCCCGAGCGTTCGACAAGGCTTACTTCCGTGTGCTCGACAATGGGAGCCTTCACCTTGGCGATGAAGCGGTCGAGATAGGCGACGATCTCGTCCTTGACCATGAAACCATGCGGATCATCGCCATCATAGGCATGGTCGGGGAGGAGGCACTGATGATTGGGGGTCACCAGGCAAAAGGCGTCCCAGCGCTCGGTCTTCCATTTATGCGCCGCTGTCTTCTTTTCGAAGACGATGTGATCGATGCCGGCTTTCGAGAGATAGTAGCTGGCGGATAATCCGGCCTGGCCGCCGCCGACGACAACGGTCTCGTAATGGTTCTTCAGGGTCGTGTTCGACATGGATAGGCCTTTCAAAGCAGGAAAGTCTTGATCTGGATTTCGGCGTGCGGATCCGTGAAATCGCCTGCACGCTGTTCGATGCGGGAAAGCTGGCCGAGCGCCAGCGAGCAGGCAAAACCGTAGCGTTGCCGGACGCGGTCGCTTGCAATGGTTAGGGACTCGCGACTGCGCGTCAGGAAATCGGACAGGGCATAGCGGCGCCCTTCCTCAAAGTAGTCACGGATGACGAGTGAAGGGGAATAGCACTCTTCCTCGACCCCATCCGGCCATTTCACGATGAAGCGCATTTCAGGCATAGAGCCCCTCCTTTTGGTCGAGAAACGCGTGGTAGGCGGGAAGATGCGCCGCGGCGACCCGATGCCAGTCGTAGCGAGCGGCAACCGTCTGAGCGGCGGCCGTGCAGGATGCTTTTGCTTCTGGCGATAGCGCCGCCAGCATGGCGCCGGCGATGGACGCGGGCTGGTGAGGGTTGCACCATAACGCCGCCGGTGGCGGAACATATTCGGTGAATGGCGCGATCGCGGACAAAACGACCGGCGTCGCGCTCGCCATGGCTTCCAGCACGACAAGCCCGAACCCTTCCTTGAGCGACGGGAAGACCAGGGCGTCTGCATTCCGGAACAATGCGGGCATGTCCTCATCGGCAATGCGTCCAAGACAGGTGACGGCGGCCGCAAGAGCCGGATTCTGAGACAATATTGTCGAGAAGGCGGCCTGATAGCCGCTGTGATCAAGTAAGGAAACGCCGCCCGCGATAAACAGCCGCGCATCCGGGTGAACCGCGAGAACCTGTTCGAAAGCGTCGAGAATGCCGAGCGTGTTCTTGCGCTCCTCGACCCCGCCGACCGCAAGAAAGATCGGGCCTGAACCACGTTTCAGGGTCTGTGCCATGGCGCTATCCGTCGCATTGCGTACAGGTGTGAAGCGGTGTCCATCGACGCCATTGCCGACAGTAACGGCGTTTCGCCCGCGCTGCTGGAACCAGCCGCGCCAGTATTCGCTGACGGTGAACAGCTGATCGGCTTCGTTGATCGAACGGGCCTGCAGTCGGCTTAACTCCGGATCTGCGAATTCATCGATGTGGTGGACGGTTCGAAAAAAGCCGGAAATTCGGCCCTGTCGCTTGAGCGCCGCCAGCGCATTGCCCGAAATGCCGTCATGGGCATGGAAAAGGTCGAATTGCGCAGTTCCGCTCACCCGGAAATAGGCGAGATAATCTTCGATGCGCTGGACGACCATGGCCGTCATATTCGAGGGCGCCGGTCCAACCGGAAAGGGGGCAACCTCGCATCTGGCCGCACGAAAGAAGCCTTTGCCTGCGGCATCAGGCGCGTGCAGAACAACCGAATGGCCAAGCTCGTTCAGCGCCTCCGAGAGCTGCAGGGCGTGAACCACTCCCCCGCGCGGATTGGTGGAATGGGCCAGCATGGCGATGCGCAGGGACTTTATCATGCCTTCTTCGCGCCTCCGAACTGCAATTGCATCAAGGGCTCGTCCCGAAAATTGCGGATGACCGCATGGGATTGGCCTGCTCGTACGGAAACGCTGCACCCGGCCTCAACGGCGCCGATCACCGCTGCGGTCAGTCCCCGGGCAGCGAAGATATCGAGAACAGCCTGCGCCTTGTCGTTAGCCACGGACAGCAGGTAGCCATAGCTTGGAAAGGTGGCGAGCCAGCGCTCGAGCGAGACGCCATAGGGGATCGGTATCCGGTTCAGATCGATGTCGATCGACACGCAGGAACATTCGGCGAGCATGATCGCGGTGCCGACAATGCCGCCCTGGCTGATATCCTTGGCGGCGCGGCAAAGGCCGGCCTCGGCGATCTGCGGCAAGAGATCGAGATCGCCACGCAGGCGCTCGGGCGGCGCATCAAGAGCCGCCTGCCAGTTGTTGAAGGGCTCTCGATAGGCACCGCGATGATCGACGACGGCAATCAGCCAGTCGCCCGGGGCCGCGTCGAAGCTGGTCAATAGAGATTTCGCACGGCCAAGGACCGCAACGGAGAGCTGGCCGCGATCGGTTTTCAGATTGGTGTGTCCACCGACGATCGGCACGGCGAATGTGGACGATGCCGCCTTGAGGCCCGACAGAATGGGGTCGGCTCCTTCCTCACCCTTCGCCCAGACAGCATCGACGACCGCAATCGGTCGGCCACCCATCGCGGCGATGTCCGACAGATTCACCATTACGCCGCACCAGCCCGCGAACCAGGGGTCGGCGGCGACGAATTCGTTCATGAAACCTTCGATCGCAAACAGAAGGTGGCCGTCGCCATCGGGAATAGCCGCGCAGTCATCCCCGACCGCGACCGCTCCGTCCGTCAGCGACAGGCGGTCGGCCGCAAAGGCAATGTCGCGTTTGGCAGAGATGCCTGCGCTCTTCCGCAAGGCGGAGACGATGACCTCGAATTCCGGATGCGTGATCATGCGGCCTTCCTCGGCAAAGCAATGAAGCCTGTTTGCGGTGAAAAGCATGGCGGATAATGTGCGAGGTCCGCCTGCATGCGCAGATGCGGCTTCCCGTGAATGTCCACCTCATCCAGCACCCGCCAATGCAGCCGCCGGAAAAGGAGTTCGTTCTGCGCCTGCACATGCGCGAGGAAAATATGTGCGCCCATGGCGTGCGCCGAGCAGACGGCCAGCCGGATCAATGTCGCGCCCAATGCGCCGATCTTGCGATAGTCGCGGTGAACCGCGAGCCGGGAACCCCACCAGACGCCCGGCTCCGGCTGATGAATGCGCACGGCGCCGACGACATCGTCCGCCACGACGCCGAGCATGGACAGCGCGACGATGGGGATGGCGACCTCGTCTATGGCGTCGTGATCATCGCCGTGGAAAATGCCCTGCTCCTCGCAGAACACCGCCCGCCGAAGCGTGTGAGCGCGATCCTTCTCCCAGGGACATGTGGCGAATTTCACCTGATATTCAGCCGCCCGAAAAGCTTGTGTGGGTTCGATGATCATGCCGTCAGCCTCCGCTCATAGGTGGAGAGCGCCGAACAGGCCCCGCACTTGCCGCAACCGGCCTTGATATCGACGGACTTCAAGCCGCTCGATACGAGCATTTCCGACAAAGGCTTCAGGATAGAGTGCATGAAGTCTGGCGAGGGGGCCGGATGGCTTTCGAGCGGTGTGCCGGAAATGGGAACGAAAGGCACGACGAACGGATAGACGCCGATCGCTGCCAGTTTTTCGCAGATCTCCAGGATTGCTTCGCGTGTGTCTCCAAGGCCTGCGAGGATGTAAGTCGAAACCTGTCCGCGACCGAAGACCTCGACCGCAGCCTTGAAGGAGGACATGTATTTTTCGATCGAAACCTGCGCCTTGCCTGGCATGATCCTGACACGCACCTCCGGCGTGACCGCTTCCAGATGCATGCCCAGCGTATCGACGCCGGCGTCTTTCATGCGCTGGAACCAGAGGTCGTCCTCGGGCGGTTCGCATTGAGCCTGAATCGGGAGATCCACGGCGGCCTTGATGGCGCGTGCGCTCTCGGCCAGGACGGCCGCGCCGCGATCATCGCCCTTCGGCGTGCCGGTCGTCATCACCATATGCTTGACGCCATCCAGCGCGACCGCAGCCTTGGCGACTTCCGCCAACTGTTCCGGCGTCTTGTGGGCGATGGTGCGGCCGGCGGCCAGGGATTGCCCGATCGCGCAGAACTGACAGGTCTTCGTCCGGCTCTGGTAGCGAATGCAGGTCTGCAGCACGGTGGTCGCCAGCACGTCGCGGCCATGCAGAACGGCAATCTGCGAATAGGGAACGCCATCCGCCGTCTTGCCCTCGTAGAACCGGGGACGCAGAGGAAACGTCACCTCGCCCAGCACCTCGCCATTCCGGCTGATGCGGCTTTTGCCGGCCTCATCCGGCTTTTCGACAAGATAGGGGCTTTCGAAGGCGGGCGCCGTGTGAACGGGCACCATCACCGTCATGCCGTCGATGGTCAGGGCCTTGTGATCGGAGGGACCCGCGCCGCCTCTGCGGCTTTCATGGCCAGCCCGGGGAACAACGAGCCTCGCTCCGTAGGACTGCAACTCGTTGATCAAGGTTTCGGTCTTGGGAGACGCCAGACTGTCCATCGGTTTCACTCCTTGTCTGTCTGTTGAACGGGATGGGCTCGACGCTGGCCAGCGGCGCGGCGACACGGTTGTCGAGAAAAAGCTGGAGCAGTTCAGGCCGAGCATAGTGGCCGACCGAATCCATCATGCGCTTGCGCTTGATGATCAGACTCATGTCGAGGTCGGCGATCAGCAGCCCCTCTCCCTCCGTCAATGGAGGGACCAAATGTTTGCCTTCCGGGGAGATGATCGCTGTCATGCAGCCGCCGCGCAGAGCCTTCTGCAGGCCTTCATCGGGGGTAATCGACGCGATCTGCTCGTCGGTCAGCCAGCCGGTGGCGTTGACGACGAAACAACCGCTTTCCAAGGCATGGTGGCGGATGGTGACTTCCATCTGATCGGCGAAGATCGGGCCGACCATGGAGCCCGGGAATTGCGCCACATGAATCTCTTCATGCTGCGCCATCAGCGCGTAGCGCGCGAGCGGGTTATAATGTTCCCAGCAGGCCAGCGCGCCGATCCTTCCGACCGCGCTCGGGGCCACTTTGAGGCCGGATCCATCGCCCTGACCCCAGATCATTCGCTCGTGGAAGGTCGGGGTGATCTTGCGACGCTTGAGGATCAGGCTTCCATCTGCATCGAAGACGAGCTGGGTGTTGTAAAGCGTGCCATGATCGCGCTCGTTGACGCCAAGCACGATGACCATGCCATGCTCTCGCGCCGCGCCGGCGATGGCGTCCGTCGCTGCGGATGGAACCGTGACCGCCTCTTCATAGAGGCGCACATGCTCCCGACCGGACAAGATCGGCGGAAGAACGAACGAGAAATAGGGATACCAGGGAACGAAAGTCTCGGGAAAGACCATCAATTCCACACCCTTGTCGGCGCCTTCGCGGATCGCCTCCAGAACGCGAGACAGCGTCTTCTCGCGCGAGGTCAGATCGGGAGCAATCTGCGCGGCCGCCACTCTGACGGTTTTCTGGTCCATGAGAGAATTCCTTCTTGGCTACGGAAAACCCGGGGCGGCGAGACCACCCCGGGGGCGGGTGATCAGAGCGTCCAGGTGTCGAGAATGAAAGCGCCATCGCGACGATGAAGGAGCACCAGGTCGAGGACATCGAGTGGGCTGATCGGCTTGATGCCGGGGATCAGAGACGGTTCGCCGTGGCCATAGAGCGCCTGCAGCGCAAACCGGCAGGCATAGACCTTGCCGCCTTCTTCCATGAAACCCTTGATCTGGTTGTTGAAGTTGAGATGTCCCGGAAACGCCTCGTCGCCGAGTTTCGGAAAGCCACGCTGTACGCCGAGCGTGACGCCGGGGCCGTACAGCAGGACGGAGGTCTCGAAACCCTTACGCTTCAAACGTTTGGCCTGCAGCAGATTGACGAGACCGATGGAGCCTTCAAACGCGACCGTGTGGAAGGTGATAAGGGCTTTTTCGCCTTCTTTAGCCTGAACGTCCTCGAAGACCTTTTCTTCATAATCGACAAAGAAATCGCCGGCTTCATGTGCGGGCTTGGTGACTGCGGGCATGGGACTCTCCTGTTGTTGTCATGGCTTCCCCATCCAAGGGGATAACCACTGTTTTGCAATCGTCATGCCAGATTGATTTCATAGAGAAACCGATCAATTCATGTGCAGATCCATTCAATAATGCGATCAAATATGGATTACTTGGGACGTTTCCGTTCATACAGAGGGCATCCCGGCGCCAATTTTGAATCCTTTTTGCCGCTTCATTGATCCTGTCAATGTGCATACACGGCGCAGTCCGCTGCCCGAAACGCATATCTTCGTTTACGCTTTGCGTTGGATATGGCCATTTGATTCCAACCCTGCGTCGAGGCCGTCAATTAATGAGTGACATTGATTGGATGCATCGATATACGGTCAATTCCATTGAGGCGGAGAGGGCCGATGAAGGAATGGTTGCCTGACCTGAGACGCAGCAGCAGTCCGCGTTACCGGGCGATCGCGGATGTCATCGAAATGGATCTGCGCAGCGGCGTGCTCGTGGTCGGCGACCGGCTTCCGGCTCAACGGGAGCTCGCTCAGAAGCTTGGCATCGATTTCACCACCGTGGCGCGCGGTTATGTGGAGGCGAAGAAGCGCGGTCTCATCGATACGCATGTCGGTCGGGGCACGTTCGTTACCGGCGGACAGGACCGGGAGCGTCGCGGTTTTGCGCTCGATTTCAGTCCCGACCCACGCCGCCTGCCCGCCGTCGATTTTTCGATGAACATGCCGCCCGAGCCGAACGATCCGGATTTGATCGAGCGCATGCGCGAGGGACTTTGCTCCGTCGCCTCCAGCCTTGTCCCGCTCCTGCGGTATCAAGGGTTCGGCGGCGCGGACATCGACAAGGACGCCGCCGCCGCATGGCTCAGCCGCCGGGGCCTGGTCCCGTCCCAGGAGCGCATCTTCGCCACGCCCGGCGCCCATCCCGCGCTTTTGGCGATCCTCAACATGCTGGCAAAGCCGGGGCAGGTGATCCTGTCGGAGAAGATCACCTATCCCGGCATTCGCTCCATCGCCGCGCAACTGCGGCTCAGCATCCACGGCCTGCCGATGGACAAGGACGGCATTCTGCCGGACGCCTTGGCCAAGGCCTGCGAAACACGCTCGCCGAAGGCGCTTTATCTCAATCCCACGCTACAGAATCCGACCACGCTAACAATTCCCGTTCAGCGGCGTGAGGAAATCTGCGCCGTGGCCCGCAAATATCATCTGCCGATCATCGAGGACGACGCCTATGGCTTCATCCCGCTGCATGCGCCGCCGCCGCTCGCCACGATGGCGCCGGATCTGACCTGGCATATCGGCGGATTGGCGAAATGCATCGGCGCCGGCCTGCGCCTCGCCTATGTCGTCGCGCCCGACACCAAATCCGCCTGGCCCTTTGTCTCGGCGATGAAGGCGAATAATGTCATGGCGTCGCCGCTGAACACCGCGCTGGCGACCCGCTGGATCGAGGACGGCACAGCCGACATGATCCTGCGCTTCATCCGCACCGAAACCGCCGCGCGCCAGAAGATGGTCGCCGATCTGCTGCCTGCCGATAGCTATGCCGCGGATCCCATCAGCTTCAACATCTGGATGCCGCTGCAAAACGGCTGGACGCGGTCGAGCTTCGGCGCGCATATGCGCAACACCCGTCTGGGCATCGTTTCCGCCGACGCCTTCACCGTGGAGGGAGCCCCGGAAGAAGCGGTGCGGATATGTCTCGGCGGCCCTATCGCCCGAGACGAATTGAAAAACGCGTTGGAATTCATGGCGCATGCACTCGAAGGCACGCCGGAAATGGCTGGCTCCTTCTTTTAGCCCGTCGACTCCGGGTGCGGCTAGGCCGTATACTCATAAACGGGCTTCCGCTTTGGGATTGATGATGATTCAAGGCTGCCATTGATTTGGGAGCTTTTTTG
>NZ_STFX01000039.1 GCF_005222915.1 Rhizobium sp. FKL33
ATCAAAAAAGCTCCCAAATCAATGGCAGCCTTGAATCATCATCAATCCCAAAGCGGAAGCCCGTTTATGAGTATACGGCCTAAAGCAGGCGTTGGCCGACTCCATCGAAGACTATCTCGCCTTTTGCGCGGAACGCGGCGAGGAGCCGGAAAAGCCGTTCTCCGGCCAATTCATGGTCCGCGCCGATCCCGTCCTGCACAAGGCGGTCGCCAATGCGGCGCGCCGTGATGGGGTGAGCCTCAACAAATGGGTGACGAAAGCGCTGTAAATTTCTTAAGCGAAGTGGACAATATTATCTATTAAAATTAGTAATTTATGAAGATAAATTTACATTTGCTGAAAATTGAATAAGTACGTTGATTTCATCCCTTGATATTGAAATATATTTCGATACTACTTGAAATTCTTTTCTCTATCGAAAGTCTAACTTCATCCTCAAAAGAATCAGTAACATTGTTCGGCAGTGGTGGACTAGAGAGTAGGGCGACGCAAAATCCGCGTGGTGAATATCTTAGGTTGTCAATTATAAACTTGTGTTTTTCATACAACCCTTCAGTCCAAGAAGTTACGCTTTCATTGTTTATGACCGTGATAGTAAAGCTAAGCCACAGGCCTGGCCGCTCTGCCGAAAATATTTCAGATGGGGTTACGACATTTAACGATGCGCCATCGCCAAGTATGCTATCCGTTTCATTGGTGTCCCCTAAGAAAGGCCTTGTGCATACGTCATCAATTCGCGCTGATTCTACAGAAATCAAATATTTTAGTTTTTCTATAATTTTTGTTGTAGGATTATTTGATTCTTGATATGTAAAAATGTTTTTGTTTGTAGTGTTGCTTTGCAACTTAAGTCCTGATAAGTCGCCTAGGTAGTAAATTACTCCTGTGCCGAAGCAGGTGTAGCAGGTTCTGAATGTATCATATATATTTTTAATGGTCTGGTTTGATGATGTGCGGACTCCCTCAGGCTGTTTTCCCTGTTTTTTGAGTTCCATTACGCGGTTTAGTGTGTTGGTCGGGATACCATTCAATGGCAATTCCTGAGACCTGACTGGAGAGTAATTTAGGATTATAGATGCAGACAAAATTGTCTTTATAACATTCTGAGCGTGCATCATCGGTTCCCTCATTTGACGAATAGCTTGTCTTTAATGCTTGCGATATACCCACCCAGGACAGTTTCAACGCTACCTACTAATATCTTTATGCCGTCGGCGCTTAAAATATTTTCAGTACGAAACAAACCCATGCTATACACTATGAATAGTGCCATTAAAAATGATGCAACTATGCATTGGTAAAAAAAGGAAATCGAGGCGTCAACAGGGGTGTCACCGTCCGGTATATGCATCCTCCCCATGGTGTGTGTAAACCCAGACAAAGCAACAACGGCCAATAAAGGTGATCCCATGAGGATCATTTGTACTGAATCAGTTAACTGGAGCCTGCCAAGCCCGGCAACAATCAATCCAAAGAAAAACAGAGCAACATGTCCGAAAACCAATATCATTGCAAGTCTACGAGACAGTAGTAATTCAGTCATTTGTTTATCTCGCTGGATTGCTAATTAAGTCACTGGCGCTTTCTCAAATATGTTGGGCAAAGGTGGGGCTGGCGGCGTTCCGTGCCATGAACTAATTGCGCTTGCTAGGTTTTCTGCCCAATTAGCGTCCCCGCCGTCAGGGTACCGTCCTTCGCTGAGAGCGTTGCTTGATGTCTCACCGAGTTGAACGTGGGGGGTTTCGAAAGAGAGCGGCGTCAAACCGTTTTTCTTGGCGAGTTCATGATATTTCTTCCACATGCCTTTTTTCGGCTCCGACCAAGTCCATTTGCCCGGTCCTCCAAAAACCATATCGACCGCAAGCCCGTATTGATGATATGAGTACCAAGGTTTTGCGTATGTAACGATCGGCCCTTTTGTTGTGCGACCTTGCGCATAGAGATAAGCCTGACGAACCGGAGTCCGATATGCTTCAAATATTACAAGTGGAATTTCCGCGTCTTCTAGCTCATTTTTTAATCGCTCAATAGCGTCGCGAAAAATTGGATGGAGAAATGATAAATCTACATTTCGACTTGTGGGGCTGATAAGATCAATCATAGGGATCTCCGGATAATCACGCTAAAAAATTATCAGTTTGCAAATCATATTAAAACGTAAAATGTAAAAATGTAAATGGTATTTGCGAAAATTTCGGGTGGATGAAACTATTGTGAAAAGGATGTCGCCTTATCAAGGTCTCTCGGTTTTTGAAGGTAAGTATATGAAAGATATAAGTACATAAATTATTGCAAAGAAAAAGTTGCATCAAGGATGATCTTTGCATGGTCCACCCCGTCCCGTTCCAACACACCACCCACCCCCTCCGCCGCATCCTCTTTACCCCATTCTCATACTTTCGAGCGGAGCGCCTTCGCTTTGCTAATATAGGGTTGCGCTTGCGGGCATGAGGCCCGGGCTTATCGTTCCGGCTCCGGGGAACCGTTCGTCCCCGGAGTCGGGCGCTCCAGGCTCGCCTTGTCGTCCGCTGCGAAAGAGCAGGGGAGGCCGCGCGGAAACATGTTTGCCGGACGCTATCTCAGATGGGCGGCGCTCGCCGTCGGGGCCTGGGTGTTTTTCTCCTTCTATCTCTATTACGCCTCCTGGCTGTTCTTCCGGCTTTCGGGCTGCGCGGCGGCAGTGGGCGGCTGCGGCGATGTCGAGGCGCGGCTCAATGCCGTGGTCAGGCCCTATGGGCTCTTCGCCGCCGCGGCCGTCCTGCTGGCGGCCAGCGTGTTGCGCATCCATTATCTGCGCATGAGCCCGCTCTGGGGGCTGGCGCTGTTCGTCTGGTTCGGGGCGAGCGCGGAATTCCTGGCCTCGGTGGGCAATCTCTGGTTTGCCCGCATTGCGCTCGAAAAAGTGCTGGCCGCGCTGCCTATCGAGGCGCTCTATCTCGCGGCGCTCGTGGCCTTTCTCTGCTTTCCCGTTGAGCTCTTCCGCCGCGCCGCCGAGCCGGGGCTGAGGCTCGTCGCCTATGTCGCCGGCTTCGTCGCCTCCTATTCCTTCTCCTTCACCATCGCCACCTCCACTAGCCTGCCGGCCTATGTGATGATGCTCACCGGCTCGGCCCCCGCCGCGCAGGCCGTTGTCGGCCTGCAGGCGGCGCTCAAGCCATGGGTCGCGCCGCCCGAAAGCGGTCTGTTGCCGACGGTTGCGGCGCTTGCGGTGTTTCTCGCCTGTCTGAGTTTCATTCTCGCCAGCCGCAAGACGCCGATCGGCCGGCCGCTCGCAGCCTGATCAGCTCTTCTCCGCCTTCCATCCGCGCGCCGCGCGCCAGAACACCGTGCCGTCGGCATAGCCCAACGCCTCGGCGATCCGCGCTTTCGGCGTATGTTCCGCGAGCTTCTGGTCCATCAGCGACCTCCGATGCGCCTGCACCATCCCGCGCAGCGAAAGCCCCTGTTCGGCCAGCCGCCGCTGCAGCGTGCGCGGCGACATGCCGAGTTCTGCGGCGAGCGCGGATGCCGAGATCGGCCGATGCCCCAGGAAAATGGCGATCAGCGACGACACCTTTTCCGCAAGCGTCGGCTCATGGTCGGTGTCGCCGACGATGTCGGCGATATGCCGCTCCAGCACGGCGGTCAGCGCCGCATCCTCGCTGCGATGGATCTTGTCGGCGCTGTCCCGAGCCATCACGACGCGGTTGCTCGATTGGCCGAAGCGCAGCGGCGCGCGGAATATGCGCTCCAGCGGGCCGGGGTCGCGAGGGCTCGCATGTTCGAAATGCACCTCCAGCGGCGTCCAGCCGCGATGGAAGCAGGAGCGCGCCAGTTCCACCAGCGCGGCCATCGAGAACTCGCTGTCCTGGCGGCGCGGCCACATCGCCGGGTCGGTCAGCCGATAGCTCCAGATATAGGTGTCGCCGTCCTCGATCAGTCCGGATTGCGTCGCGCCCTGCACGGCGTTGACATGTTTGGCCATGCGTCGAAAGCCGGATTTGATGCTGGGCGAAAGGGAAAACAATACCCCCATCGGGCCGATATCGGCGGGTTTGGTGGCCGATCCCAGTCGGGCGCCGAGATGGGGCTCGCCGAGGATCGAGGCGGCGTCTTCGAACAGCGCGATATAGCGGGCCATCGGCGTCACAGCATAGGGATCCGTCAGCTGACCCCGCAAAATCCCGTGTGAGGCGAGCAAAAGGTCGGTCTTTCCCGATCTTTTGTCGATTTCCTGCACCAGCGGCATCAGCACCGAGGCGCGAATTGAAGCAATCGCAGGCATGCGGGTGATGAAATCAGGAGCAGCTGCCATTTCCACGGTCTCCTCGGCGCCCCTTGGCGCGAAATATCGATTCATTGGCGGAAGTTGCAATTTCCGCGCCAAGATGCCGCGCCTACCCTCTTGATATAAATCAAGCAAAAGAGGGGTTGTCATGACTTTGGAAGCCAGCATGCCCGCATCGTCAGACCGATTGGCGAAAAACTCTGTCGGTCTCGCCCATATCGTCTTCTTCGTGGTGGCGGCGGCTGCGCCGCTCACCGCCGTGGTCGGCGCGACGCCGGCCGCCTTCGCCTTTGGCAATGGCGCGGGCGTGCCCGGCGCCTTCGTGCTCGCCGGCCTGCTCTATCTCGTCTTCTCGGTCGGCTTCACCGCCATGAGCCGCCATGTCGGCGGGGCCGGGGCCTTCTACACCTATATCAGCCAGGGCGTCGGCAAGCCGGCCGGCGTCGGCGGCGCGCTGATGGCGCTCGTC
Source organism: Rhizobium sp. FKL33 (assembly GCF_005222915.1). Taxonomy (GTDB): domain Bacteria; phylum Pseudomonadota; class Alphaproteobacteria; order Rhizobiales; family Rhizobiaceae; genus Rhizobium_E. The sequence continues at coordinate 4,737 of NZ_STFX01000039.1, forward strand.
ACCTACACCGCCATCCAGGTCGCGGTCTACGGCCTGTTCGGCGTGTTCATGGCGGGCGCCATGGCCGGTCTCGGCGCCGATCTGCCCTGGTGGGTCTGGACGTTTGCGGCGCTCGCCATCGTGCATGTCTGCGGCCAGCGCAACATTGCCTTTTCCGGCGCCATTCTCGGCATCTGCATGGTCGCCGAAATCGTCATCCTGCTGCTGCTCGATCTCGGCATTCTCTTCACTGGCGGCGGGCCGGAAGGCTTCACCATGACGTCGTTTGCGCCGGCCACCGTCTTCGGTCCCGGTCTCGGCGTCGCCCTGGTCTTCGTGGTCGCCTCCTTCATCGGTTTCGAAGCCACCGCCATTTTCGGCGAGGAGGCGGAAAATCCGGAAAAGACCATTCCGCGCGCCACATACGTCGCCGTGCTCCTGATCGCCGTCTTCTACACATTCTCCACCTGGGCCATCACCCTGTATTACGGCCCGTCGAAGGTGCAGGCAGTTGCAGGCGCGGGCCTCGAGACCTTCTATTTCAACGCCTCCGACGCCATTCTCGGCGCCTGGTCGAGCCAGGTCATGAATGTGCTGCTGATCACCAGCCTGTTCGCCTGCGTGCTCTCCTTCCACAACACGCTGAACCGCTACTTCTACGCCCTCGGCCGCGAAGGCCTCGCCCATAAGGGGCTCGGCAAGGCGCATGCGAAGCACGGCTCGCCGCATGTGGCCGGCTGGCTGCAATCGGCCACCGCGGCGGTGATCCTCGCGTTGTTCATCCTCGGCGGCGCTGATCCCTATGCGGTGGTGTTCTCCTGGATGTCGGCGCTCGCGGTCATCGGCATTCTCGCGGTGCAGGTTCTGGTCTGCGTGGCGATCGTGATGTTCTTCCGCAAGACCCCCTCGCGCTATGGCGTCTGGACGACCACCGTCGCCCCCATCGTCGCGCTGGCGGGCCTTCTCGGCTCGCTCGGTCTGGTCATCGCCAATCTCTCCTTGCTGTCGGGCAGCGAAAGCCTGATCGTGAAAGCCTTCCCCTACGCCATCGCCCTTGTCGGCCTCGCCGGCGCGGGTTTTGCGCTCCGGGTCAAGTCCAGCCGTCCAGACCTCTACGCCACGCTCGGAAAGGCCTTCGAATGACCGCGCTCGCAAGATTGCCCATCGCCGACCGGCTGCTCGTCGGGCTCATCCTCGCCCTCTCGCTGGCCGTCGCCGCCGAAGCCCACGCCTTCTGCTCGATCTTCTGCATCCATGGCGAGGCGATGATCGACCAGATCTGCTCAGGCCGCGGCTAAGCCCAACGTCGTCCCGCGAGCCCCAGGCGCCCGCGGGACCAACTCTCCCGTATTATCAAGGAAACACCGCCATGGACGCCGTCGCCGCCCAAACCGCCCATCCGCTCGATCTCCTCAGCCTCGACGAAATCGCCGAAGCCGTCGCCATCCTCAAGGACGAGAAAGCGCTCGCCGAGACCATCCGTTTCCCGATCGTCCGTCTGGAGGAGCCCGACAAGGCCACGCTCTCGGCCTATCGCGCCGGCCAGCCCCTGCCGCGTCTCGCCTTCATCCTGTCCATGGACCTCACCACCGGCGAAACGCATGAGAGCATCGTCGATCTCTCCGCCAAGGCAATCGCCTCGCATATCCGCCTGCCGCTCGACAGCGCGCCCTATGGCCAGCCGCCGGTGATGCTCTACGAATTCGAAACCATCGAGGCCACCGTCAAGGCCGATCCGCGCTGGGTCGCCGCCGTCAAGAAGCGCGGCGTCACCGACGAGGACATTCCGCTGATCCAGATCGATCCTTTTTCGTCGGGCTATTTCGGCCGCGAGTTCGAAAAGGGCGCCCGCATCGTTCGCGCCATCGCCTATTGGCGTGAGGATATCCGCGACAACGCCTATGCCCATCCGATCGACGGCGTCGTCGCGGTGGTCGATCTGATCAACAACAAGGTGCTCGACCTCGTCGACGACGAGAAGATCGTGCCGGTGCCGAAGAAGAAGCGCAATTACGGCCGCGAGACCTTCCCGGTCACCCGCACCGATCTCAAGCCGCTGCACATCGTCCAGCCCGAAGGGCCGAGCTTCACTGTCGACGGCTGGAAGGTCAGCTGGCAGGGCTGGAGCTTCCGCGTCGGCTTCACCCCGCGCGAAGGCCTGGTGCTGCATGAACTCGCGGCCTCCGAAAACGGCAAGGAGCGCAAGGTCATGTTCCGCGCCTCCGTCACCGAAATGGTCGTGCCCTATGCCGATCCCTCATCCAACCATTACTGGAAGAGCGCCTTCGACGCCGGTGAGTATGGCTTGGGCCGTCTCGCCAATTGCCTGGAACTCGGCTGCGACTGCCTGGGCCAGATCCATTATTTCGACGTGCCCTCGGCCGACGATCTCGGCCAGCCCTTCGTGATGAAGAACGCCATCTGCATGCATGAGGAGGATTTCGGCATCCTCTGGAAGCATTATGAATTCCGCAACGGCATTTTCGAAGTCCGCCGTTCGCGCCGCCTCGTCATTTCCTTCTTCGCCACCGTCGGCAATTACGACTACGGATTCTACTGGTATCTCTATCAGGACGGCACGATCCAGCTGGAAGCCAAGCTCACCGGTATCATCCAGACCACCGCGATCGCCGATGGCGACACCTATCGCTGGGGCGGCATGGTCGACGACAATCTCGGCGGCCCCACCCACCAGCATTTCTTCAACGCCCGTCTGCATATGGATATCGACGGCTCCGGCAACACCGTCACCGAGCACGAATTCCTGCCGCGCCCCTGGGGCGAGGACAATCCCTATGGCAACGTCTTCGACACGACGAGCCGCACGCTGAAGCGCGAATTCGACAGTCCGCAGAACGCCAATGGCGAAACCGGCCGCTACTGGAAGGTCCAGAACCCCAATGTGAAGAATGCGGTCGGCAAGGCGCCGGGCTACAAGCTGGTGGTCATGCCGTCGCCGGTCATGCTGGCGCAACCGGACTCCACCGTCGCCCAGCGCGGCGGCTTCGCCAAGAAGCATGTCTGGGTCACCGCCTATGATCCCAAGGAGAAATACGCCAGCGGCGACTACCCCAATGTCCATGCCGGCGGAGACGGCCTGCCGAAATATGTCCAGCAGAATCGCGACATCGAAAACGCCGATATCGTGCTCTGGCACTCCTTCGGCCACACCCATGTCTGCAAGCCCGAGGACTTCCCGATCATGCCGGTCGAATATGCCGGCTTCACGCTGAAGCCCAACGGCTTCTTCGCCTCCAACATCGCCATGGACCTGCCGGCCGAGAAGAACGACCACAGCCGCGACAATCACACCGAGAGTTGCTGCACGCCGAAGGCGGAAACCGGCTGCTGCGGCGGGAAATGAGGGGCAGAGCTGCCGATTGAGGTCTGAAACCTCTCCTCCGTCATGCTCGGGCCCGTCCCGAACATCCGCAACGGCTTGATTTTGTTGATGTCTTAGATCCTCGGCACAAGGCCGAGGATGACGTCGCGCTTGAAGAGTGCGGCGTTGTCGACCAAATGCGCCTTCGCTGCTACGCTACGTCAGCCGATCCTGGGTTTTGGTCAGACTGCTGAGGAGCGACTTATTGGACGACGATCGCAGCGACAGTGATATAGCCAGAGCGGCAAGAGAACGCCGGGTGGTGTCGATTGCCCTCAGTAAACTGCAAGCTCTTGTCAATGAAGGGCTGTCGAGTGGGGCGCCTCAACCATTCGATATGGAAATCTATCTCAGCCAGAGAAGAGACTGCCACGGCGCATCCGGAAATTAATCTCAGCAAGGACATGCCTGGGCTGATCGAAAACGACGCCGCATAATGCGAGCGTAAGCTCGCCTTCTACTTCTTCGCCTTCTTCTTCACCGGCGTCACGACCGGCTCCGCGTCCTGCTGCTCCATGCGCGCCTGGCGCAGGCGCTCGGTCTTCTTTTCGCGAGCGGCGGTTTCTTCGTCGATGATGCGGCGGGCGGTTTGGTTGGTCTGGGCTGCCTTTTCCTGGCTCGTCATCTTGGCCTGGTTGAAGAAGGCGTCCTTGGTCGCGGTCATGCGCGGTCTCCTCTCTGGGGAGCGGCGGCCGCGCGAGGTTTCGCGCGGCGCATTTTCGGAATTGAAAGCGCTCGATAATCAGCGCGAGGGGCGCACGGCGCGCTTCGGCGCGGGCAGCAGGCCTTCGCGCTGCAGCTTCTTGCGCTGCAGCTTGCGCTGGCGGCGAATGCCTTCGGCCTTTTCGCGGGCGCGCTTTTCAGACGGCTTTTCATAGGCCGTATGCTTCTTGGCTTCGCGGAACAGGCCTTCGCGCTGCATCTTCTTCTTCAGAACCCGGAGGGCTTGGTCGACATTGTTGTCACGGACGAGAACTTGCATTCGAACTCCTTGAAGTCTGGCGGGCGACATGGGCGCCGCCGGTTGTGGATCGGTCAGACAGACGCGCAATCCATGGAAAAGTAAAAAAGGCCGGGAGTGGTTCCCGACCTCTCGTCAAACCCTTGCCGCATCGTCGCTGGCGCAAGCCAGCCGGCGGCTCGGAAAAACAATCAAGCCGCGCGCAGGTTGTCGGCGGCGTTCTTGCCGGAACGACGATCGCGGACGATGTCGAACATAACCTTCTGGCCTTCGACCAGGCCCGAAAGGCCCGAACGCTCGACGGCGGAGATGTGCACGAACACGTCGTTGCCGCCTTCTTCCGGAGCGATGAAGCCGAAGCCCTTGGTGGTGTTGAAGAACTTGACGATACCAGTGTTCATGACGATTTTCCTTTCAAATCGCGAGGTTGTCCCACACGGCCAGTCGCATGGGCGATCGAAATTGAGAGGAAATCTGAAAGAGCGCGTCGTCTCGGCCAAAGGTCGCAAGCAAGTATCGATGCGGGAGATATAATCCGATAACGCCCGAAGATCAACCCCGGCCGAAATTGCCGGGCGCGCGGTCGAGTGCTATCCCCTTCAATGGCGCGGGGCGGGACCGGGCATTAGATAAATGTAATGAGTGCTGGTCCGATTACAGTAATAAATATAACCAAAATGCTATGAAAACTCTGAAAGTTTTTATTTGTCGAGGGGCTGGCTTTCATAAACTATGGCGAGAGAGGCCGCGCTCGCCTCGAGGAGGATCTTTTGAGCGCGATGCGGAGGCGGGATCACGTCATGAGACGCCCAAGCCGCCATAGGAGGAGGAATACGATGCAGCGCCACCATTTCGCGGCCGGCTTTTGCGGCCTTGTTTTGACGATGTCGTCCGGTTCCGCCATGTCGGCGGACTATGTCTTGAAACTTCAGCACTTCCTGCCGCCGCAGGCGACGATTCCATCCAAGGTGCTGACGCCCTGGGCGGAAAAGGTCGAGAAGGAATCCGGCGGACGCATCGACATCGAAATCTACCCCGCCATGCAGCTTGGCGGCAAGCCGGGTGATCTTGTCGATCAGGTGGCCGATGGCGTGATCGACATCGGCTGGACCGTCACCGGCTATACGCCGGGCCGGTTCCCCAAGACTGAAGTGTTCGAGCTTCCCTTCATGGTCACCACCGGCGAGGCGACGTCCAAGGCCTTCTACAAATATTACGAGAAGAATCTCAAGGACGAACTCGCCGATTTCCACGTTCTGGCGGTCCATGCGCATGGACCGGGTCTCATTCACACCATCGCCTCCAAGCCCGTCGAATCCGTCGAGGCGATGAGCGGGTTGAAACTGCGCGGCACGTCGAAAGTGGTCAACAGCATGCTGGAAGCCATGGGCGCCGCTGCGGTCGGCATGCCGGTGACGGCGGTGCCGGAGGCTCTGTCCAAAAGCGTGATCGATGGCTCCGTCGCCCCGTGGGAGGTGACGCCGGCGATCAAGGTCGCCGAACTCGCCCCAAATCACACCGAGTTTTCCGGTGATCGCGGACTTTATACCGCTGCTTTCCTGTTCGCCATGAACAAGGACAGTTACGACGCGTTGCCGGATGATCTCAAAAAGGTCATCGACGACAATTCCGGCCTGCCTCTGGCCACCCAGTTCGGCGCGGCGATGGATGCCGGCGATGTCCGCGGGCGCGAGATCGCGGTCAAGGCCGGCAACAGAATCATCACGCTCGACGAGGCGGAAACGGCCAAATGGCGCGAACTCGGCGACAAGGTCGCGACGTCCTGGATCGATGAGATGAATGGCAAGGGGCTGGACGGTTCGGCGCTTTATAACGACGCTCTCGCGTTCATCAACGAAAGCAGCCACTAATTGGACCATCCGCCGAACGGGAGCTATGCGCCTGGCCTCCAGGCGCATAGGACTCGCTTGCGCCGCCCGTCTCGTCCTGTTGCGACTAGGCAGGCTGGCGCAGACCTCGGATATCTGAAGCAACAGACCCAAAGAGGACGATCATGACGACGATGGCGAGGCTTGCCCAAGCCGGTTCAATTGCCGGCGTGCTGTTCGGAGGCTTTTGCCTGCTGATAGCGATGGTGCTGACCGGCCTGTCGATTGCCGGCGCGCTGACCATCCGGCCGTTGCCTGGCGAGATCGAGCTGGTCGAGGCGCTGTGCGGCTTTGCCGTTTTCGCCTTCATGCCCTATTGCCAGTTGCGGCGCGGCCATGTCGGGGTCGATCTCTTCGTGCAGCCGATGGGGCGTGGTGCGATGAAATGGACGCAGCTTGTCGGCGATCTCGTGATCACCGCGCTGTTTGGGCTCGTTGCATGGCGCCATGCCATCGGCATGTTCGACAAGATCCGAAATGGCGAAACCACGCCCTTGCTACTGCTGCCGATCTGGTGGGGCTTCGCCATCGGCCTGGTTTTCCTGGTGATCGCAACCCTGGTCAGTCTCTACACCGTCTTCGTCGACATCGAGGACATTCGCAAAGGCCGTGATGGCGAAGCATCCTTCGGAGGACATGTATGAGCAGCGTCGAAATCGGACTCTGGTCCTTTCCCGTCCTGATCCTGCTCATCTTCCTGCGCGTGCCGATCGGCGCCGCCATGCTCGGCGTCGGCGTGGTCGGCGCCTGGATGGTCACCGGCAAATGGACGGTGATTCTCGCGCAGATGAAGGCGGTGGCGTGGAACACCAACGCCAATTATTCGCTGTCGATCATTCCGCTCTTTCTGCTGATGGGCCAGTTCGCCGCCCGCGGCGGCCTGAGCCAGGCGCTGTTCAACGCGGCGTCCGCCTTCCTCGGTCACCGCAAGGGCGGCGTCGCCATGGCGGCGATCGGCGCTTGCGCCGGTTTCGGCTCGATCTGCGGCTCGTCGCTCGCCACCGCCGCCACCATGGCCCAGGTGGCCCTGCCGGAATTGCGCGCCAAGGGCTATTCCGGCGGTCTCGCCACCGCCTCGCTGGCCGCCGGCGGCACGCTGGGCATTCTCATTCCGCCGTCGGTGGTGCTGGTGCTCTACGCCATCCTCGCCGAACAGAACATCGCCAAGCTGTTTCTCGCCGCCTTCGTGCCGGGCATCATCGCGGCGGCGTCCTATCTCGTGGTCGTGGCGCTCTATGTGCGCTTTCATCCGGGCTCGGCCGGGTCTTCCCCGCGCCTTCCCTGGGCAGAGCGCATCCCGGCGCTGATCGCCGTATGGCCGGTGGCGCTGATCTTCTTCCTGGTGGTTGGCGGCATCTATCTCGGCTGGTTCACGCCCACCCAGGCGGCCGCCATCGGCGCGGCCGGAACCGGCCTCGTCGCCTGGCTGCGTGGCGGGCTGGCCGGCGGCGCGCTGATGCAATGCCTCAGGGAGACCGCGGTGTCGACCGGCATGATCTTCTTCATCGTGCTCGGCGCCACCGTATTCAATTCCTTCCTGGCCTTTTCGCGGCTGCCGCAGATGGGCGCGGAATGGGTGACGGCGCAGGGTTTTGCGCCGATGACGGTGCTGATCATCATCCTGGTCCTCTACATCGTCTTCGGCTGCATCATGGATTCGCTGTCGATGATCGTGCTGACCATCCCGATCTTCTTCCCGATCGTCACGGCGATGGATTTCGGCATGACGCCCGAACATTTCGCTATCTGGTTCGGCATTCTGGTGCTGATGGTCGCCGAGATCGGCATGATCACACCGCCAGTGGGGCTCAACCTGTTCATCATCTCGGCCATGGCTCGCACCGTGCCGATCCGCGAGACCTACAAGGCCATTACCTGGTTCGTCTCCGCCGATCTCCTGCGCATTATCCTGCTCACCGCCTTTCCGATCATCAGCATCTTCCTGGTGTGAGGGAGTTGGCGAACACGGCGGCGGCTTGAAAGCGGGGCCAAGTAGGCCTATTCTGGATCGGATAGAGACCCGGAGAGACGTGTCGCCATGATGTCCGTGCATGATGCGTTACAGGCTTGGCAGGATGGCGACATCACCGCGTCGCGCGCCATGGCGTTGTCGGGCGCGCGCAACGTGATGGAACTCTACGCGCTCGCCAACTCTTGCGAAGTGGCTATCCGGTTGCAGCCGACCGAAGCGGAGGCCCGCGTCGTCGATGCTTTGTCGCGCGCAATCGTCGTCCGAATGCAGGATGAGGACCGTGACCCCGGAGGATCCGGGGTTCGCGCAGCGTGATCAGCTATCGGCGCATACCCGTCAATATCGTGATCGTTGACAGCGGGCCGCTGATCAGTCTCGCAGCAGTCGATAGACTGGATCTTCTCGACAGTTTCTCTCGCCCCGTCACCGTATCCGATGTGGTTGCAGCGGAATGTCTCCGTTATCCGGAAAAGCTGGGCGCCAACCGGCTGGCCGAGTGGTTCAGAGCGTTCGACGGCAAGCGCTTCCGCGTAATGGACACTCCGCTTCTCCCGCTCTGGCGCGATGCTGTCGCAGAGGAAGAGGCCGGATGCGATCACTTGCCGTCCAAAGGCATTGGCGATGCATCGATCGCCTGGCTTCTGCATGAACTGCCGAGGCTCAACCCAGGCGACGAACTTGTTCTGGTCTTGACGGAGGATGCGGGCCTTGGAGACGGACTCATTCGCGGCCTCGGACCGCAATTTTATCTGCTGTCCACGCGCATGTTGCTGAAGACACTCGAAAATTTTGGGGTAATCTCGTCGGCGGAAACATTGTTGCGCGATGTCGCCGCCGCGGGACGATCCGTTTCTCGATATGCCGTCGATCGTCCAGGCCGACTGGAAGGCCAGAGAAAATCGTCCTGGACTGATCCTCTCGTCGACAGAACATCCGGTAGAGAAGGAGAGTAGCGACGACGACATATCGCCGCTTCCCGTCACTCTCGTTTGCCTCACCCCTGAAACACCTTCCACCGCGCTGGCCTGAACGTCACCGCTTGCCCCTTGCTCACCTGCGCCTCCAGCGGAACCTCGATCTCGATCAGCCGCGGCTCGCTCTTGGTTCCCACATCGAGCTCGATGATGCGGGTGCCGGCGAGACGGCGCAGGCCGGTCACGGTTCCGGTCACGCCCGCGCCTTCGGAGACCAGTTCGGCGTCGGCCGGGCGGAAGAACAGCCGGCCCGGGCCGTCCGCCGTCGAGGCGATGCCCACGGGCGCACCGTTATAGAGCGTCCGGCCATTGGCGCCCGCCACCGGCAGCTCCACGCTGTCGCCGATGAAGGAGAAGACGAAGGGCGAGTTCGGCCGGTCATAGACGTCGTCTGACGAGCCGATCTGCTCGATCTTGCCCTGGCTCATCACCACCACGCGGTCGGCGAGCTCCAGCGCTTCTTCCTGGTCATGGGTGACGAAGATGGTCGTGTGGCCGGTGCGGTCGTGGAAGTCGCGCAGCCATTTGCGCAGTTCCTTGCGCACCTTGGCGTCGAGCGCGCCAAACGGCTCGTCGAGCAGCAGCACGCGCGGCTCGATCGCCATGGCGCGGGCCAGCGCCACGCGCTGGCGTTGTCCGCCCGACAGCTGGTTGGGATAGCGCTTTTCGAGCCCGGTCAGCTGCACCATGTCGAGAAGTTCGAGCGCGCGACGACGAATCTCCTGCTTGGGCGGGCGCGTCGCCTTGGGCCTGACCGTCAAGCCGAAAGCGATGTTGTCGAGGATCGTCATGTGACGGAACAGCGCGTAATGCTGGAAGACGAAGCCGACATTGCGCTCCTGCACCGGTTTCCAGGAGGCGTCTTCTTCGCCGAAGAAGATGCGGCCGGTGGTGGCCTGCTCGAGGCCTGCGACGAGGCGCAGAAGCGTGGTCTTGCCTGAGCCGGAGGGGCCGAGCAGCGCGATGAGTTCGCCCGAGCGGATGTCGAGCGACACGTCATGCAGCGCCGGGAAGCGGTCGAATTCCTTGCGGATGTTCTTGATGCGGATTTCCATGGTGGTGAACCTTAATGCGAGCCGTTGCCGCCGGCGATGCCGTGCGAAAACCAGATTTCGAGCACGGTGCGGACGACGAGGGTGAAGAGGGCGAGAAGGGCGAGAAGCGAAGCCACGGCGAAGGCGCCGGCGAGATTATACTCGTTGTAGAGGATCTCGACATGCAGTGGCATCGTGGTGGTGACGCCGCGGATATGGCCCGAGACGACCGACACGGCCCCGAATTCGCCCATGGCGCGGGCGTTGCAGAGCAACACGCCATAGAGCAGGCCCCATTTGATATTGGGCAGCGTGACCCGGAAGAAGGTCTGCCAGCCGTTTGCGCCGAGCGTGATGGCCGCTTCCTCTTCCGACGTGCCCTGTTCCTGCATCAGCGGGATCAGTTCGCGGGCGACGAAGGGGAAGGTCACGAAGACGGTGGCGAGCACGATGCCGGGAACGGCGAATAGCACTTCCACGCCGTTCTCCTTCAGCCAGGGGCCGAGAACGCTGCTCGAGCCGAACAGCAGCACATAGACCAGACCCGAAATGACCGGCGACACCGAAAACGGCAGGTCGATCAGCGTGATGAGAAAGGCCTTGCCCTTGAATTCGAACTTGGCGATCGCCCAGGAGGCAGCGACGCCGAAGACGAGGTTGAGCGGCACTGCGATGCCCGCGACCAGCAGCGTCAGCCGGATGGCGGCCATGGCGTCGGGGTCGCTGAGCGCCTCGACATAGGTCTCAAAACCGTTGCGGAAGGCTTCGGTCAGCACCGCGACCAGCGGCAGCACGATGATCAGGGTCAGGTAGACGACCGCCATCGTCATGATGCCGATCTTCGCGCCGAGGCTTTCGCTGGCCGGCGAGCGCCATGTGCGGATCTTTGCGGAGGAGAGGGCGTCAGACATTGGCGTATCTCCGCGTCCAGGCCTGCAAGAGGTTGATGGCGAACAGCATCAGGAAGGACACCGCCAGCATCACGGTCGCAATCGCGGTCGCGCCGGCATAGTCGAATTCTTCGAGCTTGATGGTGATCAAGAGCGGCGCGATTTCCGAGACGAAGGGAATATTGCCGGCGATGAAGATCACCGAGCCATATTCGCCCGCCGCACGCGCGAAAGCGAGCGCGAAACCGGTCAGGATCGCCGGCGTCAGGGACGGCAGGATCACCAGCCGGATCGCCTGAAGCCGGCTCGCGCCGAGCGTGGCGGCGGCTTCCTCGACCTCGCGGTCGATTTCCTCGATCACGGGCTGCAACGTGCGCACCACGAAGGGCAGGCCGATGAAGATCAGCGCCACCACGATGCCGGCGGGGCCGAAGGCGATCTTGATGCCGAAAGGCTCGAAGAATTGCCCCACCCAACCATTCTTGGCGTATAGAGCCGCGAGCGAAATGCCGGCCACCGCCGTCGGCAGCGCAAAGGGCAGGTCGACGATGGCGTCGACGACGCGCTTGCCCGGAAAGCGGTAGCGCGCCAGGGCCCAGGCGATCGGAATGCCGAAGATGACGTTGACCAGCGCGGCGATGAAGGCCGAGCCGAAGGAGGTCTTGAGCGCGGCCAGCGTGCGGCCGTCGGCGAGCAGCGCCAGATAACCGTCAACGCCGATCGCGGCTGAACGCAGCACGAGACCGGCGAGCGGAATGAGAATGATGAGCGCGAGCCAGGCGACAGTGATGCCGAAACTGAGCCCGAAGCCCGGTATGACGCTGTGCCGCCTGAACCCGATCCTCTCGGTCAGTGGTTGGTTGGACATGGACTTCCCCGTTGTGTGAGGCAGGAGCAGGCTTTGCCCGTCTCCGAAGATTGTTTTTTGTTATGTGAGAGAGAGGGCTGGAATTCGTGGCCACCCCTCTGTTCTGCGATGAATGGCGTGCAAGGCCCCTCATCCCCCTGCCGGGACCTTCTCCCCGCGCCTGCGGGGAGAAGGAGGATGTGGCAAGGTTATCGCTCCATCGCCCTTCGCCCCGCAGGCGCGGGGAGAAGGTGGCGGCAGCCGGATGAGGGGCTGGGCAAAACCTCGCCCCCATCTAATCTCCCCCCTTGAGGGGGAGATGCCCGGCAGGGCAGAGGGGGGTGAACCCACCCTCCTACCTACCGACCTCAGTTCGCCGGCTTGTAGATCTGGTCGAACACGCCGCCATCGCCGAAATGGGTCGGCTGCGCCTTCTTCCAGCCGCCGAACAGTGGATCGTCGATCTTGACGAGTTCCAGCTTGGGGAACTTCGCCACGAGATCGGAGGGCGCCAGCTCCGGCTGGAACGGACGATAGTGATGCTTGGCGGCGAGCGTCTGGCCTTCCTTCGTGTAAAGGTAGGCGAGATAGGCCTCGGCCACCTTGCGGGTGCCCTTGACGTCGACATTGCCGTCGACCACGGCCACCGGCGGCTGGGCGAGGATGGAGAGACTGGGGGTGACGATCTCGAAGCCTTCGTCCTTGAATTCGTCGAGCGACAGATAGGCTTCGTTTTCCCAGGCGATCAGCACGTCGCCGATGCCGCGCTGGGCAAACGAGGTCAGCGCGCCGCGCGCGCCGGTGTCGAGCACCGGGGCCCGTTTGTAGAGATCCGCGATATAGGCCTTGACCTTGGCCTCGTCGCCGCCGAATTCCTTGTTGGCCCAGGCCCAGGCGGCGAGATAGTTCCAGCGCGCGCCGCCCGATGTCTTCGGGTTCGGCGTCACGATCTGCACATCGGACTTCACCAGATCGCCCCAGTCCTTGATGCCCTTGGGATTGCCCTTGCGCACGAGGAATACGATGGTCGAAGTGTAGGGCGCGGAATCGTTGGGCAGGCGGGTCTTCCAGTTGGCCGGGATCTTGCCGGTCTTGGAGGCGATGGCGTCGATGTCGCCTTCCAGCGCCAGCGTTACCACATCGGCTTCCAGCCCGTCGATCACTGCGCGGGCCTGCTTGCCGGAACCGCCATGCGACTGCTTGACCGACACATCCTCGCCGGTTTCCTTCTTCCAGTGAGCGGCGAAGACCTCGTCGAATTCCTTGTAGAATTCGCGGGTCGGGTCATAGCTGACATTGAGCAGCTGCGTTTCGGCGAAGGCTGGCGCGACGCCGCCTCCGGCGAGCGCGAGGCCCATGGCGACTGCGACGGCGCGGGATGCGAGGTGGCGGCGTGTGAGAGAGTAAACCATGCGTTCGTCCTCCTATTCGACGGAATGCATAAACCCTATTAAATTGGTATATTAAGTCAATTCAGTTCTAGCCAGAAAGCAAAACCAGACGCGGTTTGACCGCAATTTTGTTGTTTCAAGGTCCAAAAACCGGCGAATGTTGAAACAGGAAGCGGGGAAAAGCCCGCATCACGAGAAATCTATTCCGGACTGCGCAACAATTTCGGGCCTGGAGCCAGGTTCGGACTCGCGCGCCGTGATAGTGGTGCGACAACAGGGCGACGATTGCGTCCTCACCAGCTTTTTCGCTGAAACAGCGGAATCAAAGAGATATTTGCTCTTGGTCCGGGGAGAGAGGGAAACCCATTTCTGTCTATTTCAGCGATGACTTGCGATTATCGGCGCAATCGGAATTCAGGACCAAAGACATGACAATCATGAATCTCTCCCAGGAAGCGCAGTCGCTCAACGACAAAATGGCCGGCCTCGATCTGGCGGAGCGCCTGTCGCTCGCCGCAAGCTTGGGCGGGCGCGTCGTCTTCACGACCTCGCTCGGCATCGAGGATCAGGTGATCACCCATGTCATTGGCCAGAACCGCTTCGATATCGATGTCGCGACGCTCGAGACCGGCCGCCTCTTCCCGGAAACGGTGGCGTTGATCGCCGAGACGGAAGCGCGCTACGGCATGACCATCAACCGCTATTTCCCGCTCAAGGAAGATGTCGACGCCTATGCGGCCCAGTATGGCCTCAATGGCTTTTATGACAGCGTCGAGGCCCGCCACGCCTGCTGCGGCGTGCGCAAGGTCAAGCCGCTCGCCCGCGCGCTGACGGGCGCTTCGGTCTGGATCACCGGTCTGCGTCGTGGTCAGTCTGGCAACCGCGCCGACACGCCCTTCGTCGAATATGACGCCGAGCGCAATCTGCTCAAGGTCAATCCGCTGGCCGACTGGGACATCGAGCGCATCAACTGTCTTGTGGCCGATGAGGCCGTGCCGATCAATCCTCTTCATTCTCGCGGTTATCCCTCGATCGGCTGCGAGCCCTGCACCCGCGCCATCAAGCCCGGCGAATCCGAGCGCGCCGGCCGCTGGTGGTGGGAAAATGACGAAAAGCGCGAATGCGGCCTGCATGTGCCGGAAGCCGCGCTGCCCTCGCTCAATTCGAGCGAACTCTGATCATCGGGCCTTGAGGCATGCCCCTCATCCCCCTGCCGGGACCTTCTCCCCGCAGGCGGGGAGAAGGGGGCTTGAGGCAAGGTCTTCGCTCCATCGCCCTTTTCCCCGCCAAGCGGGGAGAAGGTGGCGGCAGCCGGATGAGGGGCGGTCTCAGCCCTCTCCACAAGCCCGCCGACAACAACCCCGATCCCGGGAAAAGGTAGACAATGCACATTTCTGAATTCGACGCCCACACCAAGGATGCGCCAGCGCGCCAGCCGCTCGATCCGCATCTGAAGGCTCTGGAAAACGAAGCCATCCATATCTTCCGCGAAGTCGCCGGCGAATTCGAGCGCCCGGTGATGCTCTATTCCATCGGCAAGGATAGCTCCGTACTCCTGCATCTGGCCCGCAAGGCCTTCTATCCAGGTCGCGTGCCGTTCCCGCTCCTGCATATCGACACCGGCTGGAAATTCCCCGAGATGATCGCCTTCCGCGACGCCACCGCGGAAAAGTTCGATCTCGACCTCGTCGTCCACACCAATCCGCGCGGCGCGGCCGAGGGCATTGGCCCCTTCAGCCACGGCTCGGCCTATCATACCGACGTGATGAAGACCGAAGCGCTGCGCCAGGCGCTGGACGCCGGCAAGTACGATGCGGCCTTCGGCGGCGCCCGCCGCGACGAAGAAGCCTCCCGCGCCAAGGAGCGCATCTATTCCTTCCGCACGCCCGACCATAAATGGGATCCGCGCAATCAGCGCCCGGAGCTGTGGAACATTTATAACGGCATGATCCGCCAGGGCGAGAGCGTGCGCGCCTTCCCGCTGTCCAACTGGACGGAAGTCGACATCTGGCGCTATATCCAGGCCGAAAACATCGAATTGCCGCCGCTCTATTTCGCCAAGAACCGCAAATATGTCGAGCGCGACGGCATGCTGATGTGGGCCGAGGATCCGCGCTTCGAAGCGCTGCCGGGCGAACAGGTGCAGGAAGGCATGGTCCGTTTCCGCACGCTCGGCTGCTGGCCGCTGACCGGCGGCATCCGCTCCACGGCGACTACTCTGGATGAAGTGATCGCCGAACTCGAAATCGCCACCGTCTCCGAACGCCAGGGCCGCGCTATCGACCGCGACCAGGCCGGCTCGATGGAAAAGAAGAAGCGCGAAGGATATTTCTGAGATGACCGCCCCCTCCAATCTCGCCGAACAGGCTCTCCTCAACGCTGACAGCCATTCGACTGTCCGCGATTCCCGTCCGCTTCGCCTCATCACCTGCGGCTCGGTCGACGACGGCAAGTCCACCCTGATCGGTCGCCTGCTCTGGGACACCAAGGCGGTCAAGGAAGACCAGGCCGCCGCACTCAACCGCGACAGCGGCAAGCAGAACGATCTCGGCCTGCCCGATTTCGCGCTGCTCCTCGACGGTCTGCAGGCCGAACGCGAACAGGGCATCACCATCGATGTCGCCTATCGCTATTTCGCCACCGACCGTCGCTCCTTCATCGTCGCCGACACGCCCGGCCATGAGCAGTACACCCGCAACATGGCGACCGGCGCCTCGACCGCCGATCTCGCGGTGCTGCTCGTCGACGCCCGCGCCGGCCTGCTCGAACAGACCCGCCGCCATGCCACCATCGCGACCCTGATGGGCATTCGCCAGTTCGTGCTGGCGGTCAACAAGATCGACCTCGTCGGCTACGACAAGGCGGTATTCGACAAGATCAGCCACGATTTCAAGGAACTGGCGCTGTCGCTCGGCGTGCGCCAGGTCACCGCCATTCCGCTGTCGGCGCTCAAGGGCGAAAACGTCGTCTATGACGGCCGCGCCTCCATGCCCTGGTATGACGGCCCGACCATCGTCGAGGCGCTGGAAAAGGCGCCCGTCCGCTCGGCCCAGGCCACCGGCTTCCGCATGAGCGTGCAGCGCGTGTCGCGTCCGGGCGAAAGCTTCCGCGGCTATCAGGGCACGGTTTCGGGCGGCGCGGTGAAGCCCGGCGATTCCATCGTCATCCTGCCCTCGGGCATGATCGCCAATGTCTCCAAGATCGTCACCTTCGATCTCGTGCGCAACGCGGCGGTCGCCGGCGACGCGGTGACGCTGGTGCTCGACCGTCAGGTCGATATCGCCCGCGGCGACCTCATCGCCTCCTATGACGCCCAGCCGATGATCGGCGTCGCCTTCGACGCCCAGCTCGTGGCGTTGCAGCCCGGCGGCATCCAGCCCGGCAAGCGCTACTGGCTGAAATCCGGCTCGCGCCGCCAGCGCGTGCAGGTCGAGCCGATCTCCAAGCTCGATCTCAAGACCGGCAAATGGGCCGCCGCCGAGAGCCTCGACATGAACGCCATCGGCCGCGTGCATCTCGCTTTCGACGAGCAGGCGGTGTTTGACGCCTATGAGCAGAACCGCTCGACCGGCGCCTTCATCCTGATCGATCCCGACACCAACAATACGGTGGCCGGCGGCATGATCACGGCCCGCCGCAGCGAAGTCTCGGCCATCCATGGCGACGACGCCCGCGTGCTCGTCTCGCTCCCGGCCGATCTCGCCGACCAGCTGCTGACGGGTGAAATCTTCGCCGCCCGCCGCGACGAAGTCGAAATCCGCCGCCTCACCGCCGTCCAGGCTCGGAAGGCCATCGACAGCGTCGAGGAATAAGGGTTCATTGTACGAAGTCGGTGAAAAGGCGTCCGCGTGCTCGCCTTTTCACCACGTTGATTTTCTGCCATGAAAGCACTACATTGTTCGTCAGGCAGGCTGACTTTCGAGGTCGCTGTCATGTCAACCAGGGCGAATGTCCTGGTCTCGTAATCCACGGTAATGGACAAGTTTATACGAGGCTCGGCGCAATGCCGGGCCTCAGTCTTTTTAGGGAACGCGTCTTTTTTCAAAGACGAAAAGCGGACAAGATCCTGCGGTCGCATTTCGCCCCGCAGAGCGATCACGCCTTCCCCACTTTGCTCCAGAAACCACTCTTGCGGCCATGCGCCTTTTGCAGGCCGAGTTCATAGTCGGTGTGAGTGTTGAGCCCGAGCCGCGTGACGGCGTCCGCGTCCAGCCGTTTCGCCAGGACGCCCAACTGCGCCAGGTGCCGGGCGCCGTGGCCATAGGCGCTCGAGCGCCCCCGATCCAGAATGTCGTCGAGAAGAGCCCGATAGAGGATGGTGGCGGCCAGCGGATGGTCGTTTTCCAGCGTCTCGGCCACCTCGGACAGGATCTCCCAATAGGCGCCGTCCCACTGCTTCGCCTCGCGCTCCACCAATGCGGCGGCGAGGTCGAGGCGCGGCCAGCCGGCGAGGAAATACAGCGCCCGGTAAATCTGCTTGGCCGACATGACATGGGCGAAGGCGCGGTCGAGCGCCTCGAATTCCTCGAAATCGCCGAGCGCTGCGATATAGGCGCTGAGTGCGCCCGGATCGAGGGTCGTCTCGAACTGTTTCCAACGTAAGGCCTGCGCGGCCTCTTTATCGCCGAGCGCGTCGAGGATGCGCGCCTCCAGTTGTGCGCGGAGGACTGAATCCAAGTCCATGACCATGCCGCCCTCGGCGAGATCGGGGCGGCGCATCACTTTCAGGCCGCCCTTGGACGTCTTGCGCGCCCAGACCAGCGCCTCCTCGGCGCGGCCCGCCGACAACAGCAGTTCGGCCACCGCAAGCGGCTGCTGCCGGTGTTCGGGCAGACCCTCCTCGATGGCGATCAGCGTGTCGATGTCGCCGAGCTTCAGTGCGATGAGCTGGCGGATTTCCGAGGCCTGATGTTCGACCGGATCGTAGTCGAAGCCGCCGCGTCCGGTCTTCTTCGCCTTGGGCTTGGCGAGGGGTACGAGGACCATGTCCCACGCCCGGAGCACCGCCTCGGGTAGATGCGGCAGAACCGCCTGCGCCGCATCGATCAGATAGCCGTGGTGGCTTTCTATTAACGCCGCCTGCATCCGCTCGGGCAGACGCTGGGCGTCTTCGGGACCGAGCTTCGGCGCCAGCGCCCCGATCTGTTCGATCGCAAGCCCATAGACCGCCTGAATACGGCCGCCACTGTCATCGACCCGCTGATAGACGTTCACATGCGTTCCCGCAAAGCGCAAAAGCCGTTCGATCGCCAGCGTGGGGGACGCGGGCGCGAGTTCCTTCATGATCGTGTCGACAATGACGTTGAGATCGTCGCGGAAGGCGCGTTCCTTGTTCCAGTCCACATAGCTCCTCGCACGGTCGAGCGCATCGAGACGCTTGTCGATCAATTTTGCCACCGCCTCCGGCCCGCTCGCGCCGGCCAGCGCCGCCGAGACCAGTTTCTTGAACGCGGCGTCGCGCCCGCATTGGTCGAGCACCAGCGCGGCCAGCTTGTCCGCGCCGAGCGCCTTGAGACTGTCGATGTTCAACTTCGTCGCGCGCGCCATAGGCTGGTCTCCCTCTTTGCCGTGTTGTGCCAGATGCTCACGGCTCCTTTCAAGGGGATGGTGAGGGTTCTTCCACTGACCGAACGCCCGGAGGCGCGCTGTTTCCAGGCCCGTTGGCAGTACCTCAATATTTTACGTGTATATATTGGAAATACAATCAAAGGTAATTTTCGTGCTGCACCGGTTTATCAATTCCCGAGACGGGAATTTCGCGCTTCTCTTCGCTTTCGTCTTCGTGGCGCTGATTGGCGCCGTCGGCGCGAGCATCGATTACGTCCGCGCCTACAATATCCGCGCCGAGATGCAAACCGACCTCGACGCCGCCGTGTTGTTCGCCGCCAGCAAGATCGAGGATATGACCGAAGCCGAACTCAAGGCGGCCATTCTGAAATGGATCGCTGTCAACACCAGCACGCAATCCAGCGCCTCGCTGAGCGCCGAAGAGCTGGAAACAAGCGAGGCCTATTCCGCCTCCGCCGATCTCATCGACATCGATTATGACGCCTCCACCATCACCGCCACGGTGACGGTCGCGGTCCCCACCACCTTCATGCGCATCCTCGGCGTCGACAGCGTCAATGTCACCGTGTCCAGCCAGTCGACGACCGGAGGCAGCAGTTCCTATATCAATGTCTATATCGTGCTCGACAAATCCGCCTCGATGCTTTTGCCGTCGACCACGGCCGGCCAGACGACCATGCTCAAGAAAGCAGGCTGCGTCTTCGCCTGCCATTCGGGCAGCAACTATTCGATCGCCGTGGCCAACAATGTCACGCTGCGCACCGATGTGCAGCTCGACGCCGTCGACACGCTGCTCGACCTGATCGACGACGGCGACGCGACCGAAACCTATATCAAGGTCGGGATCTATACGCTGGGCAGTTCGACCACGGGATCGAGCCTCACCGCGAGCGGCTACAAGACCGCCAATGGCATTCATGTCGTCAAGGCGCCGACGCTCGACCGCGACGCCATTCGCACGCTGTTGACGTCGTCGAGCGAATTGTCGTCCTCGACATCCTACGACTCCACCGACTTCCGGGCGCTTAAGGATTTCGCCAGCACGGTGGGCGAGGGCGGCGACGGCACGACATCGGCCTCGCCCAAGAAGATCGTCATGCTGATCACCGACGGCGCCCAATCCAGCAAGGGCTTCATCACGGAGAGTAAATATTACACCTACATCACCCCGATGAATCCGTCCTGGTGCGACACGATCAAAAACAACGACGTGACGATGAGCGTCCTCTACACGGAATATCTCTCCGAGAGCAACACGGAGTACAACGCCACGCTGGCCAAGACCATGTCGTCGAGCGTCTATGTCTCCGTCTGGAGCGGGACGCTCGCCTCGGCCAAGGCCAGCACGGTGCGGCGGGATTATATCGAGACGGCGCTCACTGCCTGCGCCTCCGACACCGACTATTTCGTCGCCGCCGACTCCGCCTCCGACATCGAAAGCGGCTTTTCGAGCCTGTTCACCACCTATGTCTCCGATGTCAGGCTGAGCCAGTGAGACCAGCTGTATGGGGCGGATTGACGCCGCAGCCAAACCGGCTGCTCTCCGGCGTCCTTCCGGCTCTTCGAGGATTTCGGCGTCCGAACGCGTTCCACCCTGCGATGATCGCGCTATGCGCCCAGAAATGGGACGCTCCCGCTGCGTAAACCTCCTTGCGGCGCTCTGTTGCTTATGATCAGCTAATATTGAGCAAGTGTGGCGCATGGGGGATGACATGGCGACGCCTACGGATACGCTATTTTCTGATCAATGGCATTTGAAGAACTCCGCGGCCGGCGAGTTCGATCTCAATGTGCTGGCCGTCTGGAACGCCTATACCGGCGCAGGCGTCAAGGTCATGGTGATCGACGACGGGTTCGACCATGACCATGAGGATCTCTCCGCCAACTACGATGCGGCGGCTGACCGCGACTATGCTGATCTGGACGACGACGCTGCGCCGGGCTCGTCCACGGACAACCATGGCACGGCGGTGATCGGCATCGTCGGCGCCGCCAACAACGGCGTCGGCGGCGTCGGTGTCGCCTATGGCGCGACCCTGATCGGCGCCCGGATCAGCTATGACGTCACGGCGGACAAGTGGCGCGAGCAGTTCGTTTCGGCGCTGGGCGATGCGGTGGAGCAGGGCGTCGGCGTCATCAATATGAGCTTCGGCGGCGCCGGCGATTACGACACATTCGATGGCGCGTCGAATGTGGCGCTCATGCATGCCGCCATCGAAGATGCGGTCGGCAATGGACGCGGCGGTCTCGGCATCGCGCTGGTGAAGTCCGCAGGCAATTCGCGTGATGACAAGATCGACGTCAATCACAATCAGACCGACAACGATACCCGCCAGATCATCGTCGCCGCCGTCAATCGCGACGGGACGGTCTCGGAATATTCGAGCTACGGCGCACCCATTCTGGTCGCAGCCTTCGGCTCCGGTTATTCCGGCGAGGTGGTGACCACCGATCGCAGCGGCGCCGACGGTTACGATACCGACGCCGGGGCCGATGGCGACTACACCATGACCTTCAACGGCACCTCCGCCGCCGCCCCGATGGTGTCGGGCGTGGTGGCGCTGATGCAAGACGCCAATGCCGATCTCGGCTGGCGTGACATCCAGACCATTCTTGCGATCAGCGCCCGCCATGTCGGCTCTGATGTCGGCGGCAGCATCACAGGTTTCGAACGCACCGGCTGGGGTTGGAATGGCGCGACGAACTGGAATGGCGGCGGCATGCATTACAGCCTCGATTACGGCTACGGCCTGGTCGACGCTCTGGCGGCCGTGAGGCTGGCCGAGAGCTGGAATGTCCAATCCACCAGCGCCAACCAACTCTCGACCTCGGCCGATCTGCTCGATTCCTCGATCAGCCTGCCGGACGGCGATATAGGTGGAACGTCATTGACCGAGACATTCGCCGCCGGCGTTCAGGTGGAGCGGGTGACGGTGACGGTAAGCGTCTCTGCGACCTATGATCAGGACTTCCGTTGCTATCTCACCGGACCGGATGGCCAGAAGCAGGAATTGATCGCCGATGCCGGATATGGCTCTGAGCTCAATGGCAGCTTCACCTTCCACGCTCAGGGTTTTCGCGGCGTGTCGAGCCAGGGCGACTGGACCGTCACGCTTGTCGATGACGGCTTCGGCGACGCCACATCGGTGTCCGATGTGGTCGTGAACCTGTTCGGCGCCGAGGCGAGCAAGAAAGACACCTATTATTTCACCAACGAATTCTCGGATTTCGTCGACAGCCATTCCAAGGCGCTCGCCGACAAGGATGGCGGTGTCGATCTTCTCAACGCCGCTGCCGTGTCATCCGCCCTGACCATCAATCTCTCCACGGGCAAGGGGCGCATCGACGGGGTGGCGGTGACCGTCAACGGCGTCGAGAACATTCAGGGCGGCGACGGCGCCGACAAGCTGACGGGATCGAAGGTAGCCAATACCCTCGATGGCGCGCGGGGCGCGGACAGTCTGACCGGCGGGGCGGGCAAGGATGCGCTCGAGGGCGGGGCGGGGGCGGACCGCTTCATCTTCCTGTCCAGAACGGATTCCGTGGTCGGCAAGGATCGCGACGTGATTTTCGATTTCACCGGCGCCGACCTCATCGACCTCAAGGCCATCGACGCAAAATCCGGGTCCGGCAACGACGCCTTCCGTTTCATCAAGGCGCAGGATTTCCATGATCGCGCCGGCGAACTGCGCTTCGAGAAGATCGACAAGTCCGGCACGGCAAACGACCTGACTTTCATCGAAGGCGACGTCAATGGCGACGGCAAGGCCGATTTCCAGATCGCGCTCAAGGGCCTGATCACGCTGGGCGCGGGCGACTTCGCGCTCTGACCTGAGCGCCCCCGGATCGCCGGGGGCCTTGCCTTTGAGCCGCCGTCTGCTTACACAACCGGTCCATGCGGGCGCGGACCCGCGCCGAGGAGACGGGCCCGGATCATGATCGTATCGCATAAGCATAAGCTGATTTTCCTGAAAGCCCGCAAGGTCGCCGGCACCTCGCTGGAAATCGCCCTGTCGAAATATTGCGACGGAGCCGACATCATCACCCCGGTCTCCCGCGCCGACGAGGCCATCCGCACGCGCCACGGCTTTCAGGGCCCCGCCAATTTCAATTTCGGCTGGGCGCGTCTGTTCGTGAAGGACATGAGCAAGGAGCCGCGGCTCGGCAAATACTGGTTGCCGCTCAAATATTACAACCACATTCCCGCCAGCCTCGCCCGCCGCCGGCTGGGCGGAAAGATCTGGAACGACTACACCAAGCTCTCGGTGGTCAGAAACCCTTGGGACCGCGCCGTGTCGATGTTCTTCTGGAAGAGCAACAAGAAGACCGACAATCCCGACATTTCAGGCTTCACCGATTTCCTGATCGAGAAGAAAGCCTATATCGCCTCCAACTATCGCAACTATATGATCGGCGGACAGGACGTGGTGGACTTCTACATCCGCTACGAACATTTCGAGGAAGACATGCGCCGCCTCGAGGCTGAAAAGCCCGGCCTGTCAGGTCTGTGGGACACGATGACCGAAATCCACGCCAAGGGCTCCACCCGCAACCGCGCGCTCACCACCCAGGACATCTTTGCCGCCCACCCCAAGGCCGACGCGATGATCCGCGAGATCAACGGCTGGGAAATCGAGAAGTTCGGATATCGGTTGTAAGGGGCGGGCCTTTGCTCCCCCATGTCGGGAGAGGGACGACATAGGCCGCCATCTCCGGGTGATCTTCTCAGTCAAGCCATTCTTCGAGGACGCAGGCGAGCCCTCCACAAGCGCACGCCATGTCGTCGCTTCCCATGTCGTCAATTCCCTTTGAGACGGATGACCCGGTCGCAGATGGCCGATAGCAGCGCCTCGTCATGGCTGACGATCATGATGGCCAAGCCTTGTTCCGCGGCGATGTCCAGCATCAGTCGAATGGTCTGCGCCTGTGTCATCGGGTCCAACCGCGAGGTCGGTTCATCGGCGAACAGGAAGCGCGGGTCGAGCAGCAGCGCGCGCAGCAGAGCGATGCGTTGGAGTTCGCCGCCGGAAACAGAGTTCGGAAAGCGCGCGAGAAGGTCGGGCGACAACTTCAATCTGTCCAGCAGCGGCGGAATGCGCGCCTTGTCAATTTTGTGAAGGCGGATCAGGTCATCGAGGCCTTGCCCCAATGTGATGCGGGCTGGAAAGGCGGCGGGCGGGTCCTGCCAAAGCTTCTGGTAAGCCAGCTTCGGCGCCGCCGGATCGCGCCACAGCGAGCCCGTATAGGGCAGTAGGTCGAGAAGGGCGTTGCCAAGGCTCGATTTGCCGCAACCGGACGGGCCGAAGACGCCGAGGATCTGGCCGGCGGACAATTCGAAACTGACGGGAGCGAACAACTGCCGCCCGTTTCGCGAGACCTGCAACTGCTGCGCCCGGATCAGCGGCGCGGCGGCCGCAGGCGCAAGGCGTCGAGGCCATGTCGTCGGATCGGATGCGACAAGCGCCTGGGTATAGGGATGTTCCGGCTCTGAAAGGATGCGCTCGGCCGGGCCGCGCTCCACGACATCGCCGCCCCGCATCACCAAAATCTCGCCGCCCAATCCGGCCGCCAGTTGGAGATCGTGGGTGATGGTCAGAAGACCGCCGCCATCGTCTATTCCCCGCCGGAGCAGCGCCAGCACGTCGTCGCGGCGTCCGGCATCCAGACCCTTGGTCGGCTCGTCGGCCACGGTGATCGCTCCGCCTCCGGCGCGCGCAGCGGCGAAGGCCAGCCGCTGCGCCATGCCGCCCGAAAGCTCCCATGGGAATTTCTGTTCCGCGCCCGCCAGCCCAAGGTCGGCGAGATCGGCCGCGGCCCGGTCGCCGGATTGTGGATCGGACCGCAGGAGCTCATACACTTCCGCCACCTGCTTGCGCGCGGGCATCAGCGGGTCGAGCGCCAGCCACGGCTCCTGTGGCAGCACGGCAATGTGGCGACCCCACAAGGCGCGATTGGCCTGCGGCCTTGCAGGATCGAACGGACGATCATTCACGCTGAGCCTGCCGGCCGCTTCCAGCCCCTGGGGAAGGATGCCGAGAATGGCCTGGGCCAGCAGGCTCTTGCCGGAGCCGCTTTCCCCAAGCACCGTGACCGCCTTGCCCGGGTTCAGTGTCAGCGAGACCGGGTTGACCAGCGCCTGCGCTCCGGCGCGAACCGTGATGTCTTCGGCGATCAACATCGTCATTTCCGCCCTCCGGCGATCAGGTTGAGGGAAAGAAGCAGGATGAAACACGCGAGCACGGGCTGGATCAGCGCCATCGGCGCTTCGCGCCAGCTCGGAAGAAGCTCGACCATCATCAGGCCGAGTTCGGGCGTAGGCGCGCGCATGCCGACACTGACAAAGCCGAGCGCCGCGATTGCCGCGATGGCGTTTGCCACGCCGAAGGCGGCGGCCGTCCGCAGCATCGGTCCGATCTCCGGCCACAGGATACGGCGGAAGATCCAGAAAGGTCCGAACCCTTGCAGGGTCGCGGCTTCCACCGCGGGGCTCGCAAGGTGGCTGCGCGCCGCGCTGCGGGTCAGGCGGAAGAACTCGATCCACTGAATCGCCGCGATGCCGGCCCAGAAGGCGAGAGGTGTCGAGGGAAGGATGACGCCCATCATCAACACCATCAAGAGCGCCGGCAGCGCGAGAAATGAATCGGCGAGCAGGGACAGGCCGCGATCGATCCAGCCTCCGCGCCAACTCGCCAAAGCGCCAAGCGCGACGCCGGTTACCGCCGCTGTCGCCGTCGCCGCAAGGGCGATGAGCAGCGACAGCCGCAACGCATGCGCAAGCCGAGAGAACATCGACCGGCCGAGATGGTCGTAACCGAAGGGGGCCGATCCGTCGGCGCCGGCCAACGCCTTCAAAAGCGATTGCTTGAATGGCCCTACCGTATCGAACGCGGGGCCGATCAGGGCGAAGGCCAGCAGGAGGATGAGCAGCGCCCATCCCAGACGAGAGAGACTAAATGTCATGCCGGAATCCGCGTGGGTCGATGATGCGTGCAACCAGATCGACGAGGGCGTTGATCGCCACGAAAGCCAGACCCATGACCAACGCGGCGCCTTGAACCATCGGCACGTCCCGATGAAACACCGCATGGATGAGGGCGTGGCCGATGCCTGGCCAGCCGAAAATCGTCTCGACCACCACAACGCCTTCGGCGAGCAGCACGAATTGCAAGCCGAGATATGTCACCAATGGCGCGCCGACATTGCGAAGTCCGTGGCGCAACAGGATCTGCCGATCGCCAAGGCCTTTGGTCCGAGCGAAGGCATAGAGGGGACTGGCTGCAACGGCCGCCATGGCGTCGCGGGTAATCCGCGCCGAGGCGGCGGCGAGGCCAAGCGCGAGCGTGGCCGACGGCAGTAGAAAGTGACTGACCTGCCCGTAACCGGCAGACGGCAAAAGCCGGAACTGAACGGCGACGATTACGATCAGGACGAGGCCCAACAGGAATTGCGGTATCGCCCGAAAGGCAGACGCGACAACCAGAAGCGCATGGTCAAACCGGCCGCCCGCGTGCAGGCCGGCATAAAGGCCGAGCGGTGGCCCGATCATCAGCGACATCGCCACGGCAGCCGCCGCCAATTGAAGACTGGCGCCGAGTTGATGCGCGATCTCGTCCCAGACACTTTGCCCCGAAACCAGCGATTTGCCGAGATCGAACTGGAGCAGATCGCCCATCCAGCGCAGAAACTGTGCTAGTGGTCCGGCATCGAGGTTCAACTCATGGCGCACCGCTTCGGCAAGTTCGGCCGAGACGATGTCATAGCCATAGCGCGCGGCTGCGATGCGGTACGCCATGTCTCCAGGCATGGCTTGCATCATCAGAAACGACATCACGCCGACGACGAGAGCAACGCCCGCCGCCTGACACAGGCGGAAGGCGACGACGCGCAAGACTGAAGTCACTCGACGAACTCCGCCGACTTCAGACCCAGGCTGCGTTCATAGGGGTCGATGACAATGCCCTTGACCTTCTTGGAAACGGCGACCCTTTGCTGATACCAGGCGATCGGCAGCACCGGCAATTCGGAATTCAGTGTCGTCGCGAGGGCTGAACGGTCGGCGTCGCCGCCGCCTTCAGAAGCCAGCCTCTGCACAGCGGCGGCGAAATAGGCGTTCCGCCACCCCATGGCGCCCCAGTCTCCCGTCGGCGCATAGTCCTGCAACAGCGTGCCGATCGGATCGGGCGTCAGCGCGAAGTTGCGTGCAAACAGGGCCATCTGCAGCGTGCCGGCCGCATGCTTGGCGGGTATCTCCGAGGAGTTGGTGGAATTGATCGTCACGGCAATGCCGACATCGCGGAACATCTGTTCAAGCACGGCTGCGGTCAACGGCAGTTCCGGCCGGTCGGGATAGGTCAGAAGCTCGACCTCGAAACGTTTGCCGTCATTTTCCAGAATTCCGTCTGCCCCCGGCGTCCAGCCGGCCGCGGCGAAGGCGGCCTTTGCGGCGTTCGCGTCATAGCCGAGCCCTTCCAGCCTGTCGTCATGCCAGCCAGTCATGGCCGGCGGGAACATCTGCGTCGCCGCGGCCGGATAGCGGAGAACCGCCTGCGCCAGTCCTGCGCGGTCGATCGCGAGCGAGAGCGCCTTGCGCTCCTCGACCGTGTCGAAGAAGGGCAGACCGATATTGACTTTCAGGAGCAGCAGACGAGGAAGCGAAACGGATTCCACTGTCAGGCTGTCCACAGACTGCAAACGCGCGACCGAAGCCGGATCGAGATTGACGACGACTTCAGCGTCGCCTGCTTCGGCCATCAGCGCACGGGTCTCTGAGCGGCTGATGCCGCTGTAACGAACGGCCGGAATCTTGGCTGCGCCACCCCAGTAACCGTCAAAACGCTCGGCTTCGAGCGTCATCGGCGGCTCAAGTTTCGTGGCCTTGAACGCTCCGGTGCCGATCAGCGCCGTGACCGCGCCATCATCGGCATAGGCCGCCGGGGCGAGGATGCCGGTCCGATACTCCGCCAGGAACGCCGGCAGCGCGGCGAAAGGCTTCAGGAGCGTGATGACGACGTCGTCGCCCTCGGCTGCGATCGACGCAACCGGAGCCCGCGTCAGGATGCCTTCCTTCTTGCTGGACCAGTTCAGGGCGAGTGCGGCGGCCTTTGCGGTCAGCGGGCTGCCGTCATGAAATGTCACGCCCGGGCGGATATGAAAGCGCCATGTCAACCTGTCGTCGCTCACTTTCCAGCCATCCGAAAGGCTTGGAAGCAATGTGCCGGAGGCGTCGGCATTCACGAGAGTCTCGACGACATCCATCTTTTGGAAGATATCGCCCGAGAGGACCGGATCGGCCGATTTGATCTCGAAAGGCGCAGCGACGTCAAGCGCGCTGGGATCGGCAAGAGCCGCCATTGGAAGGAGGGTGGCAAAGAGGGCGGCAATCGAAAGAGGGCGCAGCACGATCAAACTCCGTAATGTTATAGAGTAACGCTTCTTAGTCGCGCTTGTTTTGTTGTTCAAGACACCCGGTCGAAAAAGCGTCGCGGTCCGCTACAATTCCACAGCGAGTTCAAAACCGAACCAATCCATAGACATGTTGCCAAACCCGGTGGAGGCTCGAAAAGAGCCGGCCCAGCTCAAGCCGGCACGGCAGGTCGCCGCTGCGCCTTCACCGTCGGCGCCGTATTGGCGCCGGCTCTGCATCCCGCGACCGCCAGTGTCCGACCTCGCGTCCTCCCGAAATACAAAAAAGGCCGGGTCACCCCCGGCCTTTTCCATGTCCCAAACTCTTCCGCCTTACCGCTCCAGCATCGACTTGCCGAAATAGCCCGTCAGCGGACGCACCAGGTAGTCCCAGGGCGTGCGGTAGCTGGTGCGGATGAAGGCGTCCACGGGCATGCCGGGGCGGATCTTCTGGGTGGGGCCGATATATTTTTCCTCGCCCGGCAAAAGCTCGATGGAGGCGGTGTAATAGCTCTGGCCGGTGCGCTCGTTGGTGATGATGTCGGCCGAGACGCGGCGCACGCGGCCCTTGATGTCGGGCGTGTGGCGATGGTCGAAGCTCTGGAAGCGGATGATGGCTTCCTGGCCTTCGCGCACCTGATCGATCTGCGAAGGCGGCAACTGCACGCTGATCACCAGCTTCACATTGTCGGGCACGATTTCCATCATCGGCTCGGCGGCGCGCACCACGGCGCGGATGGCGTGGACCTGCAGGTTGAACACCTTGCCTTCCGTCGGCGACTTCACCTCGATGCGCGACAGCGTCTCGAGCGTGGAATTGCGGCGTTCTTTCAGTTCCGCCACCTTGGCGTCGGTGTCGGAAAGCTCCTTGATCGCCTCTTCGCGCATCTGGGCGGAGACATTGATGATGGCGAGTTCGAGTTCGGCCACGCGCGCCCGGTTTTCGGCGATCGAGGCCTGCGATTCCGAAATGCTGCCGCGCGCCTGCGCTGCGTCGCGCTCATAGGCGCTGACGCGGGTCATCTCGGTCAACCCCTTGGCGAGCAGCGCCTTCTGGCGATCCACATCGCCGGTCAGCAGCGTGAACTGCTCCTGCAGCGCGGCGATGCGGGCGCGCAGACCGTCATTCTGCTTTTCGATCTGCGACTTCCGTTCCTGCAACTGTTCGATCTGCTTGTCGCGGGTCAGACGCCGGGCGACCAGCAACTCCTTCTGGCTGCGGATGATCTCGGCGGCCGTGGCGTCGGTTTTGGCGCGTTCGACGAGATCCTTGTCGAACACCGGTTCGGGCAGTTCGTCCTGCTCGGCGATCAGCCGGGCGCGCACGCCGAGCAACGGATAGAGCTGGCTTTCGGTGACGGCGAGTTCGGCGCGGTCGAACGTGTCGTCGAATTCGATGAGAGTCTGGCCGGCTTTCACCAGTTGGCCGTCGCGCACCAGGATCTTGCCGATCACGCCGCCGGTGGCGTGCTGGATCACCTGTCGCTTGGTTTCGACTTCCACCACGCCCTGGCCCACCACGGCGCCGGCCATGGTGGTGAACACCGACCATGCGCCGAAGCCGAAGACGAGAATGAAGAGCGCAATGAAGCCCATGATCATGTAGCGGCGCGCGCTCCAGGCTTCGGATGTCGCTGACGGGGCGCTGGGCGCGGCGCGAAGTTGCAATGCGTCAGGGCTCATTTCTGTTCCCCGTCCTTGGCGGTGGCGTCAGTGGCGTTGCCGGAAGCCGCGTCGTCGCCGTTTGCGGGCTTATGTTCTGCGTCCTCCATAGCGGAGCCCTGTGGCGGCATTGAGGCTTCGCCATCGGCAGGGGGGGCGGCAGGTTTCGGCTTGATGCTGCCGACGCCTGCAATGAGGCCGGTTCCCAGAATGCCGGGCAGTGCGGGCCGCGCTCCGTTGGGCGGCGCGGGCGCCGGCCGGGGCGGGGTGGGCGGAGCGCCGCCGGGGGCGGGAGCGCTGGGTCCTGTCGGACCGGGTCCTGCTGGACCGGGTTGGCCGGGTTGCCCGCCGGCGCCGTTCGGCGCTGGAGGGCGCGGTCCGGGCGGCAGCTGCGGCTGACCGGTCGGCTGGCCGCCGGACTGGTTTCCGGGCGTGATCGATTGGTAATTCTTGAGATGCTGCTTCAGCACTTCGTCGCGCGGGCCGAAGGCCACGCGATTGCCGCCTTCGAGGATGAGGA
The DNA here is from genome assembly GCF_005222915.1 of Rhizobium sp. FKL33. GTDB lineage: Bacteria > Pseudomonadota > Alphaproteobacteria > Rhizobiales > Rhizobiaceae > Rhizobium_E. The sequence goes on from NZ_STFX01000039.1 coordinate 35,208, forward strand.
TCAGGTCGCATTCCTCGATCGCCGCCGGCCGATGCGCCATGATGACCACCGAGCGGCCCTCTTTCTTGGCGTTGCGGATGGCGATGTTGAGCGCCGCCGATCCTTCGGCGTCGAGATTGGCGTTGGGCTCGTCGAGCACCAAGAGCACCGGATCGCCATAGAGCGCGCGGGCGAGGCCGATGCGCTGCTTCTGGCCGCCCGACAGGCGCTGGCCCTGGGCCGGCAGCTTGGTGTCGTAACCCTGGCCGAGCTTGACCACGAGATCATGCGCCGCCGCCTTCTGCGCGGCCGACACCACTTTTTCGGAATCGATGTCCAGCGACAGGCGGGCGATGTTTTCGGCGATCGTGCCCTCGAATAGCGCCACGTCCTGCGGCAGATAGCCGACATAATTGGCGAGATCGTCGACATTGTACTGGTCGATCGCCGCGCCATCCAGACGCACCTTACCGGCCTGGATCGGCCAGACGCCGGTCAGCACGCGGGCCAGCGTCGATTTGCCGGAGCCGGATTGGCCGATGACGCCGAGCGCCTGGCCGGGCCGCAGTTCGAAGGACAGGTTGCGCAGCGTCGGCATGCGTTCGCCGGGCGGCACCACCGAGATGTTCTGCACGTCCAGAATGGCGCGCGGCTTGGGCAGCGTGGTGCGCGGCGCTTCGGCCGGCACCTTGTTCAGCACGTCCGCCAGGTTGGTCCAGCCTTGCCAGCCGCGCTGGATCAACGCCCACTGGCCGATCACGCTTTCGATCGGCGACAGCGCGCGGCCGATGATGATCGACGAGGCCAGCATCGCGCCCGAGCTGATATGGCCCTGGATGGCGAGCCAGGCGCCCGCGCCGAGAATGGCCGATTGCAGGAAGATGCGGAAGGTCTTCGACGTGATCGAATAGAAACCATTCTGGTCGCTGTATTCGATATTGGCGTGCAACATGTCCTGTCGGAAGCGCTGCCAGCGCACGGCGGTGGAATTGCGCATCCCGAGCGCCCGCACCGTGTCTGCCTCGCGCTGCAGGGTTCCAGTCCATTCCTCCGACAGGCGCGCGGTGTTCATCGCCTTTTCCTGGTTCTCCTTGGTGCCGTTCTGGTTGAGCCAGGTCAGTGCAATCAGGATCAGGCCGCCGACGACGCCGATCACGCCCATCAGCGGGTGGAAAATGAAGATGATCGCCACGAAGACCGGCGTCCACGGCACGTCGAAGGCGGCGAACGCCGCCGGCGAGGCCAGCCCGCGCTGGATGGAGTCGAGGTCACGCATGGCGGTGTTGGTGTTGATTCCCTGCGAGGCCAACATGGTCCGGTCGGTGACGATACGGAACACCCGCATTTCGAGCTTGGCGGCGAAGCGCGCGCCGATCCGGGCGCCGATGCGGCCGCGCATGTGATCGAGCACGCCCATAATGGCGTAGAGCGCGATCAGCAGAAGGGTCAGAACCACCAGCGTCGGCTCGGAACGGCTGGTGAGCACGCGGTCGTAAACCTGCAAGCTATAGATGGAGCCGGTCAGCACCAGCATATTGACGAAAAAGGAAAAAACAGCAATCGCGACGAATGCGGAGCGGCTATCGGCGAGGGCCGCCCTAAGCTCCTCCACCCCGTTCTTTTTAGGAGCTGCGCTCAAAATAAGCCTCACACGAGAAGAATATGCGTTACTTGTACAGTCTCTGCCTGGGGCGCGGGCGCGACGAATCCCGCCAGTTTTACGCCTATTGGTTAATCGCCATTAACGCGCTTTAAAGACGACAATCAATAGCGCCGGATACAAAGCTTTGTGAAAAACACGGCTTTTATCTACTCGTTTTTCCTAGAATAATTCCAGGATCGACAAAGATGCGCGCCGTTTCGAAAGTTCTGTGCGACATCGTCTGGCGAAGGCGCCCCTTGAGCAATGTCAATGCGTCTCCGGGGGATGCTGTCAATGGTGTGGCGAGGCCCGCTTCCGGGCCGCCAGGGAGACGCCGATGACGATCCGCAATCTCGACGCCGCGTTCGATCCCCGCGCCATCGCCGTGATCGGCGCCTCCGACAGAGAGGGCTCGGTGGGCGCGGTCGTGCTCGCCAATATCCTGTCGGGCGGCTTTGCCGGCGCGGTCTATCCGGTCAATCCGAAATATAGCCGGTTGCGAGATCTGGAGTGCCGCGCCCGCGTCGCCGATCTGCCCGAAGCGCCCGACCTCGCCGTGATCTGCACCCCGCCGGCGACAGTGCCCGGGTTGATCGGCGAACTGGCCGCCCGCGGCTGCAGGGCGGCGGTGGTCATCACCGCCGGCGTCTCCGCCGCGAGCGGGCTGAAACAGGCCATGCTCACGGCGGCGCGGCCGCATCTCTTCCGCATCTTCGGGCCCAACACGGTGGGTCTCATCCTGCCGCACGCCAGGCTCAACGCCAGTTTCGCCCATCGGACGCCTGCGCCCGGCGGCGTGGCGCTGATTTCGCAATCCGGCGCCATCGTCACCTCGCTGATCGACTGGGCGGCCGGCGAAGGGGTTGGCCTGTCGGCCGCCATCTCGCTCGGCGACATGGCCGATGTCGACGCCGCCGATTGCCTCGACATGCTCTCGGGCGACCCGAACACGCGCGTCATCGTCATGTATCTCGAGTCCATCGCTCATCCCCGTAAATTCATGTCGGCGGCCCGCGCCGCCGCCCGCATCAAGCCGGTGATCGCCATCAAGCCCGGTCGCCACGCCGCCGCCGCCAAGGCCGCCGCCACCCATACCGGCGCGCTGTCGGGCGCCGATCGCGTCACCGAGGCGGCGCTGAACCGCGCCGGCGTCCTCAGGGTGCGCGCGCTCGACCAGTTGTTCGACGCCGTCGAGGTGCTGTCGCGCTTTGAGCCTATGCCGCGCATCCGCACCGGCCTCGTCACCAATGGCGGCGGCGCGGGCGTGCTGGCCGTCGACCGGCTGATGGACTGGAAGGGAGACCTCGCCGACCTCTCCACGGAGACGATCGCGGCTCTGGATGCGACGTTGCCGCCCAACTGGTCGCGCGCCAATCCCGTCGACATCATCGGCGACGCCCCGCCCGAGCGTTATGTCGAGGCGGTGAAAGCCGTCGCCCGCGATCCCGGCGTCGATGCGATTGTCGTGATGAACTGCCCGACCGCGCTTGCGTCTCCGATCGAGGCGGCGCGCGCGGTCGCCGCATTGGCCGTCAACGGCCGCATCGAGGGCAAGCCGACGATCGCCTGCTGGCTCGGCGAGGAGACGGCGCGCGAGGGAAGGGCGGTTCTGCGGGCTGCAGGCGTCGCCGTCTATGCCGCGCCCGAGGCCGCCGCCGACGCCATCGGCTATCTCGGCCAGTGGTCGCAGGCGCAGGCGGCGCTGTCGCGCGTGCCGGAGGCCTCGCCCGAAATCGGATCCGAAGCCCGCGCCAAGGTGGCCGCGATCCTTCGCGCCGTCGCAAATGATGGCCGCACGATGTTGGGCGAGGTCGAAGCCAAATCCGCGCTCTCGGCCTATGGCCTGCCGACGCCGGAAACGCTGATCGCCGCCACGCCGGAAGACGCCCGCGCCATCGCCGAACATCTTCTCGAGCGCGGCGGGCGGCTCGTCGTCAAGCTGCAGTCGCGGACCATTACCCACAAATCCGATGTCGGCGGCGTCATCCTCGGCGTCGACAGCGCCGACGCCGCCGTAGCCGCCTGCCGGGAAATCGAGCGCCGCCTTACAGCCCTCGGTCAGGCCGACGCCATCGACGGCTACGCCATTCAGCCGATGATCGAGCGGCCGCATGCCCATGAACTGATCGTCGGCGCCAGCCTCGATTCCGTCTTCGGCCCGGTCATCCTGTTCGGCGCCGGCGGCACGGCGGTCGAGGCGCTCGATGACGCCACCATCGGCCTGCCGCCGCTCGACGCCGTTCTATCAGGCGATCTCATCGACGCCACACGCATCAACAGGCTGCTCAAGGGCTATCGCGACCGCAAGCCCGCCGATCGCGCCGCCATCATCGACGCGATCCAGGCGGTCTCGGCGCTCACAGCCGATTTCGGCGCCATCCGCGCCCTCGACGTCAATCCTTTGCTGGCCGACGAGGATGGCGTCATCGCGCTCGACGCCCGCATCGAAATCGATCCGTCCAGGCTGGACGAGCCCGCGCCCAACCGCGCCCTCGCCATCCGCCCCTATCCCGGCGAATGGGCCGAAGACGTCGATCTCGGCCCGCTCAAGGTCCATATCCGCCCGATCCGCCCCGACGATCTCGCGCTCTACGGCCCCTTCTTCGCCCGGATCAGCGACGAGGATCTCCGCCTCCGCTTCCTCTCGCCGCGCCGGCATTTCCCCGATCAGATGCTCAAGCGGCTGACGCAACTCGATTACGACAGGGAAATCGCCTTCGTCGCGCTCGACCGCGCCACGGGCGACCTCATGGCGATCGGACGCCTCAACGCCGACCCGGACAAGGACAAGGCCGAATATGCGTTGCTGGTCCGCAGCGACCTGCAGGGCCACGGCCTCGGCTGGACGCTTCTGCGCCGCTTGATCGACTACGCCCGCGCGGATGGGGTGTGCAGCATCGAAGGCGTGATCCTGGCGGAAAACGATCGGATGCTGCAGATGGCCCGCGAATTCGGCTTCGCCATCACCCGCAATGACGAGGATCTGAGGCTGATGACGGCGGCTCTCACACTCTGACTTGAAGATCTTTTACCCGGCGCCGATCTTGATGGCGCAGGAAGGATAACATCATCCCCAAGCCCTTTGAGCCAAATGCCTCGCCCAGCATCAGGGCACCCTCAATGGTTGCATAGGCTCGCGCTGTGAATTAGCCTTATCTCCTTCGACAGCAGAAGCAGCACGCGCCGAGCCAGCCGGCGTATCGGGCGAGACGGGCTCGCCCGACTGCGGCATCAGCCTTGCTGTCGAACAGGAGGTGAAGCGATGTGGCGATGGCCAATAAGCATCACGGTTGAAGTGAAGCGGATGCGGACGTGCTGGCAAGTAACGATCCGCATCCGATTCTTTATACTTTAACAAAACGGGGAGTCGGCGAGAGCCGGCTTCCCACTCCTGTAGAATAGGGCAGAATGCCGAGCTTTTCAAGGATCGCCGTCTTGCTCTCCCTCAATAGGGGTGCGTTCTGTCTTTGGCGTTTAGAAGTTGATCACCGTCGCGCCCAGGCATAACATTTCAACCTTCGACAGCAGAAGCAGCGCGCGCCGAGCCAGCCGGCGCATCGGGCAAGATGGGCTCGCCCGACTGCGGCAACAGCCTTGCCGTCGAACAGGAGGTGAAGCGATGTGGCGATGGCCAATTAGCATCACGCTAGAAGTGAAAAGGACGCGGACCAGCTGGACACTGACGCTCCGCGTCCGTTTCATGGTAGCCTAGCAAAACGAGGGGTCGGCGGGAGCCGGTCCTTCACTCCTGTAAAATAGCCGAGAGCGCCCAAGCTTTCAAGGCTCGATGATCGTCGGAGTCCAAAGCGCTAGCCCCGATTGAACCCCGTATCGATATACGGTTCCCAGAACGCCACCGACTCCCTTATCATATCCACCACCAAATGATCGGTCGGCTCGCGTTCGCGGAAGGAGAGTTCGAGGCAGATCTCGTTGTCGGTTCCGCCGCCGGCGCGCACCGCGTCGAGCAGTTTTTCCGGCTGGATGCGGCCGTCCTGGTTGTATTGGGCGGTGAAGGGCCAGTGGCCGCCTTTGTTCATCGAGGATTGCTTGATGTGGATGATCGGGCTTTCCTTGGGAAACGCGCCCGCCCAGGCGTAGGGGTCGATGTCGTCGGGGTTCGGCGAGGTCACGTCGCCATGGTCGATATCGACCATCATCTTCATCGGTATCGCCAAACCCTGTTCGGCCAGCCGCCGGTCGAGCGCCTGGCATTCGGCGATGGTGTGGCCGAATTCGCGGCCCACCGACATCGGCTCCCAGAAGAGATAGGTCAGGCCCGCCGCCTGCGCATGTTCGGCCACCTCCGCCCAGCAGTCGATGGCGATGTTCATCAACGCCTCGCGCCTGACCGGATCGTCATAGTCGCGATGGGTGAAGATGGCGAATTGGGTGCCCATGCCCAAGGCGCCGAGGCCTGCCGAGATGTCCGCGAAGGTCTTGAACCAGTCGACATAATAGCGCCGGACATCGGCGTCGGGATGGCCGAAATGGTTGAGCCGGCCGTAAGGACCGGTCATGCCCGAGGTCACCTTGAGGCCGGTGCGGTCGAGCGCGCGGGCGAAGGAGCGTTCATGTTTGGAAATCGTCGCCGCTGGCCAGCCGGGATTGATGAATTCATGCGTCAGCTGCACATAGCCGATGCGGATCTTATCGGCGATGGTGTCGATGAGATCGTCGGCCTCGGCAAAGCGATTGACCAGCGGATTGGTGTTGAGCGAGAGGGTGAACGCCATATGCGAGCCTTTCAGAGGCGGAAGTCGGGAAGGATGAAATCGGGCGCGGCCTCGTGCAGCGCAAAAAGCGCCGCGCGCTCTGTCGGCGAAGCCTCGGCGTGTATGCCGGTTTCGACCAGAATGGAGGCGATGCCGGCCATGCGGGCGCCGGCGATGTCATGCTCGACACTGTCGCCGATGGCGCAGATGCGCCGGGGCGGGATGGCGCCGAGAAAAATCTTGGCCTGATCGTAGATATCCGGGAAGGGCTTGCCGATCCAGGTCACCGCGCCGCCCAACTCCTCATAGAGATCGGCGATGCGGCCGGCGCCGAAGGCTTTGCCATCAGCGGTCAGCATCACCTTGTCGGGATTGGTGCAGAGGCAGCGCAGGCCACGCTCCGCCGCCGGCTGCAGCAGCGTCTGGTAGTGGCCGAGGTCGTAGCGGTCGCCTTCGCTCGCCGCGATCAGCACGATATCGGCGGTATCAGCGTCCTCGGTTCGGTTGTAATCCAGCCCGTCGAGCGGCGAGGTGTCGCCGTCGCGGCTGATCAGCAGGCAGCGTTTGCGGGCGCCGCCATCCGTCTCCGCCGCCATCATCCGCCAGGCGGTTTCGCCCGAGGTCAGGAACCAGTCCCAGCAGGCCTCGTCGAAGCCGAGCTTGGCGAGCCGCACGGAATTTTCCACCGAGCGCTTGCCGGAATTGGAGAGGATGATGATCTTCTTGCCGAGCGCGCGAAGCTTTTTCAGTTCCGCCGGCGCCTGCGGATAGGGGCCGGCGCCGTCGCGCAGCACGCCGAACTGGTCGATGAGAAAGGCGTCGAACCGGTCGGCCACGTCATGCAGGCCGGTGATCGTCTCCGTCATAACAATCCCTCCGCTATCGCCGCCCTAAGCGCGAGCCTCGCCGCGCCCGCCGCCGCTTCTTCCGAATGGACAGGCGCGGCGGCGACGCCGAGCCGCCTCAGCCGGATTTTTGTCCACACATCGTTCTTCGCCCCGCCGCCGACACTGCGGATCGAGCCGAGCTTGGGGCCACCAAGGCTTTCCAGCCGCTGATAGGCGAGCGCCTCGATCCCGGCAATGCCTTCGAAAATGCCCTTGAGGAAATCGGCGTCGTCAACTGGACGCGGGCTCATGCGGGGGGCGAGTGCGGGGTCGGAAATCGGAAAGCGCTCGCCCGGCTTCGGCAGCGGATAGTAATTGAGGCCGCTATCGGTTTCCGGATCGATGCGGGCCGACAGCGCGGCAATGGCGTCGGGCTCGAAATGCTGCGCCAGCACCACGCCGCCGGTGTTGGAAGCGCCGCCGGCCAGCCAGATATCGCCGATGCGATGGCTGTAAAGCCCGTAGTCCGGCGCAAACAGCGGCGTGTCCGACAGGATCTTCACCGTCAGTGTGGTGCCCAGCGCGCTGACGCCGTCGCCGGGCCGGTCGGCGCCGGTGGCGAGGAAGGAGGCGCAGCCATCCGTGGTGCCGGCCGCGATCAGCACCGTCGGGCTCAGCCCATAGGTCTGCGCCGCCTGCGCCGAAATCCGCGCCATCGTCGCGCCCGCCGGCAGCACATCGGGCAGCAGCGCTATGTTGGCCCTGGTCGCCCCGATCCAGTCGGGCCAACGCCTGCTGATCGGGTCGTATCCCGTCTTCAGCGCATTGTTTTCGTCGCTGAGATCGAAGCGGCCGGTGAGTTGCCCCGCCAGCCAGTCGGCCTGGTGGATCACCCGCTCGACGCCGGCGACAGTCTGGAAGACCATCAGCTTGGCGAGGCCAGAGGTCGGCCCATGCGCGGCGCTGTCGCGCGGCGCATGTTCCGCCACCGTCTTGAGGATACCCGCATCCTCGACCGGATCGTTATACATCATCGGTCGCGCCAGCGGCCGCCCGCGCCCATCCACAGGCAACAGCGTGCCGGAGGTGCCGTCGACCGCGATGGCGACGACGGCGCTGCGGTCGATCTCGGCCAGCGCGCCCGTCAGCGCCGAACGCATCGCCGCCCGCCATCCCTCGGGATCACGGTGATCGTCGCTGAAACTCGTGAGCTTGGCGGCGGCGCTGGCGACCACATGGCCCTCGGCGTCCATCGCCACGGCGCGCGCGCCCGAGGTGCCCATATCCAGACCGATGACGAGGGCGTGCGAGGTCATTGTAGGCTGGCCCCCCGCTTGTTGAGCTCCTGGCGGTATTTCTCTGCGTCCCAGCCCAGCAGTTCGGCATTCTGTTCGGGCGTGAAATAGCTGAGCCGTGCGCCCTCCGGGATGCGGCTCGCCACATCGACGAAGCAGCCCAGCAGAGCCAGCGGCCCCGGCTCGATCGCCTTCTTCACCAGCACGCCCTTGCCGGGAAACAGGAGAACCGGCGGCGGATTGCTGAGCCGGTCTTCCATCTCGACAGCGCTTTCGCCGGGCGCTGCGATCATGAAGCCGGGGCCGAGAAAGATCACATGGTCGGGATAGAGACTGCCGCCGGCGGCGATCCGGCAGTTTTCGAGATCGGTGGCGGCGCCATGCAGGCTTTCATCCGAGGGCAGGGTATAGGAACTGTCGAGCGCAAGTCGCGACAAGGCGGCGAGATCGGGCGCGGGCGCCGGTCGGCGCGGCGAGGCCAGCCGCCGGCAGATGTCAGCGAGCAGCGCCTCGGCCTCTGCCACCGTCTCGCCGGCCACCACAAGGCCGTGATTGCCGAGGATCAGAACGGAAATGTCGGGCCGCATCCGCGCGTGGATGGCGCGCGCCAAGGGCAGGCCGGGCCGGCAATAGGGCACGAAGGCATAGGCCACGCCCTTCAGCTTATCGGCCAGCAGCTGCTCGGCGTCGGCGCGCACCGCGAGCGCGATCGTCTCGACGCAATGCACATGCACCACCACCTTTTGCGGCATCAGCGCATGCACGGTGGTCTCGATCGACGGGCGCAAGCCGTTTTTCGCCAGCGCCGGGTCGACATGCACATGCGCCTTCTCCGCCGAGGGATCGTCTTTGGCGACCGCGTCGAGAATGGCGCCGAGCTTCACGGGCACCATCACGTCGCGCTCTTTGGCATGCGCCAGCCACAGGCCCGACGCCTTGACCCACAACGTGTCGCCATCCTTGATCGACGTATTGCCGCCGGCGGCCTGCACCAGCGCGGGATCCGCGCCGATCCGGGCGGAGAGGTCGATTAGGGCCTGGTATTCGGTGCTGCTCATGGGATTGCCTTTGTGGTTTCTGCGGAGGTGACGCCTGGGTTGGCCATCCGTTTGCAGGACTTCTGAAGGCCCCGCCCCAAACCCCTCCCCACGAGGGGGAGGGGCTTAAACTGCCTCGCCGCTATGCCCTGATTGAGGCAGGCGCGCGCCGCGCGTTCTCTCCCCCCTTGTGGGGGAGATGCCCGGCAGGGCAGAGGGGGTGTTTGGCGGCAGTAGCATTGGTTCACTCCGCCGCCCCCGCCTGCACACGCCGTTGCTCCATCCAACCCGCAAACGCCGCCCGCTCGCTATCGCTCAACTTCAATCCATGCTTCGTGCGTCGGTCGAGAATATCCTCCGCCGTCTCCGCCCATTCCTCGCTGATCAGGAAATAGGCCTCGCGCTCGTAAAACACCCCGCCGAAACACTGGCCCAGATCGCCCATTCCGCGCGCGTCGTCCAGAAGCCGCGTCAGCCGCGACCCATAGAGCCGCGCATAATGCTTGAGCACCGGGGCCGGCAGCCAGGGATAGGCGCGTTTCATGTCGCCTAGGAACTGGTCGAAATCGGCATTCGGCATAGATCCGCCCGGCAGCGTTCCCGTCCGCGTCCAGGCCTCGCCCATTGTTGGGAAGAACGGCTTGATCTTCTCCAGCGCATGTTCCGATAGCTTGCGGAAAGTGGTGATCTTGCCGCCGAACACCGAGAGCAGCGGCGCCCGCTCGCCATCGCCGTCGACCTCGAAAATATAGTCGCGGGTGACAGCCGAGGGATTTTCGGCGTTGTCGTCGTAAAGCGGCCTCACACCCGAGAAGGAATGGACGATGTCGTCGCGGGTCAGCTGCTGCTTGAAATAGCGGTTCACCGATTTGAGCAGGTAATCGATCTCGTTGCCGTCGGGCGCGACATCTTCCGGTCTGCCGTCATAGGGAATGTCGGTGGTGCCGATCAGCGTCAGGTCGTCCTGATAGGGATTGATGAAGATCACCCGCTTGTCCGGGTTCTGCACCAAATAGGCCTGCCGCCCCTCCCAGAATTTGCGCGTGACGATATGGCTGCCCTTCACGAGCCGCACGCTGCGGGCGGAGTTCAGCCCCGCCACCCGTCCGATCACGTCATTGACCCAGGGGCCGGCGGTGTTGACCACACAGCGCGCGCGATAACGGCGCTTTGCGCCCGTGCGTTGGTCGGTGGTCTCGATGTCCCACAGCCTGCCGTCGCGGCGGATAGTCGTGCAGGCGGTGCGGGTGAGGATTTCCGCGCCCTTGTCCTTGGCGTCGAGCGCGTTGAGCAGCACCAGGCGGGCGTCGTCCACCCAACAGTCCGAATATTCGAAGGCCTTGGTGTATTCGGGCTTGATCGGCGCGCCCTCGGGCGCGGTGCGCAGGTTGAGGCTGCGGGTGCCGGGCAGGCGCTTTCTGCCGCCGAGATGGTCGTAGAGGAAGAGGCCCAGCCTAACCAGCCAAGCCGGACGGTCGGCGGGGTTGTGCGGCAGCACGAAACGCATCGGCCAGATGATGTGCGGCGCGCTGTTCAGCAGCACTTCGCGCTCGATCAAGGCTTCGCGCACCAGCCGGAATTCGTAATATTCGAGATAGCGAAGCCCGCCATGCACCAGTTTGCCGGAGCGCGAACTGGTGCCCTGGGCGAGATCGTCCTTCTCCACCATCACCACGCTCAAGCCCCGTCCGGCGGCGTCGCGGGCGATGCCGGCGCCATTGACGCCGCCGCCGATCACGAACAGGTCGATGATGCCCTTGTCAGCCGTCATGCTCAGCTCTCCTTCAGTCCATAGCCCGAAAAGGCCGAGACGACGCCGGCGATCTCCTCGTCGGGCAGCAGCGCCGGCCCGCCGATCAGCAGGCTGTGATAATATTGCTTGGCGATGGTCTCGAGTTCCACGGCGCGCCACATCGCCTTTTTTAAGCTGTCGCCGCAGGCCAGCATGCCGTGATTGGCCATCAGGCAGGCGGTGCGGCCTTCCAGCGCCCGCAGCACGCTGTCGGACAGATCCTGCGTACCGTAGCGCGCATAGTCCGCCACCCGCACGTCGTTGCCGCCGAAAGCGGCGATCATATAGTGACAGGCCGGGATCGGCTTGCGGGCGATGGCGAGAATGGTCGAGAAGGGCGCATGCGTGTGCACCACCGCATTCACATCCGGCCGCGAGCGCATGATGTCGAGATGAAACGGCCATTCCACCGAGGGAACCTTCGGCCCGTCATAGGCGCCGCGCTCGCCGGTGATCGGCATCGAGGCGATCATGTCGGCGGTGACTTCATCATAGGGGATCGAGCTTGGCGAGATCAGCATGCTCTCGCCATAGCGTACCGAAATATTGCCCGACGTTCCCTGGTTCAGCCCCGACGCATTCATCGCCCGGCAGCTTTCGATGATGGAGCGGCGGATGATGTCTTCCGTGCTCATATGAGCCTCAGCAGGGATTGACCGGGGGCAGCCCGGCAATGTAGCGGCGCACCTCTTCCGCCGCCATTTCGGCGGCATAGGTCACGGTCCGCACCGAGGCGCCGGCGATATGTGGGGTCAGCGTCACATTCGGCAGTTGCAGCAGCGGCCAGTCGGTCGGCACCGGCTCGACGGCGAAGGTTTCCAGCATGGCGGCGGAGAGCTGGCCGCTGATCAGCGCCTCATAGAGCGCATCGTAATCGCAGAGCGGCCCGCGCGCGGTGTTCACGAAGATCGCGCCCTTCTTCATCTTGGCGAAGCTGTCGGCATTCATCATGCCCTTGGTCTCCTCGGTCACCCGGGGATGCAGGGTCACGATGTCGGCGCGCGACAGCAGATCGTCGAACGACACCTGCTCGACGCCGCCGTTCAAATCATCGGCGGAAAGCTGCACATAGGGATCATGCACGAGGACTTTCGTGCCGAAGGCGCGGAGGAGACGCACCACCTTCGTACCGATATTGCCATAGCCGACCACGCCCACGGTCATTTCCGAAAGTTCGCGGCCCGTGCGGTCGGCGCGATAGAGATCGCCGCGCCATTCGCCGGCGCGCAGGCTTTCATGTCCCGTGCGGATCAGCCGTGTCTCGGCGAGGATCGCGCCAAGCGTGAATTCGGCCACGGCGGAGGCGTTGCGGCCGGGCGTGTTGACCACGCGCACGCCCGCAGCCCGCGCCGCCTGCATATCGATGTTCACAGGGCCGCCGCGCGACACCGCCACGCATTTGAGATTGGGCAATTGCGCGAACATGCCTGATGACAGCGGCGCAAGCTGCGTCACCAGGATTTCCGCGTCGTCGACAAACGAGACGATCTCTTCGGCAGACCCCATATATTCCTTGAGCCCGGCCATGCCTTCCACCGCATAGCCATGCTCCATCGGCTCGTCCGGCCAAGGTTGTTCGAGCAGGCGGATGTCATGGTCCTCGCCGCAGGCGTCGACGATCTTGTCGCGAAACACGGTCGGCAGCATGAAACGATCGCCGATGATCGCAATCTTCTTCATTCTCTCAGTCCTTTCGAAGCGGGGCTTCGGGAGCCTCCGCGAGCATGTGCCAGATCGGGCGGAGCGCGGTCCGCGTCTGGCGGTAAGGGTCGAAGGCGCGGTCGAAGCGCGCCGCAATCTGAGCATCCGGCGCTTCCACCGGCTTGAGGCAGGGGCTCACCCAGTCGGCGACGCAGGCCGCCATGTCGGGATAGACGCCGAGCGACACGCAGGCGATCATCGCAGCGCCGGCTGCGCCCGCTTCCTCGCGCGTCGAGGTCTGCACGCCGGCGTTCAGCGCGCCGCCGAGAATGGCGCGCAGCGAGGCCGAGCGCGCGGCGCCGCCGGTCAGCCGCACCCGGTCGGGCGTCGGGCCCATCGCCGTGTAGCAATCGCGCGCCGCCATGGCGAGCCCGTCGAACACGGCGCGGACGAGATCGCCGAAGCCGTGATTCATCGTGAGCCCCACCAGCGAGGCCCGCGCGGTGGCGTCCACGAACGGCCCGCGCTCGCCGGCGTCGGAAATATAGGGATGGTAGAGGATCGGGTCCGAGGTCGCGCCGGCGAGCCAGGTGTCGAGATGGCCGAGAAGCTCGCTCTTCGTTTTCTCCACGCCCATGCTTCTCAGAAGCCCCGAAGCCACCGAGATGATCCAGTCGATATTCAGCGTCGCCGCCATGTTGGATTGCATCTGCGCATAGGCGCCGGGCACGGGCCAGCACATCGTGTAGCCGGTCTGGTCTGCGTTCAGCCAGACATCGTCGGGGCTTTCCGCGAAGCGCATATGCATGCCGGTGGAGCCGACGATCGAGCAGCCCGCCTGCACGCCCGGTTCATAAAGCCCGGCGCCGAGGGCGGTGCAGACCACATCGACATAGCCGAGCACGACAGGCGTGCCCACGGGCAGGCCGGTCAGACGCGCCGCCTCTTCGGTCAGCGGATGATGCGTGGTCGCGCCGTCGACGATTTCCGGCAGCAGGCTGCGCTTGTGGCGGAGATCGAGAAAGTCGATCACCTCTTCGCTATAGCTCCGCTTGCGGAAGTCGCCGAACGTGAACACGGCTTCGGACGGGTCGGTGGCGCGCCGACCGGTCAGCTTGAAATAGAGCCAGTCCTTGCAGTGAAACGTGGTGGTCACGCCGTCGAGCATGTCGGGGGCGTGTTCCAGCATCCATTTGAGCTGCGGTCCCTGCTGGCAGGCGGCGAGGCCCGAGCCGCAGGTCTGGTAGCGGGCGATGTCGCCGGCATCGCCGCGCAGCCGGTCGACGATCGCGCCGGCGCGGGCGTCGAGCCACAGCCAGCCCTTGCCGATCGGATTGCCGTCCGCATCGATCCGCCAGGTGCCGTCGCCTTGCGCGGTGACGGCGATCCCCGCCACGCGGTCTTTCAGATTGTCGATCTTGTCTGCGAGGTCGGCGAGCGTGCGGGCCGTGTCCGCCCAGGTGCGGCTCATATCCTGCACCCAGCCCGCACGCCCCTCCGCCTCATAATGGTTGGGGATCGACGCCACCGCCAGCTGGTTGCCGGAGAGATCGAAGGCGACGGATTTCAGCACCGACGTGCCCGCGTCGATGCCGATCACGATGTCGCGTCTCGCCGCTCCGCCGCTCATGCCAGTCGGTCTCCATGCGAAATCGCCATGCCCGTCTCGGCGTCGAACACATGCAGGCTTTTAGGGGCCAGATGGATGCGGATCGTCTCGCCGGGGGCGAGGCTCACCCGGTCATGCTCGACCAGCACCATGGTCCCGCCGGCGAAATCGGCGGCGATATGGGTCTGGTCGCCCAGCCATTGATTGACCGCCACCTTGGCCGCCACGCCGTCATCGGCGCGCTTGACCGCATAGGGCCGGATGCCGATCGTGACGCGGCCGCGTTTGCCGAGCGCCGCCCGCACTTCGGGCGCAAAGGCCGAGGCCGGATAGTCGAGCTTGACGCCGTCGCCGAGGCCGAAGGACACGCTTTCGCCTGATGTTGCGACGCTGGCGGAAAACACATTCATCGGCGGCTCGCCGACAAAGGTGCCGGTGAACAGATTGGCCGGCCGCTCCTTGATCATTTCGGGCGTGTCGAACTGCTGCAGCACGCCGCCCTCCATCACCGCGATCCGGTCGGCCAGCGCGTTTGCCTCGGTCTGGTCATGGGTGACGAGGATCGCGGTTAGGCCGCGCTCCTTGATGTAATGCTTGATGCGGCCGCGCAGCACGGCGCGCAGTTGCGGCTCGAGCTGGCCCATCGGCTCGTCGAGCAGATGCAGGTCGGCGTCGCGGATCAGCGCCCGGCCCAAGGAGGCGCGCTGCTGCTGGCCGCCCGAGATCGAGCTGGGATAGCGGCCGAGAATATCCTCGATCTCCAGAAGCTTGGCGATATAGGCGACCTTTTCCTCCACCTCGGCGTTGGAGAGTTTCGCGGCCTTCAATGCAAAGGCCATATTCTCCTTCACGGTCAGCGGCGGATAGAGCGAATAGCCTTCGAACGCCATGGCGACGTTGCGCTTGACCGGCGCCAGCATATGCACCGGACGTCCGCCGAGCGAAATCTGTCCGCGCGACACCGGCTCGAAGCCGGCGATCATCCGGAGCGTCGAGGTCTTGCCGCAGCCGGACGAGCCGAGCAGCGCGATGATCTCGCCCTTCTTCACATCCATCGTCAGCTTCTTGACGGCATGCACGCCGTAATCCACGGGGCCGTAGAATTTGTCGACGCCGTCGATCCTGAGAGCGGTCTCCGTCATGCCGCGACTCCCTGATGCTTCTGGGCTTTGTCATTGTCGGACAGGCGCGCGCCCGTCTCCTTGTCGAACAGGAAGGCCTGGCCGCCGTCGATGGCGATCGCCGCGCTTCCATGTGTCGGCCCCGGCGTTCCCGCCGGCCGCGACACCAGGATTTCCCGGCCGCGCGCCGTCAGCGCCAGCGTCACGGTCTTCTCGTTGAGCGGCGTTTCCGCCTCCACCGTGACAGGCACGGCGTTGTCGGCGGAGGGGTCGATAAAGCGCAGCGTCTCGGGCCGGAGGCCGAGAATGGCGGGCTTGCCTACCACGCTGGCCGCCACATGCGGCAGCGCCACCCGCATATTGGAGATCGAGCAATAGACGCCGCCCACATCGCTTTTCGGCGTCACGTCGAGCAGGTTGATCGTCGGGTCGCCGAAGAGGCGCGCGATCTCGACATTGGCGGGCCGGAGATAGATGTCCTCGGGCGCGCCGATCTGCTGGATCTTGCCATGCGCCATCACCGCGATGCGGTCGCCGAGCGCCATCGCCTCCTTATAGTCCTGCGTCACATAGATGGTGGTCGCGCCCTGACGCGCCAGCACGCGCGGCAGCTCCAGCCGCATTTCGAAGCGGAGTTTGGCGTCGACATTGCGGAGCGGATCGTCGAGCAGCAACACCGGCGGCGAGCCGGCCAGCGCACGCGCCAGCGCCGTGCGCTGCTTCTGACCGTTCGACAGCGCCTTGGGCCTGTGGGTCAGCACATGGTCGATCTTGAGAAGCTTGGCGACCTTTTCGACGCCCGCCTTGATGGCGCCGTCCTTCTCGCCGCGCGCCTCGAGCGGCGTGGCGATATTGGCAAACGCGTCCATATGCGGAAACAGCGCGAAATTCTGGAACGCCATGCCGATGCCGCGATATTCGGCGTCGAGATCGGTCACATCATCGCCGCCGATCAGGATCTTGCCCTGGTCGGGATCGATGACGCCGGCGATCAGCCTCAGCAGCACGGTCTTGCCGGCGCCCGACGAGCCGAACAGTACGAGCCGTTCGCCTTCCGCAATGCTCAAGGACAGATCATCGATAACCGTATGCGTCTTGAAGCGCTTGGTGATGTTTTGAAGTTCGAGCGTAGCCATGATTATCCTTTCACCGCGCCGAGCGACAGGCCTTCGACGAGGTAGCGCTGGGCGTAGAGCGCGAGCGCCAGCGTCGGCGCGATCGACAGCACGATGGCGGCGGCGATCTGGCCGTATTGAATGCCCGAGGCGGTCACGAAGGCGAGCGCGCCCACCGTCACCGGCTGCTTGTCGGCGGACGCCAGCACCAGCGCGAAGACGAAGTTGTTCCAGGCGAAGATGAAGGCGAGCAGGCCAGCCGCCGCGATGCCGGGACCGGCGAGCGGCAGAGCGATCTTGCGGAAGGTGGCGAACCAGCCGTGACCGGCGATGCGATAGGCGTATTCGACGTCAGCCGAGATGTCCTCGAAGTAGCCGCGCACGATCCAGAGGATGAGCGGCAGGCAGATCAGCTGATAGACCCAGATGAGGCCGATATAGGTGTTGGCGAGGCCCATCCACTGGAAATACTGGGTCAACGGCAAGAGCACGAGCAGCGGCGGCGCAAAGCGGAAAGACAGCAGCGTGAAGGCGATATCCTCCGAGCCCCGGAACTTGTGGCGCGCGAAGGCGTAGGCCGCGGGCACGCCGAGGATCAGCGCGATCGCCACCGACGACACCGACAGCAGCACTGAATTGCCGAGATTGCGCATGAAGGCGATGTCGAGCGTGCCGGCGGCGGAGACGAGCTTGCCGGTGATCAGCGCCTGATAGTTCTCCAGCGTCGGCGAGAACACCACTTTCGGCGGGATCGACAGGATGGTCTCGTTGGTCTGGAAGCTCATCATGAAGATCCACAGGATCGGGAACATGAAGAAGATCACGACGAGGGTGAGGGCGATGCCGCGCAAGATGCGTTCGATGGGGGATGTGGTTTCCATGGTCGAGCCTCACGCTTCGCCGCGCGCGCGTTCGCGCAGCCGCAGCCAGTTCTTGATGAAGAGGTTTGAGAGGAAATAGGTGATGGCCCAGAGGATGATCATCAGCGCCGCCGAGCGTCCGACATTGGTCGCCTGGAAGAAGTTGAGATAGGCCTCGACCTGGAACACCGTCAGCGTGTCCCCGGGCCCGCCCTGGGTCATCGCATAGATGATGTCGAATTGCTGGATGCTGTCGAGCAGCCGGAACAGCGTCGCCGTCAGGATATAGGGCGTCAGCATCGGCAGCGTGATGCGGAAGAACACGAAGCTGCGCGGCACGCCGTCAAGCGCCGCCGCCTCGAAAGGCTGGGTCGGCAGCGAGCGCAGGCCGGCGAGCAGCAGGATCATGATGAACGGCGTATAGACCCAGATATCGACCAGCACGACGGTGAACAGCGCCGTCGACGGCGAGGACGCCCAGCGGAAATCCGACAGTCCGATCAGGCTCGCGCCATAGGAGAGGATGCCGAAGCCCGGATTGGTCATCAGCTTCCACATCAGCGCGGCCAGCGCCGGCGCGGTCATCAGCGGCAGAAGCAGCATGATCGAGATGAAATTGTTCACCGTCGAGCGCTTCTGCAGCAAAAGCGCGATGGCGAGCCCGAGCAGCAGTTCGAGCACGACCGTCAGCCCGGCATAGACGAGCGAGATCTTCAGCGTGTTCCAGAAGCTCGGATCGGTAAAGAAATTGAGGTAATTTTCGCCCCAGTTGAATTTCCGCGCCCAGGGCTGCGACAGCCGGTAGCGCTGGAAGGAGCTGATCACCGCGGTGATGAAGGGAATGAGGATCCCGATGCAGACCAGCAGCGCGGGCAGGCTCAGCACATAGGGCAGGACGCGTTTGGAGATCCTGAAGCCCGACGGGGCCCGTTTTGCGGCGACTGTCTCGGCCATGTTTCGCTCCATTGTCTTGGAGTGTTTTCATCATTGGATGGACGGATCGCTCCGTCCATCGCGCATGTCATGAGAGAAAAGGCGGCCGGGCCAGGGAGAACAACCCGGCCGCCTGCGGGGCGCGACGCTAAAGAGGGGTTACGGTCGCGAAAGGGCGCCCCGCTTTGGAGCCCTTTGGGGAGCTTGGGATCAGCCGAGACCGGCTTCCTGCAGCTGCTTGTCGATCGACTGCGCCAGCTGGTCGAGGCCTTCGTCGACAGGCACTTCCTTGGCCACCATCTTCTGCAGCGTCGCCGCCCATTCGGTCGTCACGTCGAAGAACAGCGGCTGGGCCGTGAACTTGATCGAGGCGCCCGGAGCCGACTTGTCATGCATTTCGACATAGCCGGGATAGGACTTGTTCAGCCGCTCGGTAAACATCGGGTCGGCCCAGACCTTCTTGCGGACGGGGTTGACGAAGTCCATCTTGGTCGCGCCGAAGATGGCGTGTTCCAGACCCGTCGCCCATTGCAGGAAGTACCAGGTGGCGTCCTTGTCCTTGGAGAAGTTGGACATGGCCAGCGACCAGATCCAGATGTTCGGCGTCGGACCTTCAGCCGCCGGATTGGCCGCAAACGGCGCATAAGCCAGCTGACCCTTCATCTTGTTGTCGCCGCCATTCATGAAGTAGCCGAGAATGTCGGCGTCGTAGATCATGGCGGAGGCGCCGGCGCCGAGATCGGTGCCGACCTGATACCAGGTGTAGGTCGACCAGTCTTTCGGGCCGCTGTCCTGGATCATCTTGACCCATTTGCCGTGGAAATCCTTGGACTCCTTGGTGTTCATCGCGGCCGACAGCTTGCCGTCGGCAGAGACGTTGAGGTCCTTCTGGCCGAAATTGGCGTAGCCCGACAGGAAGCCCGGATGGATGGTCGCCCAGGAGCGCGAGCCGCGCACGCCGATGCCGTAGACGCCGCCGCCGACATCCTTGGTCAGCTTGGCCGCGGTGTCGAGCATTTCGTCGATATTGGTCGGAACCTTGGCGCCGACCTTGTCGAACATCGCCTTGTTATAGGAGAGGTTGTTCTGCTCGTAGCCCCAGGGAATGCACCACTGCTTGGCGTCGTCGGAGCCGAGCGCGCCGCCGGGCGTGCCGTTCCAGGCGCAGGAGTTCTTGACGCCGGGCAGGAAGTCGTCCCAGCCGTAGTTCGGGTTGGTCTTGGCCGGGTCGTTGATCCATTCCTTGAGATCGGTGATCCAGCCGGCCGGGCCATAGGTCCAGGTCATATAGGCGCCGGTCATGAAGGCGTCGTATTCGCTGGAGCCCGACGACAGCGCCGCCGTGACCTTGTCGAAATAGACATCTTCCGGGAACACGTCATAGGTGACGTTGATGCCGGTCATGTCGGTGAAGGTCTTGAGGTTGGCGATCATCGCATCGGCATAGGGATGCTTGTTGAGCAGAAGCTTCAGCGACTTGCCCGAATGCGCCTTCCAGTCGAAATCGGCGGCCAGCGCCTCGCTCTGCATCATGCCCATCAGCATGCCGGCGGTTCCCGCGGTCACGCCCAGCGCGCCGAGACCCTTCAACAGGCCGCGACGGTCCACCTGGCCGCGCAGGAAGGCGTCGATCAGATCCTTTTCCTTCTCATGCATTTTCGTTCTCCTCCACAGTTGGGTGTCTCCTCGGCTCTTTCAGAGCCATACCGGCCACCCTGACCGGTAATTCCTCCGCCCGATCGCCACACTCTCCTCGGCGGGCGAACCAGGCCAAACTCAGTCCTGGTCGGCCATCAGCTCGACCGCGGTCCGCTCATCGGTGATGAGGCCGGACAGAAATCCGCTTCTGAGCACGGCGCGGGTCGCCCGCGCCTTGTGCTTGCCGCCCGCCACCGCCACGATGCGGCGGTTCTTCAGCGCCTCGCGCGACAAAGTGAAGGTGCGGTTCGACAGCATGGTCTCGACCGGACGCCCCTCGGCGTCGAAGAAATGGCCGAGCATTTCGCCCACCGCGCCGGCATGCTTGATCTCCTCGATCTCGCTCGTTTCGATCATGCCGGTGGAAACCAGCGACGCCTCGCGCTCGGCGGTACCGATGCCGACCAGCAGCAGATCGGCGCTGTTGGCGAGGTTGAACACGTCGAGCACGCCGCGCTGGGAAAACAGCACGTCGCGATCCTCCACCGTATTGGCGAAGAAGGGCACGGGCATGACATAGGCTTCCGCCGCCACGCGTTCGGCCAGCCTGTGGATCACGTCATGCGGATTGGCCGAGAATTTGCGGGTGAGGCCGCCGAGCAGCGACACGAAGCGGGCCTTGGTGTTGGCCATGCGCGGCAGGTAATCGACGCAGGCGGCCAGCGTCCGGCCGTGGCCGACGCCGATCAGCTTGGTCTCGCCGCTTTCGATCTCGCGCTTCAGGAACTGCGCGCCGGAGATGCCCAGCGCCTTGAGCGGAAGCTCGTCGCTGTCGAAATCGGGAGCGACCTCGCAATAGGTAAGGCCGAAGCGTTCGCAGAGCTTCTGTTCGAGCTCGACGCATTCGGAAACGTCGGAGTCGATATAGACCTTCACCAGGCCTTCCTGATTGGCCTTCATGATCAGCCGATGGGCTTTGAGAGAGGTCAGGCCCAGGCGTTTGGCGACTTCGGCCTGGGTAAGGCCGCCGGCGTAGTGCAGCCAGGCGGCGCGTGTCGCCATGCTGGTCTCGTCGTCGCGAATTCCGCCCGTCGCCGATAGCGCCATGATCCCGGTTTCTCCTCCTGTCGGCCTTCCGATCGCTCGGTTTAGCTGCGCTGCATTCGCTGCAGTGCGTGATATTTTTTTATCCGGCCGCAAAAAATTTCACGAAAGAATTTTCACGTTCTGAAATTTTTGTCAATGGCGCTTTCGCCTCGTCACAGGGGAATGTTGTTTTGCACTGCGTCAGGCCATGCGGCGCCGCAGCGAGAGAAAATCGTCAAATGGGTGAAAAACAGCGCTTCCCAGTCAGCACGGTCAGCGCCGGTCTGTGTGATGTCGGCTTCAAATCTAACATTTAAAGCAATCAATATCACATCGCGATGTTGCATTGCTCGTCGCCGGTGTTATGTTCGCCGCGAAAGAGCGGAGGCATGCATGCGCACAGTCTGGGTCGGAACCAGCTTCAAGATGAACAAGACGCTCAGCGAGGCCCTGGCCTTCGCCGAGGCGCTGGCGGCGAGCGACGCGGCCCGCGATCCGCGCATTCAGCGCTTCGTCATTCCGCCCTTCACCGCCGTCCGCGAGGTCAAGGCGCGACTGAAGAACACCTCCGTCAAGGTCGGCGCGCAGAACATGCATTGGGACGACAAGGGCGCCTGGACGGGGGAAATCTCGCCGGTGATGCTGACCGATTGCGGCCTCGATCTCGTCGAACTCGGCCATAGCGAGCGCCGCGAACATTTCGGCGAAACCGACCGCACGGTCGGCCTGAAAACCGCCGCCGCCGTCCGCCATGGCCTGACGCCGCTCATTTGTATTGGCGAGACGTTGTCCGAGCGCGAAGCCGGCCTTGCCGACGAGGTTTTGAAGCGCCAGGTCGAAGGCGCGCTGTCCGGTCTCGAAGGCGAGGGCAGGGCGGCGCCGGTTCTGCTCGCTTATGAGCCGGTCTGGGCCATCGGCGTCAACGGCATTCCCGCCACCGCCGATTACGCCGACGCCCGCCACGCCCGCATCGCCGAGGTCGCCCGCAACGCCTTGGGCCGCGACGTGCCCGTTCTCTATGGCGGCAGCGTCAATCCCGGCAATTGCGCGGAACTGATCGCCCAGCCGCATATCGACGGACTGTTCATCGGCCGCTCCGCCTGGGAGGCGGAGGGCTATCTCGACATTCTCGCCCGCGTCGCCAAAGCGCTCGATGCGGTCTGACGCATCTCACCCGACCTGACAATGGAGACCGCCATGAAAATCGCCCTCGGAGCCGACAGCGCCGGCAAGCCGCTCATCGACGTCATCGAAGCCCATCTCAAGACCCGCCCTGATCTCGAAGTCGTCAATCTTTCCAAATCCGGCTTCTACGCCGATCTCTCCCGCGATCTCGCCGAGACCATCGTCAGCGGCGAAAACGAGCGCGGCATTCTCTGCTGCGGCACCGGCATCGGCGTCTGCATCTCGGCCAACAAGGTGCCGGGCATCCGCGCCGCGCTCACCCACGACGCCTATTCCGCCGAACGCGCCGCCAAATCCAACAACGCCCAGATCATCACCATGGGCGCCCGCGTCATCGGCCCGGAACTTGCCAAAACCATCGTCGACGCCTGGCTCGCCTCCGACTTCGACCCCAACGGCCCCTCCGCCGGCAATGTCGAGGCGATCAACCGTCTGGATGAGAAGAAGGGGTGAGCAGCGAGAGCCAGTCTGGTTCAGGTTGAACCTGACAGGTTCTCCGCAGGCAAAGCGTAACGCAAAATCCTGATCTCATCAGCCTCCGTTAGCGTGGCTTCAAGCACCTGGTTGACGAGATCGGCATTCTCGTCGACCTCATCCAGCAGGATATCGAAAAGCTCCAGTTGGACAGGTAGAGGCATGGCGCCAACAGCGTTGAGGCAGATCAACCCAGCATGTATGGCGACATCGGCATATTGCCCCCTGACGCCGGGGGCATCGGCGGGCCCGCGAAAATCAACTGAGTTTTTGGTGACGAAGGTCCAGTCACCCGCAAGGATCAACGGCTTCAATTCCCAGTCCTTGAGGCCAGATGCGCCGATCCATGTCACATGCGACGCGTGTCCATATCCCCGTTCATGCGCACGTTTGGCGAGACGAGGGCTCAGACATTCGTCGATCAGCAGCTTCACGCGGCTGGCTTCCGTCGCGTGACCAACTTGTCGGAAACTACGCGCCCCGCTGACGCTGTTTGGCGCGGCCGCCCGCGCAGTGGATTGGCTTTGGCATAGAGACGCGCGAGCGTGAGAATGTCGGCGTTGATCTGCGGATGGTCCTGGAGAAGCTCTGCCTCAGCCAGGCCAGAATCAAGCGAAGCGGCGAGGTCGTAAGGCGAAAGTCGCGTTCCCCGGATCACAGCCGCGCCGCTCAGGATGTCGGGATCGTGGGTGATCAGCGCCCGCGCCGCATGAAGCAGGGCGAGGTTGCGCTGAGCTCTGCGCAGGAAGGGGCCGAGATCGATGCTGAGAAAGCCTTCGCGCAGCGTCCAGTCGGCGTCCGGCCTGTTTAACGTCAGACGTTTTGCCGCCCAGCCGATCGCTCCGATCCTCTCTTCCGCCGTCAGTCGCGCAGCGCTTTCGACATAGAACGAAATAAGCCCGCAACTCTCGGCCCAAACCTGCCGGCCGCCGTCCCTGTCGTGCAGTTGAGGCGGCAATATGCCCTCATCGATCATGCGATGAACATCGCGCAATCCCACCTCCGCCACCACGGCGGCTTCCGGCGTTTTCAGCATTTCCTTGCGCATGGTGCGGCCTAATATTCATTCCGATGCGCCGGAGTATATAATCTTTGGGAGCGGGCGTCAAAGAGTGGTGGCGCGAGCCTTCCCATAGCCGTTGAAATCTCCGTCGCTCTGTGTCATGGGAGCTTTCTCCCCGTATTGCCGCGGCTGCTGAACCCCTGGCATTTACGGAGAACAGCATGCCCGTCCCATCATCCATCCGTCGCGCCGGCGTCATTGCCGGCCATGTCGTCAGGTCTGTCGTCGCGCACGACGAACCGGACCAAAATTTGGTGCGCGCATTCGCAGACCTTGCCGAGGCTCTGCCGACGCCCGAGGCTTTGGCGGCAAAAGGCGCCAGCATCAGCGCGGTCGCCACCACACCAGATTTTCACCCGGGCAAACCCGTCCCTGTCGGTGTCGTCGCCGATGTCGACGGCGCTGTGCTGCCGCATATGATCGGCTCCGACATTGGCTGCGGCATGCGCATGATTGTGCTGGACGATGTCACGGTGGAGGATCTTGCTGCGTCGGATCTCGATGGCCAGCTTCGCCATCTGTTCTTCCAGGGCGGTCGCGACATTGCGCTCACCGGCCGCAACCGCTCCGCCATCCTCCGTGAAGGCCTACCCGGCCTCCTCGAAAGCCTGGGCGACACGAGGCTTGGATTGCTGGCCAAGCTCGACATGACGGGCGCATGGGCGGATCTCGATCGGCAGTCGGACATGGGCGTGTTCGCATCGGCAGGCGTCGATCCCGATTTCGAAGACTATGCCCGGCTAGACGATAGTCACCGCCGCGACGCCATTCTCGGCACGATCGGCGGCGGCAACCATTTTGTCGAATTCGGCGCGGTCGAACATATCGCCGATGGCGCTTTTGCGAGAGCCGCGGGCTTGAAGCCCGGCGCCGTCGTCGTCGTGGTCCATTCGGGCTCGCTCGATTTCGGCCAGCGGGTGGGAACCGCCATGAAGGAGAAACTCCGCGCCGACGCCCGCGCCGGCGCGGACTGGCGGGTCCTGTCGCAGGATATGCAGCCGGACCTTTTTGAGCGCTACATGATGGGCCACGCCAATGCGGTGAACGCCGCCTTCGCAAATCGCTTCCTGATTGGCCTGATTGCCGTCGAGGCGCTCGCCCGGACGCTCAACCGCACAGTCGCGCACCGCCTTGTCTATGACGCCCCGCACAACACCGTTTGGCGGCATGGCGACCGCATACGCCACAGAAAGGGCGCCTGCCCGGCCCGGGGCGCAAGCGCCATGGCCGGCGGCCCCTATCAGTGGTTTGGAGAGCCTGTCATTTTGCCGGGATCGATGGGCGACGGCTCCTGGCTGCTGTGCGGCCAGGGCGCGGACGAAACGCTCCACTCCTCCGCCCATGGCGCCGGCCGCAAACTGTCGCGGCAGGGAGCCCGCGCCGAGACGGATCTTTCGCCCGCGCTTCGCGTCATCGGCCCTGTCGATCCCAGGAGCCCCATGCTTCAGGGACGGCGCGACATTCTCGCCGACCTCCAGTCGCGCCTGCACGAAGAGGCGCCTGGGGCCTACAAGCCGATCGAAAGCGTAGTCGATCCCATGGAGGCGGCGGGCGTCGTTACCCGTGTCGCCAAGGTGAGGCCCGTTCTGACGGTGAAGGGGTGAGGGTGCTGTGGCGCGGCCCGCCCGCGTCGCTCGCATCGTCAGAAAATGAAATCCGTCTTGTCCATCTGCGCGAGCGTCAGGCCGTCCACCGTCAGCACGTCCGCGCCGAATTTGATAACGAGGTCGCCGCTCGCCATCGCGGCATGCGCCTTCACATCCGCAAATGTGTCGAGCCCGGTCCACTTCTGAATGTCCATGCGATCCTGTCCGTTCTGGAAATCGGTGATCCGGTCGCGGCCCTCGCCGGTGTAGAATTCGAAAATGTCCTTGCCGGCCCCGCCGGTCAGCACGTCGTTGCCGACATCGCCATACAGCCTGTCATTGCCGGCCATGCCCCTGAGAATGTCGTTGCCGTCGTCGCCGGTGAGCGTGTTGTTGAGTTCGTTGCCGGTTCCGGTGAGGCCTTTCAATCCCTCTAGAAACAATGTTTCGACATTGGCGCTGAGCGTATAGTTCACGGTCGATATCACGCGATCAACGCCCTGGCCGGCCGTTTCGATCAGCTTCGTCGCGGCGCTGTGCACGGTGAGCGAATCGTCGCCTGTCCCGCCATAGATCTTGCCCTGGACAGTGGATCCCGTCGCCTCGTTGATGAATGTGTCATTGCCGCCGCCCAGCCTGACGTCGCCGACGATCCGGCTGAAATTGTCGACATGGTCGCCGTCCTTGGATCCCTGGATGGCGATGCCGGCGCTCTTGATCAGGCCGAAATTCTCGAGGCTGAGCTGATGCGGGTCGCTGTCGGCATTGATGAGCACGCCGTAAGACGAGCCGGTGATCACGCCTCCTTCGGCATTGGTGACGTAATTGCTGCCGCGAAACGATTCCAGCCCCACCACGCCGGAGATCAGCCCGGAATTGTCGAGAGCTATGGTTGCGCCGACCTTGGTCGCCAGCACCACGCCCGAGCCGCCCTCTGCGATGATCTTGCCGTCATTGATCATCCGGCAAGTTGTCCCCGACGCGCCGCCATCGAAATAGACGCCGTTATAGCCTGTAACCACGCCCAGAGAGCTGATGGACATGAGCCAGTTGGCGCCGGACAGCGCGATGGCGGATTCGAACTCGAAAGGGGTCCGGATGGTCGAATGGATGGCGATGGTGTTCCCGAAGGTCCCGTCGAGCATCCGGATGGCCGGTCCGCCGTTCGCGTTGATTCCGCCCGGCTTGAACGTCCAGCTGTCGCCATCGACGGCGATGGTGACGGTGGCGTTCTCGATGGTGTAGGTATGCGCGACGCCGACCATGGGGCGCTCCTTTCAGATCCAGACGCCGTCACGGCGCGGGGGCGGTTATGTTGTCGAACTGGAGCCGCACATCGGTTTTAGCGCTCTCGCTCAGCATGCGATGCGGCAGCCCGTCATCGGCGCCGATCCACACCCGCTGCGGACCGGGATCGCCCACGCCTTGAACGGCGGACGGCGTGTAATCATAGACATGCATGGCGACGTCCTCGAGCGTCTCGTCGCCGGCGCTCGCGCAATCCTTCAGGCTCGCGGCGTCGGGAACCATGCGCTTGGTCATCGCCGCCCTCTGGCCCTTTTCGAGCAATGTCTTGGTCCAGTTCTCGCCGTCCCTGACATAGAGATCGTCGCCGATGGCGATGCTATCGAGCAGCGGTTGGCCGCCGAGGCTGGTCAGTTGCCGATAGGCGGGCGCCTTGCTCAGGAGGTCATAGGCGTCGGCCACGGCGTCGCAATCGCCGGCGAGAGCCGATGTCGAGACGAGCGCCATCCCCGCCGCCAGCGTCAGCCGGCTCCGGAGAGGGGCGCCCGGCATGGTCACCCGCCGGCTCACAGGATGAAATCCGTCTTGTTGATGTCCGAACGCTCCACATCCGTCAGCCTCAGGCTGTCGCCGCCCGCCGAGATGACGATGTCGTCGCCGTCGACGCGCAGATGGGCGCGCACATCGGCATATGTCTCCATCTCCGTCCAGCCCGACAGATTGATGAGATCCGAGCCGTTCTGGAAGTCGGCGATGCGGTCGCGGCCGTCGCCTTCGGAAAAGACGAAGATGTCGCCATTGCCGCCGCCGATCAGCACATCCTTTCCGGCATGGCCCCACAGCGTGTCCGAGCCCGAAAAGCCCCGCAGCCGGTTTGCCGCGGAATTTCCGTCAAGCGTATTGCCCATCTCGTTGCCGTCGCCATTGATGTTCTTGACCCCGGTCAGCAGCAATTGCTCGACATTGGCGTTCAGGGCGTAATTGGCCGAAGAATACACCGTGTCATAGCCGCTATTGGCGGATTCGATCATCCTCAGGCCGGAGGAGGTCGTGGTCAGCGTGTCGTCGCCATCGCCGCCATAGAGATTGCCGATCAGTTTGCCGCCCATGTTGAGGAAATAGTCATTGCCGCCGGCCAGCGCCACGTCGCCCGAAATCGTGCCGCTATTGGTGATCCTGTCAGAGCCGATATCGCCGCTATAGGCGAGTTCCTCGCCCTTCAACATTCCGCTGTTGACCAGCTTGAGATACTCGCCAGCGGCGCTATGGGTCTCCACGCCGGTGTCCAGCCCATAGATCGTGCCGCTATTGGTGATGGCCGTTTCGCCGTCCGGCATCGATTGGTTGATGCCGGCATAGAGAAACACTGCCGTGTAGGCGGCGATGCTGCCGGAATTGACCACCGTTCCGCCCACGTCCCCGCGCATATAGACGCCATAGCCCATGTCGTCGCCGCCATGGATCACGCCGCCGTTGACGATCCGCTGGTTGTCGCCCGACAGCATGATGCCGAAATAGCCTTCGACATTGGCGTTTGCTGCCACGCCGATCGCCGTGCGGTCGCCCTGGGCCAGGATGGCGGTGGCCGAATTTTCCTTGAGCAGATTGGTGCGCACCTCGCCCTGGATGTCGATCGTGTTGTTGGCGGCGGCGACGCTTTCGACGATGCCGTCCTGCAGATTGGACAGGATCTTGCCGGCCGGTCTGACGATCCAGGTGTCGCCGCTGCTGTCGATGGTCCAGGTGGTGGTCCGGGTTGTGAGCAGAAAATGCGTTTTCAGGGTCATGGCGCCTCTCCTTGCGGGTCGGCGGCATGTTTGGCGTCCCCATTCGGTTCCGCAATCACCCTATTAGGGTCGCGTGCGGATTAAAGCGCAGCCGGTTTCGACCCTGATCCGCAACGTCAGCCGAAGGGGCGCAGTTCCTGCGGATGCTGCTTGAGATAGGAGAGGAGATGCCGCCGCCGCTCGGCCCCGCGACCCTGCGACGGTCCTGCCTGCCTGACCCCGATCACCTGCGGAGCGCGCTCCTCGACCCGTTCATAGATCAGCTTCCAGGTCCGCTTGACGGTGTTGATCGAGATCGCCATCGCCGATGCGATATCCTCGTCCGTCAGGCCTTCGCTCGCCAGTTCGAGAAGCGCCCGCTGCGCCGATGAAAAGCGGATGATCGGCGGCGCATGCGCAAAGATCTGGGCCGTGATGGAATCGGGGAAGATCGGCAGAGCATCGTCGCGGCGGCGATGGGTCACGGCGAATTCAAGGTCGCCGAGCCGGTAGCGGCGGATCTCGCGCATGCCGGAACTGATCAGCACGGTGGCGATGGGCTCCGGATCCTCGCGCGCCGCCTGCCGGAGCAGAAAGCCGGAATGCGCCTCGACGAAATGGCCGATGGCGCGCGCGAGCAACGCCCGGCAGCGCGGATCCTCGGGATTTTCGTAGCGATGCGCAAAGCCGATCACCAGAAGATTGAGCCCGGCGCCCGCATTGCCCGCGGCGATATCGCTTTCCCGCGCCAGAATGCCGCCTTCGCCGCGACCCGCCTTCAAGAGCATGTCCAGAGCGCCCATCGGCCGCTCGCCGCTCAGGAACTCGGCGATCGCGTCATCGGTCACAAAGGCGCTCGCCCCCACCGCCGACAGCAGCACGGGCTCGTCCGTCCGGTTGTGAACCTCCTCGATCAGGCCGCCGCGCAGCGTGCCGGCGGCCAGATGCGCCGCGCAGAACTCGACGAGCGCCGCATCGGCCACGGTCCTCCGCCAGAGATGACATTCGAGAAAGCCGAGCATGGCCGCCGCATCTTGCCCGCGCGCCATTCTCCCGCGGACAGCCACTGGTATTTCGTTCATCGGCTGCGCCATCCGCTTTTTTAGAATTATAAACTATAGAGCGCCCGATCCCCCCGTCCTGTCAATCATCCGCAAACGGCGCAGCGACGAAATCGCCGGTCGATCGACGAAAAAAAACGCGATCCGATCGATGCAGCGCATTGCGCCCAGGCTGGCGGACGGAACTTTTGCGGCAGAAAGCGTCTTCCCTCGCATGCCGCCGAGCAGCGGCAGCGCCGCCGGCCCCTTGTCCGGCTCCGCACGGGCTGGCACAGTCGCATGCATCGCTTGCGCCGCAGGCGTGACGTGGAGGAGAGACATGTCGAAAAACCGCATCTGCCACTGGTATGACAGGGACGCCGAAGCGGCCGCCCGCTTCTATGCCGAGACCTTTCCCGACAGCCGCCTGGGCAGGATCATTCATGCCCCGGGCGATTTTCCCGATGGCCGCGAGGGCGAGGTTCTGGTGGTGGAATTCACCGTCGCCGGGGTCGATTGCATCGGCCTCAACGGCTGCCCCGCCTTTCGCCAGACAGAAGCCTTCTCCTTCCAGATCACCACCGAGGATCAGGAAGAGACCGATCGCTACTGGAACGCCATCATCGGCAATGGCGGCAGGGAAAGCGACTGCGGCTGGTGCAAGGATCGCTGGGGCCTCTCCTGGCAGATCACCCCGCGCACGCTGCTCGACGCCATGGCCGCCGGCGGCGAGGAAGCCCGCCGCGCCTTCGGCGCCATGATAACCATGCGCAAGAGAGACGTCGCCGCAATCGATGCGGCGCGACGGGGAGACGCAGCATGACCGACGAAAAGATCAAAGGCCCCGCCTCCTATTTCCCCGCCATCGAAAAGAAATACGGCCGCCCGATCGCCGAATGGCAGGCGCTGGTGCGCCAGCATTATCCCGCCAGACATATGGAGCTGGTGGCGATGCTCAAGACCGCACACGGCATGGGCCACGGCCATGCCAACGCCATCGTGGCGCAGACGCTTGCTGAGGACAAGGGCGGGTGAGGGGGACGGCGCGCGCAGGCCTCGCATTGGCGGAGAGACGCGCCTGCGGCCTGCCCGCGCCTGTTGTTGCGGCGTACCGCTCGGCCTTGCGCCGAGCATCTGCCAACGTACAGACCCGTTGGGACATGGGTGGTCCGAAAGCGCCCACCCACGTCTCTTCTTCGGCGTCGGGCAGCGCCGTCAAACCCGCAGCAATTCCGAGGCGGCGAACTCTTCTACTTCCTCTTCGATCTCTTCGCCGCGCATCTTGGCCTGGATGGCCGCCACGCCGTCGTTGCGCCATGAGTGAACCAACGCCGCAAAGCGTTCGAGGTCTTCGAGTCCTTGTTCGGCCAACAGGCGCTCATAACCCCAGCGCTCCGACAGAACGACATGCCCCTCAACCGGATCAATAGCCAAGCGCGCGCCATCGGTGGCGATGCCAAGGTAATTGGCTTCCAGCAGCAACCGCATCACACCTGGATCATCGGCGTCCAGCCCAGGCAATTGAGCGAATATTTCTGTGACGCCGTCGCCGAGATATAGAAGCCAGATATCGGAGACCTC
Source organism: Rhizobium sp. FKL33 (assembly GCF_005222915.1). GTDB lineage: Bacteria > Pseudomonadota > Alphaproteobacteria > Rhizobiales > Rhizobiaceae > Rhizobium_E. The sequence goes on from NZ_STFX01000039.1 coordinate 66,438, forward strand.
ATTGATGTCGAGGGATATGATATCGTCTTCAATTGTATCTGGCGTCGCAATGCCGTTCAATTCGCAAAAGACTTGCAGCACGGTTTTCTGTTCTTCTTCCATTGATCACCTGTTGGGTACGCCTTATGTGTCGATGAGTTTCGCGTAATTAGTATATTTTCCGTCCAAATTTTATTCCATCAAGTATCTCTCTCAAGGTTTCTTGTTCTTCTTGAGGGGCTTCATTCTCTATTTCGTCTCCCTCTTTTTGCGCTTTGCGAGAATAATGCTCATCTAGTTTCAGGCGTTCGTCGCTTTTTACACGATCGGTAGTCTGTCGCGGTGTGCCGGTGACTTCGGTTTTGAGGGCGCCGAGCTGAAACTTGATAATGTTGACTCCTCGCTTGACCGAACCGACCGTATTTCCCCAGAAAAACCGGCCTAGACCGCCGAGATGGCGATCGGTCTTATCCTTCCTGTCCGCCTTCTGCCCGACGTCAAGGGAAACGAGGTTCGCCTCTTTGAATTTTTCCTCATGTATTTCCCGCAATCCATCGAACCGCTGTATAAGTTCTTCGTCGGACATATCCTTGACCAATTTGGGTCTTTCAACAATTTTCAGAGGTTATTGATTGTTCTCCAGTTTCTGATTGTAGTTAAAATATTTGAAATCGTCTTCAGGATGAGTTGAATCGCCATGAAGCGCCAATATTTCTTCTTTCTTATTTTCGAAAGCTATCCTCTTGTCGTTCTCAAATACTTCTTTTTGTTCTATGTTTCTCTCTGTGATGTTTTCGTTGTGTTTTCTGATTGTATCCTCGTGGCTTACAGATTTGAGGCTGCCGTCTGTAAGATGGTGAATGCCGTCCGTAACTAGGCCGTATACTCATAAACGGGCTTCCGCTTTGGGATTGATGATGATTCAAGGCTGCCATTGATTTGGGAGCTTTTT
>NZ_STFX01000040.1 GCF_005222915.1 Rhizobium sp. FKL33
CATACCGTCAATAACAAAATTCCAGGCAATCAGAGAAAAATGATAAATACCTGAAACTATTATGATATTTTCATGACGGTTGAGTGATTGGCTTTCGGTGCGCGCAAAACAGGCGCCGGCTGACCTGTCTCCGTCAGTTCGGCGGGATGTTATGGCCTATCTTGAAAGTCCTAGCGTTCTGCCCGCGTCTGGATGCGCGCAAGCAGGCCATTCAGCCAGCCGGGCCGGTCCACGAAACTGGCCGCAGACGCCACGCCGGTGAGGAACCACATCAATCCGCCCGTCTTCACCGAATAGAACGAATTGGAGATGATCATGATGAGCAGCAGATAGATGATCATCATCCCCCGGAACGTCCATCCGCGCGCGTGATTGACCGGCAGGAGAACGAAGGTCGTCCAAAGGCCGATGAACCCGAACAGGCCGAATTTCGTCAGCGTATAGGCATAACCGGAATCTGCGGTGAAGACGTCCGTCGCTTCTGCGCCGAAAATGACCGAGGGCGGTAGATTGGTGAGGATGATGGCCGTGACGGTGAAGCGACCGGCAATCCCGTTGTCGGTATCATCATAGCCCACGACCAGTCCATAAAGCGCAAAGATCGACAGAAACAGGAAGGGCGCAATGATCCAGATCTGTTTCGGCGTCAGGCTGAAGATGGGCCGCATGATGGTGACGACGATACAGGTGTAAAGACCGAACCGCGCATCCGCCATCGCGACCAGCGAAAGGGCGACGATCATCATCAGCCAGCGATATCGGCATTCCCAGCGGAACAGACCCCAAGAATAGAGGATAACCCCGAAGTTGCCCATGGACACCGGCTCCAGGAAAACCGATGAAACGCGATGCTGTCCGAGAAACGGAAGGATGGTGCGCGGCTCCGGCCGGGTGCCGGAAATGAACAGGCCCTTTGTCGCGCCGAAACTGTCCTGTAGCGTCACCGCGCCGCGCGAAATGTAGTAGCCCAGCACGTTGAACCAGTCGAGATAAGTCTCGAGCATGAAATACTCGAACAATGCGAAGGCGAGCGTCACGATACCCGCAGTGAGCGCCAGACGATCCGCCAGCCTGAGATCACGCAGCTTGTATCCAAGCGCGAAGAAGATCGCAGGGCTCGCGGCATCGCGTATCGCTTTCAGATCCGTCTGATGGCGGAGCGCAAACAGCAGCAGCATGTAGCTGACGAACATCGCCATGAAGAGCGGCAGGCCCGAACGACGATCCAGGGCTGCGAGAAACGCGCTGCCGGTAAGCGCCATTTCCATCAACATCACATGGCTGTCGGACATCGCCATGACGCGGGTGTTGACGAAGCAGAGGAACAGATTGAAAGTCAACGTGCCCAGGACAGTGGCGATGGCGACGAACCGCACGAGTTGGGTTGGCGGCGAAAGCGCCGTCTCGTCCATCGCGATCTGGACTGTCTGAGCCGCCGGCATGCCGTCAAGCCGCCCGATCGATCATAACCGCGCCGATCAGCCTGCTGTCACCGTCCGGCAGGTCGTCTATGAAACGCCTCAGACTGATTTCATCGAGCCCCTGCTCCGCCAGCACCAGAATGCCGTCGGCCTGGTTGATCAACGCCGCCTCATGGCGACGCGCCACTGCGCCGCGTCCATCGACCAGGGTGACATGCGGTCGGCGCAGTCGATTGACGAAGTTTCGGAATGTCGGGGCTTGGCCGGCGAGAGACGGCGTCCGAGACAGACGTTCGTAGTGCAGGATATGCGACAGCGGCGCGTCTTCCTGATCGGCCTCATCGGCAAGATCGTCACCATCGGCATAGAGAATGTCGAGCCCCTCCGCATGCAAGCCTTCGGCAAGCTGGCGCACGAGACCGGCGGCGGGACGATCGCGCCCGGGCGATAGAAGGATCACCACATCGGTGACGCCGGCTGAAACTCGCTCGGCGATCTGGGCGACGATCAGCGTCACTCCCCGCCCCCCGACATCGGCGACGTCGGCGCGGGAGCGGAAGGATGCATTGGCCAAACGACCAAGCACAGGCGACCGCTCCACGAGATGAGCAATGATGGGGAGGCCTGGGCGTGTCTCCTCTGCTGCTTCTGCAGACACGCTGATTGACGCGGATCGTTTCCTCTGTACGGACGGCGATAAAGCTTGTGCGTTCCGATCGGGGGCGACACGCGCCGGTTCGTTTTTTGCGCGCGGCAGGAAAGCGCCACCCAATTCCCGCAATACAGCCAGACCGCAGCCGGCAATCAGGCCGAACAGGCCTCCGGCAACCACGATCATGATCTTGGCAAGGCTCGAAGAGGACGACGCGCCGACCGCTTTCGAAATGATGCGGGAATTGTTGGTGTCGGCAAGATCACGCTGGCCGAGTTCTTGCGAGCGCGCAAGGAATGTCTTGTAAAGCGTGCGCAGGGTATCCACCTGGCTCTGGAGCTCGCGCGCCTGGATGGCGGCGGCGCCGGCGTCGAAGCTTGCGCCAGTCAGATCGTTGAGGCGGCGTTCCAGGGCCGCGACATTGGCTTCGCCGCGCTCAACCGCACTCTTCAACGAAACGCGGATGCGCTCCAACTCCTGCTCGATCGACTGGCGCATGCCCGCCACCTGGCTCTGAATGGCCCGCATCTGCGGATGATTGGCGCCGAGAGAAGACGAGCGCTCGTTCATCTGCGCCACGAGATCGGCGTAACGGGCGCGCATGGTTCCGAGCGGCACCGAGGCGATGGCTTCCGGAATGGCGCCGTCCTGGACCGAGCCGATCGTCAGCGACTTGGCTTGCTCATAGCTTGCCCGCTTAGCGCCAAGATCGGCGCGTGCGGCGAGAAGCTGTTTGTTGACGCCCTCGACCTGCTGGTCGATCACAAGGCCCTGCTGGCCGGTCGAGACGATCCTGTTGGCCGCCTTGAAGGCTTCGAGCTCGTTTTCGGCCTTGCGCATTCGTTGTGCAAGCGCCTGAGCCTGCATCTGGAATGCGTCGGAAGCCCGTTCGGAAGCGTCGGTTTTCGCCTCGTGAATCTTCTTCAGGTAAACGGTTGCGATCGCATTTGCGATTTCCGCCGCCCGCGCGGCGTCGGGATGTTTGAAGGCGACCGCAACGACGAAGGACTGGCCCTGCTGTGTGACGAACAGGTTCTTCTGCATTGCGGCAATTGCCGCAGATCGGGCCATGTCCTTGTCGGCGGGTGTTTTCTTGACCAGGAACGCATCGGTGGTGAGATCGAGTTTGTCCACCACTTCGCCGAGGATTTCGGCCGACTGGATAAGGTAGATCTGACTCTCCAGCATTGCTGCGTCCTGGGCGGGACCCGCCACCTGCGGCGACAGCTCTGTCTGGACAGCGGAAAGACCCTGGGGATCGATGAGGATCTGCGCGATCGCCTGGATCGGCGTCTTCACCACCATGGCATAGGCCGCAGCAAGGACAAGACAAACCGCCGCCGTGGCGACCACATACAGCCACCGCCGCAACAGAATGCCCGGAAGTTCGAAAATGTCCATGCTCACGCCTTGGTTCTGAAGCGGCTTTCGAATGGCTGAGTAGCGCCGTCCATATGTCCGCGAGTATCGCGACTTATGGTTAACAGAAGATAAATTTGAATGCGGTTTTGATGCCGCAACCCGGAGCGACACAGACCGGTATGCAGCTTTCTTCAGAGCTGAGCATCGATGAAAACACAAAAGCCCGCCGCGGGAGGAGGAGCGGCGGGCTTTCGATAAACTCGATGACGACTTGGGAGGAGGAGCGTCGTCATCCTGTGATGCACGGCCCTTGGGAGGAGGAGTGGACCGTACAATCCACAAGGCTTTGCGGGAGGAGGATGCATTGCCTTGTTGGAAGTAGGTATAGCCGCATTCGCGAAATCCCGCCAGACGAATTGCTGCAGTGCAGCTATGCGGAATTCGCAAGCCACGAACGAGAAACCCCGCCGAAGCATTGCTTTCGACGGGGTTCAGCGGGGATAGAGATGGCAAGGCTCAGGCAGCCGCCAGTTCTTTCTTCACCATGGCGCGGAGCGCGACGAGGTCCTTCGCAAAGGCGCGGATGCCTTCAGCCACCTTCTCGGTGGCCATAGCGTCCTCGTTCATCATCCAGCGGAAGGTCTTTTCGTCGACAGCGATCTTGTCAACCGGCTTGGACTGCTCCGGCGACAGCTTCTTTTCAAGCACGCCCTGATCAGCGTCGAGCTGTTCGAGCAGAGCAGGGCTGATCGTCAGCCGATCGCAGCCAGCCAGCGCTTCGATTTCGCCGGTGTTGCGGAAGGATGCGCCCATGACGACCGTGTCGATGCCATGAACCTTGTAGTAATTGTAGATCTCGCGCACCGACACGACGCCCGGATCGTTTTCCGACGTGTAGGTCTGTCCGGTGGATTTGACGTACCAGTCGAGAATGCGACCGACGAAGGGGGAGATCAGGAAGACCTTGGCGTCGGCGCAGGCGACCGCTTGCGCCATGCTGAACAGCAGGGTCAGATTGCAGTCGATGCCTTCCCTCTGCAGGATCTCGGCGGCGCGGATGCCTTCCCAGGTGGAGGCGAGCTTGACCAGGATGCGGTCGCGCTCGATGCCGCGCTCCTTGTAGGCGGCGATGACGCCGCGCGCCTTTTCGACCGAGCCTTCGATATCGAAGGACAAGTCCGCGTCGACTTCGGTCGACACGCGGCCCGGCACGAGCTTGGAGAGTTCGACGCCGACGGAAATGGCCAGACGATCAGCCACGGAGGCGATGACCGCCTCTTCCGAGCCGCTCTGCTTCTTGCCCCAAGCCACAGCTTCGGCGACCTGATCCTTGAACATCGGCGTACCCAATGCCTTGAGCACGATTGTTGGGTTGGTGGTGCAATCGATCGGCTTTAGCTTTGCCACGGCTTCGATGTCGCCGGTATCAGCCACGACGGTGGTCATGGCGCGAAGTTGTTCCAGTTTGGATGTCACATTGTCCTCCGTTCGAGCTACTCGGACCCGGCGCGCCGGAGAATCCGCGAGAGAAATATCTGACTTGTCTATTGCCGGATAATGCGACTTATGTCAAACAAAGAGCGCAAATGTTTCAGAAAAAATGCGCCTCGGTTTTTAAGCGCGACGACCTTGTCATCGGGTTCAACGTCGCGCGGCGTGCAAGGTTGCAGGGACTGGCGGCTGCGGACGCCGACGAGAGAATGGGAGACACACACGGTTGGCGAAACTCGAGCGACACAGTCACACGCATCTGATGGATTCGCGCGCGCTGCGGCTCAGAGCGGCCTGGCTCTATTACAACAGGGGCCTCACCCAGAAGGATATCGCCGAACATCTCGGCGTCAGCCGCTCCACAGTCATTCGCATGCTCGACGAAGCGCTGAAACGCGCAGAGGTGCAGATCTGGATCAACGAACAGCCCGGCGATTGCACGGCGCTCGCGCTGCGCCTTGAGGAGACGCTCGGACTGGATGAAGCGATCGTCGTGCCAGGCGAAGGCAATACCGACGAGACCGCGCGTGACGTCGGGGCGGCGCTTGGCCGTTTCCTCTCGGAGGTTATCGCCGACGATCATGCAGTCGGCGTCGGCTGGGGGCGCACATTGAATGCGTCGCTGCAATCGTTTCGCCCTCCCCGGCGCGAGAATGTGCAGATCGTTTCGCTGCTCGGCGGCATTCTGGAGACCAATGCGGTCATCAACCCGATCGATTATTCCTGGCGGCTCGCCAGCCAACTCGACGCCGACTGTCTCCTGCTGCTCGCGCCACTCATCGTCGACTCTGCCGAAACCAAAAAGAGCCTGATCGAACGCTGCGGCCTCGGCAAGCTTTTCGAGCGGGCGAAAAGCCTGGATATCGCCGTTATCAGTTGCGGTGATTTCAGCCCGACCGGCACGTCGATGTCACATAACTTCATTTCGGCGGAAGATCATGCTTCGCTGCTGAAGACAGGCGCAGTCTGCGACACGCTCTGTCACTTCCTAGATGCGGAGGGGCGTGATGTCAGTCACCCAATCCAGGATCGCGTCATGACCGTAGGTCTCGATGCCATCTCGCAGGCGAAGCACATCGTGTTGGCCTCAGGCGGCAAACGGCGCGTGCCTGCGATCCGGGCCACCATCAGGCGCACGGGCTGCCATACGCTGGTGACGGACGAAGCTGCGGCGCGAGGGCTTCTCGGCCTGGATTGAGATCAGGATAGCGTATTCACGCTACCGCTTCACCTGAAGCCAGCCCGTCTCGGACGATCAGAACTCCACCTTTTCCAAGGGCCGGCGACCAGCCTCGAACTCGCGCAGTTTCGCCTCTCTTTGCCCGATGTAATTCCGGCTAAAAGGCACGACATCCTGATGCTTTGCGAGTTGCAACTGCATGATGAAGAGTCGGTCATGTCTGAACGCCGTCTCGGACACCGCCAGATAAAACTCCCACATCCGGAAGAACCGTTCATCATAGAGAGCCACGGCCTCCGCCTTACGCGCCACGAAACGTTCACGCCACGCTCTCAGCGTATGGGCGTAATGCATTGGTAGAATTTCGATATCCTTGATCAACAGGCCAGCCGCCTCGACGGCCGGAAGCACCTCGGCGACCGAAGGCATGTAACCACCCGGGAAGATGTACTTTTCAATAAATGGATTGGTGGCGTAGTTCGGTTTGGTCCGGCAGATGGAATGCAGGACCATGACGCCCTTCTTGTCCAGGCAGCTCGACACCTTTTTGAAGAAGCGCCGGTAGTTGCCGACACCCACATGTTCGAACATGCCGACCGACACGATCCGATCGAACTTGTCCTCCACATCCTGATAGTCGGTGAGCTCGAAGCGAACGCGATTGGACAGCCCCCGGCGCGCGGCGCGATCGCGGGAGACCTTCAATTGCTCTTCGCTGAGCGTGACGCCGGTGACGTCGACCTCCTCCGCCTCCGCCAGATACATGGCCATCCCGCCCCAGCCCGAACCGATCTCGAGCACGCGATTACCCTTCTCGAGGAGAAGCTTGGCGGCGATATGTCGTTTCTTCGCCAATTGCGCCTCGTCCAGCGAAATGCCGGGCGGCTCGAAATAGGCGCAGGAATATTGCCAATCTTCATCCAGGAAGAGATCGAACAGCTTGGCGCTGAGATCGTAATGATGGGAAACATTCTGCAGGTTTCGGTTGATCGGAAAGCGGCTCCACAACTGTGTTGCAATCGCCCGGGCGAGCGTCTTGGCCGCAAGCTTCATATTGCCCGCCTTCCGGACGCCATTCCGCCGCAGCAGGGAAAGCAGATCGAAAATGTCGCCAGCCTCGATCAAGAGCCGACCATCCATATACATTTCGGCGAGCTTGAGCGCGGGATCGGCAACGATGGCGCGCTCCGCTTCCGCATCGGCAATGCGGACAACGATGGTTTCCTCCGATCCATCGCCGAAGAGGCGCTCTTCTCCAGACGCCAAGATGAGTTTGAGCGATCCGGTCTGAACGATCTTGCCGATCATCTGCGCAACGTCCGGCATTCAGTCCTCCATGCCCAGGGCATTCCTTACCAAAATCTAAATGAAAGAATGCGTTATGGCGCCGGGGACCGCAAGTCGAAATCGAACAGCGCGACAGCCGAATCCAGATCGGAATGACGTGAGATTGCGGGAAAAACCAGGAATCGAAAAGGCCTGCCGTGGGAGGAGGATACGGCAGGCCTTCGAATGTTGGCTTGGCAACGGGAGGAGGTGTCGCCAATCCTGCGAAACAGCCTGGGAGGAGGAGTGGCTGTTTCAACGAAGAGCGGCGCTGGGAGGAGGATGCGCTGCTCTTGTGAAGAGATAGATAGCCCAGATGACGGGCGTCAGAAAGTCAGAATTTCGCAGCACAGCCATGCATTTTTGAGTTAGGTTGAGAGCGCAGACTCATATGTCATTGACATATTTATATTTTCTATCTTGATGCATCAGTTCTGCGCGAAAATTCATGTTCAAATATGACAGGAACGTGGCAAAGCAAAACGGAAAAGCGCCCGCCTTCAGCGAGAAGGCAGGCGCATCTTGATTTTAAACTGAGATCGGCAGCGCGATTATGCGGCGATCGAGGCGCGGGCGATGCGGCGGATGTCTTCGCGGGCAATGCCCAGATCGTTGAGTTCGCGATTGGTCATACGGCCGAGTTCGTTGACGGTCTGACGATACTTGCGCCAAGCGTTGATGCTGCGTGCGACGTTCATGATGATCCCTTTCCTGGGTCTTTGTGACGTCAGCTGCCCGGCTTTTTCTTGCTCGGCCCCGGCGTCGTTTCGATGATTGGAATATAGGCGCGGAACGAGTTTTGTAACAGCGCAAAGCTCTCAACTCACCCATGCATCAACTGCATATCGACGACAGATGCTGCTGTTTCTGCCTCACCCGGACGCATCGAGACCACGAAAAGACGTCTCAAATTTGGAGCCTTGCAAAGCGGCGACATGACGGCTAATCCCGGATGATACCGTTAACAGGAGCCTCATACGGGATGAGCGACAACCGCAAGCCGCCGACCATGGCCGACATAGCGCGTCTTGCGGGCGTGTCGCTGATGACGGTGTCCCGCGCCTTCAAACCCGACAGCCTGATCAGCCGCGAGACGCGCGAAACGATCCTCAAGACAGCAGAAGATATCGGCTATGTCTTCGATTCAACCGCGTCCAATTTCCGCTCGCAGAAGTCCGATTTCGTCGCCGTCACCATTCCCGCCATCAGCAATCCCAACTTCGCCGATACGGTCGGCGGCCTGGCCGACGTCCTGGCCGCGCGCGGCCTGCAGATTCTTCTGGGCTACACCAACTATCATATGCAGAACGAAGAACGGCTGATCGAGCAGTTTCTCCGGCGCAAGCCGCAAGCGATCGTGGTCACCGGCGGCAAGCACACCGATCGGGCCCGGAAGCTGCTGAAGAACGCGCATATGCCTGTGATCGAGACATGGGACGCACCCAGCGAACCGATCGGCAACTATGTCGGCTTCTCCAATGCCGGAGCCGTCCGGCAGATGGTCGATCATTTCGTGATGGCGGGCTATCGCCGCATCGCCTTCATCGGCGGCGATGTCGGACGCGACACGCGCGGCAGCGATCGGCGGATGGGCTTTGTCGCCTCCATGCTCGCGCATGGACTGGATGCGACGCGGCTGATCGCAGCTGGGCCGCCGCCGATTTCCGCACTAGAGGGCGCCGCGGCGATGGCGCGGTTGTTGGAGGCCTATCCGGACACCGAGGCGGTGATCTGCGTGTCCGACCAGTCCGCTTTCGGCGCATTGACCGAATGCCAGCGGCGCGGACTGACGCCCCCTGCCGACATCGCCGTCGGCGGTTTCGGCAATTTCGAAATCGGCGCGGTGTCCAACCCGCGTCTGACCACGATCGATCCTTCGTCACGGATGATCGGCGAGAAAACCGCCGCCCTCATCCTCGATATTCTCGACGGCGGGCCGGGAGCCAATGTCGAGATCACGCCGGCGCTCATCGTTCGCGAGAGCAGCCGCTAAGGCTTCGGTTGGGCTGTCTTGGGCAGCCGATAGGCGATCACATAATCGCCGGGCGTCGTTTCGAGCGCGGCGTGACCGCCGGCGACGATCACCACCACCTGATCGCCATGCGCGTCGAGATAGGTCATCGGCGTCGCCTGCCCACCCGCCGGCAACCGCGCGCGCCACAATTCCTCGCCGCTGTCCACATCGTAGCCGCGAATATAGTCGTCGAGCGTCGCCGCCAGAAAGGCGACGCCGCCGCGGGTGACGATCGGGCCGCCGATGCCCGGAACCCCCATCTCGAAGGGCAAAGGGGCCGGCGCCAGGTCGCGCACCGTGCCGTTGACGCGCCTGTAGCGCAGCGCCCCTGTTTCGAGATCGGCGCTGGCGACATAGCCCCAGGGCGGAGCCTGGCAGGGCAGACCGAGCGGCCCTACAAAAGGCCCGAGGCGAACGCTGTAGCGGAGCCCGGCATTGTCGATCAACACGCTTTTCATGCGTTTGGGCGGGGTTTCCTTCGGCTTTTCATGCGGCACGAGCCGCGCCACATAAGCGAGATAGGTCGGCATGCCGAACAGGATGCGCCGCTCGGGATCCACCGCGATCCCGCCCCAGTTGAACACGCCGAAATTGCCGGGATAGACGATCGTGCCCTGCTGCGAGGGCGGCGTGTAACGTCCCATATAGCGACGTGAATGAAACCGGATTCGGCAGGAGAGCTGATCGAAGAGCGTGACACCCCACATATCCGTCTCCGTCAATGGCGGCGGCGCAAACGATAGCGACGACAAAGGCTGACTTGGGGCCGTCTTCTCACCCGGTATGAGGCTGGAGGGCGCCTCAGCCTCGCCAATCGGTAGCAGGGGCCCGCCGGTCCGCCGGTCCAGCACATAAATGTCGCCCTGTTTGGTGGGCGCGGCCAGCGCCGGAACGGACGCGCCCGACGCCATGTGGAAGGAAAAGAGGGAGGGTTGGGCTGGCACATCCATGTCCCAGAGATCATGCCGGACCGTCTGAAAAGACCATCTGACCTTCCCGGTTTCGATCTCCAGCGCCACGATGGCCGATGAGAATTTCTCCATCGCCGCGCTGCGCCCCTGCCCCAAATGATCGGGCGGGCGATTGCCCATCGGCGCATAGATCAGCCCGAGCTCCTCGTCGGCTGACGAAATCGACCAGCTGTTGGGAGATCCGGCTGTATAGAATTGGTCGTCGCCGATCGGCTGGGTCGCCTCGGGATTGCCGGAATCCCAGTTCCACAGAAGCCGGCCGGTGACGGCGTTATAGGCGCGGATCACACCGGAAGGGGCATTCAGGCCGGCGCTGTCGCTCACCGCGCCGCCAACGATGACCTTTCCCCGGGCGATGACCGGCGGTGACGTATTGTAGAAGAAGCCGGTTTCCGCATGCGGCAGACCGCGGAGAAGATCGACGACGCCGTTGGTCCCGAAGCCCCGGCATAGGGCGCCGGTGTTGGCATCGACAGCCGTCAGGCGGCCGCCGGCCGCCGGAAGGAAGATCCGTTGACTGCATGGCGCGCCGGAGGCTGCCTTATCCCGAAAATAAGACACGCCGCGGCAGGTCTGACTGCGCGACGCTGCGCCCGCCTGTTTTACAGCATCGAAACGCCAGATCTCTCCGCCGGTCGTGGCGTCGAGCGCGATCACCTGGCTATGCGGCGTGCAGAGATAGAGACGATCGCCGACCTTGAGCGGCGTCGCCTGGTAGCTTGCTTCCACCACCTCCTTGCCGCGCTTCTTGTCGCCGGTCTGGTAGCGCCATGCTTCTTCGAGCGACCCGATATTGTCGGGGGTGATCTGCTCGAGCGTCGAGAAACGCTGTCCTGACAGAGCGCCGCCGTAATGCGGCCAGTCGGCGCCGGGCGCATCTCTTCCCGCCATGGCGGGGGCTTTTTCCTTCGGTCCAACGTCCGGGGCGAGATCGGGATCGGAAAATCCTCCGACGTTCACGGCCAGAGCAACCAAAGCCACGGGAAGACCGACGTAACCAAGGCGAGGCATTTTGAATGACGGCCGGTCGAGCCGTTTGCGGAGCCAGGGGGTTGCGAGCCACAGACCGGTCAGGACGACGAGGCCGATGCGCGGCAACAGCCCCCACCAATCGAACCCCGCCTCGGCGACAGCCCATCCGAGACTGGCCAGGATCCCCGCTCCGAAGACGGGCAAAACGACGGCGGCGCGCCGCCAAAGGAGAATCGCGGTCGCAAGATAAAGCGCCCCGATGGCCAGATAGGCGACGCTGCCGCCTAGCCAGGCAAGGGTCCATCCCTCGCGCGCCAGCACGATCCCGATCGCCGCGCAGGCAATGGCTGTCAGTTTTTCAATCAACACGGCCCCTCCTCCGCGGGCCGCGACTTTTAGCAGAAGAGCCCGCTGACAGAAAGGCGTTCGCACACCTCATCCCCTTGAGACGACAAGAAAATCCCAGACATAGATCACCTGAATTTCCTTGAAATTCAAAATCAACCTACAGAATTGACTTCATTTTACATTTTCTATTATATTGAATGGACGTTCAGCAAATACGGAGCAGGTCGATGACGATACAGACCCCGATTGCCGCGCCACCCCAGGGCTGGGATCGACGCGGACTGCCCGGCTGGACCTATCACAGCCCCGCTTTGCTGGAGCTCGAAAAGGAGCATGTTTTCCGACGCAGCTGGCAGCTCGCCTGCCATGTCTCCGACCTGCCCACGCCCGGCAACTACATCACGCTCGACATTGTCGGCGAACGCGCGCTGGTGCTGCGCGGGCAGGATGGCGTGATCAGGGCGTTCCACAATATCTGCAAGCATCGCGGCTCCAGGCTGGTCGCCGATGAAAAAGGCGCCTGCCGCAATGCGCTGGTCTGTCCGTTCCATGGCTGGGTGTACAATTTGGATGGCGCCCTGCGCGGTCCGGCGCGACCGGATACGTTCCCGCCGCTCGACAAGCGCGAATTCGGTCTCAGCGAAATCGATTGCGAAGTCTGGCTCGGCTTCGTCTTCATCCGCTTCGCCGCCGGCGATCAACCCGCCGTCGAGGCGCTCATGGCGCCCTATCACGAGCAGCTCTCGCATTACCGGATGGATACGGCCGTCCCGGTCGGGAAAATCTGGACGCAGACCTCGCCGGTCAACTGGAAATCGGTCCGCGACGTCGACAATGAGGGCTATCACGTCGCCATGGCGCATCCGGCGCTGCAGGATCTCTACGGCTCGACCTATTATGACGAACCGTTCGTAGACGGCGTCTGCCGGTCCTTCGCGACCTACAATCCGCATGCCGGGCGGCGCTGGAGCGTGCGCAACTATGTGAAACTGTCGAAGAATTCGATAGGCCTGCCGGAGCCGCTGGAAAAGGCCTGGATTTACTACGGCCTGTTTCCCAACAACGTCATCGCCGTCACTCCTGAGGCCATTCAGTTCTATCAGGAATTCCCGCTTTCGACCGGAGAGACGTTGCTGCGCGGCGCGGTCTATCGCTATCCCGAGGAAGACCGTCGCCAGCGGCTCGCCCGCTATCTCGCCGCCCGCATCGACCGCGACACGATGGCGGAGGATGTGCAACTGACCGTCTGGTCGAACGAGGCGATGGCGTCGAAGAATTTTTCGAGCTTCTTTCTCTCCGATCTCGAATATGGCGTGCGCACCCATCACGACCATCTCCGCCGGACGCTGCCGGTGATGACGCTCGACGCCGCCCCGGCCGAGAGCGAGATGGAGGCCGTCAACGCCGCGCTTCGCCAAACTCCGCCCGCGCCCCTGCCGTGACGGCGCGTCCGCCGACCCCTTCAGCAAAATCACGCCCCCTCTCATCATCCGCGCCGATCGATGCTAGGAGGGGGGCGATCATCAAGCTGGAGATTCTTCCGTGAGCCCAACCTGGACCAAACCCGTGACCCTGGCGCTCGAAGGCCCCGGCAAATTCACCACCATCCGCACGCTGCAGGAAGCCACCTGGGCGCTGATCGAAGACTGGCCGGTTGAGGACGGCCCTGCGCTGGACCGGGCGCTCACCGTGATCGAGGCCGCGCTCAAGGGCAAGAAAAAACCCGAAGACGCCCGCATGGCCTTCATCGCCGCCGCGCGCGAAGCGCAGATCGAAATGCGGGAGTGACGAGGCTCTCCACTGCGTCAACATGGCGGATGTCGCAAGACCCCGTTTGGGCGTAGGGCTCCCTTACTGAACAAGGGTCAAAATCATATGCAGTCGTCCGACATCTGGGATTGGTTCCCGATCGTGTTTTTCCCGCTCAAGATCGCCGTGCTGGGGGTTGGCATGTTCTATGCGATTAAATGGCATCGCGATCAGGATAAGAAGGGGTAGAAGGGGAAAGGGAGTAGCTGTCTTGTCCGCTTTGCGCCAATAGCGGTCATATCACGAAGCGTTCGCGAAGGTCCGCTACCGACCTCATTGTGGTCGTTCAAACCTAACCGTCAATTCCCCAAAAACCATCGCTCTTGGAGCGTCAAGCTGCCTCCATCATCCGCGCCCCCCGGCTCGAGCGCGCGGCCTGACTATCCTGAGCAAACGTCGCCGACGGCGATGGCGAGATGTTCAGCGAACGCGTTCTTCATGCAGCCCGTTCCGAAATCGCTGTGCCCGCCGCCCAGCCGGACGACCACGCCCACTGGAAATTGTAGCCGCCGAGCCAGCCGGTGACATCGGCCACCTCGCCGATGAAATAGAGCCCGTCGACGGTTTTGGCCTCCATCGTCCGCGAGTTCAGACCGTCCGTGTCGACTCCGCCAAGCGTCACCTCGGCTGTACGGTAGCCTTCCGAGCCGATCGGAAAAACCTCCCAGTTCTGAAGAGTCGCGGCGATGGCGGTGAGCTTTCTGTCGCTCGCCTCGCCGATCGGTCCGGTCCAGCCATGGATCTCGGCGAGATAGGCGGCCAAGCGTTTGGGCAGGATGTCGCTGAGCACGGTCGAGATCGCACGGCGTCCGTTTTCTCGCTTGGCCGAGGCAAGCGAGGCAATGACGTTGTCGCCGGGCAAAAAAGCGATGCGGATCGGCTGCCTTTCGCGCCAGTAGGACGAGATTTGCAGGACCGCCGGCCCGGAAAGGCCTCGATGCGTGAAGAGCAATGCTTCCTCGAAGGCCGTTTTACCGCAGGACACGCGCGCGTTGACCGCTACGCCCGCCATCTCTCTAAATCCGGCGAGGACGTCCTCGCCGAAGGTGAGCGGAACGAGCGCAGGGCGCGTTTCGGTGACGGCGAGTGCGAATTTTTCCGCGATCTGGTAGCCAAGACCGGTCGCGCCCATTTTTGGAATAGACTTGCCGCCGCAGGCGACGACGAAATGCCTGCTGCGGATTATCGCTGCCCGATCGCCGCCGAGCGTGACGGTAAAGCCGCTAACGTCGCGCTCGATTGATTCGAGTATGGCGCCCAAGCGCAATTCGCAACCGACCTGGTTCATCTCGTCTAGAAGCATCGAAATAATCTGTGTCGCCGAAGTGTCGCAGAAGAGCTGGCCGAGCGTCTTCTCGTGCCAGGCGATGCCGTGTTTTTCGACGAGCGCGATGAAATCGTGCTGCGTGTAGCGACCCAGGGCCGACTTGGCGAAATGCGGGTTATTAGAGATGAAATTCTTCGCGCTCGCGCCGATATTGGTGAAATTGCAACGACCGCCGCCGGAGATGCGAATCTTTTCGCCCGGCGCCTTCGCATGATCCACGACCAGCACGCGGCCGCCGCGGGCAGCGGCATAGATCGCGCACATCATGCCTGCCGCGCCCGCGCCGAGGATAACGGTGTCGAAGGTTTCACACCGCATGGGATGCAGCTCTTGCACGTGCAGGGCAGCTTACCAATAAGGCAAGCCTCGTAGTTACTTGGAACATCGCAGTTTAGTCTCGCTGGCGCTCGGATCGAAGAGAAACATGAACAGAAGACGGTTATGGCACGCAGTAGCCAGCGATAACAATCCTAACCGGATCATGGCAAATCCAATCATTTTGCGCATAGGGGCGAAAGCGGTCTCCAAGGCGCCGCCGCTGGGCGCGCCTTGCTGACTCGTCCCATTCGCCTGCTGAAGGCTGCTCTCGCAGTTGAGCCGCCCGAAACCTCCCTGTCCGCTACCGGCCCCAATTCATCCATAGGTCGATCTGATCTCATATGTCCGCAATGGGCCAAAACCCTCCCCTCACCCCCGCCAAAGCCCTTCCCTGACCAACTCATCCTGCGTCAACCTGATCGCCTTGTCCAAAATCTCCCGCATCCGGTCGATCTCGCCGCGCTCGATCACCAGCGGCGGGCTCATCACGCACATATGGATCAGCGGCCGCACGAGCAGGCCGAGGTCCTGGCAGTGGCGGTCAATGCGTTTGCCGACTTCGAGATCGAGCGCCAGCGGGTTGTTGCTGACGTGATCGGCCACGCATTCGACGCAGGCCATCAGGCCAAGCCCGCGCACTTCGCCGACCAGCGGCAGCGCTTCCAGCGTCTTCAGGCTTTGCTGGAAATAGGACGCCACTGCGCGGGCATGGTCGAGAATGCCGCCTTCGAGCAGGTCGAGATTGGTGTTGGCGACGGCGCAACCGATCGGGTGGCTGGAATAGGTCAGGCCATGGGCGAACATGGCGTCCGAATGGTTGGAGCGGCGCAGTTCTTCGAACAGGCGCTCGGCGATCATCACCCCGCCGAGCGGGAAATAGCCTGAGGTCACGCCCTTGGCGAAGGTGATCATGTCGGGGGTTATGCCAAACACCTGTTCGGAAGCGAAGACATGGCCGAGCCGGCCGAAGGCGGTGACCACCTCGTCGGCGATGAACAGGATGTCATGCTCCGCGCAAATGGCGCGCATGCCGGTGAGATAGCCGTCCGGCGGCACGATCACCCCGCCCGAGGCCATGATCGGCTCGGCGATGAAGGCGCCGATCGTGTCTGAGTCTTCCCGGGCGATGAGATCGCGGAATTCCTGCAGCAGATGCGCGCAGAACGCCTCGACCGTCATGTCGGCGGGACGGCGGAAGGGATTGGGGCACGAGAGTTTCAACACCTGCTCGCTGGCGCTATCCATCCAGTCATGGTCGCGCGGACGGCCATTGAGCGAGGCCGAGAGATAGGTCGAGCCGTGATAGGCGCCCTCTCTGGAGACGATCCGCTTTTTGCCCGGCCGACCCAAAACATTGTTGCGGAACTGCATGAAGCGCAGCGCCGTCTCGACGGCTGAGGAGCCGCCGGTGGTGTAGAACACGTGCCGCAGGCCCTCCGGCGCATGACCCGCCAATCGCGCGGCGAGCTCCGCCGAGGGATCATTGGTGGTGTACCAGGGCGAATTGTAGGACAGCGCAATGGCCTGCTCGGCCATGGCGTCGACGATCTCGCGCCGGCGATGGCCGACATTGACGCACCACATGCCGGCGGGGCCATCAATCAGGCGGCGGCCGGCGTGATCCGTCACATAGATGCCGTCGCCTTCGAGAATGCGCCCGCGCGCCTCGGCGCCAATCGAGCCAGACACCGGCCAGGGCTGCACGAGATGATCCCGGGCCAGGCGATCGGCCGGATCTTCCGCCGCATACGCATCTTTCACGACCGCCGCCATATCAGCACCTCCCAGGTTAAGCCTCTCTGAGCACGGCGCAATTCCGATTATTTTGAATGTCCGTTCAATCAATATTTCAGATTTTCCGCTTGATTTCAATCCTGATTCCGGCATTGTTGACGACAACATGCCACGAGACACAAAAGGCATAGGGGAACTGTGAATGGGAATGACACATCTCCGCCGCGGGAGCGCGGACGATGCCGGCTGAACCGCGCGCGCACTCCGCAAAGGGCGGAGACTGGCAATTGTCGAGCCGCGCGGCCGGCCTTCTGCTGATCTCGCCGACCGTTCTCTACGCGCTGGCGCTTCTGGCGCTGCCGATCCTTATCGTCCTGCTCTACAGCGCCTGGAGCCAGGATTACCTGACCATCGACAAGACTTTCACGCTCGCCAATTACACGACGGCGCTGACCGATCCGATCTATCGCGATCTGCTTTCCCGCTCGCTGGTCATCTCGCTCGCCACCAGCGCGATCACCGTGGCGATGTCCTATCCGATCGCCTGGTACATTTCCTTCCATGGCGGCTATCGCAAGAACCTGCTGCTGTTTCTCGTCACCATCCCCTGCTGGACCAGCTACCTGCTGCGCGTCATGGCCTGGAAGGTGATCCTCGGCTATAAGGGCGTGCTGAATGGCGGGCTGCTCAGCCTCGGCCTGATCGACCAGCCGCTGACCTCGCTGCTCTACAACGCCAATTCGGTGCTGATCGCGCTCGTTCATTCCTGGGCCGCTTTCGCCATCATCCCGATCTTCGTGTCGCTGGAAAAGATCGATCGTTCCTTGCTCGAAGCCTCGCGCGATCTCGGCGAC
The DNA here is from genome assembly GCF_005222915.1 of Rhizobium sp. FKL33. GTDB lineage: Bacteria > Pseudomonadota > Alphaproteobacteria > Rhizobiales > Rhizobiaceae > Rhizobium_E. The sequence continues at coordinate 17,780 of NZ_STFX01000040.1, forward strand.
AGCCGCTTCAGGAGCTTCCTGCGCGTTGCGCTGCCGCTCTCCATGCCCGGCGTGATCTCAGCCTTCCTGATCGTGATGATCCCGACAGTGGGCGATTACGTGACGCCAAAACTGGTGGGTGGCAAGGAAGGCGTGATGATCGCCGCCGCGATCGAGGCGCAATTCGGCAAGGGCAACAACTGGCCGCTTGGCGCGGCGCTGTCGGTCACCACCATGATCACCGTGTCGCTGAGCGCCGCAGTCGTCGTTCTCTTGCTGAAATTGCTGGCGCGGAGGATCCGATGAAGAGCGTCAGGCTGCCTTTCCTGTCGATCTATCTGGTCGTCTATCTCGTCTTTCTCTATGCGCCGATCCTGGTCATCCCGGTGTTTTCCTTCAACGCCGCCGCCGCCCCCACCCTGCCGCTCAGCGGTTTCACGCTGAAATGGCACGAAATGGTCTGGGGGAACGCGCAGATGTTGCGCGCCGCCCTCAACAGCCTGATCGTCGGCCTGTCGGTGTCGCTTCTCACCACCACGCTCGGCGTTCTCGCCGCCCGGGCTCTCTCCCGCCATCGCTTTCCGGGCCAGAAGGCGGCGAGCGGGCTGATCATGGCGCCGCTGTTTCTGCCTGAAATCATCGTCGCCGTATCGCTGCTGACGATCATCCTGTCGCTCGGCTTTTCCGCCTCGCTGATTGCGGTGATCCTCGGCCACACCGTCTTCTGTCTGCCCTACGCCATGTCCGTGCTGACCGCCGGCTTCCAAAATCTCGATCCGTCGCTCGAGGAGGCGTCGCGCGATCTCGGCGAAACGGCGTTCGGCACATTCCGGCGGGTGATCCTGCCGGTGGTGTCGCCGGCGATCGTCTCCAGCCTGCTGGTGTCCTTCACCATTTCCTTCGACGAGTTCATCCTGGCCTTCTTCCTGTCCGGCTCCGAGCCGACCTTGCCCGTCTATATCTGGGGCCAGCTTCGTTTCGCCGCGCGCCTGCCGGCCGTGCTGGCGCTGGGCTCCATCATCCTCGTCCTGTCGATCGCGCTGCTCGCGATCGCCGAAATCCTGCGCAAGCGAGCCGAAGACCGACTGACCGCCATGGGAGCGCCCTGATGCAGACTGACATGATCGAGATCCGGCAGGTCAACAAAAGCTACGGCATATACAAGGCGTTGACCGACATCGATCTCACCATCGCCAGCGGCGAATTCTTCTCGCTGCTCGGCCCGTCCGGCTGCGGCAAGACCACGCTTCTGCGCTCCATCGCCGGTTTCGAGCATCCCTCATCCGGCGAGATCCGCATCGACGGCGAGGAGGTGAGCGCGCGACCGCCCAATCACCGCCCGGTTAATATGGTGTTCCAGAATTACGCCATCTTTCCGCATCTCGATGTCGCCGACAATGTCGCCTATGGCCTCAAGCGCCTGCGGCTCGATCCCCAGGAGGAAAAGCGGCGGATCGGCGAGGCGCTGGAACAGGTCCGGCTCGGCCCGCTCGGCAAGCGAAAATCGCATGAACTCTCCGGCGGCCAGCGCCAGCGCGTGGCGCTCGCCCGGGCGCTGGCGCTTCGCCCCAAGGTGCTGCTGCTCGACGAGCCGCTGTCGGCGCTCGACAAGAAGCTGCGCGAGGAAATGCAGTTCGAACTCCGGCAATTGCAGAAAACCGTCGGCATCACCTTCGTGCTGGTCACCCATGACCAATATGAGGCTTTGGCGATGTCGGACCGCATCGCGGTGATGTTCGATGGCCGCATCGCCCAGGTCGCCACGCCCAAGGAAATCTATCAGCGCCCCCTTACCCGCCGCATCGCCGCCTTTCTCGGCGGCATGAATTTTCTCGCCGCCGACATCATCGCCGATCATGGCGCGGAGCTCGTGGTGCGCACAGGCAAGTTCGGCGAGACAAAGTTGGAAAAGCCCCGCGGCTTCCAGGCTGACGGCGGTCAGGCCACGATCGGCATTCGTCCGGAACGGCTGCGCATCCTGTGGGAGAGCGACACAGACGCCCATAGCCTTTCGGCGCGGGTGATCAATCGCGCCTATTTCGGCGAAGTCACCCATCTCGACGTCGCCATCGAGGGCTTGGAGCAACCTGTCACGCTGATCGAGACCAATGCGTTCGGCGCCGACGATCTGCCAGTCGGCGCAGAGGTGCGGGTCGCTTACGACCCCGAGGGCTTTGTGCTGTTGGGCGATGAGGCGGCGCAGCCACGCTGAGAAGATCTTGAAAGATCAGCGGTGAAAACGCTTTCGCATCGCTTCTGCGGTTGCGATCCAGTCCGCGCCCATGTGATAGGCCCGGAGAGCGTCGAGCGGATCTTCATTATCGAGCCGGGAACAGATCCTGTAGATCTCCAGCACCTCGTCCGGCATCTCGCCTTGAAGATGAAATTGCATCGCCGCCGCATAACGCGCCCGCCCCGACCATTCCACGCCGGTCGGGGTCAGGATCTGACGCCAGAAGTCGAGATCATCCTCCGCCATCGCCGATCCTAGGTCAGCAAGGGCGGGGTGGCGGAGCGGCGGGGCAGCTTGATGAAGGGACGCGGCGCGATCTTCACGCGCTTCATCATCTTGGTGTAGCCGAGCTCATTCAGCGCATAGATTTCCGCCCAGAGATCGCCGGTGATTTCGGTTCCGAAGGGGCGGCGCAGACTGGCGATCGCGATGGTCTTCTTGAGAAGCGGCGACCAGACCGAGGCGGTGATCAGGCCCGCCTCCTTCTTCTTGCGGTGATAGATGAGCGCGAGCGGCGCCGGCGTATTGCCGTCGATTTCCAGTCCCACCAGCACATGCTTGAGCGTTCTATCACGGCGCGCGGCGAGAATAGCGCGGCGGCCGTTGAAATTGGGCTTGTCCAGATCGACCATCCAGTCCAGGCCGATCTCGTCGGGCAGGCGCAGCCGGTCTTCGCGCAACGCCGTCTCCGCCGTCACGAAATCGGCATTGGCGACGATGAAGCCCGCCTCGATGCGGGTGCGGTTGAGCGCGTGATAGCCGATGGCGCGCAGCCGATGGCGATCCGCCTGTTCCCAGAGCCGGTCCCAGAGCGACAGAGCAAGATCTGAAGGACAAAACAGCTCATAGCCGAGATCGCCAGTGAAGCCCGTGCGGGATATCAGCACATCGCGGCCAGCATGGGGAAAACTGCCGATTTCGAAGGGCTTCAACCGCTCGACGCCTGAAAAACCGGCGTCGGACAGCAGTGCGAACGACGTCGGACCCTGCAGCGCGAGGCCCGCCATAGCAGTGGTTTCATCCTCGATCACGACATCGAAGCCGACAGCGCTGTCGAGCAGCCAGGGAAGATGCCGTTCCTGCGAACACAGGCGGAAATCCTGGTCTCCCAGCCGAAACAGCGTGCCGTCATCCAGCACATGGCCAAAATCATCGCACCAGGCGGTGTAGTGAACCCGCCCCGGCTTGAGCTTGCGCACGTCGCGCAGGGTCAGACGGTTGAGAAAAGCCTCGGCCTCGCGCCCGCGAATGCGGTATTTGGTCATCGGCGAGATGTCGAACAGCGCGACCGTCGACCGGATTGCGAAATATTCCAGTTCTTCGTCGTCGATCGACCCGGGCGCCTTGAAGCCGGACCATGAATACCAGTCATTCTCCATCGACAGGGCTTCAAGCCTGGGCAGGAAAGGCGTCGGCTCCAGATTGACGAGCGCATGGCCACGGCTGCGCGCCAAAGCGTTCTGCGAAAGCGCCTGTGTCATCGTCCGCCTCCTCTGGATAGAATATGCCGGGCAGCATTATAGCCGGGAAGACCGGAAATCCCGCCGCCGGGATGCGATCCCGCGCTGGCCAGGAACAGACCCGAGACCGGCGTGTCGTAACCGGAAGCGCCGTAAGCCGGTCGGTTGAACAGCATCTGATCCACCTGCAATTCCCCATGATGCCAATGCCCGCCGGGCATGGCATAGATCTGTTCGATATCGGGCGGAACGAGAAGCTCCGCAGCGAGTACGGAGGATTTGAGCCCGGGCGCATAAGCCTCCAGCCGATCGAGGACACAGTCGAGAAACGCCGCGCGCCCGGTTTCCCAACCCTGCTTGAGCGCATAGGGCGCGAACTGGATGACAGCCGATAAACTGGCCTTGCCCTCCGGCGCCATGGAGGGATCGCTGACGCTGGGCAGCACGATTTCCATGACAGGTTCGGGGGAGAACTCGCCATATTTGGCCGGATTGAACGCCCGTTCCACCTGATTGATCGATGGCGCGATCACCAGCCGCCCCGACAGATCCTGTCGCGCCACGCCGTGGAAATCCGGACTACGATCGAGCGCGAGATTCAATTTGGCGGCATCGCCTTTGCTGCGGATCTTGCGGATCGCGGTGGACAGGCCCGTGTCGACCTCTCCGGGCGGCAGCAGGCAGCCGAACGTCACGCCGGGATGAATGGCCGAGACGACAACAGGCGCGACAAGCCTTGCGCCGTCGGCAAGTTCGACGCCGGTCACGCCGTCCGAACTGGTCAGAATGCGGCTGACCCGCGCCCCGCTTCGCAGATCTGCTCCATGTGACTTCGCCGCCGCGATGAGCAGATCCGTCACCGCGCCCATCCCGCCCTTCGGCACGATCTGGCCGCCGGCCGCGCCCAGGCTTTCGCCGGCCAGCCGGTAATAGAGCCCCATCAGCGAGGTCGGTGATCTCGGACCGAGATGAACGCCGAGCGTGGCGTCGAAGGCGAGCAGACCTTTCAGCCGGTCGTCTGTCAGATGCTCGTCGAGGACATCGGCGACATTCATCAGAAGCATCCGCGCGAAGTCGCGCCCGAAATCGCGGCCATGCCGGATGAGCGACAATCCCGCCAATCCGAAATCAACGAGATCGCCGACCGCGAACTTGCCCGGCATCGGCGGCCGGCGCGCCTGAAAGCGCTTGAGAATTCCCGACTGCGACAGCAACAGCGCCCGCAATTCTGCGAATTTTCCTGCCTCTGCGTCGCTCACGCCTCGCAACCGTTCGCCATAGGCGCCGTCGAGCATGACAGCCTCGCCATCGGCGCCCAAGGCGACCGTCGACGCCAGCCGATTTCCTAGCCGCGAGAGATCGAGACCCAGCGCCCGCTCGACTTCGGGCGCAAGCCGGTTGAGAAGATGCGCGAGGCCGCTGACCCGAAAGCCTGGATGGAACTCGCGGGTGACGGCCCCGCCGCCGAACCGGTCGGAGGCCTCAATGCAGACGGTGCTGCGTCCTGATTTCGCCAGCATGGCCGCAGCGACCAGGCCGTTATGGCCGCCGCCGATGATGATTGCGTCATAGGATGTCATGGGCCGGGCTCATATGGGTGCGGGGCAGTTTGAGATCGCGCAGCACTTCGGCCGCGGCATTGTAGCCGGGCGCGCCCATCACGCCGCCGCCGGGATGGGTGGAGGAGCCGCAGAGATAGAGCCCTTTCACCGGACTGCGATACTGCGCGTATCCGGGCACCGGGCGGTTGAACAACAACTGGTCGAAGGTCAGTTCGCCCTGAAAGATATTGCCTTCCGTCAGGCCGACTTCGGCTTCGAGTTCCCGAGGCGTGCGCACCTCCATATGCAGGATACGGTCGCGGAATCCCGGCGAATAGTCGGCGATCTGAGAGATCACGGTTTCGGCGAAAGCGTCGCGGTCGGCGTCGGTCCAGTCGCGCCCTTCCACCTTGGGTGGGCAATATTGCACGAAACAGCTCATGAAATGCTTGCCGGGCGGCGCCATGGTCGGATCGAGCGTCGTCGGGATCATCGCGTCGAGGAAGGGATCAGCCGACCAGCGCCCGTCTTTCCAGTCGTCATAGGCGCGCTCGATGCGCTCGACCGTATCGGTGAAATGCAGATCGCCCTTGATGGCATGGCAGCCAGGAGGCAGCGCGGGAAAGTCCGGCAGGCCGTCGAGCGCGATATTCACCTTGCCAGAGGAACCGCGCATCTTGAAATGCTTGACGCGATGGACAAAGCGCTCCGGAAGCTCCTTCTCGTCCACGAGCTTCAGGAATGTCCGCTTGACGTCGGCGTTGGAGAGAACCAGCCGGCCCCTCACCTCGTCGCCATTGGCGAGCGCCACGCCTTCCGCTTCGCCATTGCGGATGATGACCTTGTCGACTTCCGCGCCGGTGCGGATATCGCCGCCGGCAGCCTGGAAGGAGGCCGAAAGCGCCTGGGTGATCGCGCCCATGCCGCCGCGCGCATAACCCCAGGCGCCGACGGAGCCGTCGACTTCGCCCATATAGTGGTGCAGCAGCACATAGGCCGTGCCCGGCGACATCGGCCCGAGGGCCGTGCCGATGATGCCGGAGATCGCCAGATAGGCTTTGACGACCTCGGTCTCAAAATATTCGTCGAGAAAATCGGAGATCGACATGGTCCAGAAACGCGTCGTCCGAGCAAATTCCGCGGCGCTCATATCGCCTACCTTGCGGGCGAGAAACAGCAATTCGCCAATATCGCGTGGCCGGAACGAGAAGGGATCGGGCGCCGTCCGCATCAACAACGGCTGGATGAAACGGCACTGCCGGGTCACATCACGGGCGTAGCGGTCATAGGCTTCCGCGTCGCGGGCGGAATAGCGGGCGAATTCCCGCCGATGGCGGTGATGATCGCGATAGGAGGAGAGATAGCCGCCGTCCCGCGTCAGCACAGCGCCGCCTTCATAGGCGACGATCTGCAGGCCGAAGCGCGGCAGTTCGAGATCGCGCATGATCTCGGGCCTGAACAGCGAGCAGACATAGGAACAATTCGAGTAGAACACCTCGTCGGCGAGCTTGCGCGACGTGGCCGCGCCGCCCACCCAGTCATTCTTCTCGACAACCGCGACCTGAAGCCCCGCCCGCTGCAGATAGCAGGCTGCGACAAGGCCGTTATGGCCGCCGCCGATCACCACGACATCATATTTCTTCATCAGCATCCCCACCGAAGTGATCAAAAAGATGCATGAACGCCATAGGCTTGTCCATGTATTTTGAATGATCATTCAGCAAGCATCTTGCAAAGCCATGAAATCGCGCTAAGATTTTTGACAGAAGACAGAACGGCGATGGGACCTGGAATGAGCCGCTCGGCGCATGCGCAACATCCAAGCTTCGGCGGAGCGCCCACACTGCGGCGCGCGGCGATCCGCGCCGCCTTCGCACATCAGCTTGACAGGAGCCCCGCTTTTGCGCCTCAGATGGAGGGATACGAAAGAGCGGGGCGCGCCATGCGCTCGGCGGGCGCAACGCGGGCGAAGAGAATGGATACTGCCGAGCCGATGGCGGGCGAAAAGAAGAGCCGCAAGGCTTCCAAGGAAATACGCAAGCAGCAGTTGATCGAGGCGACGATCGATTCGCTCGCCAAGCGCGGCTATGCAGAGACGACGCTCGCCAATGTCGCAGACGGCGCGAAACTGTCGCGCGGCATCGTCAACTTCCATTTTGAGAGTAAGGAAAACCTGCTGATCGCCACGCTGCAATTCATGGCGGACGAATATGCCCAGCATTGGTCGACAGCTTTGGAGAAGGCCGGACCCAGCGCCGCCGAGCGGATGTGGGCGCTGGTGGCGGCGGATTTCGACCGGCGGATGACCACCAAGCGCAAACTCGCCGCCTGGTGCGCTTTCTGGGGCGAGGCAAAGTCGCGGCCGACCTATCAGGCGCTCTGCGGCGCCCGCGATCTTAATTATCAACGCACCTTCGAAGATCTGTGCGCCGAAATGAGGATCGAAGGCGGCTACGCCTATGACGCGGAATCCGCGGCGCTCGCCATCTGCTCGTCGATGGAAGGCCTGTGGCTGCGCCTGATGATGAGCGACGGCCTCACCCGCGAGGCGGCGCACAAGGCGGCGATCGAATGCATTATCGGCTTCTTCCCCAAGCATATCGGCAGGGAAGGCCCCATCAAGACATAGACGTCAAACCAAAGAGGAAAGGCGGAAGAGCATGCTGACTTCACTTCGCAGATACGGGCTCATCGCCCTCGCATCATCCGCCGCCCTCCTGTTCGCCCTGCCGGCGTCCGCAGCCAATCTCACCGTGTTCGACTGGTCGGGTTACGAGGATCCTGCCTTCCATCCTGCCTATACCGCCAAGCATGGCGACGAACCTGATTTCACCTATTTCGGAGACGAGGAGGAAGCCTTCCAGAAGCTTCGTTCCGGCTTCAAGGCCGATCTCGCCCATCCCTGTTCGCAAAGCGTGGCGAAATGGCGCGACGCCGGTCTTTTGGAACCCTTGGACACCTCCAAGCTTGCCAACTGGAACGATGTCCTGCCCGGAATCGCGGCCATGAAGGATCTGATGACATCGTCAGACGGCAAGGCATGGTTCCTGCCCTTCGAATGGGGCAATTCGCTGATGATCTACCGCACCGACACAGTGAAACCGGAAGAGGTGACCACGCTCAAGGCCTTCGCCGATCCCAAGTTCAAGGATCGGATCTCGATCGGCGACAATGTCGACGACGCCTATGCACTCGCCAGCCTCGCCATCGGCCTCAAGGACTGGTCCAAGATGACCGACGCGCAGTTCACGCAGGCGTCCGCCTTCCTGCGCGAGGTGCATAAAAACGTGCGTCTTTACTGGACGGAGAATACCGATCTGAGCCAGGCCATGGCGAGCGGCGAAGTCGATCTCGCCTGGGGCTGGAACGAGACCGCCACGACGCTGGAGAAAGACGGCCAGCCGGTGGCGACCAACGCCAACCCTGCCGAGGGCCACTCCACCTGGGTCTGCGGTTATGTAAAGCTGAAGGGCAGCGAGGCTCCCGCGGAAAACGCCTATGATTTCCTCAACGCCGTCAGCAATCCTGACATCGCCGCCTATCTGGTCGATTCCTGGGGCTATGGTCACGCCAACGCCAAGGGCATGGCGGCGGTCGATCCGGCCATTCTCAAGGCGAAGGGCTATGCCGACGTCGGCAATTTCGTCGCCAACACGCTGTTTCAGTCGCCCTTGCCGATCGCGTTGCGCGAGAAGATGATCGCCGAATTCGAGAAGATCAAGGCAGGGTACTGAACGGCGACGCCCTGAGGTGCCAACTCCTATCTTGGTTGGTCTGAGCCCGTCGTCATGTCGCCGGAGTGGAATCTCCGCCTGTAGTCCGCGGGCGTCAGCCCGACGATCCGCAGAAAGATCTTGCGGAACGACGCCGGGTCGCGATAGCCGCATTCCCAGCCGATCTGGTCGATGCTGGCGGCGCTGGTCTCCAGCCGTCGCCGCGCCTCGGCGACACGCATCTGTTGACAATATTCGATCGGCTTCAGGCCCAGCGCTTTCTGAAAGCGCCGGAGGAAAGTCCTCTGCTCAAGCCCGGCGACGCCAGCCATTTCCTCTACGGAAACCTCGCGTGAAAGCCTGCTCTCAAACCATTGCTGCGCCTTCAGAATATTCGGGTCGCCATGATCCCGGCTCGGCCTGAAATCGCTGTAATAGCGCTGCTCCCGACCCGGCGGGTCGATGAGCAGGAAGCGCGCTGTCTCGATCATCGCTTCGGCGCCGAACAGCCGCTCGACGATGAGCAGACCGAGATCCGTCCACGCCATCAGGCCGCCTGCCGTGATGATGTCGCCTGCCGTCACCAGCAGCCGGTCCGGCTGGAGCGCGATATCGGGAAACATGGCGCGGAAGTCGTCGACCAGCGCCCAATGCGTGGTTGCCGGCTTGCCCTCAAGCAGGCCTGCGCGCGCCAGAAGGAATGCGCCGGCACAGACCGACGCCAGGATCGCCCCCTCCTCGCGTTGAGCCCGAAGCCATGGCAACAGTGGCGCGAATTCGTCGCCGACCGGCGGCTCTCCCCGGCTGGGCGGCAAGAGGATCGCCGTCAGCGGCGCTTTTGCGAACGTCTCCTCCGCTCCTTCCGTCAGCATAACGCCGGTCGCGACATCGAAGAGGAGACGGCTGACCACCAGCTGCGGCGACGCTTCCGGGCGACGCGCGGCCAACAACTCCTCAGCCACGTCGAAAAGATCGGCAAGCCCAAGGGCTGCCGACAACTGCGCCCCTCTATAGGTGACGATGCCGATATGCGCCGCGCCATGCCGTCTCATCTGTCCGAATTGCCCCTTGGATTGTCAGTTCCGCCAATGGCAATCTGCTCCGTCGCAGCTACATTCGCAAGCGGAACAGCATAAGGAGACTTCCATGAGCAAGACCGCGCTGATCGTGATCGATCTTCAGAACGACTATTTCGAAGGCGGAAAATTCCCGCTCCACCAGACGGACGCCGCCGCCGCCAATGCGGCGCGCCTGCTCGACGCAGCGCGGCGAAAAGGCGATCTCGTGGTGCACGTCCAGCATGTTTCCGGAGAAGCCGACGCGCCTTTCTTCGCTCCCGGCACGGTGGGCGCCGAGATCCATGCAACCGTCGCGCCGAAAGAAGGTGAGCTCAAGATCATCAAGCAGCAGATCAACGCATTTCTTGGCACCGATCTCAAGGCCAAGCTCGATGAAGCGAGCGTGGACGCGGTCACGATCGCCGGCGCCATGAGCCATATGTGCGTCGACGCCGCCACCCGCGCCGCTTCCGACTACGGCTATTCGGTCACCGTGATCCATGACGCGACAGCCACCCTCGATCTCGAATTCAACGGCGAGATCACGCCGGCCGAAAAGGTGCAGACGGCGATGATGTCGGCGCTCGCCTTCGGCTATGCTCAGGTGGTGTCGACCGACGCCTATCTCGCCGCCTGACGCCAAAGCGCGGGACCCAAGTTTCCTCGGGCCCGCGCATCTTTCAGAAGCCCTCGAGAACGATCTTGCCCTTGGAACGACCGCTTTCGATGCGCGCATGCGCAGTCTTGAGATTGGCGGCGTTGATGGGCGACAAGACCTCGGTGACCGTGGTGCGGATGCGCCCCTCATCGACGAGGCGGGCGACCTCGGTCAACAATTCCCCCTGCCGCGCCATATCAGGCGTCTGAAACAGCGAACGGGTGAACATCAGTTCCCAGTGAACCGATACGGACTTCCGCTTGAAGCCCATGATGTCGAGCGCTTCGGGATCGTCGATCAGGCCGAACCGCCCCTGAGGCGCAATCAGCTCCACCACATCCTTGACATGCCGATGCGTCTCCGTGGTCGAGAACACGTAAGACGGCGCGCCAAGTCCCAATGCCGCGAGTTGCGGCGCAAGAGGCCGGCTGTGATCTACGACGTGATGGGCGCCGAGTTCCTCTGTCCAGGCGCGGGTCTCCGGCCGGGAGGCCGTCGCAATCACGGTGAGATCGGTCAAGGCGCGAACCAGCTGGATTGCGATCGACCCCACGCCGCCGGCGCCGCCGATGATCAGGATCGCGGGCGCGCCGCCCGGGACGCGCTTGCGGATGTCGAGACGGTCGAACAGCATTTCCCAGGCGGTAATCGCCGTCAGCGGCAGTGCGGCGGCCTCGGCGTTGCTGAGCGTTGCAGGCTTGCGGCCGACGATGCGTTCGTCGACGAGATGAAATTCGCTGTTGGCGCCCGCTCGGGCGATCGAACCGGCATAGTAGACGGTGTCGCCGATCTCGAAATTCGTCACGTCGTCGCCCTTTGCTGCGACGCGACCCACGGCGTCCCAGCCCAGCACTTTCCACTGACCTGTTTCCGGCGTCGCCGAACGCCGCACCTTGGCGTCGACGGGATTGATGGAAACCGCCGCGACTTCGACCAGCAGATCCCGCCCCTTGGGGACAGGATTGGGGAGTTCGATATCGACCAGAGCATCCTCCCGATCGATGGGGCCGGCCTGCTGATATCCGATGGCTTTCATGTTCTTCTCCTGAACCTTGGTTGAATGATCTCGTATATGCGGCTAACCTCTTAGAAGGAGAATACATACAAAATTCGCCTATAGTGTCGAAAAGGATACCGTCATGGCCAAGGCTCGCCATTCGCGCTTCGACTGCAGTCCCGGATGTTCCGTAGAGGCGGCGATCGCCTTGATAGACGGCAAGTGGAAATCGGTGATCCTGTTTCACCTGATGAACGGGACCCTGCGCTTCAATGCGCTGAAACGGCATATTCCCGATGTCACGCAGAGAATGCTGACCAACCAGCTGCGTGAACTCGAAGAGGACGGTCTGATCATCCGCACCGTCTATGCCGTTGTGCCGCCCAAGGTGGAATATTCGCTGTCGCCGCTCGGCGAGAGCATGATCCCCATTCTCCTGGCGCTGAAGGCCTGGGGCGACGCCAATATCGGCCGCTTCGGCAAACCGAAGCCTGCCGAGATTACTCAAGAGCAGGCAGCATGACGGACAGGGTCTGCTTGACCATCAGAAGGAGCGGCCCTAGATCCGAAGCATGAAGATCGCCTTCTATGCGCCGCTGAAGCCCGTCGATCATCCTGTGCCCTCCGGCGACAGGCTGATGGCGCGGCTATTGCTGGCGGCGCTGGCGGCTCTCGGCCATGACGTCTTCGTCGCCTCTTCTCTTCGCGCCTACCTCAAGGAGCCGGATGCGGCAGCCTATGCGGAACTGCTTCGACAGGCGTCGGCGGAGCGTGCGCGTCTTGCGGACATATGGCGCCAGGAGGGGACGCCCGATCTCATTTTCTGCTATCACCCCTATTACAAATCGCCTGACCTCCTCGGCCCGGAACTCTGCCGCGCATTCGACATCCCGTACATGACGGCGGAATGCTCCTATTCGGCGCGGCGCAATATCGGTGTTTGGGCCGACAGCCAGGCGCGAGTGAAGGAAGGCATCGATCTCGCCGCCGTCAATATCTGCTTCACCGACCGGGACCGGCAGGGTTTGAAAGAAACGTCTCCCGTATCCGTCACGGCGATGTTGCCCCCCTTTCTCGACCCGCGCCCGCCAATCGAGACGCAACCGACGCCGGAGCGCGGGCGGCTCATCACCGCGGCAATGATGCGCGACGGCAACAAGCTCGATAGCTATCTGATGCTGGCCAAGGCGCTCGACCAACTCGGCGATCTCAATTGGCGGCTCGACATTGTCGGCGACGGCCCGATGCGTTCAGTCGTCGAGGCGGCATTCGCGCATTTCTCCCCGAAGCGAGTCGCTTTTCATGGGTTGAAGAGCCGGGAAGAGCTGACAACGATGATGCTGCGCGCATCCGTCTTCCTCTGGCCGGGTTGCCGCGAGGCCTATGGGCTGACCTATCTCGAAGCCCAGGCGGCTGGTCTGCCGGTCGTCGCCCAGAGGGACGGCGGCGTGCCGGAAGTGGTGATCGCAGACCGGACAGGAATTCTGACCGATGCAGGCGATCTTGGCGCCTATGCTCAGGCTATCCGCTCCCTCCTGACCGATGAGCGACGCCGCGCAACGCTTGCCGAGGAGGCCGCCCGGTTCGCGCGCGAAGAACGCTCCTTCGACGCGTCGACGACGCGCCTCGGCAAAATTCTCGAAACCCATATCCGCAAGGCTTGATCGATGAGCACCTGGACCGCGCTGAACGATGAACTTTCCGTCTGGGCCGATGCGGGTCGCGTTGCGCCTTTCTGGCTGCGGGACGACGACGCGGTCGAGCCCACGCCGGCACTGGAGCAATTGATCGCGCTCACAGCCGATCGCGGCGTCCCGGCCACGCTGGCGGTTATTCCTGAACATACGGGCGAGGCCCTCGCTGAGTCGCTTTCTGGAGCTCCCGTCCTTTCGGTCGCGGTCCATGGCTGGTCACACCGCAGCTACGCACTTTCGGGCGAAAAGAACCAGGAATTGGGTTCGCACCGACCGCTCAGCAATGTGCTCGGCGAACTTTCCGCAGGGCTCGACAAACTTCGGATCCTCTATCCCGAACGCAACGTGTCGATGCTCGTGCCGCCCTGGAACCGCATCTCGCCAGAGATTGTCACCGAACTGGGCCGTCTGGGTTTTGAATCCCTCAGCGTCTTCGGTCCCGAGAAAAGCGCCGCCGTCAGGCTGATCAACACCCATGTCGATCTCATGGATTGGCATGGAACGCGGGGCGGCCGCGAGGATGCGCCGCTGCTTGCGGAGATCATTGCCCGGCTGAAAACGATCCGAGACGGTGATGGTGTGATGGGCTTCCTGAGCCATCACCTCGTGCATGACGAAAAGGCGTGGTCTTTTCTCGCTCGGCTCATCGAAACCGTCGACCGGCATGCCGGAGCAGCCTGGATCGATCCCGCAACGCGCTAAGCGGCAGACGCCTCAGACGTCGATGACCTGACCTTCCCAGACCGAGAAGGCTCCTGGGAAATTCTCCGACGCCATGTGATCGATGGCCCTCAGAGCCTTATCCGTGCGCAGGGGAGAGTGATGAATGAAGCCGACCCTCTGCGCGCCCGCGGCGCGGGCGAGGCGAATGCCGTGTTGCCAGGACGAATGGCCGTAACCGACATAGGTCGGCATTTCCTCGTCGGTATAGCTGGTGTCGTAGAGGAAGAGATCCGCGCCTTCGATCAGCGCCAGCACTTCCGGATCGAGCACACCTGGCACATGCTCCGTATCGGTGATGATCGCCACCACGCGCCCCTGCCATTCCACACGATAGCCGATCGAACCGCCGGGATGATTGAGCATGCCGGTTCGGATCGTCACGCCCGGATAGGGCTGCAGAACGTCATGCGGCATGAAATCACGACAGTTCAGATTGGCGCGGCACGCCTTCACTTCGATAGGAAACCACGGCGGCCGAATGAATTCGGTGATAATCTCACGGGTGGTCATTTTCCCGCTGGTGTGGCCCGACCACACCGTCACCGAGGACCGAGGATCGTAGATCGGCGAGAAATAGGGTAGCCCGATGATGTGATCGTAATGGCAGTGGCTGAAAAAAAGTTGGCATTCGGACGCGCCTTCCGCCAGGAGCGCTTTTCCCGCCGGCAGGATGCCGGAACCGGCGTCGAACATCAGCCTGTGATCGCCGCACTGCAATTCGATACAGATCGTGTTGCCGCCGTAATGCTGGAATTCCGGGCCAGACACAGGCAAACTGCCCCGAACGCCCCAAGCGCGCAGTCTAAACTTTGTGTCCGCAGCTCCGCGTCGAACGTCGTCAAGGCTGCCGCCCGGCCGACAATCCAGTTTTCTGCCAACGAAATTCGCTACTGCCATTCGCAAGCATTCCTTTTTCCCGATTTTTGGGAGGCTAGCGCATTAAAAAGGCGAATGCGAGCAAAGTTCATCTTGTTCCGCCCGCCTTACGATAAATTCATGCGGTTAATGAACGCTTTTAATCTGGCTACGAGCTTCGGTCAGTTCGGTGGTGGTCCGGTTCAAACGATCCGCAAGCACGCGCATGATCTCGATCGCCATATCCGGATAATCCGCGATCAGCTTGAGGAACACATCCTTACGGATCCGCAGCGCCTCCAGCGGCGCAGATGCGCGCACGGTCGCCGTTCGGGTGATATCGCAGAGAATGGCGATTTCGCCGACGATCGTATTGTAAGGGAGCTCCGCGACCTTGATTTCTCCATTCGGAGAATCGGTCAGAATATCGGCCCGCCCAGACAGGATGACATAGGCGGCGTCGCCCGCGTCTCCCTGGTGAAAGACTTCCTCGCCCGCGCGGTACGTCACACGATCGGATGCAAACGCCAACAGTTTCAGCTTCGAAGGAGCAACCCTCGAAAACAGTGGAACTTGCCTCAAACTCTGTACTTCGTCCTGTAACATCATGGCTCCCTTCGCGGACGCGCGGTTAGCATCAGAGCATGAACAGTTTTATGACACAAGCTCCTTGAAAACGCCGTTGCTCCGCATAAGCGCGTCATGGGTCCCCTCCTCCACAAGCTTACCCCTGTCAAACACCAGAATCCGATCGAAGAACGTCGCCATCGACGTGTCGGACAGCACCCAGATCACCGTCGGCTTGTCGCCCCGCTCATCGAACAACTTGAGCACATTGCGCAGAATCTGGTTTTTTAGCCGCGCGTCGAGGCTGGCGAGCGGCGCGTTCAGCACATAGCAGCTCGACCGGCGGATCACGGCGCGGGCAAGATTGAGCTTCTGGCGCTGCACCATGGTCAACCTGCGTCCCCCTGCGCCGACATTGTAGTCGAGCCCGATCGACAGGACCTGCTCGTAGAGACCCAGCGAATGCAGGAGTTCCGCGAGGATCTTGCGGATGCGTTCGGCTCCGTCGGGATGCTGATGGCTGATGCGGCCGACCAGCACATTGTCCATTAGATTGGCGGCGAGCATGAACTTATGCGGGTCGTAACGCTCGAGCGCGCCCGTCAGTTCGGGGGGAAGACCAGCGTAGAATTCGTGACGCGCCTCCACGATCCGCGTCATCAGATCACGGGTCAGGAGGCCGAAACGATGCCGCGGCTCGATGTAGAAGAAGCTCAACCTGATGATCTGGACGCGGTCGTCATCGGCGATATCTTCAAAACGCTTACCCCGAAGTCGCTGCAGAAGCTGTTGATATTCCGGGACCTCGTCGGCGGTCATGAAGGTCAATTGCTGGAAGAAGGGGTGGTCCGGCGGCAGATCGCCGAACAGATCCACGGCGTTCTCCGCGATCGCAAAGCCCATCTTGTAGAAGGTCAGATCGAGGCCGGTGCTGCGCATGAAAGACAGGAAGTACTTGTTCTTTCTGAGCGCCGGCCCGGTCATCTCCGGTCCGACGGCGGTCCCGAACAGCAGATTTTCACCCACCGTCGCCTCTGTGTTGTAGCTGTCAGGCTCGAAATAGACGACCAGATCCTTGAGCCCGTTGTGTTCGAGTTCCTGTCGCAAGGCGCGGCGGATATCGACGATGCGTTCGGCGACGTCAGGATATCGCGCCGGATCCACCGTCGTGCGTATGGCGAGATCGAGAATGTCCCGCGATAGCTGCACAGCGTCGAGGATCTCCGAGATCTGCCGGGAGAGATCCTCGGGCCCGCTCGCGCCGGCGGCGCGATAATCGACCCAGTCGCTATTGATGTCGTAAAGCGGGTTCCCCGCCTGCTTGGCCTCGGCCAGCGCCCATTTGCGATACTTCGTCGCCTCTTCGTCATAGACGGCTTCGGCAAGTGGCGCATGCTTCAATCCGTAAAGCAGGTTGTCGCGCAGCGTGCCCTGGAACATATAGGCGTCCGACGCCGCATAGGTGATGTGGCGGCCCGTCACCGATTCGGGCAGAATCCGAATATCCTCGCCGCCGAACAGGATGCGACCGGAGGTCGGCCAGAGGATGCGGCCGAGCGCTTCGGCGAGAGCTTCGCCGCCCGCCGCGGCAGAACCGACCAAGGCTACGGTTTCGCCGGCATGAATGGTTGCCGAAACGCCTGTCAGCAATTGCGCGCCGCTGTCGTCGGCGAGCGACAGATTGGCCGCCGCGATCGAAGCGTCGGCGACCGGTTCCGTGGTGAGAGCGAGCTTCTGAATGTCGGGCTCGAGCATGTCCTCAACGGAAAACTGCTCGACCACCTGCACATATTTCACCTGCACGTCCTGCCGCGTCTGGTCCCAGTCGATCAGATCCTTGAGCGGGCCGGGAAGGTCCTTGTAGGCGCTGATGACGGCGACCAACTGACCGACGTCGAGTTGGCCTTTCAGCGCCAGATATCCGCCGATCGAGTAGAACAGGAACGGCGTGACCGAGGCGAGGAAATTGTTGATGAACTTGACCAGAAATTTCCACTGATAGAGGTCGTAGCGGATCTTGAAGATCTTGCCGAGCCGTTCGGCCACATCGGCGCGCTCATAATTCGACGTGTCATACGACCGGATCGTGTGAATGCCGTCGAAGATTTCGCTGACGCGACCCGACAATTCCCGGGCGGTCAATTGCCGCTCGCGGCCGAGAACCAGAAGCCTGCGGCGCATGCGCGGAATGATGAAGCCCTGAATGCCGACCATCAGCGCGGCGACGATGCCCAGCCAGAGATTCTGCACCAGGATGAAGACGAGGGCCGTCAGCGCCTGGCCGCCCAGCATGGCGGGCGACACGAAGGCGTCGCCGGTGAACCCGCCGAGGGGCTCCACCTCGTCCTTGATCATGCTGGCGACTTCCGCGCCCTTGACGCGCTTGAACTGCCCGGGCGGGAACCTCAGGACCTTGTCGACCAGATCGAAGCGGATGCGGCGCAGCAACCTTTCGCCGAGCCGGCCCTTATAGGTGTTTATATAGAGCTTGAAGAGGCCGTTGATCACCACGAGCAGCAGGAAGACGAGGCTGAGCGCGAACAGCATCGACATCCGGTCCAGCTCGACGCCCGGAAACAGCGTGACTTCGCCGATATAGGGCAGGTCGAAGGAAATGTGCATGAACAGTTGAGTGGCGCCGGCGCCCTCGAAACCGTCTCCCTGGATCGGCCCGTTTACGATCTGCTTCGGCAGATCGAAGGACAGGAAATAGGGCACCATCGACACCGCGACGACCAGCAGGATCCAGAGTTGCTGTTTGCGCGTATTGTTCCAGATGTAAGCGAGCAAGCCTTTTTCCATGGATGCTCCTTATCGCGCCAGGGACAATGATAGGTCTAGGAGACTGAAAAACAGCCGGTCCGATTTATGCGAGACGGTGTCGGCGAGGCCAAATCGCTGTCGTCGCGCTCGTCTGCCGCCGCAAAGGCCGAGTTCGATCGTGGATCCATCACGCGCCGGACCCGTGTCTCCGCCTGGTCTCAACGCCGCCCCTCCATAATATCCTGCCCGGCCACTAGCGAAGCGCATCCTGAAGCCTATCTATTCATAAGACGCAAAACAGCAACTTGCACCACGAAATTTTTTGAGCCCCATGACAAGTCAGCATTCCGACGCTTCGTTCTCCCGCGAAGCTGCATTCGATCTTTTGCGCGGCGTGAGCGCCTTTACGCATAGCCCCCTCATCAAAGGCCTCGCCGAAGTCGTCGCCCGCCATCCCGACGCCGAGATCGGCGTTGCGTTCAATCACAAACAGATAGCCTGCAAGATGTGGGCGCGAGACGCAGTCTATGAAACGATCGGCGGCGAAATCGGCACGATCCTCGTGCTCGGCGGCTGGTATGGCGTGCTGGCGGGCATCCTGTTCGACGATGCGCGCTTCACGATCGGCAAGATCGTCAGCGTCGACATCGACGAGACGGTGGCGTCAGTGGCTCGCACCCTCAACGGCGCATGGATCGACCGTTTCAACGCCCTTTCCGAAGACATGTACGCCCTGCCCTATCAGGATCATAAGGCCGATCTGGTCGTCAACACGAGTTGCGAGCACATCGCCGATCTCCGCGGTTGGCTCGACTTGCTGCCGAAGGGAACGCGCGTCGTTCTCCAGTCGAACGACTATTTCAGCGAACCGACGCATATCAATTGCGTGGCCTCTCTCGACGCGTTCAAGGAGCAGGCGAAGCTCTCCAGGCTCCTCTACGGCGGATCGCTGCCGCAGAAGAAATATACGCGCTTCATGCTGATCGGCGAGGTCTGAGGCCGCCCTCAGACCCGCCTCTGCAGGAGATCACGGATGATGGCGCCGGTCTTGTGCGCGCCGTCGAGATCGAGATCAGGCAAATCGCCCGCCGGCGCGGCGAGCGCCTTCTCGATCGACGCGCGCATCGTGTCCACGCCGAGCTCCGCTTCGGTCAGCATCAGTGCGCGACCGCGCTCCTGAAGGCGCATGGCGCGCGCGGTCTGCTCCGTCTCGCCGCCGGCGGTGAACGGAATGAGCAGCGAACGGACCCCGGCGCGCAGCACATCGCAGACCGTGTTGTAACCGGCTTGCGACACCGACAGTCTCGCTCCCGTCAGAAGGCTCGGGAAATCCTTGCGGAACCTGAAGACCTCGACATTCACGGAAGCGCGTCCGGACAACTCCCTGAAATCGGCATCGGGAAGATTGGGGCCGGCGATGATGCACCAGCGGAGATCCTTGGGCAGCAGGTCGCTCGCCCCGGCGGCCGCCCTGACGAGGTCCATTCCGACTGCGCCGCCGCCGGCGGAGACCACGATGTCGAAGATTTCCGAAGCGGGCGCCGGGGGTGGCGCGGCGACGAGGCCGGTATAAACGATCTTGTCGGCGATCTCGCCTTGCAGCGGAAAACTGTCTTCCAGCTTCGCGAAGCGCGCGTCGCCGTGAACGAGAACCGCATCGAAATAGGTTTCGACCAGCCCGACCGTTTCTTCATTGGCGCCCGGCTTGGACCGTTCCTGCAGGAGATCGCGGATCGAGGCGAGAACAAGCGGCCGTTTGACCGACGCGATTGCTTCCTTGAGCAGGGGCAGAAGCTCGAACCGAACCTGACGGCGTCCGAACGGGAATGCTTCGGTGATGAGCACATCCGGCGCGAAATCGCGGAAAGCGCTCAGCAAGAGATCGCGACGCCGAGTCTTGAAGTCGCCATCGACAGGGTGACCGTCGATGTCGACCAGCCCCGAGAAACCCTTGTCGCCCGTGGCGATCGCGGGCAGCGCGACGTGGCGTATCTCCGGGGGCGGGAAGCCGGGCACGGGCAAGCCGCCGGTGACGATGGCGACCTCGAATCCATCCGCAGCCAAGGCGCTGGCGATGCGGCTCGCGCGCGCCAGATGCCCGATTCCCAGGAGATGCTGCACATAAAACATCACCTTGAGGCGATCGGCGGGAGCTGGAGCCTGTGTCATGAGGAGGCCTTCCAAGCGCTCTCGAACAGCGCCGAGAGCTGGGTTATGCTGGTGTGAAAATCGAAGCGGCTGCGAACTTTATGCTCGGCTTCGGCGCCCAACCGATGCCGCAGGGCAGGATTTCGAATGGCCTGCTCCAGGGCCTTCGCGAGAGCGTCGGGATCTTCAGGCGGCGTCACGAAGCCGTTTTCGCCATCGGTCAACAATTCGGGCACGCCGGAAATCGCGGTCGACACGCATACCAGTCCCTGGCTCGAGGCCTCCACAAGCACATTGGGAAGACCATCGCGGTCGCCATCCTCGGTGATGCGGCAAGCGAGAGCGAAGATATCCGAGGTCCGGTAGGCGGAAAGCACGTCTTTCTGGTCGAGCGCGCCGCGCCAGTTCATGCGATCGGCAATCCCCGCCCGCGCCGCCTGCTCCTTGAGGCCGGGCAGTTTCTCGCCGTCGCCGATATGATCGAAGCGCCAATGCAGATCCTTCGGCAGGCGGCTCAGAGCCTCGATCAGAATGTCGAAGCCCTTCTTTCCCACGGCGCGGCCGACGCTCAGGATGCGAACCGGATCGGCCGGATCAGAACCGTCCCTCGCCGGCCTAGGCGTCTCGTTCGGCCCGAACCGGGCGAGATCCAGCCCGTGATAGCTCAGATGCACATCGCCCTGCGGGCCCGCGAGCCGGCTGAGATGGGTATGCCCGCTCTCGGTGCAGGTGACTGTCCAGCGGTTTGCGACCAGTTTTTCCTTGAGCTCCCAATCCGGAGAGGTCCAGATGTCCTTGGCATGCGCCGAACAGGTCCAGGGAATGCCGGTGATCAGGCTGGCGTAGTGGGCCACTGAAGCGGGCGTGTGGATGAAATGCGCATGCAGCCAGGAAAAACCCGTCGGCCATTCGGCGGCGAGAACCGCGGCTTGACCGAAGCGGCGAAAGCGGTTGCGGCTGATGTCGCGCGGCAGATCACGCAGGAATGCGCGCAACGCCTGGGAAAAGCCGGGTTTACGGAAGCTGGCGTACAGGCCCTTCAACACGCGGACCGGTTCTTCATGCAGATATTCCGGCAGATAGAAGACTGGCGCGCGGATTTCATCATGCACCGGATGGCGCTTCTTGTCGGTCGGACGGCGCATGGCTACGAGCGCCAGCTCAAATCCCGCCTGTTCGAGACCCAGGAGTTCCTGCGCGATGAATGTCTCCGAAAGACGCGGATAGCCTTTCAGGATAACGACGATTTTCCGACGGTCCATGACGCCTCGATGTTTTCGCAAGCCTTGCCGGAGCCCTTAAACCATCGCGGCGCCCACGTCACCCTTTCACCAGCATCAGCCGGTTTGGTTGGCGACGATCGTAGATCCTCCCGACGAGTTCGGATATGCGCGGCAGACCTTCGAGCCGGAGGCCCGCCTGGGCGCGTTTCGACGGCGCGGGTTGGGTCGGCAGCATCTTGAGCTTGGCGGCGAGCAGCAGCGGGTCTTCCGCCTGCTCCGGCAACAGCATGTCGACGAGACCGAGTTCGGTGGCCCGTTGAGCGCGGATCAACTGTTCCTCGCGCGGCTGCACGCGCGGCACGATCAGAGCCGGCTTGTCGAAGGACAGTATCTCGCAATAGGTGTTGTAGCCGCCCATCGCCACGACAGCCGTTGCGCCCGCCACGAGCTCTTCCATGCGATTGTCGAATTCGATGACCTCGAGATAGGGCACCGAGCGGCCCTTGCGGATCAGCTTCCGACGCTTCTTGGCCGGCATATAGGGGCCCAGCACCATCAGCGCGCGATGGGTCAGTTCCGGATCCTGCTGATAGGCGTGAATGACATTGTGAACGAGCTCGGCGCCGTCGCCGCCGCCGCCGGTGGTCACCAGAATATAGTCGCCTTCGGGCTTGTGGCCCGGAAGCTCTTCCCTAGGCACGTTGCGCTGCAGAAAACCGACGAAGTTCATCCGCTTGCGCACCGTCTCCGGCACATCGAGATCGACCAGCGGATCGTAGAAGTCCGGCGGCCCATAGACCCAGATCTCGTCGTAATATTTGGCGATCTTCGGCACCGCCTGCTTGCGCTCCCATTCGGCCTGCAACAGCCGGGGCGAGTCCATGACTTCGCGGAGACCGAGCACAAGGGTTGTTCCACGGGATTTCAGGAGCGCCAGCGTTTCCTCGACCTCGCCCTCGAGCCCCATCGGCTCCTTGTCGACGATGAAGATGTCTGGCTGGAAGGTCTCGGCCGTGTGGCGAATGATCGATTTGCGCATCTGCAGCGTGTCGTGCAGATCCATGTGCTGATCCATGGATTCGTACTGGCCATTGCGCAGCTTGATCACGCTGGGGATTTTCACGAAGTCGACGCGGGCGCGATAGTCGAAAGCGCCGGCGATGGTCGCGCCGGAGATGATCAGCACCTGCAGGCCGCGATAATCCTCGACCAGCGAATGAGCGATCGTCCGGCATCGCCTCAGGTGACCGAGACCGAACGTGTCATGGCTGTACATCAGGATGCGGGCGTCTTCGAGGCGGCGGGTCATGCTGCGGCGCCCAATCCGGCAAACACGACTATTCTGCGGGCGTCACTCTTCCACATGTCGAACTCACCTCATTTATAGGGATCAGCGGCGTCTCGCAGACCGTCGCCAAGGAAGTTGAACGCCAGTATCACCAGCATGACGGGGATAATAGGAAATAGCAGCCACGGATAAAAGGCTATGACGCTCACACTTTTCGCTTCTGTGAGCAGAATTCCCCAACTTGTGATCGGAGGACGCAGACCCAGACCCAGGAAACTCAGCGCCGTCTCCCCGAGAATCATGCCCGGCACCGACATCGTCGCGGTGGCGATCAGATGCGACATAAAGCCCGGCACCAGATGCCGCCCGATGATCCGGCTGCTTTTCGCGCCCATCAATTGGGCCGCGAGCACGTAATCCTCTTCGCGCAGCGACAGGAGTTTCGAACGGACGGCGCGGGCAAGCCCTGTCCAGTCGAGAAGGCCCAATATGGCCGTGATGCCGAGATAGATCAGCATGGGGCTCCAGGTCACCGGCATGATGGCCGCGAGCGCCATCCACAAGGGTATGCTAGGGATGGATTGCAACACTTCGATGATGCGCTGCACCACGAGATCGAAAATCCCGCCGAGATAGCCCGCCCAACCGCCGATGATCACGCCGAGGCTGAAGCTAATGGCGATGCCGATCAGGCCGATGGTCAACGAGATCCGCGCGCCGTAGATGATGCGCGACAGCACATCCCGGCCGAGGCGGTCCGTTCCCAACAGGAACATTTGCCCGCCTTCGGAAGGACAGACGAGATGCACATTGCTCTCGAACAGGCCCCAGAACCGGTAGGAATCGCTTCGGCAGAAGAAGCGCAGCGGCTGCACCTGGTCGGTCTGCTCGGTGTAGATACGCCTGAGCGTATCCATATCCAGCGTCATCTTCCGCCCATAGACGAAGGGCCCGACGAAAGAGCCTTCGTGGAACAGATGAATGGCCTGCGGCGGCGCGTGGATGAAATCAGGATGCCGGGAATGAAGATTATAGGGCGAAAGAAATTCCGCGATCATGATGATGAAATAGAGGATCATCAGGAACACGCCCGAAATCACCGCCAGCCGGTGACGGCGGAATTTCCACCACATCAGCTGCAGTTGCGAGGCCTTGTTGTAACGGCTCTGCTCGGCCGTGTCCTTTTCGATCGAATAGGGATCGAAGTGAGCGTCGGACACATAGTGGCGGAGCGGCGCGCCGGGTTCGGGTAGATAGGACGTCATTTGGTGCTCCCGCCCTGAAGACGAATGCGCGGGTCGAGGAAGGCGAGCGCGATGTCGGAGATAAGAACGCCGATCACCGTTAGAAAGGCGAGGAACATCAGGAAGGAGCCGGCGAGATACATGTCCTGGCTCTGCAGCGCCTTGATCAGCATCGGGCCGGTGGTTTCAAGCGACAGCACGATGGCCGTGATCTCTGCGCCGGAAATGATCGCCGGCAGGATCGAGCCGATGTCGGAAATGAAGAAATTCAGCGCCATGCGCAGCGGATATTTCACCAGCGCCTTGAACGGATGCATGCCCTTGGCGCGCGCCGTCACCACATATTGCTTCTGCAGCTCATCCAGCAGATTGGCGCGCAGTTTGCGGATCATGCTCGCCGTGCCAGCCGTGCCGATGATCAGCACGGGGATCCAGAGATGCTCCAGCACCGAGGTGAACTTCTCCCAACTCATCGGTTCGCCAAGATATTTCTGGTCCATCAGGTGGCCGACCGAAGTGCCGAACCAGATATTGGCGAAATACATCAGGATCAGCGCCAGCATGAAATTCGGGATCGCAAGCCCCAGAAGCCCGAGAAAGGTCAGACCATAGTCCGACCAGCTATACTGATGGGTCGCGGAATAGATGCCGATCGGAAAGGCGATCAGCCAGGTCAGGAGAATGGTGCAGAACGACACCAGCACGGTCAACCACAGACGGTCGCCTACAACGTCGGACACCGGCAGCTGATACTCGAAGGAATAGCCGAAATCGCCTTGCAGCATGCCGGCGACCCAGTGAAAATAGCGCAGCACCGGCGGCTGGTCGAAGCCGTATTCGTGGCGCAGTTCCTCGATCTCCTGCATGTCCACGGCTTCGCCCTGGGCCTGGATCTCTGCGACGTAGCTCTCGAAGTAATCGCCGGGCGGCAGTTCGATAATGGTGAAGATCAGCGCGGAAATGATCACCAGCGTCGGGATCATCACAAGGAAGCGCCAGGCGATGTAACGCAGCATGGTCAGGCTTCCTCCTGGTACCAGAACGTGTCCGGCATGTAGACGCCGAGATAGCAGGTCGGGTCAAACCCGAACAAACCCTTGTCCGGCATGTTCTGCAGCCGGGCGGCGCGCATCATCGGCTGCAGCGCCGAATTGACGATGCCGATGGAAAACACCTGATCGGAATAGATCGACAGCATCTCGTCCCAGATGCGCCGGCGCTCCTCAGTGGCGCTTGCATGCCGCCACTGGCCGAGGAGATCGACGAGCTTCTGCGGCTCGGGCATCTCAGGCGCTTTGCCCTCCATCCCGTTCGACAGGTAATAGCTGCCCCAGAGCGGCCATTGCAGCTGTTCGTCGGAGGTCGGAGCCAGCTGTCCTGGGTTCATGTCGGCCGTCGGCACGCCATTGTCGAGCCCGGTCCACATCGACATCATGATCGTGCCGCTGATGGCGCGGCTGCGAAACACGTCGCGCTGGGACGTCTTGATGAACAGCGACACGCCGATTTCGCGCCAGTGATCGGTGATCAGTTCGAGGAGATCGGTTTCCAGCGTGCTTTCGCCCGCGGTCTCCACGATGATCTGCAAGGAGCGACCATCGGGCAACAGGCGAAGGCCGTCATCGTCGCGCTCCGTCAAGCCGATCTCGTCGAGGAGCTTGTTGGCGGCTGCAGGATCGAACGTCGCCCAGGCCGTCTTGAGTTCGGGCTTGAACAAGGGGCTTTCCGGCAGCACCGTGTCGGCGCTTTCGGCGGCAAGCCCGTAGAACACCACTTTGTTGATCTCGCTGCGATCGATGGCCAGCGACAGCGCCCGCCGGAACCTGACATCGCGCATCAGCGTCTGCCAGACCGGATCGGCCGTGTTGAGATTGGGCAACAGCGCCGCCTGCGAGCCCGTTGTCCGCTTCCATAGCGACACTTTCACAGGATAGCGCTTCTCCGCGTCCTTCATGAAGGCGTAATCAGTGAAGTCGAGCCCGCGGAACTGCAGATCCGCCTCGCCGGCGCCGGTCTTGGCCGCGATGATGTCGTTGGCGCTGACGCTCAACAGGATCCGGTCGATATAGGGCAGCTGCAATCCGTTTTCGTCGACGCGATGGAAGAAAGGGTTGCGTTCGAAGACGAATTGTTCCGACGGCGGCGCGGTGGTGTTGCGCCACGGGTCGAGCGTCGGAAGATCAGGGTTCTCGGGTCGATAGCTGCGCGACATCTTGATGTGCAGATCGACCCACTTCTTGGCCTTGTATTCCTTCATCAGCGAACTCAGGCGAAACTCGTCCTGATAGCGCTTGTGGAACTGTTTCATATAGGCCGCCGGCATCACCATCACCAAGGGCTGCGGCGCGGCGATGCGTGGCAAGAAATCGGGATTGGGCGATTTCCACGTATAGCGGACGGTATAGGCGTCCAGCACTTCGAAACCTGGGCCCTCGCCATCGACAAGCAACTCGCGCGGCAGGCCGCCGCGCTTGAGATCCTTGTCCATATAGACGTCTTCCCAGGTATAGCGGAAATCCTCCGAGGTCAGCAGCGAACCATCCGACCAGCGATGCCCCTCGCGAATCTTGAAGGTGAAGACGCGATCTTCGATCGACTCGAAGCTCTCCAGGATATCGGGCTGCAGCGCCAGATTCTCGTCATAGCCGACCAGTCGGGCATAGCCGTTGATCGTCATCAGGCGGATGTCTTTCTGGCTGCCGATGATGCTGCGCACCGTGCCGCCATAGACGCCGGGCTTGCGGCCCATATCCCCGAGATTGACCACCCGGGGATGGCGGGGGAGCCGCATCTCGATCGGATCGAGCGAGCCGGCGAGAAGCCGCTCTTCAAAAAACTTGGGTTCGCGGCCAGCCGCGCGCACGCCAACCGGAAGAAGCGTCGCCGCCATCGCGCCGAGAAAGGTTCGCCTGTCCATCATGAGCGCAACTCCCGCGCATCTACGGTCTGTCTCGCCAGAACGAAATGCCCGTCGCCGAGATCCGCCGGCGCCAGCGCATATTCATCGACTTCCTCGCGGAATTGCGGGCTCCAGCTCTTCTGGTCGGAGGCCCCGTTGGCGAGCAGCGTGTTGAAATCCAGCGGGCGATCGAGATCGGGAAAGGGCACCGCGGCCAGAAGCGACTTGGTGTAGGGATGCACGGGCTCCCGCATAAGCTTGTGCCGCGGCGCGATCTCGACGAGACGCCCCCGGCACATCACCGCGATGCGATCCGCCATGTAATCGATCACCGCGAGATTATGCGAGATGAAGATGTAGGTGAGCGAAAGCTCCGACTGCAGATCCTTGAGAAGATTGAGGATCTGCGCCTGCACCGACACGTCGAGCGCCGACACCGGCTCGTCGCAGATCACCAGTTCGGGCCGAAGCGCGAGGGCGCGGGCGATGCCGACACGCTGTCGCTGGCCGCCGGACAGACCGTGCGGATAGCGGTTGAGGTGGCGCTTCTCCAGGCCCACGGCTTCGATCAGAGCCGCGACCTTTTCTGCCCGCTTGGCCGCGTCGCCACGACCGTGGATTTCCAGGGGCTCGGCGACCACATTCTGGATCGTCATGCGCGGCGACAGCGACGACACCGGGTCCTGAAACACCATCTGGATCTTGGTCCGCAGATCGCTGAGGCCCGCGCCCTCGGCGGTGAGAACGTCGATATCGCGGCCATCGGCGCCGTTGAAGGTCACGGCGCCCGCATCGGGCGTCACGGCGCGCATCAGGATCTTGCTGAGCGTGGTCTTGCCGCAACCGCTTTCGCCCACCAGACCGAGGCATTCGCCGCGCCGAACGTCGAAGCTCACATCGCGGACGGCGGGCGTCTTGTTCGTATCAGCCTTGCGGGACCAGATCGACTTGCCCTTGCTGAAAGTCTTGGAAATGTTGCGCACGCTCAGGATCACGTCGGACGCTTTGGCGGACACCGCTTCGCCCTGACCGACCAGCGAGTGGACATTGACCTTGGCCTCGCGCAGAGATTTCAGCCGCTCCCCCGGTCCCATATCGAAATGCGGCACAGCAGCCAGCAACGCCTTGAGATAAGGATGAGAGGGCGCGCGGAAGATCTCGTCGACCGGTCCTGCTTCCATGATCTCGCCGTGATAGATCACCACCACTTCATCGGCGACATTGGCGACGACGCCGAGATCGTGGGTGATCAGCAGAATCGCCATGCCGAGCTTGGCCTGCAAATCCTTGAGCAGTTTGAGGATCTGGGCCTGAATGGTGACGTCGAGCGCCGTGGTCGGCTCATCGGCGATCAAAAGCGAAGGACGGCAGATCAACGCCATGGCGATCATCGCGCGCTGGCGCATGCCGCCGGAGAGTTCGAACGGATACATGCCGAAAGCGCGCGCAGGATCGACAAAGCCGACCAGTCCAAGCATCTCCTCGGTGCGGCGGCGGCGCTCATCGGCAGAGATGTCCTCGTGTATAGCGAGAACCTCGGAAATCTGGTTGCCGATCGTGTGCAGCGGCGACAGCGAGGTCATCGGCTCCTGAAAGATCATCGCCATGCGATTGCCGCGCAGCGCGCGGATATCACGCCCGTCACGCTGCAGGCCGACAATGTCGATCGGTCCCTTCGAACAGAGATCGTCATTGAAAAGGATGCGGCCGGAGGCGCGGGCGATCGACGGAAGAATACCCATCACAGCTTGGCTGATGACCGACTTTCCGGATCCCGATTCGCCCACCAACGCGGTAATCTTGCCCGGAGACACACGTAACGACGCCTTTTTCACGACATCGATCTTCCCTCCCAGCAAAGAGAAGGAGATGCTCAGGTCTTCGATCCTGAGGAGATCCCGTCCAAGGCTCATTCCACTATTTCCCTATCGCGCCCAAGACGCTCCATTTTCTTTTTTCCGGGAGGCTAACGCATGACCGGGAATGCGTCTATGCGCCGTTCACAATATTTTTATGAACATTGTCCCATTCGTTACTTGATGGCCGCGCAGAGCGCTTCGTCGCGCAACACGTCGCGACAATCCGCCGATCGGCGGAAATCATCGTAGTAGAGCGACCACACGCCATCACGCGCGGCGCGATAGGGGCCGAACTTGAAATACTGATTGGGCCCGAGACCTTTTCCCTGATGCCCGATCCGTCCCTTGACCGTCGCCACCCAGCTCTTGTTGGCGAAAATCTCGATATGGCCGTCTCCATTTGGCCCCGGCTTGCTCAGGACCGCGAAGTCGATCCAGCCGGACGACGGCTTCGGCAATTCGCCGCGTTCAGTCACCTGAATGGCCGAGGTGCAGCTTGTAAATTCACCGCCGTCCTGAGGCGTCCACGATTTATCGCCGGCCACAAAGGCGCGCATCTGATTGACCTTCGGCCGCAACCAGACAGGCGTTCCGCCGGCTGCGCAGGCGTTCTGGACATTGTCCGCGCCGGTCGTCGCGCCCTCATCGAAGAGGTCGGTCTCAACGGTGATGAACAGTTTGCCGTTGCGCATCCGAAACGCCAGGAAAGGGCTGTAGTCACCCTCGGCATCCGCTTCGATCTCGCGCTTCCATTGGGCGATCAGATAGCGGTGATCGTCATCGGGAATGGGTTCTGCGAATTTGACCGCGAAACCGAACCAGACGGGGCTCTCATAGGGCACGCGAAGTTCGGGCTTCTCCCAGATCTCAGCGCGTTCGCTGCAGCCGTCCTCCTGCGCATTGCAGAGCGGACGCACCGAAAGCTTCAACGCGCCCTTGCCTTCGAAGACATCGGCGCCCTGAAACTCGACAGAACCGGCTCGCTGCTCGGCATTGTCCTTGTAATAGAGGCCGCCTTGCGGGGCAAAATCCTGTCCTTCGAAAAGATCCTCAAGATGCGTATTCAGGGGATCGGACAGCACAGGCGCAGCGGCCAGTAAGGACATCAACACCCCCGACATCAGGACACGGATCATTTCACAACTCTCACGCTAAAGTCTCGGCGCAACGGCCGCGCCACGGTTTTCGGCAGACACTATAATCGGAAACCGAAGCAGCGCCAGATCCACCGTCTCACTTCGCCGGCATACAAATGTGAGCGCCCGCGCAACGTTCCCTGTTCGAATCGACGGGGCATCGTGACGCGGCCTTCAGCGGCCGGCCGCTTCCTTGAGGATGGCGGCGAAGCGCGGCTCGAAAGCGCGGCCGATGGGTTCTGCGGCCGCGCCGAGCGCGACGGCCCAGGGATCGAACATTCCGGCTTTCAGGCGCGGCGCCGTCCGATCGCGGCGCTCGGCGTTTGACGGCAGCAGCGGCTCGATGGCGGCGATCAACCGGTTCGCGAGCGCTGGCGGCGCGCCGCCGGAGATGACGATCGACTGTGGGTCGAACACCGTCTCGATCAGATGCACTGCCCAGCGAAGGTCGCGCGCGGCGGCGTCGATCCAGGCCAGCAGGGCCGGGTCATCCACTTCGACCAATCGCGTGATGATGTCGTGTAAATCGCCGGCAGCGGGATCGAGGCCGAGGGCCTGATAGAGCGAGGCGAGCGACGCCTTGTGTTCGAGCGGCGTCAGGCGCCCTCCGTCCGAGAACAGCGCCATGCCGATTTCGCCGGCATTGCCATGGGCTCCACTGTAGAGTTCGCCGCCCAGAATGAGACCAGCGCCGATGCCGTAGCCGAGATAAAGACAGACGGCGTGATCGAGGCCATGGGCGGCTCCGACCATCCGTTCGGCGGTGGCGCAGGCCGCCGCGTCGTTCTGCAGCGCCACGTCGAGCCCGGTTCCGGCGGCGAGCGTCTCCAAGAGCGGAAAGGCCTGCCAGGCCCCCATCATCCAGGGATCGTCGGCGGCAGGCTCAAGTCCAAAAGGGCCTGGCATCGCCACGCCGAGACCCGCCAGCCGGCTTTCGGCCTCGGGTCGGAGCGCCTTGAGCTCGCGCCGCGTCTGCTCAATGAGGTCGAGGATGACGCGCACGCCGCGCGCCGGCCCGTCCGGCGGCAGCGCCGCCTCGGATCGCACCAAAACATTGCCGACGAGGTCAACGGCGATCGCCCGCGTCATATGCCGGTCGATTTGCAGGCCGATGGCGAAAGCGCCCTCCGGCACCAGGCGATAGGGCGTCGAAGGCTGGCCGCGCCCCTTGCGCACCACGTCCTCCGACATCACCAGGCCATCCAGTTCAAGCGCTTCGATCAGGTTGGAGATCGTCTGCTTGGTCAGCCGCGTCGCCCGGGCCAGATCGGCGCGCGACAATTGCCCGTTCAGCCGGAGCGCGTCGATGATGACGCGTTTGTTATGCGCGCCTGCGCCTTCCTGATTGGTGCCGCTCTTGGCGCGGATGGTTCTGACATCATGCATGCGAAATACCCTCTTGACACCAATAGAATATTCTACAAGGATTAAGTCAATATGTTTGACTTAATAAGGAACCGAAGAGTTCCGGGAAACGCGAAGGCGCAAGGCATGCGCTGCGACGCTCCACATCCGACGGGTTTTCGGACCCTTTCGAACACCGCTTCGACCTCCGGGCCGCGGCGGACATCAAGCGTAGCCACTCACTGGAGGCAGACATGTTGAAATCCCTGACAATGACCCTTATGGGCGCAGCCGCCATCGGCGCGGCCTTCGCCTCGCAGGCGTTCGCCGAAACCAAGATCAATGCGCTGTTCATGGCGCAGGCCGCCTATAGCGAAGCCGATGTGCGCGCGATGACCGAGGCCTTCACCAAGGCCAATCCCGACATTTCGGTCAATCTCGAATTCGTCCCCTATGAAGGCCTTCACGACAAGACCGTGCTCGCCCAGGGCTCGGGCGGCGGCTATGACGTCGTGCTGTTCGATGTGATCTGGCCGGCCGAATACGCGTCCAACACTGTGTTGGTCGACGTCTCCTCCCGCATTACCGACGACATGAAGAAGGGCGTGCTGCCGGGCGCCTGGACCACCGTGCAGTATGACGGCAAGTCCTACGGCATGCCCTGGATCCTCGACACCAAATATCTGTTCTACAACAAGGAAATCCTGGAAAAGGCTGGCATCAAGACCCCGCCGAAGACCTGGGACGAATTGAAGGAACAGGCCAAGATCATCCAGGACAAAGGTCTTTTGAAGACCCCGATCGCCTGGTCCTGGTCGCAGGCCGAAGCCGCGATCTGCGATTACACGACGCTGGTGAGCGCCTATAAGGGCGACTTCATCAAGGACGGCAAGCCGGTCTTCGATCAGGGCGGAGCTCTCGATGCGCTGAAATATATGGTCGACAGCTATACGTCTGGCCTCACCAATCCGAACTCCAAGGAATTCCTCGAAGAGGATGTCCGCAAGGTGTTCCAGAACGGCGACGCGGCCTTCGCGCTGAACTGGACCTATATGTACAACATGGCCAACGACCCCAAGGACAGCAAGGTCGCGGGCAAGGTCGGCGTCGTGCCGGCCCCAGGCGTTGCGGGCAAGAGCGACGTCTCCGCCGTCAACGGCTCGATGGGTCTCGGCGTCACCACCGCCAGCAAGCATCCGGACGAAGCCTGGAAATACATCGAGTTCATGACCTCGCAGCAGGTGCAGAACCAGTACGCCAAACTGAGCCTGCCGATCTGGGCTTCCTCATACGCAGATCCGGCCGTCACCAAGGGCCAGGAGGAGCTGATCGCGGCTGCGAAACTCGGTCTCGCCGCCATGTATCCGCGTCCGACCACGCCGAAATATCAGGAAATGTCGACCGCGCTGCAACAGGCGATCCAGGAAGCGCTGCTCGGTCAGTCTTCCCCCGAAGATGCGCTGAAGACTGCCGTCGAAAATTCCGGGCTCTGAGCCCCGCCGCGGGCGGCGATGCGCCGCCCGCCTTTTCGACCATCCCAATCCCAACAATTTGAAGAGGACGGTATGTCCAGCACCTGGCTCACGACCCGGGCGTGGCTTCTCATGCTCCCGCTGCTCGCGGTGATGATCGCCGTGATCGGCTGGCCGATGATCGATACGGTCAGGCTGTCCTTCACCGACGCCAAACTCGTGGGCACGCCGGGCCATTTCGTCGGCCTCGACAATTACGTGAAGATGCTCTCGGGCTCCAACTTCCGCCGGACGCTGATCACCACCACCTGGTTTGCGGTGATCTCGGTGACGGCGGAAATGGTGCTCGGCGTGCTCGCCGCTCTCCTTCTCAATCAGCAATTCTACGGCCGCACGCTGCTGCGCGCGCTGATGATCCTGCCCTGGGCGCTGCCGACCATCGTCAACGCCACGCTGTGGCGGTTGATCTACAATCCCGAATATGGCGCGCTCAACGCCGCCCTCACCCAGATCGGCCTGATCTCGGACTATCGCTCCTGGCTCGGCGAACCGGGCGCGGCCATGGCGGCGCTGATCGTCGCCGATTGCTGGAAGAATTTTCCGCTCGTCGCGCTCATCGCGCTGGCCGCACTCCAGGCCGTGCCGCGCGACATCGTCTCCGCCTCGCTGGTGGATGGCGCGAGCGCCTGGAAGCGCTTCCGCTTCGTGATCCTGCCCTATCTCGCCGGCCCCTTGATGGTGGCGCTGGTGCTGCGGACGATCGAGGCCTTCAAGGTGTTCGACATCATCTGGGTCATGACCCGCGGCGGTCCGGCCAACTCCACCCGCACGCTGTCGATCCTCGTCTATCAGGAAGCCTTCTCCTTCCAGCGCGCGGGATCCGGCGCCTCTCTCGCCCTCATCGTCACATTGATCGTCACCCTGCTTGCGCTCGCCTATGGCGCGCTGGTGCGTAAGACCGCCGGGAGCGCCGCGTGATGGAACGTCAAAGCCCCCTCTTCTCGATCTTCATCCACCTCGCCGCGCTGCTGCTCGCGCTGATCATCCTCGCGCCGCTCGTCTGGCTGTTCATCATGAGCATCGCGCCCGCCGCCGATCTCGCCGCCAAGCCTCTGAAATGGTGGCCGTCGGAGATGGATTTTTCGCGCTACGCCACCCTTCTGTCGACCATCGAGAACAGCGCCGGCGCGGCCTTCACCTCGTCGCTGCGCAACAGCCTGATGGTCTCAGGCATGGCGACGGTCGCCGCCATCCTGCTCGCCATTCCCGCCGGTTGGGCCGTGTCGCGCACGCCCTCGGTCGGCTGGTCGCTGACGCTGGTGATCGGCACCTACATGCTGCCGCCAGTGGCGCTCGCAGTGCCGCTCTATATGGCGCTCGCCCATTTCGGCATGCTCAACAATGTCTTCGGCCTGGCGCTGGTTTATCTGACCATCCTCGCGCCCTTCACCACCTGGCTGATGAAATCCGGCTTCGACGGCATTCCGCGCGAACTGGAATCGGCGGCGATGATCGATGGCGCGAGCCTGTTTCAGACCCTGCGCATCGTCACCCTCCCTCTAGCCTTGCCGGTGATGGCAACCTCGGCGCTGTTCGCCTTCCTGCTCGCCTGGGACGAATTCTTCTATGCGCTGCTGTTCACCTCCGACCAGCGCGCCAAGACGCTCACCGTGGCCATCGCCGATCTCGCCGGCGGCCGCGTCTCCGATTACGGGCTCATTGCCGCAGCCGGCGTGCTCGCCGCTTTGCCGCCGGTCGCCGTGGGTCTTCTGATGCAAAGGGCGCTGATATCAGGCCTCACCAATGGCGGCGTGAAGGGATGATCATGACCGAGAAAAATACGCGTCCGGACGGACTTTTGGCCATCGACCGCGAAATGGCCCGCCAGCATGCGGACGCCATCGCTTCCTACGAGGCCGCCCGTGACGGCGCGGTCGCAATTGCCGCTTCATTGAGAAAAACCGGCAAGCTTCTGCTGCTCGGCATGGGCGGCTCCCATGCCGTCAGCCGCGCGGTCGAGCCACTTTACCGCGCCCTCGGCATCGACGCCCTGGCCATTCCGCTGTCCGAGCAACTCGGCGCGCCGCTGTCGCTCAATGGCAAGACGGTCATCGTCACCTCGCAATCCGGCGAAAGCGCCGAAGTCGTCCGCTGGTTCAAGGAAACGGGCGCGACGGCCGAGACGTTCGGGCTGACGCTGGAGGCCGGCTCCTTCCTCGCCGACGCGGCGCCGAGCCTGATCGGCGCCGGCGGCACCGAGCGCGCCTTCGCCGCGACGCGGAGTCTGACCATCACTTTCGCCCTGCATCTTGCGGTGTTCGAGGCCTTGGGCGAAGATCCCTCCGCCGCACTCGTCGCGCTCAATGCGCCCGAAAATCCGGACATAACGCCTGCGCTCGCCGCTTTTTCGAACGTGAAGACCGTAGTGACCTCGGGTCGCAGGCTGCAGGGCGTCGCCGAGGCGTTGGCTCTCGGTCTCACCGAACTGTCGCGCCTGCCCTGTTTCTCGCTCGAAGGCGGTCAATTGCGCCACGGCCCGATGGAAATGCTGTCGCCCGATATCGGCGTCGCGCTGTTCCGTGGTCGGGACGCCACATCCGATCTGGTGACGGCGATGGCGACATCAGTGGTCGCCATCGGCGCGCCGCTGGTCATTTTCGACGCCTCGGGCGAAGCTCCGGTCGACGGCGCTGTCACCATTCCCTTCAAGCCGGCGAGCGGCATGGCCGCCATTTTTGCGATGCTGCCGACGGCGCAGCGCCTGATGGTCGCCTTTGCCGAGGCGCGCGTGCCCGACGCCGGCACGCCTGTCCGCTCGTCCAAGATCACGCGGAGCGAATGAATGAAGCCGCTTGCCGTCATCGGTAACGTCAATGTTGATCTGATCATGGGTCCCGCCGCGCCCTGGCCGCAGCCGGGAACCGAGATCATCGTCGACCACAACGAATTGCGCGTCGGCGGCGCCGCGGGCAACACCGCGCTCGCATGGATGGCTTTGGACACGCCGTTCACCATCGCCGCCAATATCGGCGACGACCAATTCGGCCGCTGGCTACAAGGCGAATTCGGCGCGCGCGGCGCCGCCTGGCCCGCCCGACCGGAGGGCACGACGATCTCGGTCGGCATCACCCATCCCGACGGCGAACGCACCTTCTTCACCACCAAGGGCCATCTCCCTCATTTCAACCTCGCCGATACACAGACGATGCTGGAGACTTCGACGCTCAACGGCGGCTATGCCCTGCTCTGCGGCTCCTTCCTCACCGATGCCTTGACCCGCGACTACGACGCGCTGTTCGACTGGCTGGACGCGCAAGGCGCATCGGCCGCGCTCGACACCGGCTGGCCGCTCGACGGCTGGACGGAGGCCAATTGCGCCGCGACGCGCGCCTGGCTTGGCCGCTGCCGTCTGGCGCTGATGAACGAGATCGAGACCACAACGCTGACGGGCGCCGCCGATCCGATTGAGGCGGCGCGCGCGCTGAAAGCGATCATGCCGGAGGGCGCGATCGTCGTAGTCAAGCGCGGCCCTGAAGGAGCGATCGCCATTGATGCGGATGGAGCGCTTCACATCGCATCCGCCCCGAAAGTCGAGGTCATCGACACGATCGGCGCCGGCGACGTCTTCAACGCCGGCTTCCTCGATGCGCTCGCCAGGGATAAATCGCTGACCGCCTGCCTCGAAGCCGGAGTCACCATTGCCTCGCGCGCGGTTTCGACGTTTCCGCGCCGCTACGACATTATCCAGCAAGGAGACGCCGCATGAGCGCGCTCACCATCGACAAGATCCGCAAGAATTATGGCGATGTCGAAACGCTGAAGGGCATCGACATCGCGCTGGAGAGCGGCGAGTTCCTCGTTCTCCTCGGCTCTTCCGGCTGCGGAAAATCGACGCTGCTGAACATCATCGCAGGCTTGGCTGAGCCGACCAGCGGCGATGTGCGTATTGGCGAGCGCTCGGTGGTCGGCGTGCATCCCAAGGATCGCGACATCGCCATGGTGTTCCAGTCCTATGCGCTCTATCCCAATCTGACCGTGGCGCGGAACATCGGCTTCGGGCTGGAAATGCGCAAGGTCCCTGCCGCTGAACGCGACAAGGCGGTGCGCGACGCCGCCCGTCTCCTCCAGATCGAAAACCTGCTCGACCGCAAGCCAAGCCAGTTGTCGGGCGGGCAACGCCAGCGCGTGGCCATCGGCCGCGCGCTGGTTCGCCACCCCAAGGTCTTCCTGTTCGACGAACCCCTATCCAATCTCGACGCCAAGCTGCGCATGGAGATGCGCACCGAGCTCAAGCGCCTGCACCAGATGATGAAGACCACCGTCGTCTATGTGACGCATGACCAGATCGAGGCGATGACGCTCGCCACCCGCATCGCGGTGATGCGCAACGGCCGGATCGAACAGCTCGACACGCCCGAAGCGATCTACAACCGCCCCGCCACGCTCTATGTCGCAACCTTCGTCGGCGCGCCGCCGATGAATTTGCTCAACGCAAAGCGTAGCGAAAGCGGCCTGATGATCGAAGGCTCGGATATCGAAATCCCGCTGTCCGAAGGCGCCGAAGCCCTCCCTCTCGGCAAATCGGTCATCGTCGGCGTCAGGCCGGAAGCGCTGAAGCCGGGCGGCGAAGGCGTCCGGCTTCCTGTAGAGGTGGAGGTGACGGAATTGACGGGGCCAGAGATCATTCTGACCGGGAAGGTCGGCTCACAACGCGTTCTCGCTTCCGCCCCGCCCTATAGCCGCGTCCAGCCTGGCGACGTGGTGGAACTCACGGCGCCGCTCGCCGCCTTGCATCTGTTTGATCCGAAAAAGGGGTTGCGGCTGAACTGATCGATTGGGCGGGACCCGCGTTCAATCAAGCATTGAGGGGGCTGGCTGCAGGACCGCCCCCTTTTCTTTGTCGGCAAAACTGTACCCGTCAGAGATCGAAATCGGACTTCACCAGTTTGGTCGTCGAGTGGATTTCGATGATGAAGTCGTCCTTGCCGTCGCCATTGATGTCGCCATGGAGATAGTAACCGGATTTGTCGCCGTCGACGCGCAACTCGCCGGCCGTCTTGGAATATTTGTCCGTGCCGATGAAGTCGAAATCCTGATTCCCGCTGCGCTTGGAGTTGGCGTCGAGGTCGGAGAGATCGATCACGTCCTTTTGGGAATGACGGAAGTCCATGATCTCGTCGGCCTTGGCCTTGGTCTTGTCTAGCTCCGACAGTTTCGAGAAGACGAAGACGTCGGCTCCGCCGCCGCCATAGAGATCGTCCGCGCCCGCGCCGCCGGTCAACCGGTCGCTGTCGTCCTCTCCCTTCAGCACATCATTGCCGGCGTCGCCGAAGAGGCGGTCTTTGCCGGCGCCCCCATAGATCTTGTCGGCCCCGCCGCCGCCGCGAAGGACATCGGCGCCGGCCAACCCCTTGATCACTTCGCTCAACGAGGCGCCGGTCAGCGTATCGGCCTTCGCTGAGCCGACCAGAGGTTCAGTCACCGCCGTGAAGGTCACCGTCAAGGTCGATTGCGCAGTTTCGACGCCGTCAGTCGCCGTATAGGTCACCGTCACCGTGGCTTTCTTGGAGCCATCGATGTCTGCTCCCGTATAGCTGACTGACAGGGAGTCGTCGTCGGTGATGGTCACGACCCCATCTCCCGATGTCACGGTCGCGCTGGTGATCAACAAGTCATAGTCGTCGAAGACCGCATCATTGGCGAGCACGGCGACCGTGGCCGTCTTGCTCTCCGCCACCGTGGCGACATCGGCTGCCAGTTGCGGAGCCGCATGTTCGCTGACTGCGTCATCGTTAGAAAAGGAGATACCTGCTGAAGAAAGAGCGTTGACCTGAGAGGCCGTCAACAAAACGGCGTCATCCGAGAGATCGATCACGCTGACGCCGCTGGCGGCCAGGGCGACGATCTGGTCCTCGGTCAGCGCCTTCGCCTCCGCCCCGGTCATCGCCGCTTCGATCGTATCGACACTGCCCTCAAGCAGAGCCGACCCTGCACTTGCGGTCAAAGAGATTGCCTCGTCGTAGCTGAGCGAAACCCTCACGGCATCCGCAGACGTCAAAGCAATATCGGCATTCACGAACGCCTGCGCCGTCGTCAGCGAAAGCGACAGGACATCATCCGATGCGTTGACCGAGGTCACGCCGAGATCGGCATAGGCCGTGATTTCAGAGGAGGTCAGCGCCGCGATGTTGGTGCCCGTATCCACCAACGTCAGGGCATCAGGAGAGACCAGAGAAACATCGCCATCAATCAGCGCCTCGATCTGCGCCGCCGTCAGCGAGGCGGCGTTGTCGGAGAGATCGATAACGTTGATCCCCTTGGCGGCCAGCGCTGCGATGGAGGTCGCAGAAAGAGCCTCAAGCTGAGCACCCGTCATCGTCGCCTTGAGCGTGTCGACATGAGCGGCGAGAAGGGCGGCGGCTTCGCTCGCCGTCAGCGCGGAAGCCTCGGCATGGCTGAGGCTCACGGTTATCGCATCCGCAGACGTCAGTGCGACGCCGGCGTTGACCAGCGCCTGCGCCGTTGTCAGCGAAAGCGACAGGACGTCATCCGATGCGTTGACCGAGGTCACGCCGAGATCGGCATAGGTCGTGATTTCAGAGGCGGTCAGCGCCGCGATGTTGGCGCCCGTATCCACCAGCGCCAGCGCGTCCGGCGACACCAGCGAGATGATGCCGTCCACAAGCGCCTCGATATGCGCCGCCGTCAACGAGGCGGTGTCGTCGGACAGGTCGAAGATGGTGATGCCCTTATTTGCGAGAGCGGTAATGGAGGTCGCAGAAAGAGCCGCAAGCTGGACGCCCGTCATCGTCGCTTCGAGCGAGTCGACATTGGCGGTGAGAAGCGCAGCGCCCACCGTGCTGGTCAACGCAATGGCCTGGGCATATGTCAGCGTCACCGTCACGTCGTCGGCTGATGTGAAGCCGATGCCGGCGTCGACATAGGTCTTCGCGGCGGCATAGCCGAACGAAATCACGTCGTCGGAAACGTCGATACGGTCGACATTGATGGCGGCCAGGCCGGACAGATCGAGCGTATCGGGATCGGCGAAGGTGGAGGCCGACGCGGACACGGCCACGTCGTCGTCGCCGTCGAAGCTGATATCGGCCAGCGCCAGCGCATTGGCCTTGACCAGACTGATGGTGATTGCGCCGTCGGTGGCGTCGATGCTGTCGACGCCGAGCGTGCTCAGTTTGCTGATATTGGCGGTTGTGATCGTCGCGATCGTTGCGCCCGTGTCGGCGACCCGCACAGTGTCGATGCCGAGCGCGGTGTAATCGGAGAGATCGCTGCTCGACAGGGCGACGATGCGGCTGAGCGTATCCGAGAGACGCGCGGTCAGGGCGTCGTCGAAGGTTAGACCCGCCGTCTGCATGGCCGCAACCTGCGCCACAGTCGCGTCGAGAGTGGACGAAGTCGAGGTGATCTTGGAAGCGCCATAGGCCCCCGCCGCTGCGATGTCGGTCGCCGAAAGGGCGGCGAATTCGGCGGCCGTGGCCAGAAGCGAGATCTTGTCGTCGAAGGTGAATTCGATCGCCAAGGACGACAGCGTCTCGATCTGATCCAAGGTCAGCGACACGGCGTCGTCGGTGACGTTGAAGTATTCGACGCCCAAACTGGCCAAGGCGCTGATCTCGGCTGTTTCCAGCGCCGCGATCGCCGCGCCGCTGTCCCAGACGATCACCGTTCCATCGGTGGTTTGCAGGGCGACGCTATTGGCGATCAAGGCCTGAGCCTTCTCGACCGACAAATTCAGCCCCCCGACAAATTCGAAGACGGAGACGCCGATTCCTGCGATCGACGCGATGTCGGCGACGCTGAGCGCGATCATCTCAGAAGCGGACAAGGACACGGTCAGCGCGTCGCCGCTGGCGAATTCGAGGCCGGCGCTCGAAAAGGCGAGCGCGGCGGAGACGGACAGCGTGACCGCATCGTCGGTCAGATCGACGCTGTCCACGCCCCAGGCGGCGAGCGACGCGATGTCGGCGGTCGAGAGCGCCTCGACCGTGTCCCCGGAAGCGGCGAGCGTAACGGCGTCGTCTGCGGCAATGTCGAAACCCGCCGTCTGCAGAACGAGAATGCGGGCATAGGTCAGGGACACGGCGTCGGTCAGGTCGAACACGCTCGCGCCGATCCCGGCAAGATCGCTGAGCGCATCGGCGTCGAGACCAGCGAGATCCGTCCCAGACAGCGTGATGGTCACGGTGTAACCAGACGCAAAGACCAAACCGGCGGAAACCACCGCCTGAGCCTCGGCCAGCGTCACCGACACGGCCGAACCGCTGGCATCGGAAAGTTTCAGGCTGTCGCCGCTGCTGAAGCCAATACCCTGCGTGGAGAAAGTTTCGACCTGATCGATCGTCAGCGACACGACATCGTCGCTGGCGTCGATCTGGTCGATGCCAAGCGAAGCGATCGTGGCGATATCGGCGGATGACAGCGCCTGGATCTCGGCGCCGGTCGCAACGACAAGAACGTCCCCGGACGAGGCCGAGACGGCCACATCTTGGGCGCCGAGGGCGAGCGCCAGCTCGACGCTGAGGGAGAGGTCGCCTGCATCCGACAAGACGAGGCTGGAAACGCCGGCGTCCGCGATCGCGGCGATATCGCTTGCACCGAGCGCGGCGATCTCCGCCGCCGTGGCCGACACGGTGACCACGTCGCTGCTGTCGAACGACAGTCCGGCGCTCTCCAGCGCCAGCGCGGCAGCCACCGAGATGCTTGCCGCATTGTCTGTCAGATCAACGAAATCGACGCCCCAGGCGCCGAAAGCGGCAATGTCGGAGGTCGAAAGTCCCTCGATGGTTGCAGCCGTGTCCGAGAGCGTCACCACATCGCCGCTGGCGATGCCGAACCCAGCCGATTGCAGCGCGAGGATGCGCGCATAGGTCAGGGACGCGGCGTCCGAGAGATCGAATCCGCCGGCGCCGACGCCGGCGAGGTCATCGAGATCGTCGGCGTCGAGGCCGGCGAGCTCCGAGGCCGAAAGCGACACCGTCACCGTATCGTCGGACGCAAAGGTCAGTCCGGCCGAGGCGAGCGCCTGGGCCTGGGCGAGCGACACGGTCACGGCGTCGTCTGTCGCATCCAGTTTCGATACGCCGAGACTGTCGAGGGCTGCGATGTTGGACACCGAAATGTCGGCAAGCGCAGCCCCGGTGTCGCTGACCTCTATGGAGGCTGCTCCATCAATGCTGATGCCGGAAATGGCGGCCAGCCCCACCGCCGCCGCCTTGGTCAGGGTTACGGCGCCGCCATTCGACACTGTGATCGCCGAAATGCCCATCTCGACCAGATCGGCCGCATCCGACGCCGTCAGCGCCGAGATGGCGGATGCCGTGCCGCTCAGCGACGCCACATCTGTGTCATTGTGATAGATACGGGTATAATATTTGGCGGCGCCGTCATCGTACCAGGTAATAGCGAAGCCACCGTCCGCGAGGGCGGTGATTTTCTGGTAGCGCTGGTTGCCGCTTTCACTGACGTTTACAGCGAATTCATCGCCAATTTTGTTGCCGTCGGCGTCGAACACTTGGCCGCTGATATCGTATCCCGTGCTTGCGCTATAGTCGTTCCACACGATGACATAGCCGCCGCCGGTCAGCGCCACGACCGTCGGGCTGTATTCGATTTTGTCGGTCGTCGTGTTGACCACCGAGATCGCGGTCACAGCGTTGCCGCTGGCGTCGAAAACCTGCGAATAAATATCCCTGCCCGATGTATACCAATTCCATGTGACGACGAAGCGGCCGTCTTCAAGTGCGGTGATGCCGATATTGAGCTGAAAGGAACTGCTTTCATTGACGGCAATTGCCGCCGTGACAGCATTCCCCTCCCCA
This sequence comes from Rhizobium sp. FKL33, assembly GCF_005222915.1. GTDB lineage: Bacteria > Pseudomonadota > Alphaproteobacteria > Rhizobiales > Rhizobiaceae > Rhizobium_E. The sequence continues at coordinate 60,473 of NZ_STFX01000040.1, forward strand.
TCATATATCCTCATATAGACGGAGGTGCGGTCGACCGCCCAGGCGACTGCGAATGCGCCATTGCTCAATTGCGTGACTGCGGCCAGGATTGCATCGCCCTCCGAATCGGAGGTGACGGCGAAGGCGTCGCCAACGGCAGCGCCTGAACTATCGATAATCTGCCCATAGACACCGTAGCCGTCACTGTCCGTCGCTGAATAGAAGATAGCGACGCTGCCATCGGCAAGCTCGACCGTCTGCGTATAGACAACTCCTTCATCCCAAGGATTTTGACCGTTGAGCATGGCGCCCGAGGTTGTCAGGGTTACGACGCTGCCGACCGCGCCTCCATCGGCGTCATAACGCTGGGCGACAATCGTGGAAGAGCCCGTATAGGTCGTAATAACATAGCCCCCATCCGAGAGGGCCGTCACCTGCGGCGCCAGAGACTCTGACGACGTGGAATCCAGGTCAAGCGAGGCTACGGCGCCTGTCGCATTCCCATCTTCGTCATAGCGCTGAAAATACAGCGTGAGAAAGTCCGCCCAGACGATCAGGTAGCCGCCATCGGCGAGCACGGTCATGCTGGCCTGAATTGCGTCACTCGTAGTGCTGACCTGTGTCGCATCATCGATCTTGTTGCCGTCGGCATCGAAGCGCTGCGCATAGATGACGCCGCTTGCGTTGAACACGACGATGTATGACCCGTCCGCCAGTGCGACAGTCTGACCGCTTTGCCCATCAGTAACGCTGCCCACCTCGATATCGGCCGTCGTGGTGGGGCTCATCGTTTCATATTCGCTTGAGGCGGCGATATCGGCGGCGGCAAAGGCGTTGATCTGGCTGATGCTCAGCGCCAGCGCCCTGTCGTTCGCCAGGACCTCCGAAACGCCCAGCGTCCCAAGATTGGCGATCTCGGTCGCGGTCAGCGCTTCGATCGTGGTCGCAGCGTCCGCAATGGTCACCTTGTCGGTGGCGGCGAAAACGACGCCGAGCGCGGCGAGAGCCTGCGCCTCCGCGACCGTCAGCGACGCCTCATTGTCGGAGAGATCAACCGCGGCGCCGGAAGAAGAAACGAGGGAAAGGATTGCGGCGTAACTGGTCATGACGGCTCCGTTGCCGCCTGGCCAGGCAGCTCGCACAAATTAAAACACCGTCATTATTTGCCTTTCCGGACCCGGGCAAAGCGCGCAAAGCTATGAAAAAGATAACAAAACTATGAAAGGAACCGCACTGGCGAAATTTCAGGCGACGACGACGGCAACAGCTGGACCGGACGACAGCCAATCAAGACTGCGCGTCCAGGCATCGGGCGGCTGGGTTGAGGCGATCCCCAAATATGAACGCTCCTATGCTGCAGACCCTGCCCGCAGCGACCGGCTTGTCCGCCAACTCGATTGAGGAATTCCTACGGTTTTGCCCGTTTCGACGCAGTTCTGACTGTTCCGGCCTGCGGGCGTCTTGACGGCCAACGGCGACGTCAAGACGGATGATGGAGAATGCTGAGACCGCCATCCACCGTCAGGCAGGCCCCGGTCATGAAGCGGCATTCGTCGGAGATCATGAACACCGCCGCCATGGCGATTTCCTCGGGGTCAGCGATGCGGCCGCCGGGATGCAGCTTCATCGTCTCCGCCCTGGCGGCGTCGGGATCGGGAAAGCTGTTCCAGTAGTCGATCACTTTCTGGGTCGCGACATAGCCGGGAGCCAGCGCATTCACCCGCACTTGGCGCGGCGCATATTCGATGGCGAGCGACTTGGTGAGCCCCATCAACGCATGCTTGGCGAGCGGATAGGGAAAGGTGTGCGGAATGATGGTGAAGGCGTGGGTGGAGGCGATGTTGAGGATCGCGCCCTCTCCTGCCGCAAGCATATCCGGCAACACTACGCGGCAGCAGTTCCAGGCACCCTTGAGATTGATGTCGAAGCAGCGCGACCAGTCTTCGTCTGTGGAGGCCAAGGGTTCGGAAAAGACATTGACGCCGGCATTGTTGACCAGCGCGTTGATCGCCCCGATCTCCTCTTTCGCCTGCTCCACGGCGTGGGCGATCGCGGCGGCGTCGGTAATGTCGGCGACAGAGTTCGTCACGCGCGCGCCCTGCCCCCGTAAAGTTTCGACCGAAGAACCCAGCAGATCGCCGTCACGGTCGATCAAGAGCAGAGAGGCCCCTTCCCGTGCAGCGGCGTCCGCGATGGCGAGGCCAATGCCCTGGGCGGCCCCGGTGATCATGATCCTCTTGCCGTTGAGCCTGTCAACCAAGATCGTCTCTCCTGAAATCTATCGTCACTGTCGATCGCATCGCCTCGCCCGGCTCCAACAGTCGCAGGCCGCCGAATTCAGGCTGATGATGCCCATTCGGCAGATGCGTCATCGGCTCCCAGCAGAAGAAGCCTGCCTCCGCACCCGGCGCGTAGAACATGGCAACCGGATGGTTTGGCGCAGTCATGATGGCGGAAACGCCGAGTTCGGACCAGAGGATGCGGCCGACGCCGTCCCAGCCATCGAAGGCGTTGTTGATGAAGCGGTCGGGAAGAACCGTTCCCGCTGGAAGATCGAGATCATGGGGAAGCGCGGTTCGCGCATCCGGCAAATGTTCCGCCCGCTCCGTCCAATAGCCGGACACCTGCGCCTCGACGCGAACCTGCGGTGTGCGGAGAAAAAACGGATGTTGTCCGAGACCGAACGGCAAAGCTTCGTCGCCTTCATTTTGGACCGACAGGGACAGCGACAGGCGGGCGCCGGAGACGGACAGCGTCTGTTCGGCGGAATAGGCGTAGGGTGTCCCATCGCCGGGAGGTCGCCGCAGAGACAGCGTGATCCGGTCGCCCTCCATCTCTCGAACTTCCCAAGTCCCCAACCAGCCATCACCGTGAAGATAGAGCGGATCGCTGCTGTTCGGGGTGAAACGGTAGGTCTTGCCAAGGCGCTCGAACTGGTTGAATTCGACGCGATTGCCGAAAGGAACAAGCGGAAAGCAACTGAGATCCCCCTTGACCCCGCCGACCGCCGGCATGATCTCCAAACCGTCAAACCACACTGCGCCCAGCCCGCCTCCCCGAAGCAAGACCGAGGTCTCGATCCGATCGGAGGCGAGCCTGAGCAGCGCCGTCGTCACTTCTGCCGGCCCGCCGCCGACATGCGGAGATTGTCGAGCAGCACGGCGATCAGCAGGATCAGGCCGCGCACCAGATACTGGTAAAAGGCCTGGATGTTCAGGAGGTTCATGACGTTTTCGGCGATGCCCATGATCATCACGCCGATAAAGACGCCCGTCATCGTGGCGCGCCCGCCGGCCAGCGACACGCCGCCGAGCACGCAGGCCGAGATGACCGAGAGTTCGAGGCCGGTCGCTGCGTTCGGCTGGCCCGAGGTGATGCGCGAGGCGAGCAGCACGCCCGCCACGCCGCACACCAGACCCTGCAGCGCGAAGATCCAGATGCGCATGCGCACGACATTGACGCCTGCGAGCCTGGAGGCCTCGGGATTGCCGCCGATCGCCAGCGTGTTCTTGCCGAAGACGGTACGGTTGAGCAGGAAGCCGAAGACGATGAAGAACAGCGCCATGACCCAGATCGGCGTGGGGATGGTGAGGAAGCGCGACAGCGCCAGCTGGTAGAAGGCGGGATCATTGATGCCGACGGCGCGGCCATCCGAGGCGATCAGCGCGAGACCGCGCACGATCTGCATGGTGGCGAGCGTGGTGATCAAGGCGTTGATGCGGAAGCGGGCGATGACGACGCCATTGATTGCGCCGACCGCGAGACCGCAAACGATGGCCGCGGCGACGCCGAGCAGGATCGAGCCGGTGGCGTTGGACGCCATGACCGCCACCATGCCCGAAAAGGCCACGATCGAGCCGACCGACAGGTCGAAATCGCGCGAGGCCAAGCAGAACATCATGGTGCAGGCGACGATGCCGATGGTGACGACGGATTGCAGCAGTCCCAGCACATTCCGTTCGGTCAGGAAGTTCGGCACCGTGAGCGAGACGATGACGAAGGCGAGCGCGAAGATCACGAGGAGGCCCTGTTCGCCGAGCAGGATTTTCTTCAAAGCGGACATTGGTCTTTCCATCAAGAATGAGCGGCCTTTACGACTGCCTCATCGGGCAGCGCAGCGGCGAGAATGGTTTTTTCGTCGAACTGGTCGCGGGTGAATTCGGCGGACTTTTCGCCGCCGCACATCACGATGATGCGGTCGGCAATGCCCATGATCTCCGGCAATTCGCTGGAAATGGCAATGATCGCCATCCCATCTGCGGCGAGGCCGTAGAGGATGTCGTAGATCTCCGCCTTGGCGCCGACATCGATGCCGCGCGTCGGCTCGTCGATGATCAGCGCCTTGACGCCCTGTTCGGACAGCCAGCGGCCGAGAATGACCTTCTGCTGGTTGCCGCCCGAGAGATTGACGATGTCCTGCCGGCGCGAGGGCGTGCGGATGCGCAGCGTCTGGATGAAGCGATCGGCGAGGTCCGCCTCCTGCTTCGGCTTGATGACGCCGAGCGGCGAGAAATGCCGGCGGGACGAGATGGAAATGTTCTCCTCCACCGACCGCCCGTGAATGATGCCGTCATGCTTACGATCCTCGGGGCAGAACACCATGCCCGCGTGGATGGAGGCGCCGGGACTGTCGGGCGCCACAGCCACGCCATCGAGACTGACGCGGCCGGTCGAACGCGCATCGGCTCCATAAACGAGCCGCGCCATTTCCGAGCGCCCAGCGCCGATCAGGCCGAAGAAGCCGAGGATTTCGCCGCGCCGCACGGAAAAACTGAGGGGACGGCGCAGGCGCGGGCCAGAGATATCCTCGACCTTCAGCCTGTCGTCGCCAAGCGGACGACCCCGCCAGCCCCAGATATTACTGATCTCGCGGCCGACCATCTCGCTGATGATCTGGTCGCGGCTGACGCCGTCGAGTTTCGGGTGATGGGCGGCAAGCTTGCCGTCGCGCAGCACGGTCATGCTGTCGCAGAGCCGGAAGATCTCGTCGAGCCGGTGGGAGACATAGAGAATGACCACGCCGGCCGCCCGGAGGCGGTCGATCAGCGCAAACAGGATTTCGCTTTCACGCGACGAGAGCGACGAGGTCGGCTCATCCAACGCGATCACGCGGGCCTCGACCATGACGGCCTTGGCGATTTCCACCATCTGCCGTTCGCCGATCGACAGCGAACCCACCTTGCGGTCGGGATCGATATCGACGCCCATCTCGTCGAGCCGCGCCTTCACCGTATCGCGCATCGCCTTGCGATCGATGACGCCGAAGCGACCGGGAAAGCGGCCGAGCCAGAGATTTTCCGCCACCGTCATGTCAGGCGCCAGTTGAAGCTCCTGATGGATGACCACCACGCCGGCCGCAAAGGCGTCGCTGACAGAGCGGTAGACCTGCTCGCGGCCATCAATGCGGATGACGCCCGTATCGGCGGACTGGTCGCCCGAAAGAAGACGGATCAGCGTCGATTTGCCGGCGCCGTTCTCGCCCATAAGCCCATGCACCACGCCCCGGCGCACACCAAAGGACACGTCGGACAGGGCCCGCACCCCCGGATAGGTTTTCGTGAGCCCGGAAAATTCCAGATAGTCGGCCATGCGCCTCGCCCCCCCAGAAAACCCCGGCGAAGGTCGCCGGGGCCGTAAGATCGCGTTTCGGGTTCTATACGAGGCGGATTACTCGATGCCGAGGTCCTTGCGGACGGCCTGGTAATTGTCGCGCAGCGCGAGCTGGCCGGCGGTCAGCGTCAGTTTTGCCGGCTCTTTGCCGTTGGCGATCCACTCATACATGTTCATCGCCGTTTCATAACCATGGCGCTTCGGCGAGATGATCACGGTGCCGAAGAAACCGGTGGCCTCAGGCTTCTTGAACTCGTTGATCGCCGAATCCGCGCCGCCAATGCCGACGCCGATGAAGTTGTCGGCGGTCACGCCGACCGATTCCGCCGCGCGCACCGCGCCGAGCACCGCTTCGTCATTGAGGCCGACGGCGATCCACTTCTTGATGTTGGCGTTCTTGTTGAGCACCACGGTCGCGGCGTTCAGCGCAGCTTCGGTGTCGGTCTTGGCCTGCGGCGCGTTGAAGATATTGGCTTCCGGAAAACCATTGGCCTTCAGCACCGAAAGCGCGCCCTCGACGCGATCCACCGCAGTCGGCAGCTGGTCGTAGGACACGCGGATTGCGCCGACATCCTTCAGGTCCCAGCCGCGCTTCTTCATTTCGTCGACGATCGCCTGGCCGACGGCTTCGCCGATCTTGGTGGCGGAAATGCCCATATGCGGCACATCTTCGAGCGGCGCGCCTGAGGCGTCGACGAGGCGGTCATCGACCGTCATGACCTTGAGATTGTTCGCCGCCGCCTTGGCGACGATGCCCGGTCCGAGCTTGACGTCAGGCGTGCAGATGATGAAGCCCTGCGCGCCCTGCGCGCCGAGATTATCGATCGCCGACTGGACCTTTTCGCCGTCTTCAGCGCCGATCTTGACGACGGTGAAGCCCTTTTCCTTGCCAGCCTGGTCGGCGAATTTCCACTCGTCCTGGAACCAGGGCTCTTCCGGCTGCTTGACGATGAAGCCGATCTTCACGTCCTCGGCAAAGGCCGAGACGGCGCCGGTCACGGCCATGGCGCCGGCGAGCAGTATCGTGGTCAGAATACGCATGAAGTCCTCCCTTGTGATGTCGCTGCCTCTCCCGCAGTCATCCTTTTGTAGAATGAATCATCATATCCGTCAATTACTGTTGTATGATGAAATACGATGTTTATAATAGCCACACGATGGAGGCGGGTTGACGAGACGGCGCACGCCGCGCATCTCTCATGATCCGGGGGAGACGGATGTGGACATGATCGAGAACAGACCGACAATGTCGGACGCGGCGGGGAACGTCCGCCGCCCGCGCGTGCGCGAAAACGTGGTCGGAGCGATCGCGCGGGACATCTGTTCCGAGATCTATCCCGAAGGCAGCTTCCTGCCGCGAGAAAACGATCTCTGCGACCGCTATGGCGTCAGCCGAACGGTGATCCGCGAAGCCATCAAGGCGCTGGAATCGCTCAGGCTCGTCCGCAGCCGATCGAAGGTCGGCACCGTCGTCTGTCCCAAAACCGAGTGGAACATCCTCGATCCGCGCGTGCTCGACTGGATCGGACCGAAAATTTTCGAATCTGACCTGCTCTCCTGCATTCTGGAGGCGCGACGCGCGATCGAACCCGCTGCCGCCGATATGGCTGCGGCCCGCGCCAGCATGCAGGACATCGCCGAACTCGAACGGGCCTGGCGCGACATGCGCGACAGCGAAGGCGATCTCGACGCCTTCACCGAAGCCGACGCGCGCTTCCATGTCTGCCTGCTCAAAGCCAGCGGCAACAGGGTTTTCCTGCAGATGGCCGGCATCATCGAGGCTGCGCTCCGATTTTCGCTGCATGCCTCCAACGAGGTGGTGGAACGACATGACGAAGCGATCGATATCCATTTCGAACTTGTCGAGGCGCTGAGGCTGAGGGATCGCGTCGCCGCCGCCGACTGTTCCCGGCGCATGCTGGACATTGCCCAGCGCGATCTCACCGCAGCCGTCGAGCGCCGCAAACGCTGAATTCACTCACCCAATATCGTGACCCTGCCACATCATTCGAGACTGTGACCATGAAAATCACCAAACTGACCACCTATATCGTGCCGCCGCGCTGGTGCTTCCTGAAGATCGAGACCGACGAAGGCGTCACCGGCTGGGGCGAGCCCGTGGTCGAGGGACGGGCGCTGACGGTGGAGGCCGCCGTGCATGAACTCGCCGATTACCTGATCGGCAAGGATCCGTTCCTGATCGAGGACCACTGGCAGGTCATGTATCGCGCCGGCTTCTATCGCGGCGGCGCAGTCC
>NZ_STFX01000041.1 GCF_005222915.1 Rhizobium sp. FKL33
CTGATCGGCAAGGATCCGTTCCTGATCGAGGACCACTGGCAGGTCATGTATCGCGCCGGCTTCTATCGCGGCGGCGCAGTCCACATGTCGGCGCTCGCCGGAATCGACCAGGCGCTGTGGGACATCAAGGGCAAGGCGCTCGGCCAGCCCATCCATTCGCTGCTCGGCGGCCAGGTGCGCGACAAGATCAAGGTCTATAGCTGGATCGGCGGCGACCGCCCCTCCGACGTCGCCAACAATGCCCGCGATGTGGTGGCGCGCGGTTTCAAGGCCATCAAGCTCAATGGCTGCGAGGAAATGCAGATCGTCGACACCTGGGAGAAGGTGGAGAAGGCGGTCGAGACCATCGCCATCATTCGCGAGGCTGTCGGCCCGCATATCGGCATCGGCGTCGATTTCCACGGCCGCGTCCACAAGCCGATGGCCAAGGTGCTGGCCCGGGAGCTGCAGCCCTATAATCTGCTGTTCATCGAGGAGCCGGTGCTGTCGGAAAACCGCGAGGCGCTGAAGGAGATCGCCAATCACTGCTCGACGCCGATCGCGCTCGGCGAGCGGCTCTATTCGCGCTGGGATTTCAAGGGCGTGCTGGCCGACGGCTATGTCGACATTCTCCAGCCCGATCTTTCCCATGCCGGCGGCATCACCGAATGCCGCAAGATCGCGGCGATGGCCGAGGCCTATGACGTGGCGCTGGCGCCGCATTGCCCGCTCGGCCCGATCGCGCTGGCCGCCTGCCTGCAGGTGGACGCCGTCTCCTATAACGCCTTCATCCAGGAACAGAGCCTCGGCATCCACTACAACACCGGCAACGACATCCTCGACTACATCTCCAACAAGGAGGTGTTCCACTACGAGGACGGCTTCGTGTCGATCCCGCAGGGCCCCGGGCTCGGCGTTGAGGTGGACGAAGCCTATGTGATCGA
>NZ_STFX01000042.1 GCF_005222915.1 Rhizobium sp. FKL33
CTAGGCAGTAGACTCATAACGCCTTTATCCAGATGCGAGTAGCAATGAGTTTGACGGCGGCGAGGAAATTGGCCGGATTCTTTTCGTAACGGGTTGCAATGCCTCGATATTGTTTGAGCTTGTTGAAGAAGCGTTCAACGAGATTTCTTTGCCGATAGACCCATCCGCTGAAAGAAAAGCTTTCCTTGCGATTGCTTTTGGCCGGAATATTGGCCCAAGCCCCCTTTTCCTCGGCTTCCGCCCGCAACGCATTGGTATCGTAAGCCTTGTCGCCCAGGATAATCGTCCCCTCGCGCATGACGCTCAACATCGGCAGCGCCATCTTGCTGTCGTGCGCTTGCCCTGCGGTCAATTCGAGAGCGATTGGACGGCCTTCGGCATCGACGACGGCATGGATCTTGGTCGTAAGCCCGCCACGGGAACGTCCCATGCAGCCATCGTCAGCCCCCCCCTTTTTGCCGTGGCGCCATGTTGGTGCACCCGGACGCAAGAAGAATCGATCATCATGATGTCGCCGTCAAAGGTCTTTGAAATATCTGCCAAAATCCGATCCCAGACCCCGGCTTTGCGCCATCTGACGAAGCGGTTGTAGCATGTCGTTGGCGGACCATAGCGATCTGGAACGTCCGCCCACGGCGAGCCAGTGCGGAAGCGCCACAAAATCCCGTTGATCACTCGACGATCATCCACCCTCGGAACACCACGAGGCTTATTCGGCAACAAAGGCGCGATAATCGCCCATTCCAGGTCGGTCAGTTCATAGCGGCGACGGGTCATCAAAAAAGCTCCCAAATCAATGGCAGCCTTGAATCATCATCAATCCCAAAGCGGAAGCCCGTTTATGAGTATACGGCCTA
>NZ_STFX01000043.1:0-2500 GCF_005222915.1 Rhizobium sp. FKL33
TGATGATCATAGGCAATGGGAACGATCAAGTCTATCGAGCTATTAGTAACGGTAAGCTTCACAAGTTGCCTTGCTTCCACACCCGTCCTATCAACGTGGTCGTCTTCCACGGCTCTCAGGGAACACTCGTTTTCAGGTTGGTTTCCCGCTTAGATGCCTTCAGCGGTTATCCATTCCGTATATAGCTACTCTGCTATGCCGCTGGCGCGACAACAGATCCACCAGAGATACGTCCATCCCGGTCCTCTCGTACTAGGGACAGATCCTGTCAATATTCCTACACCCACGGCAGATAGGGACCGAACTGTCTCACGACGTTCTGAACCCAACTCACGTACCGCTTTAAATGGCGAACAGCCATACCCTTGGGACCTGCTCCAGCCCCAGGATGCGATGAGTCGACATCGAGGTGCCAAACAACCCCGTCGATATGGACTCTTGGGGGTCATCAGCCTGTTATCCCCGGCGTACCTTTTATCCGTTGAGCGATGGCCCTTCCACGCGGGACCACCGGATCACTATGACCGACTTTCGTCTCTGCTCGACTTGTCAGTCTCGCAGTCAGGCGGGCTTATGCCATTGCACTCGACGACCGATTTCCGACCGGTCTGAGCCCACCATCGCGCGCCTCCGTTACTCTTTCGGAGGCGACCGCCCCAGTCAAACTACCCACCATACACTGTCCCGGACCCGGATGACGGATCGCGGTTAGACATCCACGAAGATAAGGGTGGTATTTCAAGGATGGCTCCACAAAGACTGGCGTCCCTGCTTCAAAGCCTACCACCTATCCTACACATGCCTTGGCGAATGCCAGTGTAAAGCTATAGTAAAGGTGCACGGGGTCTTTCCGTCTGACCGCAGGAACCCCGCATCTTCACGGGGAATTCAATTTCACTGAGTCTGCGTTGGAGACAGCGGGGAAGTCGTTACGCCATTCGTGCAGGTCGGAACTTACCCGACAAGGAATTTCGCTACCTTAGGACCGTTATAGTTACGGCCGCCGTTTACTGGGGCTTCGATTCAAAGCTTGCACCTCTCCTCTTAACCTTCCAGCACCGGGCAGGCGTCAGACCCTATACGTCGTCTTGCGACTTCGCAGAGCCCTGTGTTTTTGATAAACAGTCGCTACCCCCTGGTCTGTGCCACCCCTCCATACTTGCGTAAAAAGGGGTCACGCTTCTTCCGAAGTTACGCGTGCAATTTGCCGAGTTCCTTCAACGCAGTTCTCTCAAGCGCCTTGGTATGCTCTACCTGACCACCTGTGTCGGTTTCGGGTACGGTCTATAATGGCGGAGCTATTTCCTGGAACCGCTTCCCTGCCCAATCAATCCAGTAAGATTGAACAAGTTACGCGATCCGTCACTACCGCCAGGCCCACGATTATTAACGTGGTTCCCATCGACTACGCGTGTCCGCCTCGTCTTAGGGGCCGGCTAACCCTGCTCAGATTAACTTTAAGCAGGAACCCTTGGTCTTTCGGCGAGGGAGTCTCTCACTCCCTTTATCGTTACTCATGTCAACATTCGCACTTCCGATACCTCCAGGAGCCCTCACGGGTCTCCCTTCACAGGCTTACGGAACGCTCCGCTACCACGTGCTTGCGCACATCCTCAGCTTCGGTGCATGGCTTGAGCCCCGTTACATTTTCGGCGCAAAGACCCTTGACTAGACCAGTGAGCTGTTACGCTTTCTTTAAATGATGGCTGCTTCTAAGCCAACATCCTGGTTGTTTTGGGATCCTCACATCCTTTCCCACTTAGCCATGACTTGGGGACCTTAGCTGGAGGTTAGGGTTGTTGCCCTTTTCACGACGGACGTTAGCACCCGCCGTGTGTCTGCCGATTAGTACTCCCGGGTATTCGGAGTTTGGTTAGGATCAGTAAGACGGTGAGTCCCCATAGCCCATCCAGTGCTCTACCCCCCGGGGTATTCGATCGACGCTCTACCTAAATAGATTTCGCGGAGAACCAGCTATCTCCAGGTTTGATTGGCCTTTCACCCCTAGCCACAAGTCATCCCAATCTATTGCAACAGATGCGGGTTCGGTCCTCCAGTTGGTGTTACCCAACCTTCAACCTGCTCATGGCTAGATCACCTGGTTTCGGGTCTAATGCAACTAACTGAACGCCCTGTTCAGACTCGCTTTCGCTGCGCCTACACCTACCGGCTTAAGCTTGCTAGTTACACTAAGTCGTTGACCCATTATACAAAAGGTACGCAGTCAGCCTTGCGGCCTTCCACTGTTTGTAGGCAACCGGTTTCAGGTTCTATTTCACTCCCCTCGTCGGGGTGCTTTTCACCTTTCCCTCACGGTACTGGTTCGCTATCGGTCATGCACGAGTACTTAGGCTTGGAGAGTGGTCTCCCCATGTTCAGACAGGATTTCACGTGTCCCGCCCTACTCAAGGACACCGAGTGTTCTACGTCTACGGGGCTATCACCCATTTACGCCAGGCTTTCCATCCTGTTCGACTTTATTCCTCGGTGCCGCTGGCCT
>NZ_STFX01000044.1 GCF_005222915.1 Rhizobium sp. FKL33
AAATCCACCTGAAAACTGACTTCGACGGTCTTCCCATCGCCTTCGATCTGACCGGTGGCGAGAAAGGCGATGCGCCGCATTTTCCGCTCCTGCTTGACCTTGGTCCTGACATCAAGGCTCGCGCCGCAGTCGCCGACAAAGGTTATGCCAGCAAGGCCAATCGCAAAGCAGCGCGTTCTCGCGGCGTCATTCCAGTGATCCCGCACAAATCCAACGAAAAGGACAAGCCAGCCTTCTTCGCAAAAACCATCTACAAGGGCCGCGCCCGCATCGAGCAAGCCGTCGGAAAGCTTAAACGCTTCAAACGAGTAGCGCTACGCTGCGAGAAAACGAAACGCAACTTCTCCTCGCTCGTTTCCATCGCAGCCGCGTTCATCTTGATAAAATCCGTCCACATGGCCTAGCATCGGAAGGACTTGTATCGGCAGCGGATGTCATGATTAGCCTCTTGTACCCGGGGCATTTGTCCAGCAGGTCATGTGCTGGATTGTAGCATGTAACATGGTAGAATGAGTGTCAAGGACAGTCTGTCCCGCACGGAGAAATGATGAAGAGCATCAAGATCCCGAAATCCTTGATCGAGGAAACCATTGCCCGGATTCGGGAAGCCATTCTCACCGGCGAACTGCCACTCGGTTCGAAATTGTCAGAACAGCGACTGGCCGACATGCTTGGCGTCAGTCGGTCGCCCGTTGCACAGGCCCTGGCTGTCCTGAAAACGGAAGGGCTGGTTGAGGTCTATCCGAAGCGCGGCAGCTTTGTGTATATGCCCGATGCACGCACGGTCAGCGAACTATGCGAATACCGCACCATCCTAGAGGCCGCCGCCTTGCGGCTTTCGCTGGAACGCCAGGCGCCCGCCCTGATTTCCAGCATGCGGGCGGCGGTGGAGGCCATGACGCATGCCTCTGACAACCGAGATCTTCAGGCATACTCCCATCATGACATGGAATTTCACCTGGCGTTTCTGACCCATGGCGGAAACAGGCAACTGCAACTGGCCTATAGTCGCACGATCAGCACGGTGATTGGTGTGCGAACGCATGTCTTCTTGACAGGCAGTCCGCATCCGGTGCGATCGATGAACGAACACCGGCAGATCCTGGCATCCTGCGAATCCGGTGACGCTCAGCAAGCCTGTCGCCTTCTGGAAATGCACATCCATCACCTTGCCGAGGACTTCAACGGACTTGCGCAGCAACCTTAGCTCTCGCGGGATCGATGCCTGCCAGGCGGCTGGTACGCGGCGATTGCCTGCAAGCCACCCAGATTTTCTAGAGACGCAGTGCTTGTTGATTATGGGATGGCCCGCCCTTCCGAGGACATCGAGTATGATGATCCGTCATTGAAGGAAGAGGAGCCGATCCATGACGATTTCAATTTTGGGTATCGATATAGGCAAAAAATAGCTGCAGTGTTGTCGGCGTCGACGACAAAGGTGCGGTAACTGTTCGCCGAACGATGCGGCGGCAGACGCTCTTTGATTTTGTCGGTAAGATTCCGACCTGCATCATCGCGATGGAAGCGTGCTGTGGTGCTCACCATCTGGGTCGGCTTTTTAGGTCCCAGGGGCATGAGGTCTTTTCGCCCTTGATCGCGGCGAGCGCGACTTTCGCCTTGAAGGCCGGGCTGTGATTGCGGCGAGGTCGTTTTGTCATCATGGCCCCTGTTCCCGGCATACTGCCGCGTTCAAAAGCCGAAAACCACTTATCTCACCTGTTCAATTTACCCGAGCCACCTCTAACTAACCCACCTCTATGTTAACGTTTCAATCCGCCATCGCCGCCTCGATGTGGAGAATATGGTCGGCAATGTGGAAATAGCGGTCGTCGTGAGAGATGACAATCAGCGTCTTGCCCTGGCGTTTCAACTCCGGAAGCAGTTCCTCGTAAAACATCCGGCGAAAACCAGGATCCTGATCCGCCGCCCATTCGTCGAGGACGAGGACCGGGCGGGCTTCGCTCCAAACATGCAGCAGGGCCAGCCGCTTGCGCTGTCCGGCCGAGAGGTCTGTGGTCGTCAGGCGGCCGTCTTTGACCGACACTTTGCCGTTCAGGCCGAGACGATCGAGATGACGGCTGCAGTCGTCTTCCGACAGGGCATGGCCGGGCGGCAGATCTTCGAAGAGATGGAAGTCGGATAGAACGGTGGAGAAGATCTGGCGATAGGCGTCACGCGTCTGGTCGGTGATCGCGACGCCGTCGGCTTCGACCACACCCCGAACTGGCGCATAGAGACCCAGCAGTAGCTTCGCCAGTGTCGTCTTGCCCGAGCCGTTGTCGCCGATCACGAAGGTGATCTGCCCGGGTTCGAAGGTGAAGTCGACGGGACCCAGTCCGAAAGGCCGGCCCTCGGCGTTGGCGGGATAGACGTATTCGACCTTGCGGAAGGTAATCCGGGGAGATTGGCGTGAGATCGACGCGGCCGGCGCGTCGTCCGAAACGTCGGCGTCCGGGACTATGCTGTCGAATGCGCTTCTGAGCTCTCCGATCCGGGCGAGCGCGACCTGGGCGCGGGCGATCGTCGGCAGGACGGCCATGATCTGCTCGACCGGCCCGCGGAGGAAAAGCAGAGCGAGCACGAAACCGGACTGGGTCTCGGCGTCGAGACCCAGGACGCTGCGGCTCGCGAGGACAAGCGCGATCAGCAGGAAAACCAGACCCGCGCCGAACGCGTTGGCGACGACGAAAATGATCACCGCGCGCGTATTGATGGCGCGAATGCGGTTTACGGGTGTTTCGATTTGATCCCTGTAGACGCGAACGCGCCTGGATCGGTTGATCTTGAGTTCGCGGGCGCCGCCGATCATGTCGCCATAGGCGCGATGCAACTCGTCTTCGGCCGCCCGGGAGGCCTCAAAGCCCGCGATCCCCTTCTGGCGGGCGATGTACTGGACGACTGCACCGAGTGTGAGGGCGATGGCGACCGCCAGGCACAGGGGTGGAGACAACAAGGCCAGCCAAACGAAACAACCGAGCGTGACGAGCAGCGAAATCGCAAGCGGCGCGGCGACGAATGCGAGGTCGCTGATCACGTCCACGTCATGAGTCAGCACCGGAAGCAGCCGATGCGACCGGTAGTTTTCCAGCGCCGCCACCGGCGCCCCGAAGACGCGTCTGGCCAGCCAGAGGCGAAGTTCGGCGACGATATTCTGTCCGACGAGATTGGCCAGAATGTCTGAGGTGCCGCGAGCGGCGAGCGTGGCGACGCAAAGCGCCGCGAGCATGGCGCCGGTATATGCGTCCATACCTGCGGGCCGGTTGAGTTCTGCGTTCACCAGTGACAGCAGCCAAACGGAGCCCAGCCCCGACACGCCGCCTGCAGCAGCGGACAAACCGATCAGCAGAAAGGAGCGTCCGCTCCGCTTTATGTCCAGGATATCTGGAGCCGGTGTTCGCCTGAGGCGCAGGGATCTGGTGAATGCGATCACGGTTTTCGTCCCAGTAACAAGAGGAGGAGCGGTCCGCCAACCAGCGTCGCCAGCAGTCCCGCGGGGATTTGAAACGGAAATATCACGGTGCGGCCGATCCAATCGGCAAGAAGCAAGATGAGGCCGCCGATGATCGCCGAAGCCGCGAGTTGGCCTCCAGCTCGACGAAATCCGCACAGGCGAGCAAGGTGCGGTCCCATCAACCCTGCAAAGCTCAGCGGCCCCACCAGAATGGCGGCCCCGGCGGTCAGGAGAGACGACAAGGCGAACAGGCTTATCCGAAGAATGTTCACCGGCGCGCCAGTCGCCTTCGCCGCGACTTCTCCGAGCGCCATCTGGTCGAGCCAGCGGCGAATGGCAAGGATCGACAGCAACGCGGCGGCGAGAAGGGACGCCGAGATCAGCGCTTCCTGGCTCCGCACGGCGTAGGTCGAGCCCGACAACCAAGCCAAGGCCTGCCCCAGACGCGGGTCCTGCGCCGACATCAGGGTTGCCATCACGAAACTCGTCACCGAACTGAGCGCAACGCCGATGAGAAGCAGGCGATCGCCCGAATAGCCCGCTCTGCGCGACAAAGCGAACATAAGGATAAGCACCCCGAACGCCCCGACCGACCCCGCTATGATCTGACCGGTTCTCGTCGGCGCGGCGACCGTCAGCAACAGGAAGAGCGCGCCGAGCATGGCACCGGAGGAGACGCCGAGCGCTTCGGGGGATGCCGCGGGATTGCCCGTCATCCGCTGCAGGACGGCGCCCGCCAAAGCAAGCATGGCTCCGCCGCAAAACGCGCCGAGCGCGCGCGGCCACCGCCATTGCAGAAGATCAAGCGTCGTGCTGTCCAGGACAGTCCAGCCGTCCTGGCTCGCGCCGACCCACAGGGCGAGCCAGAAGACAGGGCCGAGCAACGCGGCCAAGAGGCAGAGCGCTATTATGGGGTGACGAAGACGCAAAGTCCGCGTCGCCAAAAGCTGGCCCGGCGCCGCTGGCGGCCTGAGCCTGCCGATCAGGATGAAGAGCAGGGGAGCCCCGAAAAGAGCGGTGACGGCGCCGGTCGGAAAGAGCCGGTACGTGATCGGCAATGAGAGAACCATCTGGTCCGCCGTTGTCAGCAGCAACGCGCCGATTGCCGCCGACCAGACGAACCGGGCTCCCGTGAGCCGCGCGCCGCAGGCCTGGGCGAGCGCCGGCGCCGCGAGGCCGACAAATGCGATGACGCCCACGGTCACCGTGACGACCGACGACAGACCCGCCGCCACAAGAAGCGCGATGATGCGAACCGTTTCCGGCGACAGGCCGAGGCCGCGCGCGTTGTCGTCGCCCAGCGCCAGCATGGTGAGCGGACGCGACAACAGCGCCGCTACCCCGGCGAGCGCCAGAAGACGGGGCGCGAGATAGGCGGCTCCATGCCAGTCCTGCTGATCGAGATAGCCGGCGCCCCAGATGAACAGCCCCACCAGGAGATCATGATGGAAGAGGGCCAGCACAGCGCTCGCTGCCCCGCAATAGAGGCTGACGATCATTCCGGCCAAGGTGACGGTGACCGGAGACATGCAGCTGCGCACGGAAAGCGCCATGATCGCGCCAAGGGCCAAAGCGGCTCCGGCGAACGCGACCCATTCCACCCCTGCGGACAAGGCGGACGGCAGATAGAGCGTTGCGATGGTGAGCGCCAGATTGCTGCCGGCGGCGACGCCGAGTGTGGCGGGTTCGGCAAGCGGATTGCGCAGCACGAGTTGCAAAATGGCTCCCGCCAGCCCGACGCCCGCGCCCGCCAGAATGCCGACGACCAGGCGCGGCAGCAGCGTATAGTGAACCAAGACCTCGCCCACGTGATCGCTCGAGGGAGATATGAGGGCCCAGAGCGGGGCGTCGTCGGGAAGCTCCGCCAGTATATTGCGGCTCGCCATGACCATGCAGAGCGTCAGCAGGCCGAGCGTCAGGACCGATGGATTCGCCGAGATGCGGGTCATCGTCATCGAGTGGTTTCCAGAACGCGGGAAGCCAGCCGGGCGAAGCGGAAAGCCGCCGGCAGGCCCCCGTAGAACAAGGTTTCCGGCACAACATGAACTCGCTTGTTCCTCACAAAGGGAAGGCTCGCCATCACCGGCGACGATCTCATCTGTTCGAATGTGGAGAAGGCGTTATCTCCCACCAGCAGCAATCTCGCCTCCGGCCACAACGCCAGCCGATCGACCGTCGTCGTGGCGTGGCCATATCGCGACGTGTAGCCGTCCCAGGCGTTCTCGACGCCCCAGCTCTCGAGCACGGCCTGAAACAGGCTGTTTCGCCCGAAGACCAGCATCCGGCGCGCATCGATGATGGAGGCGATGAAAATTGGACGGCCGTCATAGCGGGTCAACCGCGCCGCGCCGGCTTGAATTTCGCGGCTGAAGCTTTTGTCGTAACTCTCGTAAGCGCCTGAGATCGCCAGGAGACCAGCAAGTCTGCGCAGGGCGCGCGCGCCGCTGGCGAGACGATCCGGTTCGTCATAGCCATCCGGATCAAAGTTCTGGACCGGAGCTATTTTTGCCAGATCCGCGCCGACTATTGCTGCCTCGTTTGAGGCCAGGATCAGTTTGGGCCGCAGAGCGGCGATGAGTTCGATATTCGGCTCGGAGCGGAAGCCGATCTCCTTGACCGTATCGGGAAGCGTCGGCTCGACGACGAACTGGCGATAACGATCGCGCTCGGGAAGTCCGAGCGGCGCGACGCCGAGCGCGAGAAGGTTGAGCGCGCTGGGCCAGTCGAGCGCGACGATCCGGTGGGGATCCGGCGGTATCGCCGCCTGGGAAGATCGGCCTGTGCAAGCCGCGACGACTCCGCCGACGAGCAGTGCCCGCCGGCGCAGAAGTCCGCTTGGCGCGATGGGTCGATCTCTCACCACTTGTAGGAGAGCGCCGCCTTGACCGTGCGACGATTGCCGTAGAACACTGTGTCGGAATAGAAGCCCGGGGTGAAATACTTCTCGTCCGTCAGGTTTGTGCCGGACAAGGTCAGTTTCAGGCCCTTGAGATCCGGTTTCGCCATGCCGAAATCATAACTCACGGACGCGTCCAGAAGGGCGTAGCCGGAGACTTTCACCTGCTCTCCCGTCGTCGTATCCATCGGCGCCATGGAACTGCCGACATAGCGGACGCCGCCGCCAACCGTCAGGCCGGTCAACACGCTTTCCCCGAAAGTGTAGTTGAGCCAAAGATTTGCCTGGTGATAGGGCACGGAAGACAGGCGCGAGCCGACTTTACTGACGCCGGACGCGTTGTCATTGTCTTTCGTGACGCGCGCGTCCGTATAGGAATAGCCCGCCAACAGGCTGAGCGCGTCGGTCAGTTCCGCCTTGCCTTCCAGCTCGAAGCCGCGCGAACGCACCTCTCCTTCCTGGATGGAATAGCCGATATTGACCGGGTCGGCGGTGGTGACATTCTGCTGGGTGATCTGGAAAACCGACGCCGAGAGGACGCCGTTCCACGCGGTCGGCTGGTATTTCACGCCGGCTTCCCATTGGGCGCCGGTGGTCGGCTCGAAGGGGTCGCCGTTGAAATCGGTTCCCGTTTCCGGCTGGAAGGAGGTGGAATAGCTGACATAGGGCGCGACGCCATTGTCGAACTGGTAGCCGAGACCGACGCGGCCGGTGAAGGCCCGGTCATCCGTCGAGGTCTCGGAGCCGCTGAGATGATCCTCCACTTCGCCTTCAACCCAATCATAGCGGCCGGCCAGGGAAAGAACCCAGTTTTCGACCTTGATCTGGTCCTGCGCATAGACCCCCAATTGGTGCTGGATGATGGTCTCGTCGGCCCAGGGAGAGCCGAAGGTCAGGCCGGAAGCGTCATAGCTGGGGTCGAGAACGTCGACAGTGATGTAGTTGGTGGAGTTCGTCCGGCTTTCGCTGCCGTTGTAATAACCGTAATCGATCCCGAACAGCAGCTTGTGCTCGGTTGGGCCGATATCGACGTCGCCGCCGATATTGGTGTCGAGCACGACCGCGTCGGTGGTCTTCGGGCGTTCTTGAGCGCCGATGCGGGCGTAATGGCCGTCATAGAGCGCGGTCGGCCAATCCCAGATCCATCCGGATGTGTAGTCGATGTCGGCATGCGTGTAACGCAGGCTTTGTTTCGCCGTCCAGCCATTGTCGAATTCATGGCTGAACTCGTAGCCGAGCGAAGCGGTTTTCGCGTTCCATTCAGTCACCCCGGGAATGCCGAGATAGAGGCTCGAAGGAATGCGCACGCCATTGTCGAAAATAGTGTTGTCCATCGGAAGGCTCTGCTCGGCGCCGCCCTTCTCGACCTTCTGATAGTTTGCGAGGAGCGTCAGCGATGTCGCGTCGTCGGGCGAGAAAGTCAGCGCGGGCGCGATGTAGAGCGAATTGTCGGGCGATTGGTCGATCTGGGTGTCGCTGTCGCGATAAAGACCGGTCATTCGATAGAGGATTGCGCCCTGTTCGTCGATCGGCCCGCTGAAATCCAGGCCCAGTTGCTTGCGGTCGTTGCTGCCATATTCCAGATCGATCTGTCGCAGTGTGTCCTCGGTCGGCCGCTTCGTCGTGGCGTTGACGAGCCCGCCCGGCGCGGTCTGCCCGAACAAGGCCGAGCCCGGCCCCTTGAGAATGTCCAGCCTCTCCAGTCCATACATTTCGATATCGCCGTCATAGGCGTTGAAGCCGTTGCGCAGGCCGTCGCGATAGTTGGCGATCTGGCTGTTGGCGCGGAAGCCACGAAGGTAGATGTCCGGCATGCCCTGTCCGCCGGGATAATCGATGGCCCGGATGCCGGGCGTGTAGGCAACGGCGGAATTGAAATCGGTCACGGCGCGATCGTCCATTTCCTTGCGTGTGACCACGTTCACGGTCTGCGGAATCTCGACGATCGGTGTGTCGCTCTTGGTGGCGGCCGAACTGTCGGTCGCGACGACGCCGTCTGCGCCGTCGCCTTCTATGACGATTTTCTTGAGGACGGTCGCGCCGACCACCGAAGCGTCAATGCCGCCCGGCTGCGATGAAGTGATCGCTACGGTCTTGGCATTGGGGAATGTGTAAACGAGGCCCGTGCCCGCAAGCACGGTCGCCAAGGCCTCCTGCCGCGTTGCGGCGCCGGTGAACCCGTTCGACGATTTGCCGGCGGCGACTGCGCCGAGATAGGTCACCTGCAAGCCGGACTGTCTGCCGAATGCAATCAACGCCTTGTTGAGGGGGCCGGCCGGAATGGAAAAGCGTTGGTTCTCCTGAACCTGGCCGGCGGCCAGCCCCGTCGCAACGGATGCGCTCGACAGCAGAACCGCAGTTACGATCAATGCCCGCGCCGCGCGATGTCTCATCTTCTCCGCGGTTGTCTTCTCTGTTCCCCAACGCACCATCAACATGCCCCTTTGATCCAAAACTCTACGATGGGAGCGATGCGCGCGGGTTCGGCGGCTTTCGGTCCCATTATTGTTACAATTGGGGCTGGAAAATTTTCACTATTCTTCTCAAGTTTTTTCAGAGGGGAGAAATCACCGTCACCATCGATGAGATCTGGCGCACTCTGGCGCCCACCGGCAGCGCCACCGCTTCGAGCGCTCGGATCGGGTCATTGAGATCATAAACGCCGCTCACTCTTTGTCCGCCGAGGAACGGATCGGCGACCACAACCCGGCCCGGCGTCCACCGGCCGATCCGCGCGACCAGCGCCGCGACGGGCTCCTGATCGGCGATCAACAGATTGTCGCGCCAGGACGCCACCTGACCCTCTTCCAGGAGACCACGGTCGACCTGTCCCGTCGCGTCGTCCAGCCGAAGCCACTGCTGCTGTTGCAGGGTGAGAGTCAGAGGGGCCGCCTGGCCCGAAAAGACCACCTCGACGGCGCCGTGCGCGGCGGAAACGCCCGAAAAACCGCCTTCGGTCGACAGTTCGAAGGCGGCTGCGGCGGCGTTGACCTGCACATCGCCGCATGACGCTGTGAACGGCGGCGACGAGCCTGCGGCCGCCTCCACAAAGCACATGCCGTCGAGCAGTCGGATATGGCGTCGGCCACTGTCGAAGTCATAGGCAAGCGCGCTTTGTGGTCCGAGCGTCGCCACGCTTCCATCGGGTAGCGAGATCCGGCGCCGTTCGGCTTTTTCGGTGATGACATCGGCGCGCGCCGCCAGAATCAGGCCAGGCGCAGCCATCCAGCCTGCTGCGCCGCCCAGAAGACAGAGGCCGCCCAATATGAGGTTGCGCCGGTTCAGTCCCAGACTTTCGCGACGTTCTATCCGGCGCTTTTCCGCGAGAATGAGCCCGGACGCGCCATGCGCCATAGCGACCCGCGTCCAGATCTCGTCATGACGCGGACCGCGGGCGCGCCAGGCGCGGATCATCTCGGCCGCGACAGGATTGTCGGGATCATTTTGAAGCCTGATAACGAGATCGATCGCCTCGTCGAGGAGATTGGCGTCGGACTGGTTGGGTTGGGTCATGATCCTGATCTCCGGAACTCGCAAGCGCCGGCGTTACGCGTCGTCAATTTGTGCGCGCCCGCGCCTTGGCTCTCCGTTTTCGGCCTCGTCTCTCTGTTTTGGGAGATGTGTCTACAGAGATATACAATCGGCGCGGATCAATTTTCACCGTCAGTGTCGATCCGTGCGACGAGATGACGATAGGCGTCGCGGATCAGCGACCACGCCCTGGTGGTGGAAATGCCGAGTTCGTCCGCGACTTCGGCGATGGTGCGTTCGCCGAGGCGATGCATTTCAAACGCCAGCCGCGTGCGTTCGGGCAATTCCGCCATCGCCCGGTGCGTCATCTCAAGGCGCTGGCGAGAGTAGACGATGCGCTCAGGCGATGGCGCAGGATCCGCCACGGCGGCGGCGGCGTCGAGCTCCACCATCTCCACCAGGGATTCCCGCCGGCGGTGATTGACGCCGAGATTGTGTGAAACCCGATACAGATAGGCGCGAGGATTGCTGTTTTCCGTCCGTTCGGGCGGTGGGCTGGCTATGACGCGCAGGAACGTGTCCTGAGTGAGATCTGCAGCGGTTTCCACTGTCAGGCCTCGTCTTCTCAAGGAATTGGCGATGCCCTTTGCGTGGCGCCGAAACAGATTTTGTATGTCCCAGTCCAAAACCACAGCTTTCAAATATCAGGTTGAAACGGCGTGCGCCGAATGGCGCAATTGCCGGAGAATATGTAAGTGGATATTACTAGTCAAGAATAAGGCGGAGGGATAAACCCGGCATCCGAACGATGCGCCGTAGGCGGATCGGCTGGGTCTTTTGAGTGGCCGAAACCGGAGAATGCTGCGAGTAATTTTTGACCCTAAAAAGGGCAGCCAACGACACAGATCGTATAGAAGAATGAAAAGCCTGTCTCCGTTGCCAAGCAGCGGCTAGAGCATCGTACGATTAATCCGGGGCACATCCTGCCGCTTTGAAGAAGTTCCAGCATTCGGCTCGATTGAAGAGGTTG
>NZ_STFX01000005.1 GCF_005222915.1 Rhizobium sp. FKL33
GAACGCCGCGAAACGTCTGAAACCGAGTAGAATCAATGTCATGCGCCTTGTCCAGAAATTTAAACCGGACAGCAGTGGCACAAGGCCGAGGATGACGGAGGTGAAGGTGCGCGCCGCCGCTGTCTCCGCTCGCACATTCCCTAAAATTCTCCCCATTCTCCTAACCCGCCCTCAACCCCGTCGCATCGCAGGAGTACCCCGTTAAGCCGGCCTTAACGCCCCCGCCGCTGAATGATGGCGTGAAAAACCGGCGGCGTTGATGTCGAATTTGCGGAAGAAATATTATTTGGTCCTCACCAAGTCCCAGGAGCGGCTGGCGATGCTTGGCGGCGTGCTGCTGCTCGCGCCGATCCTGGCGCTGACCGGCCTATGGATCAACAATGCGCTGACGCTCTCGCGGCTGAGCCAGGCCATGGAGGCGCGGGCGGACGTCTGGAAGGAGGACGCCGCAGCCATCGACCGGCAGGTGACGCCGGCGAGCCTCAAGGACCCGATCAAGCGCAACGCCTATCGACTGGTCAACGGTCATGGCGAATTGCTGCCAGAGCGCCGGGTGATCGTCACGGTGCAGGTTCCCATCGGGTTGAAGAAGACCGGCGCCGACCGGCCCGGCGATCTGGCGACGCTCGCCGATGACGCCGCAGCGCGGACCCAGGAAATGGCGGAGCGAGAATGCACGCTGATGATCGGACCGCTTGCCGCCGAATGCCTTCCGGTGGCGGCCACCGGCAGACGCATCAGCGCCAACGCCTTCGAATATCAGCTGCAGCTCGCCTTTCGCGAGGCGCAGCCTTTCGGCGCGCGCGATCGTGACGGCCGCTACGATTTCACGCTGACGCGCTCCACGCCCGGCTCGGAATATATGCGCAAGCGCTTCTATTTTGCGGAAGCCGACCGGCAGCGACAAAAGATCTATGCGGCTGCGGCTGATGCCTGCAAGGAGATCCGCAAGCGCCAGGGCAATTGCAGCATCACGGCGCTGTCGGTCGCCTCGAAACTCGATCCCGGCACGCCGATGACGCGGCTCGCGGCGTCGGCGGCCTATGCGAGCCTGGTCCCGACCATGAAGTTGGCGGAAAGCAGCGCGCCCTGAGGCGTCATAGACCGTATTTCATTACCGCCCATTGCAGGAGCATGATCGTCTTGCCGTCGGCGATCTTGCCCGTTGCGATCATCTCGAACGCGTCCTTCAGGGGCACTTCGAGGATTTCGATATCCTCACCCTCTTCTTCCAATCCGCCGCCCTCGCCCTGCCTCTTGGTCACATCGATCTCGGCGGCGAAGAAGGAGACGCGTTCGGTGAGCGTGCCCGGCGACATATAGGCGTCATAGAGATAATCGGCGCGGTCGATGCGATAACCGGTTTCCTCCATCGCCTCGCGGATGATGGCGCTCAAGGGATCGTCGCCGTCGAGCAGGCCGGCGGGCGTTTCGATCAGCCAGCCGTCATCGCCGTTCAGAACCGGCGGCACGCGCAATTGACGGACCAGGATCACGCTCTTTCGGGCGGGATCGTAAAGCAGGATGGTGGCCGCATTGCCGTGATCGTGGATCTCGCGGCTCAGCGTCTGGCGTCCGCCTTTCAGCGTTTCATGCTCGACTGTGAGCCGTTGCAGATGCACGAAGCGCTTGTAGAGCGTCTCCGACGTGAGAATATCGACCTTGCGGGAAGGCTTAGCGTCCATGTCGTCTGCCCTTGTCCATCACGATCCTCCCTGAGCCCCGGTGACATGAAATAGGCTCAAGGAAAAGATCTTATTTTCTCAACCAGACCCGGTTGTCATGCAGGCCGACGCCGCCGAAGGGGGCGACATTGTCGGCGCCGGTGAGCACATTAATGCCCTCGCCGTCGAGATGCGCCTTGTTGGGCCAGAGACCCTCGACGATCAGCACGCCCGGCTTGGTGGTCTCGGTCACCCGCGCATGGATGCGGATCGAGCCTCTGTCATTGCCGATCGTGACGATGTCGCCGGCCTGGATGTCCAGCGCCAGGGCGTCTGATGGCGCAATCATCACTTCCGGACGGCCTTCCTTCTCCCGTGACGTGCGGGTTTCGGTGAAGCTCGAATTGAGGAAGTTGCGGGCCGGCGGCGTGGCGAGGCGGAAAGGATGGGCGTCATCCGCCTCCTCGACGACGGGACAATAATCGGGAAATTCCGGCAGCCGGTCATAGGGGCCGAGCAGGCCGATGGAATCAGGCGGCCGCACCGAACCCTGCTGCCCCACCCAATCCGGGCGAAAGCGGAACTTGCCGTCGGCATGGGCGAAGCCGTCGAGATAATGGGCGGTGCGGAATTCCGGCTGGCGGTCGAACCAGCGGTCATTGAGCAGGTCGTCATAGCTCGGCAGGCCGGGAACCGAGAGGATGCGCTCGATATGCGCGCGTTCGCTCATGCCGAAACCCGGCTGGTCGGCGACGCCGAGGCGCTTGGCCAGTTCCTCGATGACGAAGAGATTGGTGCGGACATCTTCCGGGGGCTCGACCAGTTTCGGCCCGAGCATGATGTGGCTCTGGCCGCCGCCGCGATAGATGTCGTCATGCTCGACGAACATGGTCGCCGGCAGCACGATATCGGCGATCTCGGCGGTCTCGGTCATGAATTGCTCATGCACGGCGACGAACAGGTCCTCACGGGCGAAACCCTGCCGCACCAGCCGCTGTTCCGGCATGACATTGGCCGGATTGGTGTTCTGGATCAGCATGGCCGTGACGGGCGGGCCGTTGCGCAAAGCGCGGGCGTCGCCGGTCAGGATGCGGCCGAGTTCGGACTGGTCGAGTTCACGGATCGAGGGATCGACCAGCGACCGCCCGGTCAGCAGCCGGTTGTCCATGCCGAAGATATGCGAATTGCTGTGGAAGGCGCCGCCGCCTTCATATTGCCAGGAGCCGAGTACGCTCGCCACAGACAGCGCCGCATGCATCGACACCGCGCCATTGCGCGAGCGGGTGAAACCGTAGCCGAGGCGGAAATAGCTCTTCTTCGTCTCGCCCACCAGGCGGGCAAACGTCTCGATCTCCTCGACCGACAGGCCAGTGATGGCGGAGGCCCATTGCGGGGTCTTTTTCGCGACATGCGCTTCGAGGCCCTGGGGATCATCGGTGTAGCGCGCCATATAATCCCGGTCGGCGTAACCGTCGCGGAAGGCGACATGCATGACGGCGCAGGCGAGTGCGGCGTCGGTGCCGGGCTTCAGGATCAGCTTCAGATCCGCCTGCTTCATGGTCGGGGTGTCGTAAATGTCGATCGCCACGACTTTCGCGCCACGCTCCTTGCGGGCGCGCATGGCGTGGGTCATCACATTAACCTGGGTCGACACGGCATTGGTGCCCCAGATGACCACGCAGTCGGATTTGGCCATTTCGCGCGGATCGGGACCGCGCAACTGGCCCGTGCCCATGACGTATCCTGTCCAGGCAGGATTGACGCAGATGGAATCGAAGAAGCCGGAATATTTCTTGGCGGCTGTCAGCCGCTCAATAGAATCGCGCTGCACCCAGCCCATCGTGCCGGCGTAGAAATAGGGCCACACAGATTCGGAGCCGTGCTTCGCCTCGGCCTTGACGAAGGCTTCTGCGATCTCGTCGAGCGCCTGCTCCCACGTGACCTGCTGCCAGGAGCCCCCGCCCTTGGCGCCCGTGCGCCGCATCGGATGCATCAGACGGTCGGGATGATAGAGGCGCTCGGCATAGCGCGCCACCTTGGCGCAGATCACGCCGGCGGTGTAGCTGTTGTCGGCGCCGCGCACCCGGCCCATCTTGCCGTCGGGCAGGATCTCGATATCGAGCGCACAGGTGGAGGGACAGTCATGCGGACAGGCCGAATGAGCGATGGCGATTTTTTCGGAGGGGCGGGTCGCAATGTTCATGCTATCGGTATAATTCAGCCGACGCCGCGCTGCTAGCCGCGCCAAAGCGCATTGACAAATATCATCCCGACTTCACCGGAAATCATGAATTACCGCCATATCTACCACGCCGGAAATTTCGCTGACGTCCTCAAGCACGCCGTGCTGGCCCGTCTCGTCGATTATCTCAAGCAGAAGGACAAGCCCTTCCGTGTGATCGACACCCATGCCGGCATCGGGATCTACGACCTCTCCAGCGAAGAGGCGCAGAAGACCGGCGAATGGCTCGATGGCGTCGGACGGCTTTTGGAAAAGGACATTCCGGCCAAACTCGCGCCGCTCCTGGCGCCCTATCTCCAGGCGGTGACATCCCTCAATCCCGACGGCGGCGTGCAATTCTATCCCGGTTCGCCCAAGATCACGCGCCATCTGCTGCGCAGCCAGGACCGGCTGTCGCTGATGGAGCTCCATCCCGACGACTATGAGACGCTGCGCGCCAATTTCGACGGCGACTTCCAGACCCGCGTCACCCATCTCGACGGCTGGCTGGCGATGAACGCCCATGTGCCGCCGAAGGAAAAGCGCGGCCTGATCCTAGTCGACCCGCCTTTCGAGAAGGACGGCGAATACAAGCGCCTCGCCGACTATCTCGGCAAGGCCTGGCGGAAATTCCCCGGTGGCGTCTATTGCCTCTGGTACCCGTTGAAGAAGGGCGCGCCGATCCCGGAGTTTCACGCCGCGCTGCATGCGCTGGAGATTCCGAAGACGCTGGCGGTGGAACTGACCGTGCGCAGCGAGCGCGACACGACGGGCCTGACCGGAACCGGCCTCATCATCGTCAATCCGCCCTTCACGCTGAAGGGGGAACTCGACATTCTGCTTCCCTTCCTCAAGGAACGCCTGGGTCAGGATCGCTCGGCGTCGGCGCGAGCGGTGTGGATCAGGGGAGAAAGCTGACCTTCAACATCAGCCGGTCAGCCTGGGCATGTTCACGACCTTGAGAAACAGCGCGTTCATGGCGTCGGCGACGCCGCTCGACGGGCTGACCTCGAAATAGAGGCCGTCGCTCGCGCAGGCTTTCATGTTGGTGGCGATTTCGCTGTGGAAGGGCTTGATCCATTTACGGTACCAGCTATCGCTGTCGACATCGAGATAAGTGGTGTAGAGAACCGCAATACGAACACCATTCGCCTTGATTTTCGTGCACACCGATGTGTCTATGGGTTGTTGGCACCGAGTGGCGCCACTGAGCGTCTTCAGGCATCCTGTGGGACGGTTTGCATCCTCGACGCCATCGCTCACCAAGAACACAACTTTCTGTCTGTTGGCGGCGCTCAACCCGCTACCGCCTGTACCGGCGGTGTCCTTCAGAGTAGTGAGGGCGGAAAGTAGATCTGTTTGCTGATAGCCGTTTTCACCCTTACCAGCTATGCTCATGAGGTCGATCGTGCCTGCGGATGTTTTGATGTCATCGAGGTTCGATGACATTGCCGCGACCTCCGTCAATCTTGCGTTGGCCGCTTTGGGCCCCAACGTATAAAGCGCCATGCGATACTGATCGTTGTAACGCCGCGTTGTTTTTGCAGTGTTGATCATCGATTGCGTAGCCGAAGCGACAACCTGAATCCGCAAAGTAGCGCCAATTGATTTAGCAAGCGCATAAGCGTCGTTCGCGTTGCCGGCAATATGGCAGGCAAAGGCGCAGCCGCCATTGTTTGCTTCCAAAAGCGAAATGTCGCTCGTCGTGGCGCCCAACCCCATCGAGGGCGAATTGTCGAGCATCAGATAGAAATCGGTATAGGTGACCGGCGAGTAGGTTCCCGTCGCCGATCCCGCCACATCGATCGAATTCTTGCCGATGATTTTCAGAAATGTCGTCGGGACGCTCGCGTGAAACTCGACACGAGACGTGAAGGTGGTACTGTTCCTTGTGACATCGAAATCGAAATTGGTGACATAGGCCAAAGTCTGGGCATCGGTGTTGGCTCGGAACCATTGCTGCGCATCGGCCTCCGCCTCAGCGATCGCGCCGGAGCTGCCCTTGGACAGAGCCGCAAGCACCCCGACTGATTGCTCAGCAATCGCGCCGACAGCAGCAGAGTCTGCCGACTGCTGTAGCTTCTGGCGCGCGTTAAGCGCAAATGTGTAATCCACAGCAGAGCCGATCGTAGTACAAAGCACGACCATCAACAAAGCCGCCATCATGGCGAAGTTGCCCGACCGATCTTTCAGCATCGAAATGAACATAGCACGTTCTCTATAGTGAGAGTGCAATCAGTACCGCTCGCGAGCTAAAATCGTGATAACTGGATTAGTTAATTCGAATCTAATTAATACAAAACCTCAACTGCCGCTTCGAGCGCGACAGCATGCGTCAAGAAATCGTTCATAGACGTGGGAGAGGTTGGCTGACCACTTGACCCCCGAGCCGCTTCCGGACAAAGCTCGCGCGGTAATTTCAGGAGATCGTTTCATGTCCGCCGCCCGGATCGCCTTGGCCTTGTCCGTCGCCCTCTCCGCCTTTTCGGCGCAGCCGTCGCTGGCTTTCGAGTTTCTGAAGATGCCGGCCCCGCAATGCGATTCCGCCAATGTGTTGGCCAGCTTGAAAGAGCGCGTCGACGGGCGGTTCCGGTCGGTGAACAAGACCAAGCTCTACATCAAGAAGGTGGTCAACGCCCGGACGACCTATGAGCGCCCCAAGGACGAATTGCATAGGGTCGGCCGCAAGTTCTGCCATGGCGTGGCGCTGATGGGTGGAGCCGGATCGAAATATGAGAAGCGCGACATCTGGTACACGCTGTCGACGCCGCAGGATCTGGCCGGCATTCCGGGCGTCGCCAAGATCGATTTCTGCATTTCCGGCCTCGATGTCTGGCGGATCTACGGCAAGGATTGCTCGACGCTCCGCACCACCATCGGCTGGTGAAGCCGATGCGCGCCGCGTGTCGCCTTCTGACCGCGCTCGCGATGGCGGCGTCCGCCGCCGGGGTTACGGGTTTTGCCGCAAAGGCCGACACTTTCGACTTTTATGTGCTGTCGCTCTCGTGGTCTCCCACCTGGTGCGCGGCGGATGCGGAGCGCGGCGATAACCGGCAATGCAAGGAAAAGCGTCGCTTCATCGTGCACGGTCTCTGGCCGCAGAACGAGCGCGGCTGGCCGCAATTCTGCAAGAGCAGCGAGCCGGACCGGGTGCCCTCGTCGATGATGCGCGAGATCGGCGATGTCATGCCCTCGATCGGACTCGCCGGCCATCAATGGCGCAAGCACGGCGCTTGCTCGGGTCTGACGCAGGAGCGCTATTTCCGGCTGCTCAAGGAAGCCTATGGGAAAATCAAGCTCCCGGCAGTGATCTTTGACGGCAAGATCGATCGCAAACTGGGCGTCGACGAGATCGAAAATCTGATGACCAGGGCCAATCCCGGTCTTGCGCGGGATGGCGTCGCAATTTCCTGCGACGGAGGCCAGCTCGAAGAAATCCGGATCTGCATGACCAAGTCGCTCAGCTTCAAGGCTTGCGATGAGGTCGACCGCAAGTCCTGCCGCGCGAAAAGCGTCAGCATACCCTCCGCACAATGAAAGCCGCGCCGATGAAGCTGTTGTATTCCTCCACCTCCCCTTATTCCGCCAAATGCCGGATGGCGTCGCGCTATCTCGGGCTGGAGATCGACTTCGTGACGGTGAAGACCGACGAGGATCCGGCGTTGCTGATCGACAACAATCCGCTCGGTAAGATCCCCTGCCTCGTACGCGAGGACGCAGCCCCGGTGTTCGACAGCGCAGCGATCATGCAGTTCTTCAATCGCGAAACCAAAGGCAAGCTCTATCCGCGCAATGCCGTCAGACGCACCGAAGCGGAAGTTCTGGAAGCGCTGTGCGACGGCGTCACCGATTGCCTGATCGCCATCATCTACGAGCGCCGCTTCCGGCCCGAAGACAAGCAACACCAGCCATGGATCGACCGGCAATGGGCGAAGGTCGAACGTGCGCTCGATCACCTCAACGCCAATCTGCCCAAAACCGGCAAGAGCCTGCATGGCGGGCATTTCGCCTTAGCGGCTCTGGTCGGCTACCTCGATCTGAGATTCGCTGGAAAATGGGAAAAGGGTCGCGGCAAGCTGAAGTCCTGGATCAAGAAGTTCGAGCGCCTCTTCCTGGATTACGAGGCGCTCAAGCCGCAGGCGTAACCCGGTCAGCCGGGATTACGGCGAGACTCCACGATGTGGCTCGATGTCGCCGGGGGCCGGCGTCGTATCGATCGTGTTCTGCGCAGGCGGCTCGGCGTCGCTGTTGGCGCTTGTCGCCGCCGGTTCCGGCTGCTGGGGCGCAATCGAAAAACCATAGATCTCCGCCACGCCCCAGGCGAGCGCCGCCAGAAGCAGGCCTGCGACAAGCACCGGTCGCCCGGTGCGGCCCTGGCGGGCTTCGGTCGCGCTGCGCTCGACCGTGCGATTGACGATGGGCGCGTCCTTCACTTTTCCGTCCGTATCCACATATCTGGTCATGATAGATCCTCTCGGCTGCAGCGACGTCAGGGGTCGCCCGGTTTGAGCGTGGCGGTGAATTCGGGATAGGCGCGAATGAAGTCGTCCTCCGAACCGCTGAAATCCTGCTCGCAGGTCAGCCGGACGGCGATGTTGTCGCCGACGTCGAGAGAGCCGTCGAAGGCGACCGGCGACTCTTCGCCGTTTTCGCGGATGAGGTTGGCGGTTTTCGTGAAGCCGTTGTGGAGCAACCAGTCCCGGGACGCCATGACGCTAACGCGCACCTTATAGGCGCCGCTGGTGTTTCGAACGGCGCGCACCTGATAGGCGGCCGGCGCATCCTGTCCTTCCAGACGGATGCGCCCCTGCCCGTCGGCCTCGCCGAGATGTTGATCGATGTCCACGGCCATGTCGTCGTCCTTGTTGAACTTCGCCGCCTTGGCGGCGGCCTCAATCAACTCAACGGCGCATCTCCGCGATGGTTCCGGACGAACGACATGCGAAAAACCCCGCCGCTCATCGCGACGGGGTCTTTCGATTAAGTCGATCCTGACGTCTGATCGGTGATCAGAAGCGCATGCCGAGGCCGACGGAGACCTGGTGCTCCTTGAAGCCGCGATCCTTCGCGCCGCTGTCGAGGTCGAAGGTCTGGGTCTGGTAGTTGGTGAAGCGATACTCGGTGCGAGCCGTGATCTGGTCGGTGATCTTGGCTTCGACGCCAGCGCCGATGGTCGCGCCGATCAGCGTCTTGGAGTCGTCCGAGGTCGCGTCTTCGGCCTTCACATTGGTGGCGGCCAGACCGGCGGCGCCGTAGACGAGAGCCGGTTGCAGGTCGTAGCCGACGCGGCCACGGATCGCGCCGTTCAGGCGCTGGGTGGTTTCAACGCCGTTCTTGACGCCGTCGACGCCGGAATAGTTGAGGTCGGCTTCACCGCCATAGACGATCTGGCCCTGCTGCATGTTGTAGCCGCCGTAAAGGCCGCCGCCGAGACCGTTGGTGTCGTAGTCGCCAGGAGCGGTCTTGGCCCACTGCTGGGTCACGCGGCCGCCGACATAGGCGCCATCCCAACCACCGGCGGGAGCGCCGATGTCCTGGGCTTCCGGAGCGATCGGAACTTCATCGATGGCGTCGGCCGCCTGGGCGGCGGACAAAGCGGACAGCATCATGGTGGAGGCTGCGAGCGTCACGAACAGATTGCGCATTTTCTTCTCCTTACATCCGGCGCCTCGGGTTACGCCCCGCACCGCCATTGAATTTAAAAATGACCCGAAAGGATCCAAATCTCTGATGCACCCTTAATGAAGCGTTTTTCATTACCAACAGGTTAATCAAAAGAGGCAATGTTGTGACATTTTTTGTCATGTCGCCCTAGTTTCTGACGTAAAGTCGAATTATTCATTCATTTACCAAACATATATTTCCGAGTTATTGATATATATTTCACTTTAACATGGTTAATGAAAGGTTTAATCTGAAACTTGGACAGAGCCGTATCATGCCTATATCTTGCGGAAGCAAGTCCGCGAGCGATTCAGAAGGCGCATCCGTTGAATAAAACGCATATCAAATCAGCACTGGTCACCGGGGGATCGACCCGGATCGGCGCGGCTATTGTGAAGGATCTTGCCGAGAATGGGTTTGCGGTGGCCATTCACGCCAATGGTTCTGTCACGCAGGCTCAGGAACTCTGCGACGCGATCCGGTCAGGCGGGGGCCGGGCCGCGGTGGTGCAGGCCGACCTCTGCGAGGCGACGTCGCGGGGCCGCATCGTCTCGGAAGCGGTCGCGGAAATCGGCCCCCTCGGCCTCGTCGTGAACAACGCATCCATTTTCGAGGACGATACCGTCGAGGACTTCGACGAAGAGGTGTTCGAGCGTCATTTCGCCGTACACGTGAAAGCGCCGGCTGCTCTGACCCGGGGGTTCGCCGCGCAACTGCCCGAGGACGCGAAGGGTCTGGTGGTGAATATGGTCGACCAGCGGGTCTGGGCGCTCAATCCACGCTTCTTCACCTATACGCTGTCCAAGGCGGCGCTGTGGACCGCGACACAGACGATGGCCCAGGCGCTTGCGCCGAAAATCCGGGTCAACGCGATCGGCCCGGGCCCGACGCTGAAAAACCAGCGCCAGACCGACGAGGACTTCGCCGCGCAGGTCCACGGGCTTATCTTGAAGGAGGGACCGTCGCTTCCCGAATTCGGCCGCACCATTCGTTTTCTCTTTGACACGCCATCGATCACGGGCCAGATGATCGCTTTGGACGGCGGGCAACACCTCGCCTGGCAGACCCCGGATGTGGCGGAGATCAAGGAATGACGGCAATGACGCCGAAGGATGGCGGCGTTCTCTATGACGAAAACCTGACGGACGACGAATTCGAAGACGCCGATGAGGCCGAGATCGTCGCCGTCAAAGGCCCCGATATCGCCTGGCGCGAAACGCCGCTGCCGGAAACGGGCCTCACCGGCATGGAGCTGATCGGCGAATTCGTCAAACAACTGCCCAACAGCCCCGGCGTCTACCGCATGCTCAACGCCGAGAACGAGGTGTTGTATGTCGGCAAGGCGCGATCGCTGAAGAAGCGCGTCAGCAATTACGCCCAGGGCCGGGTGCATTCCAACCGCACGGCGCGGATGGTGCGCGAAACGGCCAATATGGAATTCGTCATCACCCGGACGGAAACCGAGGCGTTGTTGCTCGAAGCCAACCTCATCAAGCGGCTCCGTCCCCGCTTCAACGTGCTGCTGCGCGACGACAAGTCTTTTCCCTATATCCTGATCACCGGCGGGCATCGGGCGCCGGCCATCTACAAGCATCGCGGCGCGCGCGTGCGAAAAGGCGATTATTTCGGACCTTTCGCATCGGCCACCGCCGTCGGCCGCACCATCAACTCCCTGCAGCGCGCCTTCCTCTTGCGCACCTGCACCGATTCCGTTTTCGAGAGCCGCACCCGCCCCTGCCTGCTTTATCAGATCAAGCGCTGTTCCGGGCCCTGCACGCATGAGGTCTCCGATCAGGACTATGACGTGCTGGTGCGCGAGGCGCGGGACTTCCTCTCCGGCAAGAGCCAGAATGTAAAGGCGGAAATCGCCGGACAGATGAACCAGGCCGCGGAAGACCTCGATTTCGAACGCGCGGCGGTCTATCGCGACCGTCTGGCGGCGCTCTCGCATGTTCAGAGCCATCAGGGCATCAATCTCGCCACCGTCGAGGAAGCGGACGTCTTCGCCATCCATCACGACGGCGGGCTGTCCTGCATTCAGGTGTTCTTCTATCGCACCGGCCAGAACTGGGGCAATCGCGCCTATTTCCCGAAGGCCGACCCGTCGCTGACTTCGGCGGAAGTGCTCAACGCCTTTCTGGCCCAGTTTTACGACGACAAGCCCTGCCCTCGGCAGATCCTTCTGTCGGAAACGATCGAAGAGATGGATCTCCTCTCGGACGCGCTGACCGAGCGCGCCGGCTACCGCGTCGCCATCAATGCGCCGCAGCGCGGGGAAAAACGCGAGGTCGTCGATCATGCGCTCAACAATGCGCGCGAAGCGCATGGACGCAAGATCGCCGAGACCTCGTCACAGGCGCGTCTGCTGGCCGGCATGGCGGAAACATTCGGATTGGCCCACCCGCCGCGCCGCATCGAGATCTACGACAACTCCCATATCATGGGCACGAATGCCGTGGGCGGCATGGTGGTGGCCGGCATGGACGGCTTCCTGAAGAACCACTATCGCAAGTTCAACATCAAGTCCGAGGATCTGACGCCCGGCGACGACTTCGGCATGATGCGCGAGGTGATGACGCGACGGTTCAGCCGGCTGATCAAGGAACATGGCAAGCCGGATCGCTCCAAACCGCCGGAAGACGACGACACTCTGCCCGCCTGGCCCGACGTCATCCTGATCGACGGCGGCCAGGGACAGATGACCGCCGTGCGCGCCATCCTGGCGGAGCTCGACATAACCGACTGTGTCACCGCCATCGGCGTCGCCAAGGGCGCGGATCGCGAGGCCGGTCGCGAGCGCTTCTTTCAGGAGGGCAAAGCTTCCTTCACGCTGCCGCCCCGCGATCCCGTGCTCTATTTCATCCAACGGATGCGCGACGAGGCGCACCGCTTCGCCATCGGCTCGCACCGGGCGCGCCGGAAGAAGGAACTGGTCAAGAACCCGCTGGACGAGGTCGCAGGCATCGGCCCCACCCGCAAGCGAGCGCTGCTGCAGCATTTCGGCACGGCGAAAGCGGTGTCGCGCGCAGGCATTCCGGATCTCATGGCGGTGCAGGGAATTTCAGAAGCGGTGGCGCGGCTGATCTATGCGCATTTCCACGACGCGCTGCCGGAAAAATAACCGTTGCAAGAAGAGCCGCTTCATGACAGAAGCGCCGCCTTGCTGGGCAAGGCGGCGCTCTCTAAAAGGGGGTCGGTCAGCGTAAGAGCAGAACGAGGACTCCGCGTGTTTTACAGCTGACCGACCGGCCCCACGATTCAGGAGATGCGGCGGACCTGAGCATCATGGGGTAGCTGGTAAGGTTTTGTTTCCCAACCGTTGAATCGAACATGACCGGGAATCGGAGGAAAATCAACGGCCCCTCCCGTATTATGCGGTGGAAAGAACTAGTATTTCACGTCATTCTAACGCAGCGGGACGTAATGTGCATTTGTAACAACGTCGAAATATGAGAAACAAATGAGCAAGCCTTGCACAAGTTACAGCAGGTAGACTCGAAAATGCTCATTTAAGAAGCGTTCCAGC
The DNA here is from genome assembly GCF_005222915.1 of Rhizobium sp. FKL33. Lineage (GTDB taxonomy): Bacteria > Pseudomonadota > Alphaproteobacteria > Rhizobiales > Rhizobiaceae > Rhizobium_E. The sequence continues at coordinate 13,076 of NZ_STFX01000005.1, forward strand.
AAATCAGGCTATCCTACTGATAACGCTACGGAATGCCAATTAGTCATATTAAGTGATGTTTTTGCAATCACCTGATTTGTACTATTGCGGTCTTCACGGCAACCCTAGGGCGCCGAATTTGCAGACGGTCCCGCAAAACGATTCCCATGGGCCGGCTGACTGTCGCAACAAAGCTGTGGATAACTTTGTCTGCACGGTCGGCGCGAGGCTTCCTCTCCAGATCCCAACGGACGCAGACCGGAGCCCGGACCGCTCTCATCGAGACTCAGCAAAAAGCCTGTTTCGCTTCATGAAACAAAATGGGAATCACGCCGCCGCGGCGACGACGCGATTGCGGCCGGCATGCTTGGCTTCGTAGAGCGCCTTGTCAGCCTGCTTGAGAAGTTGATCCGGCGTTTCGGCGCCCCAGACCGTGGAGGAAATGCCAATCGACGCGGTGATCGGCAGCGTGAGCCCTGCCCCGCGCAGCTTGAACGCTTCGATCTCGACCACGGCGCGGAGACGCTCCGCCACCGCAGCGGCCGTATCGGGCGTGGTGTCGGGCATCACCACAACGAATTCCTCGCCGCCGAAGCGGCAGGCGAGATCGGCGCCGCGCACTGTCTGGCGGACACGGTTGGCGAATTCGCGCAGCACTTCATCGCCCGCGTCATGGCCATGAGTGTCGTTGACCGACTTGAAGCGGTCGATATCGGTGATGAGCAGCGACAGCGGTCGCCCGCGAACGCGAGCCCGCTCGAACAGCGTCTTGAGATGGCGATCGAGATAACGACGATTGTTGAGGCCGGTGAGGCCGTCGGTCACCGCAAGCTCCAGCGTCTGCTCGAGACCGGCGCGCAACTGGTCGTTCGCCCGCTTGCGCCGGATCTGGGTGAGACAACGCACCAGAAGTTCGTTCGGCTCGATCGGCCGCAGGATGTAGTCGTTGACGCCGAGTTCCAGCGCCCGCACCACCATGGCTTCGCCGCCCTGATCCACCACCAGCAGAATGGGAATGAAACGCGAGCGTTCAAGCGAGCGCAGTTGCGAGCAGAGCCGCAGCGGATCGTAGTCCTCGAAATTCGAATTGACGATCACCAGATCGTAATCGCCTTCCGCCGCGTCGAAGATCGCGGCTTGCGGATCAGAAATGGCTTTGACTTCGGCGATCGGCTTCAGCGTGCGCGCGATACGCTCCTGAGAATTGCCGCGGCCATCCACCAGCAGGACATTGGCGGGTTCGCCCTGATCGCGGTCGCTGTTGAAGGAGGCCATGTCGAGGCCGACGCTGCGCGCGGTTTCCGCCCTGAGGCGCAATTCGTCATTCAGCATCTTCAGGCGGACGAGGCTCTTCACCCGCGCCATCAATTGCAGATCGTTGACCGGCTTGGTCAGGAAGTCGTCCGCCCCGGCTTTCAGCCCGCGGACGCGGTCGGAGGCCTGGTCGAGCGCCGTCACCATCACCACGGGAATATGGGCGGTGCGAGGATTGGCCTTGAGCCTCTCACAGACTTCGAAACCATCGATCCCGGGCATCATGATGTCGAGCAGAATGACGTCGACCGGCGTCCTGGCGCAGATGTCGAGGCATTTATAGCCGTCATCCGCCGTCAGCACATCGAAATATTCGGAGATCAGCCGCGCTTCGAGCAGCTTGAGATTGGCGGGAATGTCGTCGACGACAAGGATACGCGCGGTCATGACGGCTCCAGGTCAGGCGTCGCCCAAATAAGTTTTGATCGTTTCCAGGAATTTCGGGACCGAAATCGGCTTGGAAATATAAGCCTCGCAACCGCCCTGCCGAATTCGCTCCTCGTCGCCCTTCATCGCGAAGGCTGTGACGGCGATGACCGGGATGACATGCAATTCATCATCTTCCTTCAGCCATTTGGTGACTTCGAGGCCCGACACTTCCGGCAGCTGGATGTCCATCAGAATGAGGTCGGGACGATGCTGGCGAGCGAGGTCCAGCGCTTCCATGCCGTTGCGGGTCTGGATCGTCTTGTATCCGGACGCTTCGATCAGGTCTCGAAAGAGCTTCATGTTGAGCTCGTTGTCTTCGACGATCATCACCTGTTTCGGCATGGCGGTTCCAAAATACCCTTCATCTGCGCGCCTGACGTTTTTTAGTCCCATTTAGGGGCGGCATGCAGTATCTACACGGTCGGTCCGACGGACCTTACGGCGATTCAGTTTACAAAGACGTAATGAAGCCCATGAAACCAACAAGCCGCGCGCCCACCTCCATAACGCCCGAACAGGCCGAAGAGATCGCCGTCAAAATTCTCGCCTGGCTGTCCGGTCAGGCCGATCTCATGTCGCGCTTCCTCGCCATGACCGGAATCGAGGCGCGGGATATCCGCCGCGCAGCCGGCGAACCCGGTTTCTTCGGCGGCCTCACCGGCTTCCTGATGAACCATGAGCCGACGCTGATGGCCTTCAGCGCCGAGAGCGACGTTCCGGTCGAATGGATCCAGGCGGCGCATCGGCATTTCGCGGGTCCAGGTGAAGGAGTATGGCTGTGATCGAATCTGTTCTCGTCTCCCTCGCCGCGTCCACGCGTCCGCTCCTGGTTTGCGACGTCGACGAGGTCGTGCTCGAATTTCTCGATCCTTTCGACGCTTACCTGAACTCGGTCGATCACCGATTGCACCCCGATTCCTTTCGGCTCACCGGCAATGTCCGGCATTTCGGCGGTGAGGCCGCCACGGCGGAAGCCGTCGACGCCTTTCAGGAAGAGTTCTTCCGCACCCAGAACAAATGGCAGAAGCCGGCCCGCAACGCGCGGGAAACGCTGGATCGGCTCAGCGCCGGCGCCGACGTCGTGCTGCTGACCGCCATGCCGCCGCGTCATCAGGGCGTGCGCCGGACGCTGCTCGATCTGCTCGGCTTTCATTTTCCGATGATCGCAACGGAGGAACCGAAAGGTCCGGTCGTCCGCCAGCTGATCGCCGACCGCGGCGTGCCCGCCGCTTTCGTCGACGACATCTTCACCAACCTGCATTCGGTGCGCGCCCATGCGCCCGACTGCCTGCTGATCAACCTGATGGCCAACGACATCTTCCGCACGATGGCTCCCGATCCCGGCGAGCGCGTCCACAAAGCGGAAAGCTGGCTGGAGGCGGAGCGGCTGATCAGACGGCATTTCGGCCAGGACTGAGATTCCGGCGAACAAGGGCGGATAGCGCTTGAGCGCCGCCGGGCGTCTCGGTAAGGTGACTTTGTTCAACCTTTGTTCCGATGCCCATGGCCAATGCTGAAAGAGTTCCGGGTTTCTGCCGCGATTGCCTGGCGCCTGCGGGAGCCGGCGGCCGTCGTTGCGTGAAGTGCGGCAGCCCTCGCCTTCTCCAGCACCCGGAACTCTTCCAGCTCACCGTCGCTCATGTCGATTGCGACGCCTTCTATGCATCCGTGGAGAAGCGAGACAATCCGGAACTCGCAGACAAGCCGGTGATCGTCGGCGGCGGCAAACGGGGCGTGGTGTCGACCGCCTGCTATATCGCCCGCATTCGCGGCGTCAAAAGCGCCATGCCGATGTTCAAGGCGCTGGAAGCCTGCCCGGACGCCGTCGTCGTCAAACCGGACATGGAGAAATATGCCCGCGTCGGCCGTCAGATCCGTTCGATGATGCAGGATCTGACCCCGCTGGTGCAGCCGCTCTCCATCGACGAAGCCTTTCTCGATCTCGCCGGCACGGAGCGGCTGCATCACGATCCGCCGGCGCGGACGCTGGCGAAATTCGCCAAACGCGTCGAGAAGGAAGTCGGGGTTACGATTTCGGTCGGCCTGTCCTATTGCAAATTCCTGGCAAAGGTCGCTTCCGACATGAACAAGCCGCGCGGCTTTTCGGTGATCGGTGAGGCGGAGGCGCTGGAGTTTCTGAAGCCGAAGCCGGTGACGCTGATCTGGGGCGTCGGCAAGGCCTTCGCCGAGACGCTGGCGCGCGACGGGATCACGGCGATCGGCCAGTTGCAGCAGATGGAGGAGAGCGATCTCATGCGCCGCTACGGCGTCATGGGTCGCCGTCTCTATTCGCTGTCGCGCGGGATCGACGACCGGCGGGTGCATCTCAATGACGAGGCGAAGAGCGTTTCCGCCGAAACCACCTTTTTCGACGATCACGCCTCGCTCGAAGCCTTGACGCCGCCGCTCAGGGCGCTGGCGGAGCAAGTGTCCAAGCGACTGAAGAAGACGGCGACGGCGGGACGCACCGTGGTGCTGAAGCTGAAGTCGGCCGATTTCAAGCTCCGCACTCGCAACCGGCGGCTCGAATCCCCCACTCAACTCGCCGACCGCATCTTTCGCGAGGGCCTGTCTCTGCTGGACAAGGAGCTCGACGGCACGAAATTCCGCCTGATCGGCATCGGCGTCACCGATCTATGCGACGAGGATCAGGCCGATCCACCCGATCTTGTCGACCCCGACGCCGGCAGGCGCGCCGCCGCCGAGGCTGCGATGGACAAGCTGCGCGACAAGTTCGGCGTCAAAAGCATCGAGACCGGCTACACATTCGGCCGCGGCAAGCGCGGGCATGAGCCGTAGACGGCAAAGCCCGGCGGTTCAGGGCTTCACCGGGCATAAACCATGTTCTCAGTGTCTGCCCGTGTTTCCACGGAAACTGCAGCGGTTGAAAAGCTTTCGTAATTGCTCTTCACTAGCTTTCACGGCGACAGTATTGTGGAGAACGCCCATGAATTTTCGCGCCATTTTGGGACTATCACTGGCGGCGACGTTTGTATTTGGCGCAGCCGCCAGAGCAGAGAGCGACGACCCGCTGCAGATTTTCGTGTCCAAGGACACGCAGACGATGACCGTCTATGACGGCGACGCCGTTGTGGCCACCACCAATGTTTCGACGGGAAAAGCGGGCCACACCACGCCCTCCGGCATCTTCTCCGTGCTCGAAAAGCGCAAGACGCATTTTTCCAATCTTTACGACGACGCTCCGATGCCCTTCATGCAGCGGCTGACCTGGTCGGGCATTGCGCTGCATGAATCGGCGCATGTGCCGCGCTATCCGGCCTCCCATGGCTGCGTGCGTATGCCCGGCGCCTTCGCCAAGACGCTGTTCGGCATGACCCGGCGCGGCTTCCATGTGGTGATCACCGATCGCGAGATCGCCCCGCGTCCCATGCCGGAGATCGGCCTGTTCAAGCCGCGCTATCCCGCGCGGGACGGCGATCTGCTGAGCGATGCGGCGATGCGGCCCGCCATCGTCGCCGATGGCAGTTCCGTCGAGGTCGCCACCGCCGAGACCCTGCCGAAGATGGGCGCGGACGCCGTGGCGAAGCTTCCCGAACCCCAGAGACCGATCAAGATGCTGATCACGCGCGTGTCCGACCGCTACTACATGCGCGAAGCGCAGGGCATGCTCGCGCAGCTCGGCTATGACGTCGGCCCCATCACCGGCGTAATGACCGCCAAGACCAACAAGGCGATCAAGGCCTATCAGGCGCTTCACGGCCAGAAGGCCAATGGGCAGATGACGCGGCAATTGGTGTCGTCGCTCTACAAGGTCTATGGCCGCAAGCCGGCGACCGGCTGGCTCTATGCGCGACAGAATTTCAAGCCGGTCTTCGACGGCCCGGTCGACATCGCCGATCCCGAGATCGCGCTCGGCACCCACTTCTACCAGGCGGTGCGAACGAACCCTGCCCAGCGCTCCGCCGACTGGTTCGGAACCTCGCTCGACAACCAGATTCCCGGCTGGATGGCAACGCGCCTCGGCATCACCAGCGTCCCGGACGCCACGGCGCAGGAGGCTGCCGAAGACGCGTTCAAGCGCCTGAACATCCCGGTCGAAACGCGCGAGAAGATCGAAGTGCTGCTCGGCAACGGCTCGTCGCTGACCATCACAGATGTCGCGAGCGACGGCGAGACGGGCGAAGGCACCGAATTCATCACCACGACGGTCGAGCCGCCCAGGGAAGGCTGAGACGTCCTGAAGGAACATCGCGGCGCCCGGGAGACGATCCCGGGCGTTTTCTTTTGCGAGACGCGGCACGGTTTGACGGCAACATCCTGCCGGAAAACGCCAAGCCGCACCCGATCCGGGCGAACTCGGCTTGCCGTCGGAGAAAGCGAGGTCTAGGCAGGATTCGCTTTTCCTTTGTCATCTCGGACAGACGCCTCCCATGAATGCCGCGACCGCCCGCTCCGCACGGCTGATATTGCTGTCGCTTTTCGTCACCGCGCTCGGCAATTCGGCCATGATCCCGTTCATGGCCTATTTCATCATGCAGGAGCTCCATATGAGCGCGCTGCATGTGACCGGCTATTCCATCGCCGCAAGCCTCCTGACCATGCTGTGCAACCGCGTGGTCGGGGAACGCATCGACCGGGGCAGCCGAATCTTCAGTTTTGTCGCGGTCGGCAATCTCGGCCTCATGGCGGCGAGCCTCGCCGTGCTCGTCGCGCCGACCTATTGCGTGGTGGTGCTGGCGGCGGCGCCCTGCCTGGCGCTGGCGGGCGCGGGCATCTCGGCGGTCTATATCCTCGGCCGCCTGTTCGCCGAACGGAACGGCCTCGACGTGCAGCGCTACAACGCCAAGGTCAGGACCATGGTGTCGACCGGCTGGATGTTCGGCCCCGCCCTCTCCTATCTGATCGCGGCGCGCGGCGGGTCATTCTATGTGTTCCTGTTCGTGCTCGGCCTCTCCTGCGTGGCGCTGGCGACCACGATCGCCAGCCTGCCGCGCGATTTCCGCTCGGACAGACGCGAGCCGCGTTCTGCGACCGAGAGCGCCGGCTGGTTCGACAACCGCCCGCTCTGGCTCGCCGCCATCGCCTGCTTCCTGTTCAACGTCGCCCATGTGCTCTGCGCCTCGGCGCTGCCGCTGTTCTATATCCGCGAGGCACATCTGCCCGTCTACGCGCCGGGCCTGTCGCTGACCTTCAAATGTCTCGCCGAAGTCGTGGCGATCATGGGCTCGCCTTACGTGACCGACCGCATTGGACGGCGCAATGCGCTCTATCTCGCCGCCGTCGCCGGCATGGCCGCCTTTGCGGTGCTGCATGAGGCGACCAGCCTGCCGCTGATGGCGCTGGGCGCGCTGATGGAAGGCGCCTATTTCGGGCTGTTCGCCGGGGTCGCGGTGAGTTTCATGCAGGGCTTTGCACGCGGACGCATCGGCAGGGCGACGTCGCTCTATATGAACAGCCTGTTCCTGGGATCGCTGACAGCCAGCACCATGACCGGGCTGATCGCCACCGCTTTCAGCTTCCAGGCGGCGATCGCCACAGCCGGCATCGCCATGACGGCGGCGCTCGCCATGCTCTTCCTCACCCGCCGCGCCGACGCCGAAGCGGAGTCCTGAACGGCCTCACACCAGTTCGATATCGATCACCCCGGGGGTCGCGCGCATGGCGGCGGCGATCTCCGGCGAGATGCGGAACCGCTCGGGCAGCTCCACCTCGATCTCGCGCTTGCCCTCGTCCTTGATGACGATGAACGACACCACGCCCTCGCCCCTCTGGTTGAGATGCGTCGCCACCGAGCGCAGGGGCGCCGCGTCGCGCAGGAAGATGCGCATGGCCTTCTGCATCTGCACCGACTTTTCCTCGAGCGACTGCACCGACTGGATGCGCAGGCTCACGCCTTCCGGCCGCTCTTCGGCTTCGACGCCGATCACATAGGATTTGCCGGTTTCGAGCAGGTCGCGATATTGCGCCAGCGTCTCGGAGAACATCACCGCCTCGAACTGGCCGGAGGAATCCGAGAAAGCAACGATGCCCATCTTGTTGCCCGTGCGGGTCTTGCGCTCCTGCTTGGAGATCACGGTGCCCGCGAGCCGCCCCGGCGCCTTGCCCTGCTTCACCGCATTGGTGAAATTGGCGAAGGTCTGCACGCGAAGCTTCGCCAGCACGGCGTTATAGGCGTCGAGCGGATGGGCGGTCAGATAGAAGCCGAGGACCTGGAATTCCTTGAGCAGCTTTTCCGAGGCCAGCCAGGGCGCGGTCGGCTGCAGGCCGATTTTTTCGGGACCCGACGCGCCGGAGCCGAACATATCGGACTGGCCGCTGGTCTTGTTCTGCACGGCGCGCTGCGCATAGGCCATGAGCCGATCGATACCGGCGGCCAGCGTGGCGCGGTCGACGCCGAAGCAATCGAAGGCGCCGGCCGAAATCAGGCTTTCCCAGACGCGACGATTGACGAGCTTGGGATCGGTGCGCAGGCAGAAATCCTCGAGGCTTTCGAAGGGCGTGTCGCCGCGGGCCTCGACGATATGGTCGACCACCGCTTCGCCGACGCCCTTGATGGCGGCGAGCGAATAGAAGATGCAGTTGTCGCCGGTCTCGAAGCGGCGGAACGAGGTCTGCACCGAAGGCGGCACGATCTTGATGCCGAGCCGCATGGCGTCCTGGCGGAAGTCGTTGACCTTTTCGGTGTTGGCCATATCGAGCGTCATCGACGCGGCAAGGAATTCGACCGGATAATGCGCCTTCAGATAGGCGGTCTGATAGGACACCACGGCATAGGCTGCGGCGTGCGATTTGTTGAAGCCGTAATTGGCGAATTTGGCGAGCAGGTCGAAGATCAGGTTGGCCTGCGGTTTGGAGACCTTGTTGGCGATCGCGCCCTCGACGAAGCGCTCGCGCTGCTTGTCCATCTCCTCCTTGATCTTCTTACCCATGGCGCGGCGTAGAAGGTCGGCTTCGCCGAGCGAATAGCCCGACAGCACCTGCGCGATCTGCATGACCTGTTCCTGGTAGACGATGACGCCCTGCGTTTCCTTGAGCAGGTAATCGATGGTCGGATGAACCGACTCGATCTCCTCCTCGCCATGTTTGCGGGCGTTGTAGACCGGGATGTTCTCCATCGGGCCCGGACGATACAGCGCCACCAGCGCGATGATGTCCTCGATACAGTCGGGCCGCATGCCGATCAGCGCCTTGCGCATGCCCGCGCTTTCCACCTGGAACACTCCCACCGTCTCGCCGCGCGACAGCATCTCATACGTCAGTTTGTCATCGAGCGGCAAAGCCGAGAGATCGACCTCGATATTGCGCTTGGCGATGAAATCGACGGCGGTCTTCAGCACCGTCAGCGTCTTCAGGCCGAGGAAGTCGAACTTCACCAGACCCGCCTGCTCCACCCATTTCATGTTGAACTGGGTGACCGGCATGTCGGAGCGCGGGTCTCGATACAGCGGCACGAGCTGCGCGAGCGGCCGGTCGCCGATGACGATGCCGGCGGCGTGGGTGGAGGCGTGGCGATAGAGGCCTTCGATCTTCTGGGCGATGTTGAGCAGGCGGGCGACCACCGGCTCCTTCTCCGCCTCTTCCTTCAGGCGCGGCTCCTCCTCGATCGCTTTATAAAGCGGCGTCGGATTGGCCGGGTTGTTGGGCACCAGCTTGCAGATGCGGTCGACCTGGCCATAGGGCATTTCCAGCACGCGACCGACGTCGCGCAGCGCCGCGCGCGCCTGCAGCGACCCGAAGGTGATGATCTGCGCCACCTGCTCGCGGCCATATTTCTGCTGCACGTAGCGGATCACCTCTTCGCGGCGATCCTGGCAGAAGTCGATATCGAAGTCGGGCATCGACACGCGTTCCGGATTGAGGAAGCGTTCGAACAGCAGCGAGAAGCGCAAGGGGTCGATGTCGGTGATGGTGAGCGCATAGGCGACCAGCGAGCCTGCGCCCGAACCACGGCCCGGCCCGACCGGAATATCATGCTGCTTGGCCCATTTGATGAAGTCCGCCACGATCAGGAAGTAGCCTGGGAACTTCATCTTGGTGATGATCGACAGCTCGAAATCGAGCCGCTCGTTGTAATCCTTCTCGGTATAGCCGTTGGCGAGACCGATCGTGTCGAGCCGCATGCGCAGGCCCTCCCAGGCCTGGCGCGCGAGCTCGTCCGACTCGGCCTTTTCGGCGGCGGCATGGTCGTCCGAGGCGCCGGTGAAACGCGGCAGGATCGGCGCGACGCCCTTGAGCATGAAGGCGCAGCGGCGGGCGATTTCCACCGTATTCTCGATCGCCTCGGGCAGATCGGCGAAGAGCTTGGCCATTTCCGCCCGGCTCTTGAAATAATGGTCGCGGGTCAGGCGGAAGCGGCTGTCGTCGGAGACCAGCGCGCCATGCGCCACCGCCATCAGCGCGTCATGCGCCTCGAAATCGTCGACCGACGGGAAGAACGGCTCGTTGGTGGCGACGATCGGCAGCTCCAGCCGATAGGCCAGCTCCAACATGCGGTTCTCATGACGGCGGTCATAGCCGGCGTGACGCTGCAATTCGACATAGAGCCGGCCGGGGAAATAGTCCGCCAAGGTCTTGAGCCGGGCCTCGGCCAGCGACGCATGTCCCTCGCGCAACGCCATATCGACGGGGCCGGCAGAGGCGCCGGTCAGCGCTATGACACCTTCCGTCCCATGATCCAGCCAGGAGCGCTTGATGTGGATCGTGCCCGGCCCGTCGCCTTCCATATAGGCGCGGCTGACGAGATTGGAGACCACGTTATAGCCGTCGGTCGTCGCCGCGAGCAGCACGATCGCCGGCAGTTTGCGCATTTGCGGCTGGCGGCTTCGTTCATCCGCAGCCTCGTCCTCGAAATCGATAGACAGCTGGCAGCCGATGATCGGCTGCAGCCCGTCGCCAGAGGCGAGCTTGGAAAACTCCAGAGCCGCAAAGAGATTGTTGGTGTCGGTCAGGCCCAATGCCGGCTGCTGGTCGGCCACCGCTTTCGCGATGATCTTCTTGACCGGCAAGGCCCCTTCCAGAAGCGAATAGGCGGAGTGCGCCCGGAGATGCACGAATTGCGGCGTTTCAGCCAGACCCTCGAGGGGAGAAATTGCGTCCGCGTCGGCCATATCGCTTCACCTGGATTCTTTGATCCGTTGTAGCGGGTCGGACCGGCGCCAGTCCAGCCCGAGGCGAAGCGGAGCCGCCTCAACTCACAGCGCGCTCATCACCACGGCAAAGCTCGCCACGAACATAACGACTGAAGTGAATGCTGCCATGTCACGAAGGAAATCGGTCATTTACGCCTCCTGTTCGGATATGTTCTATTTATGTTCTTTTATTGTTCCGTTGTCAACGATCTCCACAGGTGGAAGGTTAACGAAAGCTTTCCGTGAATAAAGCGGCTGCAACAGCCGTTGTTGCAACAAATAACGCGTGACCGGAGATTTCACGATGCGCCTGCCCGTTTTCATCGCTCTCAGCCTGTTCGCCGTCCATCCGGCTCTCGCGGACCCTATCGACACCTCATCGATCGTCTCGGCCGTCGCCGGCGACTTCAACAAAGACGGCGAGCCGGATTTGGCGTTTCTCGTCCGCGGCGAGGAGGCCATGGACCTGCACTTTCTTCTCGGCGTCGAGGGCCGCGGCTATCTGGAGCCGACGGAGGTGGTGAAGGGCCAGGTCTGGGGCCAGGCCGGACCGGACAGTCTGGTGGGGCAGGAACCTTTCCTCGAAAAGCTTCCGAACGGGTCGCTCGCCGTCAACACGCGCAACGACGCTGTCGGACGCAGCCGATGGAACCAGAAACTGACGCTCGCCTATCGCAACAAGGCGCTGGTCGTCGCCGGCTTTTCATATTCCTGGCGCGATACGATCGATCTCGCCAATGCCGGCCAGTGCGACATCAACATTCTCACCGGCAAGGGCTTTCGCGAGACCTTTCCTGAAGACGGCGATCCGGTCAGGAGCAGCATCTCGATCGAGGCAGAGCAATCGCCTTTTGCGACCTGGAGCGACGCCGCCGCCATCGCCGCCTGCAATCCTGGTTGATGTTCACTTTTTGTTCTTGCGATTCCTCATGAGTGGAGTTAGGTTTGCCTGACAGGACGGAGGGGATCGCATGGACGAGTTGGAAGCCGTGATCATCGAGGCCAAGCGCGCCGCCTATGTCGGCGGCGCCGCGCAGGCGACGACGCCCTCACGCATGGGCGCCCATGATGTTTCGTGGAAACGCGGCGAGTGGTCCTATCTCGACAGCTATTTCGGCGGCACGGATTTTTCCGGACAGGAAGTGGTTTGGCGGCGCGGCGAGCCGGTCTGGGCCATGTCCTATTTCGGCTATATCATCCATGACGACCGCATCGACGCCTCACGCGCGGGCGCCGTGATCAAGCATGCGCTCGGAAAACTCTATGCCGAGGAAGGCCGGTTTTTGGGCGGCTACCGCTGCGCCCACGATCATGGGGTCTATGTCGACGAAAACGACGGCGATTTCAGCCGCTTCACCGGCCGCGAACGCATCGAGGTCGGCGGCGTCGAAGCCTACAATCTCGTCTATCACGGCGGACTGATCCGTCCCTAGTCTCCTGCGCTTCAGAAGCGATAGGTCAGGCCGATCTGAACAACGGGATAGACCTGATAGGCGTTCAAACGCTCCTGCTGCTTGCGGATCTCGTTCTGGATCTGCTGTTCGGTGAAGCCGTAGAGATCGGCATGCGAGACGACGTGGAGATCCGGCTGGCCTCCATAAAGCGCGCCGACATCCAGGCTGACGCTGAGCCTCTCCTTGACCTTCAGGCTATAGCCGACGCCGAGATAGGGCTGCACAGGATTTTGGGTGATCTTGTAGGTGGTGAGGGGATCGCGGATGATCACCGTGATCGCATCCTTGCCCTTGCCGTATTGGCGTTCGAGATTGGACAGGCTGCCCTTCACATAGGAGCCCGACAACCTGACGCCGGCGGACAGCCGCAGCCCGTCTTCATAGGGATAGTAATCCGCCACGGCGCCGAGGCTGAAGAGGCGCGCCCTGTTGTCGGTGTCGGATTTTTTGGCAGCGTAGGAGAAGGAGAAACTGGCGCCAGACACGTCGAAACGCGCCGCCCAGGCGTCATTCAGCCGCTTTTCGGCGCCGATGCCCACGCCGAGCGTGCTGACCTGCGGCGTCAGCGTCAGTTCGTCTGCGGCGGCGGCGCCCGTCATAGCCGCGGCGATCAGGCCTGAAAGAAATGCGATGCGCACCATGCCCCCTGACGGCGCATTTCCCCGGCGCCGCATCGTGATTACGCTTTGGAGCCTACGCCGAACTTGTTTCCCGCGGGCTAACGATCGGCCGCGGCCGAATTATTTCATCGAAAGGCGCAATTGAATTTGAACCGGCTCACCCGCTCCCTTATGTTCCGGACAGCGGCATTGGACCTGCGTTCGCCTTGACCCGGGCGCAATCGGCAGTTCCAATAGCAGAATTGGCGAGTCTCAGACGGAAATCATGGCAAAGCGCGCATACAATATACCGAATATGTTGACCTATGCACGGATCGTGGCGGTGCCGCTGATCGTCGTGTGTTTTTTCGTGAACGGCGAATTGCAGAGTTCCGATTTTGCGCGCTGGACCGCCTTCTGGCTGTTCGCCGTCGCCTCGATCACGGATTTCCTCGACGGTTATCTCGCGCGCATCTGGAAACAGACGTCCAATATCGGCCGCATGCTCGATCCCATCGCCGACAAGCTGCTGGTGTCTTCGGTGCTGCTGCTGCTCGCCGCCGACCAGACCATCGCCGGCTGGACGCTGTGGGCGGCGATCATAATTCTCTGCCGCGAAATTCTCGTCTCCGGCCTGCGCGAATATCTCGCGGCGTTGAAAGTGTCGGTGCCGGTGACCCGCATCGCCAAATGGAAGACCACCGCGCAGATGGTGGCGCTCGGCTTCCTGCTGGTGGGTCACGCCGGCGACAACATCTTCATCTACACCACGGAGACCGGCATCGGGCTGCTCTGGGTGTCGGCTCTTCTGACCATCTATACCGGCTATGACTATTTCCGCGCCGGCCTCAAGCATGTGGTGGACGAGGAATGAAAGTCGATCTCGTCTACTTCGCCTGGGTCAGGGAACGGATCGGCAAACCAGGCGAGACGCTCGATCTGCCCGAGGGTGTGACGACCGTCGGAGAATTGCTGATTCATCTCAAGGGCCTCGGCGAAGAGTATGAAACGGCGCTCGAACATGACCGCGTGATCCGCGTCGCCGTCGATCAGGAGCATGCCGAGCATGGCGAAAGCATTCTCGGGGCGCGCGAGATCGGCATTTTTCCGCCGATGACGGGCGGCTGACATGGCGTCCTGCCCCATCCATATCAGGGTGCAGGCCGAGGATTTCGATATCGCGGCCGAGATGGCGCGCCTGACCGAAGGCCGCGCCGATATCGGGGCCGTGGTGAGCTTTACCGGTCTCTGCCGCGACGAAGGTGGCCGGCTCGAGGCGCTGGAGCTCGAACATTATCCCGGCATGGCCGAAGCCCAGATTGCCAAAGCCTGCCAGGAGGCCGCAGACCGCTGGCCGCTGCAGGGCCTTTCCGCCATTCACCGTTTCGGCAAGATCGCCCCGGGCGAGCAAATCGTGCTCGTGATCGCCGCCTCGCCGCATCGGCAGGCGGCCTTCGACGGCGCCAATTTCGTGATGGATTTCCTCAAGACGGCCGCCCCTTTCTGGAAGAAGGAACATGGCCGCGACGGCCGGACCGGCGACTGGGTGAGCGCCAAAGACGCCGACGACGCGGCCTTCGCCCGCTGGCGTCGCTGATCTCTCGGGAACAAATCTACGGCGATCTCGATTTTCCGGGGAGGACGAGGAGAGAGATCATGACCAAGAGACAGGGTGGATGCCTGTGCGGCGAAGCGCGTTATGAAGTGACAGGCGACCCCTTGCGGGTGGGCATCTGCCATTGCCTGGATTGCCGCAAGGAGAGCGGCTCGGCCTTCGCCTGTTACGCAATCTATCCGGCCAAGGCTCTGACATATCAGGGCGAGATCAGAACCTATCAGGGTCGCAGCTTCTGCCCGCTTTGCGGCGGACGTCTGTTCACGGTGACGACGGAAGAGGCGGAAATCCGCTTCGGCAGCCTGGACGAGGCGCCGACCGATCTCGCGCCGAGCTACGAATTATGGATCAAGCGCCGGGAACACTGGCTGGATCCCCTGCCCGGCGCAGAACAATTCGATGGCGACCGTCCATCATAACCGGCTTTCCCGACGTAGCGTCACGGCCAGCGCCACCAGCATGCCCATCATGGCGAGATCGCGCCATTCGAAGCTGACATAGGCGCCGAAGAAAGTCTCGGCCAGGCCGAACACGACCGCGCCGAGCGCGCAGCGGCCCGGTGAGGTCTGTTCGCCGATCGCGGCGATCATCACCACTTTCAAGCCGAACATCAGCCCGGAGCCGAAATCCATCGAGCCGTAATAGGCAGTCGCCAAGAGGCCGGCGAGCCCTGCTGCAACCGCTGTCGCCAGACCGGCGAGGACGACGACGTTTCGCGCGTTCACGCCCATGAGTTCGGCCGCGAGCGGGTCGTCGGCGACGGCGCGCCAGGCGCGGCCGGCCGCGCTTCTGGAGAGATAGGCCGCCGATCCAACGAGAAGGATTGCGACCAGAGCAGGCTCGAGGCTCTGGATCAGCGTGATCGACACCGGAAAACCGCCGCCCTGCCAGAGAATGAAACGCTGATTGAGAAAAGGCGACAGCCAGAGGTCGCGGCTGTCGGCGGCGATACGGACCAGCTCCATCAGCACGATCATCAGCGCGAGCGAGGCCGGTATCACCGAGGTCGGCGCGCGCGCCTGCAGCGGCCCCGTGATCTTCCAGCCGATCAGACCTCCCGTCGTCACGCCATAAATAAGCGCGACCACCGCGCCGAAGCCGAGGGCGGCCGGATAGGTCAGCCACAGCGCCGTCCAGCCGAAGCCGGTGAAGAAGATGAAGATCTGACCCGTAAAGGCGAAAAGCGCCCCCATGGTGAAATCCGGCCGCCGCGTCAACGCGAAGCTGATCGAATAGCCGAAGGCCAGCAGCGCGTAGAGCGCCGCTATTGGGGCGGCGTTGATGAACTGTTGCAGAAAGAAGGCGAGGTCCGAGGCGGTGAGCATGGCGAAATATAACTTGTAAAAGCGATTTTACCAGTTATTATTTCGTCATGAGCTTTGAATGGACCCCTCACCGTTTTTCCGGCGGCGCGCTGGCGCTTGATGTCGCCAACAGCGTCATCCTGCGCGCCGATCCCGACGAGCGGGTCGATCGCTTCGCCGCGCCGGAACACCTCGCCGCCTTTCCAGTCGCGGCGGAAATCCTGTGCGCAGAGCGCGACGACTTCGCGCCACTTGCCCCGGTGAGCATGGAAAACCAGAGTCTTTTCCTGGAGTTGCGGGAGAAGGTGGATGCGTTTTATCGGCTCAAGGCGGACGAGCGCCGCGACGACCCCGTGCTGCTCGCCGACCTTCTCGACGCCATCGCCCGCATCCTCCGCACCCATCCAGACGCAACCTCGCCCGAACCGGTCGATCTCGCCACGGCGCGCTCGGCGCTGCGGCTCGTCGCCATGCCGGAGCCAGAGCGGCTGAAGATCTGCCCGAATTGCGGCTGGCTGTTTATCGACCGCAGCAAGAACAAGAGTCGCGCCTGGTGCGACATGGCCGTCTGCGGCAACCGCGCCAAGGCGCGGCTGCACTATCGGCGAAAAAAGGGGAAAGACGGATGAAACGCAGGCTGCTCACAGCGCTTGCCGTACTGATGCTCGCCGGCTGCCAGCGCGAGGCCAACGACTATCTGAGCATCAACGGCAAGATCTTCATCTTCAACGTGCGGCTCTCCAAGGCCTATTACACGCTCAACCTCAACCGGCTCGCCGATGTGCCGGATGGTTCGCTGGTGACGGCAGACTTCGAAAATCCCGCCGGCGGGCCGCCGCTCTCGGTCACCAGGAAGGTGTTCCCCACCATGACCCGCATCGATTTCCAGAGCCCGGATCTCGACTGCATCGTCGCCGACAAGCCCTATGCGATCACCGTCACCCTGCGCGATCCCCAGGGCAAGGAGATGCAGGTCATCAAGACCACGCTCGCCTCGACGCTCGACCAGACCGTGATGCCGGAACAGGCGCTGGTGCGCGGCAACGCCTATGACAAGAACCCATCAGCCTATGACGCCGAGGGCCATGTGAAATTCAGGAAAGCGTGCGGGCTTCAAGGGTAGCTGCGTTGAGAACATCCAAAACGTCCCTGCTCCTCGCCGTCGCGCCGAAAATCCCGCCTTCGGAGCGGATCGTCTCCAGCGCCGCCTCATGGTTGGACGCCACGGTCGCCGCGCAACAATCCTCCAGCAGCAGGCATTCATAGCCGCGTTCGGTGGCGTCGCGGATGGTCGAGTGAACGCAGATGTCGGTGGTGACGCCTGCGACGATCAGACGGCGGACGCCGCGAGCGATGAGAATTCGGTCGAGATCGGTGGCGTAGAAGGCGGAAAAGCCGGGCTTGTCGATGATGGGTTCGCCGGGCGCGGGCGCGAGTTCGGAAACGATGTCCCACCCCGCTTCGCCGCGCACCAGAAGGCGTCCGAGCGGGCCCTGGCTGCCGATTTCCGCGCCGCCATTGGCCGAGCGGAAGCGCTTCTGCGACGGTAGATCGGAAAGATCCGGCCGGTGGCCCTCGCGGGTGTGCACCACCAGCCCGCCCCAGGCCCGCACCGCCGCCAATACGGCTTGGATGTGCGGGATCAACGCGCGAGCCGGCGCGACGTCATAGCCCATGGAACTGACATAACCGCCGACCTCGCAGAAATCCCGCTGCATGTCGATGACGACGAGCGCCGTCGTCTCGGGCGCGATCACGCGGTCATGCGGCCAGGGATAGGGATTGGCTGATATGGTCCGCATGAAGGCACCTCGGCGATGGCGGCGATTTGTTGCGCCGCACAGTTCCACAGCGGGCAACGCCAGACAATCGGGCGCAAAGAAAAACCGCCCGCGAATTGCCTCGCGAGCGGTTCGAAAATTCACATCGGAGAGAGCTCCGCGTGCAGACTTCAGCCGACGATTTCGGTGTCGGAGAACCAGTACTTGATTTCCTGGGCAGCGGTTTCCGGAGCGTCGGAGCCGTGCACCGAATTTTCGCCGATCGACAAAGCGTGGGTCTTGCGGATCGTGCCTTCATCGGCGTTTGCCGGGTTGGTGGCGCCCATGATTTCGCGGTTCTTGAGGATGGCGTTTTCGCCTTCCAGCACCTGCACCACGGTCGGACCAGAGGTCATGCCTTCGACGAGTTCGCCGAAAAAGGGACGCTCCTTGTGCACGGCGTAGAAGCCTTCGGCTTCGCGGCGGCTCATCCAGACGCGCTTGGAGGCGACGACGCGCAGGCCGGCGTCTTCGAGCATCTTGGTGATGGCGCCCGTCAGGTTGCGCTTGGTGGCGTCCGGCTTGATCATCGAGAAGGTGCGTTCAATCGCCATGTCTTGATCCTCTATCGGTTGATTTCCTTGGGTGGGCGGCTCAATAGCCGCCTTCTCCCGCGAAAACAAGGGGTAGAGGCCGAGACAGACCCTCAAAGAGGGAATATCATGGCTTTGTCACATGTTTCAGGAAGCACTTACGCCGCCGCGGCGACCGCCCGTCCGGCTCCATCATGGAGATCGAGGCAGCGCTGGAACCAGTCCGCCACCGGATCGTCGTTTTGCAACAGGCTGACGGGGGAGACGACGCGGGCCCATTGCAGCGCGCCGAAGACGATATAGTCGGCGAACAAGGGTGTTTCCCCGCCGAGCCACGCCTGATGCTTGAGCGCGTGCCGCATGGGGTCGAGCTTGGCGGGAAAGGCTGCGATCTCCCGCTCGCGCTCGGCGACCACGGCTTCGAGCGATTTGCCGAGCCGGCTCTCGCGGCTGGCGCGGAAATAGGCCTGATCCTCAGGAGCCAGGCAATCGTGGATCTCGGTCAGCATGATCCGCGTCAGCGCCGGATGGATCACGAACTGGCTGTAGCCTTCGATCGTCCGGCTGAGCGCCCTGCCCGCCGCGCCGCCGAACAGCGAGGGCCGATCCGGATAGGCTTCGTCGAGATAGACGGCGATGTCGAAACTGTCGCGCACCAGCCTTTCGCCATCCTTCAGCAGCGGCACGGTCGGCGAGAAGCCATTTTCCAGCTTTGGAATGGCTGTGAACGGCGTCGGCGCCTCTTCAAAGGCCAAGCCCTTGTGATGCAAGGCCATCACCGCTTTCCAGGCGTGAGGGGAAAATCTGATGTCGCGGCTTTCGCCGCAGAGCGTGTAGAGCTTCATTCTAATCCTCGCTAAATCCTCGCGGTTCTTTCACGGCAGCATGAAACAGGATCTGCGCATCCGTCCAATTCAAACATTTCATATCAGAGGCTGCTGGAGACTGATCAATCGTCGGGTTAGCGTTTGGCGCAAAGGAGAGACGCGATGATAGAAACATTCCGCATGTTCGCAGCCTATAACCGCTGGGCCAACACTTTGCTTTACGACACCGCCGCCACGTTGAGCGAAGAGGAGCGCCGCGCCGCGACGGGCGCCTTTTTCGGCTCGCTGCACGCGACGCTTAATCACATTCTCGCCGCCGACCGCATCTGGCAGAACCGCTTCACCGGCAAAGGCGAGGCGCCGTCCCGCCTCGACGCCATCCTGTACGATGATTTCGCAGCACTGCGGCAGGCGCGCAGCGCGGAGGACGAGCGCATCATCAGCTTGATAGACAGCCTATCCGAGACCGATATCGCGGGACGGTTCACCTATACGCCGGTGAGTTCGACGGAAACGGTGACGCAGAGATTGAGCGGCGCCCTGTCCCACATGTTCAACCACCAGACCCATCATCGCGGTCAATGCCATATGATGTTGACCAGCATGGGCAAACCGAGTCTGGCGCTCGATCTGGTCTATTTCATTCGCAGCGACGGCAAAGAGTGGATGTGACGGAGAGCGCGAAGGCCATATTCCCCTCACCGGTTTTTTCCGCTAAAGCGCGGGCATGATCGCGATTTCAGGACTGACGGCCCGCATTGCCGGGCGACTTCTTCTCGACGACGCCAGCGTCACCCTGCCCGCCGGCGTCAAAGCCGGTCTGGTGGGGCGCAACGGCGCGGGCAAATCCACGCTGTTCAAGATCATCACCGGTGAGATGGCGCCAGAATCAGGCGACGTCTCGATTCCCCGGGGCGCGCGCATCGGCCAAGTGGCGCAGGAAGCGCCGGGCACCGACGATCCGCTGATCGACATCGTGCTCGCCGCCGACAAGGAGCGCGCCAGCCTGCTCGCGGAGGCCGAGACCGCCACCGATCCGCATCGCATCGCCGAGATCCAGGTGAGGCTCGCCGATATCGACGCCTATTCGGCCGAAGCCCGCGCCGCCTCCATCCTCGCCGGCCTCGGCTTCGACGAAGAGGCGCAGCACCGGCCGGCCAAGAGTTTTTCGGGCGGCTGGCGGATGCGCGTCGCGCTCGCGGCCGTGCTGTTCTCCGAGCCTGACCTGCTGCTGCTCGACGAGCCGACCAACTATCTCGATCTCGAAGGCGCGCTGTGGCTGGAGGATTATATCCGCCGCTATCCGCACACCGTCATCATCATCAGCCACGACCGCGATCTCCTGAATTCGGCCGTCAATTCCATCGTCCATCTCGACAAGCAGAAGCTGACTTTCTATCGCGGCCCCTACGACCAGTTCGAGCGGCAGAAGGCGGAAGCCGAGGAGCTTCAGACCAAGGCCAAGGCCAAGAACGAGGCGCAGCGCAAGCATCTGCAGAGCTTCATCGATCGCTTCAAGGCCAAGGCCACCAAGGCCAAGCAGGCGCAGAGCCGCATCAAGGCGCTGGAGCGGCTGGGAACGGTGGCGGCGGTCACGCATGAGCATGTGCAGGGCTTCTCCTTCCCCGACCCCAAGCGCGAGGCGGCCTCGCCGATTATCGCGGTGGAAGGCGGGCTGGCGGGATATACGCCGGGCAACGCCATTCTCAGGAATATCAACGTCCGGATCGACACGGATGACCGCATCGCGCTGCTCGGCTCGAACGGCAACGGCAAATCGACCTTCGCCAAGTTCATCTCCGGACGGCTCGCCCCGCTGGGCGGCAGGGTGACCTCGGCGCCCAATCTCAAGGTCGGCTTCTTCGCCCAGCATCAGTTGGACGACCTGATCCCGGACCAGAGCGCCGTCGATCACATTCGCCGGCTGATGCCGACGGAGCCGGAAGCCAGGGTGCGCTCCCGCGTGGCGCAGATGGGGCTCGCCACCGCCAAGATGGATACGGCGGCGAAAGATCTTTCGGGCGGCGAAAAGGCGCGTCTTCTGATGGGGATCGCCGCCTTCGAGGCGCCAAACCTGCTCATTCTCGACGAGCCGACCAACCATCTGGATATCGACAGCCGCCGCGCGCTGATCGAGGCGTTGAACGATTATTCGGGCGCCGTCATCCTGATCTCGCATGACCGATATCTCATCGAGGCCACCGTCGACCGTCTCTGGATCGTGCGCGACGGCACGGTGAAGCCGTTCGAAGGCGACATGGACGAGTATCGCGACATCGTCGTCGGCTCGAACAAAAAGCCGCGCAAGGAGAAGGAAGAAGCGCCGGCGCCGCAGGTCGCCGTCTCCGTCCAGCCCAAACGCGGCAATCCGGCGGTGTTGCGCAAGAAGGTCGATGAATTGCAGGCGATGATCGGCAAGATCGAACGGCTGATCCAAGGCATCGACACCGAACTCGCCGATCCCCAGCTTTACGCCAAGAACCCGACGCGGGCCGGCGAACTCACCAAGGCGCGCGCAAACGCCGCCAAGAAGCTCGCCGACACCGAGGAGGAATGGCTGCTCGTCTCGACCGAACTGGAAGAGCTCGGCGCCTAAGGGCGCCGTTTCTCGTCAAATCGAATGCGGCGTGTCTTCGGCACGGCTCGCCAGAGGCGACGGCGCCACTTCGCGGCGGGCCTTGTCGAAAATCTCCATCAGCCGGGCTTCCTGGCTGCGGTCGAGATTGGTGCGGATGATTCGGCCGCCATGCGCGCTCATCGCCTCGATCACGCGATCGGACGAGGCGCGTTCGGCGAGCAGGAACAGGGCTGCCTGACCCGGCTGCAACACGCCCGCGACATCCTTCATGAATTTGTCGTTGATGCCGTAATCGGTGAGCGCGCCGGCGAGAGCGCCCGACGCCGCGCCTGCGGCAACGCCCATCAACGGATTGAAGAAAAGCAAACCGGCCAGCAGGCCCCAGAAGGCGCCGCCCGAGGCGCCGAGCGCCCAGAGATTGACCATCTGGTGGAGCTTGATCTCGCCATCGGGCTCGGCGGTGGCGACCACGGCGTCATTGACGGTGACGAGATAATCGCGGGAGAGATTGAAGAGACCCTTGCGGGCTTCTTCGGCCTGGGCTTGGCTGTCATAGCCGAAGACGATGAGTTCGGACATCTGCGTTCCTTTCGGTTCAGCGCCCCCCTCTCTGATATAGGAGGCAGCCGCGCCGATTAAACCGCAGTCCCATGAATTTCCGGCGACATCGACAATCAGCCGAGCTCGAAGGTCGTGACGCCGAAGATGCGTCGGAGCGGCAGTTCGGGATAATGGCCGCGATACATGCGCGCGGTCTCGAACACCGGATGCATGCCGTAGCGCAGCGCCAGCGCCCTCGCCTCGGGATTGGGCATGGGAATGTCGAGATA
Source organism: Rhizobium sp. FKL33 (assembly GCF_005222915.1). GTDB lineage: Bacteria > Pseudomonadota > Alphaproteobacteria > Rhizobiales > Rhizobiaceae > Rhizobium_E. The sequence goes on from NZ_STFX01000005.1 coordinate 35,447, forward strand.
GACATGGCCGCCGCCGACGCCCGCCACCAGCGCACGGAACAGTCGGTCGGCGATATCGGGCGTATCGGCGAACAGCGGGCCGATCTTATAGCCGGAGCCGCAGGCGCGGATGGCGCCGAGGCCGGTCACCGCGCCGCCGTCGCGGAAGGCGAGTGCGAAACGGCCATGCCGGGCGTCGGCTTGCGGGTCGAGCCAGGCGGCGAGAAACCGGTCGCGGGCGGCGGGATTGCAGCCGGCGTCATAGGCGAGAAGCGCCTCGATCGGCGCGCTCGCCGCCGGGACGATGCGCGGATCCATCGGATCCTCGCAAGCGAGTTGGGCGCCGTAGCGGGCATTGGCATGGGCATAGGCGAAGCCGGATTTGCGGTAGTTTTCCTGTTGCGCCACCACGCCGTCGAGCCCGACGGTCTTTGCCCGGCTCATCGCCAGAACCTGGCTCCACAGCCTGAAGCCGAGACCCTGACCGCGGAATTGGGGCGCGACGATATAGAAACCGAGAAAACCGTAATCCTGATGGTGATGCACCAGCGAAACGCCGGCGGCGATCTCGCCATCCACCTCATCCACCCAGTACCCCTCGGGATCGGCGCGCCAGAAGGCGTCGGCGTCGCCCAGCCCGGGATTCCAGCCTTCTTTCGCCGCCCAGGACACCAGCGCCTCGAGATCGGTTTTCGCAGCCCTTCTGATCATGCTTGCCACTCCCTCTCCGGCAGTGCATCACAAAAAGCGCGGATTTACCAGTTGCTTCCTTGGCTCGGCGCTTGCCCGGCGGCGGCATTCTGGTAAGAGCGGATAATAATCATACTTTTCCAGGAAACACTCAGTTCGGGAACAGACAGATGGCCCCCATCAAGCTCGCAATCGTCGGCGTCGGTAAAATCGTGCGCGACCAGCATCTTCCGGCGATCGCCGGCAACGGAGACTTCGCCCTCGTCGCCACCGCCAGCCGTCATGGGACGGTGGACGGCGTGCCGTCCTTCAAATCGATCGAGGAGATGCTCGCGGCCATGCCGGAGATCGAGGCGGTGTCGCTGTGCATGCCGCCGCAATTCCGCTACGAGGCGGCGCTGACCGCGTTGAACGCCGGCAAGCATGTCTTCCTCGAAAAGCCGCCGGGCGCGACGATTTCCGAAGTGGAAGACCTCAAGCGGATCGCCGAGGCCAAAGGCGTGTCGCTGTTCGCCAGCTGGCATTCACGCTATGCGCCGGCGGTGGAGGCCGCCAAGGACTTCCTCGCGGCGTCGCCGATGAAGTCGCTGTTCATCAACTGGAAGGAAGACGTGCGTCACTGGCATCCCGGTCAGGCCTGGATCTGGGAGCCGGGTGGCCTCGGCGTCTTCGACCCCGGCATCAACGCGCTGTCGATCCTGACCCATATCCTGCCGAAACCGGTCTTCATCACCGAAGCCGAGCTGGAATTCCCGGAAAACCGCGCCGCGCCCATCGCCGCGAGCATGCGCTTTTCCAACGCCGACAAGCCTGACGTCTCGGCCGAATTCGACTGGCGCCAGACCGGCCCGCAGAGCTGGGACATCGAAGCCGAAACGGAAGCCGGCAAGATGCGTCTGGCGGACGGCGGCGGCAAGCTGTTCATCGACGGCGTGCTCTCCTTCGAAGGCCCGATCATGGAATATCCCAATCTTTACGGGCGCTTCGCCGAAATCGTCAAAGCCGGCGTCAGCGACTGCGACATCGCGCCGCTGACCCATGTCGCCGACGCCTTCATGCTCGGCCGCCGCAAGATCGTGGACGCCTTTCACGATTGACGCCAGCCGCCCCGGATCGGCTCGATACGGGGCGTCTTAACCGAATGGCAAGGCTTGGGCGTCATGATCGCGCCGGACGAATATTTCCGGAGTGATGTTTTGAGCCCTTTGCTGACAGGCATGTTGCGCCGTTTCAGAAGCGCCGCCGCACGGACGGCGTCGCTTTTCGGCGCCGACCGCAGCGGCAATTTCGCGCTCACTTTCGCCCTCGTCTCCGTCCCCACCCTGATCGGCGTCGGCGCGTCCATCGACTATGTCCACGCCTACAACATCCGCGACCGCATGCAGGATGATCTCGATGCAGCGCTGATCGCCGCCGTGCGCGAAGTCGACACGCTGACCGAAGCAAATATCAAGGAGCGCGTAAAGGTCTGGTTCAACGCGCAGGGCAAGTCCGCCGGGATCGGCTACACGATCGACACCGATACGATCGCCATCAGCAAGTCGAACCGGACCATCCAGGCGACGGTTCAAGGCGTTGTGCCGACGACGATGATGAAGATCGCTGGCATCGACAACGTCAATGTTAAGGTCGCCGCGGCGGTCGCAGGTCCGGCGACTTCCTACCTCGAAGTATATATCGCGCTGGACAAATCCGCCTCGATGCTGCTGGCCGCGACAAGCGCCGGGCAGACGACGATGATGAACATAAAGAACACGTCTGGCTCAGCGAGCAATTGTGTTTTCGCCTGCCACGAGGTGGAGGGAGGCCCGTGGAAGGTGGGGTCGTCCAGCTATTCGACCTTATACTCTGCAGCCAAGGCCGCAAGCGTCTCCCTCAGGGCGGACGTCGCCGTCACAGCCGCCCAGGAAGTCGTCGATCTCATCAAGGCTGCGGATCCGACGGGATCGCGCATCAAGGTGGGGCTCTATACGCTCGGTGAGACAGCTACCCAAGAACTCGCCCCTACTTATTCGGCGAGCGATGCGATAACCGCACTCAAGACAGATAAAGACCTCACCAGCGCTACTTCCATTGCCTATTCATATTTCGACAAGTCTCTCGCAGCATTGTCTAAATATGTCGGAAGCGCTGGCGACGGCAGTTCCAAGGACTCTCCGTTGAAGCTGGTTCTGATCTTGACCGACGGCGTCCAATCGCAACGTAGCTGGGTCACAACGAACAACGGCACCGCAACGCAAAACGGCACATGGATTTGCGTCAAATCCAAAAACGACAAATGCGTGAAATATAACACCGCCTATTTCCCCGACCAACCGAAGGTTTCTCCGCTCAATCCGAATTGGTGCAAATCGATGAAGACCAATTCCGCAACTGTCGGGGTCCTGTACACAGAATATCTCGCCATCGACACGGACTGGGGCTATAACGGCACCGTCGGGGAAACCATGGCGACCAGCGGTTTCAAATCCATCTGGGGCGGAACGATAAAGACCGGCGTTGCCACGTCAACGACGCGGCGGGATTACATCCCTTATGCCCTCTCCGACTGCGCCAGCTCGTCAGACCTCTTCCTCGCTGCAAACGATCCCGACGAGATCGAGGCAGGGTTGGCGACGATCTTCCAGCAATATCTCGGTTCCGTCCGGCTGACGCGGTGAGGGCGGGATGAGACGATTGCGACATTATCTTCTCAACAGGAAAGGCAGCACGGCGATCGAATTCGCGATCCTCGCCCTGCCCTTCATCGTCATCATCCTAGCGATCATCGAAATCGCGCTGATGTTCTTCGTCGATTCGGCGCTCGATTCCGCCGTTCACAAAGCGGTTCGGCAGGTGCGGGTCGGAACGGCGAAGTCCGGCAACTGGAACATCAGCAATTTCAAGACGGCGATCTGCTCGGATTTGTCCTATTCCTTTTCCTGCTCGGCCAATCTTCTGGTGCGCGTCACCGTGATCACCGACATGAATTCGGTAACCAAGGTCAATCCGTCCTCGGGCGGCGTCCTGAATGTCACCGAAACCTTCAATATCGGCAGCGCCGGCGATTATGTGCTGGTCCAGGCCTTCCTGCCCTGGGATCCGACGCTCAAGCTCTACACGTTCGCCTCAGGCCGCCTGAACGACGGGCGTTACGTGCTGGGCGCCGCAGACCTCTTCAAGAACGAGCCCTTCTGATGCCGGAACCGCGAGCGAAGAGAACCATGCCCTCGATCGTCCAGCGCTTCCGCAAGGACCGCTCGGGCGTCTCGGCGATCGAATTCGTGCTGATCTTCCCGATTCTTGTGGCGCTGCTCGCCGGCACGGTGGATTTCGGCCAGGCCTTGATGGTGTCGCGCAAGATGAACCAGATCGTCTCGACGCTCGGCGACATGATCGCCCAGAAATCGAGCTGGACGACGTCGGAAGCCAACGCGATCATTACCGGCACGACCACGATCATCCTGCCGTTTTCGACCACCAACCTGAAGATCAAGCTCGCCGTGGTCGACGTCGCCTCCGACTTGTCGACCAAGGTCAATTGGGGCCTCGCCTACCAGGATACAGCCCCGTCCAAGAATGGCGCTTCGCCGGTCACGGTGCCGACCACCATCGCGCAATCGGGCGTCCAGCTCGTAACGGTTGTGGCCACCTATCAATTGACCACGCCATTTTCGAGTTTGCTGCAGCCTGTAACCGGGGTCTCGACCTATAATTACAGCAAGACCTACATCATGCGGCCGCGCGTGAAGGATACGATCACGCTCGACTGACCAGCAGAATCAGGCCTTCTTTTCCCAGCGACCATCATTGTTCTGCTGCCAGTAGGACAATTGCCCGCCGTCTGCTTTCAGCTTCTTCCACTGTGCGCGGGCATGCGCCAATTGCGCATCGTCGTGACCGTCGAACATCAGCACCAGCCGCTCATAGCCGGCGATGTCGTCCGGCGCCGCGCCGTCGACATAAAAGCGAATATGCGCGCGATTAGGATTGCCCGACGAGGAGGTGATGAGGATCGGCTGCTCCTCGGCCATCTCGTCGGCGGCCAACCCATGCGGCAGAAAGCTCTCGGCGCGATAGGTCCAGAGATGCGCATCCAGAGCCGCCTCGCGATCGGCGCTCGTCGTTTGCACGGCGACGCGCCATTTGCGCTCGAGGCTCTTTTCGAGCAGAGGCGGAAGCGCATCCTCGATCCTGGTCTCGGTGAGATGATAGAAGAGAATATCCACGCGTCCGCCCCGCTCTTGACTTGTCAGGCTTCGTAATAGGCCCGGACCAGTTCGTCCAGCAACCGCACGCCGTAGCCCGATCCCCAGGACTGGTTGATCTCGTCGGACGGCGCGCCCATGGCGGTCGAGGCGATGTCGAGATGCGCCCAGGGCGTGGAGCCGACGAAGCGCTTCAGGAACTGCGCCGCCGTGATGGCGCCGGCCTGGCGGCTGCCGCCGGTGTTTTTCATGTCGGCGAAGCGGCTGTCGATCATCTTGTCATACTCACGGCCGAGCGGCATGCGCCACAGGCGTTCGCCGGTGTTGATGCCGGAGATCAGGAGATTGGCGGCGAGCGTGTCGTCATTCGAGAACAGTCCAGCGTGATGGGCGCCGAGCGCCACCCCGATTGCGCCGGTGAGCGTGGCGAGGTTGATCATGAAGGCCGGCTTGAAGCGCTCATTGGTGTACCACAGCGCGTCGCAGAGCACGAGACGGCCTTCGGCGTCGGTGTTGATCACCTCGATCGTCTGGCCGGACATCGACTTGACGATGTCGCCGGGCCGCTGGGCGTTGCCGTCGGGCATGTTCTCCACCAGACCGATCACGCCGACCACATTGACCTTGGCCTTGCGGGCGGCGAGCGTGTGGATGAGGCCGGTGACGGCGGCGGCGCCGCCCATGTCGCCCTTCATGTCCTCCATGCCGGCGGCCGGCTTGATGGAAATGCCGCCGGTGTCGAAGACGACGCCCTTGCCGATGAAGGCGTAGGTCTTGTCTTTCGATTTCCCGCCCTTCCACTGCATCACCACGAGACGCGGCGGACGGACCGAACCCTGCGCCACGCCGAGCAGCGCGCCCATGCCGAGCTTGCGCATGTCCTTTTCGGTCAAGATCTCGATCTCGACGCCGAGCTTTTCGAGCTCTTCGGCCTTGGCGGCGAACTCTTCGGGCCCGAGCACATTGGCCGGCTCGTTGACGAGGTCGCGGGCGAGAATCACGCCGCCCGCCACCGCCTCGGTGGTTTCGAAGGCCTTCTTGGCGGCGGAATGCGATGCAGTGACCAGGGTGATCTTGGCGAGCTTGTCGCCGCCGTTGCCGTTGTCCTCGGCGTCGTCCTTCTTGGTCTTGTAGCGATCGAAGCGATAGGCGCGCAGCAGCATGCCCAGCGCAAAATCGGCGGCGTTCATGGCCGTCGTCTCATGATCCGGAACGTCGAGGAAAACGGAGGCCTTCTCCGCGCCCCCGAGCGCCGCGGCGACGACGCCGCCCGCCTTGACCCAATCCTGCTGACCGAATTCGCCTTTGGCGCCCAAGCCGATCACCAGCAGTCTGTCCACGGCGGAGCCTTCGGGGGCGAGCAGGTCGAGTTTGCCGAATTTCTTGCCCTTGAAACGCGCGGTCTTGGCGGCCTTGGCGATCACGCCTGCGGGATCGAGATCCTCTGGCGCGGATGTCGGCCCCTCATCCGAAAACCTGAGAACGACGGCGACGCCGCCCGCCACCTTGGCCGAGCGGGAGAAAGAAATATCGAGACGCGAAGACATTCGCAGCACCTTTTTCATGACGAGTATCGATTCTGATCTTGGACAAGGTCAGCCGCAATGCAAGCATAAGCCTGCTGCGTCTGTCATATTCATGTTACTAATATGGGAGACCGTCCGCCTCAAAACGCGCCAGGAAGATCATGACGCCCGAGGACCATGAAAGAAATGCCCTGTCCTACACCTTGCTCGCGCTCGTGGCGGCAGTGGTGACGCTCGGCGTCTTTCACGCCTTTCCCGGCCTCGATCTGGCGGCCGCGAAACTGTTCTGCCACGCTTACGCGCCTGGGGACGCGATGTTCGCGGGCCGCTACTGTCCGGGCTTTCCAGCTCAGGATGACTGGCGATTGAGGGCAGTTCGGAAAGTCCTGTTCTATCTGCCACCGATGGCCGCCACTCTCTTCGCAGTCGACATGCTCTATAGACGAGCGGTCACCCCTCCCTGGCTCTGTCGTGGTTATCGCCTGGAAGCGATGGCGCTCCTGGCCTATCTGGCTGTTCCGATTTGCCTCGTGAACGGCGTCTTCAAAGAATATTCCGGGCGTCCGAGACCCTATGATACGACTTTGTTCGGCGGTGATCTGAATTTCGTTTCTGTCGCTGATTTCACTGGCGCCTGCACCCGCAACTGTTCGTTCGTATCCGGCGAAGCAGCTGCGGCGGGCTGGCTGCTGGGCGTCGCCCTCATTCTCCCGTCCCGATACTCATTGCTTCGCCTTGCGTTGATCGTCGCGTCGATCGTCACCCCCGTCCTGCGGGTCGCGATGGGCGGGCACTATCTGTCCGATGCGTTGCTCGGCTGGCTGGCGGGCGCGATTTCATTGCCATTGATGATGGTCGCCTCGAGCGCCTTGAAAAGGCCTCGGATGCAAGTGATCAAAAGCCGGACTTGATCGCCACAGGCAAAAGTGCGAAATCGCTGGACCGGGGTCCGCGTGGAGCCCACGAAAACAGTCATGCGGATCCTGGATGTATCTGATCGAGACCTACATCTTCGGGCGAGTGTTTCGGATGTTCCTGTCCGCGCTTGCGCCGGTTCTGGCCATCATCTGGGCCACACAGGTGCTCGGCCGGATCAACCTGGTGACGGATAGCGGCCAGTCGATCGGCTCATTCGCGTTGCTGGCTCTCTATATCCTGCCCAACATCATCCCGGTGGTGCTGCCTTTCGCGGTGATCATTGCGGTGGCGCAGACCTTCCATGCGATGAACAATGATTCGGAATTGCCGGTGCTCGATGCCGCCGGCATGCCCAGACGCTATCTCTACCGTCCGGTTCTGGTGCTGACGTCGCTCCTCTGCATCGTCTCTTTCTCGATCGACAATTTCGTCGAACCCGTCACTCGCCTCGGCATGCGAAAGACCATAGCGGCGACCTATGCCGACCTCCTGTCCTCGGTGATCGAGGAAAAGGCCTTCCGCAAGATCGACGATGGTCTCTATGTGCAGATCTCGGAACGGGTGAAGGGCCGCGTGCTGCGCGGGCTGTTCGTGGCGGATTCGCGCGATCCCCGCTACGAAATGCTCTACTACGCCCGTGAAGGCGCGGTCGATCCGAACGGCGGCACGTTGATCATGAAAGACGGCGAGATTCACCGCAAGGCCCCGGCCGGCAGCGCGTCCATCATTCATTTCGATTCCTATTCCTTCGACCTGTCCGACCTGTCGGAATCCAAGGGCGAAGCAAAATTGAGGGCGGCCGATCGCGATCTGCCATTCCTCCTCAACCCCGACGTCAACGACGCCGACTACAAGAGCGATCCGGCGAGTTATCAGGCGGAACTGCATCGTCGGCTGACGGACTGGTTTTACCCGGTCACCTTCGCCTTGATGGCGCTGGCGTTGGCGGGCAGCGCCCATTCGCATCGCGAACGCAAGGTGCACCCGCTGCTGCCGGCGCTCATCTTCGCCTTCGCTTTCCGTTGGGGAGCATTCTATTTCGCCAACCGCATCGAAAATGGCGGCCAGCCCTGGCAACTCTATGCCTTCGCGGGCTCGATCACCGTCATCCTGATTCTCGTGATCTTCCGTTCGGGCAGACGGCTCGGCCGCCGCGGCTCAATGATCGACGGGTGCGAAACGCTCATTCGCCGGCATCTGCGCCGCGGCGATACGGAGGGAGCCTCCCCATGATGACCGGCACCCTATTCCGCTATTTTCTCAAGCGGCATCTCACCACGATCATGTGGTTCCTTCTCGGTATCGCCGCGCTGGTCTTTCTTCTCGACTTTGTGGAGAATTCGGGGCTTCGGGGCGCGGTTCCAGGCTTCACCCTCGTGGACGCCCTGTTCCTGACGCTGATCCGCGTTCCCTCGATTCTTCAGCAAACGATTCCCTTCGTCATGCTGCTGGCCGGCATGACGACGTTGGTCGCGCTCAACCGCCGCCAGGAAATGGTGGTGACCCGCGCAGCCGGCGTTTCCGTGTGGCAATTCATGACGCCTTTCGTGATGGGCGCGCTGATTACAGGTCTTCTTGCCCTGTTCGCGCTCAATCCGATTGCGGCGGCAGGCATGCGGATGGCCGAAGACATCGAATCGGCGGCCAAGGCGGCCAAACATCTCAACCGCAAGACCCAGATCATTCCCTGGCTGCGCCAGATCACCGCCGACGACGATGTAATCATCGGGGCGCAGACGGTGGAGGAGCGCGGCACGCTGCTCATCGATCCGGTGTTCATCCACTTCGGCGCCGACCGCCGAATCGTTCTTAGACAGGACGCGGCGAGCGCGAGATTGAAAGATGGTTACTGGCTGCTTAACAAGGTTTCGGAAACCAGGCCGGGGCAAATACCGGTTGTTCTCGAAACGGCGCGGGTCAGCACCAATTTGAAACAGGAATTCATCCAGCAGCGCATGGCGCGTCCGGAAACCGTTAGTTTTCTTGGCCTTCCCGGTCAGATCGCGGCCGCCAAGTCCTTCGGCGTTTCAACCAATGCGTTAGAAACCCAGTTTCATTCGCTGCTTTCGCTGCCATTTCTCATGGTGGCGATGACGCTCATTTCGGCAACAGTTTCACTGAAATTCTCTAGGTTTAACCAGAGTCAGAGCATGATTTTCGGTGGCGTGATGGCGGGCTTCGTGCTTTATGTCGTCTCCGTGCTTGTGAAGGCGTTTGGAAGCAGCGGCGTCGTGCCGCCTTTCGTGGCGGCCTGGGTTCCCGTGGTCGTCGCGCTGTTTCTAGGAACGACGCTTTTGTTGCATCAGGAGGATGGTTAGTGGCGGCAGTCGACCGCAAGGTTATGCGTTGGTTGGGAGCAGCCCTCATGTCCGGGGTGGCGAGCCTGTGCTTTGGCTTGCCCGCTGTGGCGCCCGCCTATGCGCAATCGCCGGAGGAGGACAAGAAGCCTCTTCTCTTGACCGCAAATCAACTGATTTACGACCGCGATCAGAACAAGGTGATCGCCGTCGGCGGCGTGCAGATCGATTACGGCGGCTACAAGCTGGTCGCCAAGCGCGTCGAATATAACCAGAAGACCAAGCGGGTGATGGCGATCGGCGACATCGAGATGATCGAGCCGACCGGAAACCGCGTCTATGCCGACAACCTCGACGTCACCGACGATTTCGCCAATGGCTTCATTGATACGATCCGGATCGAGACGACCGACGACACGCGCCTCGTCGCCCGCAAGGGCCGGAGAATCAACGCCGACGAACTGGTGCTGGAAAAAGGCGTCTACACGGCCTGCCAGCCCTGCAAGGATCATCCGGAAAAGCCGCCGCTCTGGCAGGTCAAGGCGGAGCGCGTCATCCAGAACGGCAAGACCCACACGGTCCGGCTCGAGAACGCCCGTTTCGAACTGTTCGGCAAGCCGATCGCCTGGGCGCCGGTGCTCGAACTGCCTGATCCCACAGTGAAGCGGAAGTCCGGCTTCCTGTTCCCGCGGATGAGCACGTCGCAGAATCTCGGCTTCGGCATGTCCATTCCCTATTACCAGACGATCACGCCGCATATGGATGCGACGCTGACGGTGACGGGGTACACGGCGCAGGGCGCCCTGGTGGACGCGGAAATTCGTAACCAGTTCAAATACGGCCTGCACACGCTGCATATCGCCGGCATCAACCAGATGGACAAGGGCCGCTTCACCGACGGCACCACCGACGCCCAGGAAGACACCCGCCTGGCCGTCTCGTCCAAGGCCGATTTCAAGATCAATCCGCGCTGGGCCTTCGGCTGGGACGCGTTGATCCAATCCGACAACAACTTCGCCCGCACCTATTCCCTGTTCGACGCGGATGAGACGACCCATACAAACCAAATCTATCTGACGGGTCTCGGTCGTCGTAATTCTTTTGACATGCGCTCGTTCTACTTCGATGTGCAGGACGCCGATCCGGAAAACAAAGAAGAGAAGAAGCAGGCCGTTGTTCATCCGGTCGTCGATTACACCTACATCAATCCCGAACCGATCCTGGGCGGGCAGCTCTCGGCTACCGTCAATTTTCAGAGCCTGACGCGGACCACCACGGATCGCGTCCGGACGCTTGACGGCATCGACGTTCCTGATCGCTATCAGGGCGTTGCCGGAAGCTCAAACCGCTTCACCACCGAGACGGAATGGAAGCGCACGTTTGTGGTTCCCGGCGGGCTTCTGCTCACGCCGCTTCTCGCTGCGCGGGGTGACGGCTTCTATCTCGACACCAACAATGTGTCGTCGAGCTATTCGGGCAATTACTATAACGGAAGCGACGCAGGCCGCGCCATGCTGACAGCTGGCCTCGAGGCGCGCTATCCGGTTCTCGTGACCACTGCGAATGCGAGCCACGTGTTCGAACCGATCGCGCAGGTCTATGCCCGTCCGGATGAACGACTGGCTGGCCGTCTCCCGAACGAAGACGCCCAGAGTTTCGTCTTCGACGCATCGAACCTGTTCGAGCGCGACAAGTTTTCGGGTTATGACCGGGTCGAAGGCGGCACGCGCGCCAATTACGGTCTGCGTTACACCGGCACATTCGACAGCGGCTATGTGCTGCGCGGCATTTTCGGCCAATCCTATCAGATCGCCGGAAAGAACTCTTTCGACTCGCATGACCTCGTCAATGTCGGCGCAAATTCGGGTCTCGAGACCAGAGCCTCCGACCTCGTCGGCTCCGTCGGCGTCGAAGCGCCAATGGGCGTGACGGCGTCGTTCAGCGGCCGGTTCGACCACAAGAGCTTCGAGATCCAGCGGACCGACTCGACCCTGGGCTACAACAGCAAGAAGCTTCAGACCGAGCTGACCTATACCCAGATCGCTGCTCAGCCGAAATACGGCTATCCGACCGAGGGACAGGAAATCCAGTCGACCACCGCCGTCAAGCTCAAGGACTTCTGGTCCGTCTACGGCTCGGCAACCTGGGACCTGAAGGCGAATGTGTTGAGCAAGCGCACCTTCGGCTTCTCCTATGACGACAGCTGCACCGTCTTCGAGGTCGGCATTAGCCAGACACGCGACCCAGACGACAAGACGGCGAACGATTGGTCGATCGGCGCTCGGCTCAGCTTCCGGACGCTCGGCGACATCAATGTCGGCGATTCCAACACTCCGAAGTTCAATTGACATTGTTTTGCCTCATGGAATGTGCAATTCCATCGTCCCGCAGGAATTGCCGCGAGAGCATGTGGCTTGAGAGGTGGAGGATGATGATGACGTTGACCCGTTTTCGTTCGCTGGTCGCGGGCGCCGTGATTTTCGCCCTGTCGGCGGCTCTGGCCCCGGAGCCGGTGATGGCTGCTGGCGACGGCGTGGCCGCAATCGTGAACGGCACCGTGATCACCGACACCGATGTCGCCAAGCGCGCCGCCTTTCTTCGGCTGCGACGCGCGCCTGGCGCCGGCACGAAAAGCGCTCGCGAAGAACTGATCAACGAAACGCTGATGCGCAATGAAATCATTCGCGTCGGCGCCTCGGTGAGCACGGATGACGTCGACGCGGCCTTCGCCCGTTTCGCCAATGGCAACAAAATGACCCCGCAGCAACTCACCCAAATCCTCAGCAAGGCGGGTGTGACGGCGGAGCATTTCAAGGCCTATATCGGCATCCAGATGAGCTGGCCGCGCACGGTCAACGCCCGCTATGGCGTCAACGGCCAGATGAGCGCCCAGGATTTCATCGGCCGCCTGCAGAAGGACAACGGCAAGAAGCCGGTGACCAACGAATATATCCTGCAACAGGTGATCTTCGTCATTCCGGCTTCCAAGAAGGGTGCTATCACAGGCAAGCGCAAATCCGAAGCCGAGGCCTCACGCAAGCAGTATCCGGGCTGCGCAGGCGGCAAGGCTTTTGCCGCGACGATGCGCGATGTGTCGATCCGGGACATCGGTCGTGTGCTGGAGCCGCAGCTGCCGGCCGCCTGGAAGGAAGATCTGCTGAAAGCCTCTGTCGGCGGCACCACTCGCCCGCAGGTCACCGATCGCGGCGTTGAATACATCGCCGTCTGCAAGAAACGGCAGGTGTCGGACGATTTCGCGGCGCAGATTGTCTATCAGGCCGAGGATCTGGAAAAGGCTGAGAAACAGGGCAAAGACCCCAACAGCGTCAAATATCTCGACGAACTCCGCAAGCGCGCGCAAATCGAGCTTCGCTGACATGACGAAAGCGGGACCGGTTCCTCTCGCCCTGACCCAGGGCGATCCCGCCGGCATCGGCCCCGACATCGCGCTCGCCGCATGGCGCGAACGCAAGAGCGCATTACTTTCCCCCTTCGTTTATATCGGCGATCCCGGCGTTCTCGCCGAACGCGCGGCTCTGCTGGGCATCGACGCGCCCATCCGTGAATGCGACGTCAAGCATGCGATCGGCTTGTTTGCCGATGTGCTTCCCGTTCTGCCGGTCGCGGCGGGCTGCACAGTCCAGGCCGGAAGGCCTGACAGCGCCAGCGCCACGGGCACGATCGGCGCAATCGAGACTGCAGTGGAGCTAACGCTCGCTGGCCGTACATCAGCCGTCGTCACCTGCCCGATCGCCAAGTCGGTGCTCTATGACGCCGGCTTCGCTTTTCCGGGCCATACCGAATTCCTCGCCGATCTCGCCGCCCGAGCCCTCGGCGACCCCGTGACGCCGGTGATGATGATCGCCGGGCCGGAATTGCGCACGGTGCCGGTGACTATCCATATCCCGCTGAAGGATGTGCCCGCCGCGCTAACGGAAGATCTGGTCTACGAGACGGCGATCATCACCGCCCGCGATCTGCAGAGCCGTTTCGGCATTGCCGCGCCCCGGCTTGCGCTGTCCGGTCTCAACCCGCATGCCGGCGAAGACGGCGCGCTCGGCGCCGAGGATGCCGCCGTCATCGCCCCGGCGATCGCCCGGCTGAGGGCCGAGGGCGTCGACGTGGTCGGACCCCTGCCTGCCGACACGATGTTCCACAAGGCGGCGCGGGACGCCTATGACGTGGCGATCTGCATGTATCACGACCAGGCGCTGATCCCGGCCAAGGCGCTCGGCTTCGACGACGGCGTCAATGTCACCCTCGGCCTGCCTTTCATCCGCACCTCGCCCGATCACGGCACGGCCTTCTCGCTGGCCGGGACGGGCAAGGCGCGGGCGTCCAGCCTGATCGCAGCCCTGCGCATGGCCGCCGACATGGCCTCCGAAGGACATGACCATGGCCGCGCTTGACGGATTGCCGCCGCTGCGCGACGTGATCGCGCGCCACGGCCTGGACGCCAAGAAGGCGCTCGGCCAGAATTTCCTGCTCGATCTCAACATCACCCAGAAGGTCGCCCGCGCCGCCGGCAAGCTCGACGACGCCGTGGTGGTGGAAATCGGCCCCGGCCCCGGCGGGCTCACCCGCGCCTTGCTCGCGCTCGGCGCCCGCAAGGTGGTCGCCGTGGAGCGTGACGAACGTTGCCTTCCGGCGCTCGCCGAGATCGCCGCGCACTATCCCGGCCGATTGACCGTGGTCTCGGGCGACGCGCTCGAAACGGACATTGCCCAGTTCGCCGAAGACGGCCTGGCGCTGAAGGTGGTGGCCAATCTACCTTACAATATCGGCACGCAATTGCTGGTGAACTGGCTGACGGCGGGATGGCCGCCGGTCTGGACGTCGCTGACGCTGATGTTCCAGAAGGAAGTCGGCGAACGCATCGTGGCGGGCCCGGATGACGATCACTATGGCCGCCTCGGCGTGCTCTGCGGCTGGCTGACCTTTTGCGAGATGATGTTCGACCTGCCGCCGCAGGTGTTTTCGCCGCCGCCCAAGGTGACCTCCACCGTGGTGCATCTGGAGCCGCGTAAGACGACCATTCCCTGCGATCTCACCAAGCTCGAGAAAGTCACCGCCGCCGCCTTCGGCCAGCGCCGCAAGATGCTGCGCCAGAGCCTCAAGCCTCTCGGCGGCGAGGCGCTGCTGCAGAAGGCGGGCATCGACGCCTCCCGTCGCGCCGAGACGCTGAGCGTCGAGGAATTCTGCGCCATCGCCAATCTGCTGTAGAACCGGCATGGCGGAAGAAGTCGTTGCTGCAACAACACCGTCTTGTCTGATGGGTTTGAAAAACGCTATGCGCGCCAGCCGCTCGCAGAACATCATGCATTTCGGGATGTAGCCTTCGGGCTTCCTACGGTCGTCAGTCTGCCATTGACAGCCGACAGGGTTCTGCGCACAATTGAAATCAGGTTGATACAGCCTGCTGCTTGCGCCCCTGCCGGGTATGGTGAATGTATCGAGCCGCTGATGGCTCCCTTTGCCCGAACGAACGGGTCAGCAATGCAAGCCCCTGACGCTCTCCGTTCGTTTCAGCAAAGGATATGTCATGCGCGATTTCCGCGATGCCAAAGCTATGGCGAAAACACTACGTGAAGCGCTTCAGACCAGATCTGTCGCCTTAACAAACAGCGAGAGCCAGGAGCTTGTTGCTCGAATTCTTGGCCTCCGAGACTGGAACGTGCTGGCCGCAAGGATTCAGGCGACCCGGTTGCCCGCTCCTTCGGCGCAGGCAAAGATGCCAAATGCCGATTGGACAGGCATACCTGTCGTTCCCCTGCGGGACATGGTGCTCTTTCCGCATATGATCTCGCGGATTTTCGTGGCCCGCGACAAAACCCGCAAGGCTGTAGAACAGGCTCTTGACGGCGATCGGCGCGTCGTCGTTGTCGCTCAGAGACGCGGCGCCGAAGATCGCCCCAACACTCTCGAAGCGCTCTATTCCACGGGCGTGATCGCGAACCTGGTCGATCGCCAGACACAGGTGGATGGCGCGCTCAAGGTTACTGTCTGCGGACTTCAGCGAACAAACATTGTTGACCTGACAGATGGCGACCACCTGGCGGCGGATGTTGCGCCTGTAGAAGAGTTGGAAGGCCGGTCGACCGACGCGACGGCTCTGTCGAGTGCGGTTCTCGACGCCTACCAGACTTATGCGGATGTCGATTTTTCAGCGCTCCCGCACGAATCCAAGGTCCGCCTCGGCCTGCCTTCGATCGGCGATCCCGGTCTGTTGGCCGACACTGTCGCGCCCTTGCTCTCGACCAGCCTCGAGGAGAAGCAGAAATTGCTGGAAACCCGTGACGTGACGGCGCGTCTCAAAAACCTGATCGAACTGATGAGCGCTGGCCGACCCAAAGCTGTCGCGTAAATCTCCTGGCAATCGACGCGACGCCGTCGCCGTCTCGCAAAGCAGTGCCGCCGCAGAACGCCCCAACGAGAGGCTCGGTTTCATGAGGGGAAACTGCGGCGGAAACGTTTTTCCGCACCATAGCGCGCTGGGTATCGCAGCCCCGGCCTTACTCCACCAATGTCTGCACGAAGTCGAAGAGACCGTGCCGGCGGTCGCGGCGGAGCCGTTCGGCTTCGACGATCGCCTTGACCGAGGTGAAGGCGCGGTCGAGGTCATCATTGACGACCACATAGTCATATTCGCGCCAATGAGCGATTTCGGCGCGGGCATTGGCGAGGCGCGTGGCGATGACTTCGGCGCTGTCTTCGGCGCGGCGGTTGAGGCGGCTCTGCAGTTCATCCATGGTCGGCGGCAGGATGAAGATGGAGACGACGTCGGCCGGCATCTTTTCCTGCAATTGCTGCGCGCCCTGCCAGTCGATGTCGAACAGCATGTCGCGGCCCTCGGCCATGGCGTTTTCGGCGGCCTCGCGTGGCGTGCCGTAGAAATTGCCATGCACCTCAGCCCATTCGAGCAGCGAGTCGCTCTGCTTCAGGCGTTCGAATTCCTTGTGGCTGATGAAGTGATAGTGCACGCCCTCGATTTCCGAGGGGCGGCGCTGACGCGTCGTCACGCTCACCGACATCGACATGGTCGGATCGGCTTCCAGCACATTGCGGGCGATGGTGGATTTACCGGCGCCGGACGGAGAAGAAATCACGAGCATCAAACCGCGTCGCGCAATATTGACGACCTTGCCGGCAGTCTTGACCATCTATCACTCCAGATTCTGGACTTGCTCGCGGAATTGATCGATCACGACTTTCAGCTCTATGCCTGCCGCCGTGACGGCCGCGCTGTTGGATTTAGAACAGATCGTGTTCGATTCGCGATTGAATTCTTGGGCGAGGAAATCGAGCTTGCGGCCGACCGGGCCGCCTTTGGCGAGAAGATCGCGCGCCGCGGCGACATGCGCCTTCAACCGGTCGATCTCCTCCCGAACATCGGCCTTCGTCGCCATCAGCGCGACTTCGGCATAGAGCCGGTCGCGATCGAAGCCCTGCGGGCTCTCGAGGAGAGCGGCGATCTGCGCCTCAAGCCGGGCGCGGATCTGGTCGGGGCTGCGCGACGGATCGAGCTCCACCACCAGCGCCAGGCGTTCGATGACGTCGATCTGACCGCCGAGCACGGCGCGCAGGGCCTCGCCTTCCCGCTCGCGCATCATCTTCATCGAGGCGGAGGCCTTGTCGAGACCGGCGAGCACGGCTTGATCCAGCGCTTCGGCGGCGCCTTCGCCTTCATCCTCTTCCTTGAAATCGACGACGCCGCGGATCGACAGAAGCGTATCGAGTTTCAGGGGCGCGGGATCGATGCGGTCGCCCAGCCGTTCACGTAATGCCATGACCGCGTCGAGCGCGGCTTCATTGATCACGGCCTCCACCTTGCCGGCGCCGGCCTGAACAGACAGCGAGGCCTGGATGTTGCCGCGCGCGAACGCCTGTCCGAGATGCCGGCGGACGTCCGCTTCAAGCCGTTCGAGGCCAGGCGGCAGGCGCAGGCGAATATCCAGCCCCTTGCCATTCACCGAGCGCAGTTCCCACGCCCATTGGTAACGACCGATCTGTCCATCCAACCGGGCGAAACCGGTCATGGATTGCAATGTCATGATGACTGCCCCTGCCCTGCTCAGTTCGCGTCCTGCGCCGCATTCGGATCGGCGTCCGCCTCGCCGCCCGCCGCCTTCTGCTTGGCCGCTTCGGCCTCGATCTGCCGCCAGCGGCGCACATTGGCATTGTGGTCGTCCAGCGTCTTGGCGAAAGCATGGCCGCCGGTGCCGTCGGCGACGAAATAGAGATAATCCGTCTTCGAAGGATTGGCGACGGCTTCGAGCGCGGCGCGGCCGGGATTGGCGATCGGCGTCGGCGGCAGGCCCTTGATCACATAGGTGTTGTAGGGCGTTTCCTTGGTCTTGTCCGACTGGGTGATCGGCTTGTCGGCCGGTTTGCCGTCGCCGCCATAGACGCCGTAGATGATCGTCGGGTCGGACTGCAGCCGCATGTTCTTGCGGAGACGGTTGAGGAAGACCGAGGCGACTTGCGGCCGCTCGTCGGCCTTGCCGGTTTCCTTCTCGACGATCGAAGCCAGAACGAGAAGCTGTTCCTTGGTCTCGATCGGCAGATCGCTGTCGCGATGTTTCCAGACCTGATCGATGAGCTTGGCCTGGCTTGCCTGCATCTGCTGCAGAATCGCCTTGCGGTCGCTGCCGCGGGTGAATTTGTAGGTGTCGGGCCTCAGGCTGCCTTCCGGCGGCAGATCGACGGGCAGTTCGCCTTCCAGAACGGGATCGGCGGCGAGGCGCTTGAAGATCTGCTTGACGGTCAGGCCTTCCGGGAAGGTGATCGAATACTGGATCGACTTGCCGGAGCGGAACAGCTCCATCACCTCTTCCATCGAGGCGCCGGCCTTGATCTCGTATTCGCCGTGTCGCATGGCTTCGCCCGCGCCCAGGAACGAGGTGACGCTCTGGAAAATACGGGCCTGCGAGATGATGTTACGGCGTTCGAGCGCGCTGGCGATTTCCTTGACGCCCGCCCCTTCGCGCACGAGGAAGGTCGTGTTGGTTTCGAGCGGACCCCGCGCCTGATATTCGTGAAAGGCGTAATAGACCAGCGCCACGGCGCCGACCGTCGCCAGCGTGATCATGCTCATGACAAAATTGAGGAAGATCACCAGCTGGCTGCGGGCCTCGCGCGACCGCTTGGGCGGCGACGGCACTTTTTCGGGCCGCAACGCCTCATTGGCCGACTGGGGAATGAAACGCCCGCCTGCCTCGCCATTGTCCTGGCGGCCAAACTGACCATTGCTCGTCTGGTTGGGTTCGGTCACCTGATGTCCTCGAATACTGATTCACGACGCAGAACCGGCTTTTCCTAAAGCGGCATTACGGCAGAAACAGGAAAGTCATGCGGCGGCCCCGCGCAAACGGAGCCGCTCGGGCGTCAGTCCGTATAGCGCTTCAGCACCAGCGAGGCGTTGGTGCCGCCAAAGCCGAAGGAGTTGGAGAGCGCAACGTCGATCTTGCGCTTGCGCGCCACCTTGGGCACCAGATCCACCGGCGTTTCCACCTCGGGATTGTCGAGGTTCAGCGTCGGCGGGGCGATATTGTCGCGGATGGAGAGCGTGGCGAAGATCGCCTCGATGGCCCCCGCTGCGCCCAGCAGATGGCCGGTGGCCGATTTGGTCGAGGACATCGACACATTGGCGGCGTGATCGCCCAGCAGGCGCTCGACGGCGCCGAGTTCGATCGTGTCGGCCATGGTCGAGGTGCCATGCGCGTTGATATAGTCGATGTCGGACGGCTGCAGGCCGGCGCGCTTCAGCGCCATGCGCATGCACCGTTCGGCGCCTTCGCCGTTTTCCGACGGAGCGGTAATGTGGAAGGCGTCGCCCGAAAGGCCGTAACCCACGACTTCAGCATAGATCTTAGCGCCGCGCGCCAGCGCATGATCGAGTTCTTCGAGAACCACGATACCGGCGCCCTCGCCCATCACGAAACCGTCGCGGTCCTTGTCATAGGGGCGCGAGGCGCGCTGGGGTTCGTCGTTATAGGCGGTCGACAGCGCCTTGCAGGCGGCGAAGCCGGCCAGCGAAATACGGCTGACGGGCGATTCCGTACCGCCGGCCACCATCACATCGGCGTCGCCGAGCGCGATCAGACGGGCCGCGTCGCCGATGGCGTGCGCGCCGGTCGAACAGGCGGTGACGACAGCGTGGTTCGGGCCGCGCAGCTTGTGGCGGATCGATACCTGTCCGGACACCAGATTGATCAGGCGACCGGGAATGAAAAAGGGAGACACGCGGCGCGGACCCTTGTCGCGCAGCGTATAGCCGGCTTCGACAATGCCTTCGACGCCGCCGATGCCGGAGCCGATAAGGACGCCGGTCTGGATCTGGTCTTCGTCGGTTTCGGGCTTCCAGCCCGCATCGGCCAGCGCCATATCGGCTGCGGCCATGCCGTAGACGATGAAGGGATCGACCTTGCGCTGCTCTTTCGGCTCCATCCACTCGTCGGGATTGTAAGCGCCGTCCTTGTAATCGCCGAGCGGAATCCGGCAGGCGATTTTGGCCGGCAGATCCTCGACTTCGAATTCAGTGACCTTGCGCGCGCCGTTCTTGCTAGCGAGCAGGTTCGCCCAGGTGGCGTCGACGCCACAACCGAGCGGGGTCACCATGCCGAGACCCGTAATCACGACACGTCTCATGGTTTGCCCTCCACCCTATGCGTTATTTCATTAGACAATACGAAAACGCTTGCCGTGCGGTCCGAACCGCGACGGCAAGCGTTCAACTCGATAAGGCTTAAGCCTGAGCCTTTTCGATGAACTTCACGGCGTCGCCGACCGTGAGGATCGAATCGGCGGCGTCGTCGGGGATTTCCACGCCGAATTCTTCTTCGAAGGCCATGACGAGTTCGACGGTGTCGAGCGAGTCGGCGCCCAGGTCGTCGATGAAGCTGGCGGCTTCGGTGACCTTTTCGGCTTCGACGCCGAGATGGTCAATCACAATTTTCTTCACGCGTTCAGCGATATCGCTCATGTCGGATTCCTCGACCTTCGTTCATTTCGTGCGCCGTTATGACGCCGTTAACCATTTTAGAACCGCGCGCCCTTGTCGGGTCTTTAGCGGTTCCGTTCAGCCGTCCGCGTCCAAATCCGGTCTAAACCGATTTTATCGCGGACTTGGCAAACAAGGACTGCACTCAGTCTCTTGCGGCTTAACACGGTTTAATTCCCGCGCAAAGCCAGAAAATGAGCCGCCCGCGCCTGTTCAACACCCAATATCAAGGGCTTGCGAAAGGGCCTGCGGCGCATCCCCATTCTCAGATCATCGCCATGCCGCCATTGACGTGAATGGTCTGGCCGGTGACGTAGGAGGCCTCGGAAGAGGCCAGGAAAACCACGGCCGCAGCGATCTCCGCGCCTTTGCCCATGCGCTTCATCGGGATCTTGGCGGAGATGACTTCCTGCTGCTTTTCATTCAGCTTTTCGGTCATGGCGCTTTCGATGAAGCCGGGCGAGATGCAGTTGGCGGTGATGTTGCGTGTGGCCACTTCGGCGGCGAATGACTTGGTGAAGCCTTCGAGACCGGCCTTCGATGCACAGTAATTGGCCTGACCGGGATTGCCGGTCGTCCCGACCACCGAGCTGATATTGATGACGCGGCCATAGCGGCGCTTCAGCATCGGGCTCGTGAGCTCGCGCGTCAGCGTGAAGGCGGCTGTCAGGTTGACGGCGATCACCGCGTCCCAGTCGTCGTCGCTCATGCGCATCATCAGACCGTCGCGGGTGATGCCGGCATTGTTGACCAGGATGTCGACGCCGCCGAGACCCGTTTCGACTTCGGCCGCGAACGGCTTGATCGAGGCGCGGTCGCTGAGGTTGGCCGTGAAGATATGCGCGCGGTCGCCGAGCTCGGCGGCCAGCGCCTCGAGCTTTTCGCGGCGGGTGCCGTGCAGGCCGACGATTGCGCCCTGAGCGTAGAGCGCGCGGGCGATTTCCTCACCGATGCCGCCCGAAGCGCCGGTCACCAACGCCTTGCGGCCGGAAAGATCGAACATGAGACTTCCTCTCTTCTGTTGGCGCCGGATCAGCCGTTGAGGGCGGACAGGGCGGCTTCGATATCCTGCGGGCCGTTGACGGCCACGCCGGTCACGGTCTTGTCGATGCGGCGGGCGAGCCCGGTGAGCACCTTGCCCGCGCCGATTTCATAAAGTGTGGTCACGCCATTGGCGGCGAACCATTCCACCGTCTCGCGCCAGCGCACCTGGCCGGTCACCTGCTTGACGAGCAGGGACGCGATTTCGGCGGGGTCGGTCACCGGGGCGACCGCGACATTGGCGATTACGGGAACGATGGGGCTGTTGACCGTGACCTTGGAAAGCGCTTCCGCCATCGCGTCGGCGGCAGGCGACATCAAGGAAGAATGGAACGGCGCAGACACCGGCAAAAGAATGGCGCGCTTGGCGCCTTTTGCCGTGGCGAGCGCGCAGGCGCGATCGACCGCGCCCTTCTCGCCCGAGATCACCAGCTGGCCGCCGCCATTGTCATTGGCGATTTGGCAACCGCCGTCAGCCTCGGAGGCCTCAGTGCAGACGGCTTCGACATCGGCCTGCTCCAGCCCGATGATCGCGGCCATGGCGCCCTTGCCGGCGGGGACTGCCGCCTGCATGGCGTTGCCGCGAATGCGCAGCAGCCGGGCGGCGTCGCCGATCGAAAATGCGCCTGCGGCGGCGAGCGCCGAATATTCGCCGAGCGAATGGCCGGCGACATAAGCGATCTTGTTCTTGAGATCGAGGCCGCGCGCTTCGAGCACGCGGATGGCGGCGAGCGACACGGCCATGAGCGCCGGTTGGGCATTGGCCGTCAGCGTCAGCCTGTCCTCGGGGCCGTCCCACATCGTCGATGTCAGCTTTTCGCCGAGCGCCTCGTCGACTTCATCGAACACCGCGCGGGCTTCCGGGAAAGCCTCGGCGAGGTCCTTGCCCATGCCGACGGCCTGGCTGCCTTGGCCAGGAAAGGTGAATGCGACCGCCATTGGGTGTCTCCCTTTATGGTTTTTGTCTTCCAATTCACACAATGTTGCAGCCTGTCAAGCTTCGCGCTCCGAGATAATCAGGCTTTTCCCGCCTAATTCTCCGGCTTCCCCATCTTGCAGCGCAACAAAATCGGCCTACATTTCGCCGGATTTTCACATCGGAGCCATTTCCCATGAAATTCCATTCTCTTGGCCGGACAGGCATTTCCGTGTCCGAAATCTGCCTGGGCACCATGACCTGGGGCGGCGACCAGAACGACCAGGCCGACGGTTTCGAACAGATGGACTATGCAGTCGAGGCCGGTGTCAATTTCTTCGACACCGCCGAACTCTATCCGGTCACGCCGCTGTCGGCCGAAACCCAGGGTGCGACCGAATCCATCATCGGCGAATGGATGAAGGCGCGCGGCAATCGCGACAAGATCGTGGTGGCGACCAAGATCTCCGGCCCTGGCCGTCCCTATATCCGCGGCGGTGCCGCGATCAACCGCAAGGAAATCGAGGACGCTCTCGCGCAATCCCTGAAGCGCCTCAAGACCGATTACATCGATCTCTATCAATTGCATTGGCCCAATCGCGGTCACTATCACTTCCGGCAGATCTGGAACTACCATCCGGAAAAGCAGCCGCCGAAGGCCGAGATCCTCGACAATATGCTGGAATGCCTGGAGACGCTCGATGAAGCGGTGAAGGCCGGCAAGATCCGCGCGGTCGGTCTCTCCAACGAGACCGCCTGGGGCACGATGCAGTTCCTCGACCTCGCCGAAAAGCACGGGCTGCCGCGCATGGCTTCGGTGCAGAACGAATATAACCTTCTCTATCGCGCCCATGATTTCGACTATTCCGAACTCTCCCATCACGAGCAGGTCGGGCTTCTCTCCTATTCGCCGCTGGCCGCCGGCCTGTTGAGCGGCAAGTATCTCAACGGACAGAAGCCAGCCGGCAGCCGCGCCGCCATCAACGGCGATCTCGGCGGCCGCTTCCAGCCGCTGCAGGAGCCTGCGGTCGCCGCCTATGTCGATATCGCCCGCCGGCATGGGCTCGACCCCTCGGCGATGGCCCTCGCCTGGTGTCTGACCCGTCCTTTCATGGCGTCGGTGATCATCGGCGCGACGACGATGGAGCAGCTGAAGATCAATCTCTCCGCCGCAGACCTGACCTTGTCGACAGAAGTTCAGTCGGAAATCGCGGCGACGATCCGGCGTTATCCGATGCCGATCTGAGGCCTTTAAAATATTAGGAAAATCTTAGGAGCGCGATAAACGTGATCTTCAATCATGTTCCGCTAAGATACAGATAAGGCGTTTATCTGGAGCTGGCGGCATGCAATATTTACCAGCGCTCGGAAATATCCGGGCGTTTTTTTCCGACACGAAGGGCAATATCGCCATGGTCGCGGCCTTGGCGATACCGGTGGTCTTGGCGGGCGTGGGTGCAGCCATCGATTACGGCATGGCGGCCGATCAAAGGCAGTTCATGCAGTCTTCGCTCGACGCCGGCGTACTGGCCGCGGTTCGCGAAACCACCGATGACGCGCGCCGCGGCGTCGTGGAAAAATACATCTCTGCGAATTTCCTCGGCGCGAGGATGGCTCCGGACGGCACGGAGCGAGAGCTCGAAACCATCGATTATTCGACGCAGCTCGCCCTCAAGACCAATGCCGACAATTCGCTGACGGCGACCTTCACACGCTCCTACAAGACCAGCTTCATGGGCCTGTTCGGCTACACGACCCTCAATCTTCGGGTCAAGTCGACCGCGATCAAGTCGCAATCGGGTCCCTGCATCACCGTGCTCGGAAGTTCGGGGCAGGACGTGCTGGTCAATTCGGGCGCGAATGTCACCTCAAGCGACTGCAAGATGCATGTGCGCTCGACCGCGAACCCCGCCTTCATCATGAACAGCGGCTCGACCATCAATCTCCCCGAATTCTGCGTGAAGGGCACGAACTACATCAAGAACGGCGGCACGCTGACCAACCTCAAGACCGGCTGCGCGGCGCAATCCGACCCCTATGCCAACGCCTTTACCGAACCCACGGTGTCGTCGACCTGCACGAGCAGCGGCTATTTCAACAGCACCACCGTCACCCTAGAACCCGGCGTGCATTGCGACACCGGCTTCAACGGCAGCCCGACCATCACCTTCAAGCCGGGGCTCCATATCATCAAGGGAAGAATGATCATCAATTCGGGCGCGACCGTGAACGCGACGGGCGTGACCTTCTATTTCCCCGACGTGAACAGTGAAATCCGCGCCAATGGCGGCCTCAAATTCACCGCCTCCGCCCCGACCAGCGGAACCTACAAAGGCGTGCTGATGTTCGAAAAGACATCGAATGCCAACAACAACGCCAACAAGACCCAATATATCTTCAACGGATCGAACGGCGAAAACCTCGAGGGCATCATCTATCTGCCCAACCGCAACGTGACCTACAACTCCACCACCAATGTCACGGAAAAGATCTCCATGGTCGTCAATCAGATGATCATCAACTCCGCAAACTGGAAGGTCTCCGCCTATGGCGGCTCCTCCGGCAGCGCGGGGGCGCGGCTCAAGGAGTGATGCGGTCGAACGTCTCGCTGTCGGCGCCGATCGTGGGCCAAGTCGAAGACAACGTCTCTGGCGTCCGCTGGTTTTCATGACGGCGCTCGCCCTCGTCGAGCCAGAGCGCATGGACTGCCGACCATTCAGGACGATCCACGGCTTCGAAGCCAAAGGCGTAGCCCGTCCCTATCGACGGGAACGCTACCATGGCGCGTCGATGGGCGCCGGCACGAAGATAGGCCAGCATCACCGACCGGTCCGTCCAGACGGTGAGCGTGTGGTGCACGCCGTGGATTTTTCTGGCGTCGGCGAAAAGGTTGCCGTCAGCGCTCCTCGCCTGGATCATGCTTCGGGCGGCGTGGAAGACGAAGCGCGAATAATGCCAGAGGCGACGAACCCGCAAGCCGGTGATGCTGACATAGAGCATGAACCGTCCCTCCTCAGGGATTGAGCAATACGAGCGAGACGTTCAGAAGCGTGGCGAAGCTGACCCAGGCAAGATAAGGCGCAAACAGCAGCGCCGACACGCGATCGCGTCGCCAGTTCATCGCGATGAAGCCGGCAATGGTCGCCCAGAGCGCAATGATGATCGCCACCGATCCCCAGCGCCAATGCAGAGTGAACCAGGCCGGCGACCAGGCCCAGTTGAGCGCCATCTGCGCCACCCACAACCGCATGACCGGTCCTTTCCGGTCGCGCTCGAACACCCGCCATCCGGCTATGGCGATCAGGATATAGAGAAAGGTCCAGGCCGGCGCGAAAACCCAGTTCGGGGGATTGAAGGACGGCTTATCGAGGCCCGCATACCATTCGCCGGGCGGATTTGAGACGCCCATCGTGATGCCGACGCCGAGCACGACGACGATGAAGATCAGAAGGGTCGCGACGGAGCGAAGGGTGCGGGGCATGGAATCATCCTGTCTTGCAACGTTTTTGGCAGCACTGTCTATCATGTATACGTTGCGAACCGAGCCGCCGGTCGGCGCATCGACGCTTTTGGTTCTGCTTGGCAAACCGGTTGTGAGGCGGTCGACTTTCCGGTAATCCAGCGAGCGATTGATCTTACCGGTATGCTCATGACCCTCCGCGCCAGCCTCATCATCATTGTCGTCGTCACTATCTGGCGCATCGTCTGGCTCGCTTTCGACCGCACCGATTTGTTCGTCGACGAGGCGCAATACTGGCTCTGGTCGCAGCATCTCGATTTCGGCTATTACTCCAAGCCCCCGATGATCGCCTGGGTCATCGCGGCCGTGACCGGCGCGGCCGGATCGAGCGACATTTTCTGGATCAGGCTGTGCGGCCCGCTCCTGCACGCCGCCAATGCGCTGATGCTGATGGCGGCGGCGCGGCGGGTGGCGACGCCGGAAAACGCCGCCTGGGTGGGCGCGAGCTATATCGCCATCCCGGCGGTGACGCTGTCGGCCTATATGTTCTCGACCGACGTTCCGCTGATCTTCTTCGTCGCGCTGACGCTATGGGCCTATCTGGGCCTCACCGAGCGGCGCTCCGTCCCTCTCGCCGTCGTCATGGGCCTCGGCGTCGGCTGCGCCTTCCTGTCCAAATATGCGCTGCTATTCCTGCTGCCGGGCGGCGCGGTTGCGCTTCTCCTCATCCCGCAGGCGCGCATCGCCATCCGCGATTTTGCGATCTCGGTGGTCGTCGCGGCCCTCGTCGCCGCGCCCAATCTCATCTGGAACCTCACTCATGGCGGCGCAACGGTGAAACACACCGAAGACATCGCCAAATGGGATCAGATGGCGCTCAAGCCGCTGAAGGCGCTGGAATTCTTCGGCGCGCAGTTCGGCGTCATGGGACCGGTGCTGTTCGCCGCCCTGCTCTATGCCGGCTTCCGGGCGATCCGCGGCAAGGCGGAGCCGCGCGAACGCATCCTGCTCTGGCTGTCCTTGCCGGTAGTGGGACTGATCACGCTGCAGGCGTTGATCGCCAAGGCGGAAGCCAATTGGGCGGCGTCCGCCTATGCCGCCGGCGCCATTGTCGCCGTCATGCTGCTCGCCCGGCTCTGGCCGCGCGGGCTGACGCTGTCGCTAGCGCTGACCGGGGCGATTGCGCTGGCCTTCCCGATCCTGCCCGCTTGTCCCGATGCGATCCCCTTCGGCCTGGTCAAGCGCAATACCGGCCGCTCCGAAGTGAGTCTCAAGGCGGAAGAACTGGTGCGGAGCGCCGGACTTAAAGTGATCGTCTCCGACAACAGGGACATGCTCGCAGATCTGTTCCATACGCTGCGCGAATCGCAACTGACGCTGAGGGCGCGCGCGCCGGCGGGCTTCCCGGAAAACTATTATGAGCAGACGTTTCCCTATCCGCCGCCGGAGAACAGTTATGCCCGCTCCATGGATTTCGACATGGCCGAGCGTGTCCTGTTCCTTACACGGAAACCTTTCGCCTGTGAGGTCGCACAGCCGACATTGCTCGCCACATGGACGCCCGACAACGGCTATTATCGCGGCCGGACGATCTATGCCTATGAAACGCAAGCCGGGTGTCTGGAGCCGCGCGACTGAGGGGTTGCAATCCCAAGCTTTCCGTGTATAAGCCCGCACATCAAACATCCGGTCTTATTGGCTGGTGGCTGTACGGAAGGCCGGTTTCGAGAATGAAACCGCTTGGAGCCAGAGGGTTCCGGCTTCCCGTGTCTCCGCTCTCGACCGTGAACCGTAAAGACGCTTTTCTTGCCCGCGAGGTTCGCCTCGCATCCTGAGATCAGTCGTTGAGGCTTGGCGCCAAACCGGATGGGATTGATGAAACGCAAGAAAGGCAAAGAGTTTCATGGCTCTCTATGAACACATTTTCCTTGCCCGCCAGGATCTCGCGGCTCCGCAGGTCGACGCTATCGTCGAAACCTACAAGGGCGTGATCGAAGCTGCCGGCGGCAAGGTTGGTCGCATTGAAAACTGGGGTCTCAAGGGCCTCACCTACCGCATCAAGAAGAACCGCAAGGCCTTCTACGTGCTCATGGACGTCGACGCCCCGGCTGCTGCGATCCAGGAAGTCGAGCGCCAGGAGCGCTACAACGAAGACATCCTCCGCTTCATGACCGTCAAGGTCGAAGCTCATGAGGAAGGCCCCTCCGCCATGATGCAGAAGCGCGACCGCGACGACCGTCCGCGCCGCGAAGATGGCGACCGTCCGTTCCGTCCGCGCCGCGAAGACGGCGATCGTCCGCCGCGTCGCGATGGCGACCGTCCGTTCCGTCCGCGCGAATCCTAAGGAGATCCTGCAATGGCTGACACTTCTTCCGCTCCGGCGCGCCGCCCCTTCCATCGTCGTCGCAAGACCTGCCCGTTCTCGGGCGCCAATGCGCCGCGCATCGACTACAAGGACGTCAAGCTCCTGTCCCGCTACATTTCCGAGCGCGGCAAGATCGTTCCGTCCCGCATCACGGCCGTTTCCCAGAAGAAGCAGCGCGAACTGGCCCAAGCCATCAAGCGCGCCCGCTTCCTCGGCCTGCTGCCCTACGTCGTCGCCTGATCGGCTGACTCGAGGGTAAGACGCAGCGTCAGCAGACTCTGCGTCATGACTTCGGGGGATGGCGGTTTCGCCCTCCCCTTTCCCTTCCGCGATGGGCGCGGATCGGAACCTTGAAATCCCATGTTGGGGAGTTCGCGGAAACGCCTCCCCTAACTGCGCCTGGCGCGCAGGACAGCGAGAGCTTGATGACGAAAACCAAGAACCCGATCCTGATCGGCGTGATCGCCGGATTGGCCGCCGCCGTTTTGATGGCTGCGGGCGGGTATTTCGTCGCGCTGTCGATTATCCTGATCTTCCTGTCGATGGCGGCGATCTTCGCCGCAGGCCTCGGCTTCGGCCTTCTCTCCTGCATCGTGGCGATCGGCACGGCCGCGCTCGCCAACGCCGTTCTCCTGAATTCTCCGCTCGCCTTCCTGATGACGGCCGCACCGCTGGTGCCGGCAGCGGTGATGAGCCATCTCGCCAATATGTCTCGGCCGGCGGGCGAGATCGGCGGCCCCGAGACCGCCACCGCCTGGTATCCGCTCTCCGACGTGCTGTTCGCCGGCGCGGTGCTCACGGCGATCGCCTCTGTCTACACCACGCTCGCCTCGCCGCAGATCGAAGCGCTCTATGGCGCGCTCGCCGACGCCATGCAGCAGATGATGGCCGACATGAGCGGCGCCGGCGCCCAGATGGAAACGCTGCCGCGCGACGAGATGGTCGCCATGATCCGGGTGATCTGGCCTTTCGCGCAGTCGATGCAGATGATGATCGCACTGTTTGCCGGCTTCTACTTCGCCATGCGCTTTCTCTCCGCCGCCGGCCGCAACATCCGCCCGCGCGAGGACATCGCATCGAGCCTGCGCATGAACCGCGTGGCGATCATCGTGCTCCTCACCGGCATCGCCGGCATGTTTATCGGCGGCAGGATCGGCATGGTCGGCTCCAGCCTGGCGGGCGCCTGCGCCGGCGGCTTCCTGCTCGCGGGCTTTGCGGTGATCCACGCCTTCCTGCGCGGCAAGAGCTGGGGGATCCCCGGTCTCGTGCTCGTCTATCTTCTGACGTTCTTCTTCCTGCCCGTGATCGGCTTTCTGCTGGTGATCGCCGGCGGGCTCGCCAATCCGCGTCGCGCCATACCGCTGACGCAGACCAATCCCGAAAACGACGCCAACACCAAACTCTGAAAGGACAAGACAATGCAAGTTATCCTGCTCGAACGCGTCAACAAGCTCGGCCAGATGGGCGAAACCGTGAAGGTTCGCGACGGCTACGCCCGTAACTTCCTGCTGCCGCTCGGCAAGGCGCTCCGCGCCAACGCCGCCAACAAGGCTCGCTTCGAATCCGAGCGCGCCACGCTCGAAGCCCGCAACCTCGAGCGCCGCTCCGAAGCCCAGAAGGTCGCCGACCAGCTCGCCGGCAAGTCCTTCGTCGTGGTTCGCTCCGCCGGCGAAACCGGCCAGCTCTACGGTTCGGTCGCCGCACGTGACATCGTCGACGTTCTGGCCGCCGAAGGCTTCAACATCGGCCGCAACCAGGTCGACCTGAACACCCCGATCAAGGCGATCGGCCTGCACAAGGTCGTGCTTCACCTGCATGCCGAAGTCGAGCTCGAAATCGAACTCAACGTCGCCCGTTCGGCCGACGAAGCCGCTCGCCAGGCCAAGGGTGAAGACCTCACCTCCGCCGAAGCCATCTATGGCGTCGACGAAGACGCGCTGCGTCCGGAAGACTTCTTCGACCCGAATTCGGTCGATGGCGACGACGAAATCTGATCCGGCTGTTTGGAAACTTTCCAAACGCGCCTCATCAAGAGCGCCCTCGGTGACAACCGGGGGCGCTTCTTTTTGAAATTAACCATAATTGCCGAATTTTTCATCGCAGGGCGGCGGCTGCATCGAGGCATACAAATTTTCTGTTGAAAACACACCTTTTTTTGATAAGTTAACAAAAAATTAACGTTTCGTAAGGTGCTGCACCCGTCGCGTTATCGTTACCGCCCCGGCCGCAGTCTGATTCTGTCGCGTGGTGACACCCATGTTGCATTCTCTTCTGCATAAATTCATTTCGACCATCATCCGCCGTGGCAATCTCACGGTTGCTTTCGCAAACGGCAGGACCCGCCACTATGGCGGCGGACACGGCAAACCCGTTCATATCCGCTTCAACACAAAGCGCGCCGAACGCGGCGTGCTCGGCAATCCAGAATACTATCTCGGCCACTACTACGCCGAGGGCGAGATCGACATCATCCAGGGTGATATGTATGATTTCCTGGAGGCGGTGTTCACCGGCGATCCCGACGGCGAGTTCCAGCAGCGCCCCTGGATGAAGGCCATCGCGGCGCTTCGCTACAAGCTCCGTCATTTCAAGGAATTCAACGTCGCGCATCGGTCGCGCAAGAATGTCCAGCATCATTATGATCTGACCGGCGCGCTTTACGACCTGTTCCTCGACAAGGACAGGCAATATTCCTGCGCCTATTTCGAGACCAAGGAGACCGATCTCGAAGAGGCGCAACTCGCCAAGAAGCGGCACATCGCAGCCAAGATGGCGATAACCCGACCGGGCCTGTCGGTGCTCGACATCGGTTGCGGCTGGGGCGGCATGGCGCTTTATCTCGCCCGCTTCCTCGGAGCCTCGGTCAAGGGCGTGACGCTGTCCGACGAGCAGCTGGCCATCGCCCGCAAGCGGGCGGAGGATGGCGGCTTTGCGGAGCGGGTGCGTTTCGAACTGGAAGACTACCGGCATGTCGACGAGCAATTCGACCGGCTGGTCTCCGTCGGCATGTTCGAGCATGTCGGCCGCCCCTTCTACGACCAGTATTTCCAGCAATGCGCCAAGCTTCTGAAGAAGGATGGCGTCATGCTGCTGCACACGATCGGGCGCACCGACGTGCCCGCCACCACCAACGCCTTCATCGAGAAATACATCTTCCCCGGCGGCTATATCCCGGCGCTGTCGGAAGTGATGCCGGCGATCGAGCGTTCCAGCCTGAAGATCACCGACATCGAAATCCTGCGGCTGCATTACGCCGAGACGCTGAAAGCCTGGCGGGAGCGCTTTATGGCCCGGCGCGACGAGGCCAAGGCGCTGTATGACGAGCGCTTCTGCCGCATGTGGGAATTCTATCTCGCCGGCTCCGAAAGCGCCTTCCGCTGGCAGAATCTGGTGATCTTCCAGATCCAACTCGCCCATGACCAGGAAGCGGTGCCGTTGACGCGCGATTACATCCACGAGGCGGAAGCCTGCTTGCGGTCGATCGAACAGCGGCAGGGAGAAGGCGTCGCCCGCTTTCCGCAGGAGGCGGCGGAATAGCCGCTCATTTTCGATTCTCTTTTGAAATTCAAAAGCCTGATCTATAATTGTTCAGGCCTTTTCCGATTCGGCCCGGTCAATTGCCGACGGACTTCAAGGAAAAAGTTATCCACCATGCCCGGCGTCCTGTGGACATCGGACAAAAGAATCGGAAAAAGCGGCGGCAATCGACTCCGAGGGGGCTTTGCCCCCTATAGATGGCCGACAACACATTCATGACAGGCAGATGACCATGAAGGACGCCGCGCGCAGACTGAGCGCCATCAGCAATACCGAAGCGACGCCGCATCACCGCGAGGCTCCTAACAATATCGAAGCCGAACAGGCGCTGCTCGGCGCGATCCTGGTCAACAACGACGCCTATTATCGTGTGTCGGACTTCCTGAAGCCGGTGCATTTCTACGAGCCGCTGCATCGCCGCATCTATGAGGTCGCCGCCGACATCATCCGCATGGGCAAGACCGCCCATCCGGTGACGATCAAGACCTTCCTGCCGGCCGAAGAAAAAGTCGGCGATATGACGGTGGCGCAATATCTCGCCCAGCTTGCCGCCAACGCCGTCACCATCATCAACGCCGAAGACTATGGCCGCGCCATCTACGACCTCGCGCTCCGGCGTTCGCTGATCACCATCGGCGAGGACATGGTCAACATCGCCTATGACGCGCCGCTCGACATGCCGCCGCAGACCCAGATCGAGGACACCGAGCGCCGTCTGTTCGAACTGGCCGAGACGGGCCGCTACGATGGTGGCTTCCAGTCCTTCGCCGACGCCGTGTCGCAGGCGATCGACATGGCCGGCGCCGCCTTCGAGCGCGACGGCAGCCTGTCAGGCATTTCTACCGGCATCCATTCGCTCGACGCCCGCATGGGCGGGTTGCAGCGTTCGGACTTGATCGTGCTCGCCGGACGTCCCGGCATGGGCAAGACCTCGCTCGCCACAAACATCGCCTACAACATCGCCGCATCCTATGAGCCGGAAGTGTTGCCTGACGGTTCGTTCAAGGCGCGCAACGGCGGCGTCGTCGCCTTCTATTCGCTCGAAATGTCGGCCGAACAGCTCGCCACCCGCATCATCTCGGAGCAGACGGAAGTCTCTTCCTCCAAGATCCGCCGCGGCGACATCACCGAAGCCGATTTCGAAAAGCTGGTCGCCTGCTCGCAGATGATGCAGAAGATCCCGCTGTTCATCGACCAGACCGGCGGCATCTCGATCGCCCAGCTCTCGGCCCGCGCCCGCCGTCTCAAGCGCCAGCGCGGCCTCGATTGCATGGTGGTCGACTATATCCAGCTGATGACCGGCTCCGGCAAGTCGGGCGAGAACCGCGTGCAGGAAATCACCCAGATCACCACGGGTCTCAAAGCGCTCGGCAAGGAGCTCAACGTTCCCATCATCGCGCTGTCGCAGCTGTCGCGTCAGGTGGAAAGCCGCGAAGACAAGCGCCCGCAGCTGTCGGACCTTCGTGAATCCGGCTCGATCGAACAGGACGCCGACGTGGTGCTGTTCGTGTTCCGCGAGGAATATTACGTCAAGAATCTCGAGCCGCGCGATCCCGACGATCCGAAATACGCAGAATGGGAACAGCTGTTCGACAAGGTCAAGGGCACGGCCGACGTCATCATCGCCAAGCAGCGTCACGGACCGACCGGCACCGTCAAGCTCGCCTTCCAGTCGGAATTCACGCGTTTTGCGGATCTGGCGGACCCGAGCTTCGCCCAATATGAAGAACATTGAGATGAGGGTCGGGCGAAAGCCCGGCCTTTATTCATTGTTCCAAGGGTTAATCAGGTCGACAGACATGCCGCTGAAATCGGCAACATTGCGGGTAACCAGCGTCAGATCGTGATGCCGGGCGATTGCTGCGATAAGCGAGTCCGGCTGACTGTAAGTTCGACCTGTTTTCCGGCCCTGCTCGACCATCAGTCGCCATCGAAGCAACACGTCCTCCGTCACTTCCAGAAGACGCCCTTCGAATTGTGGTCGCACCGACTGCTCCAACCAATCAAGCAGATCCTGGCGCCGCACGGGATCCGCAAGAAGCTGAATGCCGAAGCGAATCTCCGCAATTGTGACTGTGCTGAGGAAAAGCTCGTCAGGTCGACAGCTTCGGAAAAATTCTGCAACCCTCGGCTCCGCCCGTCTCCGACGGGCCTAGGATATGACATTGGTGTCGAGCAGAAACCCGTTCACAAATCGACATCTCTGACAGGCATAGGAATCCGTGGCGGCTCGATATCCTCATCAGGCCATGGCGACGCCTGAAGCGCCGCCCAAACGTCAGCCCCCGTCCGGGGCTGCTTCAAGCGTCCGTATTCTTCCGCGCTGATAACGACGGCTTCATCGCGACCTTGCACTGTCACAGTCTGCGGGCCTTCGGTCTTGGCGCGACGCACGACTTCACCGAACTGCGCCTTGGCGACCTCAAGTCCCCAGCGTGCGTCCCTTGCTTCCGACATAGGCTTGCTCATTGCGCGTCTCCGTGACTGGAACGTGCAAACAATCTACCGGAGGGCCGCGCCAACTTCAATTAAAGTCGTCACAACCCCACCCGCCTCAGCACGAACACCGCCGCCACGCCAATCGCGATGCTCGCCAGCAGAGGCAGCCGGCGGGCGGAGAAAGCGGTGAGCGCGCAGGCGGTGGTTTCGGCCCAGCCGGTGGCGAAGGCGGTGGGCGCGATCACGGCCATCAGCACGGCGGGCGGGATCGCGTCGAGCGCCTGGCGGGCGACCGGGCCGATCGGCACGATGCGGATGAGCACGGGGCCGGCGAGCCGGGTGAGGATGGTGGCGGCGGCCATGGCGATGATGGCGTAAAGCGTTGCTGGATCGAGGCTCATGCGTCGTCTCCCCGAACCGCGAGCGCAGTGGCGGCGACAAGGCCGGCGAGTGCGCCCGCAACGATGTGCCAGGCGCCGCCGAGGGTCTGGTGGGTGAGAACCGCCGCAGCCCCGCTGGCCATAAGCACGAGCGCCGTGGCGCGCCCCTTCCAGAAACCCATCACCAGCACGATGAACAAAGCCGGAAAGGCGAAATCGAGACCGGTCACAACGGGATCGCCGAGAAGCGCGCCGAGGCCGGCGCCGATCAGGCTCGAAACGATCCAGTTGAGATAGAAGGGCGCGGCCATGCCGAAATAGTAAGCGGGCGTCAGCGGCGCAGCGCGGGCGCGCGCTTCGGCAAGCGCCCAGTTCTCATCGGCCATCACCATCAGCGCCAACGGCTTCTGCGGCCCGCGAAAGGCTGAAAGCGCGC
Organism: Rhizobium sp. FKL33; assembly: GCF_005222915.1. GTDB lineage: Bacteria > Pseudomonadota > Alphaproteobacteria > Rhizobiales > Rhizobiaceae > Rhizobium_E. Next base: position 70,617 of record NZ_STFX01000005.1, read on the forward strand.
GGTCGAGCGACGCGCCCATCAGCACATGCCGCATATTCACCAGCAGCGCCGCAAAACCCAGCGCGCTCCAGGACGCAGGATGCGTCCAGAGATCCATGGCGACGAATTGCGAGCCGCCGGCGAAAACCAGCGCGCTCATCAGGCCGACTTCGAGCGGCGACAGGCCCTTGCCGGTGGCGACGGCGCCGAAGACGAGGCCGATGGGAAATGCGGCGATGATGATGGGGAAGATGGTGCGGGCTCCGAGGAGCATGTCGGATCGAATGTTCGTCATGGGGTTTCCTTCACTCGTCTGCGGGGTAGCGCGAGGAAGGCGGAAACGTCTTGAAGGAAATTGATCAGCCGGCCCGGAAAACGGCGGGCGTCACCCCGGTGCGCGCTTTGAAGTGCCGCGTCAGATGTGCCTGGTCGGCGAAGCCGCAGGCCATCGCCGTCTCGGAGGGCGCCGCGCCCTTGCGCAGCAGACGTCTGGCCTCGCGAATGCGCAAATCGGTCTGATAGGCGTGCGGCGTGATGAAGTAATGTTTGCGGAAGGCGCGGATGAGATGGGCGCGGCTGAGGCCGGCGATGCGCGCGAGCAGCTCCAGCGAAATCTCTTCGTCGAAATGGGCGTCGATATAGTCGCGCGCGCGTCGCACGCCCAAGGGCTCGGCATGATCGGGCGGGGCGACGATTTCGGCGCCGTGGCGGGAGAACATCGCGAGCAGCACTGAATACATGCTCTCTTCGCCCTCAAGCGCGCTTGCGCCCTCCTCGATGGCGCGATGGGCGCGGCAGAAGCGGGCCGCCAGTTCCGGATCGGAGATGAGCTGGCGCGAAAAGCTCGGCGCGCCGTGAATGCTCTTGCCGCTGACATCCTCCAAAATATCGGTGAACACCCGCATATCGGGATAGATCATCCGGTAGCGGTAGCCCTCCTCGACGCCGGGCTGGCCGTCATGGGTCTCGCCGGGATTGATCAGATAGAGCGCGCCCGGTCCGGTCATTTCGCGCTCGCCGCGGATCATCGCCATCTGACAGCCCGCCTCGATCGCGCCGATCGAAAACGTGTCGTGCGAATGCGGGGCGAATTCATGGGTGATGAAGGTGGCGCGCATGCATTCCATGTCCCGGAAGCGGGCGTCCCGCCAGAACCGCGCATGTTCGGACTTGTCGGTCGGCATGGCTTCGGTGGCCTGCCGCTGGGAGATGTTATGCATGGCTGCTTCTACCAAACCTGGTCCGTGGGGTCTTGAACAAAATGCGCAGGGCTCCCCGCGCCGCCGTTGCCCCGCGCGGCGTTTGCGCTTATGCAGCGGGCATGCGTCATGATCCCCTCCCGCCCCCCGATTTTGCCGTCGCGGCCTGTCGTCTCACCATCGATGTCGGCGCTTGCGTCGCCAATTGGCGCGCGATCGCGGCCCGCTCGAAGGGGGCAACGGGCGCGGCGGTGAAGGCCGACGCCTATGGTCTCGGCGCAGAAATCATCGCGCCGGCGCTGGCGCGCGCCGGCTGCCGCGATTTCTTTGTCGCCACCATCGAGGAAGGCGCGAGCCTGCGGCGTCTCGTCCCTGACGCGCGCATCTTCTCGGTGTCGGGTCTATGGGCTGGCCAGGAGGCTCTGGCGATCAGTCGGCGGATCATTCCCGTCGCCGCCTCCCCTGAACAACTGGAGCTGATCGCCGGCTTGGGCGGCGCGCTGGAGCACGCCGTCTTCATCGACACCGGCATGAACCGGCTCGGTCTGACGGCCGAACAGGCGGCCGCCTATGCGCAATCGGGCGGCAAGCCTGTGATGGTCATGAGCCATCTCGCCTGCGCGGACGAGCCGGATCACGCTCTGAATGCGCGGCAAAACGAGTCTTTTCAGCCGCTTGCGGCGCTTTTTGCAGAGGCTGAATCAAGCCTTTCGAGTTCCGCAGGAATTCTGCTGGGACCTGACTATCACTATGATCTCACCCGACCCGGAATCGCGCTTTATGGCGGCATGACGCTGGGCGGCTTTGCGCCGCGGCCGGTCGCGACGGCCGAGGCGCGGGTGATCCAGATCCGCCATGCGAAGGCCGGCGAGACGGTGAGCTATGGCGCGCGGGAACGGCTTTCGCGCGACAGCCGCATCGCCATCATTGGCGCGGGTTATGCGGATGGCTGGCACAGGGCGGCCTCCGGTGCCGGAGTTCCCCTGCGGAATGCGGGCGCCGCGGGCGGAGCGATAAGCCTGGCGGGCCACACGGCCCCCATCCTCGGAAGGATCACCATGGATCTGACCATGGTGGATGTCACCGACATTCCCGAACATCTCGTCCGAGATGGTGATTACGCAGAATTCTTCGGCCCGAACCTGCCGATCGAGGACGTCGCCCGCGCCGCCGGCACAATCAGCTACGAATTGCTGACCAGCCTGGGCAAACGCTATGTCAGGCGGATCGTCTGACACTCCGCCCTCAAGGGCCTTCAAAATGCTCTTGCTTCCGGCTCACGACGCGAACTATCCCCACCCGCATCTTGAACATGGTTGAAGGGGCGCCCATTTCGCGCTAGGCCAAAGCCTGACGAAAACAGGAGTTTTTTCCACCATGAGCCTGGTCGACACGATCAAGAGCACCCTTGTTCCCATTCACCGCGAGGGACACAAGTTCATCCTGGCCTTCTTCGTGGCCTCCGTGGTGCTCGGCCTCATCTGGTATCCGCTGTTCTGGGTCGGCATGGTGCTGACCGCATGGTGCGCCTATTTCTTCCGCGATCCCGAGCGCTCGGTGCCGCAGGATGAGGACTGGGTCATCAGCCCAGCCGACGGCAAGGTGTCGCTGATCTCGGTCTGCCCGCCGCCGGCGGAACTCGGCCTCGGCGACGAGCCGATGCTGAAGATCTCGGTGTTCATGAATGTGTTCAATTGCCATGTGAACCGTGCGCCCGTGCGCGGCACGATCAGCCAGATCGCCTATCGCGAAGGCAAGTTCCTCAACGCCGATCTCGACAAGGCCAGCGACGAGAATGAACGCAACGGCCTGGTGATCGACACGGTGCGCGGCAAGATCGGGGTCGTGCAGGTGGCCGGCCTCGTGGCACGCCGTATCGTCTGCTGGTCGCATGCCGGCCAATCCATCGACGCTGGCGAACGTTTCGGCCTGATCCGCTTCGGCTCGCGCCTCGACGTCTACCTGCCCGATGGCTTCACGCCGCGCGTGTCGATCGGCCAGACGGCGATCGCCGGTGAAACCTTGCTGGCTGAATTCGGTTCCGACAAGGGCCCGGTGCTGACGCGCCGCATCTGACGGAGAGAGACATGGACAACGCAGCCTTGCCGCCCGACGGCGCCGAAGTCGAAGAAGACGGCGGGCGCGGACCACGCCTCCGCGAGATCCCTCTGCGGATGATGGTGCCCAACCTCATCACGGTTCTGGCGATCTGCGCCGGTCTCACCGGCATCCGCCTCGCCTTCGAAAACCGCTTCGAACTGGCGGTCAGCATGGTGCTGCTGGCGGCGTTCCTGGACGGCATCGACGGACGCGTCGCGCGGATGATGCGGGCGACGTCCAATTTCGGCGTGCAGATGGATTCGCTCGCCGACATCATCAATTTCGGCGTCGCGCCGGCGCTGGTGCTCTATGTCTATGTGCTCGACGACGCCCGCTCGATCGGCTGGATCGCGGCGCTGATCTACGCCATCTCAGCCGGATTGCGGCTGGCGCGGTTCAACGTCATGGTCGATCGGCCGAACAAGCCGAAATGGCTGTCGGAATACTTCGTGGGCGTGCCTGCGCCGGCCGGCGCGCTCCTGGTGCTGACGCCGGTCTATATCGGCTTTCTCGGCTTCGACGTCGCCTCCTATATCGACGCCGACATCCGGCGCTATCTGGCCTATGCGACGGCGGCTTATACGGTGCTGATCGGCTATCTGCTGGTCTCGCGCGTGCCGGTCTGGTCGGGCAAGGCGCAGGGCATGATCCGCCGCGAGAATGCGCTGCCGTTCATTCTCGTCGTCGTGCTCTATGTCGCGCTTCTGATGAGCTTCACCTGGCAGGTTTTGGCCGTGACCTCGATCGCCTATCTCTGCACCCTGCCCTTCGGCGCGCGCGCTTGGCAGAAGAAATATGGCGGCCTGCCCCCGCATGAGACCGCTTTGGAAGAGGGCGTTGTGCCCGACGACAAGACGATCCAGGCGGCGCAGGCGGCCGACACCTCACGCTGAGGCGTCGCCGCGCTCCTTCAACGCCAGCCGGTGGAGTTCGGGATAATCCGTCTTCCCGGACCCCAGCCGTGGTATGGCGTCGATTTCCATGATGCCGTCCGGGATCAGCAATTCGGAAGCGCCGAGGTTTTTGGCGCCGGAGATCAACGCGCTTTTCTGCGGCGATGAATGGGTGGTGAGCAACACCAGCTTTTCGCCGCGCCTGGGATCCGCGAGCGCCACGGCTGCGTGATCGGCGTCCGGCCAGACATGATTGGCGAGTTTCTCGAGCGCGCCGAGCGACACCATCTCCCCAGCGATCTTGGCGAAGCGCTTGGCGCGGCCGCGGATGGTGATGAAGCCGCGCGCGTCGATCTCCACGATATCGCCGGTGTCGTGCCATTTGCCTTGCAGCGGGCTGAGCACGCCCGGGGTCTCCGGCAGATAATAGCCCATCATCACATTCGGACCGGAGATGGAGAGGCGTTTGCCGTCCACCATGCCCTCCACAGGCTCGAGCGTCATCTCCATGCCCGGCAGCAGCCGTCCGACAGATCCATCCTTCGAATGACTGCTCGAATTGACCGCCACCACCGGCGAGGCCTCGGTCATGCCGTAGCCTTCGAGAACCCTCACACCAAAGCGGTCGAGGAAGATTCGTCGCGTTTCCGGCCTGACCGGCTCGGCGCCGGCGACGATCATGCGCAGACTTTCGAAGTCGCCTTCCTTGGCGGAGCGGCCATAGCCCGAAAGGAAAGTGTCGGTGCCGAACATGATGGTGGGGCGCACCTTGCGGGCGACGCCGGGGATGATCTTGTAATGCAGCGGCGATGGATAAAGCGACAGCCTGACGCCATAGGCCAGCGGCAGCACCATGCCGCCCAGGAGACCGAAGGAATGGAAAAGCGGCAAGACATTGAACAGCGTGTCTTCCTGCGAAATATCGATGCGACAATCGGCCTGAGCGGCATTGGCGAGGAGATTGATCGACGACAGCGCCACGCCTTTGGGCGCGCCTTCGGACCCCGACGTGAACAGTACGATGGCTGCGTCGGTGGGCTCTGAGCGTCGAACCGGCCAACGCCAGAAGGCCACGCCCAGCACTTTTTCCCACCAGCCGATCTCTTTCTGGATATCTTCGAGATAGACCAGACGCACGCCGCCTTCGTTCAGGCGCTCCACCAGTTTTTCCAGTTCGGCCCGCTCAATGAAGGCGCGGGAGGTCAGGACGACATTGATCGCGGCCGTCTGCGCGGCGCTGGCGATGGCCGCCGCCCCCGCCGTATAGTTGAGCATGGCCGCTGGCGCGCCGCCCGAGGCGAGCGCCAGCACAGTCAGCACGGCGCCGTTCGAGTTGGGCAGCATGACGCCGACAGGCTTGCCGCGCGGCGAAAGTTCCACGAAACGGCGCGCGAGAACGCGGACGCCGATCAGGGCCTGCCGATAGGTCAGCCGGCCGCCGAGCGAATCTTCGAGGATCTCGCGTGACGGGCCATAGAGCCTAGCCGCCTCCACCATCGCCTGAAACAGGGTGCGATCGAGTTCGGCGGCGCGCAATTTGGCGGCGGCGAGGCCGTCGGCAAGCTGATCCGCGAGCGCGGCGCCGGTCGCCTCACTCACCGAGAAGGGCGGCGCGGCGACCACGGTGATCTGCGGCCAGGCCCTGCGGGGCGCCTTTTCACGCGGCCAGTAGGACAGGACGCTGTGGCGCACGCCGGAAACATGGATGGGCACGATGCGCGCCGTGGCCTGTTTGGCCGCTTCGCCGATCTCCGCAAGCCGCGCCATCGTGTCCTCGGAAAGCTCGACTTCTTTGGGAGCATAGAGGCAGAGCCGTCCCTGACCCGCCAGCACCGAACGCAGCAGCGGCAGGTAAATCGAGGCGTCGCCTTCGAGCCTGACATGGAAAACGCCGACCGGCAGAAACGCCTTGAACAACAGCCGATCCAGCCGGCTCTGTTCGGCGACCAGATAGATCACAGGTCCGACGAGTTCAGCGGAGCCTCTGAAGCCTCGATAACGCGCGCCCGCCGCGAATTTCAAAAAGGTCAGCGACAGGGCCTGACCATAGGTGAGAGCGGAGCCGGATTTTTCCCGCCATGCCGTCACCAGCCAGGTCACCAAGGCGCCGCCCAACACGGCGATGATAGCGTTTACGAGATTCACGGGGCCTCCCCATCATGCGCAAAACGACAGAATGTGCGGGACCGCGATCAGGTTCACGGCCCCAAGAGCCGCTAGGCGAAAAGATTATGGCAATTTGTAATCCGCGAACCGCTTTTCCCGCACCAGATAGAGTTTTCCGGTTTCGGTGACGTCGGGTCCGGTGAGATCCGCGATGACTTTGGCCACCTCGCTTGGATGCGGCAGCGTCGCCGGATCTTCGCCCGGATAGGCCTGGGCGCGCATCGCGGTGCGCGTGCCGCCGGGATCGACGGAATTCACCGTCAACGGCAGGCGTTCGCTTTCGGCCGCCCATGTGCGGGCCAAGGCTTCGACAGCCGCCTTGGACGCCGAATAGGGGCCCCAGAACGGCTTGCATTTATGCGCGAGGCTCGAGGACAGGATCAGCGCCCTGCCCTGATCGGATTTCTGCATCAGGGGATCGACCGAACGGATCAGACGCCAGGTGGCGGTGACATTGACCGTCATCACCTTCTCGAACACCTTGGCCTCGACATGGCCGATCGGGGAGATCACGCCGAGCAGGCCGGCATTGGCGACGAGAATGTCCAGCTTGCCCCAGCGCTCGAAGATCGCGCCGCCGAGCGCGTCGATAGCGGCCATGTCGGAGAGGTCGAAGGGAACGAGCGTGGCGCTGCCGCCTTCGGCCTTGATCGCGTCATCGAGCTCTTCCAGACCGCCGACGGTGCGGGCGCAGGCCACGACATGCGCGCCCCGGCGGGCGAGTTCCAATGCGGTGAAGTAACCGATGCCGCGCGAGGCGCCGGTGACCAGGGCGACGCGGCCGTTCAGATCGAAACTCATGCTCTCTCCCAATATGCTTTCGGGAGAGCGCCCGGCCCTCCCGTCCTCATGCGTCCCGATCAGACCTTGCCGGCGCGCGCCGCCGTGCGGGTGGCGAAATTCTCGGCCTCGCGGTCGAGAAGCCGGGTCGGATAGTCGCCGGTGAAGTAGTGATCGGTAAATTGCGGATTGGCCGCATTGCGCGGTTCGCCGCCGACGGCGCGGTAAAGACCGTCGATCGACAGGAATGCGAGCGAATCCGCGCCGATATATTTCGCCATCGCCTTTTCATCGGCATATTGGTTGGCGAGCAGCTTGTCGGCGTCGGGCGTGTCGATGCCGTAGAAATCCGGATGAAAAATCATCGGGCTTGCGACGCGGATATGCACTTCCTTGGCGCCGGCGTCGCGGATCATCTGCACGATCTTGAGCGAGGTCGTGCCGCGCACGATGGAATCGTCCACGAGAACGACGCGCTTGCCCTCGATCATGGCGCGATTGGCGGAATGCTTGAGCTTGACGCCGAAAGCGCGGATCTGCTGCGTCGGCTCGATGAAGGTGCGGCCGACATAATGGTTGCGGATGATGCCGTATTCGAAGGGAATGCCGCTCGCCTGGGCGTAGCCCAGCGCAGCCGGCGTGCCGCCATCCGGCACCGGCACCACGACATCGCCATCGCAGGGCGCTTCGGCGGCGAGGTTGGCGCCGGCGGCCTTGCGGGTCTGATAGACGTTGCGACCACCGACGACCGAATCCGGACGGGCGAAATAGACATATTCGAACATGCACAGCCGCTCCGGCTGCGGGCGCGCCGGCGGGCGGGCGTCGATCGAAATCGAGCCGTCAGGCTGCAATTCACAGATGATCACTTCGCCATTCCTGACGTCGCGGATATATTTCGCGCCGATAATGTCGAGAGCGCAGGTTTCCGAGCAGAAGATCGGCTTGCCATCGAGTTCGCCCATCACCAGCGGACGGATGCCGATCGGGTCGCGGGCGGCAATGAGCTTGGTGCGCGTCATCGCCAGCATGGAATAGCCGCCTTCCATCTGCCTGATCGCGTCGATGAAGCGATCGGTGGTGGAGGCATGGCGCGAGCGGGCGATGAGATGCAGCACGACTTCGGTGTCGGACGTCGACTGACAGATGGCGCCGGTTGCGATGATCTGGCGGCGGAGCGTCAGGCCATTGGTGAAGTTGCCATTGTGCGCAATGGCGATGCCGCCCTCTTCCAGTTCGGCGAACAGCGGCTGCACATTGCGCAGCGCCACTTCGCCGGTGGTCGAATAGCGCGTATGGCCAATGGCGATGGTTCCCGGAAGTTTCGCGAGCGTGGCGGGATTGGTGTAGTGATCGCCCACCAGGCCCATATGCTTTTCGGTATGGAACTGCTTGCCGTCGAAGGAGACGATGCCCGCCGCTTCCTGGCCGCGATGCTGCAGAGCATGCAAGCCGAGCGCCGTCAGCGTCGCCGCGTCCGGATGGCCCAGAATGCCGAACACCCCGCACTCTTCGTGAAGGGTGTCACCGTCGAGAAAATCCATGTCCATGGCAGAAGCGTGTGCGTTCATCGGTTTTGCAGCCTTTGGCTTTTTCCAGTCTCACTAGCGCCGATCGCGGATGCGAGAAAGCCGGTATATGTGCGAGGACGCGATCTTTTTCAATCGCGCCGGCGCATGCCCAAAGGTTTCTCTGCGTTCGATCTATGAAGACACTCATTCGGTCCTGGCACGGCCGCCACGGCCGGCCCTCGCCCGGCCGGCGTCTTCAGACCGGCTGGGGTCGATGACGAAATCTGTTACTGCGCGGGCGCGGCCGGGGCTGTTCCGCTTGCGTCGTCGGCGGGCGCGGCTTCCTGCGCGCCTTCGACGGGGGCTGCGCCGTCCTGGCCCTGCTTGTTCATCTTTTCCTCGATCTTCTTGCGCAGGAGGGCGGCCACGTCTTCCGGCAGCGCCTCCTTGAGCTTCTCGCCGAGACCGTCGAGGAAGGGCTTGGACTTCGCGTCGCGGATCCAGGCAGGGTGCTTTTCGACCGGCACCCATTCATTGAAGAACTGCACCGCGACCACGATGATCAGGATGCCGCGCGCCGCGCCGAAGATGAAGCCGAGCGTGCGATCGAGCGCGCCGATGCGGCTGTCGATGATCATGTCGGCGATGCGCATGGTGATGAAGGAAATGACGATCAGCGCGATGAGGAAAATCGCCGCCGCCGAGGCGATGATCGCGAACTTGTCTTCGGCGATGAAATTCTTGGCGTAGGGCAGACCCAGCGGGTAGAGCTTGTAGGCCGCATAGGCCGAACCGACCCAGCTGACCACCGACAGGACTTCGCGCGAAAAGCCGCGGACCATGGCGAGCACGGCGGAAAACAGCGCAACGCCGAGAACGATACCGTCAAAACCAGTAATAGGCATAAATACTCTCCGATACGGCGGTCCGTTCACCGCTCATCGCCAGACGGCGGCAGCTATAGCATTGCAAGACTTTAAAACAAAAGCCTCATTCCTCATCCGGATCGGTCGGACCCACATGTTTCGAACCCGCGATCCGCACCACGAGGTCCATCAGGCTTTCGATGCTGTTCCATGAACCATTGGAGGATTTCGGAATCTCCGCGGAACCCGAGGGCAGCACCGCGGCCTGAAAACCCAATTTCTCGGCTTCTTTAAGGCGAAGACCGGTATGGCTGACAGGTCGGATGGCCCCCGACAGGCTGATTTCGCCGAAATAGACGCATTCCTTCGGCAGCGCCTGCCCCGCAAGCGAAGACACGAGCGCTGCGGCCACGGCCACATCGGCGGCCGGCTCAGAAATGCGATATCCGCCCGCGACATTGAGATAGACATCGTAATTGCCGAGCCTGACCCGGCAATGCGCCTCGAGGACGGCGAGAATCATCGCGAGCCGCGACGAATCCCAGCCGACCACGGCGCGGCGCGGCGTGCCGAGCGAGGTCGGCGCGACTAGCGCCTGCACTTCGACCAGCACGGGCCGCGTTCCCTCGATGCCCGCGAAGACGGCCGCGCCCGGGGCCTTCTCGTTGCGCTCGCCGAGAAAGAGTTCGGAGGGGTTGGCGACTTCGCGCAGGCCGCGATCGGACATTTCGAAGACGCCGATCTCGTCGGTCGGTCCGAAGCGGTTCTTGACCGTGCGCATGATGCGGTAGTGATGGCCGCGATCGCCTTCGAAATACATGACCGCATCGACCATATGCTCGACCACGCGGGGGCCCGCAATCTGACCATCCTTCGTCACATGGCCCACCAGCACCACGGTCGCGCCGGTCTGCTTGGCGAATCGGATCATGGCTTGCGCGCCGACGCGGACCTGGGTCACCGTCCCCGGCGCAGCCTCGGCAACATCGCTCCACAGCGTCTGGATGGAATCGATGATCACCAGATCGGGCCGCTTGTCCTCCGACAGCGTCGCCAGGATGTCCTCGACATTGGTTTCTGCCGCGAGCAGCACGCCGGCGTCGGCCGCGTTCAGGCGCTGGGCGCGCAGACGCACCTGCGCCACAGCCTCTTCGCCCGAGACATAGATGACGCGATTGCCGCGCCGCGCCAGGGCCGCCGCCGCCTGCATGAGGAGCGTCGACTTGCCGATGCCGGGATCGCCGCCGATCAGCACCGCCGAGCCGCGCACGAAGCCGCCGCCGGTCACGCGGTCCAGTTCGGAAATGCCGCTTTCGATGCGCGGCGCTTCCTCGATTTCACCCGAGAGCGTCGTCAGCGTCACAGGCCGGCCCTTCTTGGGCGCCTTGCCGGGACCGCCGCCGATGCCGGCCGTCGGGTCTTCCTCGATGATCGTGTTCCAGGCGCCGCAACCGTCGCATTTGCCGACCCAACGGGAATGCACGGCGCCGCAATTCTGGCAGATGAAGTGGGAACGGGTTTTGGCCATTAGTCCTCAGCGTTGGGTGCAAACATGTCCGGTGTCACATTTTGCCGACCATGGAGGACGCGAATGACGCGGATCTGATGATGTTGGGCAATGAAATAGATGCAGCGCTCTTTGTAGGGAAAAACGCGAAGGCCCTGGTGCAGCCAATCACGCGGCGCGCCCCTGACCTTGTTGTGCGCCAGAGCGGAAATCTTATGATCAATGTCGACGATAAAGCGGCTCGCCGCATCAGGATTCTGTTCCGCAATGTAGCGGTAGATAGATGCCAAGCCCCGAAGAGCCGTCTCCGAATAGGAGAATGTCCAGCCGTCTTTCACTTGAGCGCATCGGCATTGTCGATGACGTACCGCGCCATGTCGCCCGACTCATTGAACGTCTGGTAGCGACCTGCCGAGAAGTCATCCAACCCCTTTTGGACATCACGGCGCAACGCGTTCACCTTCGTATCATGCTCAAGCCGTGCGATCGCAACGCGAACCACCTCGCTTTCGTTGGCGAAATTGCCATTGGCAATTTCGCGCTCCAGAAAGGCTTGCTCCTCGTCTGAGATCGTTACCGAGATCGTTCTGTCGCTCATCGGCTCAGCCGCTCCATCACAATTGGGACGACCCTAGCAAAACGAGAACAAAATAGCAACTACTCCGCTGCCGGCTTGCCGCGCACGATCACGCCGAGATCGTCGGTTTCGCGAACCTTTTTGAGCTGTTCCTCGACCTGGGTGGCTTCGAGCTGGCGGCTCCACATCTGGGCGTAGAGGCCGTTCTGCGCCAGGAGATCGCCGTGGCGACCGCGCTCGGCGATGCCGCCATCCTTCAGCACGATGATCTCGTCGGCGTTGACGACCGTGGAGAGACGGTGGGCGATGACAAGCGTCGTCCTGTTCTTGGAGACGATGTCGAGCGCCGCCTGGATTTCCTGTTCAGTGCGGGTGTCGAGCGCCGAAGTCGCTTCGTCGAGGATGAGGATCGGCGGCGATTTCAGGATGGTGCGGGCGATCGCCACGCGCTGCTTCTCGCCGCCCGAGAGCTTCAGGCCGCGTTCGCCCACCATCGACTTGTAGCCGTCCGGCAGCGAGCGGATGAACTGATCGATCTGGGCGATTTCGGCGGCCTGGGTCACCTCTTCCTCACGAGCCGAGGGGCGACCATAGCGAATATTATAGGCGATGGTGTCGTTGAACAGCACGGTGTCCTGCGGCACCATGCCGATGGCGGCGCGCAGCGACTTCTGCGTCACGCCGCGCACGTCCTGGCCGTCAATGGTCACAGCGCCCTGCTGCACGTCGTAGAAGCGGTAAAGAAGGCGCGAAATGGTCGACTTGCCGGCCCCCGACGGCCCGACGATGGCGACCGTCTTGCCGGCCGGCACCTCGAAGGACACGCCCTTGAGGATAGGCCGGGCCGCATCATAGGCAAAATGCACGTCCTTGAAGGAAATCGCGCCCTGGGCGATCGCCAGAGGCTTGGCGTCAGGCGCATCCTCGATTTCGGCGTCGACTTCGAGCAGGTCGAACATCTGTTCGATGTCGGTGAGACCCTGGCGGATTTCGCGATAGACGAAGCCGATGAAATTGAGCGGGATCGACAGCTGCATCAGCATGGTGTTGATGAAGACGAAGTCGCCGATCGTCTGCTCGCCGCGCTGCACGGCCATCGCCGACATCACCATCATCACCAGAGTGCCGACGCCGAATATCACGCCCTGGCCGAAGTTCAGCCAGCCGAGCGAAGTCCAGACCTGGGTGGCGGACTTTTCGTAGCGCTCCATCGAAGCGTCGAAGCGCTTGGCCTCCATCTCCTCATTGCCGAAATATTTGACGGTTTCGAAATTGAGGAGCGAGTCGATCGCCTTGGTGTTGGCGTCGGTGTCGGAGTCGTTCATCGTCCGGCGGATGTTCATGCGCCAGTCGCTGGCGCGCACCGTAAACCAGATATAGAGCCAGACGGTGACGGCGGTCACGAACAGGTAGGAGAAGCCGTAGCCCCACCAGAAGATCGCCGCCGTCAGGATGAATTCTATCAGCGTCGGGAATGTGTTGAGGATGGTGAAACGGACGATCGTTTCGATGCCCTTGGTGCCGCGCTCGATGACGCGGGACAGGCCGCCGGTGCGCCGCTCCAGATGGAAGCGCAGCGACAGGCGGTGCAAATGCACGAAGGTCTTGAAGGCCAACTGGCGGACGGCGTATTGGCCGACGCTCGCAAACATCGCGTCGCGCAGCTGATTGAGCGCGAGCTGCACCAGACGGGCGATGTTGTAAGCGACGACCAGCGTCACCGCGCCGAGCATGAACAGCGGCAGAATGCCGACCGCGTCCATCTTGCCGTTCAGCGCGTCGGTGGACCATTTGAAGAAATAAGGCACCAGCAGCAGCACGACCTTGGCGACCAGCAGGATCGCAGTGGCCCAGACCACCCGCATCTTGAGATCGGGACGATCGGCGGGCCACATATAGGGCCAGAGATTGACGATCGTCTGCAGCGTCTTGCCCGATTCCGCCGATACCGTTTTTGTCTTGCCAGCCATGCACCACCAGTATTCCGAAAGGAACAGAACGGCGGCCCGAACCAGGACCGCCGTCTCATGCGTCAGATAGGGTCGCGCCGCGAGATCTGCAACGACGCGACGGCGATTTTATTTCAGGCCCAACCGCTTGCGATGAAGTTCCTCGGCATTGTCGAGCGGCTTGTCGGGCACGCCGAAGATCTGGCCGGGAAGGATCCGATCGGGGTCTTCGATCTGTGCCTCGTTGGCGAGATAGATGGTGGTGTAGCGAACACCCTGTCCATAGACGCGCCGCGAGATCTGCCACAGCGTGTCGCCGCGGCGGATGATCACGGAACTCGCGCTATGCTGCAGCGGCGCCTGCTGGATGACCTTCGGCTCGCCGTCTGCGGCGGCGGTCTTGGTTTCCGTCGACGCTACAGGCTGCGCGGGCGCCGCTTCGGCGGTTGCCGGCTGCGCGGCCGCCGTCTCTGCGGCAGCCGGCTGGACGGGCTTTGCGGGCTTTGCGGGCTCGGCAGCGGCTTCAGCCTTGGTTTCCGCAGGCTCTGCGACCTCGGAACCCTGCTCAGCCGGTGTAATCGGCTGCTTGGGATCGGCGGAGGCGGCTTCGACAGCGGGCGCGGTCTTGGTTTCGACGGCCTTGGCCGGCTGGGCGGCGGCGGCGGTCTGGATCGCCGGGCCGGTGGCGGAGGTCACCGCATCGTCGATCTTGTCGAGCGCGGCCTGAACATCGGCAGCGCTCTGCGGCAGCGCCTTCAGCAGCGCGAGCGCCTTGGCGGCCTCGCCGGCGGTCTTTGCCGCCATTTCCTGGGCGACGGGATCGACATTGTCGGGCGCCTTGATCTCGGCGAGCGACTTGAGCGCGATTTCGGTCGAGGAACGGGCGGCGGCCAGTTCCTCGGCAGTCGGGGTGCGGCCATTGGCGAACAGGCCCTTCAGGAGATCGATCGCCTTCCCGGCCTCTTCACGCGCCTTGTCATAAGCGCCGAAGGCGAGCGGCTGCATCGGGCTCGTCGCCGCGCCGCCAGCCTCGCCGGCGACGGCGGCCATCTGCGCGCCTTCGGGACGGAAAAAGGGAACCGAAGCGCGGAATTCGACGCGGGCGCCATCGGCGCTCAGCACATCGGCGCGGATCGTATGATCGCCCACCGTCAGCGGCATGGTGTTGTCGGCCACGAAGCGGCCCTTTTCATTGACCTTCACCTCGGCCACCAGCTTGTCGTCGGCGTAAACGCGGACGGAGCGGCCCTTGGGCGCCTTGCCGGCCACGAACAGCTTGTCGCCTTCGATTTCGACGGCTGAGACCTGCACTTCCGGATCGAGGGCGGGCGAGGACGAATTCGACGCATTGGATTGAACGATCACGGCGGACGGCGTCTCGGCAGCGGCGGTCTGGGTCTCCTGAGCCGGCTTGGCGTCCGGGGCGGCGGCGGCTTCAGTCTTGGCGGCCGCCGCTTCCGGCATGGTCACGATGCGCGAGGCTTCGCCGGGCTTGGAGACCATGGCCAGCAATTCGCCCTTCTTGTCCTTCGGCACGGAAATGGTGGCGACTTCTTCCGAGTTCACAGACTGGCCATTGGTTCCCTTGGCCTGCAGCACCAACTGATGGTCGCCGGCGGGCAGCGGCTGGTCGAGCACCACGGCGAAATCGCCGGTGGCGCCGGCCTTGACGGTGGAGATGATCTTCTGGCCGTCGGAGACTGCCACGTCGGCATTGGGGGCGGCGCGGCCGGCGATCACCGTCGAGCCGTCGGGTTCGACGCGCAACACGTCGAAGGACGGGGCGTCCGGATTTTGCGGCGCGGCCTCGGCGGCCGGGGTTGCGGCGGCCTCGGTCGTCGCGGCCGGGGTGGGCTCGGTCTTGGCGGCGCCGCTCGTCACGTCGGTGATGCCGGTCTGCGCCGAAGCCACGACCTGCTCGGCCGCGTTCTTCGCAGTCTCCGCGAGTTGTTCTGCGTCCTTCTTGGCCGATGTGTTCGGCAAGACGACGAGGAACATCAACAGGCTGGCGACCACCAGAACGATCAGTGCGACCAAAACGGCGCGGCTTCTTTTCATCACTCTTTCTCCAGACGGCGCGAGCATTTTTCGCAGCCTTGAAAATTGCTAGCCGGTTCCCTCAGTATTCTCAAGCGGTTCGGCTGAAGGGGCGGCTCCAGCGGAGCCGTTTTCCTTCATTTTTCTTGACGCCAAGCGCCCTGCATAGTCTTTTCCGGGATCATGATAGCAGAAAATGTCCCGATTCGATCCATTTGTGTTTATTGCGGTTCGCAGCCCGGCCGCGACCCCTCCTACATGGAAGCCGGCCGCGCGCTGGGCAAATCCATCGCCGAACACGGCATGCGCCTCGTCTATGGCGGCGGCACCCGCGGCATCATGGGGGCGGTCGCCTCAGGCGTTCTGTCGCATGGCGGCAAGGTGATCGGCATCATCCCCGAATTCCTGATGGACAAGGAAGCCTCGCGCCATTCGCTGGGATCGCTGACCGAACTCGTGGTGACCGAGGACATGCATCAGCGCAAGCACCGCATGTTCGAGGAGGCCGATGCCTTCGTGACGCTGCCCGGCGGCATCGGCACGCTGGAGGAAATCGTCGAGATCATGACCTGGGGTCAGCTCGGTCGTCACCGCAAGCCGATGGTCTTCGCCAATATCAACAAGTTCTGGGAGCCGATGCTGGAGCTCCTGAACCACATGTCCGGCCAGGGCTTCATCCACACGTCGCATCTGGTCAAGCCGCTGGTCATCGACAAGATCGAGGACATCATCCCGTCGATCGTGTCCGCGGCGCAGACGCATTCCGAGGGCGACCAGGCGCTTCTGTCGCGGATGTGACCGCAGGGCTGCCGGAACCATCGAGGGCTCTTCGCTGCAGATCCGCGGAAAGGCGTTCTTGAATGAAGATCATCAGCCTGAACGCCTGGGGCGGCGTGTTGTATGACGAACTCGTCGCCTTTCTCGCCGATGCCGAGCCGGATGTCCTCTGTCTGCAGGAAGTGATCCGAACGCCCGGCGCCGCGCGCGACTGGCTCGTCTATCGCGACGGCGCCCATATCCTCGATCAACGCGCCAACATCTTTGAAGACATATCCCGCGCCTTGCCGGGCCACGCGGCCTATTTTTGTCCTGCGGCGCGCGGCGCCCTGTGGGATGCAGAGACGGAAGTCGCGTCATTCTGGGGTCTGGCGACATTCGTCCGCACATCGCTGACCGTGATCGGCCAGGCTCAGGGCTTCGTGCACAAGGATTTTTCGCCGCATGGCTATGGCGACCACCCTCGCCCGCGCAACGCGCATGCCGTGAGGATCTACGACGCGGCGGAGGACCGGACGGTCAGTATCGCCCATATGCATGGCTTACGGGATCTAAGCGGCAAAATGGATACGCCGGAGCGGCTGGATCAGGCGCGGCGGTTTCTGGCGCTATCGAATCAGGTCTCGCGGCCGGGCGACATCAGGGTGCTGTGCGGCGATTTCAACGTCGAACCCGACAGTGAAACCCTCGCCCTGATGCGTGGGCGCGGCTTCACCGAACTCGTGACGCAGCATGCCCCGGAGGGCACGCGAACCTCGCTCTACCGGAAACCGGGCCGCTTCGCCGACTACCTTCTGATCGACCGGGCCGAGACCGTGCGGCGTTTCGAGGTCGTACGCCGCCCCGAAGTCTCAGATCATTGCCCGTTGGCGGTCGAGATCTGAGCCGGGCTGTCAGCCGGCCTTCTTCATCATGCCGCGCAGCATCGGCCAGGAATAGACGACAAGCGCCGACCAGATGAAGCAGAAGGCGACCAGCTTCTCGGTGGAGAAATGCTCCTTGAACACGAAGACGGCGGTGAGGAAGATCATCGTCGGCGCGATATATTGCATGATGCCGATGGTCGAGAGCCTGAGCAGCTTGGCGCCGTTGGCGTAGAGCATCAGCGGCACGGCGGTGACGACGCCGGAGGCCATCAGCAGCAGCATGTCGGTGGTCCCGCTAGGGCCGAAATGACCGGTCCCCTCTTGCGACGCATAGACGAGATAAGCGATCGCCGGGACGGAGAGAATGAGAACTTCGAGGAAGAAGCCCTGGTTCGGGCCGACAGGCAGCGTCTTGCGGCAATAGGCGTAGAAGCCCCAGGTGATGGCGAGGCCCAGGGAAACCCAGGGAAGACCGCCCGCTTCATGGGTGAGGATGCCGACGGCGATAACCGCAAGTCCGATCGCCACATATTGCGGCTTGTTCATGCGTTCCTTGAGCAGGATCGCGCCGAGGGCCACGCTGATCAGAGGATTGATGTAATAGCCGAGTGCGGATTCGAGCGCCCTGCCCGCGCCGATCGACCAGACATAGATGAGCCAGTTGATGGTGATGAACGTGGCGGTGACGCAGGCCATGCCGAGCATGCGCGGCGTACGCAGGGCGATCTTGAGATCTTCGGTCCGCCCGCGCAACAGGAGAACCAATCCCGCCACCGGCAGCGACCAGAGCACGCGATGCGCCACCACCTCGAGCGGCGGAATATGCGACACCGCTTTCATGTAAAGAGGCAGAAAGCCCCAGAGAAGATAGGCCGACAGCGCATACCCGAAACCGGCCAGCGTGTCGCCGCCCCGGGCGGCTTTGTCTTCATTGCTCATGGTCACGTTTTCCCGATCTGTCACATGCAGCTAACCGAAGGCGCCGACATCGACCAATTCATAAAGTTGATGAAAGGATCAGCGTTGGGAAAGACTTGTCGACCTCAGGCCCGTGACGGGAGCAGGATGATCGCTGCGCCGACGAGACAGATCGCTGCGCCCATGACATCCCAGCGATCCGGGCGCTGCGCCTCGACCAGCCATAGCCAGAGAAGCGAAGCGGCGATGTAGACGCCGCCATAGGCGGCATAGGCGCGGCCCGCGGCGTCGGACGGAATGAGCGTCAGAAGCCAGGCGAACAGAGCCAGAGAGAGCATTCCGGGGCCCAGCCAGAGCACGGAACGGCCGAGCTTCAGCCAGGCCCAGAAGGAAAAGCAGCCGGCGATCTCGGCAAAAGCGGCGGCGACGTAAACGGAATAGATCATCGGCTGAGAATGCCATGCGCAGCGCCTTGCCGAAAGACCAAACAGGCGGCGGAAAAAAACTTCGAAAAAATCTTCATGGGTCCGGAATAGGATGAAATCGGGCGGCGTATACTGGGCATGATGGGAAAGAAGCACGGCTTCAATGTTGTGGATCAGCTCGCGGCGCTCCGGCGTTACGCGCGCTCCTTGTCGCGCAATGGCGACGAGGCCGAGGATCTCGTGCAGGATGCGCTGGTGCGCGCCTATGAGAAACAGGCCACGTTCCGCACCGACGGCAATATCCGCAACTGGCTGATGTCGATCCTGCACAACACGCATATCGACCGGCTGCGCCGCAAGCGCAGCGTCGAGCGCAAGCATGACAGCGCGGCCGAAATGGCCGAGCAATCAGCGCCGGCGTCGCAGGAGCTCTCGGTCAGGCTCGCACAGATCCAGGCAGCGTTCCAGGACCTGCCGGAAGACCAGCGCGAGGCGCTGCATCTCGTGGCGATCGAGGAGCTCTCCTACCAGGAAGCCGCCGATGTGCTGAACATTCCCATGGGCACGCTGATGTCGCGCATTTCGCGCGCGCGGGCCCGACTGAGAAACCTCGAAGACGGGGCGGAGGGCGACCGCAAGCCGCGTCTGAGATTGATAGGAGGCGCAGATGACTGACCCGATCGTTGACGCCGATCTCAACGCCTATGTCGACGACCAGCTCGACGTCGGCAGGCGCATCCAGGTCGAAGCCTATCTGTCGGAAAATCCGGCGGTGGCGGCGCAGGTCATGGCCGATCTCCGGGTGAAGGACGAATTGCGGCTGGCGCTGGCCGGCGCCGACAGCGCCCCGCGCCCTGGAACACGGGAAGCCGCGCGCCGCCTCGAAGGCGCGCTCGCCCGGCGTCGCGTCTACGCCTTCTTTCAGCGGGCTGCAGTGGTGACGCTGTTCATCGGCGCCGGCTGGTTCGCCCATGAGCGGATCGGTCCGCTCGGCGCCACGCAGGTGGCCGCCTCGACGCAGGCTCCTGCCTATGTGTCCGAAGCGATCGCCGCGCATGAGACGGCGCAGTTGCGCCAGACTGCGGCCTGGCAGGCGCCGAGCCGGCAATTCGACGCTGCGGCGCTGCGCGCGGCGACCGCGATCACCCTGCCCGAACTGCCCAGGGGCTGGCGGGTGATGGATGCGCAGATTTTCCCCTCGGCCAATGGCCCGAGCGTGGAAGTGGCGCTCGCCACGGAGAAAGGGGGGATGCTGTCCCTCTTCGCCGAGCGCCCCGGAAATTTCGCCGTCGAGCCGGTGCAGGAAACGCATACGGCAGGGGCGCGCGCCGCCTACTGGCAGATCGGCGACGTCGCTTACGCGCTCGTCGCCGACAAGTCGGATGCGGGCTCGCTCGAGGCGACCGCCCGCAAGCTGGCGGAAACTCTCTACTGATCATCAAACGAGGAGACCCGATGATGAACCCGATGAATGAAAGATATGGCTATGCGAGCCAGGCGCAGTCTGGCGCCTTGTTCGACGAAGGCCTGCGCCAGCACATGCTGCGCGTCTACAACTATATGGGCCTGGGCCTGGTGATCACCGGCATCGTGGCCTATGTCGTCGGCACCACGCCGGCGCTCTATGTGCCGATCTTCCAGACGCCGCTCAAATGGGTGGTGATGCTGGCCCCGCTCGCCTTCGTCTTCTTCTTCTCCTTCCGCATCCAGTCGATGTCGGCGGGCACGGCGCAGACGATGTTCTGGGCGTTCTCGGCGGTGATGGGCCTGTCGCTCGCCTCGATCTTCCTGGTGTTCACCGGCGCGTCGATCGCCCAGACCTTCTTCATCGCCGCCACCATGTTCGGCGCGACCAGCCTTTACGGCTACACGACCAAGCGCAACCTCGCCAATTTCGGCTCCTTCCTGATGATGGGCCTGATCGGCGTGGTGATCGCCTCGATCGTCAACATCTTCCTCGGCTCGTCCGCCTTGCAGTTCGCGATTTCCGTGATCGGCATCGTCGTGTTCGTCGGCCTCACCGCCTGGGACACGCAGAACATCAAGGAACAGTATGCCGAGAATTTCGACCAGGAATCCCAGCAGAAGCTGGCGGTGTTCGGCGCGCTCTCGCTCTACCTGAACTTCGTCAACATCTTCCAGCTGCTGCTGAACTTCACCGGCGAGCGCGAGTAATCGCGTCGCCAAGGACGTCAATCCAAAGGAGTGCATGACATCATGGACCAGAATGACCGTTACGCCATAGAGGGCCTTTTCGGCAAACTTGCCGAGGTCGAACGCCAGGCGCCGCAACGCGACGCGGGAGCCGACGCCTTCATCCGCGAGCGGATCTCGGCCCAGCCGGCCGCGCCCTATTTCATGGCGCAGACCATCGTGGTGCAAGAGCAGGCGCTGAACGCCGCGCAGCAGCGGATCGAGGAGCTCGAATATCAGCTCGCCTCCCGCCCCGCGCAGGGCGGCGGAGGATTCTTCTCCTCGCTGTTCGGCTCATCGTCGGCTCCCCGCGCCATGCCGCCCCGCCAGCCTGCTTCGCCGATGGGCCAGCCCTACGGCCAGCCGCAGCAGGCCGGTCCCTGGGGCCAACAATCCGCTTATGGTCGTCCGGCCGGCGGCGGCTTCCTCGCCGGCGCGGCGCAGACCGCGATGGGCGTAGCCGGCGGCGTGCTGCTCGGCAACGCCATCGCCGGCATGCTGGGCGGCGATGAAGCCCAGGCTGCCGAAAGCGACGACAGCAGCCAGGATGACGGCGGCGACGACGGCGGAGACGACAGCTTCTTCTGAGGCGCCCGCTGAAGTTCTACCCAAGACTTCGGCGACTTGGCCCGGCCCGCGAAAGCGGCCGGGCTTTTTCATTGCGATGCGGCCGTGCTCGCCGAGAAAATCCAGCAGCAGTCAGTAGCCGCTAAGGAATGAGAGATTTCACTCCGCCGCCGCCTGCCCCGCCTGTTCGCGGTTCTTCATCAGCTTGTAGACGATGGAATCCATCAGCGCCTGGAAAGAGGCGTCGATGATGTTGTCGGAGACCCCGACGGTCCACCAGCGGGCGCCGGTTCCATCGGCGGATTCGATCAGCACGCGGGTGATGGCTTCGGTGCCGCCATTGAGGATGCGGACCTTGTAATCCACCAGTTCGAGATCGGTGATCTCGGATTGGTATTTGCCGAGATCCTTGCGCAGCGCGATGTCGAGCGCGTTGACCGGGCCGTGGCCCTCGGCCACCGACATGCGGTCCTCGCCATCGATCGCGAGTTTCACCACCGCTTCGGACACGGTCTTCAGCTTGCCATTGGCGTCGAAGCGACGCTCGACCATCACCCGGAAGCTCTCGACCTCGAAGAAGCTCGGCACCGAGCCGAGGATTCGTCGGGCGAGCAGTTCGAAGCTGGCGTCGGCGCCTTCATAGGCATAGCCGGAGGCTTCGCGTTCCTTCACCTCCGTGATCAGATGATCGAGCCGCGGATCATCCTTGGGCACCACGATGCCGCGACGCTTCAGGGCGTTGAGGAAGTTGGACTTGCCGCCCTGGTCCGAGACCATGACCTTGCGCAGATTGCCGACGCTTTCCGGCGGCACATGTTCATAGGTGCGCGGATCTTTCAGCAGCGCCGAGGCGTGGATGCCGGCCTTGGTGGCGAAGGCGGAGGCGCCGACATAGGGGGCCTGGTGATCGGGCGAGCGGTTGAGCATCTCGTCGAAAGCGTGACTGAGGCTGGTGAGCCCCTGCAGCTTCTCGGCATCGACACCCGTATCGAAGCGATCGGCATAAGCCGGCTTCAGCACGAGGGTCGGCAGGATGGTGACGAGATTGGCGTTGCCGCAGCGTTCACCGACGCCGTTGAGCGTGCCCTGAACCTGGCGCACGCCGGCTTCGATGGCGGCAAGAGAATTGGCGACCGCCTGTCCGGTGTCGTTGTGCGCATGGATGCCGAGCCGGTCGCCCGGCACGCCGGCTGCGATGACGGCAGCGACGATCTCGCGGATTTCCGACGGCTGCGTCCCGCCATTGGTGTCGCACAGCACCACCCAGCGCGCGCCGGCCTCATAGGCGGTCGTGGCGCAGGCGAGAGCATAGGCGGGATTGGCCTTGTAGCCGTCGAAGAAATGTTCGCAATCGAT
The DNA here is from genome assembly GCF_005222915.1 of Rhizobium sp. FKL33. Taxonomy (GTDB): domain Bacteria; phylum Pseudomonadota; class Alphaproteobacteria; order Rhizobiales; family Rhizobiaceae; genus Rhizobium_E. Next base: position 93,283 of record NZ_STFX01000005.1, read on the forward strand.
CATCGCTTCCTTGCCGGCGCCGATGACCGCCTCGACGGACTGGGCGATGCATTCGAGATTCTCGTCATTCGTACAGCCGAGCGCGACCTTGACGTGATAGTCCCAGCTCTTGGCCACGAGACAGATCGCATCCGATTTGGCCTGCAGAAGCAGCGACATGCCGGGATCGTTTGACACGGAGATTCCGGCGCGCTTGGTCATGCCGAAGGCGACGAATTTCGAGCGCGCGGTGCGCTTCTTCTCAAAGAACTTGGTGTCGGTCGGGTTGGCGCCCGGATAGCCGCCCTCGACGTAATCGAAGCCGAAATTGTCGAGCATCGTGGCGATGGCGATCTTATCCTCGACGGAAAAATCCACGCCCGGCGTCTGCTGGCCGTCGCGGAGCGTGGTGTCGAAGAGATAGATGCGGTCCCTGGTCATGCATATCCTCCCGCCAGTCGTCTGGCGCGTGTTCTGTGGCCACCCCCCTCTGCCCTGCCGGGCATCTCCCCCTCAAGGGGGGAGATTGGATGGCGGCTCGCGCTCGCCTCAACCGCAACGCCAGAGAGTGGGGCTGGCGTTCTCCTCCTTCGATCTCCCCCCTTGAGGGGGAGATGGCCGGCAGGCCAGAGGGGGGTGACGCAGAATGCGACTTCCATGTTCACTTCCCCGCAAACCTATCGGTCGCCCGGATCAGCTGGTCGAGAATTCCGGGTTCCGAATAGGCGTGTCCTGCCCCTTCGATCAAGTGGAATTCCGCCCGCGGCCAGGCTTTGTGCAGCGCCCAGGCATATTTGGCCGGGCACGGCATGTCGTAGCGACCGTGCACGATCACGCCCTCGATATCGGCGAGCTTGTGCGCATCGCGCAACAACTGCCCCTCGTCCATCCATCCCGCATGGACGAAATAATGGTTTTCGATGCGGGCGAAGGCGAGCGCGAATTCATCCTCGCCGAATTTGTCGCTGGTTTCGGGCTCGGGCAGAAGCGTGATCGTCTGGCCTTCCCACTGGCTCCAGGCTAGCGCCGCCTCGATTTGGGCCGCCTTGTCCTCGCCCACCAGCCGTTTGCGATAGGCGCCCATCATGTCATAACGTTCAGCCTCTGGGATGGGGGCCACGAACTTCTCCCATTTGTCCGGAAACATTTCGGAGACGCCGAACTGGTAGTACCAGGACAATTCCGCCTTGGTGAGCGTGTAGATGCCGCGCACCACCAGTTCGGACACGCGGTCCGGATGCGTCTCGGCGTAAGCAAGCGCCAAGGTCGAACCCCAGGAGCCGCCGAACACCAGCCACTTTTCCACGCCGATCATCTCGCGCAGCTTTTCGATGTCGGAGACGAGATGCCAGGTCGTGTTGTTCTCCAGGCTGGCATAGGGCGTGGATTTGCCGCAACCGCGCTGGTCGAACAGGATCACGTCATAGAGCGCGGGATCGAACAGCCGCCGATGGCTCGGCGAAAACCCGCCGCCCGGACCGCCATGCAGGAAGACAGCGGGCTTGGCGCCCTTGGTTCCCACCCGCTCCCAATAGACGGAGTGCCCGTCGCCGGTGTCGAGGGTGCCGGACTCGAAGGGGGGGATTTCGGGGTAGAGGGTGCGGAATTCAGTCATGCATTTCGCTTTCATACATCAAATCGGAATCTTCCATCATCAATCGCCGTCCCAACCGATCAGGCGATGCCGAAGCGCGGCTACGATTTCCAGATAGACAGCTTCTTCGGCATTGAGGACATCGTCATTATCGAACCGCAGGACTGTGAAGCCTTGGCTACGCATAAAAGCGTCTCGTCGCGCATCATGACGGATAGCGTCTTCATAGCCATGACTGTGACCATCAACCTCGATGATGAGGCGGGCTGACAACCAAGCGAAATCGGCAATGTAGGGACCGAGAGGCGTTTCGCGGCGGAAGCGAGCGCCGAAAGGACGAAGTTCTCTCAACAGGTTCCACATCACCTGCTCGGCTTTGGTCCGGTCTCGACGCAATGATTGGGCGCGGCGTCTGGTTTTCGGATCAACATTGGAATGGGGCATGAACTTCGCCTCCGAGAGCGAAGAAAAATACCCCTCCCCAACCCCTCCCCACAAGGGGGAGGGGCTAGGATGCGGCACCCTCGTCTTCACCCAAAACCGATCCACCAGACGCAAGGTCGCGATCTTGCCGGGAAGGCTCCGCCGGTTAAGCCCCTCCCCCTTGTGGGGAGGGGTTGGGGAGGGGAAAGCCAAAACCACCGACCCGGGAAACTGTCTCACACCCCCTCCTCCGTCGGCCGCCAGTGATCGGCGGGCTCGGAGCGAGGGGACCATTCGCATGTGTCGTGGTCGGGGTGCTGATAATTCACGATATGCGCAAGGAAGGGCGCGGCGGCGAGATCGTCCTCGGTCACCCGCTCCGGCAGTTCGTGGAGATGATCCACATAGGCGACCTTGCCTTCGACGCCGAATTGTACGGTGGGCGCAATACGCGTGGGCTCGTCGAATGCGCCGATGGCGAGGCCGACGCCATCGGGCGCTTCATAGCAGAGCGGCGTGCCGCAGTCGCCGCAGAAGCCGCGGCGGACGTAGTTGGAGGAGCGGAAATATTTGGGCTTGCCGCGCGTCCAGGCGAGCTGAGCCTCGCCGACCGAGACCAGCGGCGCAAAGTAATTGCCGAACGCCTTCTGGCACATGCGGCAATGACAGACGGAGGCGTCCTGATAGCGGCCTTCAAGCCGGAAGCGGATGGCGCCGCATTGGCAGCCGCCGGTATAGACATCGGTCATTTGAACGCTCCCACGAAATAGAGGACCACCGCCACGACCACCACCAGCGCCACGGCCTTGCCGACCAGCGCGTAGATCAACCATTTCGGCATCTGCGTGTTCGGATTGCCCGCCATGCTCAATCCTCCGGCCATTTGTCGGTGTCGTGATCGGGATGCTGCCAGCTTTCGATGGCCGCAAACATCGCGTCGACCTCGGGATCGTCGAGCACCGGCTGTTCGAACAGATGATCGATCCAGGGCAGTCGCTTCTTGTGATTGACCTGGATCTGCGGCTCGAGTTTTTCGGGATGATCGAAGGCGCCGATGGCGAGTTCGACGCCGTCGCCATGATGATAGGTCAAGGGCGTGCCACATTTGTTGCAGAAGCCGCGCCGGACCTTCTTGGAGGAGCGATAGAGCGACGGCTGACCGCGCGTCCATTCGAGATGAGCGTGATCGGCTGTCACCAGCGGTCCGAAAAAGCCGCCGAACGCTTTCTGGCACATGCGGCAATGGCAGATCGAGGGACGGCCGAGATGGCTGGCGCGAAAGCGCACCGCGCCGCATTGGCAACCGCCGGAGAGGATTTCGCTGGTGGTCATTCGGCGGGCCTTTCAATCCAGTTTTCGAGCTTCAGCCCGTCGATACGGGAGAATTCGCGGATATTGTCGGTGACGAGGGTGAGATCGAGGGATTTGGCGTGGGCGGCGATCAGGAGGTCGTTGGGGCCGATTGGCTTGCCACGACGTTCTAGATCGAGCCGCAAAAGGGCATAGATCTCATCAACCTCGGGCTTGAGAGCGAGAATAGAAATGTCCTTGAGGAATACTGAGATGCGCGATTTCAGCGCCTGCGACGCTCTCTTATAGATCCCGTATTTGAGTTCGCAGGCGGTTATCACGCTCAGGCAGAGCGCGCTTTTTCCCTCGGCCTCGCCTCGTTGCACTGCATGTCCTTGCGGATTGCGGAGCATGTCCGAAACGATGTTTGTGTCCAGCATGAAGCGAAAGTCTGTCATAGATCGACGTCTTCCACCGGCAAGAGCCCTTCATCAACATCTGGAAACTCTTCGTCCAGTGGCTCAAGCGATCGAAGCCATTCAAATAAGTCGCGATCCTCGCGCTTCGGCTCAAGAATGATCCGGTCGCCCTCCTTGCGCATGGTGATCTCGTCCCCGGGGAAATCGAATTCCTCGGGGATTTCCACGGCGCGATGGCCGTCTTTCAGGACGATTTTCACATGCCGGATCTCGTTCATGCTCGGCGCCTCCGATGGCCTTGCGGCAAGCATAGGCCAGACCGCTGAAAACTCCAATTCCTACCGCTTGATCTCCCAGGTCGTGATGCGCTCGCCGGTGGCGGGATCCTTGCCGTCCTTCAACTGGATGCCCTTGGCGAGCAGGTCGTCGCGGATCTTGTCGGCTTCAGCCTCGTTACCGCTCTTCAGCATTTCAAGCCGCATGTCGACTACGGCTTGAATGGCGTCCGAGAGATCGTCGCTCACCGCTTGATCTCCCACGTTGTGACGCGTTCGCCAGTGGCTGGATCTTTGCCGTCCTTTAGCTGGATGCCTTTGGCGAGCAACTCGTCGCGAATCTTATCGGCTTCGGTGAAGTTCTTGGTCTTGAGGAGTTCAAGGCGATGAGCGACGCGCTTGTGATCCTCGCTGCTCAACGCTTGTTTCTCACCGAATACTCTCTGGCCTATGAATTCGAAAGCAGAGCGGAAATCATTCCGAGAAAACGCTCCGCGTCTTTGAGAGAATAACCAGTTAAGGGCAGCCGGCGTATTGAGGTCGTCAGACAGGAGTTCGAGGAACTCAGCCGGAAGCCTGCCAGCAGGGCAACCGTCCATAAACTCATGAGCCTTGACGATCAAATTTTCTGCTTCTTTCAACCTCTTTGAGCTGAAATCGATCGGTTCGCGATAATGCGTCATCAGCATGGCCAGACGCAGCACATCTCCGCCCCATTTGCGGCCGCCGAAATTCTCCGTCGTCATCAGTTCGTTGATGGTGAAGAAGTTGCCCTCGGACTTGGACATCTTCTTGCCTTCGACCTGCAGGAAGCCGTTGTGCATCCAGACATTGGCCATGGCGTGCGTGCCATGGGCGCAGCGCGACTGGGCGATTTCGTTTTCATGATGCGGGAAGATGAGATCGAGCCCGCCGCCGTGGATGTCGAAGACGTCGCCGAGATAGCGGCCGGACATGGCCGAGCATTCGATATGCCAGCCGGGACGGCCATAGATGTCGATGCCGGCGCCATCCACAGTGAAATGAGCCGGCCAGCCGGGCTGGTCGGCGTCGGAATGTTTCCACAGCACGAAATCGGCGGGATTGCGCTTATGCGCCTCCACCGCCACCCGGGCGCCGGCCTGCTGGTCCTCCAGCTTGCGCTTGGAGAGTTGACCGTAATCAGCCATCGAGCCGGTGGCGAACAGCACCTCGCGCCCCTCCGCGCCATCGGCCACATAAGCGTGGCCGCGGCCGAGAAGCTTCTGGATCAGGTCGATCATCTGGGCAATGTTGTCGGTGGCGCGCGGCTCGACGTCGGGCGGCAGGCAGCCGAGCGCCTTCACATCCTCATGGAACTGCGTTTCGGTCTTTTCCGTCACCAGGCGGATGGCGGCGTTGAGTTCCATGCCGGGATAATCGCGCAGCGCCCGCGCGTTGATCTTGTCGTCGACATCGGTGATGTTGCGGACATAGGTGACTTTCGTCTCGCCCTTGCCGCCGTCCCAGGCGCCCTCGCCCGCCAGATGCTTTAGCAGCCGATAGAGCACATCGAAGACGATGACCGGGCGGGCATTGCCGATATGGGCGAAGTCATAGACGGTTGGGCCGCAGACATACATCCTGACATGGCTGGGATCGATGGGCTGAAACGGCGCCTTTTCGCGCGTCAGCGTGTTGTAGAGCCTGAGTTCCGGCGTGTCGGCCATGCGTGTCCCCATAGACTGTTTGCCCGGCTGGCCGGGGCGTTTTGCTCTTGGGGTGTCAGGAGACGAAAACGGCCGGGCCAGCGCTTGCGCTAGCGAATAATGATCCGGCAGATGATGCAGTTCATCGTTTTCATGGGGGCTATATCGCGCAGTCAAGCGGTGCGGTCAAGGTCGGCGCAATTTTTCCGATGCATACATTTTGAAGAAATATGGTACTGAAGCATTGGAAATGTTCGCGGGGAGGAAAACCGCCATGCTTTTGTCCCAATCGACACGGCATAAGCAAGACACGAAACATTTCCCATATGGGATGAGGAACACCATGCAACGCATTGAAACTGGTAAACAAAACATTAACGATCTTCTGACCAAATACGGTCCGGTCGGCCCGCGTCACCTGCTCGCCGCAGCGCTGATGATGCAGCGTCCGCGCGAAGAGGAAAAGACCGACGCAGCCAAGAAGGATGTGCGGGCGGCTTGAAGGCGTCGCGCGGGTTCTCTGCGCAGGCCGCGACCACATGCTACCACGTTTTAGGATCGCTTCGTCCATCGACGATGCTGATGACCAGAATGCCTGCGGCTGTTGGTTCGTATAGAGCGATGTAGTTGCCGTAGATGATGATCCTGGCTCGATCAGCGATCTCTGGTCGCGCGGGACCACTTAGCGGATAGAGTGAGGCTCGGTTGAGCTTCATCATAAGGCCGGCATAGGTTCGGTCGGCGGCGGGGACATTGTGAAGCGCGATGGACCGCCAGATCCGGCGCAATTCTCGTTTGGCTCTGTTGGTGAAAACGAGTTTATCGATTGTCGTTCGCCTTCTCGCGTTTCAATTCAGCGAGAAAATCGTCCGCTGCGAACGGTTCGGCCAGACCGCTTTCAAGCCCGTTCTTGTAGACACGCCGCAAATGCTCGATCTGCGCGCCATCGAATTTAATGTGTCCCTGAGCCGTCTCGACACCCAGCATCACAACCTCTTCCCGCGACCCGTAGCCGCCTTCGCGCACGGCCAGATCCAGCCGCTCGATATCCTCGGGCGTCAGCGAAAGCGTGATAGTTGTGCGCGCGTGTTCGTTCATAGGCTCAATCTACCACTCGGGCCCGAAGGCGACAACCGCGCTCAGAACAGGCTCATCTGCCCGCCGCCGCCATCCGCCTTTGGTTTGGCGGCTTTCGGCTTGGGTTTTGCCACGACGACAGAGGGATCGGCGGGCGTCTGAACCTCGGGGCCGACATTGGCGACCTTGTTGACCAGATCGGAGACCGGGATCGCCTCGAACAGATCCTCGGGCGGCGAGCGCAGGAGATTGGCGACATGACGCGGCTCCTGGGTCTTGCAATCGAGCCAGCGGTCGAAATCCTCGGGCGCGATCACCACCGGCATGCGATCATGGATCGGCGCGAAAGCAGGATTGGCGGCGGCCGTCAGGATCGCGCCGGTATCGACTTCCGATCCATCCGCCGAGGCCCAGGTCTCCATCAGCCCGGCGAAGGCGACGATGCGGCCATGGCGCGGCCGCACCCAAAAGGCCTGGCTCTTCTCGCCGCTCTCCTTGGGCGGGCGACGCCATTCGTAGAAACCGGAGGCGGGAATGAGAATGCGGCGATGGCGCATGGCGGCGCGAAACGACGACTTCTCCGCCGCAGTTTCGGCGCGCGCATTGACGAGCAGCGGAAACTCGCGCGGATCCTTGACCCAGCCCGGCGTCAGCCCCCAGCGGATCAGCAGCGCGCGCCGCTGAGGCAGGTTGGAGCCGGGCGCGCCCTGCTCGCCGGCGATGACGGCGAGAATGGGCTGGGTCGGCGCGATATTGTAGCGCGCCGGGAAATCCTCGAGCTCCAGAAGGGCGAGGAATTCGCGCACCTCTTCGGGCGTCGCCGTCAGTGAAAATCGTCCGCACATGGGAAATCATTTGGCATCGCGCACCCATCAGGTCAATGTCGGGGCGATCGATAAAACAGGCCCACTGATGAAGACCGAACTCGCCTCCTCCGCCATCCTGATCCGGAATGGCCGCATGCTGCTGATCCGACGAAAGAATCCGCCCTCGCTCGACATGTTCGCATTTCCCGGCGGCCGCGCGGAAACAGGCGAATCGCCGGAGGAAACGGCGCTTCGGGAATTCGAGGAGGAAACCGGCATCCAGGCCCGCGATCCCGTGCTGTTCGCGACCTACGATCTCCAATCGGAGAATCCCGGGCGTCATTTTCACCTGAGCGTCTTCCTCGTCGAGGCCGACGCTGAGGCCATCGCCGAGGCGCGCGATGACGCCGCCGACGCCGGTTGGTTCACCCCGGCCGAGATCAGGGCGCTCAATTGTCCGGCATCGGTTGTCGACTGCGTCGACAGGTTGGAACGTGAATTCGCGCTTGCGTGATTTGCCGCCAGCCCCCTCTTCTGATAGGAACAGGTATGCCGTTTTTCCGTCTCGCCATCGTCTGCGCGCTCGCTGCGACACCGTCCTTCGCCCTCTCCGCGGCAGAAGCCGAACCGCCCGCCGCGCCTGCGGCGCCCGTCGAGAAGCCTGCGCCCTATGATGGCAAGCTGCAGCGTTTCGCCGAAATCCTGGGGTCGGTGCATTATCTGCGCAATCTCTGCGCTGCGCATGATCCATCCTGGCGGCAGACCATGGCGGCGCTGCTGGAGGATGAGACCAAGGGCGAACCGAAACGGGCGGCGCAGTTGACGGCGGCGTTCAATCGCGGCTACCGCTCCTTCGCTGCGACCTATGCCCGATGCACGCCGCAAGCGGTGGAAGCGGAAAGCCGATACCGTGCCGAAGGGGCAACACTCGCGGCAGAAATTACCGCCCGTTTCGGAAATTAAGCATAAGTTAACCTCTTTTCATTGCGCACGATGCCGTTTTGGGAAAACCTTGCTATGAGTTTTAACGGATCGGTAATGATCGCCGCCGTCAGGGAAGTATGAGTATGGAAGCCAGCGCCAAAGACCTCGACGACATGATCGTCCATGAAAAGATGCAGGCCGCCTGGGAAAGCCAGGGGGAGGCTTGGGCTGAAGGCCGCGCGGACGGTATCGAGCCCGAGATCATCGCGGAAGCCGCGATCGCTTTCGCCATGCAGGAGACTATCCGTCTTCACGGCGAAGAAGGCGCCGAGGCCTTGCTCGAATCGCTGAAGGAGCGCATCGCTTCGGGGGAGTTTTCGCCGAACCGCACGATCCAGTAAGGACTGTCGCAATGCCCGACCCGAGGTCCGCAACACCACTCCGCCGTACGGCCTTTGTCCTCATGGGACTCGCTGCTGTAACGGCCTGGACCTCCCTTCCCGCTCTGGCGCTCACCGCGCGCTCCGACCAGCTTGCGCTGCAGGACGAACCATCGAACGACGCTGCGGTCGAAGACCCCGAAGAAACCACGAAGCCGGGCATGCCCATGCCGGACGGGCTGATCGACAAGAATGCCGTCCGACCGCAAGCAGCGACCGACGACAAGAACGACGTTTCGCCGCCGCCTGAAATGATCATGGACTCCAAGCTGCTGCCGGAACCGGTCAAGCGCATGCGCGTGGCGCTGGTGGAAGCGGCGGCGAGCGGCGACATCGAACGGTTGCGTCCGCTTCTGAGCACCGGGGAAAACGGCACGCAGGTGGCGGTGGGCGACAGCCCGGAAGATCCCATCGTCGCGCTGAAAAGCGTCTCGGGCGATCCCGACGGACGCGAAGTCCTGGCGATCATTCTCGACATCCTGTCGACTGGTGCGGCGCTGGTCGACAAGGGCACGCCGGAAGCTCAGTATGTCTGGCCCTATTTCGCGGAAAAATCGCTCGACACGCTGTCGCCGCCCGAACAGGTGGAGCTCTACCGCATCGTCACCGCTTCCGACGTCTCCGACATGAAGGAATTCGGCGGCTATAACTTCTACCGCATCGGCATTACGCCGGACGGAAAGTGGAAGTTCTTCGTGGCCGGCGACTGAGGTCACGACCTTGCCTTGGACCACGCTTGCGACTACCTGAGCGTGATCAGAAGGGACTCAATCGCCATGCCAGCCGTTTCACTTTCCGATCGCGCCTTCATCTCGATTTCGGGGGATGACGCCGAAGATTTCCTGCAAAGCATCATCACCACGGATCTGAAGGCCTTGCCGGAGGGAGAATTCCGGGCGGGCGCGCTTCTCACTTCGCAAGGCAAGATCCTGTTCGATTTTCTGGTCGCGAGAACCGCGGACGGCTTGCTGCTGGAAACCTCCGCCGAGCAGGCCGATCCCTTCATCAAGCGGCTGACCCTTTATCGCCTGCGCGCCAAGGCCGTGTTCGCGCGCCTGCCGGAAAACCATGCGCTGATTTCCTGGGAGCCTGCGGCAGACGGATCGCGCGACCATCGCTTCGCCAAAGCGGGCGTCGCGCTGAGCCGCCGCCCGAGCGACGAGGCGGCTCCGGATACGCCGGACGTCTATCACGCGCTGCGGCTGTCGCTGGGGATCACCGGCGGCGGCGAAGACAAGGGTCTTGGCGACTATTTCCCCCATGACCTGATGATGGACAGGAATGACGGTCTGTCTTTCAAGAAAGGCTGCTATGTCGGCCAGGAAGTGGTGTCGCGCATGCAGCATCGCTCCACCGCGCGCCGACGCGTGGTGACCGTGACGGGGCAGGCTCCGCTCGTGGAAGCGGGCGCGCCTCTGATCGTCGGCGATCGTGAGGTGGGAACGCTGCTTTCGGTTTCGGGCTCGACCGGGCTTGCCGTCGCGCGGATCGACAAACTCGGCTCCGCCCTCAATACCGGCGCGACGCCGTCGGTCGGCGGGCAGAACGTGACTGTCACGCTGCCCGGCTGGAGCGGCCTGGACTGGCCTGTAGACGCCGAAAACGCCCAGTGATGATCGACGCCCTGCCCCCTTCGCAACGCGCCTGGCAGCGCATGTTGTCGGGCCGGAGGCTCGACCTCCTCGACCCCTCGCCGCTTGATGTCGAGATCGTCGATATCGCCCATGGTTTGGCCCGCGTCGCCCGCTGGAACGGCCAGACGCATGGCGACCACGCCTTCTCGGTGGCGCAGCACAGTCTGATGGTGGAAATCATCTACCGTCACGCCCATCCCGACGCCAAGCCCTGGGAACTCCTGATGGTGCTTTTGCATGACGCGCCGGAATATGTGATCGGCGACATGATCTCGCCCTTCAAGGCGGTGGTCGGAGGCGGCTACAAGACCGTGGAGAAGCGGCTGGAAGCGGCCGTTCACATCCGCTTCGGCCTGCCGCCGCATCCCACCGCCACGCTGAAGGCCGAGATCAAGAAGGCGGACAAGATCTCCGCCTATTTCGAGGCCACGGAACTGGCGGGCTTCACTCCCGCGGAGGCGCGAAAATTCTTCGGTCAACCGCGCGGGCTCAGCCGTGACATGCTGCCGATTGCGCCCCTGCCCGCCTTCGAGGCGCAGGCCGCCTTCCTGGCGCGCTTCGCCGATATCGATTCCCAAAGGACCTGACCATGCCCTCCATCATCGTCTCCCCGCTCAAGACGATCGGCGAAATGGCTGCACGGCACCAGGCCACGGAAATGATCAGCCTGATCGCCGAGAAGCAGGATTTTCATCGACCGGGCATCGTGCAGGCCTCGCGGCACCTGAAGCTCGCGATGAACGACATTGCATTTGCCGGCAAGGATGGGCTGGTCGCGCCGCAGGAGAGCCATGTCGAAGAGATCATCGCCTTCGCCCGCGCCTGGGATCAATCGGCGCCGCTTCTCGTCCACTGCTGGATGGGCGTATCGCGCTCGCCGGCGGCGGCGTTGATCGCGGCCCTCGCCGTGTCGCCGGACCTCGACGACGCTGCTCTGGCTCAAAAACTGAGAAAGGCGTCACCCCAGGCCACGCCCAATTCGCGGCTCATCGAAATCGGCGATGCGGCGCTTGGTCGCCATGGCCGACTGGTGTCGGCGGTCAAGGAGATCGGACGGGGAGCCGATTATCAAGGGGACGCTCCGTTCGCCTTATCTTGGCGTCACAATTGAATTGTAAACTTTTTTGCAGTAAATGAGCGGAAATCTCGTAGTGAGTGTTCATGATGCATCCCTATAAAAACCTACCAGACAAAGCATTTTGGCGGCCTTCGGTTGCCGATCTCAATGCTTTCGAGATCAAAAATCTGTGGTCCCCGAAGTTTAAGATCAAGCCTACAAGCAAAGTCGCTACGTACGGCTCATGTTTTGCTCAGCACATCGGCAATGCGTTGCAGGACAGGGGATTCAACTGGTTCATCACGGAAAAACCGATTCAGGGTTTGCCTCCGCAATTTACGAAAAAGTTCAACTACAACATTTTCACATCTAGAACCGGCAATATCTATACGACCTCGATCTTGAAACAGTGGGTCTCATGGGCGAGCGGAGAAACGACCCCGCCGGATGAATACTGGGAAGCCAATGGACAAATCTTTGATCCGTTCCGCCCCACAGTTGAGCCCGACGGCTTCGAATCTGTGCAGGAAATGCGCAAGGCTCGTCAGGAGACCATCAACCGGTTCAGAGAATCGATTGTGGAGTCGGACTTCTTCGTCTTTACGCTTGGTTTGACAGAAAGCTGGGTAAATCAGGACGGCGGCTACGAATATCCGCTTTGTCCGGGCACCGTCCAAGGCGAGTTCGAGCCGGCGAAGCACGTATTTGTCAACCAGGACTTCCCAACGGTTCGAAATAACCTCCAGCAGGCGATCCTGGCGATGCGGTCGATGAATCCGCGGCTCCGTTTCATCCTCACCGTATCCCCCGTGCCGTTGACGGCGACCGCGTCCGGCGAACATGTCGTTCTCGCGACAATGTATTCCAAATCCGTCCTGCGGGCAGTCGCAGGCCAGATGGCGCAAACGCGAAAGTTCGTCGATTATTTTCCGTCCTATGAAATCATCAACAGCCCGGTTTTCAAAGGCGCGTTCTTTGAGCCCAATATGCGCAGCGTCAGCGCCTACGGGGTTCGGTTTGTCATGGACACCTTCTTCCAGTCGCTTACGGAAAAATTCGGCGATCTGATCGGCGACGTCAGCAAACACGAGGCGGCGCAGACATCTGCAGACGTGGTCTGCGAAGAGGAATTGTTGGGCGCCTTCGGAGGCGAAAAATGAAGATTGCGATCATCGGCAACAGCCACATTGCCGCGCTTAAACTGGCGTGGACTGAAATAGCTCCCGATTTTCCGCAGCATCAGATCGTCTTTTTCGGTCATCGCGGCAACAAGATCGCAAATCTGATCGAAAAGGAAGAGCGGTTGGTCGGGAAAGACCCGGGCCTCCGCAAAGCCATGAAATTCACCTCCGGGGGTGTGGGAGCGATCAATCCTAAAGACTATGATCTTTTCCTGGTGCACGGGGTCGGGTTGGATGCGCTTTTCCTGCCCGAGGGGCGCTTCTTCACCAGCAAATTCATCGCTGGCGCTGCGCATGAAATCGGCACCAGGGCGCCGGCCATGAAAATCATCAACCTCATTCGATCGCTCTCGAAGAAGCCCGTTTATGTGGGACATATGCCGCTTCCGGTCGCTTCAGAGGTAAGGGGGGATCAGAGCACCGCAGCCTTCGTCAATGGCATGGCGTTCCTCGAAGAAAAAATGTTCGCTCCCCTCGACGCCAAGCTGGTGCTGCAACCTTTGGAAACGATCGTCAACGGCGAGAGCACCGAAAGACGTTTCAAGCAGAACTCCACGAGCCTTGCGATTGGCGACTCCTGGGACAACCACAATCATCGCGATACGGATCGGCGGCATATGAATGCCGAATTCGGAAAGCTCTGGCTCAATCAGTTTTTCGGCCGGATCTAACGTGCGACGCGCATCAACCAGCTGCTGCTTCCGCGACTTCGACCGGAAGCAGCCTGGGGCCGGCCGAGAGGAGTTGCTGGACGACGCGGCCATGATCGATCAACATCACATGAATGTGGCGCTCGATCATCCGTAGCGCCGCCTCTGGACCTATCACGACATCGTCGTTCATATCCTCGAAAGCGAGTTGCGAGACGCTGACCAGACGAAGATGTTCAACTGGCAAGCGCTCGACCCTTTTCAAAAGGGCAAGCCGCAAAAAGTCATGGATGAATTTGTCGCCATAGGCTGTATCGCCTTTCAACAACCCATAGCAGTAGTAGTCCCAGGCGCTCACTTGCCGTTCTCCGGCATGGATTGTCATGCGCGAAAAGCGCTTGCGCCCCATCTTTATGACTTTGCACGCGATCGCCTTGACGGACTGCTGGGCGAAATCTTCCACCAGGCCTTTGTAGACACAAGCAGCGAACTCCACATCCTTCATGAGGAAGGTCGACAAGTGATCACTCCTTTCGCCTTTCGAATCGCAACTGACTGCATGCGACGTGACAACTGTATGACATTGCGTGACTTTGATTAACAATCATCGATCAACCCTGCGCCAAACCTATGCCCGTTTTTTTCAAAATACCCATTTGCATCTCGAAGCATAAATTAAGTCACACTAAATAATAACAAGAAAATTTAACTATAGAGCCTCAGGATATTCTGAGGCTGCTCATTGGCTATTGAAAGGGAGGACTGGCCCAATTCCTGCTGGCTCTGCAAGGCGCGAAGGCGGGCCGAAACCGCATTCATATCGGCGTCGACGAGCTTGCCGACGCCGCGCTCCATGGCCTGTCCGATATCGTGGTTGAACTCCTTCTGCAGGTCGATGCGTTGCTGCAGAGCCCCCAGCGTTGCGGCGCGTCCGATCATTTTCTGCGTCATTGCATCGACGACCGAGATCATTTCCTCAATATCGCTGTCCGCCGTGTCGTTGGAAATCTCGATTTCCGTATATCCGCTGCTGTTTTGGCCGTTGAACAGCACCCAGTCGGTGGTCAGTCCGAGGCTGTCTGCGAAAGCGGAGTTGGTGACGATGCCGTTGTCGCCCGTCACATCGTCGACGATATAGAATACCTGCTCGGTGTCCGGAACCGAGGTCATGTCATAGTCGATGGTGCGAACGGCGGCGCCTATGTCGAGGCTGCGTGTCAGCGAGGCGATCACCTCTTGGGGGCCACCCTGCCCCGCCTGGGTCATATGCAGCCAGTTTTCGCCGGCAAAGGACGACGCCTCGGCGATGGAACGCACCTGAGCGCGAAGTTCCGTGAGCTCCGCATTGACCTTGTCGCGATCGACGCCGGGCTCTCGCGCCGCCACGAGCTTCTGCTTGATAATCCCCATGACGTCGATCACCTCGGAGAAGCCGATCTCCGCCGTGTCGATGACCGCCGCGCCGAAGCCCAAACCATCCTGCACCGCGTGAAGCGCCTTGTTGTCGGATTTGATTGTCGTGGCGATTGACCAATAGGCGGCGTTGTCGGCGGAGGTCGAGATCCGCAAGCCGCTGCTCGTCTGGGATTGCGCCCTGGAGAGGTCCACTTCATTGGAACGCAGCATCCTCTGCGCACCGATGGCCGCAGTATTTGTATGTAAGCTGTACATGTTTTACTCAGATACCGGGGACGAAATACATTGACCGCATGCTAAATTTGTATCGTGAACGCCGACTTAACGATCAGGGGCGATTAATCACATGCATTTACCACAATGCGCGCGCCAATCCTGTATTGTGGGTATTTCGCCCCGACGCTTCCATTTTGTCCGTTCATCATTATGGTCCGCCCATCCCAAATCAGGACGAGAACACGCCATGCCCGCAGATATGAACCGCTTAGCCGCCACGATCGCTTCCGAGATCAACGCCCGGCCGCAGCAAGTGCAGGCGGCGGTCGGTCTGATCGACGAAGGCGCGACCATTCCGTTCATCGCCCGCTACCGCAAGGAAGTGACCGGCGGTCTGGACGACACCCAGCTTCGTCTGCTCGCGGAACGTCTCGTCTATCTGCGCGAGATGGAGGCGCGGCGCGACACGATCCTCGATTCGATCCAGACACAGGGCAAGATGACCGACGAGCTCCGGCTCAAGATCCTGCAGGCCGACACCAAGGCGGTGCTTGAGGACATCTACCTGCCCTACAAGCCCAAGCGCCGCACCCGCGCCCAGATCGCTCGCGAGCGTGGCCTCGGCGCGCTGGCGGAGGCCATCCTCGCCAATCGCTCGGCGGTTCCAGCCAGCCTCGCCGAAGCCTTCGTCAAGGACGAGGTGGCCGATGTGAAGGCGGCGCTCGAAGGCGCGCGCGACATCATCGCCGAAGACCTTTCCGAAAACGCCGAGCTCATCGGCCGGCTCAGAGGTCACATGCAGGCCCGCGCCGTGCTCGTGTCCAAAGTAGCCGACGCCAAAAAAGACAATGCGGAAAAATTCTCCGACTATTTCGACCACAAGGAGCCCTGGGCAAAGGCGCCGAGCCATCGCGTGCTCGCCATGCTGCGCGGCTGGAACGAGGAAGTGCTGTCGGTGACGCTGGAGGTCGACGCCGACGACCTGTCGCCGATCAAGCCGGCTGAAGCAATCGTGGCCGCCGCGCTTGACACGCGCGGCAATGGCCCTGGCGATCAATGGCTGCGCGACGCCGCAGGCTGGACCTGGCGCGTGAAGCTGTTCTCCTCGCTCTCGCTCGAACTGATCCGCGACATGCGCGAGCGCGCCGAAGAAGAGGCGATCCACGTCTTCGCCCGAAACCTCAAGGATCTGCTGCTGGCCGCCCCTGCCGGCATGCGCCGCGCCATCGGGCTTGATCCCGGCATCCGCACGGGCGTGAAGGTGGCGGTTGTCGACGAGACGGGCAAGCTGCTCGAGACGTCCACCGTTTATCCTTTCCAGCCGAAGAACGACCTCATGGGAGCCCAGGCGGAGATCGCCAGCCTGATCCGCAAGCACAAGGTCGACCTCATCGCCATCGGCAACGGCACGGCGAGCCGCGAAACGGAAAAGCTCGTCGCCGACCTGCTGGCCAAGCTGCCTGCGCCGAAGCCGACGAAGGTGATCGTCTCCGAAGCGGGAGCCTCGGTCTACTCGGCCTCCGAACTCGCGGCCCAGGAATTCCCCAAGCTCGACGTGTCGCTGCGCGGCGCCGTCTCCATCGCCCGCCGTCTGCAGGATCCGCTCGCCGAACTCGTCAAGATCGAGCCGAAATCGATCGGCGTCGGCCAGTATCAGCACGACGTCGATCAGGGCAAGCTCGGCCGTTCGCTGGATGGCGTGGTTGAGGATGCGGTGAACGCCGTCGGCGTCGATCTCAACACGGCCTCGGCGCCGCTTCTGTCGCGCGTTTCCGGTCTCAACCAGACGCTCGCCACACAGATCGTGACCTATCGCAACGAAAACGGCGCTTTCAAGAGCCGCAAGGAACTCATGAAGGTGCCGCGGCTCGGCGCCCGCACCTTCGAGCAATGCGCGGGCTTCCTGCGCATTCCGAATGGAACGGAGCCGCTCGACGCTTCTTCGGTCCACCCGGAAGCTTATGAGGTGGCGCGCCGCATCGTCTCCGCTTGCGGCCGCGATCTGCGCAGCATCATGGGCGATAGCGCCACACTGAAGAAGCTCGACCCGCGCCAGTTCATCGACGACAAGTTCGGCCTGCCCACCGTCAAGGACATCATCGCCGAGCTCGAAAAGCCCGGTCGCGACCCGCGCCCGGAATTCAAAACCGCCACGTTCGCGGAAGGCGTCAACGAGATCTCCGACCTTCGTCCGGGCATGATGCTCGAAGGCACGGTGACCAATGTCGCCGCCTTCGGCGCCTTCGTCGATATCGGCGTGCATCAGGACGGGCTCGTGCATGTGTCCGAGCTCGCCGACCGCTTCATCAAGGACCCGCACGAGGTCGTCAAAGCCGGCGACATCGTCAAGGTGCGGGTGGTGGAAGTCGACCCCAAGCGCAAGCGCATTGCGCTATCGATGAAGAAGGAAGCCAGCGGCCCCCGCGAGCCGAGGGAGGACCGAAACCGCAGCAATTCTGGCAACGCCAATTACCGTCAGGCGGCGCCGAAACAGCAGCAGCCGAGCCAGGGCGCATTCGGCGCAGCGCTGCTGGAAGCGATGAAAAAGAAGTAAGGGCATCGCCGATTGTCAGTGGTGAGGCTCCGCGTGAAGGCGCGGAGCCTTTTCAATATGGCGTGGTCAACGCTGCCAAACGCCCTTGCCCGTCAGCCTGCCCCGATCATGCGGGCGAGAGAAATCAAGACGCGGTCCCTTGGGAACGATCTGCGTCGGATTGATGTGAGCAATCGAGTAATAGCCGGCTTTGATGTCGTCGACCGACACGGTGTCGGTGATCCCCGGCCATTGATAGAGTTCACGGGTGTAGTTGGCGAGATTGGGACAGTCCTCGATCCGACGCAGATTGCATTTGAACGCTCCGACATAGGCGGCGTCAAAGCGGATCAGCGTCATGAACAGGCGGATGTCGGCTTCCGTCAGATAATCGCCGGCGATATAGCGATGGACAGAGAGATGCGCCTCGAGCGTATCCAGCGTGTCGAAGAGCGCCGTGACGGCGGCGTCATAGGCGCTCTGCGTCCGGGCGAAGCCGGCTTTATAGACCCCATTGTTGACGGTGTCGTAGATCAGCGCGTTCCACCGGTCGATCTCGGCTCTGAGCGGCTCGGGATAGAAATCCAGGCGATTGCCGGTCAGCCCATCGAAGGCGGTGTTGAGCATGCGGATGATGTCGGCGGATTCGTTGTTGACGATCCTGCCTTCCTTGCGGTCCCAGAGGGCCGGCACGGACACCTTGCCAGAGTAATGCGGGTCAGACAGCGTATAGAGCTGATGCTGATAGGAAATCGCCGGCGTCCCCTCGCCCGTATCCTGCGGCTCGGCATATTCCCAGCCATTGTCGGTCATCGCGCCTGCGGCGATGGAAACCGGGATGAGATCTTCGAGCCCCTTGAGATTGCGCATGACATAGGTGCGCGACGCCCAGGGGCAGAGACGCGAGATAAACAGCTGAAACCTACCCGGCTCCGCCTTAACACCGCGCTGGCCTTCCGGTCCGGGGCCGCCATCGACGGTCAACCAGTCGCGAAACTTGGTGGGTTCGCGATGAAAGGCGCCATTCTTCATTTCATTGGCTGCGACCTCGTCATTGACCCATTTTCCGTCGATCAGCTGCGGCATGTCCTGTCCTCGCGCGGGCGCAGAGCGCCAGTGATAAAATGCCCCTGCAATGGACGGAAAAGCGACGCCGAACAAGCCGGCGGACGGTTGACGCTTCGTTGCGAAAAGCGAGGACTATGGGATGTCGGGAGGATAGAACTGGGCTGCGTGGATGAGGCTCTCGATCCTGCAAACGCCATTCTCCACTCTGTAAACGGCGATGAAGGGTGAACCCGTTATGACCAATTCGCGGGTGCCGGTGATCCGGCCTGGCCGTCCGGCAAAGGGATACGACACTAATATTCCGAGCCGCGTGGTTATCCGCTTCAGAGCACGGCGAGCCGCAGCGGGATTGTCGATGGCAATATAGTCTACGAGGACGAGCGCACCGTTTTTAGCTCGCGTCGACCATTTAATCCGCATGCCTGCGCGCCTGAGCAATGCGCTCTTCGAGTCGAGCCTCCATCATCGCCTCGACTTCTTCCTGGGTATAGGAGACCGCGTCCGGCCGACGAGCCTCCTCCAGCGCTGCCTGCACCTTGCGCCGGAACCAGGCGTCATACTCCGCCTGCTCCTCTGCTGTCAGCGTCTTCTTTGGACCCCAAATGGCCTCGTCCCAAGTCTCCTCGTCCTCATTGAGGGCAAGAGGCGACTGCGGTTCTTCGTTGAAACCATCGGGATCTGGCATTGGCGCTTCCTTTCGGTCGGCATTTGCCGTCATGCACCTCAAGCACGCTTCACGCCGTGATTGTAGACCGGATCACTTGGTGAAGTCGAGACCCATTTCGCGGAAGCGCTCGGGGTCGTCGCCCCAGTTTTCGCGCACCTTGACGAACAGGAAGAGATGCACGGGCTGTTCGAGGATTTCCGAGATCTCCTTGCGCGCCGCCGTCGAGATGGCCTTGATGGCCTCGCCGCCCTTGCCGAGGGCGATCTTCTTCTGGCTGTCGCGCTCGACATAGATCACCTGCTCGATGCGCACCGAGCCATCCTTGCGCTCTTCCCACTTCTCCGTCTCGACATGCGAGGCGTAAGGCAGTTCCTGATGCAGGCGCAGGAAGAGTTTCTCGCGGGTGATCTCGGCTGCCAGCTGCCGCATCGGCAGGTCGGAAATCTGGTCTTCGGGATAATACCAGGGGCCTTCGGGCAGCGTCTGCGAGAGGTAGTTCATCATGTCCTCGCAGCCCGATCCGTTGAGCGCGGAAATCATGAAGGTAGCCTCGAAGCCGACCATCTCATTGGCTTCCTGGGCCAGCGCCAGCAGCGTCTCGCGCTTGACCTGGTCGACCTTGTTGAGCGCCAGAACCTTGGGCTGCTTGACGTCCTTCAACGCTTCGAGAATCTTCTCGGCGTCGCCCTTGATGCCGCGCTCGGCGTCGATCAGCAGCACGATCACGTCGGCGTCCTTGGCCCCGCCCCAGGCGGTAGTCACCATGGCGCGGTCGAGACGGCGGCGCGGCTTGAAGATGCCGGGCGTATCCATGAACACGATCTGGGCGTTGTCGTGGATGGCGATGCCGCGAATGATCGCCCGCGTCGTCTGGACCTTGTGCGACACGATCGACACTTTCGCGCCCACCAGCCGATTGACCAGCGTCGATTTGCCGGCATTGGTGGCGCCGATCAGGGCGACGAAGCCGGAGCGGGTCGGAGCAGTGGTTTCGCCCGTGATTTCGGTGTCTTCCATACTTATTTTTCCAATCCGTTGAGTGCGGGCTCCGGAGCCCAGACGCCTTCACGCTCCAGCATCTTGCGCGCAGCGACCTGCTCGGCGGCGCGCTTGGAGCGGTCCACGCCTCTTTCGGGGGCGAGATCGCCGATTTCGACGAGCACGGTGAATTCAGGCGCATGATCGGGGCCGCTGCGGTCCTCGATCCGATAGGTCGGCGCGAAACCGAATTTCTGATGCGCCCATTCCTGCAGTTCGGTCTTTGGATCGCGGCGCATGGGTTCGGCGCGCGTCGCCCGGTCGCGCCATTGGCGGAGAACGAAGCCGCGCGCGGACTCGAGCCCTCCGTCGAGATAGATGGCGGCGATCAGGCTTTCCACCACGTCGGCTCGGACATTCTTCATCCGCTCGCCGGTGATCTTCTTGAGATCGGCGCCGGTGCGAATATAGCGATGCAGTTCCATCTGGTCGGCCACTTCGGCGCAGGCTTCGGCCGAAACGAGCTTGTTCAACCGCACCGACAATTCGCCTTCGGCGGCGGTCTTGTATGTGGTGAACAGGAGTTCGGCGATGCAGAGGCCGAGCACGCGGTCGCCGAGAAATTCCAGCCGCTCGTAATTGCCGCCCTTGGCGACGCGGGCGCTGGAATGGGTCATCGCCCGCTCCAGCCGGTTCTTGTCATTGAAGCTATAGCCGATAAGGGCTTCCAGCCTGTCGCGTTCGTCAGGCGAGATGACCGACTTCCGGCTCATTTGATCGCCTTGAAGAAGCGCTCATAGCGCAGATTGGCGGGCCATTTCCAGACATGCAGGAACGGCGTGCGATTGGCGATCGAGAAGATGATGAAGCTCGCGCGGCCCACCAGATTCTCTTCCGGCACGTAGCCGACCTGGAAACGGCTGTCGGCGGAGTTGTCGCGGTTGTCGCCCATCATGAAATAGTGCTTGGCCGGCACGGTGAAGACCTGGGTGTTGTCGCCTTCGCCAGTCGGCGTCAGGTCGAGCGTATCGAAGCTCACGCCGTTGTCGAAGGTCTCGCGGAAAACCGGAACGCCCTGATAGTCGCGGCTATACTGCACGCCGACGCCTTCGGTGTCCTCCTCATCGGTGGTGAAGGTGCCGTCTTCCTTGCGCTCGACAGCCTTGTCATTGATGTAGAGGACGTCGTTCTTGACCTGGATGCGGTCGCCGGGCAGGCCCACGACGCGCTTGATGTAATCGATCGACGGATCGCTCGGCAGCCGGAAGACGACGACGTCGCCGCGCGCGGGTTCGCTGCCGAACAGACGGCCTTCGAACCAGTCGGGATTGTAGAGCGGCAGCGAATAGCGCGAATAGCCGTAGGAGAACTTGTTGACCAGCAGATAGTCGCCGATCAGCAGCGTCGGCATCATCGAACCCGACGGGATGGTGAAGGGCTGGAGCAGAACCGTGCGAATGACGCCGGCCAGCAGAAACGCCTGGAACAGGACGACAATGGTTTCCCAGAAGGCGTTTTTCTCTTCCGGCTTGCGATGTTCGGTCACGCTCATTCATTCCTCTTGACATCCGCCGGCCCTGCAACAGCGGCGGTTTTTCGCTCTGTCTAGCTCTTTCCCCCGCCGGCGGCAAGCTTTGCCCCTATCGCTGTCTTGTTCAGACTGTTTCCGGCACGGCTTCGATGATCACGAAGGCTTGAGCAAGCGGAAAATCATCGGTGATGGTGACGTGGATGACCGGTTTGTGTCCATTCGGCACAAGCGTCGCGAGCCGTTCCGCCGCCCCGCCGGTCAGCTTCATAGTCGGTTTGCCGCCGGGAAGATTGATGACGCCCATGTCTTTCCAGAGAACGCCCTGGGCGAGACCAGTGCCGAGCGCTTTGGAGCAGGCTTCCTTGGCGGCGAAACGCTTCGCGTAGGACGCGGCGCGGTTCTTGTAGCCTTCGGACTTCGCCCGTTCGACATCAGTGAAACAGCGCCTGGTGAACCGCTCCCCGAACCGTTCGAGTGACTTTTCCACTCGCCTGATGTCGATCAGATCGCTACCGATGCCGATGATCATTCTCTGTCCTTTTGCCGATCGCGCGGTATTTCCTCGCGACAGCACATAGGCGCGGAAATTGGAGGACGCAACGGATCAGCCACGCCCACCGGCATTTTTCCGCGGCGGACGGCGGAACGGCCAAAAAATAAGGCCGGCGCGGGCGCCAGCCTGATCTTGACAGGAGACTTGCTCCCAGCCTCGAACTTCGCTCAGAGGAAGTTGACGGCGCGATTGCGGAACATGCCGCGATCAACCTGACGCTGACGATATTCGAGATCGATGCGATCCGCAGCAGCATTCAGATAAGCCATTTCGCGATCTTCCACCGAGGGACCACGCAGGCGATTGGCGATCTTAGAAACATAGCCGAACATTGGAAACTCCTTTGCTTTCCGTTGTTCCTCCCTTGTGATTACTAAGATAGTTCATCTGCTGCGATGCACAAGTTTGCTTTGATCGACGCTGCCATGCAGCGAAAGCATGCCTGGTTAAATCTGACTAAATCAAACGCGGAATACGATTAACGAACGCGCAGATTGCCGGTTTTGCCGGCGATCCGAGCTCGCTTTTCAATCGAAGACGCGTTTGACCGTCGAGACGCATTGCAGATCCTTGAGCTGCGCCAGGAGATGGCTGAGCTGCCGGAGATCCCAGACCTCCACGTCGATCGCCATTTCGGTGAAATCGGAGGCCACCCGCACCATCGACATGGTGCGGATATTCACATCCGCCGTGCCGATCGACTGGGCGATCGTGGCGAGCGTGCCGGGCTCATTGATGGCGTTGATCAGGATGCGGGCGACGAAGCGCGCCTTGTTGGCCTCGTCGAGATCCCAGCGGATATCGATCCAGCGCTCCGGCAATTCATCGAACTTCTGCAGGGACGGCGACTGGATGGGATAGACTGTGATGGCGTGATCGCCGTCGTGAATGCCGACGATGCGATCGCCGGGCACGGCGCCGGAAGGCGCGAAATGCACCTCAATGTCGCGCGACAGGCCGCGGAAGAGTTCCGGACCCGGCTCGGCGCCATCCGGCGCGGCGTCCACGCGCTTCTTCTGACCCTCGGGGATCTTGAAGATCATGCCCTGGGCGCTGCGGACGTTGAACCAGCCTTCCTCGTTGCTTTTCACCGTGACGCGTTCGTCCTGGTAATCCGGGAAACAGGCCTTGAGCACGTCGAGCGACGACATCTCACCGCGACCGACGGCAGCGATGGCGTCCTCGACTTCCTTGTGGCCGAGGCGGTGCAGCGACGGCTTCATCACGTCGCGCGAGAAGACCTTGCCGGCGCGCTCGAAGGTGCGCTCCAGGATGCGCTGGCCGAGGCCCGCATATTGCTTGCGGATGGCAAGACGGGTGGCGCGGCGGATGGCTGAACGCGCCTTACCGGTGACGACGATCTCTTCCCAGGCGGCGGGAGGAACCTGCACGCCCGAGCGGATGATCTCGACCTCGTCGCCATTGGCGAGCCGCGTCACCAGCGGCATGATGCGACCGTTGATCTTGGCGCCGACGCAGGTGTCGCCTATATTGGTGTGAACGGCATAGGCGAAATCGATCGGAGTCGCGCCGCGCGGCAGCGCGATCAGTTTGCCCTTGGGCGTGAAGCAGAACACCTGGTCCTGGAAAAGCTCCAGCTTGGTGTGCTCGAGGAATTCCTCGGGATTGTCACCTTCCGCCAGCGATTCGATGGTCAGGCGCAGCCAGGAATAGGCGTTGGACTGGCGGTTGGCGCCCTCCCCGCCCTGGCTGTTGGTTCCATCCTTGTAAAGCGTATGCGCCGCGATGCCATATTCGGCGATCTCATGCATGCGACGCGTGCGGATCTGCAGTTCGATGCGCTGGCGCGCCGGGCCGACGATGGTGGTGTGGATCGACTGATAGTCGTTCTGCTTCGGCGTCGAAATATAATCTTTGAACCGGCCCGGCACGACGCGCCACCGCGTATGCACGATGCCGAGGGCCTTATAGCAGTCCGGCACCTGCTCGACGATGACCCGGAAGCCATAGACGTCGGACAGCTGTTCGAAAGACAGCGACTTCGACTGCATCTTGCGAAAGACCGAATAGGCCTTCTTCTGACGCCCCTTCACGAAAGCCTTGCCCAGGCCGTTGACGTTCAGAAGCTCGGTCAGTTCCTGCTCGATCCGCTGGACGAGATCGGCGTTCCGCTCGGACAATTCCTCCAGACGGCGGGAGATCGTCGCATGCGCCTCGGGATTGATGTGGCGGAAGGAAAGTTCTTCCAACTCCTCGCGCATGTCCTGCATACCCATGCGGCCGGCGAGCGGCGCATAGATGTCCATCGTCTCCTCGGAAATGCGGGCCCGCTTTTCCTGGGTCATATGGTCGAGCGTGCGCATATTGTGCAGGCGGTCGGCCAGTTTCACCAGAAGCACGCGCACGTCGTCGGAAATGGCGAGCAGCAGCTTGCGGAGGTTTTCCGCCTGCTTGGCCTTTCGCGAGACGAGGTCGAGCTTCTTGATCTTGGTGAGGCCCTCGACCAGGCGGCCGATATCCTCGCCGAACAGACGGTCGATCTCGTCGCGCGTCGCCGACGTGTCCTCGATCGTGTCATGCAGGAGCGCGACCGCGATGGTCGACTCATCGAGATGCATGTCGGTAAGAATGGCCGCCACTTCGAGCGGATGCGAGATATAGGGGTCGCCGCTGGCGCGCTTCTGAAGGCCATGCTTCTGCATGGCGTAGACATAGGCCTTGTTCAGAAGCGCTTCGTTCACGTCCGGCTTGTATTTCTGGACGCGCTCGACGAGCTCATATTGGCGCATCATGAAGGGGCGGCTCCCGCAAAAACAAAGAGAGCGCCGATCATAAGACCGGCGCCTGATTCTAGAAACACAACGCTTGTCGCTGACACCCTTATTGCAGGGCGATGACTAGCGAAGCATTAATAATCGTCGTTCTTCTCCGGCGGAACGAGACCTTCGATGCCGGCGAGCAGTTCTTCTTCCGACATCTGGTCGAAGTTCAGCGTATCGGGCTGTTCTTCATCCTCGTCGCCGACCTCGGCGGAGCTTTCAGACGCGATCAGCGAGGATGCATCGGGTTCCGGCTCGTCCACTTCCACATGCTTCTGCAGCGAGTGGATCAGATCTTCCTTGAGATCGCCGGGCGAGAGCATCTCGTCGGCGATTTCGCGCAGAGCCACCACAGGATTCTTGTCGTTGTCGCGATCGATGGTGATCGGCGCGCCCTGAGAAATGAGGCGGGCGCGGTGGCTCGCCAACAAAACCAACTCGAATCGATTGTCGACCTTGTCGATGCAATCTTCTACCGTGACGCGGGCCATTGCCTGTCCTTATTCGTTTTCATAGATGTCAAGCCCGTGGCGTTACAGTTTTTAGGCGGGGATTTCAAGATGGCGCGGCTGTCGACTCCGTGTTTTTGTCGAGACGCTGCTCCTGATCGCCTTCGCCGCGCTGCCGTCGCCACTCAAAGCGAAGGCAAAATGCGCCGGCCGATAGCCTCTTGCGCCTCCAACAAAGGATCATCGGGGCCGATCGGCGATTTCGAATATCACTTACTTCGCGAGATTCCCGAAAATACAACGGATCATTAGACATATTTCCTAATGCAACAGCGATCGCAACACGAACATCACCAGATCAATATATTTTGGTTCCTATCTGTTTATCGATCGCATATTATATAAGATAAATGACTACCGCACCCACTCTCAACCCGGGAAAATTGCTGCGGGAGCATTTACGGAGTTACCCCGATTGGGCGCCAGAAAGGATAGTTCGCCTCCGCCCCCACCAAAAGATAATCGTCCCCCGCACCCTACCTTCAAAAAATCCTTGGAAAGCGCGTCTTAATAAATTAAAAAGACTCTTATATGAATGATTCATAAAATACTTGAATTATTCGAGGGAAAATATAGGGCTGCGGTCTCTCAGGTAGATCGTTGCGATGTTGCAACCGAACAGGAATAAACATGTTTGATCCG
Organism: Rhizobium sp. FKL33; assembly: GCF_005222915.1. Classification (GTDB taxonomy): domain Bacteria; phylum Pseudomonadota; class Alphaproteobacteria; order Rhizobiales; family Rhizobiaceae; genus Rhizobium_E. The sequence continues at coordinate 119,592 of NZ_STFX01000005.1, forward strand.
CGCGAAAAAATTGCGTTGTTTATCGATGGAGCCAACCTTTACGCCGCTTCCAAAAGCCTAGGGTTTGATATCGATTATCGGAAACTTCTCAAGGCGTTCCAGAAGCGCGGTTATCTGCTGCGGGCCTATTATTACACTGCGTTGATCGAGGATCAGGAATATTCGTCCATCCGGCCCCTGATCGACTGGCTGGATTATAACGGCTACAAGGTCATTACCAAGCCCGCCAAGGAATTCACCGATTCGCTTGGTCGTCGCAAGATCAAGGGCAATATGGACATCGAATTGGCGATCGACGCCATGGAACAATCCGAAGTCGTAGATCATCTGGTGATCTTCTCCGGCGATGGCGACTTCACGACGCTCGTCGAGGCGCTGCAGCGCAAGGGCCGCAAGGTGTCCGTGGTCTCGACCATGTCGACCCAGCCGCCGATGATCGCCGACGATCTTCGGCGTCAGGCCGATCATTTCATTGACCTTATGACACTGAAGGCAGAAGTCGGACGCGATCCGTCCGAGCGCGCGCCGCGCCCGGCTCCCGAACCGGTCAACGAAGACGTTGACGTCTGATCGATCCTGTCACAGGAATTACAAAAGGGCGCACAGGCGCCCTTTCGTTTATGCGGAACATGTCAGCTGCGATGTCAAAGCGAGGTGACTGCGGTCAGCCGCGGTCGCGAAGCAATCGGCCCTTTTCGCGGTTCCAGTCGCGCTGCTTTTCGGTCTCACGCTTGTCATGCAGCTTCTTGCCCTTGGCCAGCGCCAGTTCCAGCTTGGCCCGGCCACGATCATTGAAATAGACCTTGAGCGGCACAAGCGTCATACCTTCGCGGCTGATGCCAATGCGCATGCGGCCAATTTCCTTCATCGACAGCAGCAATTTGCGCGGCCGGCGCGGCGCGTGGTTGAAGCGATTGGCTTGCAGATATTCGGGCAGATAGGAATTGATCAGCCAGATCTCGCCATTCTCGTCGCTGGCATAAGCTTCGGCAATATTGGCCTTTCCTTCGCGCAACGATTTGACCTCGGTGCCGGTCAGCACCAAGCCCGCTTCATATGTATCCAGAATTTCGTAGTTGAAGCGGGCCTTGCGGTTTTCCGCGACAACTTTCCGGACGTCTGTTGGTCTGCCTTTGTGTGTCATCTCAGCTGATTAGATCGGCATGCCTGAGCGCATTGTCAAGCGCAGCCTCCGTCGCGGGCTCGAGAACCGGCACCAAAGGCGAGCGAACGGCGCGACTCATGCGGCCGAGCTTGGACAGGGCATATTTTGCGCCGCATACGCCGGGCTCCATGAAAATCGCCTTGTGCAGCGGCATCAGTTTGTCCTGCAACTCGAGCGCACGGGCATAGTTGCCAGCCAGGGTCGCGGTCTGGAACTCGGCGCAGAGTTTCGGCGCGACATTGGCGGTGACCGAAATACAGCCAACGCCGCCATGGGCGTTGAAACCGAGCGCGGTGGCGTCTTCGCCCGACAGCTGGATGAAATCCTTGCCGCAGGTGATGCGTTGCTCGGACACGCGCTCGATCTTGCCGGTGGCGTCCTTGACGCCGACGATGTTCTTGTAGGTTTCCGCCAGCTTGCCCATCGTCTCCGGCGTCATATCGATCACCGAGCGACCGGGAATGTTGTAAATCACGATCGGCAGGCTCACGGCCTCGGCGATGGCGGAGTAATGCGCGATCAAGCCCTTTTGGGTCGGCCTGTTATAATAGGGCGTCACCACCAGCAGCGCATCCGCGCCGGCCTTTTCGGCATGTTGGGCGAGTTCGATGGCTTCGACGGTGTTGTTCGAGCCTGCGCCGGCGATGACCGGAACGCGACCCTTGGCGACTTCGACACAGAGTTCCACCACCCGCTTATGCTCGGCATGGCTCAATGTCGGCGACTCGCCCGTGGTGCCGACCGGCACGAGCCCCGTGCTGCCCTCGGCGATCTGCCATTCGACATGCGCGGCAAAGCTAGCTTCATCAACGCCGCCATCCTCAGCGAACGGCGTCAAAAGTGCGGGAATGGAACCCTTGAACATGTAGTGAACTCCTCATCGGCCGACCGGCCCATTCTTTAGCCGCAATCGCTTTTTACGGGTTGTCGGACCATATAGAAGCCGACAGATCGCAGCAAGACGAATAGGGGCGTCATAATCGGCTTTTCATGTCGCGGAAAGTTGATTTCATCGTCATTAACCAAGGATTTACCAGACTGACGGCTGATTGTTCTCAGCAGACCCGACACCAATGTCGGACGCGGCGGAGCCAATGACATGAAGCGCGCCTTCATCGCCATCCTCGTATGCACGGCCGGCGCCGGCGCCATGGCGGCGTTCATCGGCGGCCGCGCGCAACCGACGCCCGCTCCGCCCGACGAAAGCGCCAAGACGCTGTCGATCCCTCCCCGTCCGGCCAGACCGCAGACGGAAAAATCCGAGCGGCTTTCCCTGGTCGATCCTGCCGTGACCGCGGCGCCGCCGGTGATGCAAACGCCGGCCGCCGACCTACCCCTGCAGGCCAGCGAAAGCCTGCGTGCCGGCTTCATGGCGCTGCAGATCCGCGATACGCTCTCCGCCATCGCCTGGCGGGATCGCCTGCCCCCCGGCAGCGTCGAATGGAAGACGTTGACCTGGGCGATCGCGGTGTCGGGCCAGACGGCCACGCCGAGTTCGGAACTGCTGATGGCGAAAACCATGCTTCACGGATGGCCGGCGCTCGACGATATCGAGGAAAACCTCGAAAAAGCGTTGTTTCGCGAAAACATCGCCCCTCAAACGGCAGCCGCCGCGATCGGCGCGACGCAGGCCCAGAGCCTCGAAGGCGAGATCCTGCTGATCCGCGCGCGCATTGCGGCCGGCGACGAGGCGGGCGCGAACACCCGTCTTGAAAAACTCTGGTCCACACGCCTGTTCGATGTGGCTGCAGAGGATCGACTTCTGACGGAATTCGGCGCGCGAATGAGCGCTGAGAACCACAGGGCGAGACTCGTTCGCCTGCTCTATGCAGAGAAATTCGCGCAGGCGGCGCGCTTCGCCGCCCTCGGCAAGGCCGAACCACTGGCCCAAGCCTTTATCGGCGTCGTCAAACGGGACAAGAAGGCGAAGGACCTGCTCGACCAGGCGCGGGGCAATTTCGGCCAGGATCCAGCCTTTCTCTTCGCCTCCGTCAAGCAGGCTCGTTACGCGCGCCGCTTCCGGGAAGCGGCGCAATTGCTGGCGTCCGCGCCAAAGGACCAGGCCGCTTTGGTGGATCCCGGCGCATGGTGGGTGGAAACCCGGATCGTCAGCCGAATGCTGCTCGAACAAGGCCGGGCGGCTGACGCCTACAAGCTCGCGGCAGCGCATCTGTCCACGGCGCCTTCCGATATCGTCGAGGCGGAATTCCATGCAGGCTGGTACGCGCTTAGGGGATTGAAAGACCCCAAGCGCGCCGTCCAGCATTTCAACGCGATCCTGGCGGCCAGCCGCAGGGCGCATGATCAGGCCCGCGCCTACTACTGGCTCGGACGCGCCGCCGAAGCCGGCAGCGGCGGCGACGCCAAGGCCTTTTTTCTCAAGGCGTCCGACTATCCCGCGACCTTTTATGGACAGCTGGCCGCATCGCGCATCGGCGTCGCCATCCGGCCGCAACAACGCTATCGGCCTCTGGCGGATATCGTGTCGCTGATGAAGAACCGGCCGGAAATGCAGGCGATCGAACTGATGCTGCAATGCGGGCAGGACGGTCGCGCCCGAAGGCTCTATCTTGCCCTGGCGCGGACGCTGGAAAGTCCGACGGAACTGCAGGCGCTCGCCGATTCAGCCTTGAGCGCCCAGGGACCGGCTCTGGCCCTAGCGATCGGCAAGACGGCGCTCAATCAGGGACACGATCCCGGAATGGCCGCCTTCCCGCTCGGAGCGATACCGGACAGCGCCGATATTTCAGGGGCCGGCAAGGCGCTTGCTTATGCGATCGCCCGACAGGAAAGCGCGTTCAACCCGAAGGCGGTTTCACCCGCCGACGCCCGCGGTCTTCTGCAGATTCTTCCCTCCACAGCCAAGACGCTCGCGGCGAAACACCAGCTTGCCTGGGCGGAGGAAAAGCTGATCGAGGATCCCGGCTACAACGCCACGCTCGGCTCGCACTATCTCGGCGAGCAGATCGACAAGTTCAAGGGCTCCTATATCCTCACCTTCGCCGCCTACAACGCCGGCCCGGGGCGCATTCCGCAATGGATCAAACGTTATGGCGATCCGCGCAAAAAAAAGCTGGATGACGTCGTCGACTGGATCGAGACCATCCCCTTCCAGGAAACGCGCGACTATGTGCAGAAGGTCATGGAGAATTACCAGGTCTACAAGGCGCTGCTGAACCAGCCTGCCGATATCGCCAGCGATCTGACAGCCGGACGTCAGTGAGGTTCTTTCCTGCCGCGGTTTACGGGCGCCCCTTGCGCCTTCAGCATGAGCGACCGCAGAAGCAGTCATTGTGACTGACGTCATCTGCCCCCGTTTGCGGAGAACATAAAACGACGCCACGAGATGGGCTGTTTCAATCTTTGAAGCGCCAAACCTCAGAGCATCAAATCCGCCAGATCACCCGCGCTTCGCACAAAAAAGCGACCGAAGATGGAGCCGTGCCTCAACGCAAAAACCCCCGGCGGATGCCGAGGGTTTCGAGGCTGACCTTACAGTCAACCTGAAAGTCCAATCCGCTAGGGATTAGAACGTGCGCTGGAAGCGGATCATGCCGTTCCACTGGTCGCCGTCAGCCTTGTCGTTGTCGAACGACGAGTAGGTGACTTCCGGCTGGATCAGGAGACCGGCAACCGGGTTCCACTTGACGTTGGCGGCGATCGCCAGCGTGTCGTTGTCGGTGCCAGCGATCTGAGCGTTGAAGCCGAGGTTGTCAGCGGCCTTGTAGCCGACGCCAGCCCAAGCAGCCCAGTCACCCCAAGCTGCGCCGGAAGCATCGCCCGGAGCGTAGTTGTTGGTCTTGTTGCCCGAAGACGACCAAGCAGCCATCACGAAAGCCGAGAAGGCGCCGAAGTTGCCGTCGACACGACCCTTGATCGCACCTTCGTCGAGACGTTCGTCGTAACCGCCAACCACGGCGACGCCGAAGGAGCCAGCCGTGTAGCCAACGCCACCGGTGACGTTCGGGATGTAGTCTTCGCCGTTGACGACCTTCATGATGGCTTCGCCATCTTCGTCCACCTTACCGGTGTCGATTTCAATGTCGTCAGCTTCGAGGCCGAGACCGACCTTGAGGCCAGCGCCGTTGTCGTAGACGTAGTTGATCTGGTTCACTTCGAACTGGCCGTAGGAGACCACGTCGTCGTTGATGATGTCGCCAGCGTAGCCGGTCATCGTGGTGAACAGCGAGTCGGTCAGACCAACGGTGAAGCCGGCGAGCGAGATGTTGGCGGCGACGAGGCTGGTGCTGGTGCCAGCGCCATCATTGTAGGTGCCATTGAAGTCGAGACGGCCAACGAACTGGGTCTTCAGCGCGCCGTATTCGGTGTCCGAAGCGGAATCCATGTAGATTTCCGCGCGGGACTTGGTGCGCCAGCCGTTGTCGCTCTCCAGAGCGTAGGAGTTGGCGGCCTGAAGGTCGAAGCGGACGCGACCGCCGATCTTGAGGCAGGTTTCGGTGCCGGGGATGTAGAAGTAGCCGGTGCCGTAAGCATCGCAGACCTTCACATATTCCATGGGTTCCGGTTCGGCGGCGACGACAGCGTCGGCAGCCTGAGCGCCGGAAACAACTGCCAGAGCAGCTGCGGAGCCGAGAAGAAGGCTCTTAATGTTCATTTCTGACCTCCAGTCAAAATGTTTCATTCGGGTGTGGGTTCTTTCGCCTGAGGCGTTCCCTGCCCCACTCCCATTCAGAAGACATCGGGCATCCCCGCCGCTTCGAGGGTGATCATAGTGAGGAGAGCAGTCGACGCAATCGGGAAACTGCGCCGAGCGGGTTTAATCGGTCTCGTTCAAATTCCTTTGTTACAGAAAAGACACACATTTCCCCGCAGACCCTTCACAAATCCATAAAGTTTTAACGATCCTTACCTAATGATTAATATTTTCAACATCATAACTGGTTCGCCACAGAGAGAACCAAGGTCGAGCCGGGCTTCCTTATATGGGTTGATGAGCGAATTCCGGCCGATTTGATCCGGCGCAGAGGCGAAGATCGCCCCGCACATCAGGCAATGCCGAAGCTCTGACCACACCATCAAAGATCATTTCGACACAGAATCGATCTTGCCGGTTTCGCCTTCTGATTCCCGCGCCTTCCTCCGATTGTCCTTCACTCTGTCGCCAGGAGCCGAAAAAAATGTGAGGCAAATTCGAATACGGCTTGATCCGTCACATCATTATGGGTATCCACGCCGTCAACGGAGAGGTGGCCGAGTGGTCGAAGGCGCTCCCCTGCTAAGGGAGTATACCTCATAAGGGTATCGTGGGTTCGAATCCCATCTTCTCCGCCATTTTCAAAGCGTCGATTTCAATCCGCTGATATTTTACCTTACGACATCTCAACCGTAGCGGTCCGTCTTAACGACGGAGTGTCTGTGATGTCGCTTCCTCCGCCACTCTCGTCAGCGCACGCAAAGTGTCGAAGCGATGATCCGACACGAACACTTCCCTATATATAGTCATTTGCAAATGAGGGACGGCGCGCACCTGGAATCGATTCTCGCGCGCCTCGAGCCATGGATCGCGGTCCGGGATTTTCCCTTCGGACAGGCGCGTCGTTTGGACTGATGTTCCATGAAGGCGCGGCCGCTGCGGACTGAGGCGACCATCGTGCTTTTCCTGAACCGCAACCACGTGCCCGTAGCTGTGAACATTTATCCTAAAGCGCTGCCGCGCAAGTTCATCGGGCAAAGTTTCTGCAATGGCGACGATCGATCGCGGCAGATAGCGAAACACTTGCTTTCAGGCCATTTTTGATGAGGACTCCACGCCCCCCTCATTTTGCTGGTCGCCATGCGCCATCAAAGCGCCCACAGGCTTGGCGTGCGGTTCGAACGTCGACGCGATCGACGCCCTGTGGGGAGATATCCGCTTTTTCGTCGGTCCGACTGCCGACTAGCGCGTTTTCTGAGAAACAGCGCCTGATTATCTGTGTCTGCGTGCAAATCCTTAAGCCCCCTTTAGCGAGCACTGATGTATACGTTCAATGGTTCATAGGAAAAAGCGATGCTGCAAGCGCTTCAGAATACGATCCTGGAATTGATCGCCACCGGCGAACCTTTGAAGCCAACCATCGACAGGCTTTGTGCGATGGTTGAAGACATGGTGCCGGATGTCGTCTGTTCCGTTCTCGAAGTGGATTCAAGCGGACGCCTGCATCCTTTGTCCGCGCCCTCTCTGCCCGCGCACTATTCCGAGGCGCTTGAAGGTCTGGCGATCGGTCCCAAAGTCGGTTCTTGCGGCACGGCGGCCTTTTGGGGAAGAACGGTGATCGTCACCGATATCGCCAATGATCCGCTTTGGGAGGATTACAAGGCGCTGCCGCTGCCGCTGGGGCTCAAGGCGTGCTGGTCGACGCCGATTTTCAGTCAAGGCGTCGTGATCGGCACCTTCGGCTTCTATTTTCGGGAAACGCGCGGCCCCAATGACTTCGAAAACAAAATCGTCGCCGCCAGCACCCATCTCACGGCGATCGCTCTCGAGCGTGAAGCGCGCGTGCGGGAACGGCAGCGCCTGGCGTTCACGGATTCCATGACGGGCCTGCCGAACAGGGCCTGTTTCAACACCCGATTCAACGACATGCTGGCCCAACCCGATCAGGATTGGGGCTTGATTCTCGTCGATCTCGATAATCTGAAGCTGGTCAATGACACGTTCGGGCACGGCGCGGGCGATGCGCTTATTGGCGCTGTCGCGTCTCGCATCACGCCGATCGTCGGCGAGAACCGGCTGTTTCGCCTCGGCGGCGATGAATTCGCGGTGATTGCGCCGCTGGACGACTCCAGGGGTCTGGGCGCCGCCGCCCGAGCCATCGGCGAAGCGCTGGAAGCGCCCTGCGATTGCGCCGGCAACCTGGTTCATCCGTCCGCCACGATGGGCGGAGCCCTGATTCGGCCAGGTCAGTCTTCCGAGACGATTCGGCAGAACGCCGATCTCGCCCTCTATCACGCCAAGGAGCGGGCGAAAGGCAGTTTCGTGACCTATCAGGACGGGATGGGAACAGCGATCAGCGAACGGTACCGCGCCATTCGGGAAGTGGCGGCAGCCCTTTCCGAGCAGCGCATCGAGGCTTTCTATCAGCCGATCATCAATATGAAGACAGGGACCGTGTTCGGGCTCGAAGCCTTATGCCGCATGCGCAACGCCGACGGCTCCATCACGCCCGCCGCAGCCTTCCACGAGGCCACCAAGGACGCCCGGGTCGCTGCGAAACTCACGCGTGTGATGCTCGATAAGGTCGCTTGCGACCTGGCGCGCTGGAGCGCCATGGGACTCGAGGGCTTCCATGTCGGCGTGAACGTCTCAAGCGCAGACTTTCACAACGGAAATTTGCGGGGAGGCCTGGAAGAGGCCTGCGCTCGTCACGGCGCCGCGCGCGACAGGCTGGTGGTTGAAGTGACGGAATCCGTCTATCTCGATCAGCGTGACCGGGCAATTTCCGATGAAATCGGCCGGCTGCGCGGCGATGGCGTCAAGGTGGCCCTCGACGATTTTGGAACCGGCTTTGCTTCGCTGACGCATCTGATGACGATACCTGTTGACGCCATCAAGATCGACAAGACATTCACTCGCGGCGTCACCGCGCACGGGCCGAGCCGGATCATCACTGAGGGCCTCATCAAGATCGCCCGACGCCTGGGTTTGACCATCATTGCCGAGGGTGTCGAGACCGTCGAGCAGGCAGAACACTATATCCAGTTCGGGTGCGCATTGGGACAGGGATTTCTCTATTCCAAAGCGGTGCCATTCGCGACGGCGACCGAGATGGTCCGAGGACGGATCGTCGACGCGGCACAAGCCGCGCTCCGCGCCTGAAAGCCAGGAAAGAAAGCGTTTCGACCCAAACCGCTCGCCCAAAGCCGCCTCGGCGGGATAAAAAGCACGAAAATTATTCGTCAAGGGAAACGCATCCAAGCGTCCGACGTTAGAGCGATCCGTCCGCGAGGAAAACAATGAAAAATTTCGCCAGAGAAGAACTCATCCTCATTGTGCCGGCGCTCGCGGCGCTTGCAGCCTTTAGCGGAGAGCACTGGCTTCTCGGGCTCGGCCAGGTCGCCAGCCTCGCAACGGCGGCGCTGCTGGTGGCGGCGATCGTCATGGCCTCGGTGCGCGTCGCAAAACATGCCGAACATCTCGCCATCCGGGTCGGCGATCCCTATGGCACGATGATCCTGACGCTGTCGGCGGTCGCGGTCGAGGTGATCATTCTGGCGATCCTGATGCTCGATTCGGAGTCTCAGACGTTGGTTCGCGACACGATCTATTCGGCGGTCATGCTGGATATCAACGGCATTCTCGGGCTTGCGGCGCTGCTCGGGGGTCTACGCTTCGGCGAGCAGCCTTACAACAACGATTCCGGACGCACCTATGGGGTGATGATCCTGACGGCCATGGGCATCTCCATGGTGGTGCCGGAATTCATCCCGGCGGCGAAATGGCATTATTATTCCGCTTTCACCATCTTCGCGATGGTGACGCTCTACGCGCTGTTCCTGCGCATGCAGGTCGGCCAGCATTCCTATTTCTTCAGCTACGCCTACACGTCGTCGGACCGCAAACAGGCGCAGCCGCATGAAGAGGACGACGAGCATGGGGACCAGGGCGTGCCGATGGCCTTTTCCATCGGCGTGATCATTCTCGGCGTCGTGCTGATCGGCGGGCTCGCCGAGATCATGTCGGCCTTCCTGGATCATGGGCTTGAAGGCACGGGCGCGCCGCCGGCGCTGATGGCGGTGCTGGTGGCGGCGATCTCGGCCGCGCCGGAAATCCTGACTGCGCTTCGGGCCGCGCTTCGCAACCGCATGCAGGCGGTGGTCAACATCGCCATGGGCGCCTCGCTCTCCACCGTCATCCTCACCGTCCCCGTCATGGAGGCGATCGCGCTGTTCAACGGGCAACCGCTCACCATGGCGATGACGCCTGTGCAGACGGTGATGGTGACGATCACGCTGATCGCCGCCGCCATCAATCTCAATGACGGCGAGACCAACGCCATCGAGGGCATGACGCATTTCGTGCTGTTCGGCGCCTTCGTGATGCTGACCATGCTGGGGCTGTAAAGACAGGAAAGCGCTTGCGCCGGATACACTGCGCGCCCATTTGTGTTCTGTCAGTTCCCGAGACTTGAAAGCCGCGCCATGCTCGATTTCGTCAACACCTATGCCGCCCTGCCCGACCGGTTTTACGCCAGGGTTCATCCCTCCGGCGCGCCGAGCCCGCGGCTCATCGCCTATAACCGCGATCTCGCCCGCGAACTCGGACCCTCCTGGGAGACTGTCGACGACGAGACGGCGGCGGCGGTGTTTTCCGGCAATCAGGTGCCGGATGGATCGATCCCCATCGCCATGGCCTATGCCGGCCATCAGTTCGGCGGCTTCTCGCCGCAACTCGGCGATGGCCGCGCCATTCTGCTCGGCGAGACGGTGGACCGTGACGGCGTCAGGCGGGATATCCAGCTCAAGGGCGCGGGCCGCACGCCCTATTCGCGCGGCGGCGACGGCCGGGCCGCGCTCGGCCCCGTCATCCGCGAATATATCGTCAGCGAAGCCATGCATGCCTTGGGTCTGCCGACGACGCGGGCGCTGGCGGCCGTCGCCACCGGCGATCAGGTCTATCGCGAGACGTCGCTGCCCGGCGCTGTCCTGACGCGGGTGGCGAAGAGCCATGTGCGGGTCGGCACCTTCCAGTTTTTCGCCGCGCGCGGCGACACCGACGGCGTCAAGGCGCTGGCCGATTATGTCATCGACCGACTCTATCCCGACCTCAAAAACGACGCCAATCCCTATCTCGGACTGCTCCGCCGCGTCGCCGAGCGGCAGAGCGCGCTGGTGGCGCGTTGGATGCAGATCGGCTTCATCCATGGCGTGATGAACACCGACAATTCCTCGATCTCGGGCGAAACGATCGATTTCGGTCCTTGCGCCTTCATGGAGGCCTATGATCCGGCCACGGTATTCAGCTCGATCGACCGGAACGGACGCTACGCCTATCACAACCAGGCCGGCATCGCGCAGTGGAACCTCGCAAGGCTGGCCGAGACGCTGTTGCCGCTCCTCGCCGATGAACTCGACGCGGCCGTGGAAATAGCCAATGTGGAGGTGCAGCGCTTCGGGCCGCTCTTCACCGGCCATTGGGTGACGGGGCTGAGACGCAAGCTGGGTCTGACGACCGAACGCGAGGGCGACGAGGCGCTGATCCAGGGTTTCTTCGATCTCCTGCAGGCGGGGGAAGTGGATTTCACCCGCGCTTTCCGTCTGCTGGCCGATGCCGCCGAGGACAATGACGGCCCCTTGCTCTCGCTTTTCGTCGATCGGGCGCCGGTCACAGCCTGGCTGACCGAGTGGCGGGCGCGGCATGAAGGCGAAGAAATCGCTGCCGCCGAGCGCGCTGCCGCGATACGGGCGGTCAATCCCGTCTATATCCCGCGCAACCATCTGATCGAGGAAGCGATCGTGGCGGCGACGGAGCAGGAGGATTACGGCCCCTTCGAGCGGCTGCATGCGGTGCTGGCTGAGCCCTATCAGCAGCGCGCCGATGTCCCCGCGCGCTATGAACTGCCGGCCGAACCCGATGAGCGGGTGCTCCGCACCTTCTGCGGCACCTGAGCTGACGGAACCTCCCTGCCCTGCCCAACGTTGATGGGATGAACCGAACAGGAGATTTTCACATGGACAATGTCGAATCGCAGGTCATTCCAGAACAAGGCGGCAAACAGGGCTTTACGGTCGAGTTCGTCAGCCCGGCCGGTGACATCATTTCGGTTTTCATGCCGAACAGCGACGAGAGCGATCTGAACCGGCTGAACGCCGAAACCCGCGCCCGCCAGCTGATGGCGGACATCGCCGGCATGGACGCGAGCCAGCTGCGCGACGTGACCGACAAGCCCGCATCCGAACGGCTGTCGGCCCGTCAGGCCGGCGACACCGGCGAGCTGGAAGACCAGTTGCAGGAAGGGCTGGAAGGCTCCTTCCCGGCCAGCGATCCGGTTTCGGCCACGAGCAGCGCGGTCTCCGGCAGCGGACCGAAATACAACGCCGCGTGATCAGAGAAGCACCGTCCGGATCGCCAGACCGACGACGCTGACGGCGGCGACCCCGGCGATCCAGAGCAGGACGAACCAGAGGAGGCGCTTCCCCGCGGAAGCGCCTCCTTCCTTGTTTTCCACCTTGTCACTCATCAGTGATATCCTTCTTCCGGATCCACCTTGCCGCGGAACACCCAGTAGGAATAGGCGGTGTAGCAGAGGATCATCGGCACCAGCACCAGCGCGCCCACCAGCAGGAAGGCGAGGCTCGAATCCGGGGCCGCCGCATCCCAGATCGTCAGCGAAGGCGGCACGATATAGGGATAGAAGGAGATGCCGATGCCGGCATAGGCGAGGATGAACAGGCCGAGCGCCGCCAGAAACGGCAGCGTGTCGCGATGCGCCTTCAGCCCGTAGAGCATCAGCGCGAAGCAACCCGCCACCAGCACCGGCACGATGACGCTGAAGATGGCGGTGGGCCAGGCGAACCAGCGGCTGAGATAGACGTCGCTGAGGAACGGCGTCCACAGGCTGACGACGCCCATGGCGACGAGCGTGCCGATCGCCGAAAGATAAGCCAGCCGCCGCGCCTTGGCGCCGAGTTCGCCCTGCGTCTTCATCACCAGCCAGGTCGAGCCGAGCAGCGCGTAACCGATGACCACGGCGGCGCCGGTGGCGATGGAGAACGGCGTCAGCCAATCCCACCAGCCGCCGGCATAGGCGCGGTTCTCGATTCTGATGCCTTGCACCAGCGCGCCGAGCGCAATGCCCTGGCACAGCGCTGCGGTGAAGGAGCCGGCGAAGAAGGCCTTGCTCCAAAAACCCTGCCAGCGATGGGTGCGCCAGCGGAATTCGAAAGCGACGCCGCGGAAGATCAGCCCGAGCAGCATGAGGATGATCGGCATATAGAGCGCCGGCAGGATGGTGGCGTAGGCAAGCGGGAAGACGGCGAGAAGGCCGCCTCCCCCCAGCACCAGCCAGGTCTCGTTGCCATCCCAGACCGGGGCGACCGAGTTCATCATCACATCCTTGTCGTGCTTGTCCGGAAACAGCGGATAGAGGATGCCGACGCCGAGATCGAAGCCATCGAGGATGACATAGGCGAGCACGGCAAAGGCGATGATGGCGGCCCAGATGAACGGATAATCAATGGCCATGGGAAGGCTCCTTCATCTGCGCCGGGCCGGGATGGATGCCGGCGGAGCGGATCGGCCCGCCGCCGAGATCCGGCATGGGATCGCGCGGCAGACGGTGCATCAGCCGGAGGATGTAGAAGACGCCCGCGCCGAAGACGAAGAAATAGACCACGATGAAGGCGATCAGCGAGGTCGCCACCGCCGGCGCGGCGATCGGCGAATGCGATTCTGCGGTCAGCAGATGGCCATAGACCGTATAGGGCTGACGGCCGACTTCAGTGGTGACCCAGCCGGCGAGCACGGCGACGAAGCCCATGGGACCCATAGCCAGCGCATAGCGCAGGAACCAGCGGTGGGTGGCGAAATCGCCCTTCCAGCGCCGCCACAGGCTGACCAGCGCCAGCCCCAGCATGGCGAAGCCGAGCGCCACCATCACCCGGAACGACCAGAACACCACCGCCACCGGCGGCTGCTTGTCGCGCGGCACCGTATCGAGGCCGGCGAGCGGGGCGTTGAGATCATGTTTGAGGATCAGGCTCGAGAGTTTGGGGATCTGGACGGCGTAATCGACCCGCTGCTGATCCTGATTGGGAATGCCGAACAGGATCAGCGGCGCGCCCTCGGGATGGCTTTCAAAATGGCCCTCCATGGCCATGACCTTGGCGGGCTGATGCTCCAGCGTGTTCAGCCCATGGGCGTCGCCGGCGAGGATCTGCAAAGGCGCGACCACGGTGATCATGCCCATGGCCATCGACAGCATTTTGCGCGAACGGATCGGCGCATGCCGCCGGAGCAGATGCCAGGCGCCGACTGCGCCGACCACCAGGGCCGTGGTGAGATAGGCGGCGAGCACCATATGGGTGAGCCGGTAGGGGAAGGACGGATTGAAGACGATGGCCCACCAGTCGGTCGGGATGAACTGGCCCTTGTCGTTGATGGCGAAACCCTGCGGCGTCTGCATCCAGGAATTCACCGCCAGAATCCAGGTGGCCGAGATCAGCGTGCCCACCGCCACCATCAGCGTGGCGAAGAAATGCAGCCCCGGCCCGACCTTGTTGCGGCCGAACAGCATGACGCCGAGAAAGCCCGCCTCGAGGAAGAAGGCGGTCAGCACCTCATAGCCCATCAACGGGCCGATGACCGGGCCGGCCTTGTCTGAAAACACCGACCAATTGGTGCCGAACTGATAGGACATGACGATGCCCGAGACCACGCCCATGGCGAAAGCGATGGCGAAGATGGTCTTCCAGAAATCGAAAAGTTCCAGGTAGACCCGGTCCTTCTTCCACAGCCACAGGCCCTCGAGCACGGCGAGATAGCTCGCGAGCCCGATCGAAAAGGCCGGGAAGATGATGTGGAAGGATACGGTGAAGGCGAATTGCATGCGCGCGAGAAGAACCGCGTCGAATTGGTCAAACATGGCGCCAACTCCTTTTATTAGCCCCGAGATCCGGAGCCTGTCATGAACTTATGTCGGCACGACTGGAGATGTATCTCAAACTGGCTTTTCACAATTGGACAAAACGCCCATGTGCGGTCTGGTCGCAGGAAAACCGGAGGGAGTGGGGATTGTTCCAGGGGTGCGCAATATAGTCAACCGAAAGAACTGTGAGGCGCTTAATCCAACATTTTCAAATAGATAAACAATGCGATCTTGCCCCGAGGCGACGTGTGTTTATCGCTGCCTAAATCTTCTTTTGTGAACCGATCGAAGATTTATGTATTTTCCGGAGTGATCATTTTGAACGAAGGCTCAAAAATTTTCTCGACCGGGAGCAGATCAAGCACCTCATCGTACCGTCCCGCGTCAACCAAGACGCCGACACTTTTGGCGAGAGGCGTAACGTCGGTAATGTTCCTTATCCAGTCGTTTACATATAGGTTCACAGCGGTCGGACCCAGGCCGATCTGTAGCGATCGATGCGCGAGGGGTCGAAACAGCAAGTCACGCTCCGGATCCCATTGAATCACGACCGGAGACGCATCCTTCCACTTTCGCCATTCCTCATGTGTCATATGAGGGGGGCAATGGCTGAGGGCAGCATGGGTAAGCGCCCACTCGAAGCCCTCGTGACTGATGTCGATGGCCAGGATACGTTGCTGGCCTATGTCCTTACGCGCCCAGTTGGACCGATACATCATCCAAAGGAACGAGGGCTTTATCCAGGTCATGCGGGTCATGCTAAAGGGCGGAGAGACGAAGGTTCCCTGCTTGAGAGCAGCATCGGCTATATCATCACTGTAAGCCTGATATACTCGAATAATTTTGTCAGTAAAATGCGCGCGTATTTGATAAGGAGGGGCTTCTGGAAAATTAGAATAATTTGTCATGAATTTAATATTACTCGATGAAAAGGTGACGTCAACTGGCGGTTTAAACAGATTTCTGAAATCATGCGTTGAGAGAATATTACCCATCTAACTCGTTTCAATTTCATAGAAATTATACATTTTCTACAATATTATCCTGAGCCTATCTCAATAATAAAACCGATCTACATCGTCATTTTAATTTATATAATCACAAACCGATACTCTCAAGAAATTTATAGATCTTTGGCTCATCTGAGCCAGTATATATAGGCTCAGGCCCGGGGAAGGTTTTCTTTCGAAAATCGTGAAAATATGCATAATCGCAGTGGAGCCTATAATCACCGCGCAGGTGCTCAATTCTGAACATCATATTCATGGATTGCGACGGGCAATCATAATATCGAACTACAGATCCGGTATCTGTTTGAATTAAGCTGTCAGCTGTATCACCATACACAAAGCGAAGTTTTGAAAAGCACGCTTTCACCTTCTCCTGATTATTTTCCGGTAAATCGGAATTGACGTCGTTGCATGAAGGCAAAGAACCGTTTTTCGCCACGTCGTCGATCCAATCGACGGAGCTTCGGGGGAAGTTTTTATAAAAATAATACTCAGAGATAATTAAGTAAAATACAAAAAGCGAAATCCCCATGGCTATAGCCAGAAACCAATATGTGAATTTTCTCATAATATTTTAATCAGCTCCAACTTTCAAAAACTGAGCCCTCTTGCGTCCCAAAACCTTGGCTGCCGTGCAATATGTTAGCATAAAGTCAGCAACACGCTGATATTCAAATGAGCAATGTGGGGACTGCCACCTTTCCCTTAATGAAAATTCCGCCCCGACGGCATCACCTTCCGCGCCATTTCGGCCTGCCTCTTTAAATCCTCTTTCAGCTCCGGCATCTCCTTGAACAGCGCGGTCACGGCTCCGCCCGGTTTGGGGCGGGCGCGGCTTTCGGGGACGGGGCGGCGGACTTCGTCGGCGTTGGCGAGGCTTTCGATCAGGCGGCCGTCGTCGGAGAGTTTGGCGAGGTGGTCGGTGAGGTTTTCGACGCTCTCGGCCACGACATGGATGACGCCGTCGGCCTTTTGCAGGCGGCCGCGCACGGCGACCAGCCGCGCGCCCATGACGATGGGCCGGTAGGCCTCGAAGACTTTTGGCCAGACGATGGCGTTGGCGACGCCCGTCTCGTCCTCGATGGTCATGAAGATCACGCCCTTGGCCGAGCCCGGCCGCTGGCGCACCAGCACCAGGCCCGCCACGCCGACGCGCACGCCATTCCTGACATGATCGAGATCCATGGATCTGAGCAGGCCGAGGCGTTCGAAATCTTGTCTCAGGAAGGAGGCGGGATGCGCCTTCAGCGACAGCGACTGGGTGCGGTAATCATGGATGACATGCTCGCCCTCGGCCATTGTGGGCAGGCGCACCGGCTGCTCGTGTTCGAGAAGATCGGCGCCCTTGTTCTCGAACAGCGGCAGGCGTTCGGCAGCGCTCTTCTCATCGAGCGCGCGCACAGCCCAGAGGGCTGCGCGGCGGTCGAGCCCGATGGAGCGGAAGCAATCGGCGTCCGCCAGTCTTTCGATCACGGCGCGGCTCAGGCCCGAACGCAGCCAGAGATCGCGCACCGACGCATAGCCCTCGCCCCGCCGCTCGACCAGCCTGACCATATCGGCCTCCGCCAGCCCCTTGACCTGGTGAAAGCCGAGCCGGACGGCGAAGCGTGTGCGGATGACGCCGGCCATGGAGCGGTGGCGCGGATGGATGCGGGCGGGATCGAAGGCCTGCGGCTCGAGATCGCTCGCCCAACCAGAATGGTTCACATCGGGCTCGCGCACCTCCACCCCATGTTCGCGGGCATCGCGCACCAGCTGCGCCGGCGCATAAAAACCCATCGGCTGGGAATTGAGGATGGCGGCGCAGAACACATCCGGATGCCGCGCCTTCAGCCAGCAGGAGGCGTAGACCAGAAGCGCGAAGGAGGCGGCGTGGCTTTCGGGAAAGCCATATTCGCCGAACCCCTCGATCTGCTTGAAGCAGCGCTCGGCAAACGCGGCCTCGTAACCCCGCGCGACCATGCCCTCGACCATCTTTTTCTGGAAGGTGTGGATGGTGCCGACGCGGCGGAAGGTGGCCATGGCGCGGCGCAGCTTGTCGGCCTCCGACGGGGTGAAGCCTGCGGCGACGATGGCGATCTTCATCGCCTGTTCCTGAAACAAGGGGACGCCGAGCGTGCGGCCGAGCACCTGTTCGAGCTCCTTGCTGGGATAGGCGACCGGCTCCTTGCCCTGGCGGCGGCGGAGATAGGGATGGACCATATCGCCCTGGATCGGGCCGGGCCGGACGATGGCCACTTCGATGACGAGATCGTAGAAAGTTTGCGGGCGCAGCCTCGGCAGCATGCTCATCTGCGCCCGGCTCTCGATCTGGAAGACGCCGAGCGTATCGGCGCGGCAGATCATGTCATAGACCTCGTAGCGCTCCTTGGGGATCGAGGCGAGCGTCAACTCGCCCTTGTAATGGCGCTTGATCAGGCCGAACGCCTTGGCGATGCAGGTGAGCATGCCCAGAGCCAGAATGTCGATCTTGAGGATTCCCAACGCATCGAGATCGTCCTTGTCCCACTCCACCTGCGAACGGCCCTCCATGGCGGTGGGGGTGACGGGGACCACCTCGTCCAGCCGGTCGCGGGTGATGACGAAGCCGCCGACATGCTGGGAGAGATGGCGGGGAAAGCCCATCAGCACGGACGCGTAATCGAGCACGCGGCGGGTGGTGGGATCGGACGTGTCGAGGCCTGCGGCGCGGGCCTCGCGCTCGTCGAGCGCCGCCGACGACCAGCCCCAGACCGCGCCCGACAGCGCCGATTGCTGGTCTTCAGACAGGCCAAACGCCTTGGCCGTCTCGCGGCCGGCCGAGCGGGCGCGATAGCTGATGACGGTGGCGGCGATGCCGGCATGCTCGCGGCCATATTTGCCGTAAATATACTGGATCACCTCCTCGCGCCGCTCATGCTCGAAATCGACGTCGATATCGGGCGGCTCGCGGCGCTCAGGCGAAATGAAGCGCTCGAACAGCAGATCGGTGAGCGCCGGGTCGACTTCGGTGATGCCGATGCAGAAACAGACGGTGGAATTGGCGGCAGATCCCCGCCCCTGGCAGAGAATGCCCTGCGAGCGGGCGAAGCGGACGATGTCCCAGACGGTGAGGAAATAGGGCTCGTATTCGAGCTCGCGGATCAGCTTCAGCTCATATTCGATCTGGCCGCGCACCTTGTCGGAGACGCCTTGCGGATAGCGCTGGGCGGCGCCCTCATAAGCCAGCCTCCGCAGCGTCTCCTCCGGCGTCTCGCCCGGCACGGCCTCGTTGGGATACTGGTATTTCAGCTCGTCGAGCGAAAACGTGAGCGCGTCGAAGAAGGCGTTGGCGTTGTCGATCGCTTCGGGATGGCGGCGCAGCAGCCGGGCGATTTCAGCTGGCGATTTCAGATGACGCTCGGCATGGGCGGCGAGCCGGAAGCCGGCGGCCTGCACCGTGACATGCTCGCGAATGGCGGTGACAACATCGGCGAGCGGTCGCCGGTCCGCCTCATGCATCAGCGCGTCATTGGTGGCCAGGAGTTTGACGCCGGTCTGGCGGGCGATGTCGGCGAGCGCATGGTGATGGCGGCGGTCGAAGCCGTCATAGCGCGGCGTCAGCCCGAGATGGACATGATCGGCGAAGGCCTCGCGCAGGCGGGCGAGCAGGTCTGGCAGACGCTCGAAATCGGCGAGGCCCGGCATGACCGCGAGCATCATCCCCTCGCCCCACTCCAGGAGATCGGCCTCGTGCAGCAGGCAATTGGCCTTGCCGCCGCGCTGGTTGCCGAGGCTCAGCAGCCTGCAGAGCCGCCCCCAGGCGCGGCGGTCGCGCGGATAAGCGAGAATATCAGGCGTCTCATCAGCAAAGGACAGGCGCGCGCCGGGCCGATATGCCAGGCTCGCCTCCTTTGCGGCGAGATGCAGCCGCACCACGCCGGCCACCGTATTGCGGTCGGCCAGACCGATGCCCGACAGACCCAGCCGGGAGGCGGCCACGGCGAGTTCCTCCGGATGGGAGGCCCCCTCCAGAAAAGAGAAATTGCTGCGAAGGCCGAGTTCGCAGAAGCGGATCATCAGGCGAAGACTCCCTGGATGAACCAGCGCGGATCGTGATTGTCGCGCTCATAGAGGCCCTCGCGATAAAGCCAGTAGCGGCGGCCCGCTTCGTCCTCGATGCGGAAATAATCGCGGGACGGCGCGGTCTCGCCATCGATCCACCATTCCGGCGCGATGCGTTCGGGGCCCTCGGCGCGGGCCACACGGAAGAAGGTCTTGCGCCAGCGGAAGGTTTTCGGCGGGCCATCCGGCACTTCCGCCGTCGTTTCCACCGGTTCGGGATAGGTCAGCATGCGCAGGGGACGGACGGGCCGATCAGTGGGCCAGACGGGGGCCGGCCTCTCCTCCACAGCGAGCGCCGGCATGAAGCGGCCGGCGCGTTCGGGCATATGGCTTTCAAACAGCGCAGGCCGCGTGATGAGATCGGGGCCAAAGCGGGCGGCCATCTGGTCGATAAACTCCGTGAGACTGTCATCCGTGCGGCCGCGGCCGTCGAAATCCGGCTGCGCCTCGTCGAACGGCGCTGACGTCAGCACATTGAGCCGCAGCGTCTCGAAGCCATAGCCGGCGTCGAGATCATCCTGGGCGGCAGCCAGCCGGGCGCGAAACAGGGCTGCGATGCGGGCGGGGTCGCGAATGGGCAGGGCCGCGCCGGCGCGGATGGGGAAGACGCGGCCATCGACGCGAAACAGCAGCAATTCGAACAGCTTGCCGCCCTCGCCGCGCGCTTCGAACAGGCTTTTGAGACTGTCGCCGAGATGGCGGAGCATGGCGAGAATGACATCCTCATTGCCGATCGGCTCAGAGAGCCGCCGTTCGGCCGACAGCGCCGCGACCGGCCGGCGCGGCGAGATCGGCTCTTCCTCCAGCCCGAGCGCCTGATCGAGCCTGAGCAACAGTTTTGGACCAAACCGGCGGGCAAGCGGCGCGCGCGGCTGGCCGATGAGATCGGCCGCCTGTTTCAGCCCCGCCTTGATCAACAGCGCCACCGTTTCCTCCGGCAGGCGCAGCGCCCTGACCGGCAAGGGCGCCAGCGCCTCCTCCATGGCCTCAGGCATGACGATGTCGCGGCGGCTGTAACGGCAGAGCGCCGAAGACAGGCCGGGCGCAGACGAGATGGCCGCCCGCGCCTCGAAGCCCATATGGAAGAGCCGCGCCAGCAGATCGTCGAGCAGCGCTTTTTCGCCGCCGAACAGATGCGACGAGCCGGTGATGTCGAGAAACAGGCCGTCGGCGCCGTCCAGCGCCACCAGCGGCGTATAGCGGTCGCACCAGTCGGCGACCGCCTCGATCAGCGCGCGGTCTGCGGCGGGATCGGCCTCGACCACGTCGAGATCGGGGATCATGGCGCGCGCCTCGGCCGCGCCCTGGCCGGGCTTGAGACCCATGAGGCGCGCCTCTTCATCGACCGCCGTCAGCCTGATGGCGTTGCGCTGCAGGGCTGCGCAGACGACGGGCGGATGCTCAGGACGCCCGTGAGAACGCCACGACCTGCCCCATCGGATCCGGGCGAGCCGATCGGTCGCCAGAGAGGGGAACCAGAGCGCCAGGATCCGCTGGCCGGTCTGCGGGCCGAACAGAGATCCGGCCGGGCTCGATTGCGCGAAAGAGACAGTCATCGGCGTTCCACTCCAGGTAAAATTCGGGCGACAGAGGATTGCGGCTCTTTTCGAGCGTGACATGGAAGACGGGTCGGCCGAGCCCGGCCTCATAGGTCCGGCCACTGGGCATGCGCACGGGCGAGGACGGCGCGGGACGGACGAGCAGTCGGCTCTCGGCGCTGGAGGCCTCCTCCCCGCCCCGTTCGCGCAACAGGAAGACCGGCTTCTTGTGCGCCTTGGCGCGCAGGCTGATGCGGCGGCTTTCGGTCAGGCCGAAGCGGGCGGGATTGCCATAGACCTCGAAAACCACGGCGGCGAAGGAGGAGACAGTGAGCGCGGCTTCGGCCACCATCAGCGCGTCCTTGAGCTTGCGCGGAGCGGCGTGCAGCAGGCCAGCGGACGGCAAGCCATGCGACATAAGGCCGGGCGCATAGAGCCTTCCGCTTTCGCGCGCGCCCATGGGATCGGCGATCCAAAGGATGAGTCCCGGCCCGCGCCCCAGCGCCAGCCGCGACAAAGCCAGCGCAAAGCCGCTCGCCGCGCCATTGTCGGCGGTCGCCTCGGTGCGGATCTCATGCAGCGCCGCCCGCGCCAGCCCGCCGCCGAGCGCTGCGTCGAAGGTCTCGGCGCCGGTTTCCACTCTCTCGTGAACGGCGGCAGTCGCCGCCCGATCCCAGGCCTGGCCGCGCGCCATCCGTCCCAGATTAGAGACATCGGCGCTTTCCAGTCGTTCGATTTCGCTTCGCAGGGCGCACAGGTCCTCGCGCGCCAAAGCCGGCTCCGCCATGGCGTTGCATCCTCGTTTTTTGTTCTTTTTATGTTCCTATTGAATCCAGAAAATGGAACGAGAGTCAACGGTCCTAGGTTTCAAACAAGGGGAGATTATTTTCCTAGACCGACTTCAGGAAAATATTAACCAATTCGGCAGGATAACTTTCAACCCTGGGGAGTGTGATCGAATTGTTTCAACGATAGGACCAGAGTCATCGGTTGAGTGGCCGTCGCGACGAAGCCATAATGTTCATAAAAGACTTTGGCCTCAGGCGAAATGGCGTGAACGAGAACGCCGCGAATGCCGAGGATGTGCGCCGCCTGCCTCACGCGCAGAACGGCATCCTGCAAAAGCGCTGCGCCCAAGCCTTTACCTTGCCATGTTCGATCAATCGCGAGGCGTCCAAGGATGGCCATCGGAACGGGATCGGGCATATTGCGACGCAAGCCGCCCGGCGCTTCACGAAGAGCAAGCCCGCCTGAAGAAATACAATAATAGCCAATCACGCGGTCCTGCACGCAGGAAACATAGGTTCGAGAGGCGCCGCTTGCCTGATTGGCCCGAGCTCGCCGGCGCAGCCACTGGTTCAGAGAGTCCTGTCCGCAATCGAAAAGCTCGATCTGATGCTGATCATCCAGAAGGCTCGGAGACGAGATCATCTCAGCCCCAGGGCTTGGTTACATTCATCAGGCGCGTAAAACCCTCGCCCTCAGGAGCCTTGTCGAGAATCTCCACATAACGGCGAAAGCTCTCGCCATCGACTTGTACGAAGGTCTGGTCGAGCAAAGCATCTTCAGCAGCCCGTCGCGATGCTTCGATCATGAATTCGGAGCGGGTCTTACCATTGACGCCTGCGGCGCGATCGATCAGATCGCTGATATCCTTGCGGATACGCAATTGAACTGGCTTTGTCGCACCGCTTCGATCCGCCTTGATGGTCATGAACAATCTCCTAGGGATGAGATATACATCGTATATCTCATCCCATTCAATAGAACAATCGCAGCGCTTGAGCCAAAGCGCATCAAGAATGGTTCACTCTTTCTCCGCCTCGATCTGCCGATGGCCATACTCCAGACGTCCGATGACATAGAGCACGAAGAAGGCGGCGCAGGTGACGAAGAGGCCGATCATCCAATGGCCGAAGCCGAGCGCGAGCCCGATGGCGCCCGAGAGCCAGAGGCTGGCCCCGGTCGTCAGTCCCTTCACTTCGCCCTTGCTGAGCACGATGGTGCCGGCGGCGAGAAAGGCGACGCCGGCGGTCACCGCCTCGACGACGCGCAAGGGATCTATGCGCACCGCCTCCTGGTCTAGGCCCGGCATATGCACGCTTTCGATAGAGATGATGGCGAAGAGCGAGGCGGCGAGCGACACCATGATATGGGTCTTGAGCCCCGCCGGCCGCTCCTTGCGCTGGCGCTCCAGCCCGATGACGGCGCCGAAGATGATCGCGCCGATAAAACGGGCGAAGATCACCGGATAAGGGATCTGCGTGAGTGGAAACATGTCGGCGATGATCTGGTCCATGGCCCATAAAAAACCCGAAAACGGATTTCGTTCCGTCACGCCAAGGTCCAAATTCGCCTGCACACCATTCCCCGACGTCTGTCCGCACAGGTCAAAGGACAAGTTCGATGGAACAATCCCGACCGAAGCGGGCTTATAGGCGGCGGCAATGCATCGCCAAGATGAACCGCGGATTAACATGCTTTTCAGAGGCGGTTCAGTCCGGCGCCATTACAAAACGCTCATGAGGAGATGATGGAGAAATCCAGAACTCCGGGAGAGCCCCCGTCGACGCCTCTCCGGATTCGTCGAGACAGGATACCAAGGAAGGATAGAACATGGCCTACATCTATGACGGCGACAATGGTCGTGACGACGTCAAGCAGAACTCCGGCAATCTCTATGACGAGATCTACACCTATGGAGGCAATGACAGCATCCATCTGAAGGCCAACAATACCTATGTCGAAGCCGGAGCCGGCAACGACTATGTCCACAGCACCATCGAATGGGGCAACGACGTCTATCTGGGCGACGGCAACGACACTTATGTCGGCATCGGATTTTCTGGCGACAGCGATCAGTATGACCGCGTCTGGGGCGGCAACGGCGCCGACACCATCAGGATTTCCACCTGGGCTTCCGATTATTATGGCGACGCCGGTAACGACACGTTCTCTTCGATCGGCTTCTACAATCTGATCTCCGGCGGCTCGGGAACCGATACGGTCGACTATTCCCGTCAGAATGACGATCCGGATCTCGCCGGAGCTGGCATCAAGGTCGATCTGTCCCAGGAATACGCCACTTCCGGCGATGGCACGGAAGAGGTTCTGTATTCGATCGAGAACGTCAAGGGCACGAATTACAAGGACACGCTGATCGGCGATTCCGGGGCCAACAGCCTGTGGGGCCAGAACGGCTCGGACATTCTCAAGGGCCTTGACGGCAATGACAAACTCTATGGCGGCTCTGGCGATGACGACCTTTACGGCGGCATGGGCCTAGACCGGCTGACCGGCAATGACGGCGCCGACTTCTTCATCTTCCAGTCGACGTCTGAAAGCCCCAACAGCTCCAATCGCGACGTGATCGTCGATTTCAGCCGTTCGCAGGGCGACCAGATCGATCTCATGGATATCGATGCCATCAAGTCGAGCAGCGCTGATAACGCCTTTGACTATATCGGCAGCGCCGCCTTCTCAGGCACCGCCGGTGAACTGCGCTACTCCGGCGGCATCATCCGCGGCGATGTCAATGGCGACGGCCGCGCCGATTTCTCGATCGAAGTCGAAAACACCGCTTCGCTGCGCTCCAGCGACTTCATTCTCTGAGCCGAACGGCTCAACCGCATCTCAAAAAAGAGACGCCCGCCATTTCGGCGGGCGTTTTCGCGTCAGCGGCTCGCCGTCGAGCCTCACTGCTGCTCCTGGCCGCTGGCGACCAGTTTATCGATCGCCTTGGACGTCGTCGCGTTAAACACCCCGTTGACCGGGCCTGAATAGAAGCCGCGAGATTTCAGCTCCTTCTGCAGGCCGCGCCGGAAAGCGACGGAGAAGTCCTTGGCCCCGCCCTTGATGTCGCGGATGAAATCCTCCTCGCCCCCAGAGATGCTGGCCACGGCGAAGTCCACCGCCTTGCCGGCGTCCTTGTCGACGCCGAGGCCCTGGTCGTACAGGCGCGAGAGATTGCCCTGGGCATAGGAGCTGCCGGCCTCGCCCGCCTTTTCATACCACTCGGCCGCTGTTTTATAGTCCTGCTCGACGCCCTCGCCCGCTTCATAGAGCCAGCCGAGAGAGCCCATGCAATAGGCGTCGTTGCGCGCGGCCCCTGCTTCGTACCAGCGCTTGGCTTCCGAGAGGTCGACTTCCGTTCCGAGACCATTCTGCAGCGCATAGCCGAGCGAACCGATGGCGTTGATCTCGCCGAGTTCGGCGGCGCGGCGATAGGCCTCGAGAGACGCCTTTTCATCGCGGGCGACGCCCAGACCTTCGCGATAGAGCCAGCCCATGGCGGACAGCGCATCTGGATGGTCCTGGGCGGCGGCTTTCCGATACCATTCCACCGCGCTGCGATAGTTCTGCGCGACCGGTTCGTAGCCCTCGCGGTAGAGCCAGCCGAGCGAGGACTGGGCCGATGAATTGCCTTTGGCCGCGGCCTCCTTCAGCATCTCCACTCCCTTTTCCACGTCGGCGTCTTCGCCATTGCCGTAGATCAGCAGCCAGGCGCGGTTGACCGAGGCGAACGCGTTGCCCATGCTGGCTGCTTTCTCATAGGCTTCGCGGGCGGCGGCGTAATCTTCGCCGGCGTCATGAGCGCGACCGAGCATGTTGATGAGCATCGAATCCTCGGGCGACTTGGCGACAGCGCGGCCGCAGGCCTCGACCGCCGCTTCGGCATCGATCGCCGAGGCGTCGACGCCGCCGAAATTGGGCTTGGACCCGGGCTCCCCGGCGAGTTCATAGCATTTGGCGCTCAGAGCCTCGGCGCTCTCGTCGTCATTCGATTCCGTATCGGCGGCCGCTTGGCTCGCCTCCTCAAGAGAACCCTGCACGAGATTGCCGAGCTTTCCCGTCGCGTCCGAGGCGGTCTGATCCTGTTCTTCGCCGGCATTGGCG
The DNA here is from genome assembly GCF_005222915.1 of Rhizobium sp. FKL33. Classification (GTDB taxonomy): domain Bacteria; phylum Pseudomonadota; class Alphaproteobacteria; order Rhizobiales; family Rhizobiaceae; genus Rhizobium_E. The sequence continues at coordinate 145,867 of NZ_STFX01000005.1, forward strand.
GCGGGGTCGGCAGCATTCGCATCGGACGCCGTCTCCTGCGCATTCGAGGCGGCTTGGCCTGCGGCAAGGTCGTCGATCGCCTTGAACGTGTCTTCGCCGAACTCGCCGTTCGCCTCGCCCGTGAAAACGCCCTGTTCCTTCAGGGCCTCCTGGAAGCCCTTGCGGAACAGCGGCGAGAAATTGTCGGGCGTGGTCTTGAGTTCGCCGATCTTGGCGCTGTCGCCGCGTGAGACGGCGGCGATCGCCCAGCGCACCGATTCATCGGGATCGACAGCCGTGCCGAGACCCTGATCGTAGAGACGAGCGAGATTGCCCATGGCGTAGGCGCTGCCCTCATTGGCCGCCTTTTCATACCAGTAGCGCGCCTCGACATAATCCTGCTTCACGCCGGCGCCGGTATCGTAAAGAAAGCCGAGGGACGCCATGGAATAGGAGTCGCCGGCATTCGCGCCCTTCTCATACCATTTGCGCGCTTCTTCATAATTGCGCGTCATGCCGAGACCGTTCTGCGCGGCATAGCCGAGCGCGGCGATCGAGGCCAAGTCGCCCGCTTCCGCGCCGCGCCGGTAATAGTCGACCGAACGGGCGTAATCCTGCGACACCGTCACGCCTTCGCGATAGAACCAGCCGAGATTGCCGAGCGCGCTGGCGTTGCCCTTGTCGGCGGCCTGACGATACCAGTCGAAAGATTTTGCGTAATCCTGCGGCTCGCCGGCGAGACCGTCGCGATAGACCTGGCCGAGCGAGGCCTGGGCGAAATGATTGCCGGCGCGAGCGGCGGTCTCGAAGGCTTCAAGCCCCTTGGCCGGATCAGCGCCGTCGACGGAGCCGTTGACCTGCAACCAGCCGAGATTGGCGAGACCGTACATGTCGCCGAGATCGGCCGCTTCGCGATAGCGTTTTTCGGCCTCGACGTAATTCTTGTCGGCTTCATAGGCGCGGCCGAGCAGGTTGACATAGAGGCCGGAGGACGGCTTTTCATTGACCGCCTGAGCGCAAGCGGTCAGCGCCCGCTTGGCGTCGATGCGGTCGAGATAGACGCCGGCAAAGCCGCTCGCGCCCTGCAATTCGCCGGCCAGCAATTGGCAATCGCGCTCAGACGCCGACAGCGCGTCCGCCGATGAGGCGACCGGGGGCGGCGCGAGCGAGGCCAGCGCGGCCTCCGCCTCGCGGCGGAACGCGCTTTTGGGATACCGTTCGATGAAGCGCTTGAGGGCTGCGGCGTCTGTCGATCCCTTCAGCGCCTCCCAGGCGATCTGGTCGGCGGCGGCCTCGGTCTTGGCCTGCGTCGCCTGCAACTGCTTGATCTTCTTCTCCGCCAGCATGCGATAGACGGGATCGCCGCCATGCTTGGTGATGAAGGCCTCCAGCAGGTCCTTGTCGGCGAGATCCTTGATATTCTGCCAGTCGGCTGCGGCGGAGGCGGTTTCAAGCGTTTGCTTGTCCTGCACGGGGCCGGTGTTGATGGTGATGTCGATCTGCTTGATCGACAGGAAAATCTGCGCGCCGCCCAGCGAGCCATAGACGAAGGGCTCCTGCTGGCGATTGGTGGCTTTCATCACCGCATCGCGCACCTGGCCGAGCGCGATGCGGATATCGACGCCGGGCTGGGCGATATAGCGCGCCAAGGCTTCGGCGAAGGGGCTGTTGCCGCCCTCGCCGTCCAGCGCCACGGTGCCGGCGCGCGAGGCGTAGGCGACCAGCGTATCGACGCTTTGCGGTTCGACGCGTGCCAGACCGCGCGACACGGCGCGCGAACCGACAGAGCGCGTCATGGTCTCGAGAAAGGGATTGTTGCGGCAGGCGTCGAGGATCATCAGTTTCAGCCGCGTCGCGCCATTCAGCGACCGCTCGGCGCGGGAGAGCGACAAGGCCTCGTCCTCTACATCCTTATCGGAAGCGAGCACGGCGTCGGTGGGGATGAGATAGTTCTCGCCATTCATCTCCATGCCATGGCCGGAATAATAGAGCACGGCGACTTCCGCGCCCTCGGCCTTGTTCTCGAAGGTCCTCAGCGCCTTGCGCATGCCGGCGAGATCGACGTCTTTCGCCACCATGACATCGTCGAAGCCGGCTTCCTTCAGCGTCTTGCGCATCAGTTCGACGTCGTTGGCGGGATTGCGCAGGGGCGTGGTCTGCTCGTAATTCTGGTTGCCGATCAGAAGAGCGACGCGCCGCCCCGCTTCGGCCGACGCCTGCGTCGCGACGAGCAAGACAGCGCAAAACAGCCCGAAAAACCACCAGCCTCTCGCCAGAACCCCCGCCATTTCCATCCCCTTGCTGAAGCCGCCGCGAATATTACGAATGAGCCGCCCTCTTTCAATGCACCCATTTTGGTTTTTTCTCTTCAAATTCCGGCGGCCGGCATCGACGCAGACATAGAAACAGAATATTCATTCCATTCTTCGCATTTCATGAAACGGCAGGATGATGCATGGACGAGGCAGTCAAGGCTCCGCCGCCAAAGGATTTCGACGCGCTGCGCGCCGCGATGATCGAGCGGAAGGCGGATATGCCCAAGCGTCTCGCCCAAATCGCCGCCTATTGCCTCGCCAATCCCGACGAGATCGCCTTCGGCACGGCGGCCAGCATCGCCGGCGCCGCGACGGTGCAACCCTCGACGCTGGTGCGGCTCGCCCATCATCTCGGCTATGAGGGCTTTTCCGATCTGCAGCGGATCTTCCGCGAGCGGCTCAAGGAAAAGACGCTTTCCTATGAAGAGCGGCTCAACATGCTCGAGCAGACCAATGCGCAGGCTGCGGAAACCGAACTCCTCGGCGGCTTCCTGACCGCCGCCAGTCAATCGATCAACCGTTTCGCGGCCAGTCTCGAAATCGAGAAACTGGCGCAAGCCACCGAGATTCTCGCCCGGGCGGAGACGATCTATCTCATCGCCAAGCGGCGATCCTATCCGCTGACCGCGCATATGGCCTATGCCTTCGGCAAGCTCGGCATCCGCTATGTGATGGCCGCGACGCCGAATGGGGTGGAAGCGGAGATGGCCCGCTTCGCGGGTCCCCGCGACGCCGCCTTCGCCGTCAGCTTCTCGCCCTATGCCGCCGACACGATCGCCCAGGCCCAGGCCTTCGCCGCGCGAGAGACGCCGATCGTCTCGGTCACCGATTCCGTGTTCTCGCCACTGGCCGCCTTCTCCGCCTGCTGGTTTGAAATCGTCGAATCCGACTTCGCCGGCTTCAGGTCGCTGTCGGCGTCCATGGCGCTGGCCATGACGCTGCCGGTGGCGGTGGCGGAAAAGCGGCGTCGGCTGGAGCGGGAACAGAATGGCTCGATCGCAATGGAATAAATATTCCGATTGACATTTTTTTGAAACTGGTGTTTCAAATTCGCCAAACACACCATGGCAGGGGGAGAGACACATGGCGACATCCAAGACGCTTGACGTGATCGCGATCGGACGGTCTTCCGTCGATCTCTATGGTCAGCAATCCGGTTCACGGCTCGAAGACATCGCCTCCTTCGCCAAGTCGGTCGGCGGTTGCCCGGCCAACATCTCCGTCGGCACCGCACGGCTCGGGTTGAAATCGGCGCTGATCAGCCGCGTCGGCGACGAGCAGATGGGCCGCTTCATCCGCGAACAACTGGCCCGCGAGGGCGTCGCCACCGAGGGCGTCATCCCGGACAAGGATCGGCTGACCGCGCTCGTGCTGCTGTCGGTCGAATCCGAAGGCGTTTCGCCGATGATCTTCGTGCGCACCGATTGCGCCGACATGGCGCTGAACGAGGACGACATCGACGATGCCTTCATCGCCTCCTCGCAAGCCGTGCTCGTCACCGGCACGCATTTCTCCAAGCCCAACACCGAGGCCGCCCAACGCAAGGCCATCGCGCTCGCCAAAAAGCATGGCGGCAAGGTGGTGTTCGACATCGACTATCGTCCGAACCTCTGGGGTCTTGCCGGTCACGCCGAGGGTTTTGAACGCTATGTGAAGTCCGACCGCGTCTCGGGACTGATGAAATCGGTGCTGCCGGATTGCGACCTGATCGTCGGCACCGAAGAGGAAATCATGATCGCCTCTGGCGCCGACAGCGTGCTGGCCTCGCTGAAAGCGATCCGCGCCGTCTCGCCCGCGACGATCGTGCTGAAGCGCGGCGCAATGGGTTGCGTGGTCTATGACGGCCCGATCAGCGACGATCTCGAAGACGGGATTGTCGGCCAGGGTTTTCCGATCGAAGTCTATAACGTGCTGGGCGCAGGCGACGCCTTCATGTCGGGCTTCCTGCGCGGCTGGCTGAAGGGCGAGAGCCACAAGACCTCGGCCACCTGGGCCAATGCCTGCGGCGCCTTCGCCGTCTCGCGTCTGCTCTGCGCGCCGGAATATCCCACCTGGGAAGAGCTCAGCTATTTTCTCAAGCACGGCTCGAAATTCAAGGCCCTGCGCAAGGACGAGGACCTCAGCCATATCCATTGGGCGACGACACGCCGCAAGGAAATCCCGCTTCTGATGGCGCTCGCCATTGATCATCGCTCGCAACTGACCGACATCGCTGACCAGCACAAAGCGCCGCACGCGAAGATCAACGCCTTCAAGCGTCTCGCCGTGGCCGCCGCCGCCCGCGTCAGCCAGGGCCGCGAAGGCTACGGCATGCTGATCGACGAGCGCTTTGGCCGCGAAGCCTTTTTTGACGCCGCCAAGAAGGACTTTTCCTGGATCGGCCGGCCGGTGGAGCTACCGGGCTCGCGCCCGCTGCGGTTTGAATTCTCGCAGGATATCGGCTCGCAGCTGGTGGAATGGCCTGTCGACCATTGCATCAAGTGCCTGTGCTTCTACCATCCCGACGATCCCGAGGCTTTGAAGAAGGAGCAGCAGCAGAAGCTGCGCGCCCTCTACGACGCCGCCCGCAAGGTGGGCCGTGAGCTGCTGGTAGAGATCATCGCCGGCAAGCATGGCCCTCTCGACGACGACACGATCTCGCGGGCCATGACCGAACTCTATGCGCTCGGCATCCGCCCGGATTGGTGGAAGCTCGAACCGCAGCATTCGGCCGCCGCCTGGAAAAACATCGAGGCCGTGATCGCCGAGAACGATCCCTATTGCCGCGGCATCGTGCTGCTCGGCCTCGAAGCGCCTGCCGCAGAACTTGAAAAGGCTTTTGCCGCAACCCGGGTCGCGCCGATGGTCAAGGGTTTCGCCGTCGGCCGCACCATCTTCGCGCATGCCGCCAATCAATGGCTCGGCGGCCGCATGACGGATGAAGAAGCGATTACCGATATGGCCGGCCGCTTCGAAGAGCTGACAAAGGCCTGGCTGCGCACGCGCGGCCTTTGAGATAAAGACCGGGGCTGCGCCGAAACGCCACGCGGAGGCCGCAGCTCTATTTGATCTCGCCTCTCCCCGAAATCGGGAAGAGGGATTAAGACAGCGAGGCGCGGGCGCAGACCTGCGAGAGGAATGCGGGAGGATAGGATGGCGAAGACGATCCGGCTGACGATGGCGCAGGCCATCGTGCACTTCATGAAGGCGCAGAAGACGGTGATCGATGGCGAGACGCTGCCGATCTTCGGCGGGGTCTGGGCGATTTTCGGCCATGGCAATGTCGCCGGCATGGGCGAAGCGCTCTATCAGGTGCGCGACGAGCTTCCGACCTATCGCGCCCACAATGAGCAGGGCATGGCGCATGCCGCCGTCGCCTACGCCAAAGCGAGCTTCCGCCAGCGCTTCATGGCCTGTACGACCTCCATCGGCCCCGGCGCGCTCAATATGGTCACCGCCGCGGGCGTGGCGCATGTCAACCGCCTGCCGGTGCTGTTCCTGCCCGGCGACGTCTTCGCCAATCGCGCGCCCGATCCGGTGCTGCAGCAGATCGAGAATTTCGGCGACGCCACGGTCTCGGCCAACGACGCCTTCCGTCCGCTTTCGCGCTATTTCGATCGCATCACGCGTCCCGAGCAGATCATGCCGGCGCTGAAGCGCGCCATGCAGGTGCTGACCGATCCCGTCGATTGCGGCCCCGTCACCCTGTCGCTCTGCCAGGATGTGCAGGCCGAAGCCTTCGATTATCCCGAAAGCTTCTTCGCCGAGAAGATCTGGAGCTTCCGTCGCCCCCGTCCCGACGAGGACGAACTGGCGGCCGCCATCGCCGCGATCAAGTCGGCGAAGTCTCCGGTGATCATCGCCGGCGGCGGCGTGCTCTATTCGCGCGCGACCGAAGAGCTTAAGGCGTTCGCCGAGAAGACCGGCATTCCGGTCGCCGTCACCCAGGCCGGCAAGTCGGCGATCGACGAGCGCCATCCGCTGTCGATGGGTTCGATCGGCGTGACCGGCACGTCGGCTTCCAACGCGCTCGCCGAAGCCGCCGATCTGGTGATCGCGGTGGGCACGCGCATGCAGGATTTCACCACCGGCTCCTGGGCTCTGTTCAAGGATGAAGGCGCCCGCTTCCTCGGCCTCAACACTGCCGCTTTCGACGCCGGCAAGCACAATGCGCTGCCGCTGGTCGCCGACGCCAAGGTCGCGCTGACGGATCTGACCGCCGCGCTGTCCGGTTGGTCTGCGCCCGCAGCGCTCAAGGACAAGGCCGCCGCGCTGAAGGTCGAATGGATGAAGGCGGCGGAGAAGGCCATGGCGCCCGCCAACGCCCTGCCCTCGGATGCGCAGGTCATCGGCGCCGTCGCGCGCAATCGCGCCCACGAGAATTCCGTGCTGCTCTGCGCCGCAGGCGGCCTGCCGGGCGAACTCCACAAGCTGTGGCCCGCCACCAGCCCCGGCAGCTACCATATGGAATACGGCTTTTCCTGCATGGGCTATGAGATCGCCGGCGGTCTCGGCGTCAAGATGGCGCGGCCGGACGCCGATGTCGTCGTCATGGTCGGCGACGGCTCCTATATGATGCTCAACCAGGAACTCGCGACCTCGGTGATGATCGGCAAGAAGATCACCGTCGTGCTGCTCGACAACCGCGGTTATGGCTGCATCAACCGGCTGCAGATGGGCACCGGCGGCGCCAACTTCAACAATCTCTTGAAAGACGCCTATCACGAGGTGATGCCGGACATCGATTTCGCCAAGCATGCGGAGGCGATGGGCGCAATCGCGCTCAAAGTCGCCTCGATTGCGGAGCTGGAGCAGGCGCTTGAAGACACAAAGGCCAATGATCGCACCACTGTGATCGTGATCGACACCGACCCGTTGATCACCACCAAGGAAGGCGGTCACTGGTGGGATGTGGCTGTGCCCGAAGTCAGCCCGCGTCCTCAGGTCAACGACGCCCGCGCCGCCTATCTCAAGGCGCTCGCCGCCCAGCGCATCGGGTGACCGAACATTTTCGAGGCGCGAGACGCGCCTCGCTTCGTTTCAATATCTTCCCGGACGCTGCAGGTCCGGACCAAGACACTGAGGAGACCTCTGATGAAAGCCAAACTCGGCATGTCGCCCATCGCCTGGTGGAATGACGACCTTCCGGATCTCAGCGACGACGTGTCGCTCGAGGAATGCCTGCGCCAGTCTCGCACCGCCGGCTTCACCGGCATGGAAAAGGGTCGCCGCTTTCCGGATGATCCCGACGTCATGCTGCCGATCCTGCGCGCCGCCGACGTGACGCTGTGCGGCGGCTGGTTTTCCGGCACGCTGACCATCGAGGATCTTTCGGCCAACAAGGACCGCATCGCGCCGATGATCGAGCTGTTCAAGGCTGTGAACGCGCCCTGCATCGTCTATGGCGAAGTCGGTCTGTCGATCCAGGGCGATCGTTCCAAGCCGCTCGCCACCAAGCCGCGCCTGTCTGACGAGGAAATGAAGGTCTATGCCCGCAAGGTGACCGAGTTCGGCGAATGGTGCGCAGATCAGGGCATGCCGCTGTCCTACCATCACCATATGGCGGCCGTGGTCGAGACCGAACCGGAGCTCGACGCCTTCATGAAGAACTCTGGCGAAGGCATTCCGCTGCTGCTCGACGCCGGCCATCTGGCATTCGCCGGCGGCGACGTGCTGCGCGCCATCGACAATCACCATGCCCGCATCAACCATGTGCATGTGAAAGACATCCGCCGCCCCGTTGTCGACGGTCTCGATCGCTCCAAGCAGTCCTTCCTCGACGCGGTGGCGCTCGGCGCTTTCACCGTGCCGGGCGACGGCTCGCTCGATTTCGGAGCCATCGTCAAGCGCTTCGCCGATTACGGCTATGAAGGCTGGTTCGTGGTCGAAGCCGAGCAGGATCCGAAGAAGGCTCCGCCGCAGAAAATGGCCGAGATCGGCCATGCCGAACTGATGCGCGTGATGACGGCGGCGGGCTATACGGTGGAAACCGAAGGCTTTCCGAAAGGCTGAGCCCCTCGCCCGATCTGACAGACAGGAGTTATGACCATGCCCAAACTGCTGGTGAAACCCAAGGCAAGCCACGGCCTCGTTCACGACGTCACGCCCGAAAGCGCGGGCTGGACCTATGTCGGCTTTTCGGTCTACCGGCTGAAGGCGGGAGAGACGGTCACCGAACAGACTGGCGACCGGGAAGCCTGCCTCGTCTGGCTGACCGGCAAGGGCAAGGCGTCCGCATCGGGACAAGAGTTCGGTGAAGTCGGCGAACGCATGAACGTGTTTGAAGGCGCGCCGCATGCGCTTTACGTGCAGAAGGATTCGTCCTGGTCGGTGACGGCGACAACCGATCTCGAACTCGCCGTCTGCACGGCCCCGGGCGGCGACGGCTTCAAGACCAGGCTGATCGGCCCGGGCACGCATCCGCAGTTCATCCGCGGCAAGGGCTCGAATGTCCGTCACGTGACCAACATCATGCCGGAAGACGACGGCGCGGCCGCCTCGCTTCTGGTGGTCGAGGTCATCACGCCTGCGGGCAACACCTCGTCCTATCCGTCGCACAAGCACGACCAGGACGACCTGCCCAATGAGAGCTTCCTGGAAGAAACCTATTACCACCGCCTCAACCCGCCGCAGGGCTTCGCCTTCCAGCGCGTCTATACCGACGATCGCTCGCTCGACGAAGCCATGGCGGTGGAAAACGGCGATGTGACGCTGGTGCCGAAGGGGTATCACCCCTGCGCCACCATCCACGGCTATGACCTCTATTATCTCAACGTCATGGCGGGACCGAAGCGCGTGTGGAAATTCCACAACGCAAAAGAGCATGAATGGCTGCTCGCCACCTGACTTGACATTCCGTCTCCTTGGCTCATCTTTATGGACAAGGAGACCGGAAATGAAGGTGACGATTGAGCAGGCGCAATCCGATCTCGCCCGCCTTATCGAAGAGGCCGCCGAGACGGGACAGGATGTGACCATCGCGGACGGCGACAGGCCGGTCGCGACGATTGTGCCTTGGCCGAAGAAGCGGAAGTTCCAGTTGGGCATTCTCAAAGATCAGCTCAAAGGCGACGCGCCGGACTTTCTTGAGCCAATGAGCGAAGAAGAGTTGAGGCTCTGGGAAGGCGGTTGATGGCGTCTTACCTGCTGGATACCCATGTGTGGGCATGGGCCATCAATCTGGATCGGCGGTTACCGGGCAACATCGCAGCTATTATTCTGGACGCTGATATTATTTATGTCAGCGCGATTTCCGTCTATGAAATCTGCCAGAAAGTTCGAATCGGAAAATGGCCTGAGATGGAGCCGTTCACCGACCGTCTCTCGGAGCTTGCCGTCAATCAGGGCGGACGGATTATTGACCTCAATCCCAGCATTGCTCGAAGCGCCGGCCTGCTCGATTGGGACCATCGCGACCCTTTCGATCGCATGCTCGCCGCGACGGCGCTGGAGATGGGACTGCCCATCCTGTCCGCCGACAGCGCGTTCGACGGACTTGCTGACAGACAAGCCTGGCCGGGGCGCGTATGGTAAAGCATCGTCAACCATTCTGAACTTGCAACCTGTCCCGCAATGGCCCAGTCGCCCTCAGAAACACGCGATTCGATAGAATTTTAGCGATCTGCTTGAACCTCCCGCAACCTGGCGATGCTATTGTCATCTTCAACCAGAAAGGAGGATGACGATGCAAATCCGGGAGTTCAAAAACTTCAACGACGTGCTGATGATCCAGAATCCGAAGCGCAGCTTCAAGATGCATAAGATCGACCGGCCCGGCACCATTATCCCCGTCGCGCCGCATCTCCAGATCAAAAAGAAATACAACACCTTGATCGAGAGCATCTCTTGCGGAGGCGCGCTTCTTAACTTCAGCCCCTATATCGATCTGCCACGGAACTTCTTCCTGGTCATCATGGGATCTACAGAGGAAATCGGCTCGACCATGGTGCGTCGCGAGAAGGACCGCATGATGATCAAGTTCAATATGTTCCTCGACGCAGGCTATCTACAGACGATCGTCGGCGGCGCCTCACTGGAAGAACTGGAAGCCATCTGATCGACGTCTCCATCTGAAATCGCAAGGGCCGCCTCGAGCGGCCCTTTGCATGACTGCGTCTCTAAATGCGTTGCATTTTTGTCCAAGCCTCCCGAAAGTAGACAGCCCGATACGCCAAAATCCGGATTCGTTAAAATTCTAATACCGGGATTGAGCCGGATTAAACATTTGAGGTGGAATGTGGGCACATGGAAACAAGGAGTGTGTCCATGGCTGTAGGCGCAGAAGCGACGATCAGCACTGTTCATGTAGAGCAGGGCCTGGAAGCAAAGAAATTCGAACGGTTCATCGTCAACCGACCCGGTGTGGTCTATTCGGTCCTTCCCGGACTGGCGGGGCTCTCTCCGCGATCCTGTCAGGTGGTGGATATTTCACGCGGCGGCGCCTGCGTGCAGATGTTCACGACGATCGGGCTGCCCGATCACTATTATCTCTCGTTTGCGGGGCTTGCGATCCGCATCGGCTGCGCGGAGGTTCACCGCCTCGATGGCCGCGTCGGCGTGCGTTTCATCAAGCCGCTGCCCGAGGGTCTGCTGTCGAAAATCGTGCGCGGCGACTTCATGGCGGGCGACAATCTTCCCGGACGCGTCCGTTTTCAATAGGGTATTCCCGATCATGAATCGGGGCGTCCAAACCTATGCCAACCTTCGACTATTTCACACCGCTCGTCCGCGACCTTCCGGCCACAATTCCTTTCGTCGGGCCGGAAGCCATCGAGCGAAACCGCAACCTCCCGGTCAAGGCGCGGATCGGCGCCAATGAAAACGGCTTCGGCCCATCGCCGCGCGTGAAGGCGGCGATGGCTGTGGCGATCGAGGAGAGCTGGAAATACTCGGATCCCGACAATTTCGCGCTGCGCGAGGCGCTGGCGAACCATCTCGGCGTCAATCGCCATGAGATCAATGTCGGCGAAGGCATCGACGGCCTGCTCGGCGAAATCGTCCGGATGACGATCGAAAAAGGCATGGCGGTCGTCACTTCGCTCGGCGGCTATCCCACCTTCAACTATCATGTGAACGGTTATGGCGGCCGCCTGGTCACCGTCCCCTACAAGGACGACAAGGAGGATCTCGACGGTCTTCTCGACGCGGTGAAGCGCGAGAAAGCCCGGCTCGTCTATTTCGCCAATCCCGACAATCCCATGGGAAGCTGGCACAGCGCCGAGGCGGTTCTGGCTTTCGCCCGCGCCATCCCCGAGGAAACGCTGCTGATCCTCGACGAGGCCTATGGCGAAACCGCGCCGGAAGGCGTGCAGCCCGCCAACAACGCGCTGCTCGACCGGCCGAACGTGATCCGCACCCGCACCTTCTCCAAGGCTTATGGGCTGGCGGGCGCGCGTATTGGCTATGTCATCGCCGCGCGCGGCACGGCGCAGTCCTTCGACAAGATCCGCAATCACTTCGGCATGAACCGGGTCGGCGTCGCAGGCGCGATCGCCGCGCTGGCGGATCAGGATTATCTCGCAGAGACTTTGGACAAGATCGCCGGCGCCCGGGCCAGGATCGGCGTCATCGCCCGCGCCAACGGTCTTTTGCCCCTGCCCTCGGCCACCAATTTCGTTGCGATCGATTGCCATCGCGACGGCGCCTGTGCGCGCGCGATTGTCGATGGCCTGATGGAGGAAGGCGTGTTCATCCGCATGCCCGGGGTCGCGCCGCTCAACCGCTGCATCCGCGTCAGCGTGGGGCCGGACAGCGATCTCGATCTGTTCGAACAGGCGCTGCCAAAGGTGTTGGCAAAAATCGGCTGAGACGAAACAAAGAAAAAGCCGCGGCGCTTGGGAGCGGTCGCGGCTTCAATATCTTGCTGCGTAAACCGCAGTCTTCGTCTTCACGTCTTTTGTAGTGAGCGGCATCAGGATGACGATCAGTGCATCGTCATCCATTCGCGGGCGGCGCGCAGGGCGCGGGCCAGTTCCATCTTGGTCATGCTCGGGGTCAGTTCGGCGCGCAGCATGGCGGCGCGTTCGGAGCCCTTGATCGCAGCGATATTGAGCCACTTATGCGCAGCGACCAGATCGATATCGCAGCCCTGGCCCGTGGCGTACATCAGGCCCATGTCGCAGAAAATGTCGGCCTGGCTTTCGCCGCCCATAGCCGAATTCGAGATGTTCATATCATAACGCGCCATTGTCTTTGTCCCTGTTACAGACGTTGTTTTCATTTCACCCTGTTTTGCCTTGCATGAAGGCCGGACTGCGCTTGCCTATTCTTTCCGATCGCTCGGCGCTTTCCGTTTTTCGGCGGCGTTTACTGCCGTCCTTGTTATGGCTCTACTATGCAGGAGGGCTTTGAAAATTCACCTAAAATGCATCCTTAATTTGCAGCAAACGAAATCCGAACAGCTGGTAAACTTATGTTTTCTTTAAGTATCCAACCGCCTGCCCTTCTCGGCAAACGCGGAAAACTTTACGAAAATTTCAGCCTGCGGTTTTAATCGCCCCGTAACCATGCAAATCGATCGCGACCATCCGGGCAATGCGATTGCTGCTCAGATTCCTGTTTCCTTGTCGAAAATTCGACGCTACGAATTTGAATGACAAAGCCTTTTGGACGGCTTTGCAGACTGGGAGGATGAGATGCACAGACTATTGACGGCCCTTGTGATCATAGCGTCGGCAGGCGCGGCTTTTGCCGCAGAACCGATCGAGGGCAACTGGAAAACCAAAAGCGGGGAAACGGCGGCAATCGCCAAATGCGGCGGCGCCTATTGCGTCACGTTGAAGACGGGAAAATATGCAGGCAAGCGCATCGGCAAGATGTCGGGAACCGGCGCTGATTACGAGGGTGAAATCACCGATCCAGCCGAAGACAAAACCTATTCCGGCTATGCGACGGTGTCAGGCGCTTCAATGAAGCTGAAAGGCTGCGTGATGGGCGTGTTCTGCAAGTCGCAGACCTGGACCAGGCTCTAAACAAGCAACAGAGACGACGAGGGCGGCCCCGCCTGGGAGCCGCCCTTTTGTTGATCAGCGCGCGCGCTGACCAAACAGGATTTTCTGGGCTTCCTTGTCTTCGGCGAGATTGGCCTGCCGCTCCCGCTCTTCCTTACCGACCGCAATGCCCTTGAGAACGGCCGGACGCTGATGCAGGCGCTCGAACCAGGCCTTGAGATGCGGGAAATCGTCGAGATCCTGCCCCTGGTTCTTGTGAGGGATCACCCAGCCGATACAGGCCATGTCGGCGGTCGAATAGTCGCCGGCGAGATAATCGCGATCGGCGAGCCGCTTATTCATGACGCCATAAAGACGATTGACCTCATTGGTGTAACGGTCGATGCCGTACTGGATCTTTTCCGGCGCATAATTGCGGAAATGATGCGCCTGCCCGGCCATCGGGCCGAGACCGCCCATCTGCCAGAACAGCCATTGATCCACCTCGACGCGGGCGCGTTCATCGGCGGGATAGAACTTGCCGAACTTTCGGCCAAGATATTGCAGGATGGCGCCGGATTCGAACACCGATATCGGCGCGCCGCCAGGGCCGTCGGGATCGACGATCGCCGGCATGCGATTGTTGGGCGCGATGGCCAGGAAAGACGGCTCGAACTGCTCGCCCTTGGAAATATTGATGTATTTGATCTGGTAGGGCGCTTCGAGCTCCTCCAGCATGATGGTGATTTTCCAACCGTTCGGCGTCGGCCAGTAATAGAGGTCTATGGGCGCGGACATGGGCGTCTCCTTGATGGGAATGACGGAAGGTAGTGTCTGGGTTAACGGCCGGCAACCACTCTGAACTGAAAATGAATGCTGAGGTCAGCGCGGGTTCAGTCCCGTCTGGTTAGGGTTTGCCTCATAGACAACGCCTGTGGGAGAAACGCCTGACATGAATGCGATCATGATGCGCCGCTTTGCGATCATCTGCCTCGGGGCCGCCCTGTTCGCGCTGGGACTGCAGATCGTCGTCGAACATCACTCGCGCGCGCCGCATCTCGCTCAGTTCGGGGGCCATGCCTGCTCAAACCCGCTGAATCCCAGCTGCGGGATCCGGTGATTGCTTCCGCCGATAGCGGCTCATACCGCGTCGCAGCGCGAAAATTTCGCGGGAATGCGCTCTTCGGGACTGTTCAACTGTCATAAAGCGCCTTCTATTATAGCGCATGGCCAAGCGAATCCTCTCTTCCCTCACCCTGAACGTCATTTCCCCGGAGCCGTTCGAGCCCGCGTCTTTCACAACGGCGGACGAGGCCGTCGACGCGATCGCGGCGCTTTACGAGCGCAACACATCCTTCCTGCGCTCCGCCTTCGAGAAGATTATCCAAGGCGGCGCCGCCGAGGGCCGCTACCGCGCCTTCTATCCTGAAATCCGACTGGGAACGGTGCGCTACGACCATGTCGATTCCCGCCTGCCCTATGGTTTCCTGAGCGAACCCGGCGAATATTCGACCACCATCACCCGCCCTCTCCTGTTCAAGCATTATCTGAAGACGCAGATCGGCCAGCTTCTGAAGAACCACGGCCTGCCGGTGATCGTCGCGGAATCGACCACGCCCATTCCGCTGCATTTCGCCTTCGGCGAAGGCGCGCATATCGAAGCGTCGGTCGGCAGCACCATCGAAGCGCCCCTGCGCGACCTGTTCGACACACCCGATCTTTCGACCACCGACGACGAGATCGCCAATGGCGAATATGAGCCGCCGCCGGGCACGCCCAAGCCGCTCGCGCCCTTCACCGCCCAGCGCATCGATTACTCGCTGGCGCGTCTCAGCCATTACACGGCGACGAAAGCCGAGCATTTCCAGAATTTCGTGCTGTTCACCAATTACCAGTTCTATATCGATGAGTTTTGCGCCTGGGCGCGCCGGCAGATGTCGGAAGGCGGCAACGGCTACACGGCTTTCGTGGAGCCCGGCAACCTGGTCACCTATCCCGGCGAGGACGCGCCGAGCGAGGGATCGCCCGCCCAGCGCCTGCCGCAGATGCCGACCTATCACATCAAGCGCAAGGGCCATGCCGGCATCACCATGGTCAATATCGGCGTCGGTCCTTCCAACGCCAAGACCATCACCGACCATATCGCCGTTCTCCGGCCACATGCCTGGCTGATGCTCGGCCATTGCGCGGGATTGCGGAACTCCCAGCGTCTCGGCGATTACGTTCTGGCGCATGCCTATATGCGCGAAGACCATGTGCTGGACGACGATCTGCCGGTCTGGGTGCCGATCCCCGCACTCGCAGAAGTGCAGCAGGCGCTGCAGGATGCGGTGGCGGAAGTCACCGGCTATGACGGCTATGAGCTCAAGCGCATCATGCGCACCGGCACTGTCGCCACCATCGACAACCGCAACTGGGAACTTCGCGACCAGTCCGGCCCCGTCAAGCGGCTGTCGCAGGCCCGCGCGATCGCGCTCGACATGGAATCGGCCACCATCGCCGCCAACGGCTTCCGCTTCCGCGTGCCCTATGGAACGCTGCTCTGCGTGTCCGACAAGCCGCTGCATGGCGAATTGAAGCTGCCGGGCATGGCGACCGCCTTCTACAAGAGCCAGGTCAGCCAGCATTTGAAGATCGGCCTGCTCGCTTTGGAAAAACTCTCGGCCATGTCGCCGGAAAAACTGCATTCACGTAAATTGCGCAGCTTCTTCGAAACGGCCTTCCAGTGACCGGGCAGGAAGACGACCGGCTCTACAGCGATCCGCGGCTGGTCGACTTCTATGATCTCGAAAACGGCTGGGGGCCGGATACGCGCTATTGCGCGGAACTCGCCCGCACCGCCGGCTCCGTGCTCGATTTCGGCTGCGGCACAGGCCTGTTTCTCGTCGGCATCGCCGATGGCAGGCCGATGGTCGGCGTCGATCCGGCTGACGCCATGCTCGATGTGGCGCGGCGCCGCGACAAGGGCGCCCATGTGCGCTGGGTTAAAGGCGACATACGCAATATCCGCCTCGGAGAGCGGTTCGATCTGGTCACCATGACCGGGCATGCCTTCCAATGTCTGCTGACCGATGCGGATGTCGCCGCAGCTCTCGACACCATCGCCGCGCATCTGACGCCGTCGGGCCAGTTCATTTTCGACACCCGAAATCCAGTCCGGAGAGAATGGGAAAGCTGGACGCCCCAGGCGTCGCGACGGATCGTTGCTCATCCCGTTTATGGCGATGTAGAAAGCTGGAACGACATCACCTTCGACGAAGCAACCGGGATCGTATGCTATGAGACCGTCTATCGCCTGCCATCTGGCGAAACGCTGTCGTCCCATTCGTCGATCCGGTTCATCGACCAGGCGCGGCTCGCGGGCCTGATCGCCCGCGCCGGCCTCGTCGTCGACATCTGGTTCGGCGACTGGACCGGCGCTCCCTTCGAGCCGCGGTCCAAGGAAATCATACCCTTCGGTCGATTGGCTTGAGATGAGCGTCGGCCGGGGCGATGACTTTCAACTCGCCGGGATGCAGCCGGATCTGCACATCGCGCGGCAAGCGCATCAACTCGCCGTCGAGCACGAAATTGGCGGCCCGGTAGAGTTTGGGAAAATGCAGGTCGACCGACTGCGCCTTCATCTCGGTGATCGAGGGGTTTGCTTTCAGCCTGCCGCGCAGCACATCGACGGCCAGCCCTACCGCAGCCGTCGAATCCAGCGGATCGGCGATATAGAAGCCCAGATGTCCGGCTTTGACATCCTCGGCCACCAGCAGGCCGTTTTCGCCGAAGGGGTTGTTGGACACCGAAATCGCCGAGACCATGCGATGCTCCCGATGCCCGTCCGCGTCGAATTCGATCTCGAAGCGCGGCGGGTTGAGCACCGCGCCGACTGCGGCGCGCACATTGGCGGCAATCTTGCCGGCCCTCGAGCCGTAGCTCATCTGGTTTCGGTAGCGCACCATGCGCGCATGCATGCCGGCGGAGAACTGATGCACGAAGGCGCGACCGTTGACGCTGCCGATATCGGCGTCGTCGATGACGCCGTCCGCAAGCGCGGGAAGCACCTGCCAGACGTCGAGCGGCAGCCGGAGCGTGCGGGCGAAGAGATTCATCGTGCCGGCCGGAATGACGCCGAGCGGCATGCCCGCCTTCCAGGCGATGCCGGCCGCCGAGGAAATCGTGCCGTCGCCGCCCCCGGCGATGATCGCATCGAGATCGTCGCGCCCCGCCGCCTTTTCGAGTGCTGCGCCAATGTCGGACCCTTCGACGACCACCGTCTCGAGCGCATGGCCGCGTTCGGCGAAAACTTCGGCCATCTTGGCCTGATACGCCGTCATGTCCGTCGTCCGGAATGTGCCGCCGTCGCGGTTGAGAATTGCCTTGATCTTCAAGCGTCGTCTCCCGTGTCCTCAGCAGGATATAGGCTCGTTTTCCGCGATTTTTAGGCGCAGCCGGGTCAGTAACGCGCAGAAACGACTTTTGATCATTGTCATCTGCTTTTGCGCCGCAAAATCGCCTTTACCGCAATGCAAAATCCCTATTATAGTATTATAACTGATCATTGGACGGCCTGAATCGCCTGCGCCGCTGCCATTCTCGACATCAGGGCTTTTAGAGCCCTTTCAGACGGATCTTCACCGTGAGCGACGCTGTTTGCACCGACACCATTCCTGTTTCCGACGAAGCGCCTGCGCTGACGCGCTTCCAGGTCGCCCTGGTGATCCTGGCGCTGGCCTGCGGCGGCTTCGGCATCGGCACCGGCGAATTCGCCATCATGGGCCTGTTGCCGGACGTCGCAAAGACCTTTGCCGTGACCACGCCGGAAGCAGGTTACGTGATCAGCGCCTATGCGCTGGGCGTGGTGATCGGCGCGCCGCTGATCGCCATTCTCGGAGCCAAATCCTCCCGTCGTTCCCTGCTGCTCGTGCTGATGAGCGTCTTCGCCGCCGGCAACCTAGCCAGCGCGATCGCGCCGGATTTCTGGAGCTTCACCGCGCTCCGCTTCCTCTCCGGCTTGCCGCATGGCGCCTATTTCGGCGTCTCCGCGCTCGTCGCCGCCTCGCTGGTTCCAGTATATATGCGCGCCCGCGCTGTCGGTTACGTGATGCTCGGGCTGACAGTGGCGACGCTTGTCGGAACCCCGGTGATGGCGCTGTTCGGTCAATATCTGTCCTGGCGCACGATGTTCTTTGCCGTGGGCGGCATCGGCGCGCTGACCGTCACCCTCATCTGGCTTTATCTTCCGCGCGACCAGCCGGCCAAGGGCGCGAGCGTGGCGCGTGAACTGATCGCCTTCACCCATCCGCAGGTGCTTCTGACCCTGACGCTGGCCGCCACCGGCTTCGGCGGCATGTTCTCGATCTTCAGCTATATCGCCGGCACCGCGACTGAGGTGGCGCTGATGCCGGTCTCCATGATCCCGGTGATCATGGTACTGTTCGGCGTCGGCATGAATGTCGGCAATGTCGTCGGCTCGAAACTCGCCGACATCTCGCTGATGGGCACGATCGGCGGCATGCTGGTGTTCAACATCGTCGTGATGACCGTTTTCGGCCTGACCGCCGCCAATCCCTATCTGCTCTGCCTATCGGTGTTTCTGATCGGCTGCACCTTCGCCGCCGGCCCCGCCGTGCAGACGCGCCTGATGGATGTCGCCGCCGACGGGCAGACTTTGGCCGCCGCCTCGATGCATTCGGCCTTCAACATCGCCAATGCGCTGGGCGCTTGGCTCGGCGGCCTGGTGATCGCCTATGGCTATGGCTATGCCGCCACCGGCTATGTCGGCGCAATCCTGTCCTTCTTCGGCCTGTTCGTGTTCGGCGCGTCCTGGCTCCTGGAGAAGCGGGCGGCGCGCTGACGCGCCGTCTCAACGCCCCGGCAATTTCAGCGGTCCATTCGCCTTCACGGTGCGGATTGCGAAATTGGATCGGATATCGGTGACCTCAGGAAGCGTCAGCAGTTTTTCCGTCAGCAGCCGCTCATAGGCTGCGAGGTCTTCGACTACGACCTCTGCCAGAAAATCCGCCTCGCCCGAGATCATGTGGCAGGCGACAACTTCAGGCAGCGCCAGAAGCGCATCCTGCAGATTGCCGGCATTCTCGCGGCTGTGGCGGATCACCTTGAAGAACACGAACACCGTCAGTTCGAGCCCGATATTGCGTCGGTCGACATCCGCCCTGTAACCGCGGATCACGCCGGCTTTTTCCAGAGCGCGGATGCGCCTGAGACAAGGCGACGGCGAAAGATTGACGCGCGCGGCTATATCGACATTGCTCATGCGCGCATCCTCCTGCAGCGCATCGATGATCGCGAGATCGAATTCGTCCAGCTTTGGCATTTTTCACCATTTGATCGATACTCGACGCAATATTCCGTCCTATTGCTCATCTTTCAAGCCACAAGACGCAAGGACATGCGCGCCGCAGCTGGATTAATGTTCCCGAATTGTGGATTCAGGGGGGCAGACAGATGGCCATGGCGACGGAGACAGCAACGTCACGCGAAACATCGCCCTTGCTGGGCCGCCTGGCGGCGCTTTCGGTGGTGGCGATCTGGGCGGCGTGGCTGGTCTCGACGCGGCATGGAACCGTCTCGTCGCTCAAGGCCGTCGATCTCAGCCTGTTGCGCTACGGCATTCCGGCCCTCGTCCTCGCGCCGGTCTGGCTCAGGACAGGTCTCTGGCCCAGGAAGACGCCCAAATGGCCTCTGGTGCTGATGATCCTCGGATCGGGGGCGCCCTTCTTCCAGATCGTGGCCATTGGCATGCGGGCGACGCCCGCCTCGGCGGCAGGCGTACTGTTGCCGGGCGTGATGCCGCTTGCAACGGCGCTGATCGGCGTGGCGGTCTATCGCGAACGCCCTGACCTGATGCGTTGGTTCGGAATGGGCGCCATTGCGCTCGGCGGGATGGTGATGCTCGCGGTCGGCGCAGGCGATGTGGAGCTTGGCTGGAAAAGCTATCTGATCCTGCCGTTCTGCGCCGCGCTCTGGGCTGTTTTCACCCATGCCTTCCGGCGCTCCGGCCTGACGGCGCTCGAAGGCGGCGCGCTGGTCTGCGTCTGGTCGACGCTGATCACGCTCACACTCATCCCGTTTCTGGGACTGAGCCTGTTCTCCGCGCCGCTCGGCGAAGTCGCCCTGCAAGTGCTGACGCAGGGCGTTCTCTCGGGTCTCTGCGCCACATTGCTCTATGGTTACGCCATCCGGGCGCTGGGCGGCACGTTGGCCGCCGCCTATACCGCGGCGACGCCGGCGGCAGCCGCGATCGGAGGAGGTCTGCTGCTCGGCGAGCAGATCGGCCCAGCGACCATCGCCGCAGCCGTGATCACCGGCCTCGGCGTGGTCTTGTCGACCGGCCTGTTATCGAAACGTCAGGCCTGAAGCACCACGACCTTGTCGCCGACCGAGACGCGGCTGTAGAGATCGATCACGTCGTGGTTCAACATACGGATACAGCCCGACGACATGGCGTAGCCGATCGATTGCGGCTGATTGGTGCCGTGAATGCGGAAATGAATGTCGTTGCCGCCGCGATAGAGATACATGGCGCGGGCGCCGAGCGGATTGTTGGGACCACCGGGCATACCGCCGGCGAGCGGGCCGTATTTCGCCGGCTCGCGGCGGATCATATTGGCGGTCGGCGTCCAGGTCGGCCATTCGGCCTTGCGCCCGACATGGGCGTTGCCGCGCAGTTCCAACCCTTCGCGGCCGACGCTGACCGCGTACCGGATCGCCCGGCCGCCGCCGAGCACATAATACAGGCGACGGGCCGGCGTATCGACGACCACCGTGCCGGCAGCCTGGCTGGTGGGGTAATCCACTTCGGTGCGGCGCAGTTCCGGCTTGATCTTTTCGAGCGACATGGCCGGCAGGGGATAAGGCTCGGTGGTCTGCGCCGCATAATTGGCCTTGTCCTTGGAGTGATTGGTCTGGCAACCCGCCAGAAGCGCCGATGCGCCGAGAAGGAACGCCCGCCGAGAAACCGCCATCGAATTGATTCCTTAATGCCCCGTTGATGGCCGGAACATTAGGAATATTATGGTTAATGACGGGTTAAACTCGCCTTGATTGCTGACGGGGAAGGCCTGTGCTAGCCTATGAGCAACTGGAGACAGACGACATGACAACTTCGGTCCCCGTGGATGACGCACTCATCGAAAGGGCGCGCGAGGTCACAGGCATTCATGAGGCCACGGCGTTGGTGGAAAAAGCGCTTCAACAGTTCGTGCATCGAGAGGCGGCGCGCCGTCTGGCTGAATTGGGCGGCTCAGAACCTGACCTCACAATTCCGCCGCGTGCACGTTGGAACGTTGTAGACCCACTTGGATCCGGCAAATGATCTTGCTCGATACGTCGGTGTGGGTGGAGCATTTCCGCACCCAGAACACCGGCGTCGAGACGCTTTTGCTTGACGGCCGCGTTTTCATGCACGATTTCGTGTTGGGCGAATTGGCTCTTGGCGGCCTGAAGACATCCACCAACACGTTCCGGGCGCTGGAAGATCTGCCTCGACTTCCTACCATCGAACCTACGACTGTCTTACACGCCATTTACGAACACCGATTGCGCGGAACCGGAATTGGATATGTGGACGCTCATCTTCTGATCGCGTCAGTGCTGCACAGAGCGAGAATATGGACCTTTGACCGAAAGCTCCAATCAGCTGCGAGTACCCTTCAAGTTTTGTTCAAGTGGCCCGAATGAGATCGGCTTGTAAGAGAGCGGAGTTGGCTCCGCCCTCCCATCACATATTCGGATAAACAGGCCCCTCGCCGCCCTGCGGCGGAACCCAGGTGATGTTCTGGTTGGGGTCCTTGATGTCGCAGGTCTTGCAGTGGACGCAGTTCTGCGCGTTGATCACGAAGACCTTGTCGCCGTCCTTCTCGACCCATTCATAGACGCCGGCCGGACAGTAGCGCGACGACGGGCCCGCGAAGACGTCGAGTTCGGACGACTTCTGCACCGCCGGATCCTTCAGACGTAGATGGATCGGCTGGTCTTCCTCGTGATTGGTGTTGGACAGGAACACCGAGGAGAGCCGGTCAAAGGTCAGCACCCCGTCGGGTTTGGGATAGTCGATCTTCTTGTGCTTGGCGGCAGGCTCCAGCGAGGCGGCGTCGGTCTTGCCGTGCTTGAGGGTGAAGGGCGAGGTTCCGAAGATCTGGTTGATCCACATGTCGAGCCCGCCGATCGCCACGCCGATCGCCGTGCCAAATTTCGACCAGAGCGGCTTGACGTTGCGGACGCGCTTCAAATCCTTGCCGATGTCGCCCAAGCGCCATTCGTTTTCGATCTCGATAACGTCGTCATTGGCGCGACCGCCCGCGATCGCCGCAGCGATCTTTTCGGCCGCGAGCATGCCCGAGAGCACGGCATTGTGGCTGCCCTTGATGCGCGGCACGTTGACGAAACCGGCCGAACAGCCGATCAGCGCGCCGCCTGGGAAGGTCAGCTTCGGCACGGACTGGTACCCGCCCTCGGTGATGGCGCGCGCGCCATAGGAGATGCGCTTGGCGCCTTCGAATGTGCCGCGAATGGCGGGATGCGTCTTGAAGCGCTGCATCTCCTCGAACGGGAAGAGATAGGGGTTTTTGTAGTTCAGATGCACGACGAAACCGACGGCCACCTGATTGTCTTCAAGGTGATAAAGGAAGGAGCCGCCGCCGGTCTTCATGTCGAGAGGCCAGCCGAAGGAGTGCTGCACCAGGCCAGGCTTGTGGTTGTCAGGTTTGACCTGCCAGAGCTCCTTGATGCCGATGCCGAACTTTTGCGGCTCGCGATCCTTCTGGAGATCGAACTTGGCGATCAGTTGCTTGGCGAGCGAGCCGCGCACGCCTTCGCCGATCAGCGTATATTTGCCGAGAAGCTCCATGCCGCGGGCGAAATTGCCTGTCGGTTCGCCATCGCGGCCGATGCCCATATCGCCGGAGGCCACGCCGCGCACTGCGCCCTTCTCGTCATAGAGAACTTCTGTGGCGGCAAAGCCCGGATAGATCTCGACGCCGAGTTCTTCCGCCTTGGTCGCCAGCCAGCGACAGACATTGCCGAGCGAGACGATGTAATTGCCGTGATTGTTCATCAAAGGCGGCATGAAGATGTTGGGCAGACGGATGGAGCCGGCCGGTCCTAAAAACAGGAAATGGTCGTCGGTCACAGGCGTCTTGAACGGATGATCCGCCTCGTCGCGCCATCCCGGCAGAAGCCGATCGACGCCGATGGGATCGACCACCGCGCCCGACAGGATATGCGCGCCGACTTCCGCGCCCTTTTCCAGCACCACCACCGACAGCTCGGGATTGACCTGCTTCAACCTGATAGCGGCGGCAAGGCCCGCGGGACCCGCGCCCACGATCACCACGTCGAATTCCATGCTCTCGCGTTCGGGCAATTCCATGTCGCTCATCTCAAAAACTCCGGCCGGGCGCGCAAAATTTGGTCGATGACTTGTGTCAAATCCGCAAAACCTTGTCGAGCCAGCAAACGACATAAGCCTATCTCATTTGCTCATACCTTACTTTGACGTAAACGTAAATTATAGGGCAAAAATTTGTCCGCGTGTCGAGAACGTGGGCGCCTGAGTGGGTCAAATTCCCATTGCCATCCCCCTGCCCCTGTGGCATGAGGCGCGCCTTCCGCTGCGGCGCAGCATTTCCCATTTTCGATGGAGTTTTCAGATGGCGACCGCGCTCGGCCTGGATTTCGGCACCACCAACACCGTGCTCGCGGTCAAGGAAGGCGACGGCTCGCGCTCGCTCTCCTTCGACAGCCTCGCCGGCCGCACTGACAGCATGCGCACCTGTCTGTCCTTCATGAAGGATGGTCGTCTCGGCGCCTCAAAGCTCGAGGTCGAAGCCGGCGCGGCGGCGATCCGCGTCTTTGTCGACAATCCCGGCGACGTGCGTTTCCTGCAGTCGATCAAGACATTTGCCGCCTCGCCGCTGTTTCAGGGCACGATGGTCTATGCCAAGCGCTTCAGCTTCGAAGACCTGATGGAGACCTTCCTCAACCGGCTGCGCGACTACGCCGGCGTGGCGCTCGACAGCGGCATCAACCGCATCGTGGTCGGACGTCCCGTGAAATATGCCGGCGCCAATCCCGATGAAGGGCTGGCCGTCACGCGCTACAACGAAGCGCTTGGCCGTCTCGGCTTTCCGGAAGTCCATTTCGTCTACGAGCCCGTCGCCGCCGCCTTCTTCTTCGCCGAAAAGCTGAAGCGCGACGCCACCGTGCTGGTGGCCGATTTCGGCGGCGGCACCACCGATTATTCCGTCATCCGCTTCGAAACCTCGTCGGGCCGGCTGACGGCCACGCCGCTCGGCCATTCCGGCGTCGGCGTGGCCGGTGACCAGTTCGATTACCGCATCATCGACAATCTCGTCTCGCCGGTGATCGGCAAAGGCTCGAAATTCAAGAGCTTCGACAAGATCCTCGATGTTCCGACCAATTATTACGCCAATTTCGGCCGCTGGAACCAGCTGTCGATCTTCAAGACGCTCAAGGATTTCCAAGATTTGAAGGGGCTGGTTCGCGCCTCGCTTGAGCCGGAAAAGCTCGAAGCCTTCATCGATCTCATCGACCAGGATGAGGGCTATCCGCTCTATCAGGCTGTGTCGCGGACCAAGATGCGCCTGTCGGAGGAGGAAGAGACCGAATTCTTCTTTGCGCCGCTCGGCGAGAAGAGCCGCCGCATGGTCAAGCGCGCGGATTTTGAAGGCTGGATCGCCGACGACCTCAAGGCGATGGAAACCGCGCTCGACGACGTGCTGACCAAGACCGGCATGGTGCCCGGGGCGATCGACAAGGTGTTCCTGACCGGCGGCACCTCCTTCGTGCCGGCGGTGCGCCGCCTGTTCGAAAACCGCTTCGGCGCCGAGCGCATCGAAAGCGGCGGCGAACTCCTCTCCATCGCCCATGGCCTCGCCCTGATCGGCGAGCGTGAGGACGCGGTGGACTGGGCGGCGCTTTGAGCGGGAGTTCATGTTCGTCGGCAGCGACAAAGCTAACCAAAAGATAAGGAGTTCCGTAGGTTGCCGAGCAAGGAGGCTATGATGAAACTATCAGAATACGCCACTTCGGAAAATGGAAACACATTTTACCACGGAGAACGACTTCTATTCCCGGGAGATGGGATTATCCATGAGGATTGGCTTGAAGTCATGCTGTGCAAATTTTCCGAGTACGGCGGAGGGTATGGTTTCATCATATTATCTGGTCGCAAAGCCGGACGCATACTAACAAATCTTCCCAAGGAAGCTGAAACACCCCGACATGAAGCCGTATCGACCGCTTGGCTGATAGAGAATTTCAACGAATGGGTGTATGAAGGCGTAGACATCCAGCACGTTTACGTATTGGAGCAGCCAGATGCTGCCCAGCGTCCAATATAAATATAGAATTCTAAAGCAGCCGCCCATGGCCTCGCCCTGATCGGCGAACGCGAGGACGCGGCGGACTGGGCGGCGTTGTGAGCGGGGCGCTTGCCGCTCGCAAATAAGTGCAGCGGGTTGCAGGCCTTGGCTTTTAGTAGGATTGAATGATGGATTGTGTCTCTACGCATTCAAAACACATAAAGACATAGATCATCCCGCAATCAGCAATTATAAATTCATCGCTCAATGAATCCAGCTGGGCATAGAATTTCATTTTTCTGCCACATTCCTTGCACGCAGGATATTCCTCACCCTGCAGGAAATCTGGCTTGCCGCCCAGCCTATTTCGGTCTCCGATACCGTCTCCGGCCCATCGAAATTTTTCTAGTTTTGCCGCCTCATCATTTAGGGGGCGCAGCGATAACTTAAATGGCGGAATCTCTCGCATTCCTATTCTTCTTCCTTGGGTATCGACATCGACAAGTCTGGGAGATGGTCGCACAAAAGCGCCTTTGGGTTCAGCCCTAAAAAGAACTCTTACGGCATCCACAATAGTGCGATTATGCCAGTGAAGCTCTGAACATTTTTGTCGAGGTGTGATGTAATCCGGTGCGCGATTTCGAGGAGGAATGACTTTTCAAACTCTGAATCTCAGGACAAAATCGCCACAAAAATGAGGTGTATTGTTAATATGAACCCGAGCGCGGCGATATTCAGGGATTCAACGTTTGTTGCCCCTTGTTGTGAGATGATTTCCGAGACCGAGCTTTTATTGGCGGTTCCCGGCGCCGTGGCGAATACAAAACCATATGATCCGCTTTATGGGGACTATTTCTATTCCCCTCCATCCGACATGAAAAATCACTTTCTTTGGGATTTTGTTTCCGGAGGAGAACAAAATGACGGTCAAGCGATCCTCATCCACGATTTGATCGAGAAAAAATTCGGGGAAGTGGAAGGGCCAATATATTTTTTCGAGCCTTATCGGCAGATTACATTTTCCGTCAAATGCGCTAGCTTTAAGCTAGGAATGATGATCAGGTTCCTGCAATTCTCTAATTATTCTCAGCATGTCATTGCAGTCCAACCTAGCGCAAAGCTGGTTTTATATTTCGATGCACGGCTTGAATTTTGTATATATTCACGGGATGCAATATTGCATCCGTCGCCCTTTCCGGGGGTGAGTGATCAGGAATTGATCGATTTTTTCAAGAATGATCTACCATTTCCTTCCGATGACATGTTTCAGGATGACGTGGATCTCATCCGTCGGCAAATCTTGCCGAACTGCCTGGAACACGGACTGGTATAGGGAACCGCAGGTCGCCTTTGGTTGAATATCAGAGCTGCACAGGCAAAATGGGTGGAACTCTCAAGGATTGGGCGGCGCTCTGGCGCGCCACTTGCTGCAGGTTGTAGAGCGAGCTATAGCCGCGCCGGAATATAAAAACTTGCGGGGCGAAAAATGTTGAAAGAAGCGTTTTCGGTTATTCGAAAATACAGTGTGGTTTACTGGACTTTCTTGGCCCTCGCGGCCGGTGTGAGCTATGCCCGCGATCTCGGACTGCTCGACCAGTCCATCAATTACGGGACCACATTTCTTTGGATCATCCTCGCTGAATTGGCCGTCTGGGCGATCGTGTTTTCAGAAAATGGCGTTCTGCCGCCTCTGAATCGCTCAGCCAAAACACCTTTCAAGGGCTTCTATTCTGGCTTTTTCTTGAAGACCCTTGTGCTTCTCGGAACTCCGATGATCATTACATTGGGCCTCGCGTTCACGATTTTCAATGTAACTCACGCGAACAGAGATTTGTTTGTGGTGTTTGTCGTCGTCGTCTCCGGCATCCTGACATTGTTATTGTTCAGCGCAGCCGCCACCTGGCTTCCCGCGTCGATCAAGGGCGAGCGCAGCGGTTTCGGCGATGCATTGGACCGGACTCGCTTTACGTTCTGGGCCATATTCACGCGTACTGCCCTCAGCAATCTTGTTTTCATTGGAGCGGCGCTCGGCGCGGCGGTGTTGGGTTCGCAGATTGACAAACACGTTCCGGCAACACGATTGATCGGTGGGCCTTGGTCCATTACCATGTGGATCCTTGTTGTAGTGGTGTTCTGGCTCAACGCCCTCCTCGTCACTTATCTTTCCGTGGTCATCTCCCGGGCCTATCTCCGTGCGGAACAGATCCTTGAGGCCAAACGCAACGCGTCGGCTTCGCCGATGGACGGCGCGGACGGAATAGCCTAAGCAGCCGCCGGCGCGCTACAGTCGGCGCGCGCGACGGAGCCTTGACGTGACCAACAGCCTCAAATCGATTTCCAGCCTGCTTCTAACGATCTTCATCGTCATGACCGGTTTCGGTCTGGGCGGCTATATCGTGCAGTTGCGCGCGCTCGGCGAAGGCTGGACGGCCTATGACATTTCGCTGATCGGCGCAGTTTATTCGCTCGGCTACACGCTGTCGTCCTTCGTCACGCCGCGCTTCATCCGCCGCACCGGCCATATCAGGGTGTTCTCCGCCTATATCGCGCTGATGTCGATTTCGATCCTGCTCTGCTCGCTCGAACAGACGCCTTTGTGGTGGATGCTGTTTCGCGGCCTGTTCGGCTTCGCCATCGCCGGCGGCTACATGATCATGGAAAGCTGGATCAACGAGAAGGCGACCAATGAAAATCGCGGCCTGATGTTTTCGGTCTATATGGTGGTGGCCATGGGCGGCTCGATCGCGGGCCCCTATATCGCGGCGCTTGCCGATCCCATGACCACGGTGCTGTTCATCGTCGCCGCCATCCTGTTTTCCGTGGCGATCTTCCCGATCGCGCTGTCGTCGGGCACCTCGCCGGCGATCCCGAGCGAGGCAGGCTTCGATCTCAAGGGGCTGTGGACGCGCTCGCCGGTCGCCTTTGTCGGCACCTTCATCGCCGGCGTCATTTCGGCGGCCTGGGTGAATTTCTCCGCCGTTTACGCCAAGATGACCGGTCTCAGCGAAACCGGCGGCGCCAATCTCATCGCCGCCGTCATTTTGGGCTCCGTGGTGGCGCAGTTTCCGCTCGGCCGCATTTCCGACCGCATGGACCGCCGGCTGGTGATGGTCGCCTGCGGCGCTTTCGGCATTGTCGCCGCGCTCGCCATGGCCGCGTCCACGGCCTCGCCCTATATGGTCTATCTCTCCGGCTTCCTGGCCGGCATGGTGATCTTCCCGATCTATTCGCTGAATGTGGCGCATGCCAATGATCTCGCCGAACCCGGCGAATATGTGCGGATTTCGAGCGGCATCACCGTGCTCTATGGATTGGGCGTCGTCGTCGGCCCGCTGGCCGCCGGCCAGGCCATCGCATTCGCCGGGGCGCCGGGCCTGCCGATGCTGCTCGCGCTCTGCTTTGCCCTCTACGGCGCCTATGCCGGGCTTCGCTTGCGCCAGCGCCCCGCCGTCATCCCGCCGACGGACGCTTGACGCCGCGGCGGCTTTCCCGCCAGATGATGAACACGCCGGAGCCGATGATCACGGCTGCGCCGAAAAACAGTGAGGCGCTGAGCGTCTCGCCGAACAGCAGATAACCAACCGCCGCCCCGCCTATGATCGAGGTGTATTCGAACGGCGCGATCGTCGAGACATCGGCATAGCGATAGCTTTCGGTCAGCAGGATCTGCGCGACGCCGCCGAAAAAGCCCGCCCCCATCAGCATCAGCGCCTGCTCCCATGTCATCGCCGGCCAGCCGAACGGGATGGTCAGCAGCGACAGCAGCGTCGCCGACAGGGAGAAATAGAGAACGATCGTCGGGGTGTTCTCCGTCCGCACCAATTGCCTGACCTGCACCATGGCGAGCGCCGCCATGCCTGCGCTCAACAGCGCCGCGATCGAGCCTGCGAATTCTCCCGCGCCCATTCGGCCCGACGTAAAGAGATCGAGTTTCGGCCAGAGAATGATCATCACGCCGACAAAGCCCACGGCCACCGCGCTCCATCGATAGGCGCGCACCTCTTCTCCCAGCAACAGCGCTCCCGCAATGACCGTGAACAGCGGCAGCGCGTAGCCGATGACGATCGCTTCCGGCAGCGGCAGATGCACCAGCGCGTAAAAACCGAACGACATGGATATGACGCCGATAAAGCCGCGCTTGAAATGGCCGAAGGGGTTGTCGGTGCGGAAGGCGGAGCGGAATTCGCCGCGCAGCGCCAGCCAGGCGAGAATCGCCGGCATGGCGAACAGGGATCGGAAGAAGGTGATCTCCCCCGTCGCGAGCCCCTTGCCGCCTTCCTTGATCAGGATCTGCATGCACAGAAACAGCAGGATCGACAGCAGCTTCATCGTGATGCCGCGCAGCGGATTGGTGACGGTCTTGTCCATGGGATTCGGCTCGGGAAGGCTTACCTTTCCCACTTGCGCCTATTCGGAGACCAACACAAGGCGGCGCCGGGCAAAAAAGCTCCGCGTCGCAACCATTCGACGATCTATGAAGCCATCGACAATCCGCCGCAAGACAAAGCTGTTTTCTTTTGATACATGTTAACGTTAGATCAGCATTTCACTGAAATACTGCCGCCGGATTTGCGCGCATCGCATGAATTGCAAGCGGGGATGAGCGCTTTCGCCAACGATCACCATGATTATTCGCGCTTGCAAACCGGGAAGACACGATGGACGCCTCCTCCGGCCAGATTATTCATCTGACAGACTACCGCCCCACAGATTTCGTGCTCGAGCGCGTCGATCTCACCTTCGAACTCGATCCCACGGCGACGCTGGTGATCCAGCGTTCGCTGATGCATCGGCGCGAAGGCGTGGCCGAAGACGCCCCGCTCATTCTCGACGGCGATGAATTGTCGCTGAAGATGGTCGCCATCGACGGCAACGAGATCCCGGCCTCGCAATACGACGTCTCCGATAAGCAGTTGGTCATTCGCGATCTGCCCACCGGCGTGACTTTCGAAGTCACCGTCGAGACGATCATCAACCCGGAAGCCAACACCAAGCTGATGGGGCTCTACCGCACCAACGGCACCTATTGCACCCAATGCGAGGCGGAAGGCTTCCGCCGAATCACCTATTTCATGGATCGCCCCGACGTTCTCGGCGTCTACACGATCACCATCATCGCCGATGGCGACGCCAATCCGGTGATGCTGTCCAACGGCAATTTCCTCGGCGCCGGCCCCTATGGCGATGGCCGCCGTTTCGCCGCATGGTTCGATCCGCATCCCAAGCCCAGCTATCTCTTCGCGCTGGTCGCCGGCAATCTCGGCGTGGTCGAAAACACATTCACCACCATGTCTGGCAATGAGGTGGCGCTGAAGATCTATGTCGAGCATGGCAAGGAGCCGCGCGCGGCCTACGCCATGGACGCGCTCAAGCGCTCGATGAAATGGGACGAGGAAGCCTTTGGCCGCGAATACGATCTCGACATCTTCATGATCGTCGCCGTGTCGGATTTCAACATGGGCGCCATGGAGAACAAGGGCCTCAACGTCTTCAACGACAAATACATTCTCGCCGACCCGGAAACCGCGACCGACCAGGACTACGCCAATATCGAGGCGATCGTCGCGCATGAATATTTCCACAACTGGACTGGCAACCGTATCACCTGCCGCGACTGGTTCCAGCTCTGCCTCAAGGAAGGCCTGACCGTCTATCGCGACCACGAATTCTCGGCAGACCAGCGTTCGCGCGCCGTCAAGCGCATCGCCGAGGTCCGTCATCTCAAGGCCGAGCAGTTCGCCGAGGACGCAGGCCCCCTCGCCCATCCGGTGCGTCCGGAAATCTATCGCGAGATCAACAACTTCTACACGACCACGGTCTATGAGAAGGGCTCAGAAGTCACCCGCATGATCGCGACGCTCTTGGGCGCTGCGGATTTTCGCAAGGGCATGGATCTCTATTTCGAGCGTCATGACGGCCAGGCGGTGACGATCGAGGATTTCGTCACGTGTTTCGAGGATGCGAGCGGCCGAAATCTCGGTCAGTTCTCGCTCTGGTACCGCCAGTCCGGCACGCCGCTGGTGTCGGCCTCCGCCGCCTATGACGCGGCGGCGAAGACGCTCAACCTGTCGCTCGAGCAGATGATCCCGCCGACGCCGGGCCAGCCCAGCAAGCAGCCGATGCATATTCCGTTGGCGCTCGGGCTGATCCTGGAAGACGGTTCGGAAGCAAAGCCCAGCGCCGTCTCCGGCGGCGAATATTCCGGCGGCGTGCTGCATCTCACCGATCGCGCCCAGACCTTCACCTTCGAAGGCGTCGCGTCGCGTCCGGTCCTGTCGGTCAATCGCAGCTTCTCGGCCCCGATCAACCTGCATCTCGACCAGTCCGCCGCCGACATCGTCCACATCGCCCGCCATGACGCCGATCTCTTCTCGCGCTGGCAGGCGATCAACACGCTGGCGCTGCAGGATCTCCTGAAGGCGGTGCGCGCCGTGCAGGCCGGCGAGACGCCGTCCGCAGGTCCCGAACTGATCGACATTCTCGGCGCAACCTTAGTCAATGAGACGCTGGAGCCTGCCTTCCGCGCTCAGGCCCTCGCTTTACCGTCGGAATCCGACATCGCCCGCGAAATCGGCGCCAATATCGACACCGACGCCATCCATACCGCGCGTGAGGCGGTGATCACCACCATCGCCAAGGCAGCAGCCGGGCCGCTCGCCGACATCTATGCCGCGCTGGCCCCTGAGGGCGCCTTCAGCCCCGACGCGGTGAGCGCCGGCAAGCGGGCGCTTCGCAATGCCGCCCTCGCTTGGCTCGCTTACGCCGAGGGAACACCGGCGCGCGCCGCAAAGGCCTTCGCCGAAGCGGACAACATGACCGAGCAGGCGTCTGCGCTGACGACGCTGGCGCATCGCTTCCCCGACAGCGCCGAGACGGCAGACGCGCTCGCCGCCTTCGAGACCCGGTTCGGCGACAATCCGCTGGTCATGGACAAATGGTTTTCGATCCAGGCGGCCATTCCCGGCGCGTCGACGCTCGACCGCGTCAAGGCGCTCACCGGCAGCCGCCATTTCGCACCGAACAATCCCAACCGCCTGCGGTCGCTCATCGGCTCTTTCGCCATGCAGAACCCCACCGGCTTCAACCGCAAGGACGGGGCGGGCTACGCCTTCCTCGCCGAGCAGATCGTGGCGATCGACAAGCGCAACCCGCAGGTCGCCGCCCGCATCCTCACATCCATGCGCTCCTGGCGTTCGCTGGAAACGGTGCGCGCCAGCCACGCAAAGGCGGCGTTGATGGAGATCGACCGCTCCGGTCCCCTTTCCACCGACGTGCGCGATCTCGTCGATCGCATGCTGAAGGGCTGACAACACGCGGCGGGGGTCTTCCCCGCCGCTTCTCTTTGCTCGGTCGCCGCGTTCCGCGCCCGATGGCGCCGACAGGCGAAATCGCGCTATCCGGCTGATTTTCCTCGCCTCCGCGCTTCCCTTCCGAAAAAAAGCCGAGTCGAATAAAGGGGTTAATAAAAGTTTAATCCCGCGCTCTGGACAAGCCGATTCGGGGATGATTCATTACGGCAGATTCGGGCGAGCGGCGGTCGAATCATCAACGGAATCAAGGCGAAAAATATGGCGGATACGCGACGGGGAAGCGTGACCGATGACTCCGTTCGTCCCGGCTTTGCGGCCCTTTCGGGCTTCGAGCGGCAGGTGCGGACACTCATGCGAGGCTGGCTTCGAGGACGGGACATGTCCCGGGCCGAGCCGCATCTCAAGCGATCCGTTCCGATCCTGATTACCGCTTTTCTGCTCGTCGTCGCGGCATCCCGCGCCTTTGGCATTTATGCGGAGGTGGAGCGTCTCGAAGACGCCCACAAACTTCAGGCCCAGCTTTCCGCCAATACGATTGCAGCGCGGCTGGCCGGCAATGCCGAAGTCATTACGAAAAACGAGACCATGCGGGCCGAAGCCTTGGCCCGCGCCGACCTGCCTGTGTCGCTTCTGAATTCCGGCCTGCAGGTCTATGCCGCCGATAGCAGCGGCTTCATCGTCGCAAGCGTCGGCTCGGAGACCCGCCAGGCGGGCCGCTATATCCAGACGCTGGCCCCGAGCGTCTACGCCAATCCGGTCACGGCGGCCGATCAGCGGCTCATCTTGCAGGGCAGGCCCTACTACGCCGCCGTCGCCCGCATCGGCGCCGATCTCGGCTCGGTCATGGTCTTTCTGCCCACCGACGGCGTCGACGCGCTCTGGCGCGAGGAGATCTCGCTCAACGCCACGCTGTTCACCGGCATCGCCGCGATCATCCTCGTCATCCTCTACGCCTATTACAATCAGGCCAAACGCGCCCGCGACGCCGACGAGATCTTCGTCGAATCCAACATGCGGGTGGAGACGGCGCTGTCCCGCGGCCGCTGCGGTCTCTGGGATCTCGACATGCAGGACGGGCGGCTGTTCTGGTCCCGGTCGATGTTCGAAATGCTCGGCGTTGCCTCGCGGGATACGGTGATGTCCTTTGGCGAAGTCGCCCGCCTCATGCATCCGGACGACAAGTCCATCTATTCGCTGGCGCGCGGCATCGCCCTCGGCGAACTGCGTCAGGTCGACCAGGTGTTTCGCGTCCGCCACGCGTCGGGCCATTATGTCTGGCTGCGCGCCCGCGCCCAGATCATCCGCTCCACCTCGCGCCGCGCCCATCTCATCGGCATCGCCATGGATGTCACCGAGCAGCACAAACTCGCCCAGCGCTATGCCGAGGCCGATCAGCGTCTGGCCGACGCCATCGAGTCCACCTCCGAAGCCTTCGTGCTCTGGGACAAGAATGACCGGTTGGTGATGTGCAATTCGCATTACCAGCAGGCCTATGGCCTTCCCGATCATGTGCTGGTGCCCGGCGCCGAGCGCCATGTGGTCCTCTCGGCCGCGTCGCGCCCCGTCATCGAGCGCCGTCTCGCCGATCCCGATCCCGGCCAGGTCATGTCGCAGACGATGGAAGTACAGCTCGCCGATGGCCGCTGGCTACAGATCAATGAGCGCCGCACCCATGACGGCGGCCTCGTTTCCGTCGGCACCGACATCACGCTCCTCAAGCGCCACCAGGAGCGGTTGCGCGACAGCGAACGCCGGCTGATGGCGACGATCGGCGATCTCTCCGCCTCCCGCCTGAAGCTCGAACGGCAAAAGGCCGAACTGTCGGTCGCCAACTCCAACTATCAGGCGGAGAAGGAGCGCGCCGAGGCCGCCAACCGCGCCAAGTCGGAATTCCTCGCCAATATGTCGCACGAACTGCGCACGCCGCTCAACGCCATCCTCGGCTTCTCGGAAATCCTGCAGAACCAGATGTTCGGCCCGCTCGGCTCGGAGAAGTATTACGAATATGCCGGAGACATCCACGAAAGCGGCAAGCATCTCCTGCAGGTCATCAGCGACATTCTCGACATGTCCAAGATCGAGGCCGGCCATCTCAAGATCAATCCCGAGCCCACCGATCTCGGCGTGCTGATCGAGGAGAGCCTGCGCTTCATCAACATCGCAGCAGCCCAGAAGCACATCACCGTCGAGCAGCATATCGACGGCGATCTGCGCCTGATGGCCGACAAACGCGCCATGAAGCAGATCCTGCTCAATCTGCTCTCCAATGCGGTGAAGTTCACCAATCCCGAGGGCAAGATCATCGTCCGCGCCCGCAAGCTCAGCGACTGTATCTGCATGACCATCGCCGACACCGGCATCGGCATCCCGAAATCCGCCATGCACAAGATCGGCCAACCCTTTGAGCAGGTGCAGAGCCAATACGCCAAGAGTCAGGGCGGCTCCGGCCTCGGCCTCGCCATCTCCCGCTCGCTCACCCAGCTTCACGGCGGCGAGATGAAGATCCATTCCGAAGAGGGCAAGGGCACGATCATCGTCGTGAGGATTTGAGACAAAAGGCGGAGGTTGCTACGACTTGGCCTCTGCTCTCCCATTGACAAAATACACAATTTACGTATTTTTTCTCCTATAGGAGAAGTTCAATGTTACGCCCTCTGCAGGTCTCAGCAACCCAGTTTTCTCGCAGCTTCGCGCGTTATCGGGAAGAGGTCCACGCCGTCGGCGTGATCGAAGTGACGTCGCACGATCGTGTTGTCGGCGGCTATCTCAGTCCCAAGGAACTCGAACATTACCGCCGTCTCAAGCTCAAAGAGCGCGAGGTCGTGGCCGTCGAAGATATCGATGACGAACTTCTCGACGCCATCAAGAACGCCAAATACGGCGAAGTATCCGAGTGAAGGCGCCGGCTCCAGTTCAGGGCCTCGTGATCCGATACAATTACCTCTGGCTGGAAGAAGCACGAAGCGGCCTGACGGAAGGCGTCAAGGATCGTCCCCGCGCGATCGTCATCTACGTCTCCCGGACAGGGCGCGCCTCCGTTGTCCCCATAACCCATTCGCCACCCGATTTAGGCCAGGAAGACCTATCCCTGGAGATCCCGGAGGCGCTCTGCGCATCGATTGGCCTTGATCAACAGACCAATTGGATACGCTTGGACGAGATCAATTCATTCGATTGGCCAAGCGAGGCTCTGCGTCCTCGCCCTGATATTCCGGAGCGATATGATTACGGCATGATCCCCAAAGAGTTTTACGAGCAGATCCGTGATCGCCTCGTCCGACTGGCCGAAGCGCGTCGCATCGCCCGCATCAACCGCAGGTGATCACCCTGCCTTCACCGTCGCCTTGAAGATCTTGCGCACTTGCGCCGACATGCGCCGGATCTCGGCTTCCAGCACGCGGATATCCGGCGCTTCGGCGATCTGGCAGATCAGGTCCTTGAGCCCTTCCGGCGCATCCGCAATGATGAAATCCCCCTCGACGCAGAGCCGAGCCATCTGCGCAAACGCCGAATAGAGCCGGAGCGCCTGGATCACCGCGTCGAGATCGGCGGGCTCGAGGAAGGACGGCCCGAGACGGGCGAGCGTCGCCTCCGTGCCCGGATCGCGTTCGACGCCGCCGAGCCCGCTCAAAGGCGCGATCAATGCGAAATATTGCGCGAGAAACTCGATGTCGACCAGACCGCCGGCGATCAGCTTGACGTCCCAGACATCCCGCGGCGGCTTTTCCTTGTCGATCATCGCCCGCATCTCGGCGACATCGGCGGCAATCTTGTGTCTGTCGCCGGGCCGCGCCAGCACGCGGTCGATGATCGCGGTCGCCTTGGCGGATAGATCCGCATCGCCGCTCACCACCCGCGCCCGTGTCAGCGCCATGTGCTCCCAGGTCCAGGCTTCTTCGAGTTGATATTTCTCGAAGGCGCGCAGCCGCGTCGCCACCGGCCCCTTGTTGCCGGAGGGTCTCAGACGCATGTCCACCTCGTAGAGCACGCCCTCCGCTGTCGGGGCCGAGAGCGCTGCGATCAGGCGCTGCGTCATGCGGGTGAAATAGCGGTTCGCATCGAGCGGCTTCGGCCCGTCGGACATCGCATCATCGTCATGGTCGTAAAGCAGGATGATATCGACATCGGAGCCGGCGGTCATTTCGCGGCTGCCGAGCTTGCCCATGCCGAGCACCACCACTTCACCGCCGGGCAACTTGCCATGCGCCGCCTCGAGTTCCCGCCTGACAGCCGCCATCGCCTCTCCGATCACCAGATCGGCGAGATCGGTGAAGGCCGAAGCCGCGGCATCCGCGCCGATCGCATCGGTCAGCAGCCGTACGCCGATCAGGAATTTTTGCTCGAAAGCGAAGATGCGGAGACGGTCGAGCACATCCTCGAAATGCACCGCGCCCGACAGGAACGCCGTCAAACGTCGTTCGAGATATTCCCGCGTCGGCAGTTCCGAAATCAGCGTCGGATCGAGCATGCCGTCGAACACATGCGGCTTGGCGGAAATGATCCGCGCCAGCCGCGGCGCCGCCGACATGATGGTGGCGATCAGCGACAGCAGCGAAGGATTGGAAGACAGCAGCGAAAAGACCTGGATGCCGGAGGGTAGACCGGCGATGAACCGGTCGAAATCGAACAGCGCTTCATCCGCCCGCCGCGTCTGGCCGAACACGGTCAGGATATCGGGCGTCAATTCGGTCAGCCGCTCGCGCGCCTCCACCGATTGCGTGGCCCTGTAGCGACCGTAATGCCAGCCGCGAATGGCGCGGGATATGTCTTCGGGCCGTTTGAAGCCGAGTTGGGCCAGCGTCTTCAGCGTATCGGGGTCGTCCTTCTGGCCCGTAAAGACGAGATTGCCGGTTTCGCCAGATAGTTTGCTTTCCTGTTCGAACAGCCGGGCGTAGCGTCTTTCCACCGTCTTCAGCCGCTTGGTCAGCGCGGCGGAGAAGGCGGCCGTATCGGCAAAGCCGAGCATGAAGGCGATCCGTTTCAACTCCGCCTCTGTCGTCGGCAGATTATGGGTCTGCTCGTCATGCACCATCTGCACGCGATGCTCGACGCCGCGCAGGAACCAATAGGCTTCGATCAGTTCCGCGCATGTCGTTTCGTCGATCCACCTGTTGGCTTCCAGCGCCTTCAAAGCCTGTTCGGTGCTCTTGACGCGCAATTCGGGAATGCGCCCCCCGGCGATCAATTGCTGGGTCTGGGCGAAGAATTCGATTTCGCGGATGCCGCCGCGGCCCAGCTTGACATTGTGCCCTTTCACCGCGATCTCGCCATGGCCCTTGTGGACATGGATCTGCCGCTTGATGGAGTGAATATCGGCAATCGCCGCATAATCCAGATATTTGCGGAACACGAAGGGCGTCAATTCCTTGAGGAACCGCTCGCCAGCCTGGAGATCGCCGGCAACAGGCCGCGCCTTGATATAGGCCGCCCGCTCCCAATTCTGTCCCCTGCCCTCGTAATAGAGGATCGCCGCCTCCACCGGTATGGCGAGCGGCGTCGAGCCGGGATCTGGCCGGAGCCGGAGATCTGTGCGGAAGACATAACCATCGCCGGTGCGGTCCTGCAGAATGCGGATCAGCCGTCTCAGCAGCCGGGCAAAGGTCTCCGTCCCCTCGTCGGGATCGACGAGAATGCCTGCCTCCGGCTCATAGAACACTACGATGTCGATGTCGGAGGAATAATTGAGCTCGAAGCCGCCCAGCTTGCCCATGCCGAGCACGATCAGTCCCGAACCGCGCGTAGGCTCCTCGGGATCGATAAGTCTGAGTTTGCCAGCCTCCATGCCCGAAAGCAGCAGATGATCGATCGCCGCCGCCGTCGCCGCACCGGCGAACAGGCTTAGGCTGCGCGTCGTCTCCGCCGCTGTCATCACGCCGGCGAGATCGGCGAGCGCGATCAGAAAGGCGGCCCGCCGTTTCGCCTGCCTAAGCGCCGTCATCAACTCGGCCTCCGTCCGCGCGCGCCAGAGCTCACGCGTCCCGGCGATCAACGTCTCGATCTCCCGGGGCGGATCGGCCGTCAAGGCTTCGGCCAGAAGGCTGGGCTTGATGCGGGCGGTGTCGCGCAGAAAGGGCGACAGCGTCATGGCGGCGATAACGAAATCCCGCGCCGCACTGTCGCCCGACAGAAGCGCCGCGATCTCAGGCTCTTCCTTCGCCCAATCCTTGAGATCAGCCAGCGCCGATTTCACCGCCTGTTGCGACAGCGGCAGGATGGGATTGGCCATGAGATCAATAATGCGCCGCCCGACCGCGCCGCCACTCTTCTCCGTCATCCGTCCTCCCAGGCATTCTCTAATCCGTCGCCGCCCGCAATGCCTCCAGACAGAGGTAGACGGCTGCGGGACGCATATCCTCGAAGGCAGGTTTTACGGCGAGATCGGCGATGACGCCATGGAGAAATTCGGGGCTGGCGGCAAGCACGGCGCGTTCGGCGCGGCGGACCTCGTCTGGAAATGATCGGAGCGCCAAAAGCACCTGGCGCCTGTCGGCTCGCCAAGCCGCTGCTATATCGAACATGTCGCGCGGCAGAAGCGAGGCTCCTCGAAAGTAAACCTTCTTCGCCAGGATCTCTCCAATCGTCTCCACCCGCGTGGATAGACCGAGGACTTCAAGCTTGCGATTGGGTGTCGAGGTGAGATCGGGACAAGCAATGAAATCAATCTCGCCAGCGGCGCCGAACGATAGTTTGAGAAATCGAACACCATCGCCGTGATATGCGGCCAGGCCCTGGACCAGGCCGATATTGCCCTTACCGGGATCCAAATAGGCTAAAAGCTGGGGATCGGGGAGAAAAACATCGATGTCATGACTTTCTCGATGGCCGATCTGCAACATCAAGGCCGTTCCGCCGCCGAACGACCACCGATCTTGGAAGCCGGCGCGACCGAGAATATCATTTGCCTTCAGAAACAGGTCTTGCCAACCGCCGCTCAAGCCGCCCGGCCCAGCCATGTCCTGCCCGTCCAATTGTCGAAGTCTGCCGCAACCCGAGCAAGGCGCTCATCGGAGATGCCGTGCTCCCCGGCAAATTGCCGCTGTAGGTCGGGATCGACCTCATAAAGAAAGGAGGCGGCGTGTCCCGGCATGGCCTTCATGCGCTCTAGATCGAGAATCAGAGAAGCAACCTGTTCCCCGCTGAGCTTGCGGCTATAGGAGGCGTTCACGGTGGCTAAAATCAGCGGTTCGACACTCGCCATAGACATATCCTCCGAGCTATCATCGAAGAGTCTCATGCGCCTTCGGTTGCGTCAACCCACCGGAAACACCATGGTCACCGACAAACCCGGAAGCTCCGCGCCGACTTTGGTCGGGGCCAGTTCCACCCGGCCGCCATGCAGCTCCATCACCGCCACCGTCAACGCCAGGCCGAGCCCCGTCCCGGGCTTCGAGCGGCTTTCGTCGAGACGGAAGAAGCGTTTGACCACATCGCCAAATTTGTCCTCAGGAACGCCCTGGCCGCGATCGGCTACCGTCACCCGCACGCCGTCGGCGCTGGACGCGACAGACAGCGTGATCTCGGGCGCGTCGGGATTGTCGCCATATTTCATGGCGTTGTCGATCAGATTGGAGATCGCCTGGCCGATCAGTTCGCGATTTCCGCGCACAACCACGCCCGGTGCGACGTCACGCCTGAGAATGAAGCCGGCATCTTCCGCCACCGGCTCATAGAGTTCGCCGAACTCTTCCGCGACCTCTGACAGATTGACCACCGACATCTCGGCGGCCGCAGATCCCGCCTCGACCCGGGAAATCATCAGCAGCGCGTTGAAGGTGCGGATCAACTGGTCGGTGTCGCCAATCACCTCTTCGAGCGCCAAACGGTAGTCATCAGCGTCCTCTGCCTTTGCAAGGGCGCTTTCGGCCTTGTTGCGCAGCCGCGTCAATGGCGTCTTGAGGTCGTGGGCGATGTTGTCAGACACCTGCCTGAGCCCCTCGTTCAACCGCTCCATGCGCGCCAGCATCACGTTCAGCGATCCGGCCAGCCGATCGAATTCGTCGCCCGAGCCGGTTTCCGGCAGGCGCTGGGAGAGATCGCCCGCCATGATCTTCTGGGCGGCGAGCGAAGTCCGGTCGATCCGCTTCAATGCATTGCGGCCGATCGCAAACCAGATCACCAGCGCGCCGACGCCCATCACACCCAGCGCCAGCATCAGCGCCTTGCGCACCAGAAGACGGGCGTTTTCCGGTTCGCCGACATCGCGGCCCACCAGCACGCGCAGACCGTTTTCGAAGCGGATCACGTGGGCGATAGCCTGATGCCGGTCCTTCTTGGCCGTCTCGCCGAAACGATTGTAGAGAAAGGGCTTGTCCGTCCACCCCTCTTCATTGAGCACGCCCGCCTGAAGACCCGCGACATTGCCGGCCAGGATTTCGCCGCTCGGCCCGGCGATCACATAGAGATTGGCCCCCGGCTGGTGCGAGCGGCGCTCCAGCACGCGCAATAGCGAGGCGACGCCGCCCTCGGTGTAGACATCTTCGAGCTGGTTGACCTCTTCGGAAATCGATTCCTTCATCCGCGATTGCAACTGGCCGTCGGAGATCGAGGTGACATAAAACACCAGCACCGCCGCGCAGGCGGAGAACAGCAACAGATAGATGGCGGAGAGGCGGACGGCGGTGTGGCGATAGAGCAGCCTCAAGCGCGCGAGCGCAGCCATCACGCCTCGTCCTTGATCATATAGCCCGCGCCGCGAATGGTCTTGAGAAGCGGCTTTTCGAAATCCTTCTCGATCTTGCCGCGCAGCCGCGACACATGCACGTCGATCACATTGGTCTGCGGATCGAAATGATAGTCCCAGACGTTTTCAAGCAGCATGGTGCGCGTCACCACCTGGCCGGCATTTTTCATCAGATATTCGAGCAGGCGGTATTCGCGCGGCTGCAGCACGATCTCCTTGCCAGCGCGGCGCACCTCATGCGAGAGCCGGTCGAGTTCGAGATCGCCGACCCGGTAGATCATGTCCTGCTCGGGCAGAGCCCTGCGGCGGCCCAGCACTTCCACGCGCGCCAGCAGTTCGGTGAAGGAATAGGGTTTGGGCAGGTAGTCGTCGCCGCCGGCGCGCAGGCCCGTCACCCGGTCATCGACCTGTCCCAACGCCGAAAGGATCAGCGCCGGCGTGTTGATGTTGCGGCGGCGCAATTCCGATATCACCGACAGCCCATCGCGGCGCGGCAGCATGCGGTCGACGATCAGCACGTCGTAGCCGTTCTCGGCGGCCATGAAGAGACCCGCCTCGCCGTCGCTGGCGTGGTCGATCGTGTGTCCCGCTTCACGGAACGCTTTGACGAGATAGCTCGCCGCGTCGAGATCGTCTTCGATGATGAGAATTTTCATGGCGGGAAAATAAGGCGAGAGCGCATAAAGCGAAAGCCCCATCAGGGGCTTTCGCGGTTCGGATCGGAGGTCAGCCGATCGGCAGGGCGACGAAGCGGTTGCCCGTCTGGTCCTGGATCTGGAACAGAACCTTCTTGCGGCCGTCCTTCTTGGCGTCTTCGACGATCTTCTTGATGTCGGCCGGCGACTTGATCTCCTGGTTGTTCACCGAGGTGATCTTCTGGCCTTCCTTCACACCCTTGTCGGCGGCGTCGGAGTCGGGGTTGACCGAGGTGATCGCCACACCCTTGCCGTCGTCGGTGGGAGCGACGATCAGGCCGAGCTGGTCGAGCGTCAATTCAGCCGGGGCCGCCTGCTCGTCGGAACCCTGCTCCTGCTGCGGTTCGGTCGAGGCCATCTTCGGATCGGTCGGCAGAGTGCCCAGCGTCACCTTGACGCTCACCAGCTTGCCATCGCGCCAGACGGAAACGTCCACCACCTTGCCGGGATCGAGCGAGCCGATCTTGCGCGCCAGTTCCTTCGGGCCCTTGACCGGTTCGCCATCGACGGCGGTGATCACGTCGCCCACCTTGATGCCGGCCTTGGCGCCGGGAGAATCGCCCGTCGGCTCGTTGACCAGCGCGCCGGCGGCTTCCGACAGGCCGAGCGAGTCGGCGACATCCTGGGTCACGGGCTCGATCTTGACGCCCAGCCAGCCGCGCTGGATTTCGCCGCCCTTCATCAGCTTGCCGACCACATCCTTGGCGACCGAGGCCGGAATGGCGAAGGCGATGCCGACATTGCCGCCCGAGGGCGAGAAGATCGCGGTGTTGATGCCGACCACTTCGCCCTGCAGGTTGAAGGTCGGGCCGCCGGAATTGCCGCGGTTCACCGCCGCGTCGACCTGCAGATAATCGTCATAGGGGCCGGAGCCGATGTCGCGGCCGCGGGCCGAGACAATGCCCGCGGTCACGGTGCCGCCAAGGCCGAAGGGATTGCCGACAGCCACCACCCAGTCGCCCACGCGGGTCTTGCTGTCATCGGCGAACTGCACATAGGTGAACTTGCGCTTGGCGTCGACCTTCAGCACAGCGAGATCGGTGCGCGGGTCGCGGCCCACCAGCTTGGCGCTGAGTTCGGAACCGTCATTCATCACCACGGTGAAGGCGCTGCCGCCGTCGACGACGTGATTGTTGGTGACTAGATAGCCGTCCTCGGTGATGAAGAAACCCGAACCCTGCGAGGTTGGACGCAGACGCGGCTTGTCGCCCCGCTTGCCATGATTCTTCCAGTAGTCGCGCTCCTGGTCGCCGCGCTGACTGAACTGGTCGCCGCCGCCGAACTCCTTGAAGAAGCGCTTCAGCGGATGGTCATCCGGAAGATCGTCGAAGTTCTGGCCGCCGAAATTCGGGCCGAAATTGAAGTTGAAGCCGTTGGAGGCGTCGTCGGAGGCCGGCTGGGCGCGGCTTTCGACACGCACCGACACCACGGCCGGGGTCACGGCGGAGACGACGTCGGCGAAGCTCGGCACCTGCGGCGGCGCCGTCAGTTTCACCGCCTCGGCGTGAGCCGTGTTGAACGCCATCGGCGCGCCGGTCACGA
This sequence comes from Rhizobium sp. FKL33, assembly GCF_005222915.1. GTDB lineage: Bacteria > Pseudomonadota > Alphaproteobacteria > Rhizobiales > Rhizobiaceae > Rhizobium_E. The sequence goes on from NZ_STFX01000005.1 coordinate 189,627, forward strand.
GCACGGCTGTCGCCATGCCGGCGATCGTGCCGGCCTTGAGGAGAGAAGTCAGCGAAAAGCGGGGGGCGGTCTTTCCGTTCATGGTGCTAGTCCTTCATCGTCAGGCGGAGCGTCTGCTCCAGTTCAGATCCTTAAGATGGGAATAGATCTAGCTTTGTCGACCTTGCTGCATTCTTTCCAGCGGGTGAAATTTTGGTAATGTGGAAAGAATTTACGTCTCGTCCTTGAGAAGCGCCTCCAGCTTGCGCTGTTCCTCTTCGCTAAGGTCCTGTGTCGCCGAAGAAATTCGCTTGCGGCGCAATTGCATCAGCACCACGCCCGCCCCGATCGCAGCCAGCGCGGCCGGCATGCCCCAGAGCAGAATCGTATGCTCGGACAGCCGCGGCTTCAACAGCACGAATTCGCCATAGCGCGACACCAGATACTCGATCACCTCATCGTCGCTGTCCCCCGCCGTCAGGCGTTCACGCACCAGCAATCTGAGATCCTTGGCGAGATCGGCATTGGAATCGTCGATCGACTGATTCTGGCAGACCATGCAGCGTAATTGCGCCGACAGGGCCCGCGCCCGCGCCTCGAGCGCCGGGTCCTTCAGCACCTCGTCGGGATTGACCGCGAAGGCCGGCGCCGCCGAGATCAACAGCAGCACAAGAGCAAATAGCCTTCTCATTCCGCCGCCTCCAGCGCGCTCGGCGCCGGGACTGTCCGCGCCCGTTTCGACGGCGCGCCGACGCGGAGGCGCCGATCCGACAGCGACACAAAGCCGCCGATCATCATGACCACCGCGCCTCCCCAGATGAACAGGATCCAGGGCTTCCACCAGATCCGCACCACATGCTCGCCTTCGGGGTTCTTGTCACCGATCGAGATGTAGAGCTGCGACGCGCCGAAGGTGATGATGCCGGCTTCCGTGGTCGGCATCTGGCGGGCGGTGTAGATGCGCTTGGCGCTGTTGGTTTCCGCTACGACGACGCCATCGCGCAACACCGAGAAATGTGCGGCGTCCTCGGTGTAGTTCGGTCCCCTGCCCGCGCGCTCGTCGTCGAAGCGGACCGTATAGACGCCGTTTTGCGTCGTGTCGCCCGGCTTCATTTCGAGAATATGTTCGGTCGACCAGGCGGTGGTCAGCACCACGCCGAGCACCGACACGCCGAGGCCGAGATGCGCCAGCATCGTGCCGAAAGCCGAGCGCGGCAGACCGGCAAGCCGCCGGAAGCCGTTTGCGATCCCCGCTTTGGCGAAACCTGCGCGCTGCCAAAGATCAACGAGCGCGCCGGTCACCAGCCAGAAACCGGCGATCAGCCCGAGCGCCGCCAGCATCGGTCCATCGCCGCGCGCCACCCAGACGGCAACCCCGAGACAGAGCGACAGGACGAAGGCGAGACCCAGCCTGCGGCTCGCCGCCCTGAGGTCGCCGCGCTTCCAGGCCAGCAGCGGCCCGAACGGCAGAACGACAAATAGCGGCGCCATCAGCCAGCTGAAGGCGATGTTGAAGAAGGGCGCTCCGACCGAAATCTTCTCGCCGGTCAGCGATTCGAGCAGCAGCGGATAGAGCGTGCCGGTCAGGATCGCCCCCGTCGCCACAACGAGGATGACATTGTTGAGCACCAGCGACCCCTCGCGCGACACCGGCTGGAACAGACCCCCGGGCGCAAGTTGCGCGGCCCGGAGCGCAAACAGCGCAAAGGCGCCGCCAATGAAGATCGAGAGAATGACGAGAATGAACACGCCGCGCGACGGGTCGCTGGCGAAGGCATGCACGGAGGTGAGCACGCCCGAGCGAACCAGGAAGGTGCCCAGTAGCGACAGCGAGAATGTCATGATCGCCAGCAGCACGGTCCAGATCTTCAGCGCATCGCGCTTTTCCATCACCAGCGCCGAATGCAAAAGCGCAGTGCCGGCGAGCCAGGGCATGAAGGAGGCGTTTTCGACCGGGTCCCAGAACCACCAGCCGCCCCAGCCGAGTTCGTAATAGGCCCAGTAGGAGCCCATGGCGATGCCGGCGGTCAGGAAGGTCCAGGCGAGCAGCGTCCAGGGCCTGACCCAGCGCGCCCAGGCGGCGTCGATCCGCCCTTCGATCAAGGCGGCCACGGCGAAAGAGAAACAGACTGAGAAGCCGACATAGCCGAGATAGAGCAGCGGCGGATGGATGGCGAGGCCGAAATCCTGCAGCACCGGATTGAGGTCCCTGCCCTCCGCCGGCGGCGGCGTCAGTTCGGCGATGCCGAACGTGCGCAGGAAGGGATTGGAGGTGAGCAGGATGAACAGCAGGAAGGCGACCGTGATCCAGCCCTGCACGGCCAGCGCATTGGCCTTCAGGCTCTTGGGCAGATTGCCGCCGAACCCCGCCACCAGCGCCGAGAAGAAGGCGAGGATCAACAGCCAGAGCATCATCGATCCCTCGTGATTGCCCCAGACGCCGGAGATCTTGTAGACCATCGGCATCAGCGAATGCGAATTCTCCCAGACATTGATGACCGAGAAATCCGACGTCACATAAGCCCAGGTCAGCGCGAGATAGGAGAGCCCGATCAGCGTAAAACTCGCCAGCGCCCCGGTCGTGCCCACATCCATCAGCCGCGCCTCGTTGCGAAAGGCGCCGATCACCGGCAGGGTCGATTGCAGAAGCGCCGCCGCAAGAGCGCATGCCAGCAGGAAATGGCCGAGTTCGACGATCATTGGATCTTTTCCTTGCCGCTCATGGTCACGCCCTTGGCTTTCAGCCGGTCGGCGACATCCTTGGGCATATAGGTCTCGTCATGCTTGGCGAGCACGGTGTCGGCCACGAAAGTCGGAGGCGTCATGCTGGTGATCCGGCCCTCGGCGACGACGCCCTGCCCCTCGCGGAACAGATCCGGCAGAATGCCGGTATAGGCGACCGACACTTTGCCGATCGTGTCGGTCACCACGAAATTCTCGTGCATGCCCTGCCCACGCTTCCAGGAGCCGACTTCGACCAGGCCTCCCAGCCGGATGCGCGTGTCGGGCTTCAGATCCGCCTTGGCGAGATCGGAGGGCACGTAGAAATAGGCCACCGACTGGCTGAAAGCGAACATCACCAAGAGAACAGCGGCGATCAGAAAGCTCACGCCGCCGCCGATCAGGGCCAGTCTTTTCTGTTTGCGGGTCATGGGGTCGCTCCCTCCGTCGGCGCGCCCATCTCGCGCGCCAGCGCTATCAGCGCCTTGCCATTGTCCGTGTCGGCGGGGAAAGCCGCAAGGCCGCGCTTCAGCGCCTCGCCCGCCTTTTCAGGGTCGCCCAGCACCATGTAGGAGCGGATCAGCCGCTGCCAGCCTTCGAAATTGGCGGGCTCGTCGGTCAGACGCGCATCGAGCGATTCCACCATGGTGCGGATCATCTGCATGCGGTCGGCGTCGTTCAGCCCTGCCGCAGCCTCGACATCCGCCGCGGAAGGATTGCCGGGCGCGGCCGGATTAGACGTCTCAGCCTGGAACCGTGCGATCTGAGCGGCGACGATCTCCTGCCAGGGCGCGTCCTTCGGCGCCGAGGCGGCGAGCGCTTCGAGATCGGCGATCGCCTTGGCCTTGTCACCCAATTGTCCCTCGGCCAGCGCCAGATAGAAGCGTGCGCGCGCGTCACTGGGGTCAAGCTTCAGGGCTTCAGTGAAGGCCGCACCGGCGTCCTTGGTCACCATGCCCTGATTCTGCGCCGCAATCGCCTCGCCCAGCGCGCCATAGAGCTCGGCGCTGCCGCCTTGATAGCGGATGGCGTTGCGATAGGCGTTGATCGCCTCGTCCGCGCGCATGCGCCGCATATAGATCGGCGCGATCAGCGCCCAGCCGCGGCCGTCGGTGGGATTGGCGGCGAGATGCGCCTCGGTCTTGGCGATCAGCACATTGATGTCGGGATCGGCCTCGTTGAGGCGCATGGCGAGCGGCAGGTCCGGAAATTCGGGATTGCCGGTGCGCAGATAGAGAAGCCCTGCCGCCGCCGGCAGGAACAGACAGAGAAACAGGATGACGCCGAGCGCCGCGCCGCGCGACAGCCCCGCGCCGCCATTGTCCGTCTTTTCGCTGGCGGCGATCAGCCGGCGGGCGATTTCCGTGCGCGCCTGCTTGGCCTGGTCGTTCTCGATCAGACCGGCGGCCTGGTCGCGGTCGATCTCGGCGAGTTGGTCGCGATAGACTTCGGCGTCATTGGCGGACGCCGGCAAAGCGGACGCCGGCCGCCGCATCAGCGGGGCGGCGACGATGAGTGCGGCGATGACCGCGATGGGAAGCGAAACGATCCAAAACATGATGGATATCAACTAGCGAAAGCCGCGCGGCGTGAAAATGCGCCAGATCAAGGAATTCGCGTTCCGGAGACGATTGGCCGCAATCCCCAGGTCAATTTCACGTGAGAGGCGTCCAGGCTCCATTGCCCATGCGGCAGGCCGCGCCGCGCGCGGTCACCGCGCCGCTTTTGGCGGCCAGCACATGGGAATATTGCCGGCAATTCTGCGAGCCGACCTGATAGGGCGCCGCCGCCGTCACTTCGCCCTTGAGGCCATTGCCGCTCCAGACCACCGCCTGGCCATTCGGCGCCGCTTCCAGCGCCTTGTATTCGGCCTCGAGCGCCCGCGCCTTGTCGGCGTCCGACAGTTTCACGCCCGGCATCCGCGCCACGAGCCCGCCGCGCAGTGCCTGCAGATAGAAGGCCGGCGGCTCGGGCTTGTCGGACAATTCATAACCGGTCGCCTCCGACACATCCTCGCCGGTCTTGTCGAGCCGGCTGGACCCCGACGTCGTGGCGCAGGATGCGGCGGACAGCGCGACGAGCGCGAAAACGGAAAGACGGGCGGTCATACAAAATGCGGTCACGAAATTCATTCTTGTCATCACGGATTGGCGGGCAGTCCTGCGGCGCGGAGATGGCCGCAATATGGCACGGATGAACGGAGAAATATATTCGTTTTGATGGAAATGATGGGTTAATCGCCGGTCTCGGCCACGGGTTCCGGCCGGCGCAGGGGCTCGCATGCAGGCAGGCCCGCGTTTCCCGCCAGCAATCCCCGCGCAATGTCCGCGATGATGTCGTCACGATCTTCTTCACGCCCCGCCGCTCCCGAGACAATTGGAAGATTGCCCCCGACACTCCGCATATGACTAAAATTTAAAGTTGTTCACGGCGTATTTTTGCAGCTTTTTTCTCAGGCCTTCACCTTAGCCTCATCTTCAAGCCGATGACTCGCTCGGCGCAGGGCGAGACGTGTTTATTCAGGGAGATCATATATGTCGAAGCAAACCAACACCGACAAAACCGCCAAGCTCGGCGCCGCAGACGCCAGCACAGGCGGCGACACACAGTTTCACAAGAACTACCTGGCGGCGCTCGATGTGAAGATGGACACGCTGGAGCTGAAGCTCGACCGGGTCGAAGAACTCTCCGAGCGAGCCGCCTATCTCGATAAGTTGATCCTCGACATCAAGCTCGATGTCGAGAACGACGGCATGACCACGCTGGACCGAATCGAGCTCAAGGATCTTCGAACGGAGCTGCGCCATGTCGAGAACCGCCTCGATCACCTGCCCAGCCAGGAGCAGCTTCTGAACCGGCTCGACCGGCTGGCCGAGGACTATGCCGAAAAGGCCGAAGACTGGGGTCTGTGACGCAACTGTCGGCGGGTCCAGATCGCCCCGCCGCCATCACCCCCCGATCGACGGCAAAATCAACTCCGCTCTCAGCCCGCCGGCCTCGGCGCGCGACAGCGTGAACACGCCTTGATATTCCGAGACGATTTCCGAGACGATCGACAGGCCAAGCCCGGTGCCCGGCTTGCTCTCGTCGAGCCTGCGGCCGCGCTTCATCGCTTCCTTGATCTGGTCGGGTTCGAGCCCCGGGCCATCGTCCTCCACCACCACCATCACCCAGTTCTTGCGGGCGGGGTCCTTGCCGATCACGCCCGCCGGCGCGGGGGATACGGTGACAGCCACCGTCGAGACGGCGAAGCGGCCAGCGTTTTCGAGCAGATTGCCGATGGTTTCCTCGAGATCCTGCGCCTCCATGGCGAGCTTCAGCCCGCGGCCTGATATCGAGAGCGTAAAATCCTTACCGTCATTGAGCTTGCGCATCACGCGCAGCAGGCGCTCCAGCACAGGCTCCACCTCGGTGCGGGCCAGGATGCTCTCGCGCTGGGCGGCGATGCGCGCGCGGTTGAGATAGGATTGCACCTGCGCGCGCATGATCTCGGCCTGGCTCTTGACCAGCGCATTGTGCGGCGAGGCCATCTGGTCGGCGTCGTTTAGCAGCACGGCGATCGGCGTCTTCAAGGAATGGGCGAGATTGCCCACCTGCATGCGCGCCCGCTCCATCACCCGCTTGTTGCTCTCGATCAGCGCATTGACCTCGACGGCCAGCGGCTGGATTTCGCGCGGCAGGTCGTCGTCAAGCCGTTCAGCCTCGCCATTGCGGATGCGGGCGAGCGAGCGCCGCACGCGATCAAGCGGCTTCAGCCCGATCAGGATCACCAGCGCGTTGAGCGCGAGCGAACCGATGCTGAACAGGCCGAGCGACAGATAGAGATTACGGTTGAAGGCGGCGACATCGTTCTCCACCGTGCGGTGATTGCCGATCATCCGGAAGCGCACCGTGCGATAGACGGCTTCGGGCAGTTCCGTGGCGTTGGTGTCGACATCCTCCGGCGCGCCCTCGTCGAGACTGATCTCGGCTTCGGCCACCCGCACAGGATTCCCGGCGCTGTCCGTGGCGGCGTAATAGCGCTCGAAGCGGTGGTTGAAGGGTGCGGCCTGGTTCGTCGCTGTCGGCACGGTCACGCCCTCGAAGCTCGGCGAGGTCAGGGGTTCGGTCTGGTAATCCCCGAGCGGCAGCACCGCCCAGTACCAACCCGATCCCAATTGCTGGAAACCGAGTTCGCTCATCTGCGGCGATCCGGTCAGCCTATGCGTGTCGGGATCGATCGACACCGAATTGATCGCCGAATAGAGCTGCGCGCGCAGAAGATCATGCAAATTCTTCTCGGCGCTGCGTTCGTAGAGCGTGGAGATGACAAAGCCCATGATCACAACCCCGATCGCCGACCATACGGTCGTGTAGATCAGGACGCGGCCGGTGAGCGAGCGCAGCCTATCCATTGGTATTGGGCTGGATGCGATAGCCGAGGCCGCGCACGGTCTCGATGATGTCGATGCCCATCTTCTTGCGAAGGCGGCCGACGAACACTTCGATCGTGTTGGAATCGCGGTCGAAATCCTGGTCGTACATGTGCTCGACCAGCTCGGTGCGCGACACGACCTGACCCATATGGTGCATCAGATAGGACAGAAGCCGGAATTCGTGCGAGGTCAGCTTCAGCGCGCTTCCATTCACCGTCACGCGGCTGCTCTTGGTGTCGAGCTTCACCGGCCCGCAGCTCAGTTCCGAGCTCGCATGCCCCGCCGCGCGGCGGATCAGCGCACGCAGACGCGCCTGCACTTCTTCCATGTGAAAGGGTTTGGCGACATAGTCGTCGGCGCCCGCGTCGATGCCCGCCACCTTGTCGCTCCAGCGGTCGCGCGCCGTGAGCAACAAAACCGGCATCTTGCGTCCGGCCGCGCGCCATTTCTCGAGCACGGTGATGCCGTCCATTTCGGGCAGGCCGATATCGAGGATCACCGCGTCATAGGGTTCGTTTTCGCCGAGATAATGGCCCTCTTCGCCGTCATAGGCCTGGTCCACCACATAGCCGGCTTCCTTCAGCGTGTCGGCAAGCTGGCGGTTGAGATTCTGGTCATCTTCGACGACGAGTATGCGCATCGGAACTCCTCGGATAGCCCGGCCTGCGTATCAATAATCCATGGGAATGCGCAAGCGGACTTTCTTCGGCCGTCCGTTCTGCTTGATCACCAGCATGGTCACCACGCAGACGCCCTGATTGCGGTTGGCCTTGACCGACAGCAATTCGCCGCCGGTCATGGCCATCGCCTGATTGACCGCGCCGGCGCAGGCGGCGCGATTGTTGGCGCGCATCCGGCGCGGCGGCGGCGCATATTCATCCGCAAACACCGGGCCGTCCTCAAGATAGAGCATCTGCGCGGGCGTATACTGCTCGACCGGCGCCGGCAGGTTGCCGGTGGGGCCGAGCATGAGGCTCGCGGCCAGAAGGGAGGGCAGGAAAGCGGCCATGGGATGTTGAGGTTCCGTATGAGGCGTTTGACTTGTCCTCTTTCTAGAGCAGCAACAATGAATGGCGAATGAATGTGGCCTTCAGCTTCGATCGGGCCTGTTCAGGACACCCGCCGTTCGGCGCTCAACCGGCCATAGATCGCCAGCAATCCGCCCGCCGCGCCGGCAAGCGTCGTCAGCGCCTCGACCAGATCGCGCTCCATGCCGGGTTCGAGCGGCGCGCCGGCCGCCTGCAGGACGCTGGCGAGGATCGCCACCAGCGCCCCCCAGATGGTCTTGGATTGATGCCAGGCTTTGGTGTCGTTCATCAGACTTTCCTTTCCGGTTTCGAAGTCAGAGGTGAAGAGTAGCGACAGCAGGAAGGCCGAGCGCTACGCGCGCGCCCTTCTGCCGGACGCGGGTGGTCAGCGCGTTCTGCGCCGCGCCGAAATCCTCGAGTTCATCGGCGGCCGCATAACTCGCTTCGGGCGCGGTCACATGCAGGCTGCGGACGACCTGCCCGTCCTTGAAAATGTCGACCCGATAGGCCTCGCGGTCCTCGTCGAGCGGAATGTCGTCGCCCTCCCAGCCATCGGCGTCGATGCGCCCGCGCCGGATCCAGGACAAGCGGATATCGCCCCCCGCCTCGCGCCATCCGCGCAGATGTACAGGGGCAAGCGGCGTCGCCGCCCGCTCGCCGCCGGAAAAGGCGATCGGGCCCACTCTGCCGCCCGCAGACCCCGCAGCCTCCGCGATCCAGTTCAGCGTCAACCCCGCCTCCGAGCGCTTAAGCCCCAATGCCTCCACTGCGCTGTCGAGAAGCACGACGCGGGCTCCCGACTCCGCGCCGGCCGCCATCGCGTCCTCGGTTCCGCAGAGACCGCGCAACAGGCCCGCGAGGCGCCAGACATCCGCCTCAATCTCTTCGGCGCTCTGGAAGGCGATCACCTCCCAGCCGCCATTCCCGGTCGCGATCGCCGCCCGATTTGCCCCGTTCAGCAGCGACAGGCTCGACACGCTTTCGGGCGCGCCGGAGGTCATCCGCACCGTCACCGTATTCGCCCTGTCGATCAGCGCCGTCGGTCCTGCCGCAAGCGGCGAGGTCAGTCTCCCCAAGCTCGCCCGCCGGGAGAGCGTCGATCGTCCGTCGTAACTGTCGAGACCGGAGGACACCGACAGCCGCGTCCGCCGCCAGGGCGACGCCGCCACTGCGGCCAGCGCGAAATCCTGTTCATCGCCATCGCCCAGCCGCGGCAGGTCCATCAAGACAACAAGCGGTTGATAAACGGCATTGGCCGCCCCGCCGCGCGCCCTGCGCCCGGCCTTGGCGGCCGTCGCTATGCCTACGCCGCCCGATCCCGCCTCGCGCGCCGTCACACGCCGGACATCGCCGTCCTCGATCCGGGTAATCAGAAACCGTCCTTCCGGACCATCGGCCAGTTCCACCACGTCGCCGGGCTGATGTTCAAGCGCGAGCGGCGGCAGGCAGAAGCTGATCTGCCGCCGTCCCAGCCGGTGATCCCTGAGCATTGCATCCGCCGCGCTTTGCGCCGCCTGTTCGTCCAGCGTCCCGGCCAGCGAAACGCTCAAAGCTCGCTGATGCGCCGGTTCAACCCGCCGCGACCGCACGCTCGCCGGCTCGTGTTCATTGTCCTCGCTTTGATAGGAGATCAGCGCCTCGGAGGCGTAATCGCCGTCCTGCCCGAGCGTTTCCGACCATAGCGTTTCCTCCTCGATCTCCGCCAGCACGTCGAGCGTTGCGGCCGGAGCCGAGACGAGATCGCGCGAGCGGAACACGATCTTGCCCGCCCGTTCCGTCGCGTCCAGCCTGTAGGCGGTCAGCAAAGGTTCGATCAGCGCCCGGGCCGAGCTCTGCTGGCCCATCACATAGCCCTGCAAATTGCCTGACACGGCGGACAGGTCGACCTCGCCGACGCCGCAATCCTCGGCGATCGCCGCGATCACCGTGGCGAGCGTGCCCGCCCCCAACCGTCCATTCAGCCAATGCCCGGTCTGCCAGTTGGCGCCGTCGGCGAAAATGTCGAGATCCTCGGGAAAAGCCGGCGCGGCGCGCGCGTCCCAGGTCCAGAGGAACACATGGCCCGGATCGACCATGCCCGCCGGCGCCGCACTGCCGTTCCAGTAAGCGAGATGCGCGTTCAGAAACCGCCGCTGCGTCTCGTCCGAACGCGCGCCGCTCGAAAAATACGGCGTCTCGGATTCCGACGATTTCGGATCGACGAAGACATTCGGCTGGTTGCCGCCGCGATCGATCGCCGGGCAGCCGAGTTCGGTGAACCAGATCGGCTTCATCCGCGCCGTCCAGCCGGTCGGCGTCGCGCGCTCCGCTCCGCCGAGGCGGTCGTAATGGCGGTTCGCCCACCAATTCTCGATGTCCTTGTAACGATAGACCCACGGCTTGCCCGCCAGCCCGTCGCTGATCGGACTGCGGATGCGCGCCGCCCTGTCAGCGCTTGAGGCATAGTACCAGTCAAAACCCTCGCCGCTGGCGATCGCCGCCCGCATCGCCGCCTCGTCGTCGGCGATGCGGGCGGCGATCGGATGGGCGCTGGTGAAATCTAGATCCTGAAAATCCGACAGCGGCATGTAATTGTCGATGCCGACGGCGTTGATGGCGGGCGAGGCCCAGAGCGGATCGAGATGAAAGAGCCGATCGCCCGATCCATCCTGCGGCTGATGACCGAAATACTCGCTCCAATCGGCCCCATAGGTCAGCTTCGTTTCGGGTCCGAGAATGGTCCTGACATCCTCCGCCAGTTCCACCAGCGCCGCCACGAAGGGATAGTCGCCCGCAGCATTGCGGATCTGCGTCAGCCCCCTGAGTTCCGAGCCGATGATGAAGCCGTCGACGCCGCCCGCCGCCTGAGCCAACAGCGCATAATGCAGCACCAGCCGCCTGTAACCTTCGTCAGTCCCTTCATAACTCACGCTTTCGTCGTCGACGTCGAAATCCGCCGCTTGCGCCCCGCCCATGAAGGCCAGCGCCTGCATGGCGCCTTCAGCCGTCCTGTCGGCGCTGCCGGGCTGGCCGGCTGCGGGATGGCAGGTGATGCGCCCGCGCCAGGGAAACGCCGCCTGCTCGCCCCAGCCATAGGGATCCGGCAGGCCGTTGCCCGAAGGAATGTCCATCATCAGGAAGGGATAGAGATAGACGCCGAGCCCGCGCGCTTTGAGATCGCGGATCGCCTGGATCACGCTCTGATCATTGGGCGTGCCGCCATAGGCCGGCCCGCCAGCTCCCGACGAGATCAGATGCGCCGAACTGCGGTCATGGCCGCACACCCGCCAAGTGGGGCTTTCCTCGTCCCTCGCCCGCGTCTCCACCCCTGGCAGCACCCGGCAATGTCCAGCCCTGAGATCGGTCCCGAACCACGACGCCACAAGCGCCACCCGCTCGAGATGGGGGCACAGCGCCGTCAGTTCATCCAGCGACGCCTCCCAGTCGGTCGCACGCCGCAACTGGTTGCGGTTGATCTTCCGCCCCCTGTCCTCGCCGGTCCTTTCGGTGGCGACCTCCGTCGCATAACCATGCTCGGTGGCGCCGGGAATGATCGTCACCGCCTTGATCCGGCTTTCGAGCGGATCGATCACCCGGAGGACCTCGAATTGCAGCACCGGAATGCGATTGCCGAAAGCGTCGAGCGGCATGCGCTCGAACACCACATAGGCGAGCCCCCGAAAGGCCGGCGCATTGCCCGCGCCCTGCTTGGCCTCGATCAGCGGATCGGGGCCCTGGCTCTCCGTCCCCTCATAGAAACGGATCTCGTAATCCGTCTGGTCGATCTCCATCCCGTCGGCCCAGATCCGGCGAATGCAGGCGACCGGACCTTCGGCGAGACCGACGGCAAAGTTGGCGAAATAGCGATAGGTCTCCACCCGCGGCCCCGTCGCCTTAGATCCCGACCGCTCCTTGCTGACCTCCTCCTCGAACCGCGTCGCCCAGATCAGCGTGCCGCCGATCCGTATCGTCCCATAGACGCGCGGGATCGCCGTCCCCTCTTCCGCGCCGGCGATCCGCGCATTGGCGAGCCGGCTGCCCTCGATCATCGTCAACCCCGAAATCAGGCTGCGATCGATGACATTGCCGGCAAGCGCCCCCGCCGCCCGCCCGATCATCGCGCCAACAGGCCCGAACACCCCGCCCAGCGCAGCGCCGGCGGCCTGCAACACCAATGTCGCCATGAGATTGTCCTGTAATGAGATTTCAGAAAGCAACCAAGTCGCGCAGCGCGCATGGGTTGCAACGAAAGGAAAAGCCATTCACCTTAGCCCCAAGGGAGATCGAGGCCGGACGCGGCCCCGAAACCCTTGACTTTTCGGCGTGTATAAGTATTTATACAGAGACCTGAATGCGTAAACCCATCGTCTGGATCGGGTCGTCATTCGACGACATCAGGAATTTCCCCGCCGCCGCCCGCCGGCAGGCGGGTCATGACCTGAATTGCCACCAGGCGGGCGCGACGCCGGATGACTGGAAAGCCTTTTCGACGGTCGGCCCCGGAACCTACGAGATCAGGATCAAGACCGAGAACAACCAGCGCCGCATCTTCTATGTCGCAAAATACGAAGAGGCGATTTACGTGCTTCACTGCTTCGTCAAGAAAAGCCAGAAAACCTCTCTTTTCGATGTCGAGATCGGCAAGCAGCGCTACAAGGCTATGAAAAAGCTCAGAGAAACGATGGACACATGATCATGGCCGCAGACAGACACGATATCGGCCACGTCAGCCCCGCCGACGCCAACATCTTCGCCGAACTCGGCTTTGCCGCCGAGGAAGCCGAACGGCTGCAGACAGAGTCAGACGCTCGCATCGCCGCCGCCATCGCCATCAAGAAAAGCCTGATGGCGGAAATCGCCGCCTGGATCCGCGACAGCCGGTTGAAGCAGGCCGAGGCCGCCGAGCGTCTCAACGTCTCCCGTCCCCGCGTCTCCGACGTCGTCAACTTGAAGGTCTCGAAATTCACCATCGACACGCTGATCGACATGGTCCAGCGCATCGGCAAAACGGTCGATGTGACGGTCAGAAACCGCGAGAGCACGGACTGCGCCGCGCAACCGCGGTGAGCGCCCTCACCCCCGCTGCAGCGCCAGATTGACGCCCAGCCCGCACAGCACCGTCCCGCCCGCGCGTCGCATCAGCCTCTGCGCCCCGCTCGATCGCTTCAACCGCTCGGTCAGAAGTCCGGCAAACAGCACGCAGACAATATCGGCGGAGGTGAAGATCAGGTTCACCGCCGTCCCGAGGATCGCCAGTTGCAACCAGACCGGGAAGCCCGCGCCGGCGTCGACGAATTGCGGCAGGAAGGCGAGAAAGAAAATCGCCGTCTTCGGGTTCAGCACTTCCACCAGCATGCTCTCAATGAGCGCCGCCCGGCCGCTTTTCACCGTGCCCGCCTCGGCCGCCTGCTGGTCTTTCGCCACGATCATCCGGAAACCGAGCCACACCAGATAGGCCGCGCCTACCAGCTTCACCGCGAGATAGAGCGCCGGCACCGCATGAAACAGGATAGACAGTCCGGCGGCGGCGGCGAACACATGCGCATAGCAACCGAGATGAATGCCGAGCGCGGCCATCAGCCCGGCTTTCCGCCCCCGCGCCAGCGTCTGCCCGGCCGCATAGAGCATCGCCGGCCCCGGCACATAGGCGAAGACGAAGGTGGTCGCAAAAAACGCGGAGAGCAGGGATAAAGACGGCATGGCGGCTCCGGCAAAGTTTCAGCCGGACTTTTCGAGACAGAACAGCCGGCCCCGCCCCGTCGAGGGCACATGATCATGCGGCGATGGCCGTGTCAAAGTGCGCGGGCTCGAAAAGACACATGTCACGCGCCCCGCCATGGATTGATCACCTCGATCCCGGTCAGCTCGAAATCTCTGACATTGCGGGTCACCAGCTTGGCGCCCCGCGACAGCGCAATCGCCGCGATCTGGCCATCGAATTGCGACATGGGTCGCCCCTGCGACCGCCTGTCAGCCATGATCGTCGCGAAACACTCACCCGCCGCAGCGTCGAACGGCAAAGTTCGGCCCAAAAATGCATCTCTCAACAAAAGGCCGATCTCGCTTTCCAGCATTGTGCGACGCCGGCCCTCGGGAAGAATTCTGATCCCATAGAGAATTTCGGCAACGGTGATGGCTGAAATGAACTGATCATCAGCAGGATGCGATCCCACCCACGCCAGAACGCCGGGATCGGGATTGATCGACACCAGGTCAGAAATGACATTGGTGTCGAGTAGGATCATCAGCGCAGGCTCACTCGCTCGGGCATCATGCTCCGTTCTGGCACTTCAAGGTCTTCGCCGCCGAACCGTAGAACCCTATCGCGAATGAAGTCCGCCAGATTGAACATCCCCTTTGGCGACACAGGTTCTGTGTTGAGCGCCGCTTCGAGCACAGCCCTCGCTTCCTCCGAAGCCGTGCGACCATTTTCCTGAGCCCGCGTTTCCAGCGCGGCCTCGGTCTCAGCATCCAATCCATTGATCGTTATCAGGCCCATATCCAGCCTCCGTGATAGAACCGCAATCTACAACCGATGGGCGGAGCCGGCAACCACTTCAAAACCGAAACACCGCCGCGATCCGCCGTCGCCAGGCCGGCGCGAGCGGGCTTTCCACCACGCCGGTCTGTTCATAGGCGTGAATGAAGCGACCGTCCGCCGAGACGATGCCGAGATGTTGTGCCGAGACGCCCCGCCTCAGCCGGAACACCAGCACATCGCCGATATCGAGTCCGCGACCGGATATTTCCGCGCCGAAATGCCGGCGCGCCGCCTCCAACAGCCGCTCCTCCCCCGATCGCTCCGCCCAGTCCCGGCCATAAGGGCCGGGTTCTTCGGGCTCCGCGCCGCGCAACTCGCGCCAGACGCCCCGGATCAGGCCGAGGCAATCGCAGCCGATCCGGCTCGATCCCTGATGCCGATAGGGCGTCCCGATCCAGCCGCGCGCGATCCTCGCCGCGCGCGCGCCGTCGCTCTCCATGCCGTCAGTCATAAAGCGGGCGTCCGTCATGTTCGGTCTCCCCGTCAGCGTAGGAATAGGCGAAGTCTGCCCCTGGCATATGGGGGAAGCCGCGAAAGTTCTGGGCATTGCCGAAGCGGTCGCGGCAGGTTTCGAACCGCTTGTCGCAACCTTCCAGCACCGTCACGGCGTCACCCTCCTGCGGCAAAGCCCGCAGCGGCTGCCATAGCGAGAGCCGCATCCGCCCGCCGGACCGCGTGGCGCTGTCGATATCCACCGAAATCCCCGCCAGCGCCCCCGACGTCAGCGTCATCACCCCGCCCGCAAGCCGCGCCGGCGCGACGTCGTCCAAACCCTCGATCGTCACGCTCATTCTGTCGGCGGCGGCCACCACGCCCGCATGCCGGAAGTCGCTGGCGCTCAGCCCGCAACGCGCATCGCAGAAGCCCGCATCGCAGCGATGGCCGTAGATACGCCCCTGCACCTGACCGAGACGATGCGACAGCCCGCGCAATTCCGCCTTGAAATCGCTCTCGCTTCGCGTGACCTCGCCGATCTCGTAGCGCCGCAGCCGCAGATGCTGATCCGTGGCCTGCCAGTTGACGAGATAGAGATCCACGATCGCCCCGTCATAGCGGCCCGCCGCGATATCCTCGGCGGTGATGGCGTCCGACGACAGCGCCCCCAGCGTTTCCGAGGACGAGGCCGCAAGCCCGGTCTCGCTCTCGTCGCCGCCGGCGGCAAAGCCGCTCGCCGCCGCAAAGGTCAGCCCGGCAAATGTCAGATCATGATCGTGATCGGTAAACCCCAGGATCATCCCATCCCGGCGCGTCACTTTCCAGCCATTGGCGAGCGTCGTCGCCTCGCCGGCGATATGGGCGGCAAGCCCCTCGGGAATGCTCCTCATGGCCGGATCTCCACCAGCGGGATCGACGGGATGCGGCCCGCCTGAAAGGCGTCGAGATCGATATCGAGCCTGTCTGTGTCGAAGCGAACAGGCGTGTCGAAGCGAAAACCGGCCTTGATCACCGCGCCATTGGCCGGCGTCGCCGAAGCCGCAAACGTCACCATCCCCGTCGCCGCCGCCACCGCAAAATCCGCGCCGTCGATCTCGACGCCATCGACGGACAGCCGCACGCTGCCCGCCACCGGCTTCTCGATCGTCCGCACACTCTCGCCGCCGGCGTCGCGATAGGTCTTGCTGAGCTGAAAGCTGCGCGTCTCGCCATCCCCCGTCCCGATGCGCTGATCGTCCGCGCTGACCGCCTCATGCGGCCCGCCGCTCTTGAAATCGAAGGGATCGGTGAAGCGGAATCCATAAAGCTGCCCCGCCCGCGCCTCGAAAAAGGCAAGCGTTTCATAGAGATCGGCAAGCGTCTTCATGCTCGATCCGACATCGTAACGCCGCCGCGCATCCCGCCAGCGCCTGTTGCGCGCCTCGCGCCCATTGGACAAAGACACGATCTCCGTCCGCCTTTCCGGCCCGCCCCGCGCGCCGAGCGCCAGCCGGAGCGGAAACTGCACCTCGTGAAATGCGGTCATGGATGGTCTCCTGGGGGAAGTGATATCGGGGGCGCGGAAAATTGACGCGCAATCAACCGCACACGGAATGACGAACTTTGCTTTGTTGCGTTTTTAGTCCTGCGAGAAAGATCGTGACGCGACAGCCTTTAGGCGCCGATAGGTTCTCAGAAGGGTTCGGGACCATGCCGCAAATAAAGAGGCGTTATTGGCCAAGATCAGTGACATCAGGCGGTCACGCCGTGAGCGCCTAAAATTGTGGTGAACAGCCGAGGTTATTAGGAAATTCGTCCTCGGGCGCGCCATGGGCTGCCGCTTGAGCATTGGGCCTTCGCACTGATATCAACCATACAGAATTTCGCCGAGGAAGGCGCTTCTGTCTGATCAAGAACGCTCTCGGAGAGGAGCAGATGGCCGAGGATTGCGTCCCGCGAGGTCAAGACGGATCGATGATGCCCACAACCCTGCAGACGATTTCATCGACAGTGTCAGCATCAAGCGTGTCGACATAACGCGCCGTCTTCTGCTGAACCCGGGACACAATGTCGAAGCTCCTGACATGATTGCAAAGCGCGACCCCGTTGGTTTCGTGTCCTGTAATGTTCACAGCCATACCCGCTTTCCGAGCGAATTGGCCGCCAGTAGTAACGACGACGGTCAAGCACATGCCGAGAGCGTTGACCTCACGCGGCGAAATCACCACGCAACGATGCGTGTCTCGCATCTCGTTTCCCACGACCGGATTGAGGTCAATGAGAAAAACATCACCGCGTTTGGGAACATGACTCCGCACCATCAGAGAATTTCATTCCCCACAGGACCGCCTGTGTCCCATCCCGCAGCTTGCCTGCTCAGTTCGATCATCTCGTCCGACCCTTCAAGCAGTTCTGCAAGGGTGTATCTTTTCTTTGGCTTAAGCGGCGTCGCGACCAGAGCGCCGTTGTCCACGACCAAGGTGAGTTCAGCCCCCACGTCCACGCCGAGCATTTTCAGAAGCGCAGGAGGAATGCTGAATACCGCGGCGCCGCCTTGGCGGCGAATCTTTGCTGTGTTGGACATATCGCCTTCCCATTGGTGTGCTACATATATAGCACCGTCCTATTTTTCGCAAGGCGATGATGGAGCCATCGGTGGAAGACAGTTACGCCGGAACCAATTTGAGGAACATTCCCGAAGACCTGGCTGCATTGGCATTCGACTTTTCTCACACCCCGCGCCGCCCCCTTGCCGCCGCCCGCGCCAGCATTGCGTTGATCTGCTGCTCCGAACGGCGGAAGCTCGCCGCATCCGTCGCCTGCACATGGAAGACGATCTGGGTTCCGCCGCCGGCGCCCGCCACGCCGAGCCGGCCGTCGGGGCCGCGGCTCAAAGGCAGGATGGCCTCGGCGCCGGCTTCGCCCATCAGGCCCAGTCCGTCGCCGGCGCCGAAATAGGTCGGACCGTTGACGACGCCGCCTTTGGCGTAGGCGGTGGCGCCCGTCAGCGTCTGGGTCAGGCTGGAAACGCCCGAAGACAAAGCGCTTTGCAGCGGCGCGAGCCCGGCGTCGAGCGCGATCGACGAAAAGCGCGTGGCGATCGAGGCCAGAACCGCGTTCAGCCCGTAACCTTCGAGGGCAGCGCCCTTGAGCGCGTTTGTCAGCGCCGCTCCGAAAGCGCGCGAGCGCGCCTCAAGGCCATCCAGCGTGTCGCTCAGCGCGCCGGCGAGATCGAGGCTCGCCTCCAGGTCATCGTCCGCCATACGGCCCTCCTTGTTCCACCCTCGCCGGCTCATCCGGCCAGGCCGCCATCAGCGCGGCGAGATCGCCGCGCTTAAGCGGGCTTCGTTGCGGCCCGCCCAGCAGCACGGTCAGTTCCCTCACTGTCATCGCCCAAAAATCCCGGGGCGTGAGCCGCAGCCGGCCGAGGCCCGCCTCCATCACCTGCCGCCAGGGAAAACCGGCGCCGGGCTCGGCCCGCCCCGCGCCGGCGCGAGAAAAGGGCGCGTCGCCCCGTTCGCCTCCTCCGTCAGAAAAGCCGAAGCCAGCAGTTCCGCCGTCAGCCGCACCGCGCCTTCGAGCCCGCCCTCGATGCTCAAATCGGCGAGATCCTCGTCGTCGAGCCGGTTGCCGCCGCCGCGCAAGCCGGCCGCGAGGATCGTCATGACGTCGCGCGTCGACAGCCTGCCGCCCGAAAAACGCCCAGCGAGATCGGCGATATTGTCGACGCCGAAGGCGGTTTCGAGTTCGGCGATGGCGCCGAGCGTCAGGCAGAGAATGCGGCGCTCGCCATTGATCACCGCCTCCACCTCGCCGCGCCGACGGTTGGCCCGGCCGCTCACGCCAGCGCTCCGAAGCTCAGTTGACCCGCCGATTCCAGCGCCAGATCAAACAGCACTTCGCCGTCGAACTGGCCGTAATAATCGAGCGCGGTGATCTGGAACGGCCCGGTCACCTGGCCGAAATCGGGAATGACGATCCGCCAGTCGAGCACGCTGCCGGCGAAGAAGGCGGTGCGCACGGTCGCGTCCGACGCCTGATCCTTGAAGATGCCTGATCCGGACACGGCCGCCTTCTTCACCCCGCCGCCGTCGAGCAATTCGCGCCAGCGTCCGGCGCTTTCGGCATCGGTGGCGTCGATTACTGCCGCATTGAAGGCGATGCGGCGCGAGCGCAGCCCCGCCACCGTCTCGTAACTTTCGCCATTGTGGATCTTGAGCAGCAGATCCTTGCCGCGCTGGGCTGTCATGCGCCTGTCCTTTCTTGCTGAGATAACCATTGAGGCCCTCGCCTTGCGGCGGCGGGCGGCGGCGCCTATGCTGGCGTCGCATTCAAAGAGATTTTCATGACGTCGCTATCCGCCGCACGCTTTCGCCTTCTCGCGCCCCTGGCGCTCTGCCAGATCATCGGCTGGGGCACGACTTTCGACATGCCCGGCGCGCTCGGCCGCATCATCGCCGCCGATCTCGGCTTTTCCAACGAAGCGGCCTTTGCCGGCCTGAGCGTGATGATGATCGTCTCGGGCCTTGCCGGCCCCTGGGCCGGGCGGCTTCTGAAGGCGCGCGGCGCGCGTTTCTGCCTGATCACAGGCGCATCCGCCATGGGCGCGGGCCTCACGGTTATCGCCATGGCGCAGGGGCTCATTCTCTATGGGCTCGGCTGGCTGGCAGTCGGACTGGGCGCGGCGCTCGGTCTCTCGGCCTCCGCCCACACTGCCGTGGTCGAGCGCGAAGGCCTCCGCGCCAAAGCGTCGATCTCACTGATGATGATCGTCACCGGCCTGTCGGCGGCGCTGTTCTGGCCGCTGCTCAGTCTCGTCAATGCAAGCTTCGGCTGGCGCGCAGCGGTTCTGATGGGCGCGGCCCTGCAGATCGGCCTCTGCGTTCCGCTCTATCTGCTCGCGCTTCCCGATGCGCCGCCGCAACCACCTCAGGAAGCGCAATCACCCACGTCGGCCCCCACGGAAACCGCCAAAGCCGGGCGCAACACCTTCCTGCTGCTCGCCGCCGTCTCCACGCTGTTCACTCTGGTCACCTTCGGCCTGTCGCCGATCCTGATCGCGCTGTTGACCGCCAGCGGCGCCGCCCCGGCGCTCGCGCTCAGCCTCGCCTCGTTCCGCTCGGCGCTCGGCGTCACCGCCCGGCTCGGCGATCTCCTGCTCGGCCGGCTCAGCACGCCGCCGCGCGCCATGGCCGGCGCCTGCCTGCTGCTACTGCTGGCCTTCGCCACGCTCGCCTTCGGCGCGCCGTCGCTTGCAGCGCTCATCCTGTTCATCGGCCTTTACGGCTTCGGCTCCGGCGTCGGCACGGTCGCCCGCACCGTCTTGCCGCTCAGCCATTTCTCGGCCAGCGATTTCGGGCTGATGTCCAGCCGCATCGCGCTGCCGCAAAACATCGCCACCGCCTTCGCCCCGGTCGCCATGACCGCGCTTCTCGATCGCGGCGGCCCCCTGGCCGCGCTGTCGGCGGCGGCGCTTCTCACGCTCGCGGCGCTCGCCTGCCTCTGGGGGCTGCAGAGAGAGAGGCGCTCATGACTCCGGGTCAAGCGAGGCAATCAAGTCACGCATCGGCAGAATCAGCGCCCGGTCGAGCCCCCTAACCTTGCGAAAGCCCCATCTCAGGTAAAATGCTTGGGCAGCCTCATCGAGAGCATGCACCAGCACCGCCCGCGCGCCGACGTGATCGGCGGCGAGCTCCGCCACCGTCAGGGCGTGAGCCAGCATGGCCGCGCCAAGTCCCTGGCCCTGGCATCGCCGATCGACGGCCAGACGGCCGAGCACGATCACCGGGATCAATCGCGGCGCGCCATGGCCGCCGATCGCCCTGTCCACACTCGCCCGCTCGATATCTCCGGCGGCCAGCGAACAATAGGCGACGACGCGCTCCCCCTCGTCGGCAATCACATAGGTGCGGGCAAAGCCTTCGCTCTCGCTGGCCAGCCCCAATTTCTGCAGATAGTCATCCAGCGACGGCTGCCCGCAGTGAAACTCGGCGACCTGATGGCGCGCAGACAGTTTCGTCGGGCGCCGATAGAGCGTCAATCGCGCCACTCCCGCGTCCGGCGCATCAGACGCTTGAGCCCGTCATTCACCGTTGCCGGTTCGGCCAGAAGCGCGTCGATCTCGTCGAACACCTCGTCCGATAGCGTCAGCCGCGTCCGCTCCATCAGCGCCTGTTCGGCCGCCGCTTGGGCAACTTCGGTCACGAAGGCGGTCATGGTCTTGCCTTTCAGCGCCGCCGCCTGCTGAATGGTCTTCAGCGCCGAAGCCTCCATGCGAAATGTCACCGTCTCGGTCTTGCGGATCGCGCCCATCGAAAAGCTCCTGCTCATCAGGGCAAAAACCAAACATGGCGTCATGACATTGTCAATACACTCACCACGGCGCGCACCCCGAGCTCGACCATAACAGCCCCGCTCCCCTCCTTCCGCCGTGCGGCGGATGTCCTGAGCGCCAGCCGCGCCAAGCCGCCGCCCTCGAGCGCCAGATCGGCGCCGTCGAGCGTCCGGGCTGCGCAGGCGGCGATCGCCTGCGCTTCGGCCCGCCCTGTCGCCCGCGACCAGGCCTCGAAGCTCAGCAGATGCTCCTCGACGCCCCCAGCCAGCACTTTCGCCTCGCTTTTCGACAGCAGCAGATAGGGCATGGCGCGGCCGCTGCGGCGATGGTCGAACACGCCGTCGGCGCCCACCAGCGCCATGAGTTCAGCGTCGGCGGTGAGCCGCGCGAAAACAGCCTTTTGCAGAGGGTTCAAAAACGCGCTCATGTCTCGCCCTCCGTCACACGGCAGACCAGGAAGCGGCCCGTCTCGTCGGGATCATGCAGCGTGCGGATCACGAACAGCCGCCCGCCCTTGCGAAAGCGCATGCCGGGTTGGACGACGCCGCTCCAGCGAATCCAGATGCGATGGGTGATCGTCTGGCGCTCGACGCCGCCGGTTTCCGCAACCGTATCGGCCACCGGCTCGATCCTCGCCCAGAGGCTGGCCGCAACGGTGTGACTCCGCGTCACCCCGCCCTGCCCGTCCGGCGTTTCCACTGCTGACTCAAGGTCAAGCCGCGCCGTCAATTGGCCGGCGTCGAAAAAGCGCGTCAGCATGTTAGAGCCTCATCATCCGATAGGGCGCGATCAAACGGTCGTAACCTTCAGGCACGCCCGCCGGCTGCATGTCAGTGGAAACGACGGCGCGAAAGCCGTGCATCAGCGCCACATGCGTCAGCATCGCCCGCTTCAGCGTGTCGGGGATATCCGCGCCGGTGTCGCCGAAGCCGGCGGTGAAATCCACCTCGACGCCGTTCATCGCGGCCCGCGTCTCCGGCCGCCGCTTCAGCCACAGCCGCGCCGGCCGCGCCGCGCCGTCGAGCACATGCCCCGTGAGATCGGCCAGCCCCTCGGCGCCGTCGGCGTCGAAGATCCTGACAGCATCCACCGCGGTCACCGGCCCCCGCGCAATCTCGATCGGGCCGGAGAGCGGCCAGCAGTCGAGATAAAGCCGCATCGGCCGGCGGATCAGCGCAAGCCCGCTCACTTGTTCGAGATGCTCGCGGGCCGTGACGATCAGGCTCGCGATCAGCCCGTCTTCGTCGCCGTGATCGATCTTCAGATGCGCCTTGGCCTGGGCGAGCGTCAGCGGCTCGGCGCCGGGCGGCGCGAGGTTGATGATGGTCATCAGATGTCCTTGCAATGGAAGAAAGTTTGGGCAGCGAGGTGAGACAAAGCTGTGCACCGCCCCTCATCCCCCTGCCGGGACCTTCTCCCCGCGCCTGCGGGGAGAAGGAAGATGGAGCGCCGACATTGCCGCAATCGCCCTTCGCCCCGCATGCGCGGGGAGAAGGTGGCGGCAGCCGGATGAGGTGCTGTGCACGCCGTCAACGGAAAGAGCCGCGCGTAGCGGCGCCAAAGAGTGTCGCCGGCTCAGCTCGCCGAAAACTTCACCAGCTTGATCGCCTCGAAATTCTGCACGCCGCCGCCCACCCGCTTGGTGGTGTAGAACAGCACATAGGGTTTGGCCGAATAGGGATCGCGCAGCACCCGCACGCCGAGACGGTCGACGACCAGATAGCCGGCGCGGAAATCGCCGATGGCGATCGCCAGCGCATTGGCGGCAATGTCGGGCATATGCTCGGCCTCGGCCACCGGGAAGCCCATCAGCGAGGCCGGCTCGCCCACCGCCGCCGGCGGGCGCCAGAGATAGTTGCCGTCGGCGTCCTTGAATTTGCGGATCGCCGCTTGCGTGGTGCGGTTCATCAGATAGGTGGCGTTCTGGCGATGGCCGGCCTTCAGCGCATAGGCCGCGTCGATCAGCACGTCGGCCGGGCCGGAAGACGAGAACGCGCCCGCCGCGCCGGTGGCGACATAGCCGAGATTGCCCCAGCTCCAGCCCGCATTGGCGACCGCCGTATAGGCGAGAACGCCCTTGGGCTTGGAGACACCGTTGCCGGTTACGAAGGCGGCGCTTTCCTGTTCGGCGAAGGCGATCTCCACCTCCGAGGCGATCCAGTTTTCGATGTCGACCGCGGCGTCGTCGAGCAGCGTTTGCGTCGCCGCCGGCATGGCGTAGAGCTCCATCGTCTCGAAGGACAGTTCGGTCAGCCCTGCGGCCGCAGTCTCCGTCCGCGCCGCCGTCTCCGCCGCCCAGCCGGTGGTCATGCCCGAGGTCGAGAACGGCTTTTTCAGCACAGGAGTGGAGACCTGCCGCACCGTGGCCAGCGCCCTAATCGGCGAGACCACCGCCAGCCTGCGGCCGATCTCGCCATCGGTCTCCTCGGGCACGAGATAGCCGCCATCGGCATTCGATCCCGCCGACATCGCCTTCTGTTCGAGCGACCGCAGCCCCGCCTCGTCGCCGCGGCGGATATAGGCCTCAAACGCGCTCTTATGCTCGCCGCGCGCGGCCCCGTCGCGCCCGCCCGAAAGACGCGGCCGCGCCTGTTTCAGCGTCAACTGGTCGAGCATGGATTTCTGCTCGTCGACCGCCTTGTTGATGCGCTCCACCTTGTCGCGGGTCACGACATCGGCGCTCAGCTTGCGCTCGATCTCGTCGAGCCTGACGTCATTGGCCTCCTTGAAGGCGTCGAACGCATGCATGAAGCCGTCAAAGGCGTCCGCAATCGCATCCGGCGCCGCCTTGATCTCGGGCGCCGTCATTTTCAGCGCTGTTTGGGCATGGGTCATTCCAGGTCCTTTCCATGAAAAAAGGGCCCCGAAGGACCCTTGGTGAAGATGAATTTGAGAATCGGGTTCGCGAGCGGGGGGCGTCCCCCTCTCCGCCGTCATCTTCGGCTTTGCGCCGAGGGCCTAAGACATCGAACAAAATCAAGACGTTGCAGATGCCCGGGACAAGCGGCCCGAGCATGACGGCGGCGGCACTTATGATCGGTCCATGGGCAACGCCCTCTACCCCATGCCGGGACGTTCGCCCTGCGACGAGCGGAGGGATCCGCCCCCTCTCCGCCGTCATCCTCGGCCTTGTGCCGAGGATCTGAGCCATCGAACAAAATCAAGACGTTGCAGATGCTCGGGACAAGCCCGAGCATGACGGCGGCGGCACTTATGATCGGTCCATGGGCAACGCCCTCTACCCCATGCCGGGACGTTCGCCCTGCGACGAGCGGAGGGATCCGCCCCCTCTCCGCCGTCATCCTCGGCCTTGTGCCGAGGATCTAAGACCTCGAGCAAAATCAAAACGTTGCAGATGCTCGGGACAAGCCCACTGCTGTCCGGTTTAAATTTCTGGACAAGGCGCATGACATTGATTCTACTCGGTTTCAGACGTTTCGCGGCGTTCTG
>NZ_STFX01000045.1 GCF_005222915.1 Rhizobium sp. FKL33
ACGGAATGGGACGGCCGTTGCTTTTGCTGCTAACGGCGGGCCAAGTCAGCGACTACAACGGCGCGCGGCAGTTGCTCGAGCGTCTGCCGCGCGCAAAGGAACTGCTTGCCGATCGTGGCTATGATGCCGACTGGTTTCGCGATGGCTTGAAAGACAAGGGAATTTTGCCCTGCATTCCACCACGCAAGAACAGGAAGAATCCACCCTCCTTCGACGAGACCCTTTATAAACAAAGACACCGCATCGAGAACATGTTCGTTAGGATAAAGGACTGGAGGCGCATCGCAACACGCTATGATCGATGCACGCACACCTTCTTCTCCGCAATCCTCATCGCAGCCACATGCTGCTACTATCTCGATTAATGAGTCCTGAGCCTAGACCATGATCCCGGCACCAACGTCATAGCCGATCAGATACGACACCGGATTTAACGACCCGCGCACCAAGGCCATCCGGTGGCAATCAATTCTCCGCTCAGTGAAAAGTCGTCGCACTCGCAGCTCATTTCTTGACCATTAAACTCGGCTGAATGGAGCTCTGCCAGCGGAGTTGTTCGGTCAGATACTCGTTTGACTATATCGAGGAGCGCGCGGAGCTTCTTGAGCGCTGCGCCGACCTGTTTTCCCGCATCAGGACGGGCGCGGTGCGGATCAACGCCCCCGACCTCCGTCCTCTCCGTCAGGCGACTGAAGCCCATGCCTTGCTCGAAGGCCGCAAGACCACGGGATCGATGGTGTTGATCGTCTGAGGGATTGTTCGGGACTGGATTGCTCAAACGCAAACAGCCCCGCTGCATTTCTGCACGGGGCTTTTTGGGATGTCTGAGATTTTTTTGGTTGCGGGGGCAGGATTTGAACCTGCGGCCTTCAGGTTATGAGCCTGACGAGCTACCGGGCTGCTCCACCCCGCGTTATC
>NZ_STFX01000046.1 GCF_005222915.1 Rhizobium sp. FKL33
TTGCGCTGGGTCATCTGGTCCATCGAATTGACCGACGAATTGACCTCGGCCAGCGCGTTGGACTGGTCGCGGCTCGCCATGGCGATGGATTCGACCCGTTCCGACACCGTGACGATCTTGTGCGAGATCTCGGCCAGCACCTGACCGGTCTGCTGCACCAGCCGCGAGCCCGACGAGACCTCCGTGCTCGACTTGCCGATCAGATCCTTGATCTGCTGGGCCGCGCCCGCCGAACGCTGAGCGAGTTCGCGCACTTCCTGGGCGACGACGGCAAATCCCTTGCCGGCTTCACCGGCCCGCGCCGCCTCGATGCCGGCGTTGAGCGCGAGCAGGTTGGTCTGGAAGGCGATGTCGTCGATGACGTCGATGATCTGGACGATCTGGTTGGAGGCGTCCTCGATCCGGCCCATGGCGTCGATGGCCGAGGCGACGATCGTGGAGGAGGCGTCGGCGCTCTTCTTGGTCTCGCCGACGATATGATTGGCTTCTTCGGCGCGTTCGGCCGAAGACTTGACCGTGACCGTGATCTCTTCGACGGCGGCGGCGGTCTGTTCGAGCGCTGCGGCCTGCTGTTCGGTGCGCTTGGCGAGATCGTCGGCGGCGGCGCTCATTTCGCCGGCGTTGCGCTGGATCATCTCGGTGTTCTCGCGGATATGCGCCATTGTGTCCTGCAGCTTGGCGAGCGAGGAGTTGAAGTCGGCGCGCAGCGTCTCAAGCTTGCCGAAGAACGGCGTCTCGATGGTCTGGGAGATGTCGCCCTGGGCGAGACGGCCGAGACCGGCGGCGAGCGCGTTGACGGCGAAATCGATCTGGCGGTCGATGTCGAGCTTTTCGGCGTCGTTGCGGCGGCGTTCGTCTTCGGCGGCGGCGCGTTCGGCTTCCGAGCGCTGTTCGATCTCGATCTTGGAGAGCGCGTTCTGCTTGAAGACGCCGAGCGCGCGGGCCATTTCGCCGATTTCGTCGACGCGGGCTTCGCCGTTGATCTTGGTGTCGAGCACGCCTTCGGCGAGCTTGCGCATGGCCGAGGTGATCTGGCCGATCGGACCCTTGAAGGTCATGACGAGACCGATGCCGGCGAAGATGGCGATGAGGATGCCGGTGATGGTGGCGCCGACGGAGATGGAGTTGGCGCTGTCGCGCTCCTTGCCGGCGCTTTCCTTCTG
>NZ_STFX01000047.1 GCF_005222915.1 Rhizobium sp. FKL33
TTGGTAAAATTCTTCTGCTTCGGCATTCCGGTTTCCTTTCAACTCAAGAAAACCTCTCCACTTTTCCGATGCAAGTCCAAACTAAGCCGCTAGCGCGGCGATTGAGGCAGACTTTGAACGGAGCCTCCTGACTGATTGGATGGTGGTGTTGCAACCCACCCTTCAGACAGGAGGTCCAGATGGCTGACCTTACTGTTGAATTTCAGCTGGATTTGACGATCGCGTCCCGCCCGCGTGGTTCACTACATACACAACCGGCTCAGTTCTGCGCAGAATCCAACGCATTTACGCATCCATCGATGCAAATTTCCGCTCTCCAGACTTCCCCATGTTTTACGTTGCTTCTGCCACATTTTTATGTTGTATTCCCCAAATATCGCAGGATCAGGACCATCGGAAATGTTGTACAGCGAACAATTTCTCTTGAGGCTCACCAACGGAGTCAGACAACTGGCTCCGCAATGGGGCCAGACGCCAGAGGCGGAAATCAGGCTGCTCACCATCTCTGAAAACGCGACATTCCTGATTGAGAACAAAGCGAATAGGCAAGCGCTCATCGTTCGCGTGCACCGGCCGGATTATCATTCGGAGGCAGAAATTCTCTCCGAACTGGCCTGGATCAAAGCGCTCATTTCCGAAGACATTGTTGCAACTCCCAAGCCGATCCCCGGCGCTGACGGACGGCTGCTGCAGAGCTTCTTTGACGGAGAGAGCCATCGCTTTGCCGTCGCCTTCGAATATATGTCCGGCCGCGAACCGGATGCGGAATCGGCTCTGGTCAAATGGTATGGAGCGCTGGGCGAAATTAACGCCCGTCTGCACGCCCACAGCCGCAACTGGAAGCGGCCTGATAACTTCATTCGCAAGACCTGGGATTTCGATCGCGTCATCGGGCCAGGAGCCCATTGGGGAGATTGGCGCCAGGCGCTGGGCCTGACTACGGCGGGCCAGCAGATTCTGGAGCGGACCTATCAGTTGCTGGAGCAGCAGATCGCCGCCTATGGTTATGGCGAGGATCGCTTCGGCCTGGTGCATTGCGACATGCGCGCGGCCAATCTACTGGTGGATGGCGAGCGCCTTGGCGTCATCGATTTCGACGATTGTGGCCTGTCCTGGTTCGCCTATGATTTTGCCGCCGCCATCAGCTTCATGGAGCATGAACCTTATATTCCCGATCTGATGGCGGCCTGGCTTGACGGCTATCGACGGGTCGCGCCCCTGCCGCCCGAACAGGAGGCCGCCCTGCCGATGCTGATCATGCTCCGGCGGATGCAGCTCACGGCCTGGATCGCTTCGCATGCCGAAACGCCGACCGCGCAAGCGATGGGAACGGCTTATACCGACGGCACGGTGGCGCTGGCCGAACGCTATCTCGCCGAGGCCGTCAGATCAGGACTTGCAGCATGACTGTCGCCGCCAAGGAAATTCTTGCGCTCAACCGCTTTGACGCATCGAGAGCAGATGGCTTCTCCCCGGAACTTGCGGATCGCGTGGCGCGGCGCTCGGCGACCTATGGCGCTGCCTCGGTGCTGTTCTATGAGCAGCCGATCGAAATGTCGCATGCTTCGGGCGCCTATATGTTTGATGTCGAGGGCCGCAAATACCTCGATGTCTACAACAATGTGCCCTCGGTCGGCCATTGCCATCCGCGCGTGGTGGAGGCGATCGCCCGGCAAACCGCTCAGCTCAACATCCATACCCGCTATATCAACCGCGCGCTCGAAACCTATTGCGAGCGGCTTCTTGCCACCTTTCCGGCGCCGCTCAGCAATGTCGTGCTTACCTGCACGGGCAGCGAGAGCAACGACCTCGCCATGCGCATCGCCCAAATCGCAGCTGGCGCCAAAGGCTTCATCGTCACCGAGACCGCATATCACGGCAACACGTCGCTGGTGACCGAGATTTCGCCGTCCTCGCTGCGCAAACGCAAGCCGGCCGATTTCGTGCGCACGGTCAGAGCGCCTTCCGGCGAAGGCGCAGAGGTCGCCGCGCAATTTGCCGCCGATGTCGCAACCGCCATCGCTGACCTCAAAGCGCATGGCCATGATCTGGCCGGCCTGATCGTCGACTCCATCTTCTCAAGCGACGGTATTTATGCGGACCCGGCCGGTTTCCTTAAGCCGGCGATCGCAGCCGTCCATGCGGCTGGCGGGCTGTTCATCGCCGACGAGGTGCAGCCCGGCTTTGGCCGCACTGGCGGCGGCATGTGGGGCTTCAACCGGCATGATGTGACGCCGGACATCGTCACAATGGGCAAGCCGATGGGCAATGGCTTTCCCATGGGCGGCGTGGTGACGCGGCCGGATCTGCTGGCGCAGTTTTGCGAGGAGACAGGCTATTTCAACACATTTGGCGGCAATCCGGTCGCCGCCGCAGCTGGCCTTGCCGTGCTGGATGTGATTGCCGAGGAAGAACTGGTTGCGCATGCGGCCCGCGTGGGCGCAAGCTTCAAAAGCGGCCTGGAGGATCTTGGTTCGCGCCATGACGCCATTGGCGCGGTGCGAGGAGCGGGCCTGTTCATCGGGCTTGATTTCGTCGACGCGGATGGCGCGCCGGACACCGCGCTGACGACGTATGTCATCAATCAGATGAAGGCGCACGGGGTTCTGATCGGAGCCGCCGGCAAATATGGCGCGACCCTGAAGATCCGCCCTCCTCTGTGTTTCGGCGAACAGGATGTCGGCTATTTCACGCAGACCTTGGAAACCATCCTAGCGGCGCGGTAAGCGCCGGAAAACGCCGGGCGCGTTGCGCCCGGAGCTGTGGTTTCCGCCTCACATCGCTTCGAGCGCGCCCATGGATTCAGGCAGGACCTGGCCGCCATCGACCACGATCTGCTGGCCCGTGATGTAATTGGCTTCTTCCGAGGCGAAGAACAGCGCCGCATTGGCGATGTCCGCAACCACACCCAGCCTGCGCATCGGAATCGACGCTTCCATCTTGGCGATATAATCGCCGCCAATACCATCCAGCCCCTCGGTGAAGATATTGCCTGGCATGACGGCGTTGACCGTGATGTTCTTTGGCGCAAGCTCGATGGCGGCGGTGCGCATGAAGCCCAGTTGCCCGGCTTTGCTGGCGCCATAATGCGACCAGCCGGGAAAGCCCGTTATCGGGCCGGTGATCGATGAGGTGATGACGATGCGGCCTTGGCCCGCTTTGGTCATCGCCGGCAGAACGGCGCTGACGCTCAAAAACGTGCTGCGGAGATTGGTGTTGATGACATGATCGAAATCAGCGGCGGTCATCTCGCCGAGCTTGGCGGCGGGGAAAATCCCGGCATTGGCGCAGAGCACGTCGATGCCGCCAAATCTCTCAACAGCCGCAGCAGCCATGGCCTGGCAGCCTTCCGGCGTGCTGACATCGGCGCCGAAGCCGATGGCGTTTGGGCCGATCAGGGCGGCGATCGCTTCGGCGTCAGACTGACTGCGCGACACCGCGACCACATTGAGGCCGGCCTCGCCGAACCGCAGCGCAATCCCCTTGCCGATGCCGCGGCTGGCGCCGGTTACGATGACTGTCTTGCCCTGTAGTGACTTCAACATTTTCTTCTCCCACCTCTGTCATTTCATCGTGTAGCCGCGCGCTTATGCGGATGGCCATTTTTTGCAGCCGACTCCAACCTGCCACTGGAAGAGGCGCGCCGCACAAAAGAATTGCACGCGTTTTCCAATATTTAGGCAAACCGTCAACAAGTGACGTCCATATCGGCCACAGGAACCATTATTTTTCCGCAACGCACAATGACCGACAAATTTCATGTTGTAAACCACACATTTATGCGACACACTTCCAACATCAAGAAGCCAAGCCTTGCCAACCAGGCTTTGAAAAAAGGGAACAGTCATGATGAAGATGTCCAGACGCAACATGATGCAGATGATGGGCGCGTCCGCCTTTGCTGGCCCGCTCGCCAACGCCGCAAACGCCTTCGCCGCGCGCGAGAAGGAGCTCAACATCCTGTGCTGGGAGGGCTATAATTCTGCTCAGGTGCTTGATCCTTTCCGCTCCAGCCAGGGCGCGACGGTCAAGGCCGAGAGCCTGACCAACGACCCGACAATGATCAACCGGCTGCGCGCCGGCGAGACCAAGATCTGGGATCTGATCAACGTCAACAATCCCTGGGCCCGTAAGGTCATGGCGCCGGCTGGTCTGATCAAGCCTTTGCCGCGCGCCGAATTCGAGCCCTTCTTCGACAAGATGCTGCCCGAGTTCAAAGCGCCCTATCGCTGGGCGATGAGCGACGACGGCAAGGATCTGCTGGGCATGGCGCAGCGCTTTGGGCCTTATTCCTTCGTCGTCAACACCGACAAGATCGCGCGCAAGACGGCGGAAGAACAGGGCTGGGATCTGTTCAATGACAAATCCATCACCGGCAAATACGGCATCCAGGAATCGGATGACTGGAATGTCTTCAATATTTTCCTGATCGCCGGCATCAACCCGTTCAAGGAGCACAGCGAAGCCGAGTTCAAGACATTCTCGGAGACGGCCGAACGGGTGTTCAAGGGCGCCAAGCTGGTGGGCGATATGGCTTCGCTCAATCAGGCGCTGGTGTCGGGTGAAATCGACCTCTATCTGACCGGCGGCACCTATTCGGTCTCGCCGGCTCGCGCCGACGGCTATCCGAATTTGCGCGCCATCACGCCGCTCAAGGGGCCGATCGACGGCAAGGGCGGCATTTCCTGGATCGAGATCACCTCGACGGTCAACAATCCGAGCCTTTCGCCTCTGGCGCAGGAATTCCTGAAATATGTCCAGGCGCCGGACGTCGCCCATACTGTGGCCTTCGCCGAAGGCACGTTCAATCCCGTCGCCCAGATGGGCAATCCGAAATGCTTCGAACTCTTCACCAAGGACGAGCTGGAAGCCATCCAGTGGGATAGCCTGGAAGAGGAAATGGCGCGCTCGGCCGAATATGACATCGTGCCCGATTATCCCAAGGCGCTCGAACTGATGACCGCCGCCAAGCGCCTGCGCGGTTGAGCCAGACCAGCGGAGACTGATTATGAGCCTTGCGATGACTGCCCTTCCTGACGCGCCGGCCGCCCAAAGCGGGCATACACGGCCCGCGCCCGCCAAGCCTGTCTTGCAATTGGTGGGCGTCAAGAAAATCTTCGGCGATTTCGCAGCCGTCGATGGCATCGACGTGGACATCAAGGAGGGGGAGTTCGTCACCATTGTCGGCCCGTCTGGATCCGGCAAGACGACGCTTCTGCGCATGCTGGCAGGCATGGAGGCGCCAACGCATGGCTATATTACGCTCCGCGGCGAACTGATGAACGACGTGCCGGCCGACAAGCGGCCGACATGTCTGGTGTTTCAGTCGCTCGCTTTGTTTCCGCACAAGACAGTGGGTGAAAACATCGAATTCGCGCTCAAGGTCCGCAAGATCGCGCCAGCCGTGCGCAAGGAGCGGGCGCTGGAGCTGATGCGCATGGTCAGGTTGCCCGAGAGCTATTACGGCAAGAATGTCATGCGCTGCTCGGGCGGCGAAAAGCAGCGCGTGGCGTTGGCGCGCGCCTTCGCCTATGACCCAGACGTGCTGTTTTTCGACGAGCCATTGTCGGCGCTGGATTACAAGCTGAAGAAGGCGCTGGAGAAGGAACTCAAGGATCTGCATCGCGAAAGCGGCAAGACCTTTGTCTACATCACCCATTCGCTGGAAGAGGCCATGGTGATGTCGGACCGCATCGGCGTGATGAGCCGAGGCAAGATTGTGCAGATCGGCACGCCCGAGGACATCTACACCAAGCCGGCCAACCGCTTCGTGGCGGAATTCTTCGGCGAAGTGAACAGTTTCGCCGTGACGAAGAGGGGCGGCGCCTGGTTTACCTCAGAGGGACTGCCGGTTCGCGTGGCGCATGAGCAGAGCATCTCAGGCGATGAGGCGACGGTCATCGTCATGCCCGAAACGATGCGGATCATCGATCCCCAGTCGCGCGCCGACAATGTCATCAAAGGCAAGATCTACAATGAATATTCGTTGGGATCGCGCATTCAGTATCAGATCCATGCCGGCGAGCGCATTTATCTCGTCGAGGCGCCGCGCGCAGCCGTCGGCCACATTGCCGCGGGCGAAGAGGTCTCCATTGGCTGGGACGCCGCCGACGCCATCGTTGTGGGAGATTGATCATGGCGGTTGCGAGTCTTGAATCTCCAGCGCCCGCAGCGAACCGTTCGGCCTTTGTCGTTCCCGCCGGGCTAAAAACGGCAAGCCCAGTGGTCGTGCTTCTGCTCCTCGGCTTTCTGGCGCCGCTTCTGACCGTGGCCGCCTATGCCTTCGCCACGCCCCGGAGCTTTGACGTCTTCCGCTCGTTCACGCTCGCCAATTTCGCAGCGATCGTCGATCCGTCCAACACGGTGTGGATGTCGTTTGCCTGGTCTCTGGCCTATGCATTTGCGACGGTGGCGCTTCTCACCGTCATCGCTTATCCCATCGCCTACGGGCTGAACCGGCTGTTCGGCAAATGGTCGGGTTTTGTCGGCGTGCTCTTCGTCTTCCCGCTGTTCGTGTCCGAAAATGTGCGCCTCTATGGCTGGGTGCTGTTCTTCATCAAGAACGGCGTGCTGGTCGGGACGCTGAAATGGCTGGGTTTTGCCGGTGGGCCGGACGTGCTTTACACGCCAGGCGCCATCCTGTTCGGCATGCTCTATGTCTATGTGCCGTTCATGCTGTTTCCGATGTCGCTCGGTCTCGCCATGATACCCAAAGATCTGGTGGACGCCGCGCGTGATCTTGGGGCCGGCAGGATGATGATCTGGCGGGAAATCGAATTGCCGTTGGCCATGCCCGGCATCCTCATCGGCATGCTCCTGACCTTCGTTCTGGCCGCCGGCGCGATCGCCGAATCCAAGATCCTCGGCGGTCAATCGGTCATCACCATCGCCCAGGATATCGAGACGGCGTTCACCTATGCGCAGAACTGGCCGCTTGGATCGGCGTTGGCGCTGATCCTGGTGCTGATCGTTAGCGGCCTTGCGCTCTATGTGTTGTCGCGGCTCGATCTCGACCGCATTCTGGGCCGGAGGTGATAATGGAAACCCGCTCGCAAACTCGCGCCCGCCTGTTCATTGCGCTCTGGACGGCCTTTGTCATTCTGCTGATTTATCTGCCGATCCTTTGCGGCGCCCTCGCGGGCCTCTCCAAAGGGCGCTATTTCGGCTTTCCGATCAGGATGTTCTCCACGGAATGGTGGGGCAAGACGTTCGCATCGCTCGAAATCCAGGCGCTGGTGCAGAATTCGCTGCTGATCGCGGCCATCGTCACCCTGGTTTCCGTGGCTTTGGCGTTTTTTGGCGCGCTTGCTTTCGCCCGCTATGAATGGAAGGGGCGCAAGCTCTATCAGAAGGCCATTCTGCTGCCGGTGTTCTTTCCGCAGCCCGTTCTTGGGCTTGCGCTGCTTCTGTGGTTCAACGCGCTGGGGATCAGCCCGAGCTGGCAGACGGCGGTGATTGCCCATCTCGTCTGGATCACGCCTGTGGTGACGCTGGTCATCGCCATCCAGGTCTATGGTTTCGATCCCACGCTGGAGGAAGCTGCGCGTGATCTGGGCGCGAGCCGCCTGTTCATTCTCCGCGAAATCACCCTGCCTATTCTCTGGCCGGGCATATGGTCGGGCGCGCTGTTTGCCTTTCTGCTGTCCTGGGGCAATTTTCCGCTGTCGCTTTATACGGCGGGGGTGGATTCCACGATCCCGAAATGGCTCTACTCGAAAATGGTGGCGGGCTATTCGCCGATGGTGCCGGCGTTGGGCACAATGAGCACGCTGTCGGCTGCGGTTCTGCTGTTGACGGGTGGCCTCATATTGCTTCTGCTGCGCCGCCGCAACGTAGAGACATGAGGACTGACATGGGCTGGAAAACCGAACGCCGCTCTTTCTACTACCAGGGCGCGCCGGAGCCCGAGGATCCCGTGCTGCAAAAGGGCCGAACGGCGCTCCTCGTGATCGATATGCAGAACACCTATCTCGAGCGACCCGATCCCGCCTCTCTTTCCGGAGAGGATCTGGCGCGTTATCACGCCTGGACGCCGTTTCACCAGCGCATGCACGAGCTTGTAATCCCAAACAATCAGCGGCTTCTGCAGGAGTTCCGAAGCCGCGGCTTGGACGTTCTGTTTGCCCGAATCGCCTGCCTGCGTGAAGATGGCCGCGACCGCTCGCTGAGCCAGAAAAAGCCAGGCTGGAACAATCTGTTGCTGCCGAAGGATGAGCAAGAGTCGCAGATCCTCGACGCCATCGCGCCCGCGCCGGGAGAGATCGTCGTCACCAAGACCACCGACAGCGCGCTCACCGGCACCAATCTCAGGCTGGTTCTCGGCAATATGGGGATTACCCATGTCGTCTGCACCGGGATTTTCACCGATCAATGCGTCTCCTCCACCGTGCGCAGCCTTG
Source organism: Rhizobium sp. FKL33 (assembly GCF_005222915.1). Taxonomy (GTDB): domain Bacteria; phylum Pseudomonadota; class Alphaproteobacteria; order Rhizobiales; family Rhizobiaceae; genus Rhizobium_E. The sequence continues at coordinate 8,400 of NZ_STFX01000047.1, forward strand.
CCGATGAAAGCTTCGACGTCATTGTCGTCGATGACGCCTGCGCCGCCGGCTCGCTGGATCTGCATGTCAGCGAACTCGAACGCATCAACATGATCTACGCCAATGTGATGAACACGAGCGAACTGATCGCCTATCTGCCGCCCGCGACATGATAAGTCAGCCGGGGAGCGCGCATGAGCAAGACTTGTCCGGCGCTGCGGTTCCTGACAAAGCTTTGGCGATGAACGCACCCGTTATCCATTGCGCAGACAAAATTCTCGCCGCCCGCTTCGAAGACGAACAGGCGGTGCTGAGCTGGTCGCTGACGCGGCCGGGTTTCACCCGCGCCCATTCTGTCGCTTGGCTCGAAGTGTCGGATAGGGATTTGCCAGTTGGCGTCGATCCCGCAGACCTGTTGCGCACAGGACTTGCCGCGCGCGGCTATGGCGCAGCCGTGCAGATGATGACGTCTCGGGACGTGCGCAAGCATCACCGGGCTGAATGCCGACAGGGAGAGGCGACAGGTTTCTGCCTGGCGACCGTGGGCCTGGCCAATGCCGGCCGGGTTGGCCACGACGCGCCGCACGATGGCGCTGCAGGCACGATCAATCTGCTGGCCCATGTCGATCGGTCGCTCGATCAGGCCGGCATGATCGAGGCTCTGTCGATTGCCGCGCAAGCGCGCACAAGCGCAGTGATCGATCTGGGATGGAAGAAGAATGGCCTTGTGGTGACGGGCACCGGCACCGATTGCATAGCGCTTGCCTGCCCTGCGACAGGACCCAGGCAAACCTATGCCGGCCTCCACACCGATATTGGCCGCGCCATTGGCGCAGCGGTCTATCAAGCGGTGCTGGCGGGAGGACGGGAATGGGTTGCGGAGAGAATTGAGGACGTGGAGGGGAACGGGCGATGAAGAAGCCGAAGAGCCAGCGCCAGGAGCGTATCCTGACGGAGCTGAACCAGGCGCCCAGCCTGCGCGTGGCCGAACTCGCCAAGCGGCTGGACGTTTCCACCGAAACCATCCGTCGCGACCTTGACGAGATGACCGAACAGGGCCTGCTCAACCGAACCTATGGCGGCGCGGTGCGATCGCTCTCGACCGAGCCTTCCGTTACGGAACGGCATGCTCTGTTCGTCACTGAGCGCGAACGCATCGCAAAGGCCGCGGTGCAGGTGCTCAAGGGTGCGCAGGTGCTGATGATCGGCTCCGGATCGACAACGGTGCACACCGCCCGCCGCATTGCAGTCGACATGAAAAACATCACCGTTCTCACTCATTCCTTCGGAGTGGCGACCGTGCTGGCCATCAACCCGACCATCAAGGTGGTGATGTTGCCGGGGGATTATCAGGCGGCCGAAGGGGCAACGGTCGGTGCGCACGCGGTGTCCTTCCTCCACTCTTTTTATGCCGACTTCGCCATTCTCGGCGCAAGCGGACTGGGACCCGACGGTCCGTCCGATGCGCTTCTGGAATGCGGCGCCGTCTACACAGCCATGGTCGCGCGGGCAGCTTCCACCGTTGTTGTGGCCGATCATTCTAAGCACGGCCGACTGTTCACCGCGCGCTATGCAACCTGGAGCGCCATCAATCATCTGGTAACCGATCAAGCTCCCGGAATGGAAATATCGGAATCCATACGCACAGCTGGCGTCAACGTGATGTTGTGCTGACGCGGCGTGATCAATTATACGAAGCACATGCACTGTGAACCAATCCCTGCAGAGCTTGCTCGGCTTGGCTGAACAGTTCCTGGTATTTTGCTACTGGATTTCCGCCTCGATGAGGCCGCCACCATTATTGGGTCCAGCGCGTTGAAGTAGGCCTGATCCGGCGTCCGTCGGTCAAGGGATGAATGTGGGCGTCGACTGTTGTAAAACGGCCAATGCCAACGCGGGCCTCGGACACGGACTCGTAGGCGTGGAGGTAGACCTCCTCGTATTTGATCGACCGCCAGAGCGCTCGTGCCGCAAGCAACCGCGCTGCAGCAAATCTCGGCTATGGACATCTCGCCGAGAAAATTGCGCTGCAAAAACCATTTAGAATAGACGATACTATTCCTGGGCCGACTTCATAATTCCGAACCAAACCTCAGAATCTGCCGCCGACGCGCGCGCGCGCGCCTGCGGATCTATCGCCGCCGTCGTCGAAATTGAAGAGCAAATCGAAATCGAATGTCAGCATGGTCTCGGTGTTCACGGACAATCCCGCCGAGACCTGACCGAAGACGCCGGAACCATCCAGACCGGCATAACCGCCCGTGACCCCGATGCTCGGTGTGAGAACCATGTTTTCCAGGTGGTAGTCCCGGCTCAGTTCCGCCCCGATGCTCGCCCGCAGCTGCTCGGTGGTGAAGCCTTTGAGGTCCACCGTGTCGTCCTGCGCGTTGTTGACCGCATAGTCGTCGACAGTTTCGGACATATAGACGGCGCGGAGCTTCGGCGAGAGCACGGTGTCCTCGTCCAGCCGCCATTCGCCGTTGATGGAACTATCGAACAACCACCGGCGGGTATCGAAACCGCCATCCCAGAAGGCGGTGTCGATGTCGTTGACCGAACCGCCATAGAGGATATTTGCGTTCCAGAACACGCCTTTGCCGATCTCGACCGAGGCGTAGGGACCCGCAAGCCAGCCATTTCCAGTCAAGTCGCCATCCTCGTCGGTCGGATCTGTCATCCGATCGTAATGAAAGGACAAGCCCAGGAGCAGTTTCTCGGTCACCAGATAGTCGGCGCCGGCTGAAATCATCGCGAAGCTTCCCGAGGTATCGCCGTTCCCTTCGCTGTTATGCGCGATGAAAGCGCCGCTCATCCAGATATCGAAAGTCGATGGCGACCCTACGGCTATGCCGTCCGCGCGGTCACGCGCGGTTTCGATTTGTGCGAGACTGGTGGAAAAGTTGAGCGTCAACCCGCTTGTATAGGGTTGGATTTGCGTCGTCACCGACTCGTTCATCGCGGCCAGCCGGCGGCGTTTCAGGAGGTCGGGGACTTTGATGGTTGAGGCGAGGAGGTTCTGCCGCGAAAGGACGAAATCCTCGACGAGTCCGGTCACCTCCTCGGCCACCTCGTCCTTGTTGAGGGCGATGTTGTAGGTCACCGTTCCAGTGTTTGAGAGGCCGAGCGCGCTGGTTAGGCGGAAGCCGACCTTCACCTGTCCGGCATAGCTGGGATTCGGATCGAACTGGAGATACCAACCCACGGGCGCGGTCGCTTTCGCCTGCGCGAAGCTGCCCCGAACAATCGTGGCGACACCCGCATTTTCCGGCTCCACGAAGGTTTTTTCGGCGGATACGAAGGGCCCGCCGGTCGCTTCCTTATGAAGGGGGATATCGACGGGCGTCGAACCGGCTGGAACATCCAATTGCTTATCCGTCACCGTCACGGCCCGCGGCTTGACCTTGATGCTGTATGAGCCGGTTCCGTAGTTTCCACGGCTGTCGCGCGCTCGCAGAACAAAGTTGTAGTCGCCCTCGGTATCGAGTTCCAGCGGCCCGGTCAGGTCGCCGGTCGAGACATTCAGCGTCAGGCCTTTCGGCAAACTGCCTGACGTCAGGCTGAACGTCATCGCTCCAACTCCGCCTGTCGCGGTGATCGATTGGCTATATTGCTCACCTGCCATGGCTTCGGTGAGGGCGCCGCCGCGGGGCGACAACTTCACGATCCGAGGCGCGGCGTTGATCTTCAGCGTATAGGCGGCCTCGCCTGTTTCGTCGTCGGCGTCGGTGGCGGTGACGGTGAAGCTGGCGTTCTGCTTGGTCGTCGGCGTGCCCGTGAGCACGCCGGCGCTGGACAGCGCCAAACCGTCGGGCAGCGAACCGTCCGTGACGCTGTAGCGATAGGGCGCAGTACCGCCCGAGGCCGAGAAAGTCTGGCTATAGGCGGTGTCCACGCGTCCCGCCGTTAGGGCCCCAGCCTCGGGCGACAGGGTGACGGTCACCGGGGCCGCGTTGATCTTCAGCGTATAGGCGGCCTCGCCTGTTTCGTCTTCGGCGTCGGTGGCGGTAATGGTGAAGCTGGCGTTCTCCTGGGCCGTCGGCGTGCCGGTGAGCACCCCGGTGTTGGACAGCGTCAAGCCGTCTGGCAAAGCTCCGTCCGTGACACTGTAGCGATAGGGCGCCGTACCGCCCGAGGCCGAGAAGGTCTGGCTATAGGCGGCGTCCACCCGTCCCGCCGTCAAGGCTCCCGCTTCGGGCGAAAGGGTCACAGTCACCGGGGCCGCGTTGATCTTCAGCGTATAGGCGGCCTCGCCTGTTTCGTCTTCGGCGTCAGTGGCGGTGATGGTGAAGCTGGCGTCCTGCTTGGTCGTCGGCGTGCCCGTGAGCACGCCGGCGCTGGACAGCGTCAAGCCGGCCGGCAGCGATCCGTCTGTCACGCTGTAGCTATAGGGCGCAGTACCGCCGGAGGCTGAGAAAGTCTGGCTATAGGCGGTGTCCACGCGTCCCGCCGTCAAGGCTCCCGCTTCGGGCGACAGGGTGACTGTAACAGCAGCCGCGCGCGTCACGGTGACCGTATAGGTCCCGGTCGTCACGCCGTCCTCGGCGGTGACCACGACGGTGATCGTATTGCCGCCGACGTCGAGGCCGAGATTGCCGGAGGCCGAGCCGGAGGCGACGGTCGTGCTGTTGACTGTCACCGTCGCATTGGCGTCGCTGACGGTGGGCGTGACGGTCAGCGAGGTCACGGCATTGGCGACCGAGGCCGTATAGCTGTTGATGCCGCTTGAGAAGCTGGGCGACAGCGATCCGGAGGACAGCGACAGGCTGGTCAACGTCGCATCACTGGAGTCCGCTTCAGCGCGCTTCACCGTCACCGTATAGGTCCCGGTCGTCACGCCGTCTTCGGCGGTGACCACGACGGTGATGGTGTTGTCGCCGACGTCGAGGCTAAGATTGCCGGAGGCCGAGCCCGAAGCGACGGTTGCGCCGTTCACCGTCACCGTGGCGTTGGCGTCGCTGACGGTGGGCGTCACCTTGATCGAGCTAACATCGTTGTCGACCGACACAGTATAGCTGTGGATGGCGCTCGAGAAGCTCGGCGAGAGCGATCCGGACGACAGCGACAGGCTGGTCAGCGTCGCATCGCTGGAGTCCGCTTCAGCCCGGGTGACGGTGACCGTATAGGTCTCGGTCGTCACGCCATCCTCGGCGGTGACCACGACGGTGATCGTATTGTCGCCGACATCGAGGCTGAGATTGCCCGAGGCCGAGCCGGAGGCGACGGTCGAGCCGTTCACCGTCACCGTGGCGCCGGCGTCGCTGACCACGGGCGTCACCTTGATCGAGCTGACATCATTGT
>NZ_STFX01000048.1 GCF_005222915.1 Rhizobium sp. FKL33
TGCGTGTTTCACGAATTCCGGGACAGGGATTCCGGTAATTCGCGGACAGCGATTTCAGTAAATACGGGACAGTGCTTCCGCTAATTCCGGGACAGTCTCGGGCGTGGATTTAAGGTCGATTTTCGCAAGCGCCGTTCTGGCAGATTGGCTCCTCACCATCAGTTGAGAGGGGCTATGCCAAGACGGAAGCGAGCGAGACGAACGACAGTGAAAGATATCAGATCGATACTGCGGCTGACGCATGAGCAGGGCCTTTCGGTTTGCGCCATCTCGGAACGCCTCAAGATCAGCAAGACCTCGGTGGCGACATATCTGCTTCGCGCGAAGGAGACCGGACTTTTGGTCTGGCCATTGCCCGCGGGCCTTGATGATGACGCCGCGCTGGAGCGACATCTGTTCCGGCGCGTTGGCCGCCCGCCACAGGACCTGGTCGAACCGGATTGGCGGTCCGTATCCACTGAGTTGAAGCGCAAGGGCGTGACGCTGACGCTGCTGTGGCAGGAATACAGGGCGAGCCATCCCGAGGGCTACGGTTACACATGGTTCTGCGAGCGTTTTGCCGCCTTCGAACGCCGGGCTCACGCGACGTTCCGCAACCGTCATGAAGCGGGCGCGGTGATGCAGACCGATTACGCCGGCCATACAATCCCCATCATCGACCCCTCGACCGGCGTCATCCATTCGGCGCAGATCTTCGTGGCGGTGCTTGCCGCTTCGTCGCTGACATTCGCCTATGCCAGCTTCAGCCAGAAGCTGCCGGACTGGATCGAGGGCCAGGAACGCGCGCTGAGCTTCTTCGGCGGCGTCCCCAAAGCGATCGTGTGCGACAACCTGAAGGCGGGCGTCGCCAAGGCGCTGTGGTTCGAGCCGACGCTCAACGCCACCTTCGCCGCCATGGCTGAGCATTACGATACGACCATCCTGCCGACCAGAAGCCGTAAGCCCCGCGACAAGGCTAAGGTCGAGGGCGCGGTGCTGATCGTCGAGCGCTGGATAGTGGCGCGCCTCAGAAACCGGCGCTTCTTCAGTCTGGCCGATCTGAACGCCGCGATCTCGGCTCTGCTCGACGACTTGAACAACCGCCCGATGCGCCACGTCGGCAAGTCGCGCAGAGAGCTGTTCGATGAGGTGGAGAGAAAGGCGCTTGCGCCGCTGCCAGCAACGCCGTTCGACTATGCGGAATGGAAATCGGCGAAGGTCCATCCCGATTATCATGTCGAGGTCGACAAGACCTTCTACTCTGTGCCGCACCGCCTGATCGGCCGACAGGTCGATGTTCGTCTGACCCATCGGGTGGTCGAGATATTTATCGATCATACGCGGATTGCCAGCCATGTCAGGCGCTCTCAGCGATCCGGGCATGTCACGGTCAACGAGCACATGCCCAAATCCCACCAACGTTACGCCAACACGACGCCGGCATCGCTTTTGAACCAGGCGGCGAAGATCGGGGTGAACACCGCCATCCTGGTCGAGCGGATGATGCGCGATCGACCTCATCCCGAACAAGGATATCGCTCGGCCTTCGGCATTCTGTCCCTTGCTCGCCGTTACGAGACGGATCGCCTGGAAGCGGCGTGTGAGCGGGCGCTCACGATCAACTCCGTCACATATTCCTCTGTCGCCGCCATTCTCAAATCCGGTCTCGATCAGACCAAACCCCAGACCGCCCCGGCAAAACCCACCCCGCCGCACGCCAATATCCGCGGCGGCTCCTATTACCAGTGAAGAAGGAAAGACCCATGCTGACACATCCAACCCTCGATCAGATGCAGGCCCTTGGCCTGGCCGGAATGGCGACGGCCTATCGCGAACTCGCCGCTCAGAACAACAGCAGCGATCTCAGCCGCGACGAATGGCTCGGACTGATGCTCGATCGGGAAACGGCTCTGCGATCCGACAAACGCCTGAGCAACCGGCTTGCGGCTTCAAAACTCCGCTTTCCCGACGCCTGCATCGAGAACATCGACTTTGCCTCTCAGCGTGGCCTCGACCGCCGCAACACTCTGTCGCTTGCCCAAGGGGCATGGTTGAAGGCGCATGACAATATGATCATCACCGGCCAGACCGGCACGGGAAAAACCTGGCTCGCCTGCGCCTTCGGCCGCCAGGCTGCCCGGCTCGATCATTCCGTCCTGTATCTGCGCTGCCGCGTCTGTTCGAAGACCTTGGCCTTGCCCGGCTCGACGGCCGCTTTCCACGCTTGGTCGACAAACTCGCCCGCGTCCAGTTGCTTATCCTCGATGACTGGGGAACCCACACGCTCACGGACCAACAACGCCTCGACCTGCTGGAAATCTTCGAGGAGCGCTATCGCCGGAAATCGACGCTCATCACCGCGCAGTTTCCCGTCGCCCAGTGGCATGACATGATCGGAGAACCCACCATCGCAGACGCAATCCTCGATCGGATCATCCACAATGCGCACCGCATCACCCTTGAGGGAGACAGCATGCGACGGCAGAAAACACCATCCCACTTGACCGGCGCTGAAAACGGCGAAATCAATCGCGCATGACATCAACCAGGCAGGCGAAAATCGGCAACACCAGGCTGTCCCGGAATTAGTGAAACTGCTGTCCACGATTTAGTGAAACGACTGTCCCGTTCCGCCGAAATACGCA
>NZ_STFX01000049.1:0-4664 GCF_005222915.1 Rhizobium sp. FKL33
CTTTGGTAAAATTCTTCTGCTTCGGCATTCCGGTTTCCTTTCAACTCAAGAAAACCTCTCCACTTTTCCGATGCAAGTCCAACTCGAGAGAAGCCTGATCGCATTTGAAGTATTTCTATCCACGCGATCCCGGTTTGGAGCTTTTCGCCGACTCTGTCGTCGCCTCTCACCCCTTCCCAATGCATACCACTTCGGGCGCATGCAGCGAGAAGCCCTGGGATCGGCGTCTGGGGCCACGCCTTTGAAGCGATTGAGATTGCAGTTGCCTGCATGGACGCGTCTCCCCAGCATCAGTTCAGGATCGCCCTTGGCCTTGCGGACGATGTCGCGGATCACCCTTCCCAGGTAGGTTCTTAATGTTCTCAGGGCCTTGCCAGCTCGCTTGAACTGCTTGGCATGCGCATAGCGCTGGCGTTTGATCAGCGCGTGTTCGCCGACCCGCGCACAGGATTGCCTAAGTTCGACACGGAGCTTTCGCGCCAGCCTGAACAGCCGCTCGTGGGCGCGATGCGTCAGTTTGGCGTCGGTCGGATAGGTGGCCGCCTTCGGCTGCGCGTTGGTGTCGACGATCGCCTTGGTGAAGTTGGCGGGCTTGACCGCCTGCGTGCGCACCGCCAACGCCAGGTTTTCTTCCAAGAGCACGTTGAGCTTGTCCTCGCCCATCCTCTGCCGCTAGCGTCGTCATCGAGGAGCGGTCGAACAGCCGGTCGTGGCGGAAGAATTCCTCGCCGCGGAACAGCTTACAATGGGGGTGGCCCATCCAGCGATCGCAAAGCGCTTCGCCCGACAGGTCATGCATCGATGTGAGGATCGCCAGTCCCGCCATCAGCCGGCTCGGCAGCGGCGGATGGCCTGGCGCATCCGTATAGACCACACCGCGGAGCGCCTCTGCAAAGATCCAAATATGAATTGGCTCGAAAATTGAAGCATAGTCGTTTCTCTGCCGTTTAAAGGACGGAGCGATCTATGTTTATCTACCTTCATTATGAAGCTATAATTTTATAGTCCGCTTTCTCATCCCGGCATGATTTGCGCCGAATTCGGCTGTGCAAAGGGCTTGCAAATCAATTGCATGGATGATCTGGCTGTGTCAAAAAGAATCAATATGGGTAATCTATTTCTATTCATTGTCTGACGCCCCTCCTTTTGGTCGCCAACTCGCCTGTTCTGGCGATCGCGGCAAGAAAGGGAGCAGCGGATACGGAGTTCAGGCATCGGGACGCGGATATTTGCGTGACGCCATGACGTCGCGCCGAGAGGGAATGGTATGCAGAGAGAAACGCCCGGCCAAATGTCGATTGTTGGCGATGTTTCCGCGAAGGCATTGGCGTCATCCGGCGCGCATCGGCATTTCAACCGGATCCGTTCCCTGGTCGGCGCCCTTGCAGCCGCCTGTCTGCGCCACGTGTCGCGGCTCTTCCTGTTGATGTTCCTCGTCGTGGCGGGAATGCTTTTGACCGCCACCCGCTCAGAGGCGGCCATGTCTGACGCCTGTAAGAACATCAACACCGACTGGGGCAGCGGCGTGACATATGGTTCCGAAAATACGAATTCACCCTATTATGGGGTGCACTTAGACACTGTCGAAGATAATTCAGGCCCTGTGTTTAACGGATTGAACGAGAACGAGGTGATTTCATGGGCATTTACGAGCTCTGGAATTGTTGACGCCAAAAACTACGTCTCATTCTACGTTGGTAACTACGATTACAGTGTTAATGTCGATGGCGCGTCATACATGGATGGCACGCCCCCGTGGAGCGAAGCCAGAAACGTTTCTGGAAGCTACCAAGTTTCAGCTGCCGGATCCTGGTTTCAGATTATGTTGCTAACCTCTGGTCTGGGGAACGCTGGCGCGACAGGCACTCTCACGGTTACCTGTGCCGAACCGTCCGCATCCTCGACCGATGCCAATCTTTCCAACCTCGCGCTCTCCTCAGGAACGCTGTCGCCCGACTTTGCGAGCGCCACCACCAGCTATACGGCCTCGGTTGACAATGCCGTCAGCACGATCAAAGTGACGCCCACCGTCAATGACGCCAACGCCACGGTGAAGGTGGAGGGCGCCGCAGTGACATCGGGCGCGGCCTCGGACAGTATCAACCTCGCCGTCGGCGACAACGACATTGATGTCGAAGTCACGGCCGAAGACGGCTCGACGAAAAAGACTTACACGATCACCGTCACCCGGGCGGGGTCTGCGGATGCGACTCTGTCCAGTTTGTCATTGTCTTCCGGCACGCTGTCGCCGAGTTTCGCCAGCGGCACGACCAGCTATACGGCCTCGGTCGCCAACGATGTCAACTTGATTAAGGTGACCCCCGTCGTCAGCGACGCCAACGCCACGGTGACGATCAACGGCTCGACCGTCACATCGGGCTCGGCCTCCGGCGCTCTCAGCCTCGACGTTGGAGCCAACACGATCACAACCGTGGTGACGGCGCAGGATGGGACCACGACCAAGACCTATACGGTGACGGTGACGCGGGCGGCTTCCACGGATGCGGAACTGGCCAATCTCGCACTGTCCTCAGGAACCCTGTCGCCCACCTTTGCGAGCGGCACGACCAGCTATACGGCCTCGGTCGCCAATGCCGTAACCTCGCTGACCGTCACGCCCACCGTCAGCGACGCCAACGCCACGGTGACGGTCAACGGCGCGACCGTCGCTTCCGGCTCGGCCTCCGGCGCTCTCAGCCTCGACGTTGGAGCCAACACGATCACAACCGTGGTGACGGCGCAGGATGGGACCACGACCAAGACCTATACGGTGACGGTGACGCGGGCGGCTTCCACGGATGCGGAACTGGCCAATCTCGCACTGTCCTCAGGAACCCTGTCGCCCACCTTTGCGAGTGGCACGACCAGCTATACGGCCTCGGTCGCCAATGCCGTGACCTCGCTGACCGTCACGCCCACCGTCAGCGACGCCAACGCCACGGTGACGGTGAACGGCTCGACCGTCGCATCGGGCTCTGCGTCCGGCGCTTTCAACCTCGTTGTCGGCGATAACACGATCACAACCGTTGTGACGGCGCAGGACGGGACCACGACCAAGACCTATACGTTGACTGTGACGCGGGCGGCTTCCACGGATGCGGAACTGGCCAATCTCGCACTGTCCTCAGGAACCCTGTCGCCCACCTTTGCGAGCGGCACGACCAGCTATACGGCCTCGGTCGCCAATGCCGTAACCTCGCTGACCGTCACGCCCACCGTCAGCGACGCCAACGCCACGGTGACGGTCAACGGCTCGACCGTCACATCGGGCTCTGCGTCCGGCGCTTTCAACCTCGTTGTCGGAGCCAACACGATCACAACCGTGGTGACGGCGCAGGATGGGACCACGACCAAGACCTATACGGTGACCGTGACGCGGGCGGCTTCCACGGATGCGGAGTTGGCCAATCTCGCACTGTCCTCAGGAACCCTGTCGCCCAGCTTTGCGAGCGGCACGACCAGCTATACGGCCTCGGTCGCCAATGCCGTGACCTCGCTGACCGTTACGCCCACCGTCAGCGACGCCGGCGCCACGGTGACGGTCAACGGCTCGACCGTCACATCGGGCTCGGCCTCCGGCAATCTCAGCCTCGACGTCGGCGACAATACGATCACCGTCGAAGTCACCGCCGAAGACGGCGTGACGACCAAGACTTACACGGTCACTGTCACCCGGGCTGAAGCGGACTCCACCGACGCGACGCTGACCAGCCTGTCGCTGTCGTCTGGATCGCTCTCGCCCAGCTTCTCAAGCGCCATCCACAGCTATACGGCCTCTGTCGACAATGATGTCAGCTCGATCAAGGTGACACCCACCGTCAGCGACGCCAATGCGACGGTGACAGTCAACAGCACGACCGTCGCATCGGGCGCGGCCTCGGGCAATCTCAGCCTCGACGTGGGCGACAACACGATCACCGTCGAAGTCACCGCCGAAGACGGCGTGACGACCGAGACCTTTACGGTGACGGTGACGCGGGCTGAAGCGGACTCCACCGACGCCACGCTGACCAGCCTGTCGCTGTCCTCCGGAACGCTGTCGCCCAGCTTCTCAAGCGGCATCAACAGCTATACGGCCTCGGTCGCCAATGCCGTGACCTCGCTGACCGTCACGCCCACCGTCAGCGACGCCAATGCGACGGTGACAGTCAACAGCACGACCGTCGCCTCCGGCTCGGCCTCGGGCAATCTCAGCCTCGACGTCGGCGACAACACGATCACCGTCGAGGTCACCGCCGAAGACGGCGTGACGACCGAGACCTATACGGTCACCGTCACCCGGGCTGAAGCCGACTCCACCGACGCCACGCTGACCAGCCTGTCGCTGTCCTCCGGATCGCTCTCGCCGAGCTTCTCAAGCGGCATCAACAGCTATACTGTGTCGGTCGACAACGATGTCAGCTCGATCAAGGTGACGCCCACCGTCAGCGACGCCGGCGCCACGGTGACGGTCAACAGCACGACCGTCGCCTCCGGCTCGGCCTCCGGCAATCTCAGCCTCGACGTCGGCGACAATACGATCACCGTCGTGGTCACCGCCGAAGACGGCGTGACGACCGAGACCTATACGGTGACGGTGACGCGGGCTGAAGCGGACTCCAGCGATGCGACGCTGACCAGCCTGTCGCTGTCGTCCGGATCGCTCTCGCCGAGCTTCTCGAGCG
>NZ_STFX01000049.1:4674-5531 GCF_005222915.1 Rhizobium sp. FKL33
GCGATGTCAGCTCGATCAAGGTGACACCCACCGTCAGCGACGCCAATGCGACGGTGACAGTCAACAGCACGACCGTCGCATCGGGCGCGGCCTCCGGCAATCTCAGCCTCGACGTCGGCGACAACACGATCACCGTCGAGGTCACCGCCGAAGACGGCGTGACGACCGAGACCTATACGGTCACCGTCACGCGAGCTGAAGCGGACTCCACCGACGCGACGCTGACCAGCCTGTCGCTGTCGTCCGGATCGCTGTCGCCGAGCTTCTCGAGCGCCATCCACAGCTATACGGCCTATGTCGACAATGATGTCAGCTCGATCAAGGTGACGCCTGTCGTCAACGACGCCAACGCCACGGTGACGGTGAACGGCTCGACCGTCGCTTCGGGCTCGGCCTCCGGCAATCTCAGCCTCGATGTCGGCGACAATACGATCACCGTCGTGGTCACCGCCGAGGACGGCGTGACGACCGAGACCTATACGGTCACCGTCACCCGGGCTGAAGCGGACTCCACGGACGCGACGCTGACCAGCCTGTCGCTGTCCTCCGGATCGCTGTCGCCGAGCTTCTCGAGCGCCATCCACAGCTATACGGCCTCTGTTGACAATGATGTCAGCTCGATCAAGGTGACGCCCGTGGTCAGCGACGCCAACGCCACGGTGACGGTGAACGGCTCGACCGTCGCTTCGGGCTCGGCCTCCGGCAATCTCAGCCTCGACGTGGGCGACAACACCATCACCGTCGAAGTCACCGCCGAGGACGGCGTGACGACCGGGACCTATACGGTCACCGTCACCCGGGCTGAAGCGGACTCCAGCGATGCGACGCTGACCAGCCTGTCGCTGTCGTCCGGATCG
>NZ_STFX01000049.1:5541-6255 GCF_005222915.1 Rhizobium sp. FKL33
GTCGCCGAGCTTCTCGAGCGCCATCCACAGCTATACGGCCTCTGTCGACAACGATGTCAGCTCGATCAAGGTGACACCCACCGTCAGCGACGCCAATGCGACGGTGACAGTCAACAGCACGACCGTCGCATCGGGCGCGGCCTCGGGCAATCTCAGCCTCGACGTGGGCGACAACACGATCACCGTCGAAGTCACCGCCGAAGACGGCGTGACGACCGAGACCTATACGGTGACGGTGAAGCGCGCTGAAGCGGACTCCACCGACGCGATGCTGACCAGCCTGTCGCTGTCGTCCGGAACGCTGTCGCCGAGCTTCTCGAGCGCCATCCACAGCTATACTGTGTCGGTCGACAATGATGTCAGCTCGATCAAGGTGACACCCGTGGTCAGCGACGCCGGCGCCACGGTGACGGTGAACGGCGCAACCGTCACATCGGGCTCGACCTCGGGCAATCTCAGCCTCGACGTGGGCGACAACACGATCACCGTCGAAGTCACCGCCGAGGACGGCGTGACGACCGAGACCTATACGGTGACGGTGGAGCGCGCTGAAGCGGATTCCACCGACGCCACGATGACCAGCCTGTCACTGTCGTCCGGATCGCTGTCGCCGAGCTTCTCAAGCGCCATCCACAGCTATACTGTGTCGGTCGACAACGATGTCAGCTCGATCAAGGTGACGCCCGTGGTCAGCGACGCCAACGCCACGGTGAC